>DASVQF010000001.1:0-159935 GCA_036389315.1 Pyrinomonadaceae bacterium
CCCTCGCCACTCCACAGGCTTCCTCAGCAGGTTCCCCCTGATCTCTATATCCGACGGGATGAGATTGGCTATCGCCGGGTCGCTGCCCCCGAACCCGACGTTCTCTCCGCTCGCTTCCAGGTAGTTGTTGATGATCTGGAAGGGGCCCGGCCCGTTCCATCCCCACACGGCCTGCGAGTCGTACTCCTTGCTCTTGAAATCTGAGATGTAGCTGTTGGTGATCGCAGTCTCGGCAGAGTTGAGGGCCACGCCTCTCACCACTGCTTGAGTCGGATGGGCATGGATGTAGCAGCGGTCAAGGAGGAGGTGATGAGCGACCAGAGAGAGCGAGTTCTGTGCCGCAGAGCCGTCGCCGAGTCGGATCAACTCTCGGAGATAGACCGTTGGATTGAGGGGCGCGAATTCTATCCCGATGAAGCGGAAGTGATGAGCGGAGAGGGCAGTCTGGAGGGCCGGTTCATTATTGCCGGGAGAGAGGAGTTTGGGCATCAGCGGGGAGTGGAGAGGGGAGACGCGCTGAGAAGAGGAGGGAAGCGCAGAGAGGGCGGAGGATTGGATGGTGATGAAGTCGGAGCCGGGTTTATTGGGGAGGGTGAAGGGGCCGAGATAGGAGGCCCCGGCTTCAAGGATGATGGTGTCCCCTGACTGTGCTTCGTTCAGCGCCTTCTGAAAGTTGCCGCCCTTTGCGACTGTGATTGATCTCGGGCCGGCCGGTGCAGAAGGGGCGCGGCGCTGGCGTCCCGGCGCGCGTTGCCCCTGAGCAAAAGCGAAGACCAGGCAGGTCGCCAGCAGCAGCAGCCCGCTCGTCGCCAGCAACAGGTATTTCTCTTTCGTGTTCCGCCCTTTCATCCTCTTTCAGCCCGCACGATAATGCACGAGGTAATAACCGAGCTTGAAATACTCAAGCGCCACGGTTTTCCATCCCAAACGATGCCACCACCAGACGGCGGCTCGCGGAGACTGCTGGCCCGGCTCGACTGCTTCGAGCCCTATCTCAATACCGCTGCCTTCAAAAACACGGCGCATCGTCCACAATGCCCGTCGCGAGTGATAAGCCGAGGTGACGACCAGCAGGGAGCGCAGGCCGTTGGACGCGGCATAGCGTCTTAACATCACCGCTTCATCATACGTGCTCGCGACCGCGTCGGGTAAGACCTCGATACGGTCTCGGGCCACGCCCTCGCGCAGCAGCTCCTTGACAGCGCGCTCGTTAAAGGTGGGGTTTCGCTGCTCCTCTTCAGACCAGCCGCCGCGCTCGTTGTCCCTGGTCAGAAAAACTTTCGGCGCGCGTCCCTGCTTCCAAAGCTCAGCCGCCCGGCCTGCGCGTTCCAGGTAAACGCCCGAACCGCTGAGCACGACTATGGCGTCCGCCTGAGGCAGCTCGGCGCGAACCATCAGCGTACGCGCCGCCGCCCAGGCCAGTATTGACCAGGCCGCTAAGACCAGCACGGCGATACGCAGCAGACGCCAAAGCTTGTTGCTCATCCCGCCCTTCGGCTTTCCGGCTCTATTTCAGACAGGTATTGGCCGATCTCTTCAAGCCTAGCTTCCCAGCTCTCGCTGCGTATACGGTCGCTGCGCTCGGCGCTTGGGCCCGCGCCCTCGGCGAGCGCCGCTTTGATCTCGCGCTCGAACGCATCCGCGCCCGAAGCGATCCGGCACAATCCCAGCACTTCGACTTCAGGAATCGGAGTCGAGACGACCGGCAAGCCCGCCGCCAAGTATTCGCGCACTTTCAGTGGATTGGCGTTCAAGGTCAGCTCGTTGATGCGAAACGGCATGAGCGCGACATCGAACCCCTTGCAGTAGGATGGAAGCAACGCGTAAGGCTTGCGCCCCAGCAGATGCACATTAGGCAAGCCTTCCAAAACGGAAGTGTCTGTCGTCGCCTTGCCGAGCAACACGAGCGAGCCGCCGGGGAAACGCTTTGCCACCTCGGCCATCAAGTCCAGGTCAACCCAATCGGCGATGAGGCCGAAAAAGCCTATGACCGGGCGCGGTAGATGCGCAATATCTTCGGGCACGACCGTGTCAGCATCCAGGGCCCGCCGGAAGTGCTTGAAATCAACGCCGTGCCGCACGAGCACAGTGCGCGCGCCCGTGCGCGCCTTTGAGCGATAGAGAAGATCGGCCGAGACGATCACAAGGTCTGCGCGCTTGAGTAGCTCTTCTTCCAGTTGGCCCAGCGATTGGGACGAGACGCCCGAGAAGGCCGTGTACTCGTCCACGCAATAGTAGATCAACATCTCTTCGCCGAGCGCCCCGGCGATGACGGACGCCGCCGGATTGAAGACCCAGTTGATGGGTCGCTCGAACCCGAGGCGACGCATGGCGCGCCTTACTTGAAAGCGCAGCAGACGACGGTTCAAGTCGCGTATGCGCGGCTGGCCGTAAGCCGGTATCGCCAGCGGGTTGAGGACGAAGATGTTCGGCTCGGGCTCCGTGAGCGGCCCGGCGGCGGCCATCAGCTTTCGAAAGGCGCGAGTGATGTCGGCCTTTGAGGCGGTCGGCGTCCGATAGCCTATGGAGTTGACCCAGAGCACGCGATTGTCACGCGAGAGCGCGCGCATCAGGTGAGTCTTCGAGAGCGGGTCGCCGCTCCAATCATGGCTGAAGCAGAGATGATCGCGCCCGTGCAGCAGATTGGACTGTGCTGTCGCTCTGCCAATCACACCGCCCGCCGTCGTTTGATTCAGAATTGTTGCTTCGGTCATTACGGTCTCAGGCTTTCTATAATAGTGGGCGCGCGCGAGTTCAGGCTGCGGGAGCGCCCGCCAGGCTCTTTCCCACCACGTCGCGCTCGTCTTCCAGAGCGCCGCGCGGCTCGTCCGCAGGCTCTTCGCCGTCGATGAACTGCCGCATCCACATCTCGAAGTTCAGGAGGGCCCACAGCCTTTCCGAATGGTTGCGTGCGCGCGCCTGATGCTCTGCGACGAGACGGCGCACGAAGCCGGCATCGAAGATACCGCGAGAGAGCGCCCTCTCACCCAGAACGTAATCCTCTACGATGGGCCGGAAGGGCCCACGGAACCAGCTCGCCAGCGGTACGGGGAAACCCATCTTGCGACGCTTCAGGATCACGTCGGGCAAAGTGCCCTGCATGCTCCGGCGCAGGATGTACTTCGTCGTCCAGCCACGCAGCTTGAGTCGCTCGGGCAAGCGGGCCGTAAACTCCACCAGCTTATGATCGAGGAAGGGGACGCGGCTCTCAATCGAAGCGGCCATGCTCATCTGATCCTGCTTCATCAAAAGCTCGTGCAGGTAGGTCTTGATGTCCGCGTAAAGCAGGCGATCCAGGAGCGTCCGGGCGTTCGCGCCCTCGAAGTACGGGCGCATGTTCATGTAAGGGTCGAAGGAGCCCGTCCGCTCCATTGTGTCGGGTGTGAGAAGCCCGCGCTGCATCGCGCGCGGGAAGACTGCGAAGTTATCGAAGTAGATACTTTCGATCTCGGGCGGAAGGCACAGGAATGTGCGCCGCAGCTTTTGACGCAGGCCGGAAGCCCGACGCCCGCCCATCAGGTAACGGCCGAGCGCGCCGCGCAAAGGGGCAGGCGTCCATCTATGGTAGCGCGCGCCGAGCGCGAGATTGTAGACCGTCTTGCGATAGCGGTCGTATCCGGCCAGCGTCTCGTCGCTGCCCTCGCCCGTCAAGACCACCTTGACGTGACGCGCGGCCAGACGCGAGACGAAATAGAGCGGGACGCTCGCCGGATGCGCCACGGGCTCGTCTTCGTGCCAGATCATGCGGGGCAGCGCGGCGAAGAACTGTTCGGGGCTGATCGTGATTTCGTGATGGTCTGTCTTGAAAGCGCGTGCGACGAGGCGCGCGTAATCCAGCTCGTTGGCCTCGCGCTCGTTGAAGGCGACGGAAAAAGTCTTGATCGGCTCAGCGACCATCCCGCTCATCACGGCGGCGATAGCCGAGGAATCTATGCCGCCCGAAAGAAACATGCCGAGCGGCACGTCTGCCATCAGGCGCAGGCGCACGGCCGTGCGGAAAAGCTCCGTCCACTCTTCCACATAATCCTCGTCGCGGCGCGCCTCACTCTCCGATTCATCCTTCGCGAAATCGACATCCCAGTACTTGTTGATTTCCACGCGGCCGTCGCGCCAGAGCATGGTGTGTCCGGGCAGCAGTCTTTTGACGCCGCGAAAGAGCGTCTCTTCACCCGAAGTAGCATGATTGGCCAGGTAATCGGGCAGGGCCGCGAAATTTATCTCGGGACGCAGGGCGCGCGCGGCCACCAATGCCTTGATTTCCGAAGCGAAGAAGAGCGAGCCGTCGTCCGCGCAGATATAATAGAGCGGCTTGACGCCCAGGCGGTCGCGCGCGATGAACATTTCGCGCCGCCGCTCGTCCCAGATGGCGAAGGCGAACATGCCGCGCAGATTCTCGACACAACGCGCGCCTTGCTCTTCATAGAGGTGAAGGATGGTTTCCGTGTCGCAATGAGTGCGGTAGGTGTGGCTGCGTGCCAGGAGTTCGTCGCGGAACTCCGCGTGATTGTATATCTCGCCGTTATAGACTATGTGCAGCGACCCGTCTTCATTGGTCATCGGCTGGTGGCCCGCCGCCACGTCAACAATGCTCAGGCGACGATGGCCGAGCCCGACCCCTGCACCGACAAAGAGCCCGTAGTCGTCCGGCCCGCGATGCTTCAAGACATCGCGCATCCGCTCAAGCACGCCCACGTCCAGGCGCGCATGAGACCTCGTTGATAGTGCTATGCCGTTAATCCCGCACATGAAAATTCTTTCAGCAGACTCTTAAATCAAGGTCTCTGCTGTCTCCCCCCTCGACGCCGCACGGTGCTCTCTTCCGAACTCGAAGCTGGGAGTCGCATCGTCGGCCGCGAACGCTTCGCCGTTGACCAGAGCGCACTTTCGACCGCAGCGGGCGACGCTGAAACGCTTCGTCCCCTCCACGTCCAGGCGCACTTCGTCCCCCGCGTATCGCGCGACGGCCGACAAAGTGCGCTCCGGGGACACGAACAACTGCTCGCCATTTGTCTCAAGTCTTTGGCCGTCGAGCACGATGAACTCCTTCAAGCGCCCCGTAGCATGTTCCAGGCGGAGCCACGTCCAGGCGAAATCCGACGTGACGCCTTCAGCCTCGACCTGACCGGCGCTGCGTATCAAACAGAGGTCGCGCTCATGGCCTCTTCTGATTTCGAATGCACGCCCGCCCACGGCCTCTATCTCGCGCACCTCTGCCAGGTCTTCACGCGCGCCAAGCGGTATGAGAAGGCTGACGAACTCCTGCGCGCCTTCGGCCTCTGCGGAAAAGACGCAGACGGGAGCGCGCGAGCGAGCGCCATAACAGGGCGAGACCCAGCCCTCTTCCTTGCGCCACGCGCCGCCTGCGCCGAAGACTGCAAGCTCAAGGCCCGCCCCTTCGCTCGTGCTTTCGCGCACGGCCGCTTCGATAGTGGGGGCGGCGTCCACGGCGAAGTGAAACCGCAGGTCATAGCGATGCCTGCCCGCCGTCGCCACCCTATCGCGCATGACCCAGTAATCGCCCCTGACGAAAAGTATGCTGCGCGCGTGTGAGGCCGGAGGCGAGAGTCGGTCGTAACCGTCGTGCGTGCCTTCGAAATAGTCAAAACGAGGGCGGCACAGCCATGCTCGACAGGAGGCGTCGGCCACCGTTTGCCAGCTAAATGGGCCCGCCGGAACCGACGAGGACTCGTCGTCGATCATCAGCGTGTTATGGGCCGCAGAGCTGCGGAAGGCGTCGCGCACATCAGAGGCCCCCGTGTAAGTATAAGTGCCCGGATCGACGAGCAGCGTTCGGCCCCGCGCGGCCAGCTCGAACGAGAGCGCATCGGCATGCGCGTGCCCGCAGTTGAGCGTGCCGTGCGGGCCGCAATCAATCAACAGGTAGTTGGCATCACGCGTCCACGCGTCGCGCATGACGTAGTATCCGCCGTCAGAAAAGGCCACGGACGTTTCGCGCGGAGGCTCCGCGTCCAGGCGGTCGAACTCAAGCAAAGCGCGGGGGCCGAGCAGCCACAGCGTCTCTTCCGAAGCCTCACCGCCCGCGACGTACTTATAGTCGGCTCTTGAGAAGAGCGCCGCGCCCGTCGAGAGCGTCGCGCGGAAATCGTTCGCCGCTCTCTCGTCCAGCATCACGAGTCTCCCGCCGTCATCATCGCCGAAGAAAGGCGTCGTCCCGTCGGGCCGCGTGATGTACATCAGGTGATCTAAGAGCGCTACGAGCTTCTCTTCGAGAAGGGGCGGCGTGCACTCTTCGCCCACACGGCGCGCGAGGATGTAGAGATGTGTGTAGAAGTCAGTCGTGTAACGATGGTAATAACTGGTCTGCTCGAAATAGACTCCGTCCCGTCGGACGTGCACGGGCAGGGCTTCAAACAGGATGCGCTCGCCGAGGGCACGCCACCCTCGCGCCGCGCGGAACTCCGGCAGGAGCGTGCCGAGATAGAAGAGGCCGAGGGCTTCACCCGTCAGATGCGTGTTCGGGCTCGAATAGGTCGAGAGATATGTTTCCAGATGACGCGCATGAAGTGAAAGATATTTGAGAGCGCGCAGAAAGAGTGGCGCTCGCACGTGCTCGGAGTCTTTGAAAAAGTGTAGCGCCCAGAGCCAGGAGATGGCGCGCAAGGCTACTTCCAGGCTGCTCACCCAATTGACGCCGCGCTTCGCAGAGTTCTGCTCCATCCAGGCGTCCAGGTGTGCGGCGAACGTCTCGGCGTAGGTCTCGTCGCCCGTGTACCAGTAAGCGCGACCGAGCGTTGTAAAATACTGGCAGCGGTTTAGCTCCCAGACGATCTTTTTATCTCCCGTGAGGTCGGCGCTCAGCTCTTCGACACGACTCCAATGCACGCGCGGCGACGTTTTGCCTGAGACCGGCTCAAGGTGAAAATCGGGCGGCGTGCCGAAGCGCAGGTCGTCGAAGCCCAACAGAGAGAAGCTTCCTTCGCAGATGCGACGTGCGCGCTCGATGAGCGCGTCTTCTGCTTCCGGGTCGAACCGTCTGTGCAGCTCCGCGACGGTCTCTTCACGATTGCGGAAGGAAGCGAAAAAGCGGGTCGCGGAGTGCGTGCGAAAATGTTCGAGCAGAGCGTCCGCGTTCCTGACGGGCGACGAAGCTCGCCCTTCATCAAGAGAGTTGAAGAGCGCCTCGTCCGTCAGCGGACGCGCCTGCGCGGAGAGGCCGTATCTCTCCGCACGCGCGGCGAGCAGTTGAGCGCCGCGCACACGCAGCTCGTCCGTCGTGCGCCCCCGCAGCTTCTTCAACTTTTCCAGCGTCTTATTCATCGCTTCGGCTCGATCAGCCCCTTGCGCTCTCGCTCGTGACACCCTTGGCGGCGACCGCCCCGAGCCTCGCTTCATCCTCCGCGCGACGAAGCAGGCGTTCATACAAAGCTTCCGTATCTTCAAGCTGCCGCCGGTCGGAAAATTTCTGTTCGACGACGGCTCGCCCGCGCTGGCCCATCAAGCTCGCCCGCTCCGTATCCTGTAGCAGCGAGACGATGCGCGCAGCCATCGTACGATCATCGCCGGAAGAGACGAGGTAGCCTGTTTCGCCCTCTACGATGGCTTCGCGCGCTCCGCCGACATCGGTTGCGACCACGGGGCGCGCGGCGGCCATGTACTCAAGTATCGAGTTCGAGAAGCCTTCGGCCCTTGAGCTGAGGACGCATACGTCCGAGACGGCCAGCAGCTCCGCCACGCGCTCGCACCTGCCGATAAAGAGCGCGTCCTCGGCTCCCAGGCCCAGCGCGGCGGCCTGCGCGCGCAAAGGTTCGGTCAGCTCGCCTTCGCCCGCGAGCACGAATGCCGCGTCCGCGACTTCACGCTTGACCGAGGCGGCGGCGCGCAGAAACATCGGATGATCCTTTACCTGGTGACGCAGGTTAGCAACAATGGTGACGAAGCGCCGCCCGCGCGGCAGCCCCAGCAATTGAAGCAACTCGTCACGCTCCAAGCCTTCCGGCAGAGAGACGCGCGCCACGTCAAAGCCGTAATAGATGACGGCTATCTTTTGCTCCGGCACGCCCTCTTCGACCAGATAGCTCTTGACCGCTTCGGCGTTGGCGTTGACGGCATGGGCCAACCGAAACGCGCCACGCTCGACCCTGTTCTGCGCAGCGGTGCGGCAGCCCAGCGTCTCGAAGCGTGAGGCGACGCGCACGGGTACGCGCGCTATCGCCGCCCCCGTCATGCCGAAGACGTTCGTATAAAAGTCCTGCGTGTGTATGACATCAATCCTGCGCTCGCGAAGGAAACGGCGAAAGCGCGCGAGCTGTCGCGCCATGTTGATGTCGTAAAAGCTGGTCAGCGGATACTCAGTGATTTCGCCCGTGCCCAGGGCTTCGGCCTCTTCGAGCAGCACGCCGCGACGGTTCAGGCAGGCCATGTGCACACGATAGCGCCCGCCCTCTACGAGCAGGCGCGCCAGGTGCACGGCCTGGGTCTCTCCGCCGCCCCGCGCGAAACTATCCAGAAGTATTAAGACGTTGCGCTTCATCCGGATCATCTAGCCTGTAGGCAATGCTTCTTCGGAAAGCTGCGCGCTGCGGCTCTCTGCGCCCGCGCGCTCATACCTCATCCACGATTCGAGGACGAAGATGTACCAGAGCTGTTTCGGAGCCCACCCGGCGCGCGCAGCCCTCTCAAGCTGGGCCAACGCTGGGGCCGAGCGAATCCAGCCCTCTCGCTCAAGCAGCGAATCGTTGAGCGCCTCTTCCAGCAGAGCGCGCCAACGTCCGACGATCCAGCGTTGGACGGGGACGCCGAAACCGCGCTTGGGCCCAAAGGCAACATGCTCGCCGAGCTTGCGCCGCGCCAGCTCTCGCAAGACTGCTTTCAAGCGACCACGACGCAGCCGCAGGTCGAAGGGGAGCGCGGCGGCAAACTCCCAGAGCTGTTGATCCAGAAATGGCGAGCGCGCTTCCAGGGCATAGTGCATCGTCGCTCCGTCCACCTTCGTCAGGTACTCGCCCACGAACCGCATATGCAGATCGTAGGAGAGGAACTCTGAGAGCACGCGGCGCGCGGAAGCCTGCGACCACTCAATCGAGCGATGCCTGACGCTGGCTCCGTCCAGTCGCTCGCCGAGGAGTCCGTGCGCTTGATACATGGGCAAGCCATCGTGTGCCTGTGCGACAGCGCCGAGCCCGGCTGTCGTATAATCCAGGAAGGAAGCCACCCGTTTGAGCGGCCCCGAACGTGGCACACTGCTGCGCGCAGAGAGCCAGCCTCGTGCAGCGACCGAGGGAAGCTTTCGGGCCAGCTTCTCCGCCAGCCACAGATGACGGTGCTCAGGGTAGCCGAGGAATACGTCGTCGCCGCCGTCGCCCGTCAGAAGAACGGTCGCTTCCGGCGCGACCGCGCGCGAGACCCTGAGCATGCCGAGCGCAGAAGCGCACGCAAACGGCTCGGCATAGGCCGTGGCAAGCTCGCTCATGTCCGGCTCGTCCGTGGCGGAAAGCTCAAGCACGCGATGTCTTATGCGGAGCCGCCGGGCGGTTGCGCTCGCGTCCGCTGTTTCGTCCCACGGGTCGCCGGGCGTCCCCACTGTGTAAGCCGTGATCTGGCCGCCGAGTTGCGCTATGGCCCAACAGACGAGGCTGGAGTCTACGCCGCCCGAGAGCAGCGCGCCGACCGGCACGTCGGCAAAGAGACGCTTTTCGACGGCCCGCAGGAAAAGGCGCTCGGTCTCTTCGACCGCCTCCTCGAATGTGGGCCCGCCGCGCTCCGAAGCGACGGGCGGCGACCAATAGCGCGTCGTACTTACCCGGCCATCGCTCCATTCAACGATTGACGCGGCGGGAACTTTCATCGCGCCGCGATAGATCGCGCGCTCGTCCGTGACGAAGCCGAACTCAAGGTATTCGGCGACCGCTTGCTCGTCCAGCTCTTCGACGAAACCGCCCGCGCGCAGGGCACGAACGGTCGAAGCGAAGGCCAGCTCGCGGCCGCGCATGGCGTAGAGCAAGGGCTTGACGCCGAGGCGGTCGCGCACCAGAAATAGCTTGCCACGCGGCTCGTCCCAGAGCCCTATGGCGTACATGCCCTGAATCTTCGAGACCAGCTTTTCGATTCCCCACTCCCGGTAGCCGTGAATGAGGACTTCCGTGTCCGTCTGGCTCCGGAAACGATAGCCCGATGCTTCAAGCTCTCGGCGCAGGTCGCGGAAGTTATAAATAGCGCCGTTGAAGACGATGCCGATGGAGCCGTCGGGCGAGAGCATCGGCTGGTGTCCGGCCTCGCTCAAATCAAAGATCGCCAGGCGGCGATGGCCGAGGACGGCTTCACTCCAAGCCTCTATGCCTTCGCCGTCGGGCCCTCGGCGCTTGAGCGCACAAGTCATGCGCTCGACGCGCGGCCGTGCTGCGCGCCCATTCTTTGACCCGACCAAGCCTGCGATTCCACACATCTTTAATTTACAACCTCAACGGGGCGGAGCGCCTCCACGGACGCACCCTCATCCTCTTTCGCATCCGTGCTCATGATCGAGCGCAGACGATAATCACGATACTCTCCGGGCTCGCCCTCCTGGCCGTCCACGGCCGCCATCGCGATGTTGAAGGCTTCGCGCGCGGTCGTGAAGTGGACTTTGAACTCTGCGGTCTGCTCTGATAGCTCAAGGATGGCGTCGAGGCCGCGACGCGCCTCGTCGCCGATCATCGCCGACTCGTCCTGCGTGAAGAATCCGTGGCAGTAGAGCTTGATGAAGACCCACAGGGGCCGACCTGAGACGGCTATGCGCGCGCCTCTCCACCGTGCGAAGCGCGCCGTGTCAATCGGGTAATTGCCCGCCAGCACGCCGTCGTCCAGTCGCGGCACGGGCAAACCCTTCCAGCGCCTTCTCCAATTGAAGACGAGCGGGCCCGTGAATATCAGCGGCAGTTGGGGAGGTGGGTCGCCTACGCGAAGAGAGGGCCCACTGCGATGCGGGCGCGCTTCATCGAGCGGGTGGCCGCATTTGTAGATGGCGTTCAGGCGGGGAACTTGCGATTGATCGGGCGCGGAAGGCAGGGTGAAATCCGCGTAACACCCTGTCTCCGAGAGAATCTTCATTTCGGAGTCAACGCCGCAGAAGCGTCCTCCGGCCGAATTGCCCAGGGCCAGGTTGCCGTGCACAAAAGCGTACCGGGGCTCTCCCCTGCCATCCATGCGCGACAGGCACTTGTGCTCTTCGGCCAGGCGGTCGCGGAATTCCAGGAGAGCGCGCCTCAAATTCTCGGCCGTGTCCGGGTGCTCGACTCCATGATGCAAGTGCACTTCGACTTCGCCGAAGCCGTCCTGTTGCAGCCGTGCCATCCTCTCAAGCAGCGGCGCGTGATACTCTTCGCCCGGATAGAAGAGCGTGTGACGGAAAGGCTTTCCGTCGGAGTCGCGCACGGCCTCGCCCGTCTTCTGGGCCAACGCGCACCAGTGCTCAAGCCTCGCCTGCTGCACGGAGAGCCCAGCCTTCTCGCCGTTATCACACCAGGAGGGCTCGAAGTGATTGGTCACGAGCATGATGATGTGCTGCGGGCCCGTCTCGTCCGTGACGCGGCGCACTATCTCGCGCGCACGCCAGAGCGGATAGCGCATGAGCCACGGGAGCGACCACTTGAGCTTTGTCAGATAACCTGGATTGCTATAACTCATAAAAAGAGTTGAAGCCGCTCTAAGGCGCTTCACCTTCCTTGATAATAACAAAAGAGGGCGTCGCCCGGTCGCCGTCCTCCAACTGGCGCTCGATGAAGAGCCCGCGCCGACTGAGCTCGCGCCGCAGCAGCCAGGCGGATTGAAAAGTCTCCGTGCTCGGCAGGCGAGTGCGCGGCTGCCTTCGTGTCATGTGATAGATCGCGCCCGCCGTGAGCACCCTCAGCGCGTGCAGCATTGAAAGCGGCCGGAGGCCCTTGAGGCCGCCGCCCAGTTTGCGCAGGTAGAAGCGCGCGTGATGAATCTTGAGCAGAAACGCGCCGCCCGGCCTGAGCACGCGCGCCATCTCTGAGAGAGCGCGCGCATTGTCCATGTAGGGAAGCGCCACGCGACAGACGACGACATCGAAGCTTTCGGGGAGAAACGGCAGGGCTTCGGCCGTCGCCTGCGCGAAAGAGACGCGCGCCTGCGGCGCTTGGCGAGAGAAAAGCTCGCGGCCCGTGCGGCCAACTTCCGCCGCGATGTCAACGCCTACGCCCGTGGCACGCCCCTCAGCGACAAACGGCAGCAGTTCTTGCCCCGCCCCGCAACCGACATCCAACACTCTCCTGACCTCAAGGCCCTTGACGGCCTCAAGCGAAGCAGACGCGCGGCGAGGGTCGGCCATAAAAAGCTCCCATTCCCGCAGCACATATGATTCGTATTCGGTCATGCTCTTCGGTTTCACGCTCGCTTTCCATCTCAGGCCGTCACGATTGAGGAAGTCTCAAGGCGACTCCTCTCGGAGCCATCGATGGCCGATTCGATGATCGTCCACAGCCGCTCCAGGCTCTGCTCCTGTGAAAAATGTTTTTCGACGTGTCGCCTGGCTTCCCAGCCCAGTTGTCCGGCGAGCGCGGCGTCTTGAGCTAAGCGGAGCATCTGCGCCGCCATCCCTTCCACGTCATGCTCGTCAACGAGAAGTCCCGTGCCCTCTTCTACGACGACATCCGGAATCCCTGCGTGACGCGTAGAGACCACTGGCAGACCGCTCGCCCCGGCTTCGAGAATCCCGACCGGCGTCCCTTCGCAATCGCCGTTCGGGGCCTCTACGGAATGCTGTACGAAGCATCTGGCCCGCTGCATCTCTTCTCTCACGGCTTCGTGTGATTGTGCTCCGAGAAGGGTGACGGCCCCCTCGATCCCAAGCTCGCTGGCGAGCCTTCGGCACTGCTCGAAGAGGGGCCCGTCGCCGATCATGCGCAGGCGTGCCTCCGGGCAGGCGCGGTGTACTTTGGCGAAAGCCTTGAGCGTAATCTGAGGAGCTTTCTTTTCGACGAAACGCCCGACGGCGAGAAAGACGGGCGGGCGGGCGGAGGCGTCGCCGACTTCGAACTCGCGGCAATCGGCCACGCACGGATTGTAATGAACCTTCTCCGGGGGCGCACCCAAGCCTATGAGCTGTCGCTGCATCGCGCGCGAGACGACGACGACGGCTGCCGCCTGCTCGAACATCAGCGGGTAGGTCTCGGCATGCCGTTCGAGCACGTCTTTCTGTGTCGCATCGTAGCCGAAGAAATGTACGACGAGAGGAATACGCGCCCGGCGGCAGGCTTCCATCACCTGCACTCCCGTGGGCCCATACTCGGCGAGCACAGCACGCGCGCCCGTCTTGCGGAAAGCTTTCAGATAGGCGGCCGTCGTCTCGCGCTCAAGCGACGCGCCCGTGAGCATGCGCCAGGCTTTGTATGAGGCGCGGCGCGGCCAGGATAAGACCGGGCTCGCACCTATGCTCGGCCGCCAGCCGTGTACGAGCACGACTTCGGCGGGCAAGCCATTGAGGTGCGCGCGAATGAAGGTCTCGGAGACGGAAGGCAGGTAAGGCGTCACCAAACAGATGCTTGGTCGCCGCTCGCGCCGGGAAAGATTTTTGACTGGGCCTGTGGTCATGACAAGTTGCTCTTAACTCTCAACGGCTTCGTTGCCCTCATCCGTGCCGGCCACTTTCTTGCGCGCGAGCACGATGTAGACGGAAGCGTCCGGCGAGACCTTCTCAGGCTGACGGCGCTCGATAAAGCCTATGGCCGATTGAAACATCCAGGTGTAGAGCGGCCTGACGAGGCGCGGCAGGCGCTCGAAGGTGGCGTCCTGCCAGAGTTGCAGCGCGGAGGATTCCGGGCCGAAGACGGCCTGTACCATCAAGACCTCGAAACCGGCCCGGCGAATCTCAAGTTGCAGGCCCTCAATCGTCCAGCGCCAGTAATCCACGGGGTCTGGATGATAAGGCCAGATACCGTGCGTGGAGAGAATCAGGGAGCCAGCCTCCTTGAGCACGCGATGCGCTTCCCTCAAATAGACGCGCGGGTTCGTGACGTGCTCCAAGACCTGCGATGAGAGCACGCAATCGAAGCGGCCGTCTTCGACCGGAACCCTGCCCTCATCGTCAATCGTCAGCTCCGCTTCACGATTGCCGGCGATGTCAGCGCCGAGATACTGCGTGAACTTAGCGCCGAACAACTCCCTGTAAGGCTTATTGCCGCAACCGTAGTCCAGTATCGTCTCTCCGCCTTCGAGCAGGTCTGAATCAACGACCCGGCGCAGCTTTTCCAGGAGCAGCGTGAGCGAGCGGTAATTTCGCGAAGACCTCCGGGGCCGCGTGCGATCACCCCGGTCGTGCTCGTGATAGAGTTGCGTGGCAACGGTCGTTTCCATAAAGCTTATCCTGCTTAGCCCTTCACAGGGGTGCTCACGGCCTGCATCGGCTCCCGCTCTCTCTTCCTTTCCATCAGCAGCGTCAAGGACTGTTTCAAATCATGCAAAGCCCTTCTTCCGCCCGGCAGCAGCAGCATCAGCAGGAGCGTGATGACGATCATGATGACGAAGCTCAGGGCGATACCGAAGAGCGGCTGGGCCACCTGCACGAACCGGCGAAAGAGGAGCAGCGCCCCGAGCACAGAGAGCGAGGCGCAAGCCGTCGGCGCAATCGTGCGATAAAAGTCTGCGGCACGGACGGGCCCTTCGCGGCCGACGAACCAGAACAGCAACGGCACAATGATGAGCAGAAATACCGCCGAATAGGCGGCGGCGACACCAATCGCGCCCCACGGCAGCCCCGCGACTATCCCGGCGATCATAATGGTCGAGCCAATCATGCCCCACTGGAACATGTGCGCCGTGCGCCCCTGGGTGATAAAGAGCCACCCGACCGTATTGGCAATCGGCTGAACCAATCCGACTATGCCGAGCAGCGCGAAGATTTGGCTCACGCCCATCCAGCGTGGGCCCAAAAGCAGCAGCACTAGCCAATCGGAGGTGGCGATCATGAAAGCCATGCCCGGCATCGTCACGATGGCGATCTTCTCAAGGATTCGCAGGTATGCCTGCCGGTAACGCTCCGGCTCATCGGCCAGACGGCTCAGGGCGGGCACGGCCACGGCCGCAATCGGCGTGTTGATCTGCTCAATCGGCAACAGCAGGAGTTGATAAGCCCTGGCGTAGAGTCCCAGTTGCGCGCTTCCCCAGAAGCGCCCGATCAACATGTTGTCCAGATTGCGCGAGAGATAATTGACGATCTGAAAGCCCGTCAAATTCCGACCGAAGATGAGCATCGAGCGCACGCCCGAACTCCTTTGCGGCAGGCCGGGCAGCCAGCCGCTCACGCCCCAGACCACGACCGCGTAAGAAAACCCCAGCGCCAGATTACTAAATACGAGCGCCCAGTAGCCGGCCCCGCGCCAGGCCAGCGCAATCGCGACCGCGATGCTGGCAAAGAGCGAAACCATCTCGGCCAGGGCCAGCGCCCCGAATCGCATCTGGCGACGCAGAAGCGCCTGGTGCTGGGCCATCAGGCCGCCGAAGATAAAGTTGACGGAAAAGGCTATGGTGATGCTCGATAGACGCGGCTCTTTGTAGAACCAGGCGATGGCCGGGGCGAGCCCAATCATCAGGAGCATAGCCGCAAAGCCCAGCAGGGCGTTGAGCCAGAAGAGCGTGCTGACCTGCTCGGAGCTGATCTCTGCCTTCTGAATAGTCGCCGTCGAGAGCCCCATGTCCTTGAACATCGAGACGAAGCCCGTGACGACCGCGACCATCCCGACCAGTCCGTAATCCTCGGGCATGAGCAGTCGAGCCAGGACGACGGTCGAGCCGGTAGTGACCAAAAATCTGAGCCCCTGCGAGCCGATGGTGAGCGCCCCGCCGCGAACCGTGCGCCCGCCCAGATCACTCATCAGGTGGTCTGTGCGCAGGTGGCGCTCGTCGGCCGACGCGGCCGAGGCTTCTATCTGCTTGGGGGAGTCGTGCTCAGACATTCTCGCTCAGGTCTCTAAAGAGGTCAGGGCTCAGCTCAGGCGAAGCTTGTAAACGCGTTGCAGCGAGCGCGGCGCAAGCCGCAGCCAGAACAGTATGAGGCGCAGCTTCAAGCGGCGCTGGAATCTATTGGCGTGCTCGAACTCCTCGCAGGCGGCGGCAAAATCTCCCTGGGCCAACTGCATCTTGGCGCGCTCCAGGTTGAGGTGTGAACGGTGACGCGCGATCACTTTTTCCAGCACACGCCGCTCCTTCGCCGTCAGCCCGTCGCGCTTCATGGTCTTCTCGTAAACGATCAAGTCCCTCTCGGTCTGCTGGATAGTGTCGCCCGAGAGATTGCCCGCGCGGATTCGGTAGCGAGCCAGCACCTTGCGTTGATAACCGAGGCGCGCGCCCTTGCGGGCCAGGCGCAGCCAGAGATCGTAATCGTGAGCACGGCGCAACTCTTCATCGAACATACCCGTGTCGAGTATCACACCAGTGCGCGCCAGCACGCCCGAGGTAATCACGTTGCACTGCTGTGTCAGCAGCGACTCGAAAGTGACCGCGCCGCGCGAAGGCGAAACATCCATGTAGGTACGGCCACGCAAGGGCGAATCGCCCGTAATCAGCGCATCGCAGTAAACCAGGTCGTAGCCCTCGCCGCTTTCGATAAAGGCGACCTGCTCGCCGAGGTACTCCGGCGTCCACCAATCGTCCGCATCGAGGAAAGCCACGTAGCGACCGCGCGCTCGCCTGAGACCCGAGTTGCGCGCGGAGGCCGCCCCGCGATTCTCCTGCTTGAGATAGACTATGCGATCACTGTAAGGCTCAAGCACGCGCTCAAGCTCAGGAGTGTCGGGCGAGCCGTCGTTGATGATGATCGTCTCGTAATCGGTAAAGGTCTGGGCCATGACGGACGCGAGCGTCTCGCCTATGTAAGCCGCCACGTTATAGGCCGGGATGATAATGCTCACGGCGGGCGGGGCTGCGCTCTCGCGCGCAGGGCCGGAATTGGCTGGGCCGGATTGCTGCATCAACCTTCCCTCCCCTCGGCCGCAGTAGTCGCCGTCATCGTCGCCGCCGAAGACTCCCTGATCGGCTCCCACCGCGCATACCGCTCGCCGCGCAAGAACTGGTAGAGCGCGACGACAGACGCCAGGTTCGCCAGCACGAAATAGTGCGGCAAGGCGAGCACGGACGGGCGCGCGCCCGCTCGCTCAAGCGCCCAACCGAGCGCCGCCGCCGCGTAGAAGAGCAGTTGCCCGACGAGCAAGAGCGTGAACAGAAGCGACCGCGGCGCAAGCAACGCCGAACAGGCAAGCATCAAGAGAAGAAAGAACGGCACAAGATAGCGAAGGACTTTATGCGAAAGAAGCTCGACGGCGTAGAAACCGCTTCTGAGCGGATTCATCATCGCGCGATGTCGCCACAGGTCTGTGAAGGTCTGCGTGATGATGCGGACGCGCATCCGTAGCTCTTTCGCGGCGCGGTTGTTGGTCTCTTCCGTGCAGACGGCTGCGGGCTCGTAGACGGCCCTCAAGCCCTGCTCGACCATCACGGTCGCGATCAGGAAATCGCTGCACGCCTCGTGATAAAGCGGCACGTAGGCCGAGCGCCGGACGGCATACAGACAGCCCGAAGCGCCAATCAGCGAGCACGCGCGGCTCTCGTGCCGCTTCAAAAAGGTCTCGTAACCCCAGTAGGAGCGCGCACCGCGCCCCACCCCGGATTGCGACGGGTCAACATAGACGAGTCGTCCGGCCACGCACCCAACACTGGGGTCTGCGAAGCTCGGCATCATCACTCTCAGCACGTCCGGCTCGTACAAAGTCGTCGCATCCGAGAAGAGTATGAAGTCGCCACGCGCTCGCTCAACGGCGGCATTCTGCGCAGCGGTCTTCCCCAATCGCTCCGGCTGGCGATAGAGGCGCACGCCGCGCGAGGCGAACTCCGCGACAATCTCATCCGTGCGGTCAGTGGAGCAGTCGGAAGCGACGATCACTTCCAGTTGCTCGGGCGGATAATCGAGCGCGAGCGTGTTTTCGAGCTTGGCCCGGATGGCGCGCTCTTCGTTGTAGGCTGTGATGATGACCGTGACGGACGGGGTCTGCGCTGCGCGCCGGACGGCGCGCGGACGCAACGTGCTGACTATAAGGACGAGGAGCGGATAGCCCGCATAGGTGTAGCAGAGCGCCGCCGCGCTCGCCCAGAATAACAGCTCTGCAACCGTCCACACTCTCATGTCAAAAGCTTTTCATCAAGCGACGCAACTGGCGCTCTCCGCATCTCCGTCAGACGCCCTCTCCTCTTCTCTACCGCGACCTCTTCCCCCGCAGCAGCGCCCGGCCCCGCTTCATACATGCGACGCAGGCAGACGGCGTAGGCGACCAGATAATAGATGTACCAGGTAAAGGCGACCGTGTAGAAGGTGCTCGCCACCATGTATCCGACCAGACTCGCCTGCAACCCGACCGACAAATAGTAGAAGCGCGAGGCTCTCCGCTGCGTATACGTCTCGCACTCGATTCGCGCGAGCCGCCGGAGCGGATGAATCATGAACATGATGTAGACGACGAGCGCCGGAAGCCCGAGGTCGGCCGCGACCTGTAAATAGGCGTTGTGCGTTCCCAAGTTCCCCACGCCGTAGGCGTAGAAGCCGCCCATCCCGACGCCGAAGAGCGGATGTCGCAGGGCTACCAGAATGGCCCGCCAGACTATGGCCTGGCGCACGCTGGCGGAGCCGACCGGGTCTAGGCTGTGATCGTAGATGGAGATAATGCGTGTCGCGAAGTTGCCCGGGGCAAGCACCATGAAGGCCACGAAGGCGACAAACAGTAGGGCGAAGACGAGGAGTTTGTTGCGACGGCTCAGTTTCCAGGCCATGACGGCTGTCAGCGCCAAAAGTCCGAGAAAGCAGCCGCGCGAAAAAGAGAAGATGGTTCCCGCAAGCATCAGCAGTGTGACCGCGCCGAGCCCCAGCTTGATGAGCAGATTGCGCGAGCCGAGCATCAGGGCGACGGCAATCGGAATCATCGTGATCAGGTGAAGCGCCATGTCATCGGGGTTGCCGAACAGGCCGTAGAGGCCGATCTTTCCCATCACGCGATAGCCTTCGACCGTGAAATTCCCCGTACGATAATCCTGAATGGCCGTGACGCTCGAAATACAACCGGCCAGGATGGAGAGAAACAGCATCCCCTTCAGCCGCCGCTCCGTCCGTAGCACGTTCACCATGACGATGAACATGATGACCATCTTAATGTAGATGTCTATGAAATAGTTCCAGCTTCCCAGAGGGTCGGCCGAAAACGGCATCGAGAGCAGAGAGGCCAGACACAGCAGCAATATCAGCTTGACCTCTTTCGTCCAGACCGTCGGCGTGCCTTCGAGCATGATCTGAGACGGGACGAAGACGGCCAGCGTGAAGATGGCGAACCAGAATGAGAGGTTGATGAGCCCGGCCAGTGACGGGTGAAATTCGTAAGGACGGAAAAAGACCGCGACCGTGTAGAGAAACAGTCCCGTGTAGCCCAACAGGTGGCCGCGCTTGAGCGTCGCCGTAGCAGCTTTGAGCTTTGCGCCCGGCCCCGCCTCCTGTTCCGTCTCAGGCTTTGGGCCCACTTGGGCGGCGCGCTCAGCGCCCTCTTCCCGGGCCGTCTCTTCGCTCTGCGCCTGCTCGGACTGCTGAGTTCTAAAGTGCGCCCACTCGTCCGTCTCTTCTTCTTTGGTAACGGCTTCGCCCTCCCATGCGCGCGCTCCGCGTCGCGAGCGCGTGACGGGTTCGTAATCGCTGAAATGACTCTTGTGTCCCATTTCTCTCGCTCGGCATGAGTCGTCTCAGGCAATGGGCTGAGCAGCGGACGGCTTCTGCAAAGGAACGAAGAACGGCTTTGCCTATATATTCATCGAAATAGGAATAAAGAACGACTTTATGCAGCATAATGGCAACTCTATGCGCCCTCTCCTGAATAAAGAGGCAAAGCGGCGCAAGGCGGCCATACGTTGGAGGCACAGCATTAATCGGGCCGACCTTCGCGAGTGTAACGCCCGAACTCTCTTCCAGGCAATTGAAGGGTTCGCCCTAGACCGTTACGCTCTCTTCGTCGCCGACCAGCACCAGCGCGCGCACACGCTCCCTCAAGGCCATCTCGAAGCGGCGCGCCTCCTCTATCTCGTTGAAAGACAGCGAGCGCAGCTCTTGCTCTATGCGACGGCGATAGTCCGAGACTAAGGAGTCTGAGACGCCCAGGGCGGCGGCCACTTCCAGTTGCGTAGAGTGGTCAGGGCTCAGGTAGCAGTGCCAGAGCACGCCCAGCATACGATTGTACTGCTTCAGCTTTCCGCGCACGCTCCCGTGCAGGTTTCTCAAGAATTGGTCAACAAAACCGGCGGCTTCGCGCTCTGACTCGCGGCGCAAGAGGCCCTCTTCCGGATTCTCGCAACCGTCAACGGGCTCGAACTGCTGTCCGCCATCGTCGTTGTCGTCGCCGCCGAGCGGAACCAGGTAGATGTCCATCACCGGCAGGCGCGACATCACAAGGCCTCTAAGCGTCCTCACGTCCACGGGCGCGTCGGCCGCTTCCAGAACCGAGATAATCAAATCTTCCAGGTCAAGATTGCTGATGACGACCTGCGAGTCTCCCGTGCAGCCGACCATGCGCGTGTCGCGCTGGCGCACAGGGATCAAGTGTATGCGTTGCTCAAGGTCGTGATGCTCGCGGCGCGGCTTGCCCTGCGGCCACTCGCTCAGACCGTAGATGCGGTCGGCGAGGCGGCGATGCGGCTCGTCGTCAATACCGGAAGTGTCGAAACGGCGGAAATTGGCGCTCGATTGGATGAGCGTGGAGATGCGGCGCGCGAGGCGATAGGATTCCGGGTGACGCTTGCGAAGCTCTGCCGTCAGCAGGTTCGTCAGCTCTATCTGCCCGATCTCGCATTCGATCTCGGAGTCGGTCATCTCCGTCTCCAGATAGTGCTGGAAGCGGGCCTTGCTGAGAAGCTGCACGAACAGTTCTTGCGTCAGGTCTGTGTAGGTGTTCTGCGAGCCCTCTTCGACGAGCAGACCGGCGTTGCGCGAGGCGCGTACTAAGGGGTGGTGGCAGACTATGCGGTGCAGCTCAGTCCACAGCCGATTGACATCCGACGAACGCAGACTCTCCGTCCACTGGCCAGCGCGCGACTGGCGGTCAAACTGCGGGCGCTTCGGCGCGTTCGCCTGTTCCTTGGTGACGCTCATCGAGGAGCCTTTCGGGGGATTTTCACGAGTGGGTTTCACAGCTTTGGTATCTGGAAAATCTAGCTTTTCTATATCGCCTCGGGGCCGATTCCGTAACGCTTCAGCGAGGGGGCGAGAAAGAACGTCACGGGCCAGGCTTCTTAAGAGCAATATGTCCTGAGTCTAAGGTTAGAGAGTGGGCGGGTCGGAGCGGTCATTCGCAGGAGAGACGGGTATGATGCTTCGGTAGCAATTGTTCGATTCACTTCTCACTAGAGAGATCACCTCTGCTACCCGCAGGCCCTTCTTGCCTTGTGCCTTGCTTGGATTGGACGCGCCAGATGAACGCAAAAGGGGAATGGCGCGATCTTCCGAGAAGGGGCATGTTGCAAGGGGCGCTTCGGAGGCCCCTTAACTGACAGAAAAGATGTTATCAGCAAACCCGTAAAAAGAGCAACATCTTTTTACACGAAAGACGAAATTTAGCTGCGGGCCCGTAAAAATGGGGCCTTCGTTGAAATTAAACTTATGGAAATAAGGAGGGATTAAAGCTTTATCTCGGTTGATTAGGCGAATGCGCCCGTTCAGGTTCCGGCTGTTTGGCTCGCGGTCTCTCTTGCCCCTTTCGACCTCGCGACCTGTTTGTTGTGGTGGCGCTCGTCAAGCGACTGAGCCGTTCTTGTTTTGGGCCCGTAGGTCTCTGGCGGACAACGAGGGGAAAACCCATGAGTTCTTCATTTGTGAGCTTATTCTGTAAACAAACAAGCTGCCCTTCCTCGGAATCTTTGCTCTGTTACGGTACGCAGCAGCTATCGGCCGAGCAGCGCACCTGGATTGCTTCGCACCTCTCTGCCTGCGACTTCTGCGGAGCGGAACTTCAACTGCTGAGTGCTCATCGCCCCACAGAGGAGCAGTGTCCGGTGGCCGAGATGCCCGCCAACCTGCGCCACCTGGCCGAAGCCATCCTCGGCCGGAGCCTCAATCGGGTGGAGGTTTTCACAGAAGTAGCTTACGAGAAAGCGCCGCTGACGCTCACGGACGCCTGAGGCGGGCCGGGAAGGCTCGCCCGTCAAAAATCTCAAAATTCTGCCCCACAGGCTTCAAGGCCCCAGACGCTCATTGCCCTTTCCCGTTGAGCGCCGCTTTAATTGCGTCTCGAATCCCCTCAGAAGACATTGCCTCGGCGGGTATCTCTCGCCCGTTGAGAAAGAGCGTCGGCGTGCCCGAGACCTGCACAGACAGGGCGCGCTCCTTGTCCGAGGCGACGCGCTTTGCCGTCTCCTGTCCCTCCATATCACGCTTGAACCGCTCCACGTCCAGGCCGAGCGTCTGCGCGTAGCCGTTGAAAAGCGAGCGCGCCTCCCTTGCCTCAGCCCATTCGCGCTGCCGCTCAAAGAGCAGGTCGTGCATCTCCCAGAAATGACCCTGGGCGGCGGCTGCTTCCGAGGCCCGCGCGGCCTCTTCGGCGTGCTCGTGCATTTCGAGCGGGAAATGGCGAAAGACCAGGCGCAGGCGTGGGCCATATTCGGACTCTATGCGCTTCAGCTCCGGGTACAGCTTGCCGCACGGAGGGCACTGGAAGTCCGCGAACTCCTCAATCGTCACGGCCGCGCCCTCAGCGCCTCTCATGTGTGGAGGCTGAGCGCCGGGCGAAGCCCTGGACAAATCCCTGATGGGCTCCGGAGAGGGCTGCTGAGGGTTTGTGCGAAAGAGGTCTGTGCGAAAGAGCAGCAGCCCCGTCAGGGTTCCGACCAGAGCGCCGGAGAGGATCATGATTAAGGTCAGGTGACGTTTCATCTCGTTCAGTCTGTGCCGCCGTAAAGCTCTGCGATCAGGTCGGCATACTTCTCGTCTATGACGCGCCGTTTTACTTTCAGGGTCGGGGTCATCTCTCCGCCGTCTATGGAGAACTCTTCGGGCAGGAGCGCCACGCGCCGCACACGCTCGTAATCGTTCAGCTCGGCCGTCAGCGCGGCCACGTCTCGCTGCACAACCTTGACAGCCGTTGCGTCGCGGCTCAGCTCTCGGCGGCGCTCGGCGTTCGGCGCGGCTCCACCGTCTATGGCGCTTACGAGCGCGTCCCACTCGGGCACGACGAGGGCGACAGGCTGCTTGCGACCGGCCCCGATGACGACGACCTGGTTGACGTACTCGCTCTGCTTAATGAGGCTCTCAAGCAGTTGCGGCGCGACGTACTTGCCGTTCGAGAGCTTGAAGAGGTCTTTCTTACGATCTGTGATGTAGAGGTGGCCGCGCTCGTCCATGCGGCCCACGTCTCCGGTCGCGAACCACCCGTCGCGCAAGACCTCGCGCGTCGCCTCCGGGTGGTTATAGTAGCCGAGCATCACATTGGGCCCACGCACCTCGATCTCTCCATCTTCCGCAATGCGTACGTCAATCCCAGGGAACGGCAGGCCCACAGAGCCGACGCGATTATCCTCCGGGCGATTGGCCGAGACCACACAGGTCTCGGTCATCCCGAAGCCTTGAAGTATCGGGATGTCTGCGGCGAGGAAAGCGTAGGAGAGAGTGGGCGACAGCGCCGCGCCGCCCGAAACGAAATAACGGAGGCGTCCGCCGACGCCTGCGCGCCATTTGGAGAAGACCAGACGGCTGGCAATCCCCTGCTCGATCTCCAGGAGCGGCGGCACACGCTCGCCCTTATCCTTCAACTCAGAGTAGCGCACGCCCACTTGCAGAGCGCGCGCAAAGAGCTTGGTTCGCCACCCTCCGGCCGTCATCCCCTTCTTGACTATGCGGTGATAGACCTTCTCGAACAGTCGCGGCACGGCCGTCATGATCGTCGGCCGTACTTCGCGCAGGTGCTCTCCGACCTGATCGAAAGAGGCCGCGTAGTAGACGGAGACGCCGTTCCAGCAGAAGACATAGAAGACCGTGCGCTCGAAGATGTGCGAGAGCGGAAGGACTGAGAGTGAAGTGTCTGTTTCGGAGATGGGAAGTGAGTTGGTGATGGAAAGGACGTTCGAGACGAAGTTATGGTGCGTGAGGACTACGCCTTTCGGCTCGCCCGTCGTCCCCGAAGTGTAGATGATCGTCGCCGGGTCTTCGGAGCGCACCCGTTCGACGGCGCTGTCGTAGATTTCCGGCTCGCGCCGGTCGCGCTCGCGCCCCCTGCTCTCAAGAGTTTCCAGCGACATCGCATGCTGGACGCCTTCGACCGCTTCGGCGTCGAAGAAGATGATGCGTTCGAGTTGCTCGACGCTCTCTACGCCTGCGCGCGCGTGCTTGAAGACCTTGCGCCCCGAGACAAAGAGCATGCGTGCGCCCGAATCTTCAAGGATGTAGCGCACCTGCTCGACGGCCTGCGTGGTGTAGATCGGGACGTTGATCGCGCCGAGGCTGAGGATGGCCAGGTCTGTGATCGACCACTCGGGACGATTCTCCGAGAGCAGGGCCACGCGGTCGCCCGCGCGGATGCCAAGCTCTGCGAGCCCGACGGCCAGGGCCCGGACGCGCTCGATGAAAGTCTCGGCGTCGATATGTATCCACTGGCCCGCGCGTTTATGGTTGAGCGCGTCCCGTTTTCCGTATTGACGAATAGCCGCGAGGCAGAGCTTAGGCAGCGTCGTCGGCTCTGTTCCGTTATTAGAAGTAGTCATCCTTTGCGTATCGCCGCCGGGAAACCCATCCTCGGCCCTCTCATCGTTCAGTTGCCTTCGACCTCGTCGCCCTGATCGTTGACCGGCGACGGAGGCTGCGCGCCGAACGGCGTTATCCAAAGCTCGACAGCCAGCCTCTCATGCACCCCGCCGTCAATCGTCACCAGGCGGCCGGCTTCAATGCCGAGTTTCGTCACCAGATAATCTTTAGCACGCGTGGCGCGCGCCTTCGCTTCACCGGCTGGAGCGCCGCGCCTGCCATAGACAAGGATATAGCCCTGCGCGCCCGGCTCATTCTTTAACTGCTCGGCGAAGTAATCGAGCCGTTTCTTTTCGTCCACGAATGCAAGGTCGCCATACTTATCGAAACGGCGGCTGACGGCTGTCCAGCAACAATCCGTCACCGTCGAGCAGGACGCGCTGTTCTGGCAGGCTGCGTCCAAGCCTTTGACCCTGACGGTGGCCGTGATGATCTGGCAATCGGTCTCTTCCGTGACGGTGATTGAAGCAGTTCCCTGACCGCTCGTGATCGTCCCGCTGGAAAGCTCCCATTCATAGCTCAGGCTCAGTTTCGGGTCAACGCCGGTCACGTTTGCCGTCACCGTAAAGGGCTGGCCCGGCTTATAGCAACTGGTCGGGCAGTCAATGGTGATCGCCGGGCATTCTGTTTTAGGCGACTGTGCGGGCTTGCTCGCGCCGAAGGCGAGGAGAGAGAAACAGAGCACCGCCAGACAGTTTAATCCACGCCGCATGAATGCCTCCTGATTCACCGAAAGCCTGTCACGATTGATTTGGGAGAGCGCGCGTCAACGCCCGGACAAGATACACGAAAAGGGACGAGACTTCACGTCGCCTTCAGCCTGCCTTCACGATTCGGGCGCGAGCGCGCTGCCGGGTTTCAGCGCCAGCGTGCAGCGCGACACACAGACGAGCCGCTCGCGCTCGTCTCTGATCTCTATGGCCCACACGGTCATCTGTCGTCCCTTGTAGACGGGCACGGCTTCGGCTGTGACGCGCCCCCGTGTGACCGAGCGCAGGTGATTGGCATTGATCTCGACGCCGACCGGCGTGTAGCGGCTCAAGTCCGTGTTGAGAGCCGCGCCGATGGAGGCGGCCGTCTCTGCCAGGACGACCGAGACGCCGCCGTGCAGCAGGCCCGTGTATTGATGATGCCGCTCGTCAACCTGCATGGAGAGGCGCACGCGCTCAGGCTCGCAGGACTCGATCTCAATTCCGAGCGTCTTGAGCACGGTCTGCTCCGAGCGGTTGCGCATCATGTCGAGTAGGCTCAAGCTCATTTCTCCAGGGCGGCGGCGGCCGCGCGCTCCTCTACCGTCTCGCTCTCATCTCTCTCAAAGCCTTTCTCGCTCTGCTGCGGGCGGCGTGCGGAAGCGCGCCACCCTTGCCCGCCCAAGATGACCACATCCGCGAGCCCTGCGCGCTCGAACCACTCGGTCACCTCGGCGCGGCTGTAGCGATTCTCAATCGGCGCGCTGAAGCGGTCGAACTGATCCGTGTAGAGCACGCGGAAAGAGTATTTGCGGTAGTGGCCGAGCGGCACGCGCTCCGCCAGGCGTCGCGTCGCCGGAAAACGTGAGAGCGTGCGCGCGGGCGTCACCAGCCCCAACTCGAAGCCGACGGCAATCAGCCAGGACAATTTTTTGAGCAGCGCGTGCGGCATCCTGGTCGTCACACGTCGCACCTGCGTCACACCCGAGAGGGCCAGCCGCCGCCATCGCGGCTCGCCTTCCAGATTCCAGTAGAGATAGATGTTCAAAAAGCCGTCTTCGCGCAGCAGCGGCAGCAGCGTGCGAAATCCTTGCTCGGGGTCTGGCAGGTGGTGCAGCACGCCCAGGCTGTAGAGAAAGTCGAACGTGCGCGGACGAAAGGGCGGATGATAAATGTCTGCCTGGACGAAATGCGTGTTCCGGTTCTCGCGATTATTGTAGGCGGCGACCTCTATGGCCTGGCTGAAATCCATGGCGACGACTTCGCGCGCGCCGCTCCTGGCCATGTAGAAAGTGTGGCGGCCCGTCCCGCATCCGGCGTCGAGGACAAGCGCGCCCTTGAATGAATCCTCGGCGAAGCGCTCGAAGTACCAGCGAAAGTTGGCTTCGTATTCGGGCAGCATCTCGGAAAACGCCTGCCACTCGTAACCGAAGCTGCGTGCCGTCTCGCGTTGCGCGCGCGTCGCGCTGTCTTCCCCGTCGGACTTCTTCTTCGCCTCTTTCGGCAACAGACGGGCGGGCAGGCGCGACGCGTGCCGCTCGAAAAAGTCCGGGTGCATCTCCCACAGCATGCCTTGCAGGTCGGGAGGCAAAAGACGCGGGATGCCGCCGATGACCGGATAGACAGAGCCGCACGCGCACGAGAGCAGGCCCGTAGAAATCTCGTTGTCCGTGTTTCGCTCGAAAATCTCGGACGAGAGCGCGCCCCCGCAGAGCGGGCAGACGATTAATTGGAGGAGCCTCTGTTTCATTATCGGTTCTGCGCGGGGAGTGCTGCTGCGCTCTTGGCCTCCGGCACGGAGACGATCTTCGGCTGACGCATGGTGCGACGGCGACGGCGGCGACGACCTTCGGGCGCGCGCTCGACCCTGCCGTTCAGAGTCGCCAGCGCCGCCGAGACCAGAAAGAGCAGCGCGTTCGCCGTCGTGTGCAGCGTAAAGTCGAAGAAGCTGTGTACCAGCACGGCGAAGCATCCCGACAGCGCCCCGATGGCGACGCCGCGCCGGAACTTATCCTCGCTGCCCGCGCGCCGCAAGCCCAGGCGAAAGAGCATGACGATGAAGAAGAGCCCGAGCAGCGCGCCCACTACGCCTGCGTCCGAGAGCGTCTGTAGATAATCGTTATGCGCCTGCTCGACCCTCAGCGCGCCGCTTCGCGTATCGTAACGAGTAAAGATCAGGCCGTAGGAGCCGAGGCCCGTCCCCAGCAGCGGGTGATCGCGGATGATGTCGAGCGTGACTCGCCAGAAGTGTGCGCGGCCCGTGGTCGGGTCGGCGGAGCTGACGGTTCCCATAAAACGATTGAGGACAGGCTCGCCGCCGAGCATCACTACGCCGGCAAAGATCGAGAGGATGAGCGCAAGCCCCAATCCGGCCCGCAGCGCCGCGCCGCGAATCCCAGACTTCGCGCCGCCCTCACCCTCGCGCCCTCGTCCTCTGCGAAAGCCCGACATGCCGACCAGAAAGACTATCTGCGCGATGAAGCTCAGGATGCCGCCGCGCGAGTTGGTCATAATCAGCGCCACGCCCATCATCAGCGCGGCGAACAGGTAGATGAAACGCTTGTCGCGCTCCAATCCGCCCGCAAAGAGTATCCCCAGCGGAAGCGCCAGCGCCAGCTCCATATAGCCGGCGAAGTGGTGGCGGTTGACGAACGGCCCGAAGGGCAGAGCCTCCTTCAGCTCGCGCATCCAGAGCAGCTTGGTCGGGGAGGTGAAAGATTGTATGAGCCCCAGGATGGCCAGCAGGAAGCCGAAGATGATGATCGTCCGCACGAGCAGGCGCAGCCGTATGGGCCCATCCGTGAAGGCCAGCACGGCCGCGAAATAGATCAGCAGCGACGCGATCTGCACGAGCGAAAGGCGAGTCGAGTAAGGGTCTACGGACAGGCTTCGGACGGTCGCGAAAGAGATGAGGCCGCCGCCCAGCTCACGGCCCAGCGGCAGCAGTTGCACAAGCCCGACGAGAATCAATCCGACGATGGGCCATTGCAGGGCGTTGCGGCTCAGGCGCAGCCGCCCACTCGTCCAGGCGTCTACGGCCCAGAGCACTACGAGGAGCGCCGCGCTGGCTTGAAAGACGGCGAGCGACCAGTAGTGAACCGTCCCGAAGGCGAGCGTCGAGACGACTATCGCCACGCAGATGATAAGGAAGATAAAGCGGCTCGCCAGGGTGCGGCCGATCTCATCGAGCGGCGTTGTTTGCGCTGCTTGAGGCGGCTGCTCTTCGACTATGTGCGCCAGCGTCTGCGGCTGCTCTGCCGCCGTTGCGTTGGAGATTGAAGTCGTCATACCAGACTATGCCGAAAATTGGGCAGGGCGTTTCCGAATCGCATGCCCCGCGATTGGTAGAGATACGAACCCCATCGGTTTGAGGCCCGGTCTTAAAATCAATCGTCACGAGATGCCAATCCTGCGACCCCGTGGCGAGCGGTTCCGAGACGCCGAGCTGCGTGTTGTCGGCCGCATCATAGACGCCTATGACGGGCATGCTCGCGCTCTTCAGCTCCGAGGTGCGAACGTAATATTCCAGGCGGTAAGAGGTCGCGGGCTCGACCACCAGCAATTGCCCGACGTTGTTAAAGACGAGCTGGCCCGGAGCCTGAAAGCGTATTCGCAGGCTGCGATTGCCGCTGCGGCGGTATCGCTCGTCAATGCCGATCTGCGCTTGCGCGGCGGAATTGATCTGCCAGTCGAAAGGGTTCTGCTCCGTCTGGCCGATCTCCTCCTCGAAGCCGCCGTTCAAGACCTGCTCGGCCTTGACGCTCGCAGCGCCCTGCGGGTCAATGTCGCGCAGCAGCTTGAGCGCCGGATGAAAACGTTTGGCCCCGAGCATAGTCAGTATCAAGGAGCGTCCGGCAGCGCGCTGCTCGATCTTCTCGGCCGCAGTCAAGGCGTCCCATTGCCCGATGGCGTCGCCCAGGCGGTTGTGGCCCGCGAGGTAGACGGCCAGGTCTGCGTGCGCCGCCGGAGAGTTGCCTGCGGCGCGGCTGATAGCCTGCACGTCCTTGTCGAAGACATGCCAGGCCATGTTGAAGACCTGCGGGCGCAGGCGCGGCTCCTGCTCGGCCGCGCGATGCAGCTCGGCGAAGGCTTCGTCGACGCGCCCGGCCCTTAAGAGCAGATTGCCTAAGAGCCAGCGCGGCTCCGCATAGTAAGGAGCCAGCTCGACCGCTCGCCGCAGAGCCTTCTCGCCGCCGGCCGCGTCTCCCGCATGCTCGCGCGCGCGGCCCAGGTAGACCCACAGCCGGTAATCGTTGGGCGCGAGGCTGACGGCCTTTTCATACTGTTTGAGGGCGTCCGAGAGTTGCTCGGGCGGGAGGGCCTGCTGTTCGATGGTCGCGACCGCCCAGTGCGTGAGCGGGTCGTCGGGCGCAAGCTCGGTCGTCCACCGGGCCAACTCAAGCTGGCCGCTCTCAAGGTTCGGCGCGTAATCCGCGACGACGTTGCCCAAGTACCAGCGCCCCGCATACCAGGAGCCCAGGAGGGCCAACAGGACTGGCACAAGCAGGAGCAGGCGCATGAGAGGGGCACGCACCTCTATCAGTTTTAGTTGATCTGTCTTGGCCTGGCTCACAATTTCTCTACCATGTCAGGAGGCGCTTCGGAGCGTGTTGCTCTTCGCTTCGGTCGGGAGTCAGGCGAAGAAGCTGGGCCCGAGTGCGCCCCGGACTATTCTCCGCTCAATTGCTCGATCCTGATCCGCATACGTTTGAGTATGACGTGCTCTTCCTCACAGTCGCGCATAATCTCTCGGACTCGCTCGTCGGAGAACTGCGAGCTTGAGATGAGCACTTCGTCTATGCGCTGCTCGCGGCAGACCGTGCGAAGCTGGCCGTTTCCGGCGTAGACGCGCAAGCCGTGAATGACCTTGCCCTTCTTGCGCGGGTCGTCGTCCACGAAACCGACGGGCGCGTATTGCAGCTCGCGGTTATTCAAAAGCTCGCGCAGGAGCAGCTCGCCCGCGTCCCCCGCGCCGTAGATCAGCACCCGGCATCCGTCGCGCGCGCGGGCCGTGGGCAAAATCTGCCTGAACAAGCGGAAGGCCATGCGGCTCCCGGCCAGCATCATCAGCAGGAACATGCCGTCCAGGACAAAGACTGCGCGCGAAAACTCGCGGAAGCGAAAGGCGAAGAGGATGGCCAGCACAGATGCCACCGAGCCTATCGCGACGCCTTTGCCGAAGACCACCAGGTCGTCAACGCTCGTGTAACGCCAGATGCCGCGATAGACGCCGACGCTCAAAAAGGTCGCCATCTTGAGAAAGACCAAGAGCGGCACAGTGCGCAGGAAGAGCTGCCAGTCGCGGCTCTCCATCGAGAACGGCCCGAAGACCAGGGCGTAGGCGCTGTAATAGGCCAGGATAATCAAGACCACATCGAGCAGCACCTCGAAGACTCTGCGCTTGTACGAGAGGTCTACGAGAAATGCGAAGAGCGGAGTCTCTCTGGCCGAGCGCACCTCCTCCTCGTCATAAACCTTCACGCCCGCCAGGTACACGCCCAGCAGCGTCAACAGCACAGTGAAGCCGAGGATCGCCGCCAGGCTCACGTCCAGCTTCAATTCACGCACCAGCATCGCCAGCACGCCCGAGAGCGTCGCGAAGCAGTAGAGCATCCAGACGGCCCGCCGCTCGGACATGCCCAGAGCGACCAGCCTGTGCGAAGTATGGTCGCGCCCGCCCTGCGAGGCCGCACGCCCCGACAGCTTGCGGAGCACTGTGACGAAGGTCGTGTCGAAGATGGGGATGAACAGTATGAGTATGGGCACGGTCAGCACGGGCAGCAGGCTGCGCGAGCGCCCGGCCGTGCCCGCCACGCTCAAGAGCGCCGTGCTTGAGAGAAAGAACCCGACGAACATCGACCCGCAATCGCCCATGAAGATCGAAGCCGGGTTGAAGTTGTAGACGAGAAACCCGACGAGCGCGGCGGCAAAGACGGCGAGCATCAGAGCTTCCGTCAACTGCCCGTTGACGACGAAGTTCAGAGCCAGAAAGACCGAGGCGATGGCCGCAATCCCGGCCGCCAGCCCGTCCATGTTGTCCAGCAGGTTGATGGCGTTCGTAATGCCGATCAGCCAGAAGATGGTAATCAGCATATTGAGCAGGGCCGAGCGCGTCCAGGTCATGCTCAATCCGTAATAGATGACGAAGGCCGCGCCCATCACCTGCCCGATCAATTTCTGGTAGGGCTTGGTATGGATGAGGTCGTCAACCAGGCCGACGAGGAACAGAAAGGAGCTTGCGCCGATCACCACCCAGGTCTCGCGCGTGTGCGGTAGGAGCAGGAGCGCCGTCAGGATGACCGAGAAGAAGATGCTGACGCCGCCGAGCATGGCCGTAGGCTTCTTGTGCCAGCGATCAATCTTCGGGCGCGCCACAAGGCCCCACCGCCTCGCGAGCGCACGCACCAGGGGCGTCAACACAAGCGCAAGGACGAGTGAAGTGGCAATCGCGACTAGAGCTTTCGGGTCAAATGACATAGCTGAGGATGGGCGCGCGCTCGGCCGCTCTTCTTTCCGAAAGAAGCACAAACCCTATTCCATCGGGCGCAACAAATCAAGTGGCCGCCGGGGCCGGGCGGGCAGAGGCGCTCGCCCGTGCCCCGTTAGCCGCCCCTCCGGCCGGACTGGTAATCAATGACGCTCTTCAGTATGCCGTCGAGGCTCATCTGCGGGCGGAAGCCGACGAGCGCGCCGACCTTGCTGATGTCTGGCACGCGGCGCGGCATATCCTCGAACCCTTCTTCGTAGGCTTCCGAGTAGGGCACCATGACGATCTCGGACTCGGAGCGGGTCAGCTCCTTGATGCGCTGGGCCAGCTCCAGGATTGAGACCTCTTCGTTGCTGCCGATGTTGAAGACCTCGCCGACCGCCCCGTCGTGCTCCATCAGCTTGACGAGCGCGCCCACCACGTCGCCGACGTAGCCGAAGCAGCGCGTCTGCGTGCCGTCGCCGTAGACCGTGACGGGACGACCCGAGAGCGCCTGCTCGACGAAGGTCGGGATGACCATCCCGTACTGGCCCGTCTGGCGTGGGCCCACAGTGTTGAAGAGACGCACGACGCGCGTGGGCAGCTTCTTCTCGCGCCAGTAGGCGAGGGCCAGGAACTCGTCAATCGCCTTCGAGCAGGCATAGCTCCACCGCCCCTTAGTGGTCGCGCCCATCACCAGATTGCCGTCCTCGCGAAAGGGCACGTCCATCGAAAGGCCGTAGACTTCGGACGTGGAGGCCACCAGCACGGGCTTCTTCTTCTTGTTGGCGAGGGCGAGGATGACTTCTGTGCCGCGCACGTTGGTCTCGATGGTTCTGACCGGGCTTTCGACTATGAGCTTGACGCCGACGGCCGCCGCGAGGTGAAAGATAACATCGCACTGGTCAACCAGCTCGGCCGTGACGGGCTGGTTATGGACGCTGTCAATCGTGTAATGAAAGCGCGGGTTGCCCTTCAGGTGAGCGATGTTCTGGATGGAGCCGGTCGAGAGGTCGTCTATGATGTAGACATCGTCGCCGCGCTCCAGGTAGGCGTCGGACAGGTGAGAGCCGATAAACCCAGCGCCTCCCGTAATCAATATTCGCACGTTCTTATCAATCCTCCTTCAAACTCTTCTTTTCAATCGCGCGGCGGAAGCCGCTGTCGCAGCCTCTCCCGGCGGTAAGTCAGGCGCGTCCGCAGCATCTTTCTCGTGCAGCAGCTCATGGTAGAGCCTGGTCACATCGCCGACGAGCCGCTCTTTCGTATATTCGCGCTCGACGAAGAGGCGGGCGCGCTCAGCCATTGCGCGCCGCAAGCTTTCATCCTCTATGGCCCTTTCGAGCGCGGCCGCAAAAGCTTCTGCCTCTTGCCTGCGCACGAGCACGCCCCGCTCACACACGGCGTACTCTTCGCGGCGCGCAGCCCCCGCGTTTTGAACCTCACCTCCGAGGAGGTCAACCACTCCGCCGACTCCGACGGCCACCACGGCTCGCTCGTTGGCCATCGCCTCGATCAGGGTCAGGGGCGTCCCTTCGTTGCGCGAGGTCAGCGCCACTATGTCCAGGCCGGGATAGAAATTCTCCGCGTCGTCGCGTTGGCCCAGGAAAACAAGCTCGTCACGCCCGAGCCCCAGAGCGCGCGCCTCTTCCCTGAGTTGGCCCAGCAAGTGCCCGTCGCCGATGACGAGGAAGCGCACGCGCGGCCCCTCCTCTCCTCTAGCCCGCCGTCGCGCCTTGTACCGGGCGGCGGCCCGCAAAAAAAGGCTGTGATTCTTGATCTCCGTCAAACGCCCGACGATTCCGACGAGCACTTCCCCGTCGGTCGCGCCCAGCTCTTCGCGCAGCGGGCTTCGCCTCCTGGGCCAATCGCCGAAGGCTTCCAAGTCCAGCCCCAGAGGAATGACGGCGAACTGGCATGTGCGGCCGACGCCGAAGGTTTCGTGTATCTCGCGGTACTGCTGCGGGCTGATGACGATGATGCGGTCGGTGGCGACACGGGCGAGGACTTTTTCAACGAGAAGAAAGAGCCGGGTCTTGAGCGGGCCGTAATAACTATGAAAGATGTGGCCGTGATAGGTATGTATGAAGCGCACGCGACGCGGGCGTAAGTAAAGCGCCGAGGGCACGAGCCACCTGTAGAGCAGCCCGGCCACACGTCCCACAGTCCCGGCCTTGGCCGTGTGCGTATGCACAATGTCGGGGCGCTGCCGCAGCAGCTCGCGGTAGAGCTTCCAGACGGCGACCGCATCCCGCGAAGAGATTTCGCGGCTCAGCTCCGGAATAATCAAGGGCTCGACGCCGTGCGCGCGCGCGAAGTAGCTCATATCGCCTTCGCCCCGTGGCACTGTGCCCGCGATGAGCGTGGACTCGTGCCCCGACGCTTGAAGCGCCTCGGTCAGCCACACCACATGGCGCGCGGGCCCACCCACATTGAGCCGCGCGATAATACGCACAACTTTCATAATCAGCGGTCAGCCGTAAGCGGTCAGCTATCAGTCAAAAACTTTCGGAGAAGCTGACTGCTGATAGCCGACGGCTCAGTCCATCCGAAAGATCGTCTCGGGGTCGTCCTCGTGCCTGATTTCGTCCACGCTCTCGCGCCTGCCCTCGCCCATGTAGAGACGGTTGGGGCAGTTGATGACGATGCCGGGCACGGGCCCGATGTTGCGATAGGCGTGGACGACCCCTTTCGGCACGAGCACGGCCTGCGGATTGTCTTCGCCCACGGTGAGCGTCATCACGTGGCGATAGGTCGCAGAAGCCTCGCGGTTGTCCCACATCCGCAGCTCGAAGTTTGAGGGCCCGATGAAGCAGAAGAAGTCGGCCTGATCGGCGTGCTCGTGCGGCCCGCGCGTCACGCCGGGCAGCGTCGCCGAGATATAAGCCATCGCGGGGTGAAACTCTTCCGTTAGCTGGTCATGACGAAAAAGCTCGGCGAGCCACCCGCGCTCATCGTAGAACTTGCGCAGCGGGCGCACCAGGACATCTCGGATCGCGCCACGGATGAAGAGTTCAGATTGCTGTTGTTGCTGCTGTCCCGGCAGGGGCGACATTTTTATCCTCCACTTTGTTGGCTCCGGTCTGGGCCACCAGATTCGAGGCGTACAGCAGACTCTCGAACGTTCCGGCGTCGCTCCACCATCCATCGAGTTCGTCCCAGGTCATATCGCCGCGCTCTATGTAGACGTTATTTACGTCCGTGATCTCCAACTCGCCGCGTCCCGAAGGCTTGAGCGTGCGGATGATGTCGAAGACATCCGAGTCGTACATGTAGACGCCGATGACGGCGTACTCAGACTTGGGCACTTGCGGCTTCTCTTCAATGCGCAGGACGTTGCGCCCGTCCAGTTCGGGGACGCCGAAGCGCTGCGGGTCTGACACCTTCTTCAACATGATCTTGGCCCCACCGCCCTGGTGACGATAGCTCTTGACGGCCTGGCGAATATTGCCCTCGATGATATTGTCTCCGAGGACTATGCAGAGGGGCTCGCCCGCGCTGAAATGCTCGGCCAGGGAGAGCGCCTCGGCGATGCCGCCTTCGCCCTCCTGGTAGGTGTAGTTGAGATGCTTGAGGCCGAAGGCGCGGCCGTTGCCGAGGAGCTTCAAAAAGTCTCCGGCGCTATTTCCGCCCGTCACGATCAGAATATCCTTGATGTCGGCGTTGACCAGGGTTTGAATCGGGTAATAGATCATCGGCTGGTCATAGACCGGCAGCAGATGTTTATTTGTGACGGCGGTCAGGGGGCGCAAACGCGTGCCCAGCCCGCCGGCCAGGACGACACCTTTCACTTATGCTTCCTCCACTCAAGTTGCTTGACGGTTTGCTTTAAAGAAAGCAGGTTGCCGACGGCAGAACTGCTATATTGGTTGATAAGCTGGAAAAGGTCAAACGCCCTTCCACAGTCGCGGCTTCCCGGTTGCGCCGAGGGCGCGGCCGAGGAATGGGGTTCTCATTACAGCTTCAGCTCAGTAGCATTCTGGCCGACAGATAGAACCTGTCTCGGGCGCGTTGCGTCCACTTGATCGTCGCTTTGACGAGCCGGGTCGAAAGGCTTGTTGCTCGCATCCGATGCTTGAAGCCTATGTGCGCGTCTACGGTCTCTTCTATCTGGTGAATGTTGACGGCGCGGCTGCCGAGCGCCACGGCGTAGCGCAGGTCATACTCCGGCTTCTCCGTAAGATCGGGACAGGCTTTGCCCGCCTCCTGGGCCCATAAAGCATTTCGCAGCGCAGCGGCGACGGCCGTCTCGGAGAAAGCCTCTCGATAACGCTCTGCGAGCCGGCGGCCGTAAAGAGCGCGCAAGGCCGCATCGGAGATGAGCAGGCGGCTGAAGCGGATGACCTCTTCGTTAGAGGTCGCGACCAACGGGTAATCTTCCGGGAAAGCGCCCGTCTCGGTAATCAAATCCCACCTCGTATTTTTGATCGAAACTACGGGTGTGCCGGCGCGCATGGCGTCCGTGCGCAGAGTGCCTCCGGTCAGCGGAAAGGATTCGACGAGAAAGTCCGACGCCTTGAGCAGTGCATCTACGTCCGTACGACGGCCGAGCCAGACGAGGCGCGCGCGCACCTCTGCGGGAGCAGTCTTGAAGTGGCCCATGATGTGGCCGACGACCCCGTGCGACCCGTGTCCGACGATCAGGTGATAATGCCTTGGCTCCGCGCTCAAAAGCTCATAAATAGCCCGGCCGAAATTCCAGCCCTCGTCCGGCACAAGCTTGTAGTAGGCGGCGATGGTGATCGAGACGGTGCAGTTTTCGGGCACGCCCAGTTCCGTGCGTGAGACCTGCGGGGAGCTTCTGGGTCGAGAGCCGAGGGGAACCAGGTATATGCGTTCGGGCTCGACGGCGCGATGACCTATGCTGTAGCGCGCGCCCTTCGGGCGATACTCTATAACGCGGTCGGCCGCGCTCATGCCGAGGCTGAAGACATGGTCTGCATGATTGAAGAAGACAAGGCGCGCCCCCGTGCTGCGGCGGAGCATGAGCGCGGCGCACAGGGCCAGCACGTCGTTCGGATTGACGTGCAGGATCACGGTTTCAGGCCCCGCTTCCATCAGGCGCTCGTAGAGCCAAGAGACTTTCTCCGTCGGGCTCGAACCCTTCGGGCAAAGATGATAAGCGTCAACCGATTCCGAGAGTGAGCCGAGACTGTTCCGGCCATGCTCGCGGGAATCTATCCATTCGGAACTGACGAGAGTCTGCCGCGCGTTCTCATACCGCTTCAAGAGGTCGCACCAGGCCAGTATCACCTCCGTGTGCCCGCCGCCGTCCACGATGGAGCTTGTCAGGTGCGTTACGCGCCCGCGCGGCTTTACATCTACGGCCTTATGCTTTGCGCAGAGCGCCTGCGCGATTTCCGTCAGGGCCCGGTCAATCTCGGCGTCACCCCATTGTCCGAAGTGATAATTCCAGCCGACGACGCCTGCCGCCGAAAACCAGAACAGGGCATCGTCCGGACGCTCCTGCGCCAGATGCTCGAAGGCTCGCGCTCGACAGGTCTCGTAGGCAGCGCGGCGAAGCCTTAGCTCCCTCTCTATTTTGTCCTCTTGGTTCGGCATTGCTTTCGGGGCGTAGAGCTTAAGCGGCTCTCTCGCGGGCGGCAGCAGTCTACTCACAAAGCCCTGGCGGCTTTATCCACGAGCGTCACACTCATAAAAAAGCTACCGGCCGCTCTCCTTGAGGGCTTCTACCTCCAGGCTGCTGCCGTCGTGCGGCCTCACAAACTCCGTGCGCCAGGGCAAGCGCACGCGCACCACTCCGTCCCAGCGGCTCCCCGCGCCCGGCTCGCGCATCACTCCCGTGTCGAAGACCGTAAAGGAGATGACCTGCTCGGCGCTCGCCTCCACCTGGATTGGGCCCAGCGTCAGGATGTAGACGTTCAGATGATAGAGCCCCTCGTTCAGAAAGTTGGCGGGGAAGGTGCAGGTCGCGCGAAAGAGCCCGGCCCTGTGCGGCTCCGAGTACCAATCCTCTTTGAGCAGGTTGGCGACCGGAGTGTTGGCCGTGCTCAAGACGACGTTGCCCACCTTGTCGAGCAGGTAGATGTTCGCGTACAGGTTGCGCGCATCTTCCTCAAAATTCCAGAACTCGACCTCGACTGCGACCTCTTTATCAATATCCACGTCGCCCGTGACTGCGCCGTTCGAGACTATGCGGACGGCACGGAGGCGCACCTTGCTGTTGCCCGGAGCAGTCGCCTCATCCGTCCAGACGCGCTCGCCGCCGCTCGCGGCATTCGCGCTCAGGTAGTCGGCGACGACTTCGGCCGTTCTCCCTTGACGAGCGATCTGCCCGTCGGCAAGCAGGATGGTTCGAGAGCAGAGCTGGTTGATGTAGGTCATGTTGTGGCTGACGAAGATGACGGTGCGGCCCTCCTGGGCCACCTTATCCATCTTCCCCAGACACTTCTTCTGGAACTCGGCATCGCCCACGGCCAGCACTTCGTCTATCACCAGCACTTCCGGCTCAAGGTGCGCGCTGACGCCGAAGGCGAGGCGCACGTACATGCCGCTCGAATAATGTTTGACGGGCGTGTCTATAAAGCGTTCGACGTTGGCGAAGGCTACGATCTCGTCGAACTTGCGCTTGATCTCGGCGTGGCGCATGCCGAGGATGGCCCCGTTGAGGAAGATGTTTTCGCGCCCGGTCAATTCCGGATGAAAGCCCGTGCCGACCTCCAGGAGAGAGCCGACGCGCCCGTAGACGTAAGCCTCGCCGCGCGTCGGCCGCGTAATGCGCGAGAGGATTTTCAAGAGCGTCGATTTGCCCGCGCCGTTGCGCCCGATGATGCCGACGACCTCGCCTTCCCTGATCTCGAAGGAAACGTCTTTGAGCGCCCAGAAAGTGTCGGCCCGGCGGCGAGCGAGCGCGCCTTGCGGCCCGGAGCGGAGCCGTCGAAACGGGGTCGCCACCGCCGTCGTCAACACGTCGCGCAGAGCCCTGTAACTTTCGCGCTGGCCGAGGCGGTAACGCTTGCTGATGCCTTCGCAGCGAACGGCAATATCACTCATACTCTAAACCACGTCGGCAAAGATCGCCTCCATCCGCCGGAAATAATAGAGCCCGCCCGCGACGACCGCCACGACCGCCACAATCGACGCCAGCAGGAGCGCGCCCGGCGCTTCCGCCCTGCCCAAAAGCGCCCAGCGAAACCCCTCGACCACGCCCGCCATCGGATTCAAGCCGTAGAGCGGCCGCCAACGCCCGGGCACGAGCGACGCCGGATAGGTCACAGGCGTCAGAAAGAACCAGAGCTGTATCAGGAAAGTCGTGGTGTAGCGCACGTCCCTGTATTGCACGTTGAGCGCCGAGAGCCAGAGGCCCACGCCGAGCGCCGTCAACACGGCGAGGAGCACAAAGAGCGGCACTGTCAGGATGGCCCAGCCGCCGGGCACTATCCGGTAATAAGCCATCATCCCCACCAGCACGACGAAAGCGATCAGGAAATCGACCAGCCCGCCGAGCACGGAAGAGATCGGAATCACCAGGCGCGGGAAATAGACTTTGGTCAGCAGTCGTTCGTTCCTCACCAGGCTGTTGCTCGATTCCGAGAGCGCGTGCGCGAAGAGCTGCCACGGGAGCAGCGCCGTGTAGACGAAGACCGGATAGGGCACGCCGTCCGAATGGATGCCTGCCAGGCGGCCGAAGAACAGGCTGAAGACGAGCATCAGGAAGAGGGGCTGAATGAGGGCCCACGCGACGCCCAGAGCCGTCTGCTTGTAACGAACCTTGATGTCGCGCCAGGTCAGAAAATAGATCAGCTCGCGATAGTCCCACAGCTCCCTCAGCCCGGCGACCACGCCCTCCCCCGTCGCGCGAATCACAAAACAGGATTTCGCCGGACGAGCGGACTTGCGCCCAGTGGCTACTACTGCGAGCTTGCTTTCCATCATGCGCGGCCTTCGATTGCAAACCTTCAGTGTAAAGAGGACGAGACGAGAACACGACGCGCCGAGCGCAGGATGCTGCGTCGCAGCTTGAGCGGCACGATCAGCCTGCCGATGGTTCGCATGATTTGCAGGCGACGAATCCTTTTAATCTCAGGATAAGCAGCCCTGATCTCGTCGTAGCTCAAGAGGCCCTCAAGGAGCCTGACCTGGTCTAGCCAGTCGCGGCGGCTCTTCATATTCGCCCTCGTCGTCGAATCAGCGTGATAGCGAAAGGCCGAAAGCTTCTCCTGAATAAAGCCCACGTCGTAGAAGAACATGATCCTCAGCCACATCTCCACGTCGCAAGTCTGGTACATGGCCGTGTTGAATAAGCCGACGCGATCAAAGCACTCTCTGCGAATCATGACGGACGAGGGCTCGCCCACCCAGTTGCCCAAGAATTCCTTTTCGAGATACTGAGCGAACAGGTCGCGCCCGCGATTGACGCATTCGAGCGCGCGGAACCGGGTATGAAGCGTGGCGCAGTTTTCGAGCCATTCTCTGGTAATTTCATCTTCGACATCTATTATTATATCGCGTGCCGCAAAGACGAGCCCTAAATTTTCGGCCGAGAGAAACAACTGCACCATCCGCTCGATGCACTGCGGATAGAGGATGTCGTCCTGAAAAAGAAACTTGACGAACTGCCCACGCGCCAACTCGACGCAGCGGTTCCAATTGCGGGCCAAGCCCAGATTGCGCTCATTCAAGACCAGCCGGATTCTCTCATCCCTGACCGCGCGGACGATCTCCACGGTGTCGTCGGTCGAGCCGTCATCGACGACCAGAATCTCCGACGGCGGGAAGGTTTGGCTCAAGGCTGAATTGATCGAGTCCAAAATCCATCTTGCGCCGTTGAATGTGGGGATGCAGACGGAAACTGAATTAGTCATAAATTAAACACCCGAACGCCAGGAGCGCGCGCCGGTCTTCTTGTCCGTGCCATTAAAACTACAGGTGAACATCTTAAATATCAATCACCGACAACCTGTTTCATCCCGCAAGGGGGCGGCCAGGGCCTTAGAGGGGCTTAAACAGTTGCGATCTTCAACTCCGGCGCTAAGCACGTCTTGAACGCGCTTCTCATCACCCGCACCGGGTTATCTCTTCGCCCTCGTCGCGGACGAGTTGAAGACCAGCCGTCGCGGCAAGTGGCTGGGGTTCGTCGGGCTCTTCTACAACTCCGCCGTGCTCATGCACAGCCCCTACGATGAGCGTCCTCGGAGTTTCTCCTTACACCTCTTTTGCACTAAGATTAATCTCATCTGAGACCGCCGGCCAATCGCGGTCAATCCTCTGCGGGGAACACCAGACCGAGCGCACAGATGATTAAAGTCACGGCCCTGACTTCCGGCAAGCACGCCCCGGCCAGCCGTTTTCGCGTCCGCCAGTTTATCAGGCCGCTCAAGCATCTCGGCATAGAGGTTCAGGAGTTTCACCCGCCGTGGAGCAAATACAGGATGGCGAGCGTCCCAGGCGTCGGGATGCTCGGGCGCTTAGAGGGCCTTCGCGCCGCCCGCTCAAGCCAGATCACCTGGCTTGAGCGCGAGCTGATTCCCGGCCGCCTGAGCCTTGAGCCCTGGGCCGGGCGTCGTAAGCTCTTTGACGTTGACGATGCCATCTGGCTCCTGAACCGGACGGGCTTCTCCGAAAAGATAGCCGGGCTGTGCGACGGCGTGATCGCGGGCAACCACTTCATCGCCGACCACTACCGTCAACATCACCAGCGGGTCTGGGTCGTCCCGACTTCGATAGACACGGAAGTCTGGCAGCCTGCCGCAGGAAGAGCAGAGGGGCCGCGCTGGATGATCGGGTGGATCGGCTCGGCCTCGAACCTGCCGTACCTCTACGAAGTGGAAGAGGCGCTCGCCCGTTTCTTAAACGAGCACAGGCAGGCTCACCTCAGAGTCGTGTCGGATCGGGAGCCCTCTTTCAAACGGATTCCGCAATCGAGTTGGAGCTTCGTGCGCTGGTCGCCCGAGGGGGAAGTCGGCCTGGTGCAGGAGATGGACGTGGGCCTGATGCCGCTGCCCGACACGGATTGGACGCGCGGCAAGTGCGCCTTCAAGATGATCTCTTACATGGCCGTGGGGCTGCCTGTGGTCGTCAGCCCCGTGGGCGTCAACAGCGAGATATTGCGCCTGGGCCAGGTCGGGCTGGCTGCGGCTACTTCCGATGAGTGGTACGATGCTCTCTCGGCGCTCTTCGCGGATAGAAGCCTTGCGCGCGCGATGGGCGCTACCGGGCGCAGTGTGGTCTTAGAGCATTATTCGGTCAGCCGAAACGTCTCTCGGCTGGCAGAAATATTTCACGAAGTAGCGAGCCCTTAGAGGGCTTCGGCCGTCAATCTTATGGAGCTGACAGAGCAGCGCGTGGCGGAGCGTGAGCGCCGCTTTCAATTCGGAGAGAATTGGAGGCGGTTCCTGTCCGTGCTCAACCAGGAGCGCATCAGGGAAGCAGAAAAGTCTCTCAAGCAGATGCTTGAACGGGAAGACCTCCGGGGCAAGAGCTTTCTGGACATAGGCTCGGGCAGCGGCCTCTTCTCGCTCGCCGCGCGCCGACTTGGCGCACGCGTCCATTCCTTTGATTACGACCCGCAATCCGTGGCCTGCACGGAGGAGTTGAAGCGGCGCTACAGGGCTTCGGACGCGGAGTGGACGATTGAGCGCGGCTCTGTGCTCGACGCGGATTACGTGCGGAGCCTGGGCCAATTCGACATAGTCTACTCGTGGGGCGTGCTGCATCACACGGGCGCTATGTGGCGGGCGCTTGAGAACGCGAGCCTTCCGGTCGAACGGGGCGGCAAGCTCTTTATCGCCATCTACAATGACCAGGGGCTCAGGTCTAGGGCCTGGCTAAAGGTCAAGCGCGTGTATGTCTCGGGGCTTGCGGGCAAGCTGCTGGTTCCCGTGATCTTCATCCCTTACTTCATCATGGGAGGCTTGACGAAAGACCTGCTGCGAGGACGCTCCCCTCTGGCCCGCTACGCCGAGTATAAGAAGTCGCGCGGGATGTCCATCGTGCACGACTGGATAGACTGGCTCGGCGGCTACCCGTTCGAGGTCGCGCGGCCCGAAGAGATTTTAAGCTTCTACCGCGAGCGCGGCTTCAGCCTCGAAAAGATGATTACGTGCGGGGGAGGACTGGGCAATAACCAGTTCGTTTTCGCGAAGCGATGACGAGACTCGCCTTCCTCATACGCTCGCTGGACTACGGCGGAGCAGAGCGTCACTTGCTGACGCTTGCCCGCGCTCTCGATAAAGAACGCTGCTCCGTGACGGTGCTCTATTTTTACGAGGGCGGACGCCTGGAAGAAGAGCTGCGCGCGAGCGGAGTCCGCATGCTCGCTCTCGGAAAGCGCGGGCGCTGGGACTTACTCGGCCTTTCCTGGCGGCTCGTCAGGCAACTGCGAACGCTCAGGCCCGACATCCTGCACTCCTTTCTGGTCGAGCCCAATCTGTTGACGGTCTTTCTCAAGCCGCTGTTGCCTGCGACGCGCGTCGTCTGGGGAGTGCGCGCCTCTCGCGTTCATTTCGAGAACTATGACCGTTTTTCTCGTCTGAACTTCCGCCTGCAATGCCTCCTCTCGCGCTTCGCCGATCTCATCATCTTCAACTCCGAGCGGGGCCGCGCCTATCACCTCTCTGAAGGCTTCCCGCCTGCGAAGAGCGTGGTCATCCCGAACGGCATAGACACGCAAGCCTTCAAGCCCGAGCCGGAGGCGGGCAGCCGTGTGCGCGCCGAGCTGGGAGTCAAGCCCGAAGCCTTGCTCGTCGGATGCGTCGGCCGCTTAGACCCTATGAAAGATCACCCGACGCTCGTGCGCGCCGCCCGCATAGTGTGCCGTGAGCGCGAGAACGTGCGCTTCGTCTGCGTCGGCGATGGGCCCACAGACTACTTAGCGGAGTTGCAACTGTTGGCCCAGGAGCTAGGCGTCGCGGAGAAGTTCATCTGGGCGGGCGCGCGCTCTAACATGATGGCCCTTTACAACGCGCTCGACCTCCTGGTCTCGGCCTCTTTCAGCGAAGGCTTTCCGAATGTGATTGGAGAAGCAATGGCCTGTGGTGTACCCTGTGTCGTCACGGATACGGGCGATTCGGCCTTGATTGTCGGAGAGGCGGGCCGCGTCGTTGCCCCGCGCGACCCGGCGTCGCTTGCCGAAGCGATCATCTCGTCTCTGGATAAAAGGAGCGTCGAGACGAGCGCGAGGGCGCGCCGACGTATCCTCGAAAATTTCAGCGTGGAGCGAATGGCCGCAGAGACCGAGAGGGCCATCTCGGTGGCTCTGCGGTAGCGACCGAAGAGCGGCTTCGATGACTTTGGCGTCACACTCAGGCTCATCTTCTCAAGTCACACCCCTGGAGCAGAGGGGCGTGCGCCCCCCTCGTCCGAGCCTCGGCGAGGAGCAGATAAAAGTCCTGCACATCATCAACGACCTCTCCATAGGCGGCGCTGAGATGATGCTCTATAAGCTCCTGTCGGGGATGAGCGAAGAGCGCTTTTATCCGGTCGTCCTCTCGCTCGTAGACCGTGGCAAGCTGCGCGAGCGCATAGAGGCGCTCGGCATACCCATCTACTCTGCGCGCATTGACCCTGATTGGCCGACGCCCGCGTCCCTGTGGCGCTTGGTTCGCGTCGTCCGGCAGGTGAAGCCGGACTTGATTCAAGGCTGGATGTCTCACGGCAACCTGGTCGCGCAACTGCTCGCCGCTTTCGTTTCGCCTCGCTCGCGCGTCCTCTGGAACATACGCCAGACGCTCTACTCCTTCGAGTACGAGAAGCGCGGCACGGCCTTCGCCATCAAGCTGTGCGCGCGCCTCTCCAATCGTCCCGACAGGATTCTCTATAACTCGCGGACGGCATCTGCTCAGCACGGGGCCATCGGATACCGCACGGAGAAGACCTTAGTCATCCCCAACGGCTTCGACACGCAGCTCTTCGCGCCGTCGAAGGAGGCGCGACAGAGCGTGCGCTCGGAGCTGGGCGTGGCGGCCGAGACTTTCCTGATCGGCCTGATCGGCCGCTTTCATCCGATGAAGGGGCACGCCCATTTCCTGCGCGCGGCCAGGCTCCTGCTCGAAAGCTACCCGGACGTGCAGTTCGTCCTCTCGGGCAAAGAGGTCAATTGGAGCAACCAGTTTTTGTGCGAGCTGGTGCAACGGCTCGGGTTGGTCGAGCGCGTACACCTGCTCGGCGAGCGCCAGGACATGCCGCGCATCACGGCCTCGCTCGACATAGCATCCTCTTCATCCTCCTACGGCGAAGGCTTTCCGAACGTCATCGGCGAGGCGATGTCGTGCGGTGTGCCGTGTGTCGTGACGGACGTGAGCGACATGCCCTGGGTCGTGGGCGAGACGGGCCGTGTGGTTCCGCCGCGCGACCCCCGTGCGCTGGCGAGCGCCTGGGCCGAGTTGATCGAGATGGGCACAGAAGGGCGCGGGGCGCTGGGTCTGGCTGCGCGACAAAGGGTGATACAATACTTCCCGCTCGACTCGGTGGTCGCGCGCTACGAAGCCCTTTATGAAGACGTGATCTCGCGGAAGGGGAAGAAGCTTAAATCAAATGTGCGGTATCACAGGTTTTCGGAATCTGAGTCCACAGCAAACGTCAGACGAGATGCAGGCGACGATTCGCCGGATGTCAGACACTCTGCTTCATCGCGGGCCAGACGATGAAGGCAGCTTCGTAGACGCCGACTCAGGCATCGCCCTCGGCTTCCGCCGCTTATCCATCATAGACCTCACGCCCGAAGGCCATCAGCCGATGGCGAGCGCAGACGGCCGCTACGTCCTCATTTTCAACGGAGAAATCTATAACTTCCAGGAGCTCAGGCGCGAGCTGGAAGCTTTGGGCCACAAGTGGCGCGGACATTCCGACACGGAAGTCATGCTGGCCGCCTTTACCGAGTGGGGATTCGAACGGGCCGTGCGCCGCTTCAATGGCATGTTTGCTATGGCGCTCTGGGACAGGCTGGAGAGAAGGCTACACCTGACCAGAGACCGGCTCGGAGAAAAGCCGCTCTATTACGGGCGCATGGGCCAAACGTTTCTCTTCGGCTCGGAGTTGAAGGCGCTCAGGGCCCACCCTTCGTTTCGCGCCGAAGTCAACCGCGACGCGCTCGCGCTCTTCCTGCGCTACAACTACATCCCGGCTCCCTACTCCATCTACAGGAACGTCTATAAGCTCCCGCCCGGAACATTTCTCTCGCTCGACGCTCGCGTTGATGACAAAGATGCTGTGGGCCAACTGGCGGCTCCGCAAGCCTACTGGTCTGCCAGAGAGGTGGCCGAAGCGGGCGTGGCCGATCCCTTCAGGTGTACCGAGGAAGAGGCGCGCACAGAGCTTGAGACTTTGCTGAGCGAGGCCGTGGGGATGCGTATGGTGGCGGACGTGCCGCTCGGCGCGTTCCTTTCGGGCGGCGTGGATTCCTCGACCGTCGTCGCCTTGATGCAGGCCCAAAGCTCTAAGCCCGTCCGCACCTTCTCGATAGGCTTTACCGAGGAGGCTTATGACGAGGCGCGCTACGCCCGCCGAGTGGCCGAGCACCTGAAGACAGATCACACGGAGCTGTACGTCACGCCCGAGGACGCGATGGCTGTCATCCCACGGTTGCCTGCGCTCTACGACGAGCCGTTCTCAGACTCCTCGCAGATTCCCACGTTCCTCGTCTCGCAACTGGCGCGGGCGTCTGTGACGGTCAGTCTTTCGGGCGACGGCGGCGACGAGCTGTTCGCGGGCTACAACCGTTACCTGTTGGGCCAAAGCGTCTGGAACAAGATTAGCTGGATGCCGAGGGGGTCGCGGACGGTGGCGGCCGGGGCGCTGACGACCGTCTCGACCGAAGCCTGGGACAGGGCTTACACGGGCTTGAAAGCCTTTCTGCCCTCGCACCTCTGGCAGCGCACGCCGGGCGACAAGCTGCACAAGCTGGCCGAGATTCTCTCAGTCCCAGACCCGCAGGCCATGTACATGAACTTAGTCTCGCATTGGAAAGAGCCGGGCGCTCTCGTCTTGGGAGCCGTAGAACCCACGACTACGCTGACCGACGCCGAGCAGTGGGCCAACCTGCCAGAGTTCATCCAGCGCATGATGTACATGGACACTGTGACTTACCTGCCCGACGATATTCTCGTCAAGGTTGACCGGGCCAGTATGGGCGTGAGCCTTGAGGCCCGTGTCCCCTTCCTCGATCACCGCGTCGTCGAGTTCAGTTGGCGCATGCCGCTGCGCTGGAAGATACGCGACGGGCAGAGCAAGCTTCCTTTGCGCCGGATTCTCTACCGCCACGTCCCGCGCGAGCTGATCGAGCGTCCGAAGATGGGCTTCGGCATTCCCATCGGCCAATGGCTGCGCGGCCCCCTGCGGGACTGGGCCGAAGCCCTGCTCGACGAGCGGCGGCTCAAAGAGGAAGGCTTCCTCAAGGCTGGGCCCATCCGCCGGAAATGGCAGGAGCACTTGAGCGGGCGGCGTAACTGGCAATACTACATTTGGGACGTGCTGATGTTTCAGGGCTGGCTCGAACGAGAGCGCGCCTCTGGAATTTAAGTCCGGGCTCGTCCCCCTTCCCCTGAAGCTTTTGCTGAGACGACTTCTCAAGAGGCGTTGGGCCTCGAACCTTCTGCTCATCGCGGGCGGGCTCCTGGTGGGGCTGCTCCTGACGGAAGCGGGCCTGCGCCTCATTGGCTACTCTTATCCCAATTTCTACACGACGGACGGCTCGCGCGGCGTCGCGCTCAAGCCCGGCGCAGAAGGCTGGTGGCGCAAAGAGGGCGAAGCCTACATACGGATCAACAGCGACGGCTTACGCGACCGCGAGCACGAGCGGCAGAAGCCTGCCGGGACGCTTCGCATAGCCGTGCTCGGGGACTCTTATGCCGAAGCCTTGCAGGTTCCTTTGGAGCGGACGTTCTGGGCCGTGATGGAGCGCGAGCTTCAGCAGTGCGCCAGCTTCAAGGGGCAGAAGGTGGAGGTCATCAACTTCGGTGTCTCCGGTTACGGGACGGCGCTGGAGCTAATCACGCTGCGCGAAAAGGTCTGGGCCTACTCGCCCGACATAGTCCTGCTCGCCGTCACGACCGGCAACGACATCAGCGACAACTCGCGCGCCCTCAAAGGCGCAGAGGACATCCCCTACTTCGTTCACCGCGACGGCCGTCTCGTCCTCGACGACTCTTATCTTCAGTCGCAGACCTTTCGCCTGCGCCAATCCATCCTGAACAGGATGCTCAGGTGGGCCCGAAACTATTCGCGCACGGCGCAGGCCCTCTTCCAGGCTTACTACGCTTTCCTACAATACCGCGCCTCTCGTCAACAACAGCCAGGGCAGCAGGCGACCGCTCCCGCCATTGAGCAGCCCGCGCCCGCCGTAGGCTTGGAGACAGGGCTGGCCGAGACCATCTATCATGAGCCGACGAGCGCCGCCTGGAAGGAGGCGTGGCAGGTGACGGAAGAGCTGATAGTCATGATGCGCGACGAGGTGGCCCAAAGGGGCGCGCGCTTTCTGGTCGTCACGCTCAGCAGCGGCATACAGGTGCATCCGGACGTTGCTGCGCGCCGCGAATTCTTGCGAAGCATAGGCGCAAGCGATCTCTACTATCCCGACAGGCGCATCAAGGCGCTGGGCGAGCGCGCGGGCTTTCCCGTCTTGAACCTGGCCCCGGCGATGGCAGACTATGCCGAGCAGCAGAAGGTTTTCCTGCACGGGTTCGGTCAAAGTCTCGGGGGCGGACATTGGAACGAGCGCGGCCACAGCCCGGCGGGCGAGATGATCGCGCAGAAGCTCTGCGCGATTGCGGGGTGAGTCCGGAGAGAGAAACTCTTTTACGCTTTGCGGAAGATAGGTATGACTGTCAGCAGCTCGCTCAAACAACGTCTGGGCGCAATCGCCTCCTCGCGCCCGCGCTATCTCTTAACGGCGGCGGCGCTCTTGCACATCGCGGCGTCTGTGGTTATCAATCTGGTCGGACGTTTTCAACTGCTTCCGCAGCTCTTCGACCCAAATGGGATTAGCCAGGCCGTAGCCTTCGACAGCTTTTTATATCGCACGCAGGCGATAGAGCTGGTGCGGCTGCTCTCGCTGCGAGGCGGCGTCGGCTATTGGATCGAAGCGCCCGTACCATTTCATCTCAAACTGTACTCGCTCTCCTGGGCCGTCCTGAGCCCGCTGGTCGGCTTCACGATGCTCGGCGTCGAGCCGCTCAACCTTCTCTATTATCTGCTGACGATCACGCTCGTCTACAAGCTCGGGGCGGAGCTGTTCGAGCGGCGCGCGGCGCTTCTGGCCGCTTCGGTCGTCGCCGTGTGGCCCTCTTTTCTGCTGCACACCACGCAGCTACTCAGAGACCCTCTGTTTATCGTCGCCATGCTCGCGCTGCTGCTGATCTGCGTGAGGTGGCTGACCAGAGAGTACACAGCGCGCACGGCTCTGCTCTACGGGATTGTCGGAGCGGCGGCCTGCCTGCTCATCTGGCTCACGAGATCGAAGATGTGGATGGTGTTCATCCTGTTCGTGCTGCTCGGAGCCGCTTTTCTTATCATCAGGCAACTGAGGGAGAGACGCTGGCTGCCCTGGAACCTGGCGACCGCGCTCGTGCTCACGGCTTTGATGTTGAGCATCCCGCTGATACAGCCAGAGGCGTTCGTCGCGCAGGAGCCGACCGAGGAAGCAAAGCCGGCGCAGGGAGCAAAGCCTGTGCCGACTTTGCCCTGTCCCGAGGAGTCAGGAGCGGAGGCCGCTCAGTCGGCCGAGCGCCCGTCAACATTGCTGGCAGGGATACTGAAGAAGGGTGACGACGCTGTGCGGCAACTGGGCAGGTACAGGCGAAAATTTATCATGTTCTACCCGGAGGCCGGGGCAAATATTGACCCTTGCGTCAGGCTCAACAGCATGTCAGACCTGCTGCGCTATCTGCCGAGGGCGATTGCCAACGGGCTCTTTGCGCCTTATCCAGGGATGTGGTTTGAGGCGGGTGGCACAGTGGGGCGGTTGGGCCGCATCATCAGCGGGTTGGAGATGCTCTGCATCTACGCCGTAGAGGCGCTGTGCGTCCTCTGTTTGTTTAAGGAGCGGCGGCGTCTGGCGGTCTGGCTGCTCCTGCTCGTCGCCGCCCTCGGCATCGTCATGCTGAGCCTGGCCGTAGCCAACCTCGCAGTGCTCTTTCGCCTGCGCTACGTCTTCTGGATGCTACTCGTCGTGCTCGGGGGCGGAGGCGCGCAGGCTATCTTTTTGCGCCGGCCACAGAAGAGCGCGCGCAGCTCTTAGGCGTCCCTGATCTTTCGCCACGCGGGCGAGCCGCAGGAGCGCGACCGCAGCGAATATCGCTACCATCGGCATCATCGGCAGGCTGTATCGCGGCTCAATCCACATCGGCAGATGTATCGCGGAGAGGTAGAGCGGGAACAGAGTGATGTGGGCCAACGAGACGAACCGCCCGCGTTCTAAAAGCAGGCCCAGGGCCGCCAGCGCAAAGACGAACAGGTTGCCCGCGACGAAGACGACTTTGACGAGAAGGCTCAAGAGACGAGACGTGCGCGGAGGCGCTGCGGCCGGGTTGTTGTCCGGGTCTAGCACGTAAGGGCCCGTGTCTAGAAAGAATTTCGGATACTGCTTGGCGCGTACCAGGAGCCAGCCGAGCGGGTCGGCAGCGATGCGCTCCACTGCGCGACGCGCCCGCGCCCGGTCTCTTGAAGCTTCGGGCAGAGCCTCGTCCGCCTGGAACACCGGAATCTCCCGCTGCTCGGTCGTCCAACGGCTTCCCGTCCAGTAGAGCCCGCCCGTCAAGCTCGTCTCAATCGTGCCAAAGAGTAGATTCTGGCCGCTCCCCGTAGCGACCGGAACAAACCTTCCCGCGACCACGAAATCGCGCACAATCCAGATTGAAGAGAGGGCCAGACCGACCAGAGCTATGCTCAGGTGGACGCGCCAACGCTCGCGCCATCCGGGCAGGAGCAGGACGAGCAGCAGGAGCAAGAGGAAAGGCAACATGGTCGTGCGCGTCAAGGCGGCCAGCCCGAAAGCAATCCCGCAAAGGAGAGCACGCTTGCGGCCCCACCAGAAAGTTCCGAGCATGAGCAGAAAGGTAAACAGCGTCTCCGTCAGGATGAGCGTCGTGTAATGGCTCGTCATCGGCGCAAGGGCGAGAGCGGCGGCGGCCACGAGCGCGACCGCGCGGCCGAAGCGATCACGCGCCGTCAGGTAGAGAAGCGCGACCGTCGCCGCGCTTAAAACAACTTGCAGCAGCGCCACGGTAGCGAGCGGGGCCGGACGCCCGTGCCAGAGCAGAGCTATCAGAGCCGGGTAGAGAGGCGGGTGGCTGACCGTCGGGACAAGGTCGGTCGTGCCCTGGCCATGACTGAAGATGTGATGAAAGACCAGATTGCGGGCCGCCGCCAGATAGACAAGGCCGTCCGAGGTGACGCGTATGCCCCTCGATAACCAGACGAGGCGGACGGCGATTGTAATCAGCGTTAAGGCTAGTAAATCTTTCCGGGCCGCCCGTCTCATCCAGCTCAGGCGTGATCGTTCTGGTGCGTTGACCGGCGGGCCAGAACGGCGTCCTTGGCGGCCCTGGCGTACTCGCGCTGCGATTCCCTGACTTCGATCAGCAGCGAGATGCCGACGGCGACGAACATGAAATAGAAGACCAGCAGTTGCGAGCGCTGGCGATAGGCCGTGCCGACGTTGCCCTGCACCAGTGCGTAGGCGAGCGTGAGCATGATCGTGAAGACCAGGATGGGCAGGACTTGGCGCAGCTTGTACTTGGTTGTGAACCACAGCCCGAGCACGAAGACCGGAAAAGCTCCCCACCAGACGATCATCTCCGGCAGCGTGATGCTCTGGCGCACGTTGACGAGCTGCCACGGGAACGGAGCAAAGAGCAGATAGGTCAAGCCGACGGGAATGGCCGAGAGCGCCCCCGAAGTGGTCGTCACGTCAACGTCCTGCCCGAAGCCTGTGTTGGCCAGTCGGGCCTGCACCTCGCGCTGGCGCTGCACCGATTCCAGGTTGGCGAAGCTACTGAACTGCACGGTCGCCGTCTTCGTGACGCCGATGTAGGTGAGCCCGAGCCCGACGCTGATGATGATGACGAACTGGCGCAACAAGCTCTGCGCCGAGAAGGCGCGCATCCCGATGATGAACGACCCGCCAATGGCCGCCACCAGCATGTAGAAAATATAGAAACGCATCGCCAGGATGCCGAACAGCGCCCCGACCAGGATGAGAACGTATTTGAGGCTCAGCTTCTCGCCCAGCTTCAAGGTCGCCAGCATTGAGACCGCTAACAGAAAGATGATCGGCGAATCCTTGAGCCCCTGCGAAGACCATAAGATCAGCGAGGGATAAAGGGCCACCAGGTAGGCCGAGATGCGCGAGACCCGGATGTTGCGAAAGAGGATGTAAGCGCAGAGGTAGATGATGGGCACAGTCGCCGCGCCGAGCACGGCATTGAAGAACTGCACCGCCAGCATGTTGCGCCCGACCAGGTAGTAAATGGACGCGACCAGATACATCATCCCCCAGCCAGCGCCGCCCGCAGCCGTAAACCACTCGTCCGCGAACGTGTAGCCGAATTGCCACGAGTGGGCGAGCGAGTACCCGTACTCGTCATAGGTGAAAGCGTCGCCGCCGAAGAACTCCTGCATGTGGAAGCGAAAGATCAGCCCGCCGACGAGCACCCGCAGGATCAGGGCCATGAGAAAGATATGAAAAAGGAATTTCCTGTCCTGCTTGACGCGGTAGATGGCCAGGCCGGCCACGGCCGTCAGGGCGATCAGAAAAATCAGCGCCGGTTGGCCCTCCTGCGGAATCATGACGGCGACGATGATGCCGACGGCGAGGGCTAGAAATGCTAGAACTGAGTTCATAAGTCTTCCGTCTATGAATGGGCCGCTTCGCGCAGCACTTGAGCAAGCTTATCGGATTGTATCGGTACTGTGTAATATTGCAAAGCGTGGCGGCGTCCGGCCTCGCCCATCTGTCTGCGCAAGCTGGCGTCGGACAGCAGGCGCTCAAGCGAGGCGCGCCACTCTTCTGCGGTCGCCGCGCACAGATGAGTCACATTCTCCTCGCCGATCTCGGCGCAGCTTCCCACCGGAGTGACGACGTAAGGGATGCCGACGGCCATGTATTGTATAGCCTTGAAGCCGGATTTGCCCGCCGCCCATTGGCTACTGACGATGGGGTAGAGCCCGATGTCGAAGGATTGAAAATCCTCCACCTCGCGCGCCATGTTCCAGCTCAGGTTCTCGACTTCTACGCCGGGTATATTGACTCGCTCGCGGCCCGCCCCGACGATCTTCAGGCGAAACGGGTGCGTGCGCGCAAGCTGCTGCAAGACCGGGAAGATAGTCTCCAGGTACGGATAAGTCGAATGCGTCCCGACCCAGCCGAGCACTGGCACGCTCGTCCGAGACTGCTGCGCGCGGGGTCTAAACCGCTCCGTATCAACGACGGTCGGGATGATGGCCGTCCGCTTCCCCTTGCTTTCGACGTAAGCGGCGATGGTGCGATTGCCGCACGTCACCATCCTGGCCCAGGCAATCAGGTCGTCAGTCTTACTGAACCACTTGAGCCTGCTCGCCAGCCGCCCGTAGACGGGGCTCACGTAAGGCAGGTAGGTCGCATCGTCCAAATCCAGCACCATCGGGCAGGAGCCCAGGCGCATCGCCAGCCACTCGATCAAAGGCGGCCCGAAGAGCATCGCCTCGCGCTGCACCAAGAGCACGTCGGCCCCGCGCGCGCCCCACACGTCAGCAAAGCGCCGCACCAGCGCGCCCGTCAGATGAAGCGCCGTGTAGGGCAGATGATCGCGCCTGTAGAGAGAGGCGAAGAGGCGCGAATCAATGAACGGGTGTATGTCGAGCGTGATGCCGCGCTCGGCCAGCGGGGAGACGAACTGAGCCAGACGATAACGAGTCGCGGCGGCTTCAATCGGATATGAGGCTAAAGCTAGAACCTTCAAGAAAAGATAAGGATGAAGGGATGAGGGCGGAGGGCAGAGGGATGAAATAAGACAGAAGCTTTTCTTTCATCCCTCATCCCTCATCCCTCATCCCTGCTTTTATGCGACCCGTAAATATCTCTGTAAATATCGTCGGCGATGGAAAAGTTCCGGTACTCTACGGCAACGCGTCTGACTTTATCACATAACTCCTCGCCTGAATAAGCCTTGAGCATGGCGTCTATCTCTCTGACCGAGCGCAGGTAAGCTTCGCGGTTGAACTCCTCGATGACGGAGCCTGCGCCCTCTGCGAGGATGATGTCGGAGTCGTCGGAGATCGAAGGCGGAATCACCACCGGCAGGCCCATAGCCCAATACTCGCCGTCTTTGATCGACGTGCAGTACCTTTTGGTCGGCACGGGCTTGACCGGGTTGATGGCGAAATCGCCGAGGCCCATGTGGCGCGGCACATCTCTGTGCGCGACAAACTGCGTCCGTATGATCGAGGGGTCTAGGCCCGCTGCCTGGGCCAACTCCGTGACGCGCTCGGGGGAAGCGTCCGTGAGCAGCAGGACGCGAAAGCTCTCTCCCCAGTACTCGGCGGCGACTTTGAAGAAATCGAAAATCTCGCGCTCCAAATAGATGCCGCCGATCTTTCCGGCATAGACGCAGACGAGCTTGCCGCCGAGGCCGTACCGCTCAAGCAGCGCCGCGTCCTTCTTCTCTTCCGGCGCGAAGAGCCCCAGGTCAACGCACGCCGGCTTGACGTAGAACCTCGGCAGGCTCGCGCCATATTTCTCGCGCGCGTAAGTCTTCATCCCTCGGGTCGTGGCGATGATGAAGGCGGCGTGTTTCGACTGCAATTTTTCCAGCCGGAAGAGGATTTTAAAGGCCAGCCCGCCCGCCGTCCACGCTCCATTCTCCACCATCGCCTCGGCGTGCGGCTCGTAGCTATCGACTATGAGCGGCCGCCCCGTCAGTTTGGAGAGGATGTAGCCGATGCTCCCGCCCGGCGTGCACCAGCCGTGAATGTGCGTGATCGAAGCGCGGCGGCAGAGCCACAGGAGTCGCCAGAGGAAGACGAGCCACTTCAGCATGGCCTTCAGCCCGAACCTTGAATAGCTGAAGGGGACAAGCCGCAGGCCCTCTCTCGCCAGCTCTCCCTGGGTCGAGCGCAGCTCCTCTTCGCTCATCGCCAGGCGCGACTGTTCGAGCGTCACCAGAAAGATGCGGCTCCCCTCCGGCAGATACTTCCTGATGATCTTCAGGTAGGGCGCGGTGTAGGTCTGAATGAGCGCATCCCTGTAGCTCCAATAAGTGATGACCAGGATGTTTTTGGGTCTCATGTTCGCCTAAGCTTGCGCGCGACACTGTGCAGGCGCTTCTGCCCGACCATCAGCTTCAGGAGCAGGGCTGCCGTCCGCGCGCTTGGGCCAATCTCTTTGACTGCGCTGTAGAGATGTTTGAGCCCCTCTCTGCGGTCACCTTCCAGATAAGCGTGGATGGCGCAGAAGTAGTGCGAGTATCCATCCAAGACCCTTCGCTGCTCCCGGCTCAACTCGACGTGCTCCATGATGAAGTCGCGCGCCCAGCGGTTCTTCCTGATGATCTCGCGGTTATCGCCGCGCATCGAGCGTTTGTCGTGATCGACGAGCGTGATGGTCACGCTATCGCTCAGGTAGAGGCGGTCTGCGGCCAAATTCTGCACCATGAATATCCAATCCTCAAAGACTGCATAGCGGCGATCTTCGACGAAGAGGTGGAGGCGCGGATTCTCCCTTCGCACGCAGACGTTACAGGCGAGCGGGTTGCCGCGCAGGAAAATCTCCAGGCCGTAGAAGCCCTCCTTCAAATCGTGCAGCGAAGAAGGCAGAGAGCGCCCGTCTCTCAATATCTCGTACTTCGTCGCCAGGAAGTTCGCGCCCGCGTGAACTTCAGCGACCGAGGCCAGCGTGCTCAGGTGATCTTTGTGCATCAGGTCGTCCGAGTCGAAGAAGACTACGTAACGGCCGCGCGCCTCGCGGAAGCCATGATTTCTGGCCGCGCCGCGCTCGGAGTTGACCTGACGGACGTACCTGACCCTGGCATCGTTTGCACAACTCTTCTCGACGACCTCGCGCGTGTCGTCCGTGCTGCCGTCGTCCACGACGACGACCTCGAAATCCTTCCAGTCCTGCGCGAGGACGGAATTGATGGTGGCGGCGATGAGCCGGGCGCGATTGTAGACGGGGATGACGACGCTGAAAGAAGGCATCTTCGGGCTAACGTGTGAATCTTCTCAGGAGACGGATTGCGCCGGGGCTTTGCAGGCGCGACCGCCAGTATATCTTGTCCAGAGAGCGCGCGCGGTAAAAGCCCTGGTCGAAGCGTTTGATGAAGGCCGTCAGCGCGTGCGCCCGCCTCAAGTCCAGGTTCTCGTAGAAGTAGAAAAGCTGGAACTCAAGAAAGTAGAGGAACGCCTTGCGAATATCTGCCGGCCCGAACTCTTTCGTGACCCTGTAGCAGTCCGTGCCTTCTATGTAGAGCCCCAGCTCGGATAAGCTCTTGATTAAGTCCGCGGTGAAATCGAATGAGCGGAGCACGCGGCTGAAGGTCTTGGCCCAATCACGCGTGAACTCGATGTTCTGCGCGACGGACTTGCTCTCTTCATGCAGGCGGTAGCGCGAGAAGGTCTCTTCGACTTTTCTGATGGGATAGTTAAGAGCAATTCTCGCCAGCAGGTCATAATCCATCCCGTAGTGCAAGGATTCGTCCAAGTAGCCCTGCTCTTCGAGCACCCTGCGGCGGAAGAAGGAGGAAGGCTGCGCGAAAGGCATCCCCGAAAGGTAGCGAAATTCCAGGTCATGCTCGTCCGCTCCCTTGACCTGTTCCCTCCGTCCGTCTCCGAAGAGCACCGTCCGCCCATGCAGCAACGCCGCGTCCGTCTCCATAAAATGCGCGGCGACGCGCGTCAGGGTACGGGGGACGAAGAGGTCGTCGCTACAGAGCCAGGTGACGATCTCGCCCGTCGCGCGGCGCAAGCCCTTATTGATCGCCTCCGATTGGCCCGAGTCCTTTTCGCTCACCCAGTAAGAGAGCTTAGGCTCGTAGCGCCTGATGATGTCGAGCGTCCTGTCTTGGCTTCCGCCGTCGATGATGATGTATTCAAGCTGCGGATAGCCCTGCGAGAGGACAGACGTGATCGTCTCTTCCAGGTATTGCCCCTGATTATAAGAGGGGGTGATGACGCTGATTCGCGGGTGTGTCATGTGGCGGCAGATAAAAGCGGCTTTACGCAAGTGCGAAGCGCGGCTCGGCGTTAATGTCTTCGATCATGTAGAGCGGAACCCGGCCGTAAAAAGAGGCCCACATCGTATAGGTGCTCGGTGGGCCCAGCAGCAGGTCGCAGCGGGCGAACGAGTACATGTCCTCGATCAGATGATCGTTGCCGAAGGTGAAATTGAAGCGGTCGAAGTCCTCGGCCCGCAGCCGCGCGTTCGAGCAGATCAAAAATCCGACCCTCTTTTCGGGGTACAGCCGCTCGACCCTCTCCATCAAGCGCGCGTACTCTTCGACTTCATAAAAATATTTTCCGTTCAAGTATTTCCTGTAATCTCCGTGGCGTATGTGCACCCCGACCAGCAGGTCGCACCCTGCGCGCGCGCGCGCGATCAAACGCTCGACATTATGCTGGAAGAGGTCTAGCGGCTCAAAGTAGGCCCTGATCTCGTCGGCGTGCGTGGCGAAATTGGTCTGGTCACGAAACTGCCAGCCCTGCACGTAAAGCAGGCGCGTGCGCGCGGCCAACTCCAAAAACTCCGGCCCGTCCAGGCGCACAGCTTCGTCCCAATCTATCGCCAGGGCTGCGAGCAAGCGCGTCTTGATCCTGGCTCTCACCAGCAGTCGCGCCGCGTAGTAGTTGAGCGAGAAGAAGAGCCTTCTCGTCCACCTGTTTCCGCGAAAGAGCGACCGCCGCGCAGGGTAGCGACAGAAGAAGTCCCGCCGGGTGGTCTTGAAATACTCGGCGTACTCGTCGAAAGCCGGGTCAGCTACCTTTAGATCATGCTCGATGGCGCAGGCGAGGAAATTGGCGAAGAGAAAGAGGCTGTTTCCCAACTGTCCGGGCTTGCCCACAATCGTAATCATAAAGATTCGTTCACTGAAGGCTGCCGCTCGTACAGCGCGTCGAACTCCTGTAGGCCGCTTGCGGCGCGATACGTGACCACGATGTCGGCCAGCCGGAAGCCGTGCTCCCTCAAAAAGGCATCCACTTCGTAATACTGGCAGCCGCCTGTGTACATCTCGTGATTGTTCATCTCGGTCAGGATGAAACGGGTTCGCTTGAGCGTCTGCGCGCCTCCCTGCAAGACATCAAGCTCAGTCCCCTGCGTGTCCAGCTTAATCAAGAGCACGGCCTCGCACTCCCTGAACTCCTCGTCGAGCGTGGAGACCTCTATCTCCTCAGAGGCTTCCTCGGCGAGCCAGCCTTGAAAGAGTTCCGGCTGCTTACTGATCTCGGCGCGGTTCAGCTCGTTGATGGAAGACGAAACGTTATTGGAGGTGACGTGCAAGCGCGCCCGGCCGCGTTCGCGCCCGAGCGCCATCTGCTTGACGTGGATGCGCGGATGGCTCGCTTCGACCTCTTTCAGGCGCGCGGTCATGCGGCTGTTGGGCTCGACGCAATAGACTTCCAGCTCTTTGAACTGTTCGGCGAAGTACAGGGAAGTGCCGCCGTCGAATCCGCCCACGTCTATGATGACCGAGCCCTGCGGCGGCGCTAGTCCTCTGCTCTTAATCAGCCTGACGGCCCTGTAGAGATGCTCCGTGCTGCCCGTGAAGAAGACATCCTTCACGTAATGGTAGAGTCTCGTGTCGGGCTTGAACGGGAAGAGATAAAGACCGACGGCCTTGCTCAGGAGCTTCTTATACATAGGAATTCGACGGGCGCTTCGGGGAGGCGCGTCGCGGGCCGTCTACAGACCACACATTTTCGCGAAACTGTCTCTCTTAAACGAAGGAGCGGGACTGCTGTTATAGTTGCCGTTATTGCTCAGCCTGTTTGCGCGGCGCTACTGCCCGGCGAGGTCTCTTCAAACCAGGCGATTGTCCGGCGCAGGCCGTCTTCCAGAGAAGTACGGGCGCGAAAGCCGAACTTCTCGGCGGCGCGCGTCACGTCAAGGCCGCGACGCGGCTGGCCGTTGGGCCTCTCCGTCTGCCACACCATCTCGCCCTCAAAACCGGTCAGGCGCGCGATCAGGTACACCAAATCTTTAATCATGATCTCGCGGCCCGAGCCGATATTGACCGGCGCGGCCTCGTCATAGCTTTCGGCCGCGCGAATGATTCCGTCCGCGCAGTCCTCCACGTAGAGGAACTCGCGCGAGACTTCGCCTGAGCCCCAGACCTCTATCTGGCGGCGGCCCGCACGGCGCGCCTCTACGCACTTGCGAATCAACGCCGGGATAACGTGCGAAGTCTCCAGGTCGAAATTGTCATGGGGCCCGTAGAGGTTCGCCGGAAGCAGAAAGATCGTGTTGAAGCCGTACTGCTCGCGGTAGGACTGGGCCTGCACGAGCATCATCTTTTTCGCGAGCCCGTAGGGCGCGTTGGTCTCTTCCGGGTAACCGTTCCAGAGGTCGTCCTCCTTGAAGGGCACGGGCGTAAACTTCGGATAAGCGCAGACGGTTCCAAGCGCGACGAACTTCTCGATCCCGCGCAGGCGCGACTGCTCGATCAGTTGCATGCCCATCATCAGGTTCTCGTAGAAGAAGCGGCCCGGGTTCTTCTGGTTGTGGCCGATGCCGCCGACGACCGCCGCGAGATGGATGAGCATCTCGGGCCGCGAGTCTTCAAGCAGGCGCACAACGTCCGCCTCCCTGACCAGGTTGTAGTCGCGGCTGCGCGGCACAAACACCTCCACGCCGCGCGCCTTGAGCCGTTCGACCAGGTGGCGTCCGAGGAAGCCCGCGCCGCCCGTGACAGTCACTTTCCTGTAAGGGAAATCTTTAGCTGAAGCGTCCATCTCGTCTTTCTTGGTCAAAGATTAAAGTGCGCGCCTGGCTGCTTGCTCAAAATCTGACGCTTGGTTATGGTATCAGATTCGAGAAGTGTTCGGGAAATGCGCTTCTCTACTAAATCACACAGGAACCGGCAACGCATGACAAAACGCGCACTGATTACAGGCATCACGGGACAGGACGGGTCGTTTCTGACGGAACTGCTGCTGGAAAAAGGCTACGAAGTGTACGGCATCATTCGCCGTTCTTCCTCCTTCAACACAGACCGCATAGACCATCTCTATCAAGACCCGCACGAGCCGGGGACGCGCCTGCGTCTGCTCTACGGCGACCTGAACGATTCCAGCTCCCTCAACACCATCCTGCGCCAGACTGCGCCGGACGAGATTTACAACCTCGGCGCGCAGAGCCACGTCCGCGTCAGCTTCGACGTTCCCGAATACACGGGCGAGGTCACAGGCTTGGGGACTGTCAGAATCCTTGAAGCCATACGCGAGGCAGGCATCCGCCCCAAATTTTACCAGGCATCCTCCTCAGAGCTTTTCGGCAAAGTCCTCGAAACGCCGCAACGCGAGACGACGCCCTTCTACCCGCGCTCGCCTTATGGGTGCGCCAAAGCCTACGCCTACTGGATCACGGTCAACTACCGCGAATCTTACGGCCTCTTCGCCTGCAACGGCATACTCTTCAACCACGAATGTCTGTCAGCCAATACGCCCTTGATCGTGCGCCGCGCCGGTCTCATAGACATCTGTACGCCGGTCGATCTGGTGCCGTTGCGACGTAAGGGCTCAAGCGTGCAGAGCTTCGAGCCGAGCGACCTTGAAGTCTGGGATGGCGAGCAGTGGACGCGCGTGAATGCCGTGACGGCAACGAAGCGTCGTCCACACGACAAAGATCACGAAATGCTCTCGGTTCAAGCGCGCGCTGGCGTCGTTGACGTGACGGCACATCACGGGATGCTTGACGCGTCCCGTGAGCGCATACGCGCCGACCGCTTGCATGAAGGCAATCAGCTTGCCCTGGCTAAGAACTTTCCTGCGCCTTCCGGGTGGACTGCTATCACGGGCGAGATGGCCGAGTTTCTCGGTCACATGACCGCTGGCGGCTACGTTCCCGCCGCAGGCATTACGATGCAGTACACCAATAACAGCGACGCATTACGCGAGCGCGTTGCCGAGTTATGGTCACGTCTGTTTCTGAACACGGCGCTTTCGTGGTTCAGCAGGTCAGGCTTCGCGCCGGGCCATGCGGTGGGCCAACTCAATCTTAACAGCAGCCGGGCCTTGACTGGCTGGCTTCGCACAGAGCTTTACACGCGTAACGGCTTGAAGAAAGTTCCGGCGTTGATCCTTAACGCTTCTCCCGAAATTCAGCGAGCTTACTTGGATGGTTATTACGCGGGAGATGGACTGAAAGCTGGCAAGGGCGAAAGTATTAAAACGAATAGCCCGGTGCTGGCTCAAGGTTTGTGCTGGCTCTATTCGGTTCAAGGTCGCGCGTGCTCGGTCTATACGGAGCGACGGGGCGAGCGCGTCTATTATCAATTAAACATCTCGTCGGCCGATAATGAGAGCGGCAAGGGTCAACACTTGCGCAAAGAGTCTGCCGAAATCCGCCGCCTGGAACCCGCCGTCATCTTTGACGAGTGGGTTTTCGATATTGAAACCGAAAGCAACGTGCTCTGTGCCGGTGTCGGTCGCATCGTTGTGCATAATTCCGAGCGCCGGGGCGAGACCTTCGTCTCGCGCAAGATCACGCGGGCGGCGACGCGCATCAAGCTGGGGTTGCAGGAGAAGCTCTACTTGGGAAACTTGGACGCGCGGCGCGATTGGGGTTACGCGCGCGATTACGTCGAGGCGATGTGGCTGATGATGCAGGCCGAGGAGCCGGACGATTTCGTGATCGCCACGGGCGAGACCCACTCGATACGCGAATTTCTGGACGAGGCTTTCGGCTACCTGGACTTGGACTGGAACAAGTATGTCGAGATCGACCCGCGCTACTTTCGCCCGACCGAAGTCGATCTGCTGCTGGGAGACGCATCGAAGGCCCGGCGCGTGCTCGGCTGGGAGCCCCGCGTGAGCTTTAAGGAGTTGGTGCGCCTGATGGTTGACAGCGACCTTGAGCTGGCAAGGCAGGAGCACGACGCGCGCGCTCCACAAGGCGCTTCACCGAACAAGGTTCGCTGGGGCACTGTGTAAGCAAGTCCCTCCTGGCTCTCAAATGATTTCGACCGCGCGCCCGCCTTCGCGTATCGATTGCTCTGCGGCTTCGAGGAGGCGGACGACGCGCAGGCCCGCGTGCCCATCCGTCAGTGGCAGGCGGCTGTTCCGGATTGAATCCAGAAACTCGCTGCACACGTAACGCAGGGCTTCGGTCGAATCCAGCTTCGGAACCCACACGTCGCCCGTCCGGTAGCTGACCAGCGTGCGATAGGCAGCCTCTTTGTCCGCTTCATCCCCGCTCCGGTTGGCCGTCACGCCCTTGTCGTAGATGCGTATCTTCTCTGTCGGCTCGATGTCGTCGTAGACGATCATCTTGCGGCTCCCGGCGATCAGCGCGCGCCGAATCTTGACGGGCGCAAGCCAGTTGAAATGAAAGTGCGCGATGAACTGGTCGGGGAAACGGAACATGACGTAGGCTATGTTCTCGATGCCGGGCTCTATGTGACAGCTCCCCGTCGCCGTCACCGCCACGGGGTTTCGGCCGATGATGAAATCCATGATCGAGAGATCGTGCGGCGCTAAGTCCCAGACGACGTTGATGTCGCGCTGGAAGAGCCCGAGGTTGATACGCACGGAGTCGAAGTAGAGCAGCTCGCCCAGCTCTCCGCTCTCGACCACCTCTTTGACCTTGCGCACGGCTCCCGTGTAGATGAAGGTGTGATCGACCATCAAGGTCAAGCCCCGCCGCTCGGCCAGCTCAATCAATGCTTCGGCCTCGCGCGTCGTCGAGGTGAAAGGCTTTTCGACCAGCACATGCTTGCCGGCTTCGAGCGCGGCGCGGGCGAAACGGTAATGAGTGGCGACGGGCGTGGCGATGACTACGGCGTCCAGGTGCGGGTCTGCGAAGAGCTGGCGGCAATCCTGCGTGGTGCGCGCCGCCGGGTAGCGACGCGAGACAGTGTCCAGGCGCTTCAAGTCCAGGTCTGACATCCAGGTGAGCTGCGCCGCCTCGTTCTCGGCGAAGTTGCGCAGCAGGTTCGGCCCCCAGTAGCCGCAACCGATCACGCCGACTGTTATAGGTACGCTCATCAAGCTCTCAAAGACTGACCGTAGAAGACTATATTTAATCGCCGAAAGCTGAGCTGCTCATGGGCGCTTGTCGAACCGCTTCGGCGACACGCACGAGCTGCTCGTCCTTTAGCTCAGGGTACATCGGAAGCGACAGCACGCGCCCGGCCTGGCGCTCGGCCTCGGGGAAATCCCCACTCTGATATTGAAGCGAGGCGTAAGCCGGTTGCAGATGTACGGGGACTGGATAGTGTATCCCGGTTTGAATGCCTGCTTCATGCAAGGCTTCTTGCAGCGCCCCGCGCTCCCCGGCCTGCACGACGTAGAGATGATAGACGTGGTGCGCGTACTCCATCTCGCGCGGCAGGATGAGCCCGGAGTCAGAGAGCAGCTCGCGGTAGCGCGCGGCGTGCGCGCGCCTTAGCTGGTTCCAGCCGTCCAGGTGTTTGAGCTTCACGTTCAGGACAGCGCCCTGAATGGCCTCCATGCGAAAGTTGTAGCCGATCATATCGTGATGATACTTGCGCTCGGAGCCGTGGTTGCGCAGCATACGCACGCGACGCGCGATCTCCTCGTCGTTGGTTGTGACCGCGCCGCCTTCGCCATAAGCGCCCAGGTTCTTGCCCGGATAAAAGCTGAAGCAGCCGGCCCGCGCCAGGGCCCCCACCCTTCGGCCACGGTAGAGGCTGCCGTGCGCCTGCGCCGCATCCTCTATGACGATCAGGCCGTGGCGCGCCGCTATCTCGGAGACGGCGTCGAGGTCTGCCGGCTGGCCGTAGAGATGCACGGGGATGATGGCGCGCGTCCGGTTGGTGATCGCAGCCTCTATCTTCCCCGCGTCAATCGTGTAAGACGTGGCCTCCGCATCTACGAAGACAGGCGTGGCCCCTGCTGTCGAGACGGCCCCGGCGGTCGCAAAGAAGGTGTTCGCGGGCACGATCACCTCGTCGCCTGGGCCCACGCCGCAAGCCGTCAGGGCCAGTTGAATGGCCGCCGTGCCGCTGTTGACCCCGACGCAGAAGCGCGCGCCCGTGTACTCGGCAAAGGCCGCCTCAAAGGCTTCGACCTCGCGCCCGAGGACGAAAGCCGCGCTCTCCACCACGCGAGCGATGCTGGCGTCCACCTCCGCTTTGATCTCTCTGTACTGTGCCTGTAAATCTACGAAAGGAACCATGCTGATAGTGACAAGTGACAAGTGACGAGTGACAAGTAAAGCGAGAATTTATCTCGCCACTTGTCACTTGTCACTCTTCACTGTTTTTATGATTCTCGCCGGGTTGCCGGCGACGATTGCCCCCGGGGGCACGTCTCGGGTGACGACCGAGCCTGCGCCGACGATTGCGCACGCGCCGATCCGGACGTTTCCCAGGATAGTCGCGCCCGTGCCGATTGAAGCGCCGCGCTCGACGTGGGTGGGCAAGACCTGCCAATCGGCCTCGGTCTGCAAGCTTCCGCCTTCTGTCGTGGCGCGCGGATATTTGTCGTTGATGAATTGGACGCCGTGACCGATGAAGACCTCGTCTTCAACGGTCACGCCTTCGCAGATAAAAGTGTGGCTGGAGATTTTGCAGTGCCGCCCAATGCGCGCCCCCTTCTGAATCTCGACGAAAGAGCCGATCTTCGAGCCGTCGCCGATCTCGCACCCGTAGAGGTTGACGAAGTTGTAGATCGATACCTCGCGCCCGAGCACAACGTCCGGAGCGATCACGCAGTACTGGCCGCGCATCAACTAGACCTGCGCACGTCGTCCGAGCCCGCGCCCGGCCCCTCTTCGAGCCCCTCTTCGTCCGTCGTGTAATAACCGGCGTAGTAGCTGGCGTAGTAAAACTCCTGCGACTCAAGCTTCACGTTGTTGAGGACGACGCCGAAAAGATTCGCGCCGACATCCAACAACTGCTGCTTGGCCCGGCGCACGACGGCGCGCGAGCTGCGCCCGCTGTGGACGACCAGCACCACGCCGTCCACCATCGTCGAGAGAATCGAGGCGTCGGTAAAGGAGATGCAGGGCGGCGAGTCTATGATGACGTGCGTGAAGCGGTCGCCCAGCTCGCTCAAGAGCTTCCGCATCTCGTTCGAGCCCAATAGCTCGGCCGGGTTCGGCGGCACGGGCCCCGAAGTCAGCACCTTCAGGTTCGGAAGCTGATCGTAGGTCTGCACCAGAGCGTCCAGGTCTGTCTCGCCCGACAGGTAGTTGGTGATGCCGCGCCCGTTCGCCGTGTTGAAGTAAGAGTGCAGGCGCGGACGCCGCAGGTCGCAATCCACGACGAGCACTTCGGCCCCCGTGTGGGCCAACATGATCGCCGTGTTGACGGCCGTCGTCGTCTTGCCCTCGGAAGGCTGGCTCGACGTGACCAGAATGGTCTTCGGCGGCTGCCCCGCAGACGAGAGCAGCAGCGAAGTGCGCAGGTGACGATAAGCCTCCGCGATGGGCGAGCGCGTATCATTAATTAACGCCAGCCCCGTGCTCTCTTTCTCCGAACTCTCGGCCGCCCCGCCTCTGCCGATCATCTTCAGCCCGAGCCGGGACTCAGTACGCAGGGCCGGGATCACGGCCAGCGCCGGGAGGTGTATGTAGCGGTCAACGTCGTTGACGTTCTTGAGCGTGTCGTCCAGGTAGTCGAGCAGGAACGCCAGACCAACGCCAGCGGCCAGCGAGAGCACCAGCGCGAGGAAGATATTGCGCGTGCGCTGTGGGCCAATGGGCGCGCCCGGCACGCGGGCGACCGTCGCCACGCTCACGTTGTTCGGACGGTCGTTCGAGGTGATCTGCAATTCTCGCTGGCGCTGAAGCAGCGTGTTGAGAATCTGCTTGTTAGTCTCAAGCTCCTGGCGGATAGCGCCGAGCGCGATCATGTCCTGATTCTGCTGCGAGGTCACGCTGCGCTGCCGCATGTATGCTTGATTTAAGGAGTTCTCGCGCGCCTGAGCAGCCTCGTAGCGCTTCTTCATCGCCGCGACCACTTCGCGCGGGGATATTTTCAGCGCCTCTTCGATCTGCTTGATCTGCTGGTTGACGCGCTTGACCTCGGGCCACTCCTCCGTGTAGACGACGAGCAGCTCGTCACGCTTCTGCTGCAACACGTCGAGGCGCGAGCGAAGCTCCTGCGTGCGCTTGTTATCCTGCACCTCCGGGATTTCGTTGGGATTGCTCGCATTGGCCGCTGCCTGGTAGAGCGCCTCGTAGTTCTTGCGATCATTTTCCGCCGCGAGCACCTGCCCGCTGAGGGTCGCAAGGCGCTGGCCTTCGAGGTCGGCTTTCGGGTCGATCACCTGCGGGAGGTTATGAGCCTTAGCGTAGGCCAACTGCTCTTCGGACGACCGCTTGATCTTGAGCTGAAGGTCGGCGATCTCTCTGGCGAGCAGCTCGCTGGCCCTTTGCGAGCCGGTAGTCTGCCGCACCTGATTATTAAGGACAAAGACTTCGGCCAGCGTGTTGGCTATCCTCTGCGCCAGCACCGGGTCTGTGTGCGTATAGTGAAGGTCAACCAGGTTGGTTCCCATCCTCTGCTCGACCCTCAGGTTGGCCGCCACCGTGTCCTCGTACGGCTCCAGGCGGGCCAGCTCTTCCTCCGACAACTGCATCCCGCCGAGATTGTCCGGGCCCACGACCTCTACGCGCTGCGTGTTGACCTGGGTGGTCGGCGGCTTCTCGCGCGAGAAGATGCGGCGCAGCGAGGCGAAGATGCTGGTCTGCGCCTGCGAGTCGAAGAAGGCCGGGTTGTGCTGCAAGTCGAGCGTCAAAACGACCTGCCGGGCCAGCGTCGGGTTCTTGAGCAGCTCCAACTGCGTCTGCCAGAATTTGGGGTCGGCGTCGGCGCTGATGATGACCTGCCCCTGCGTTTGCAGAACGCTGTTACGCTGCGGCTCGATCTGGACGGTCGTCACGGCCTCGTACATCGAAGGCAGGCGGTACTGCTGAATCGTCACCAGCGACGTGATGACTATGATCAGGCTCAGGATCAGCCACTTGCGCTTGAGCACGACGGCCAGGTAATCGCGCAGGTTGATGGAATCGGCCGCCGAGACGCCGTAAGATTTCGGCTGCGGCACTGGGCCGCGCAAAGGGCGCTCTAGCGTCTGTTCCCCAAGCGACAAAGGAAGGAGGCGATTATCTTCGGAAATCATAACTTTAGACCCTAAAGTGAGAACTAGCTCTGGATACGAAACCGCGCCCGGTGCGGCCAAACGACCGGAGCATCATACCAGAGATAGAAGTTTAGACAAGCCGCGCGGGCCTCTTTTGGGCTTCAGCGCGCGAGGCCGATTCCGGGGGCGAAGTGACGAAATCCTTGAGCGAATCGAGCCAGAACGGCAGCGGCTCTAACCCCATCGCTTCCGAGACCAGGCAACGCAGTCGCGCGTTACGCGGGCGCGGAGCGGGCCGTTTCAAGGAGTCCATGCTGATGACTTCGATGTCGGCGCGATGTCCGCTCTCGGCCAGCGCAGCGCGCGTGAACTCCTCGTAACTGGTTCCCTCGCCGCTGTTCGTCACGTGATAGATACCGGGCAGATCGCGCTCGGCCAGGAGCCGCAGACGCGCCGCCAAATCCTGAGCGTACGTCGGCGTCCCGTACGCATCCTTAATTGCGCTCAGATGCACGCCGCTCGCAGCCAGTTCGATCACCCGGCTTAAAAAATTTCGCCCGCCGACGCCGAATATCCAGCCCGTGCGTACGATTACCGTGCGAGCACTCTCCGCCTGTGCCCGCCGCTCGCCTTCGAGCTTGGCGGCCCCGTAGACGCTCTGCGGGTTGGGATCGTCGCGCTGCGTGTAAAAGCCCTGCTTCTCGCCGTCGAAGACGTAATCGGTCGAGATGGTGACGAGCGAAGCTCGGCAGCGCCGGGCCTCTGCGGCGAGCACTCGCGGCCCCTCTGCGTTGACACTGTAGGCGCGCTCTGCGTCCAACTCGCACCCGTCAACATCCGTCCAGGCGGCGCAATTGATGACGGTCTCGGGCCGCTCCCTGGCGAAGGTCTCGGAGAGAGCCCGCGAGTCGGTAATATCCAGGCTACTGTGATCGTGCGCCGCCACCTGGTCGCCCAGCGCCGCGCAGTGTGCGACGACTGCCTGGCCGACCATCCCGCCCGCGCCTGTCACCAGCACTCTCAAGCTCTGCCGACCTCCAGCTCATACTGGCGCGCGTAGTACTCACGATAGGCTCCGTCGCGCACGCGCCTGATCCACTCGCCGTTCTCCTTGTACCAGGCGATAGTCTTGGCGAGCCCGCTCTCCCAGGTTTCCACGGGCCGCCAGCCCAGCCCCTTCTCCATGCGCGAAGGGTCAATCGCATAGCGGCGGTCGTGGCCCGGACGATCCTTCACGTAACGAATGAGCGAGCGCGGCTTGCCCAAAGCCTCAAGCACGGATTCGACGACCTCTAAGTTCCGTCGCTCATTGCGCGCCCCGATGTTGTAGACCTCGCCCGCCACTCCCTTCTCCATCACAAGCATGATGGCCCGGCAATGGTCATCGACGTAAATCCAGTCGCGCACGTTGCGCCCGTCACCGTAGACCGGGATGGGCTCGTCATTGAGCGCGTTGGAGATCATCAGCGGCAGAAATTTTTCGGGGAACTGGCGTGGGCCATAATTATTGCCGCAGCGCGTAATGACAGTGTCCAGTCCGAAGGTGTGATGTGCTGCGCGCACTAAATGCTCGGCGGCAGCCTTAGACGCAGCATAAGGACTGTTGGGCGCATAGGGGGAAGCCTCCGTAAAGAAAGCCTCTTCGTCTTCGGGCAGGCTGCCCATCACTTCGTCCGTCGAGATGTGTACGAAGCGACGCACGCCCTGGGAGCGCGCCGCGTCCAGCAAGACCTGTGTGCCTATGATATTGGTGCGCAGGAACTCATCGGCCGAGGCTATGCTTCGGTCAACGTGTGATTCGGCGGCAAAGTTGACGATTATCTCCGTGCCTTCCGAGAGCGCGCGCTGAACGGCCTCGCGATCAGCTATGTCACCACGCACGAAGCGATGCCGCGCCTCGTCCAAGCCTTGCAGGTTATCCAGGTTCCCAGCGTAGGTCAGCGCGTCGAAATTGGTGATCTCGCACGAAGGATAGGCGTCAAGGGCCAACCTGATGAAGGCCGAGCCGATGAAGCCCGCCCCGCCTGTCACAAAAAGTTTACGCATCGGAATATTTCGATTACCTTCACACTCAGGCACATTCAGGTTTAGCCAGGCGAAGTCAGATAAAGCCGGAAATTAGCGGGTTTCGACAGCGGCAACTGGTCAGGATTTTATTTCAGTCCGGGTAAAAGTTGTGGCCCGTGGGCCAACCTTATCTTAACTATTGCACAGTAATAGCTTAAAAGCGATCTGTCAACTTGGGCCCAAAGTATTTCGTAAGAATTCTTCAAAATTTCGCTTGGTTTTGAAAAAAACCAGTTGACATGGCGACTGCTTTAGTATAGAAGCAACGCTGCTTCTTTGAGGTGCAAGAAGTGACCTTCTGTTGGCTGCTACTTTTTGGCATCAATTTGAGGCCCACGCTGCCGGTCAATCGTTGATTTCGTAAAGCAGCAAATTTACCAAGTATCCAATTGTCCGAGCCGCACGGATAATTTCAGTTTACCAAGCAGCTAATTGTCCGAAGCCGCACGGACAGTTTCCAGCATTAAGCCGAACTCCGTAATAGAGACCCGTCGCTACTTCCTGAATTCCCAAGCTCATGCAAACCCGTGCTTGAACGCAGGCGATATAGAAAGACACTGGAAGGAGAAAATATCATGACCCCCCGCCATAAACCGGCACCACCTTTAGAGTTAAGGAAATTTTCCGCATTATATCAGACGACAGGTAATAGTAAGGCGACCAGGGGAGTCTCACAAAGACTAGCGCGCCCTGCGGCACTCGCAGTTCTAGTCACCCTGGTTACGATGTCCTTCTTTTACTCAGGTTCTTCCGCCTCATCATCTTATAAAGATTCACATGCCCGTCCCCCGAGTTCAGCTTCCGCAGTGGCGCTGCCCCCAAGCGCCACTGCGGCTGAAGTCCCCTTCGCCCTGAAAGCTGGCGCTCTGTTTCCCGCCCTCATGCTTCAGACGACCACATCCATAGAGACCTTCGCCGATGCCGCTCATAACACTCAAACGTCCGACTATGAGCTGGGCGATACGGTTTACGTGAAAGCGTCTGTGCCCGGCGGGATACTCGCCCGGCGGCGCGTAGTATTTGTTGACCCGGCGGGCTTCATCCGCCAGGTCAGCGACGTGACGCTCCCCTTGCAGGAAGTAGAGTTCGTGATCCCGACGACGCAGACGACCGTGGTCGGCGGTTTCACGCTCAACAACATAGGGACGTGGAGAGCGAGCATTATCTCAAGCAGAGGCGCGCTCGTCACCGCCTCCTCCTTCAAAGTCGCAGACCCGAACAATGCCATCGCAGACCTTTCGGTTGACGCTTCGGTGAGCCCGGCCAATTCGCAGGTTCCGGCCGGCTTCGACGGCACGTTCGACATTACGGTCGCCAACACTGGCCCATCCAACGCGCAGGCCGCAGTGCTGAGCGTCGCGGTGCCGACCAACACGACCTTCGTCTCGATGATCCAGACTTCAGGCCCGACCTTCACCTGCGCGGCTCCTGACAACGGCGTCGTCAAGTGCACGCTCGCCATCTTCGCCAAGAGCACGGGCGCTTCCTTTATCTTCAAATACATGGTGAATGCCGGGACGCCTGCCGGAACCATCATTGCGGGCACGGCGACGATAGCCAGCACGGCCATCGCAGATGACCCGCAGACAAACGACACAGACGAAACCAGCCCCGCCACGGCCGAACTCAACGACATAGACAACACGTCTACGGCGAGAGCGGCGGTGGTCGCAGGCGGCGGCGCGACCTGCTCGCTCGACTGCCCCGAAGACATCATCGTCAACGCCAACACGACAGACAACGGTCAGCCCGACGGGCAGCCCGGACGTTACGTCAGCTTCGGCGGCGCATCACCGAACGGCGATTGCGGATCGCTCACAGCCTCTCCGACCTCCGGTTCCTTCTTCCCCGTCGGCTCGACGACCGTTACCGTGACCTCTGGACTCGGCGGCGGAAGCTGCACCTTCACAGTGACAGTGGTCGGCAATTCGCCTGTCAGCATCTCGTGCCCGGCCAACAAGACCGTCACGGCCCCCGATGGCTCCTGCGAGGCGACGGTTGATCCCGGCACTCCGACCACGACCCCCTCGGGTCTTCCGGTCGAAGGCGTACGCAACGATGGTAGGGAGCTGACCGATCCGTATCCGGGCGGCACGACCACCATCACCTGGACGGCAACCGATGCGAACGGGAATGTCGCAACCTGCACGCAGACCATCACGGTCAACGCCAACGCCGCTGATACTCCAGCACCGCCGACCATTACGGCACCGGACGACCTAACCGTCTATACGGGCGCGGATGGGGCCGTAGGTTGCGGAGCGATTGTTGGTGAGACCGAGCTGGGCGCGGCCGAGGCCCATGACGACGGCTGCTCTGTGAGCGTCAAGCGCACGGGCGTTCCGGCCGGTAATCTGTTCCCCGTCGGAACGACGACCGTGACCTATACGGCGACCGATGCGGCGGGCCATACGGCGACAGACACCCAGACCGTCACGGTCATAGACAACACTCCGCCGGTCATCAGGGCTCCGGCCGACGCAGCTTACACCTGCCCGACCGAAGTCCCGGCGGCCGATGCGTCGCAGGCTACGGGAGCGCCTTCCGAGACCGACCCCAACGCCCCGTTGGGCCCGCCGTCAGACAACTGCGGCACGCCCACAGTGATGGTGACGGAGATCAGCATCGGCTCCGGCTCGGCCGCCAGTCCGCGTATCATTACGCGTACGTTCACGGCTACAGACTCGGTCGGTAATACCGCCAGCGCCGTGCAGACCATCACGGTCACCGACGCGACGCCGCCGATGATCGAAGCGCCGGCTGACGCCAATTATCAGTGTGCCAGCGAAGTTCCGCCCGCTCAGGCTTCGAGCGCGACGGCTTCCGACAACTGCGCGGGCGTGACCGTGGGTGTGACGCAGACCGACAACGGCGGAGCGGGCTCGCCCGCCAGCCCGCTCGTCATCACGCGCACCTTCACGGCGACCGACTGGGCAGGCAACACTGCGAGCGACGCGCAGACCATCACGGTCATAGACAACACGGCTCCGGTCATCAGTTGTCCGGCAGACCTCGTAGTCTACCTGCCGCTCCATTCGTCGGCCACTTCGATGGTCGTCAACTACCCGGCGGTGACGGCGACGGACAACTGTTCGAACGCGCCTGTCACGACGAGCCAGGCTTCGGGGACGGTCTTCCCCGTCGGCACCACGACCGTCAATGCGACGGCCACGGATGCGGCGGGTAATTCCAGCTCTTGCAGCTTCAACGTGACCGTGCTCTATGTCTTCACTGGCTTCTTCTCGCCGGTCGATAACCTGCCGACACTGAATCAGGTTAACGCGGGCAAGGCGATCCCTGTGAAGTTCAGCCTGAGCGGAAATAAGGGCTTGAACATTTTCGCTCCCAACAACCCGACATCAGGCATCATCCCGTGCGGTGCCAACGATCCGGTTGTTGACATCACGGAGACTGTCACGGCTGGCAGCAGTAGCTTGAGCTACAGCGCCACGAACGAGCAGTACAACTACGTATGGAAGACGGAAAGCTCCTGGGCGGGTACTTGTCGTCAATTGGTTATGCAACTGAATGACGGAAGCATCCACCGCGCGAACTTCAAGTTCAAGTAAGGAGAGGTTGGTCAAAGCCCGCAGCGCGCTCGTCCTAGAGCGGGCGCGCTGCGGACAGGGGCCATCACCCGTATGGCAATCTCGTCGAGTGACATTTGGCCGGACACTTGAACAAAGCGAGACTGAAGGGCCAGAAACTTTGAAACAGTAGACAATGATGCAAACCATAGACTGCAATTACACTCAACCCCCTAAAGGAGATTTCATCATGAGTAAGGTTCGCTTCACTTTGAATATTTTGGCCGTTGTGATTTTCACTTTGACGGTGAGTTCTCTGGCCAACGCGCAGGCGACTCGCACCTGGGTCTCGGGCGTCGGCGATGATGCCAATCCGTGCAGCCGCACAGCCCCCTGCAAAACCTTTGCTGGCGCGATCTCGAAGACGGCCGCCGAGGGCGAGATCAGCGTCCTCGATCCGGGCGGCTTCGGCGCAATCAACATCACCAAGTCCATCACCATCAACGGCACGCACGGACAGGGCTACGGCTCGATCCTGGCTGCTCTGACCAACGGTGTGATCGTTAATAACGCGACGGCAGTTGTGCGCCTCCGCGCGCTCGACATCAACGGCGCGGGCAACGGCCTCGACGGCATCAAGATATTTGCCGCCGCTAAAGTTTACATCGAGGATTGCGTAGTTAGCGGCTTCTCTAATCGCGGCATCAACGACATTCGCAACACCGCCAACGGCCAGCTCTACGTTTCCGACACGACCGTTCGGCAGACAGCGCAGAGCGGCATCGTGCTGCTGCCGACTGCGCCCGGCAACATCATTGCGATGATTGACAACACGCGCGTCCAGGGCAGCACCGCCAATTCCGGCATCGTCTTCGACGGTAATGTGAAGGGGATTATCAATCGCTCGTTCGTCACCGGGCACACCTCCGTCGGACTTTTCGCCAACGGAGCGGCCGAGATGACGGTCAACGACTCTGTCTCGTCGCATAACGGGACGGGAATCCAGGCGAACGCACCGGCTGTGGTGAGAATCCTGAATTCGACCTTCTCGAACAATACGACGAGCCTCCCGGTTGCGTCACAACCGCAGGTTCAGTCGAACGGCAATAACGTATTCACGGGTAACGGCGCGACGAATCTGCCGACCGGCCCCGGCATCTCTCTCAACTAAAGAGTCTTCAGAAGCCGAGTAATTCTCCCGCCGCCGCTCAAGATCATTGGGCGGCGGCGGGAGGTTTTTGTTTGCCTTCAATCAGTGGATGTTAAGTAGTAACGGCCAACAGATCGAATATAATAACATCAGCAGCGAGAGCCTGCTCGAAGCATTCAAGGGGAAGAGCAGTTAACGGAACGAAGGACAGTATAATTAAAGTGCGTCGCCCGTGCTTAAACTCTGAGCCAGGCCGAATCTTTACTCTTCGAGGTACTCATGGCTATCTTCAAGAAACTCGCTTTGATCTTGGGCGGAATCCTTGTCGCATGTTTGTTGCTGGAAGGCATCCTGCGCCTCTATTTTCTGGTAACCCACAGGGACATTCGGCTCTACCGGCCCTCCGTCGTGTCAGGCTTGATGAGGGGGCGTTTTACCTCTCATCCTTTCTTACCCTTCGCCTCGCGCCCCTTAGACTCGCGGAAGCTCTTTGTCTATCGTGAAGAGATAGGGCAGACCCTTGAGGTGGACATCAAGACCAACTCTTTGGGATTCAGAACCGAAGACCGCCCTTTCGAGAAACCGCCGGGAACCAAGAGAGTCATCGTTCTGGGCGGCTCGACGACGATGGACGGCCCGACCAATCAAGAGACGTGGCCCGCTCTTCTTGAAAAGAAACTGAACGAGACCTACCCTAACACTCGCATCGAAGTCATCAACTTTGGTTTGGATATGGGCTCGTCACCGATGAGCCTGATTAACCTTGAATTCATCGGTGTCGAGTATTCGCCGGATTTGATTATCAGCTATGACGGAGTAAATGATTCTAATTTGATGGGCTATGAAAGCATCTCCCCCGACTACAGAAATATATTGAACAGATATGATCCGAATAAATTACCGCTTCAGGCGCGGCTGCCCGCCTGGGCCTTTCATTCATACTTCATCTCGGTCTGCTCAAGGAAATTAGATGATGTTTTCTACGGCCCGCAGGAAATCTATCACCAAGTAATCTGGAATAACGTGGCCAAGTTAAAACCATCCCGGAACGAGCTTGAGGGCGTCGCCCTTTTTGAGCGTAATCTCAGACTGATGAGGGCGGCGGCCCGCGAATATGAGTCCAAATTCCTGGCGGCTACGCCTCACTGGGTGACGCCTTCGGAAAAGGTCAACCGTCTCAACGACGAACTGCGCAGATTCTTCCAGAGAGCGGAGATAGATTACGTGGATTTAGACGGACTGCTTCCGCACGATGACTGGTCTTTGCATGTAGATCAAGTCCACTGGAGTCGCAAGGGCCTGGAAACGGTGGCCGAGCGGTTCAAAGAGAAGATTGTAGCCGATGATTTGCTGGGCCTTAAGCGGTAAGGCTCGCGGGAGTAGGACGCCGCGAAAGTCTCCTGTGATGGTGTGCGCCTCCGGCGCGGTATTGACTGAGGAATCAACGCAATGGGAATAGATTATCAAAGGTTCGAGAACTTGTCCTACGACGATTTCAGGCGCATGGCTCAGGATGAATCGCTCAGCATCTATGAAAGGATCGGCTTCCCGGATGCTTACCGGAAAGGAAAAGAGGAATTAATCTTCCAGGACATCCTCGCGAAATTACCTTCACTCTCTTCTCAGAACAAGGCGGTATTAGATATTGGCCCAGGGTGCAGCGAGCTGCCGCTGATGATGATCGAGCTGTGCCGGAAGAACGATCATACGCTGGTTCTGATTGATTCGGAAGAGATGCTGTCACGCCTGCCCGACGCGCCGTTCATCAAAAAGATCGCGGGCTACTATCCGCACAGCGAAAGTCTGTTCGATCAATATCGAGGAAAGTTCGACATCATCTTAAGCTACAGTGTCCTGCATTACATTTTCGCCGAGTCGAACGTCTGGGATTTCCTGGACAGCTCGCTTGAGCTGCTCTGCGATGGCGCAGAAATGCTGATCGGTGATATTCCAAACGCGTCGAAGAGAAAACGGTTTTTCAGTAGCCCGCGAGGCATCAGTTTTCATCAGGAATTTACCGGATCGCAAGCACTACCTGAAGTCACTTTCAATCAGATCGAGCGCCACCGGATTGACGACGCCGTCGTGTTATCGCTGTTAGCCAGGGCGCGTAGTGAAGGGTGCGACGCTTACCTGCTTCCCCAACGAGATGACCTGCCGATGGCGAACAGGCGTGAAGATATTCTCATCAGAAAACCTTGAGGTGATATGGAGAAGACCCGGAGGCTCATTATCGTCGGCGATTCAGCCTTTGCCGAAATAGCGTACGAATATTTCACCTATGACTCAGACTACGAGGTCGTGGCTTTCAGCGTCGAGACCCCCTATCTGAAAAGGGAGAGCTTGTTCGGTCTTCCGGTCGTCCCCTTCGAATCGCTCGAACAATCCTTCGACCCTCAAGAGCATGAGGTCTATGCTGCCAGCGTCTACACACAGTTGAATCGGTTGCGGACAAGGCTCTCGGCCGAGGCGAAAGCGAAGGGTTTCAAACTGGCGAGCTACATTAGCAGCCGGGCCTTCGTGTGGAGGAATGTCCGGATCGGCGAGCATTGCTTTATCTTCGAGGACAATACTGTGCAACCGTTCGTCCGTCTAGGCAACAACGTGGTGCTGTGGAGCGGAAATCATATCGGTCACCATTCCGTCATCAAAGACAACTGCTTCGTCTCTTCGCATGTGGTGGTTTCCGGTTTCGTCGAGGTCGAGGAGAACTGCTTCTTAGGCGTCAACTCGACCATCGTCAACAACGTCAAGATCGGAAAAGACTGCTGGCTCGGCCCCAACGTGACCATCGTTAAAGACGCGCCGGAAGCATCTTTCTTCAAACCTGGCAAAAACGAGATCAGTAGCACGAGCACGCTCGAATATTTCAAAGTCAGGGTCTAGGAAATCTACGGGGTCGCTCGACCAGCGAAGCTTTAGTGGCTCCCGAGCAGCCGCTCGGCATGAAGGATGATAAAAGATGAAGTGGATCAAAAGGGGGCTGATCTATTCCGCGCGCCGTGATCGGTGGTGGGCCAGGAGTCATGGTTTGCTGCCCACTGCCGAGGTCATAGAGGAGCGGCGCATACGGGTTTATTTCACCGCGCTCGACGATCACAAATTCGGAAGGATCGGGTATGTGGAGTTCGACATCAAAGAGCCGCCGAAGATTCTCTATTTCACGGCCGAGCCGGTTCTAGACCTCGGCGCAATCGGCACGTTCGATGATAGCGGCGTCAACCCTTCTTCCGTTGTCGAAGTCAACGGCCAGAAGTATCTCTACTACATCGGGTGGCAGCGCACGCAAAGAGCGCCTTATATGATCTTCTCAGGGCTTGCCCTGAGCGAAGACAACGGCAGCACCTTCAAAAAACATTCCAGGGTTCCGGTTCTTGATCGAACGGCCGAGGAACCCTTCTCCAGATCGGCCCCCTTCGTCCGTCGCGAAGACGATGGCTTTAGGGTATGGTACTGGTCGTGCCAGGAATGGTCTACGGACGGCGGTGCGCTGCACTACAACAACGTCATCAGGTGCGCCGCCTCCCCGGACGGCATTCGGTGGGCAGGCACGGGCGTCGTCTGCCTCGCTCCGGGCGGAGACGATTATTCCCTCGGCCGCCCGTGGGTCGTGAAGGATGACGGAACATATAAGATGTGGTATTCGATCAGGTCTCAGTCGAAAGAGAAGCCCTATCGCATAGGCTACGCCGAGTCGCAGGATGGCCTTCAGTGGAGACGCAAGGATGAAGAGGTCGGCATAGATGTGTCCCCGACGGGCTGGGATTCCGAGATGATCTGTTTCCCCTGCATCATAGATGTGGAAGGCGAGCGCTATATGTTCTATAACGGGAACCGGCACGGCGAAGAAGGATTCGGTTTCGCCCAGTTGGAGAAGGATTAAGCTATCGCGATGAAGGTTCGTCCCTATGGCCCGGCTGACAAAGAGAGATGGAATGAGTTCGTCGCGCAATCAAAGAACGGCACGTTCCTGTTCTTCAGAGACTACATAGATTATCACGCCGACCGCTTCGCGGATGCGTCATTAATCATCTCGGATGAGGACGACAAGATTATCTCTCTCTTGCCGGCGAGCCGCGAGGCTGAGACCGTCATCTCTCATGCGGGCCTCACGTACGGCGGATTTTTAACCGACGCACAGATGACGACGCCCACCATGCTCAAACTGTTCGATGCCGCCCTCGGCCACTTGAAGGATCAGGGAGTCTCAAAGCTCATCTATAAAACGATTCCGCACATCTATCACAGACACCCGGCTGAAGAAGACATTTACGCGCTCTTTGTCAAGAATACCCTTCTCTACAGAAGGGACGTGCTGTCGGTCATTGACCAGGCGGCGCGTGTGAAGCCCCAGGAGAGACGCATGAGGGCTGCCAGAAAAGCCTTGCGCAATGGCCTGTCGGTCAGAGAGTCACAAGACTATGAGCAGTTCTGGCGCATACTGGAAGAGAATTTGCTCCTCAAATACAGTCTCAAGCCCGTCCATTCCCCATCCGAGATCATGCTGCTCGCCGGACGATTTCCGAACGAGATAAAGCTTTTCGCCTCTTACAAGGGCGAAGCGATGCTGGCCGGGGCGGTTCTCTACTTGAGCGGCAACGTATGTCACGTTCAATATAATGCTGCGAGCGCGGAAGGAAAAACGTCCGGGGCTCTGGACATCTTGCTTAGTCGTCTGGTAGAGCAATTCAGCGAATCGAAGAGATATTTTGATTTCGGCGTCTCAACCGAGAAAGACGGCCGCTATTTGAACGTCGGACTTATCCAATACAAAGAGGGTTTCGGAGCGCGAACGGTCGCGCACGACTTCTACGAACTAGACATCAGGGCTTTCGCGAAAGTCTCGTCCGAGGCTCGCGGCTCTCGCTGAGAGATTTTGAGAGCCACGCTATTGTGGCTCTTGAGAGGATGATAAAATGGCGGCCCGAGCGAGTGTTGGCCCACGAAGGATTCCCGGCTGTCTGTGACAGATTGGCCCAAGCTTGTTGAGAGAGCAAATGAGCCTCGATAATTGTCGGATTATAGAACTCCCGCAAATCACCAATCCACATGGAAACCTGACATTTATCGAAGGCTCCAGACATGTCCCCTTTGAGATTAAGCGCGTCTACTATCTTTATGACGTGCCGGGCGGGGCGACGCGCGCCGGCCACGGGCACAAGAAGTTACAGCAGCTTATTATTGCCATCTCCGGGAGCTTTGATGTCATCCTTGATGACGGGTACACGAGGCGGAAATATCATCTCAACCGCTCCTTTTGCGGCCTCTATACTTGTCCGATGATCTGGCGCGAGATCGAGAACTTTTCTTCCGGGTCGGTGTGCGTCGTCCTCGCTTCGGACTACTTCGACGAGGGCGATTACTATCGTGACTATCAGCAGTTTCTAGAGGCCGTGAAGGCGGCCGGTTGATTGCGTGCCTGCCAACATCAAATCTCCGATCCTGAGATGGCCGATTACTAAATGCGATGAACGCGCGCGATTCGATTGCTTGACGATTGCGAATGTTTGCAGCTAGACTGACAATTCTTTTGACGAGTAAGATTCTTGTCTAGGGAGCGACATGAGGTCTAGAACATCTAAATATTTACGGGAGATCGCTCCAGCAGAAAACAGATGGGTGCTACCATTAGTAACAGTACAGATGCGCTGCCGTCGGATGTGACGGCGTCCACGGCCCCACCGGCGTTGAAGTCTAGCCCGCAACATTCATTAACTTTCAGCCTGCCGGACAAACCTCTAATTGTAATCGAGCCGAACAGGACATGGAGCTCGCATGATCTTATAGACTTGTGGGCCTATCGCGAGCTGCTCTATTTCCTGATCTGGCGAGACGTTAAGGTTCGTTACAAGCAGGCCGTGCTCGGCGTGTTCTGGGTTGTGTTGCAACCGCTCATGACGACGCTCATTTTCACGATCTTCCTCGGCTATCTGGCGCGTATTCCCACGAGCGGCATCCCCTACCCGCTCCTGGTATATGCTGGGATCCTGCCGTGGACTTTTTTTTCCGCCGCCGTCATCACCAGCGGTAACAGTCTGGTTGGCAATGCTCATCTGATTACCAAGGTCTACTTTCCGCGCTTGATCGTGCCGATGGCTGCCGTCGGTGCGCGTCTCGTAGACTTCGCCATCGCATTTCTGATCCTCATCGGAATGATGATCTATTACCATGTGCCCGTAGGCTGGAACATCGTGATGCTGCCCGGGCTGATTGTTTTGAACACGTTGCTGGCCCTGGGCGCGAGCTTTCTCTTATCGGCCATTAACGTGAAATATAGAGACATTGGCGCCGCACTGCCAGTGGTGATCCAGTTCTGGGTCTACGTCTCGCCCGTCCTTTACCCGACGAGCCTTGTGCCGCCGAAGTGGCAGTCACTCTATATGCTGAACCCGCTGGTCGGGATTATTGAGGGCTTCCGCTCGTCGATTCTGAACCTCTCATTCAACTGGATGGCCCTCGGCATCTCCATAGCGTTTACGGCAGCAGTGCTGATCTGCTCGGCCTACGTGTTTCGCCGGGTGGAGAAGAGTTTTGCTGATGTTATTTAAATGACTGATGAAGCCAATCATTAAGGTAGAAAACGTATCTAAGCGATATTTTATCGGGGCGCGGGAAGTAGGCCCTCAGACCTGGCGAAAAAGATTAACCGGCGTCGTCAGCTCTCCGTTCAAGAGCATCCGAGCTCAACTGAACAGCTCCAGGGAAACGATCTGGGCGCTCAAGGAGATCAATTTTGAGGTCGAGCCCGGCGAAATCCTCGGCATCATCGGTCATAATGGAGCAGGCAAATCTACATTGCTCAAACTCCTGTCGCGCATCACGGAGCCGACGACAGGCCGGATTGAACTTTACGGGCGGCTGGGAAGCTTGCTCGAAGTCGGCACGGGTTTCCACCCGGAGTTGACCGGGCGCGAGAACGTCTATCTCAACGGCGCAATCCTCGGGATGAAGCGCAGCGAGATCGACCGCCAGTTTGACGAGATCGTTGCCTTCGCTGAGATCGAGAAGTTTCTGGACACACCCGTCAAGCACTACTCCAGCGGAATGTATATGCGGCTGGCGTTTGCCGTCGCAGCCTCTCTGGAACCGGAGATTCTGGTCGTCGATGAAGTGCTGGCCGTAGGCGATGCTGAATTTCAGAAAAAGTGTCTCGGGAAGATGGGCGAGATCAGCAAACAGGGACGAACGATTCTGATGGTTTCGCATAATATGCCGAGCATCATCAATCTCTGTCAGCGGGCCATCCTTTTAAGTGGCGGAAAGAGCATTGCAGCAGGCCATCCCGCCGAAGTGGTGCAAAGCTATTTATCAATCGTGCGGTCGGCCAGCGGCGAGGTGATCTGGCCTGACCCGGCGCAGGCACCGGGCAACGAGACAGTGCGCCTGCACGCCGTACGCGTCATTCAAGAGGAACTGGGTGGCCCGACGGCAGACGTGGACATCTCGAAAGAGACGCTCATTCAACTCATCTATTGGAATTTACAAGATGGCGCATTGCTTTATCCGGCTATCTGGTTGAGGGATCAGATGGGCACCTACGTGCTCTCATCAAGCAATCACAAGTCGGTCTCCTTAACAGAGGATGCCTGGAACAAGAGTCCCTATCCGACCGGACTCTTTCAGTCCGTTTGCCGGATTCCGGCCAACTTTCTAAATGAGGGACAATATAGTGTCACAGCCATAGTGGGCAAAGCCCCTTTCGACACGCAGATACTTGAGGATTACGTGCTGACGTTTCGTGTCCATGACACGGGCGAGATGCGCAAAGAATATTTCGGCGCCTGGGTCGGCACCGTGCGACCGCGCCTGGCCTGGCATACGGAACATTTAAGACCTGATGTGGGGGCAATCGAAAGTGCAGACTAATGCGGCCCGGTGTCTGGTGACGGGTGGCGCTGGCTTTATCGGCAGTCATCTGGTGGAGCGCCTGCTCAAGGATGGGCATCGGGTAACGGTGCTCGACAACTTCTCGACAGGGAGCCCGGATAAACTGGCCCACCTGCATGGTCAGACGGGCCTCGAAGTGTGCGGGGCCGATGTGGCCGACTACGACCAGATCAAAGCTCGATTTGAAGGCGTGGACTGGGTCTTTCATCTGGCCGCGCTGGCCGACATCGTACCCTCCATTCAGCGACCGCTCGATTATCACAGGGCCAATGTCGATGGTACTATTGCCGTGCTCGAAGCTGCGCGCGCTGCCGGAGCCAGGCGCTTCCTCTACACGGCATCGTCGTCTTGTTACGGCATCCCGGATCAATATCCGACGCCGGAATCGGCAGCCATCAGGCCGGAGTATCCTTACGCGCTGACGAAGTATCTAGGCGAGCAGTACACGCTGCACTGGCAGAAAGTTTACAAGTTACCGTGCGTGTCACTCCGGCTTTTCAATGTCTATGGCCCGCGCTCGCGTACTTCCGGGACATATGGAGCTGTGTTCGGGGTTTTCCTGGCACAGAAACTTGCTGGCAAACCCTACACGGTAGTGGGCGACGGACAGCAGACCAGGGACTTCACTTTCGTCACGGATGTGGTCGATGCCTTCGTCAGAGCAGCGCAATCTGAGGTCGAAGGTGAAATCTTCAACGTCGGTTCAGATAATACGTATAGTGTTAATTCGTTGGTCAAGCTATTGGGGGGCGAAGTCGTGCACTTGCCCAAGCGACCGGGCGAGCCTGATTGCACGCATGCCGACATCAGCAAGATTTCGCGGATGCTCGGCTGGCGGCCACGGGTGAGCTTTGAGGAGGGCGTGCGAGCGATGCTCGACAATATCGAACTCTGGCGTGAAGCGCCCGTCTGGGATAAAGAATCGATTGCGGACGCGACGCGAGACTGGTTCACCTACCTCGGCACCTCATCGCAGGTGAGCCAGCCTGATGCCGAGTCTTAAGAAGGGGCGGAATTGCGGCAAAACAGTAAAATACAAGATATTGAAAAGCTGGGCGAACTGCTCGCAACGCTGCGCCCGCGCCAAAAGATCGTCCACTGCCACGGCGTCTTTGACCTCTTGCACATCGGCCACATCCGCTACTTCGAGCAGGCCAAAAAGATGGGGGACGTGCTGGTGGTCACCATCACGCCGGACAGGTACGTCAACAAAGGGCCTCACCGTCCGGCCTTCAACGAGGAGTTGCGCGCAGAGGCGATTGCTGCCCTGGACTGTGTTGACTACGTCTCGATCAACAGGTGGCCGATGGCCGTCGAAGCCATTCAAATCCTGCGTCCGGCCTTTTATGTGAAAGGCTCAGACTACAAGGATGCGGCTAAAGATCAGACCGGGGGCATTATCCTGGAGGAGCAAGCCATCAAGGCCGTGGGCGGCGAGCTGGCCTTCACCGACGACATCACGTTCAGCTCGACGAGCCTGGTCAATCGGCATCTCTCGGTTTTTTCCAAGGACGTGACCGATTACCTGCACGATTTTGCTGTGAGGCACAGCCTCGACGAGGTGATGCGCCATCTCGACAGAGCGCGCTCCCTCAAGGTGCTGGTCGTCGGCGAGGCGATCATAGACGAGTACCAGTACTGCGAGGGGATCGGAAAGTCCTCGAAGGAGCCGATGCTGGCCGTGCGGCGTCTCTCAAGCGAGAAGTTCGCGGGTGGAATCCTGGCCGTCGCTAATAATGTCGCCAACTTTGCTCAGCAGGTGGGGCTGCTGACGTTCCTCGGCAAAGAGGATTCTCAGGAAGAGTTCATCCGGCAGAAATTGAACGACAGCATTGAGAAGGTGTTCCTCTACCAGAAGGAGTGGCCCACCATCGTCAAGCAGCGTTTCGTCGAAAGCTACTTCTTCACCAAGATGCTGGAGGTCTACAATATCAGTTATGAGCCACTGGATAGGGATGACGAGGAGGCGCTCTGCGCCGCTTTGAATGAACACCTACCCCGATACGACCTGGTGATCGTGGTCGATTTCGGCCACGGCATGCTGAGCAAGAGAGCGATCAACATTCTCTGCGAGAAGGCGAAGTTCCTCGCCGTCAACGCTCAATCCAACGCCGGGAACCTCGGCTACCACACGGTTTCGAGATATCCGAGGGCCGATTATGTGTGCATCGCGGAGAACGAGATTCGGCTGGAAGCTAGAGATCGTCATGGCGATTTAAGAGAGATGGTGCTGGAGGTCTCACGCAAGCTCAAGAGCAAGCGGGTGATAATTACGCGCGGCAAGAACGGCTGTCTCTGCTATGACGAGGGTGAGGGATTCTTTGAGGTTCCAGCCTTCGCCGGACAAGTCATTGACCGCATGGGCGCAGGAGATGCCTTCATTTCCGTGACCGCGTTGTGTGTGGCTCAGGAGGTGCCGATGGAAGTTGCCGGCTTTATCGGGAACGCTGTCGGCGCACAAGCAGTGGCCACCGTCGGCCACCGCCGACCGATTGAGCGGGCACCGTTATTTAAACATATTGAGTCCTTGCTGAAATAGAAGATCGGTGCGGCAGGGCACGGAGGAGCGTTAGAATGGCTAAAGAGATGGCGAGAACCTACTTTCAAGACCTGTTCGAGCTCTTGATACACACCCAGGTGACGGATCAAGAGGGCGCCAGCCTGTCCCTGGAGGAAGGCACAGACAGAGCGGTCGAGATGATCCTCTCGGTCGGGGCAGCCGCGCGCAAGGTGTTGATGATCGGCAACGGCGGCAGCGCGGCCATCGTCAGCCATATCCAGAATGACCTCTGCAAAGCGGCGAACGTGCGCGGGCTTGTCTTTAACGAACAACCGCTGCTCACGGCCATCTCCAACGATATCGGCTACGAGTCTGTGTTCGAGCTTCCGGTCGGGCTCTGGGCCAATGCGGGTGACCTGCTACTCGCCGTCAGCAGTTCCGGGCAGTCTGAAAACATCCTGCGAGGCGTCAGGGCCGCCGCCGATCACGACTGCCGGATTATCACCCTCTCCGGTTTCGGCGCTGACAATCAACTGCGCCGGATGGGCCATTTGAACTTTTACGTGCCGGGGCAGGTTTACGGCTATGTGGAGACGGCTCACATGGCGCTGGCGCATTGTATTACGGATCGCGCCACGAAGTTGCGCGGCGAGGCCGTCGTCAGAGAAGAGGAGTACGCGTGAAAGATATGAAGCAGATAAGAGAAGTCCTGGTAACTGGCGGGGCCGGATATGTCGGCGCAGTATTGGTGCCCAAGCTGCTGAACAAGGGCTATCGGGTCAAGGTCTTAGACCTCTACCTTTTCGGTGACGATGTTTTAGACGAGGTCAAGGATCATCCCAACCTGACGCAGGTCAAAGGCGACTTGCGTGACGCGGGGTTGCTCAGGCAAATTCTGCCGGGTTGCGACGCGGTTATTCACCTGGCCTGCATCTCCAATGACCCGAGCTTTGAGCTCAATCCGGCGCTGAGCCGGTCGATCAATTACGATGCGTTCGAGCCGCTCGTCAAGATCAGCAAGGAAAGCGGCATCACCCGCTTCGTCTATGCCTCGACCTCTAGCGTCTACGGCGTCAGCGAGGCGGAGGATGTGACGGAGGAGCATCCGCTGATTCCGATCACGGACTATAACAAATATAAGGGTCTGTGTGAGCCTGTGCTGCTTGAGTACCAGTCGCCAGACTTCACGACGGTCGTCATTCGCCCGGCCACCGTCTGCGGCTACTCGCCCCGGCAGCGGCTCGACCTGACGGTCAATATTCTGACCAATCATGCCGTCAATCTGGGTCGAATCACGATCTTCGGCGGGGCGCAGATGCGGCCCAACATTCACATTGACGATGTCGTTGACCTCTACCTGATGCTGCTGGAACTGCCGGACGAACAGATCGCCGGAAAGATCTTCAATGCCGGGTACGAGAACCATACGATTGCCGAGATCGCCGGGATGGTACGCAGTGTCGTGGAGCGAGAAGTGCCCGGAAGGGAGCACCTGGAAGTGGTCACGACCCCGTCAGACGACCGCCGTTCCTATCACATCTCGTCCGAGAAGATTAAACGCGAGCTGGGCTTTGTGCCGAAAAGGAGTATCGAAGACGCCGTGCGGGATTTGGTCGCGGCTTTTCAGGCCGGAAAGATTCCCGACCCGTTGAATAAGATCAATTATTATAATATCAAGACGATGCAGGCCATCCGCCTGGAATAAGTAAGAGCATAGAATGAGAGTCGCCGAAAGTCAGAGAGTTGATCTGGCCGAGCTTGAGATGCAGGCGCGGCTGATTCGCGCCAAGCTGGCCGAGATGTCGCATCAGGCCAAGACGCCGCATCTTGGCTCATCATTGTCTTGCGTAGACATTCTGGTGGCCGCTTACTGGGGCGTCCTGGCTATTGATCCCGGCAAACCGGCCGACCCAGACCGTGATCGCTTCATTCTCAGCAAGGGTCATGCGGCCCCGGCGCTCTACGCCGCGCTCGCATACAAGGGATTCTTCCCCGTCGAACTGCTCGACACCTTTACACAAGCCGGTGGTCGCCTCCCCGAACAACCGAGCCCTGGCTGTGTGCCCGGGATGGAGGCGGCGACGGGGTCGCTCGGGCACGGTTTGTCTCTCGGCCTGGGGATGGCTCTCGCCGGACGCCTGCAAGAGAGGCAGTATCGCATCTTCGTCGCTATGAGCGACGGGGAATGCAACGAGGGCTCGGTCTGGGAAGCGGCGATGCTGGCTCCGGCACACGGGCTGGATAATGTCGCCGTCATTGTCGATTATAATAAATGGCAAGCGACGGGGCGCAGCAATGAGATTATGGCCCTCAGTCCTTTCCGGCAGAAGTGGGAGGCGTTCGGCTGGAGCGCATCCGAGGTGGATGGTCACGACTTGGACGCGCTGGTCTCCGCGATGAGCAATGTTCCGGATGGAAGCGGTAAACCGGTCGCCATTATCGCCCACACAGTCAAGGGCAAGGGTATCTCCTTTATGGAGGATGACAACAACTGGCACTACCGTAGTCCCAACGCGGATGAGCTGCGTCAAGCCAGGGTGGAACTCGGACTCGTATGAGAAACGCATTTGCCGCTGAAATCACCGCGCTGGCTGAAGCTGATGAGCGCGTCGTCATGCTCTCGGCCGACATTGGCAACCGGCTCTTTGACAACTACAAGGCGCGCTTTCCGAACCGCTTTTTCAACTGCGGTGTGGCCGAGGCGAACATGATGAGCATGGCAGCAGGCATGGCTTTCAGCGGCCTGCGTCCGGTTGCCTATACGATCACGCCCTTCATCACGACGCGCTGCCTGGAGCAGATTCGGGTCGATGTTTGTTACCATAATGTGCCGGTCACCATCGTCGGCGTCGGGGGCGGCCTCTCTTATGCTTCTCTCGGTGCGACGCATCATTCGTGCGAGGACATTGCATTCCTGCGCGTCCTGCCGCATATGACTGTGATCTGCCCCGGCGATGCCCTTGAGGTCGGCCAAGCCCTTCGTGCGGCCATCAATCATGACGGCCCCGTCTATATCAGACTGGGCAAAAAAGGTGAGCCGGTAGTCCACCAACAGGTTCCGGAATTTACCATCGGCAAGGCGATCATCCTGCGTGAGGGGAGTGATGTCTGCTTGCTCAGCACCGGCAACCTGCTGCCGACTGCGATGAGGGCGGCCGAAGAGTTGGAGTCAGGCGGAGTGTCGGCACAGGTCGTCAGCTTTCATACGGTCAAGCCGCTGGATGAAGCGCTTCTCGCAGAGGCTTTCTCTAAATTTACGGTCGTCGCGACCCTTGAAGAGCATAGTCTGCTCGGCGGCTTCGGCGGCAGTGTCGCCGAATGGATGGCCGATCAGTTACGGCCGCCCAGAGCGCGCCTCTGCCGGATCGGGACTGCCGATGAGTTCCTGCACGAAGCTGGCGGGCAAGCCTACGCGCGCGAGTATTTCGGCCTCACCCCGGAAAGCATTGCCAGAAAGGTGCTCGACATGCACGGGGCAACTGCTGCGGATCAAGTGCCTGAAGTGACTGTATGAAAACATTAGCTGCCGTTCTGGTTCAAACGGGCAGGCCGTTAGAACTCGCGCAACTGGAGATCCCGGCATTAAAGCCCGGACAAGTGCTCGTCGAGATTGCGTGGAGTGGGATCTGTCATACGCAAGTCCTCGAATGCCGTGGCTATCGCGGCGAAGACCGATATGTTCCGCACTGCCTGGGGCACGAAGGCAGCGGCGTGGTCTACGACGTAGGGCCGGGCGTGACTAAGGTCAGAGCCGGCGAGCGCGTCATCCTCTCATGGATCAAGGGCAGCGGAGCCGATGTCCCCGGCACGGTTTATCAGTGGAATGATCGCGCCGTGAACGCGGGGGGCATTACGACTTTCAGCCGCCATGCGATTGTCAGCGAAAACCGCCTGACACCCCTTCCAAAGGATGTCCCGGCCCGCATCGCAGCCCTGATGGGCTGCGCTGTTCCAACAGGCGTTGGGGCGGTCTTCAATACGGCCCGGCCGCGCCCCGGGCAGAGCATGGTTGTTTTCGGGGCCGGCGGTATCGGTCTCTGCGCAATCGCCGGAGCAGCGATTGCCGGATGCACGCCCGTCATCGCGGTCGACATTCAGCAGGACAAGCTCAAGCTGGCCGAACAGATGGGCGCGACACATTGCATTGACGCTGCTCAAACCGACGCCCTGGAAGAGATCAAACGGGTCAATCCGGGTGGCGCTGATTTTGCCATCGAGGCAACCGGCCGCCCGCAGGTCATGCGCCAAGCCCTTCAGTGCGTGCGCAATCAGGGCGGCACAGCCGTCGTCATCGGCAATGCGCGACACGGAGAGCGACTTGAGCTAGACCCGCAGCAGTTCAATCAGGGCAAGCGACTGCTGGGCACATGGGGCGGAGACAACTGGCCGGATCGTGATTACCCGCGTTATAGCAGCCTGATTGCGGCCGGCAAGCTGAGGCTTGAGCCGATGCTGTCGAAAACCTATCAGTTGAGCCAGATCAACGAGGCGATAGATGACCTGGAACAGGGTAGGGCCGCGCGCCCGCTCGTTGATCTGGCGGCGGTCTGAGAGCAAATGTTAGTCGGGGTCGATTTCGATAACACGATAGTTTGTTATGATGAGCTGTTCCACCGCGTTGCCGTCGAACAGGGACTCATTCCGGCCGAAGTACCGGCGTCGAAAGGGCAGGTGCGCGACTACCTGCGTCGGTGCGACCGTGAGGATGCCTGGACTGAGCTTCAGGGCTACGTCTACGGAGCGCGGATGAGTGAGGCTCATGCCTTCCCCGGCATGCTGGAATTTTTCACCCGCTGCAAGCAGCAAGGCATAGCGGTCTGTATCATCAGCCACAAGACCCGACACCCCTTTCAGGGGCCGGTCTACGATCTTCACGGGGCTGCATATGAGTGGCTCGAAGAGCAGGGTTTTTACGACCCCTCGCGGATCGGGCTGCGGCCGGATCAGGTCTATTTCGAGCTCACCAAGCAGGGAAAACTGGAGCGCATTGCGCGTGCCGGTTGCAGCCATTTCATCGATGATCTCCCGGAATTTCTGGCAGAGCCCGAGTTTCCCGCCGGTATCGAGCGCATACTCTTTGACCCGAACGCCAATCACCCGACCGGAAACGGATTTCTTCGCGCCGCCTCCTGGGCCGAGATCGAGAGACTAATCGCACGGTGAAAGATCAGCTCTCCATTAGTTCGGAAAGGCTCTGGCAAGCGGCTGCTGACCTCCTCGCGAAGGTGGGGTTTGACGGCCCGTGGAGTCACAGTAACCTGCGGGGCGGCGCAAACAACAGGGTCTTCCGCGTCGACCTGAACGGCACACCCGCCCTACTTAAAGCCTATTTTCAGCACCCTGATGATTCAAGAGACCGCCTCGGAGCGGAATTCTCCTTCGCCACGTTCGCCTGGGAGAACGGAGTGCGAGCCCTGCCGCGCCCGATTGCCTGCGATGCGGAGAATCGCCTCGGCCTCTACGAGTTCATCGAAGGCCGACAGTTACGGCCTGCCGAGGTCACAGCCGAGGCCGTGCGGCAGGCGCTCGATTTCTATCAGGAGATGAATCGCCACAAGCTGATGCCCTCGGCCGCCCGTCTGCCTTTGGCCTCGGAAGCCTGCTTTACCATCGCCGGCCATCTTCAATGCGTCGAGCGGCGGCTTCGAGCCTTGAGCGGCTTAGATGATTCTTCAGCCGTCAATCGGGCAGCGATCTCTTTCATCGGCAACGACCTGTTAAAAGCCTGGGAGGCTGTGACCGAGCAGATCGGCAAACAGGTGAGCCAACTCGGTCTCTCGCTCGAAGATGAGGTGGAGCGGCAGGATAGACGCCTCTCGCCGTCCGATTTCGGCTTTCACAATGCCATCCTGGCCCCGAACGGGCGTCTCTACTTCATAGATTTCGAGTATGCCGGGTGGGATGATCCGGCAAAAATGGTCTGTGACTTCTTCTGTCAGCCAGCCGTGCCCGTGCCACTCAGCTATTTTCCGGCCGTGACGGAAGCGGTGGTCGCAGACCTCTCAAATCCTGAACGGCATCGCTCTCGGATTACGCTTCTCTTTCCCATCTATCAGATCAAGTGGTGCTGCATTCTGCTGAACGATTTCCTGCCGGTCGGCAGTCGTCGTCGTCGTTTCGCAGACGATGCTGCCGGGCAGGAGGAGCAAAAGGCCGCGCAACTGCGCAAAGCGCGTCATGCCTTGAACGGCTTGATATTGGGGGTGAAAGATAAAGGATGAAAGATCGTATCGAAAAGCTCTTGACTCGCGGCTGGCACGATCAAGCCTTCTTTGTGCATGACAGGCAAGCAGTAGTCCTGACCAGCGCCGGGAGCGTGGTATGACAAAGATTCTGGTTCTCGGAAGCAACTCCTTCTCGGGGCAAGATTTCGTCGATCTGTTGCTTGATGACCCTCAGAACGAGGTGATCGGAGTGAGCCGGTCGGCCGAGCGCTCGCCGCTGTTTCTGAAATACAAGCTCCGGAGTGATCTGTCTCGCCACCGCTATTATCAGCTTGACATGAACGAGCAGACCTCCGAGTTGCTGGAACTGTTCGACGCCGAGCGCCCCGAGTACATCGTAAATTTTGCTGCACAGAGCGAGGTCGCACCCAGTTGGGAGCATCCGGAGCACTGGTTTGAAACCAACACCGTTGCCCTCGCGCGCATCGTCAACCACCTGCGTCGGCGCGACTATCTGCGACGCTATCTGCACATCTCCTCGCCGGAGGCTTACGGGACGTGCGTCGGCAAAGTCTACGAAGATGCGCCGCTCAATCCGAGCACGCCTTACGCCGCTTCGAAGGCGGCGGCCGACATGCTGCTGCGCACCTACTTCAAGCAGTTCGGCTTTCCGCTCGTTACTGTGCGCGCAACCAACGTCTACGGCGCGCGACAGCAGTTGTTCAAAATCATTCCCCGCTCGGTGATCTACCTGAAGCTGGGCCGGAAGGTTGAGCTGCACGGCGGCGGCGTGGCCGTCAAGTCCTACATCCACATCCGCGATGTCTCGCGTGGCGAGCTGGCCGTGCTCAAACACGGGCAGGCGGGGCAAATCTATCACCTCTCGCCGGATCAAGGGGTTGCTGTGCGTGATGTCGTGCGACTGATTTGCGAGCGGTTGGGCAAGCGATTTGAAGAGGTGACGACCGCCGTGGCGGAGCGTCCCGGTCAGGATGCCGCCTACATCATAGACTCGACTCGTGCCCGCACAGAGTTGGACTGGTCGCCGCGCATCTCTATTGAAGAGGGTTTGGGCGATGTGGTCACTTGGGTTGAACAGAACTGGGACGAAATCAAAGGGCAGCCGCTCGAATATCAGCATAAACCTTAGAAACAAGAGGCAGTGATGGCATACGTCGATTTTATAATGAAGCTTCACAAGGCCACCAAGCGCGATTACGTGCAGCGCGTGCTGGAGGCGGACAAGGCTGAGTGTGCGGAAGTGGCCTGTCAGTTTGGTCAGGATTACTGGGACGGTGACCGCAAATATGGATACGGCGGATATAAATACGATGGGCGCTGGCGTCCGGTGGCCGAAGAGATGGCGCGATACTACGACCTGCGGCCCGGCGCGAGCATCCTCGATGTCGGCTGCGGTAAGGGGTTTCTGCTTTACGAATTCACACAGGTCGTGCCCGGCGCGCGGGTCGCCGGCATAGATGTCTCGCAGTACGCGATAGATAATGCCAAAGAAGAAGTGCGGCCTTACCTTCAAGTCGGCAGCGCCGTCGAGCTGCCTTTTGAAGATCAGTCTTTCGATTTCGTCTTCTCCGTCAACACCCTGCACAACCTTTACAATTACGAGTTGGCGCGGGCATTGAGAGAGATCGAGCGCGTCAGCAGGGGGCCCAAGCACATCGTCATCGAGTCATATCGGAATGAGCGTGAAAAGGCCAATCTTTTGTACTGGCAGCTCACCTGCCGCACTTTTCACACTCCGCAGGAATGGGAATGGGCGTTTCAACAGGCCGGTTACACAGGCGATTATTCCTATATCGTATTCGAGTAAGAGGGAGGCGCTCACAAGATGGAAGAATCAACGCGCGAGCCGCAATATCAGATCTGTCTCGATTTGCGTGACCGGAAGGGTTTGGCCCAGTTTGGCCTGATGAGCAATCAGGTCTGGCACGATGACCCGAAGCGCATCGTGTTCATGTTGTCGAGGTATAAGTTCGTCGCCAAGATGCTGAGCGGCATGGAGCGCGTATTGGAGGTCGGATGCGCCGACGCCTTCGGCACGCGCGTCGTTCAGCAGGAAGTTAAGCATGTCACGGCCGTGGATTTTGATCCCGTCTTTGTGGAGGACGCGCGCGCTCGGATGGACGAGCGCTGGCCCTTTGATTGTCAAGTGCACGATATGCTCGAAGGGCCCGTTGGGGGCCAGTTCGACGCCGCCTATGCGCTCGATGTACTGGAACATATCCCGCCGGAGCATGAAGAGCGCTTCCTCTCAAATATTATCCACTCGCTTAAAGAGCACGGCGTCCTGATTATCGGCATACCATCCATTCAATCTCAGGTCTACGCCTCGGCTCCGAGTAAGGAAGGACATGTCAATTGCAAAGACTATCCGGGATTGAAAGCACTGATGTCCCGTTTTTTTCAGAATGTATTTATCTTTTCGATGAATGATGAAGTTGTCCACACGGGTTTTTATCCGATGGCCCATTATCTATTTGCCCTCTGCACCAGCCGCAAAAGTTGATCGGAGGCTCGTCGGCTGCGGAGGCTCAATTCGGGAAGGTAGCTCACGGTTGCGATATTGCTCTTCCCGGCGCGCGCATTGGAAATGGCTGCTGAGAAGAACTCATTTTCTATCCTAGTCATCGGCTCCGATGGTCTCATCGGGGGAGCATTGACAAAGCACCTGGAGCGCGCTGGCTTGCCGGTCATGGGCACGACCCGGCGGCGCGAGGCGGTGACTAAAACCCGACCCTTTCTCGACCTTTCCGAGGATCTTGAGCGGTGGCAACCTCCGGAGGGCATCCGCGTCGCAGTCATGTGCGCGGGCGTGACGAAGATGGAGAGTTGCAGACTTGACCCTGTCTACAGTGCTCAAGTTAACGTCGCTGCCGTCTCGCGGCTTGTGCGCAAACTCGCGGACGACAATGTATACGTCATCTATCTTTCGACCAATCAGGTCTTTGATGGAGCCCGCCCCAACCAGCCGGCCAATGCTCCGACCTCTGCCCGCACAGAGTACGGCAAACAGAAGGCAGCCGCCGAAAAATATCTGCTTTCTCTGGGCAGCGGCGGCTCGGTCGTGCGTTTGACGAAAGTCATCCAACCGCATATGTTCTTACTGCAAGGCTGGCTGGAGGCGCTGCGCGAGGGCAAAGCGATCCGCCCTTTCGCGGATATGGTGATGGCCCCGATTTCGCTCTCATTCACGGTCTCGGTCTTATGCAAACTGATTGAGGTGCGCCCGCCCGGCATCATTCAAGTCTCCGGCGAGCGGGATGTCACTTATGCGCAAGTTGCTGACCATCTCGCCCGACGCACGGGCGCGAGCGCCGCGCTGGTGCAGCCCATCAGGGTGAGGGATGCCGGGCTTCCACCGGAGTCTGCGCCACCGCACACGACCCTCGACACCACGAGGCTTCGGATGGAGCTCGGGCTAGAGCCGCCCGGCGTCTGGACGGTAATTGAATCTGCACTGGGTCTCCAGCCGGAGGAGCTAAGGTCTTGAGCGGTTCCCTCAGAGATGTTGGCTGCCACGTTTGCGCCACACCGGCGCTGGCAGCAGTCGAGGGATTCGAATCCCTCAACCTCGTGACATCGGATTGTAAACCCTGGAAGCCGGGAGGCATGCTTTGTGTCTGCGGTGCCTGCGGCAGTGTGCAGAAGGCGATTAATGACAAGTGGGTTCGGGCGGTCGGGGAGATTTACGGGCACTACTCAGTCTACTATCAGAGCGACGGAGTCGAGCAGGCTGTTTTCGATGGCGCTTCCGGACAGTCGGCGCTTCGTTCGGCACGTCTGCTGGAGAGGCTGGGCGCGCACGTCTTTCTGCCGAAAGAGGGGCGTATGCTCGACCTCGGATGTGGGAACGGGGCGATGCTGCGTGCATTCAGCCGCTTTGCGCCCGGCTGGCGGCTGGCCGGGTCGGAACTCAGCGAGCAGATGCGCCCCGTCGTGGAGAGCATAGAACGGGTCGAGGCGCTTTACACGGGCGAGCCGGAACAGATTCCGGGCCGTTTCGACCTCCTGACAACGATCCACATGATCGAGCATGTCCCTGGGCCCACGCAGTATCTTGCTCGCTTACGCGAGAAGTTGAATCCGGACGGGTTGCTCTTGATCGAAGTCCCGAACTTTATGCAGAATCCCTTCGACCTGCTGATCGCGGATCATGCTTCGCATTTCACCGCGCGGAAGCTAAGCGCCTTAATCCGGAAGGCAGGTTATGAAGTGCTGTGGGCTGCGACCGACTGGGTTCCGAAAGAATTGAGCCTGGTCGCGCGCAGGGCGGAACCTGTGATCGAGCAGACTCCCCCGCCCGCCGAGCCAGACCTCTTCGAGGCGGTGACGAAGATGGTGCGGTGGCTCAAGGAAACGGCCAGCTCCGCGCGCGCGATTGCCGGGCAAGGCAGCTTCGGTATCTTCGGGACATCAATCGCCGGGTCATGGCTCTCGGCTGAAGTCGGAGAGGCGGTCAGTTTCTTTGTTGATGAAGACCCTTCCCGTACGGGGAAGCGTTTTATGGGGCGCGTCGTCTATCATCCCAGTCAAGTGCCCGAAGGCAGCCACGTCTTCGTCGGGCTACCGACGATTTTGGCGGAAGCGATTGTGCGCCGTGTTGCCAGGCGTGGGGTGAAGTTTTATCTGCCACCCATGCTTCAGGTCTGAAGTCCCTTGAGAAATATTTGCTTAAGGGCCATGGCGGAAGATGATCGGGCGAATCCGGCAATGAAGGGTCGAGGGTAAGATGGGGGAGCAAGCAGAACAACGTTCCTTATCAAGCATCGTGGGCAAGATGCGAAAGCACGGCTTGTCTTGGACTGCGAGGCGGGTGAGACAAAAGCTATATGGCGGGTCTGGCAGAGTCCTACAATCTGCGCGGGCCCTGACCGGGAGGCTCTTGCAGTCGGCGCGAATCACCACCGGGAAGATGTCGTGGGTGTTCCCTGAATCACGTTTCCTGTTGCGCCCTGTGCCCTCCGACCGGAAGCGAGTGCTGGCGATTTGGGATTTCCGTTCCCAACCATACAGTATTGGTGATCTCCTGTTGCTTCAGGAATCGGCGCTGATCCTGTGTCACCAGCACGGCGTTGATAAAATAGATGTTTGCCTCTTGGCCGAACCGGATGAGCCCAGTCGTCCTTCATTTAAAGACCTGAATGTCAATTCGAGCAATTACATGGGCTTTATCGTCTCTTTGCTCCCCGTCCTGCTCGCCGAGAGCCATATCGGCGAGCTACACCTGTTCGATTCTCATGCCGCTTTAGAGAATTACATTGGCAACAATGCCCACCGATATTACATTTGGCCGACCGCAGACATCTATCTGAACAGAAAGGATCTGGGCTTTCTGGCGTTGCTCTTCCTCGCCGAGTTTTATGAGAAACACGGCTACGTGCCGCCCCTCACCTTCAGGCCCGCTCTTGTCGATAAAGCCAGCTCTTTCATCGCGCAGCATGTTTCGCCAGCCGTTCCCTTTGTCGTACAGTTGAGAAATGTCGACACCTACAACACGTTTCGCAACTCGGTGATCGAGTCGTGGCTTGAGCTCTTTCGCTATTGTGAGAACCGTTTCCCGGTTCGTTTTATTGTCATCTGCTCCAAGGCGGAGGTTGATGATCGCTTGCGCCATTTCGGGAACGTGATTATCGCCAAAGATTTTGACACCACGGTTGACCTAGACCTCGCGCTGATACAGAGCGCGGCGGCCTACATGGGGATGTCTTCCGGGCCATCGACCGTCGCTTTTTTGGGAAACAAACCCTATTCGATGCTGAACACGTGGGTTGAACCAGGCTGGTTTGACAAGGTGGTGATTAAGCAGCCGTGGGGATTTAGTTTCATCTTCTCGCATGAACATCAACGATGCATCGCCGGCCATGAGACGCCAGAGGTGCTGATCGATGAGTTCTCTCGTTTGTTCTCGGCCATTGATATTTCGGCCTGGCAGTCCTTCGCTTCGCAGGCGGCCTCAGTGGACTTGGGCGAGGCCCCGCTTAGATTGCGATAATGCCCCGGCGATAGTTATGGTCGGCGAAAAATATCTTCAGCGTTCCAGCTTCCACGCTGGTTGCCACTGCTGATGTAAAATTTGGAGACTGCTGTTGGAATAATATTGAGTGAGGTCAAATATGCGAATTCTTGTCACGGGTGGATTGGGCACGGTCGGTGCCGGGGTGATTAAGGAGCTGCGCTCGCGCGGCCACCACGTCGTCTCGTGCGACCTTCATCATCAGCCCGATGAGATCGGTTTCAGCCTTCGCACCGATGTTAAAGTGCCGCTCTACGCGAGGTGTGATGTGGGCGAGTTTCGGCAGATCGAGCGCGTCTTCGAACGGACGGGGCCGTTCGATTATGTCTATCACTGTGCGGCCGAATTCGGGCGTTGGAACGGCGAGGATTTTTATGAAACCCTCTGGCGCACAAACGCCATCGGCACAAAGAACATCATTCGCTTGCAGGAGCGGCTCAAGTTCAGACTTATCCACTTCTCTTCATCAGAGGTCTACGGCGACTGGCCGGACTTGATGGTCGAGACTGTGATGGACGAGTACGAGATCAAGCAGTTGAACGACTATGCGATGAGCAAGTGGGTTAACGAAATGCAGATTCGCAACTCGGCTGTGCAGTATGGGACGGAGAGCGTTGTCGTCCGCCTCTTTAACACCTACGGGCCCGGCGAATATTATAGCCCGTACCGCTCGGTCAACTGCCGGTTCCTCTATTGCGCGCTGCACGGCCTGCCCTGGACGGTCTTTCGCGGCCACTACAGAACCTCGACCTATCTGGCCGACACCGTCAACACGCTCTCTAATATCGTGGACAATTTCAAGGCGGGAGAGACTTATAACATCGGCGGAGTCAATCATCATTCCATCGAAGAGCTTTCCGACACGGTGTTGAAGGTCACGGGCGCTGATCCGTCGCTCGTCAAGCACAGTGAGTCGGAGATTCTGACGACCAAGATCAAGCGCGTGGACATCTCCAAAGCGATACGCGACCTGAACCATAAGAACAGCTACAGCATGGAAGAAGGAATGCGCATTACCGCCGACTGGATGCGCCGCGCCTATAATCTTCGCTGAAACTTAGGCCGGACAAACCTAGCGAAACAGAAACTTATGAGTAAAGCGTTGGTCACTGGCGGGGCTGGCTTCATCGGCTCTAACATCACCGGGCTGCTCGTCGAGCGCGGCTACGACGTAGTAGTCCTGGATAATCTCTCCTCCGGGTATGAGCGCAACTTGGGTCATCTGCCGACGGTGCAGTTCGTCCGCGGGGACGTGCGCGATGAAGAGCTTGTCGGGAAGGTCATCGAGGGAGTGGAGGTCGTCTTTCACCTGGCGGCTTCCGTCGGCAACACGCGCTCCATCGAGCGCCCCATAGAGGACTCCGAGGTCAACATCATCGGAACCTTGCGCCTGCTTGAGGCGGCGCGCCGGGCCGCAGTGCGCAAGCTCGTCTTCTCATCCTCGGCGGCCATCTTCGGGGAGTTGAAGCAGTTGCCCATCGGCGAAGACCATCCGGCGGAGCCCGATTCTCCTTACGGAGCCAGCAAACTGGCCGCCGAGAAACAGTGTCTCGTCTATTCCAAGCTCTATCCCCTGGAGGTTGTTTGCCTGCGCTATTTTAACGTCTACGGCGTCAACCAGCGCTACGACGCTTACGGCAATGTGATTCCGATCTTTACTCACCGACTGTTGCGTGGTCTGCCCTTAACCATCTACGGCGATGGGGAGCAGACGCGCGATTTCGTCAATGTGCGCGACGTGGCTCGCGCCAACCTGCTGGCGGCAGAATCGCGGGGCATCTCCGGCCCTTTCAATATCGCTTCCGGCGCGTGCATCACCATCAATCATCTTGTAGATTTTCTGCGAGATGCGAGCCATCTCAACCCGGAGGTCGAGCACGGGCCGCCGCGCAAGGGGGACGTGCTGCACAGCCGGGCCGATATTACGGCGGCCCATGAGGCGTTCGGTTACGAGCCCACGACGGATCTCGCCGAAGGATTAAAGGAGTACGTCGACTGGGCCAGGGCTGAGATGGTCTAGCCGCAGCCGCCGCAAAAAGATGGGCGGCCGCGTAGAAAGGCAGAAGATAGAGTAATGGTCACAAGCCTCCGGCGATGGGTCTCAGAGAAGTGCACGCAGCCCATGTTCGTGCGTCTGACGGAACTCGTCGCGCGCGGGATCAACCGCTACAACCATCAGCAAACCGCGCATCGTATCTTCTCCGAGCAGGGCTTTCACCTGTTGTCGAAGCAGGATTACTACTTGCCGATCCCGCAGGAGGAGGATTTAGGTGATGCCTTCTGGGAAAAGCGTTCCGAGATGGTCGGCGTTGATCTGAATGAAGGGTGCGCGCTAGGGCTTCTGAATGATGTATTCCCGGCCTACGTCGGCGAGTTTCGGGAGACGTTCCCGCTTCACCAATCAGGCGATTCGACGGCGTTTTATCTAATCAATGGCAGTTTCATGGCGATTGATGCGCAGGTGTACTATAGCTTCATCCGCCACTTCAGGCCGAAGCGAATCGTGGAGATAGGCTCTGGGCGCTCGACGCAGGTGGCGGCGGCGGCGTGCCTGCGCAATGCTAAGGAACTGGGCGAAGCGCCGCATCTGACGGCCATCGAGCCGTTCCCCGCGCCGCTGCTCGAAGCAGGACTCCCGGGCTTGTCCGAACTCATCGTGGACAAGGTACAGAATGTTGACCTGAATCTGTTCACGTCGCTCGAAGCGGGAGACATCCTGTTCATTGATTCGACGCACGCGCTGCGCGAAGGCGGCGACGTTCAAATGGAGTATTGCGAGATTCTCCCGCGCCTCGCCGACGGCGTCATAGTGCATATTCATGACATCAGCCTGCCAAAGGCGTACCCTCGAACCTACTTTGAAAATAGCCATCACTACTGGAATGAACAGTACCTGTTGCAGGCCTTCCTGGCGTTCAACTCCAGATTCGAAGTGATTTGGCCGGGCAACTATATGATGTTGAAGCACCCGGAGCGGGTTTGTGAAGTCTTCCCGGAATACCACACCATGCGCGAGACTTTCCCGCAGTCGGAACCGTCTAGCTTCTGGATGAGAGTTAGGTCGTGAGAGTGTCAGCAAAAGTCAATCCGTACCTCTCTTACACATATTTACAGGACTTTCTTACTTCGATGAAAATCTTGACAATCTTAGGCACGCGCCCGGAAATCATTCGTCTGAGCCTGATTATCGAAAAATTGGCTCGCCTCTGTGAACAAGTAGTCATCTATACTGGACAGAACTATGACTCCAATCTCAACGATATCTTCTTTGAAGAGCTCGGAGTGAGGCAGCCGGATCATTTTCTGGGCGTTCGTGGTCGAGCCTGAGGCGATTCTGCGCTGCATTCGCACGGTGCTCGACCAGCAAAATATCTGGTTCCCCCGCCCGAATACATGGTCAGCTATGTCAGCCCGACGGTGACGCGCATCGTACTCGGTTACTGAAAGGAGGATTGGGGCCGAAGCAGCCAGTATGGAACGACCGCAACGAAAGCTTTTCGTCGGCTGGTCAGCGGCTCTCTTTCCCGGTCGGATCAATTGATGAAATTCGCTCTTGTCTCACCCACCTTGCCGCCTTCTTGGTCTGGACAGGCAATGATCATTTATCGTCTGCTGAAGGGGCTGAAACCTAATGACTATTGTCTGATTTCGCGGGAGAACTACGACACCGTCTCTTCTCAGGAAGAGTACACACGGCGTCTGCCTGGGCCCTATTATCAACTTCCACCATTGTTTCAGGTTCCGCAGGCGTTCGAGAACTGGTACGGCAGAAGCGTCGGGCTCGGCAGGCGCTTCGTCGGCGTCCTCGCGCGCGCGCACCGCAGAGCATTTGAGAACAGGCTGAGCAGAAGGCTCGGTCTCGACAGCGACTTCATCGACGCTTCCGTCAATATCCTCTCTACCGCTCAACGCATCGCCTCGATCATCCGGCGGGAGAACTGCAAGGCAGTGGTCGCCTGCACTGCCGGTGACGTTTACTACTTGCCGGCGAGTTACCTGGCGAGCCGCCTGGCACGCGTCGAGTTCTATCCTTATATCTTTGATTATTACTCGCATCAGTGGATAGACGCGAAGCAGCGCCGTTTAGCTGAACGTTTCGAGCCAACCTTAATAAAGGGGGCAACCGGCATCATCGCGCCCAATGAGTTCATGCGTGACGAGCTGCGTCGCCAGTATGGCGTCGAGGCGACGTTGATCCGCAACTGTTGCGACTTATCGCTGTACGAATCATCTGACGCCGCATCGCCGTCAGATGCGAGTAATGGGGTTGAACAGCAGACTGGCGACGAGCGTGACAATATTAATAAGAATGAGATCGGAATCGTCTACACGGGCGCGCTCTCAGAAGCACACATAGAGGCGTTTCGAAATCTGCTGTCGGCGCTTGAGCTGCTGCGTCGGCCCGCAGTGACGCTGCATCTGTACACAGCACAATCGCCTTCGGCGCTTGCCGAGAAGGGCATCAAGGGGCCGATTGTTTTCCACGGGCATCAGACGGTGTTCGCCATCTCAACGATTCAGCAGCAGGCCGACATGCTGTTTCTGCCGCTCGCCTTCAACTCGCCATATCCCGACATCATCAAGACCTCTGCTCCGGTCAAGATGCCTGACTATCTGGCCGCCGGCCGCCCGATTCTAGTGCATGCGCCGGCTGATTCCTTTATCGCCTGGTATTTTCGCGAACATGAATGCGGCTTGGTCGTTGATGAGGATGACCCGACGAAGCTAGCCGATGGAATCGAGCGGCTTCTGTGTGATGCAGATTTGCGGCGACGGATCAGCGAACGCGCGCGGGAGCGGGCGCATGCAGACTTCAGCGACGAAATGGCGCGGGCGCGTTTCGCGCAATTGCTCAAGCTCGAATAAACGATGTGTGCGATGAGACATGTGCTGAGCTTGACCGCGGGTAGCCTTAAATGAAAGTCACATGGGTTTCACATAGCGATGATGATTCGATGGGAGGCGCAGAGTTTGCCTTACTGGAATCGGTCAAAGGTCTCAAAGAGAAGGACGTTGAAATTCAAGTGATTCTTCCGGCTCGTCGGCGTCTCGCCGGGCGATTGGAGGCGATGGGTGTCCCGACATCCGTCTTTGTTTATCGCCCCTGGGTGAATGGGGGAGTACGATTCGATCAGAGCGTGAGGCATCTCCTTAAGGAGCGGCCTGTTTGGAATGCCATCTCCGATTTTTTAAGACGGACGCGCACGGATCTTGTGGTGTCGAACACTTTGGTCTCCCCGGCGGGCGCTTTTGCATCGAAGTGGGCCAATATTCCTCACGTCTGGTACATTCACGAACTATTTGGCGTTACGGGGCATGGGATATTCTTCGATCTGGGCGACCCCTTGTCTCTATTTCTCATAAGCCGGTTATCGAAGAGAATCATCGTTAATTCACGCGTCGTCGAGCGTGAATTTCAGAAGCGAATTTCTCCCGACAAAATAAGCCAGCTTTATTGTGCTGTGGAGGTTCCTACACGACCTCAGCAAATAAAGTCGCCGCGCAAATCCTTTGAGTTGATTAAGGTCAGCAGGCTAGCTCCCGGTAAGCGACAAGAGGATGCTATACGGGCTTTATCTCTGCTCGTCAAAAAAGGGATCGACATGCGCCTTACGCTTATAGGCAACGAGTGGCCACCGGAATACGGGGTTTTCCTGCGGCGGCTTGCAGCGGAGCTTGGAGTTGAAGAGCGGATGGATTTCGTCGCTTTCACCGAGGACAGCTTTTCCCACGTTGCAGCTTCAGATCTGGCTTTAATGTGTTCCATCGGTGAATCCTTTGGACGAGTTACTGTGGAAGCGATGAAGTTGGGAATACCTGTTGTCGGGGCAAACAGCGCCGGGACGGCGGAGTTGATTCGTGACGGGTTTAATGGACTTCTTTATGAACCTGCCAACGCCACAGACCTAGCCGCAAAGATCGAAACTCTTTACCACGACCGCGCGCTGCTAAATAAACTGGGAGAGAATGCTCAAGCGTGGTCAACTCAAACTTTTAACCTTGAGAATCATACGTCCGACCTCCTAAGGGTGTTCGCCGAAGCTTCCAGCAGCAGCTTATGATACTCTGCTTAGTGGCAACGGAAGTGGAAAGATCACGCGCGGAAGTAAAATTGCAGGCATCAACCGATTCTTGAAAGCAGGAATGATAAGCGAAAATTCAATACAGAGAATCAAGTTGATTGCCTGTGCGTGCTCCTCTCCGCTTGTCCCTAAGCAGCGGATCGCAGAGGCAGCTACGATACTCCTGGATGACTCTCTCCGCCGCATCTTTTCGTATAAGTCAAAAAGCTTCTTCTCAAGACTACACAGGTAGAAATGGGCGGTTCAGTTTCAGATGCGGACGCGCCCCGTCCAAACCTGACGCTTGCAGAGGTTTACTCTCTTAGGCATAATTGCAGATTCAAAACCGCCTGAGATGCTCCTTATCAGATGTTGATATACTTTTATGGCCGAAGTTAGCGTTTGTATCCCAACTTACAACGGTTCGAGCTATGTCGGAGAAGCCATCAGCAGCGTGCTGGCTCAGAGCTTCACGGATTTCGAGTTGATTGTGGTTGACGACTCATCGACTGACGGAACCGATGCCGTCATCAGCTCATTTCAGGATGAGCGGCTGAAGCAGTTTAAAAACCGAAATCGCCTGGGCCTGGTCGGGAATTGGAATAAGTGCCTGGAACTGGCACGGGGAGCCTACGTCTGTCTTTTCCATCAGGATGACATCATGCTCCGAGAAAACTTGGAGCGGAAAGTCCGGCTTCTCAGGGAGCATCCGAATGTCGGTCTGGTTTACTCCAAAGTGGAGCAGGTGGACGGTGAAGGAAGGCTCATCGAGGGATATAAGGTCTGGGACGAGAGCAATCCTCGTGAAGATTGCGTGCAACACGGATTAGACTATTTTGCAACGCTATTTTCCGGCGAGAATATCATTTGCTGCCCGAGCGTCGTCACGCGCAGAGAATGCTACGACAAGCTGGGCCACTTCGACTCCCGCCTGCCTTTCACGGCTGACTGGGAGATGTGGCTGCGGATTGCTACACATTACGATGTTGCCTATCTGGCCGAGCCCTTAATCAGGTATCGCTGGCATGGTGATAACGAGACCCGGAACTTTGTCGGCGACGTGCGCGGCATCGAGCAGGCTTACGCGGCGAAGAGAATTATCTTAGAGAAGTTTCCCGAACGCCTTGGGGATGCTCAGGGGATGGCAGCGTCAAACGCCAGACAGTACGGACAGATGGCTCTTCATCAAGTATATGATTGCTACGAACGACGGCAGTTCGTCAGGGCGCGCGAGTTTTTGTTATTCGTGTTGAAGGTACAGCCGGCGCTTCTTAAGCGGGCGAGCGACATTCGCCTGGCCGCACAACTGTTCCTGGGAGAGCGAGGAACGGAGTTTGTGAAGAAGACAAAACGGCTTTTCGCAACGGGAGCCGGAGAGCGCCGCTGAGCCGGGACGGCCGTGCCCGATCTTTTCCTCAATTCACCTGATGAGACCTGAAGACTCAGCTTCTTACGACGTTTCTTTAATCATCGTCGCGGGCCCGGAAGGGCGTCTCGCTCACAGGTCTGTGAGGAGCGCGCGCAGGGCCCTGAGCTATGCGCAGCAGCGGGGAATCAAGGTCGAGTTGCTCGCTGTTCTTGATCGTCCTACGAGCGAGACGCTCGCCTATTTCGATGAGCAAGAGCAGCTCTTCGACCTCGTTCGCCGGGTTGATTTCGGTGATCGAGGGCTTGCCCGTAATGAGGGGGCCGAACTCTCGCGAGGCCGCTATCTGACGTTTCTCGATGCTGGCGACCTGCTTTCAGAGAACTGGATAGCCACGGCCTTTCAGTTTGCCGTTGCAAACCCCGGCCAGGCGCTTGTGCTCCACCCCGCACTGAGCCTTCATTTCGGCGGCAAGCTCTTTTTATTTAAGCATCTTGATTCGACGAGCCCCGATTATTCGCCTCTCGATCTCCTGCGATGTGATTACTGGGACACGTTGAGTTTTGTGTCCAGAGCTTTTTTCCTGAACGGAAACCGCTATGCGGCCAGCGATCCGTGCGCCGGTTTCGGCCATGCGGGCTGGCACTGGAACTGTGAGACCATCGCTCATGGAGCGGTACATAGAGTTGTGCCGCAAACAGTCCATTTCGCAAGGCTGAAGAGCACCGTGCCGGATTCCGAAACCGGCCACCAAAGGCGTATGGTGATTCGCCCCACCAGGCTCTTTGACGATAAGTCCGAGGCTTTGGCGCATCCGCCGCGCGAGGGGCAAACCGATTTCGAGCATGCGCCGGCGGCCCAATCCGCCCGGCCAAAAGAGATGCAACGATTTCTCTCCTCGACCTTCAGGGGCACGAAGAAGATCGCCGCTCGCCTGGTTGGCAGGCGGCCCCGCTTGAGCCTGTTTTATGCGGACATCCTCTCCGCGACGAAGGTGCTCCTGACGCCGACGCCCGAGCCGGCCGTCCCGCCGGATTGGCTCATCAAAGAGTGGCGTAGTATTCATGAGATCGAGCCTGAGCTTTTCCCTTCGCCGGATGTCACCAGTACTCTCGCGCAACGCCAATGTGAAAAGTCGGCCATCGTCTCTCACTACGCGAAGCTCAGCGCCCTGATCGGGTCTTCGCCAACACACATCTTCCTGCTCCGGGCCATCGGGCATGGTGGAGCAGACCTCGGGGCCATCCACTTCATGACTGCCGTCGTGAAGCAGAACCCTGAGAGCCGTGTGGTCTGCCTGACAACGGAAAATTCAGACTCGCCGTGGACGGGTAAGCTTCCAGAAGAAGTCAGGGTCGTCGAAGTTGGAAAGCTCCTCGCGAACTTCCCCGTAGACGAACAGGCGATGCTTTTACTGAGGCTCCTCCTTCAAAAAAGCCCCGGGGTAATCCACAACATTCATTCGCCGTTAGGATTCAAGCTCTTCTCCGACAATGGGAATGCCCTCGCCACACAGAGCAAACTTTTTCTCTCCCTGTTCAGCGTGGGTCTTTCGGCTGAGGGCCGCATGGTCGGCTACGCGCTCGATTACCTGCCGCTGACGATGAACTGCCTGACCGCCGTTCTGACTGATAACCGGCAGGTCGTCGAGCAACTCTGCGACCTCTACGGGTTTGAGAGGGAAAAGTTTTCAGTCATCTATTTTCCGGTGACGCATAGCTTAAAGCCGCGAGAGTTTAAGACTCGTGGTCACGTGCTGAACATTTTATGGGCGGGCCGGATTGATCGCGAGAAGTGCCCCGAGGTGCTGATTCGCATCGCGTCCGAGCTGAGGGCTCTGCCCGTCCACTTTCACGTCTACGGAGAGCCGGTACTTGATCCGGAAGGTTTCGGGCAGCTCCAAAAGCTGAAAGAACTCCCCAACGTCACGACCTACGGGCGCTATGACGGGTTTGAATCTATTCCGGCGACGAACTACGATCTGTTTCTCTACACGTCTCAGTGGGATGGCTTACCCAACGTTCTACTTGAGGCGGTCGCCGCCGGATTACCCGTCATCGCCCCTGATGTCGGAGGAGTCAGCGAACTTATTAATGATGAGACGGGGTTTCTGGTAAGCCGCCCCGACGCAGTTGACGAATACGTCGAGCACCTGAAAATAATCCTCAACAACTATGAGGTGGTTATTCCCAAAGTCGAGGCGGCGCGCGCCCTGGTGGCGACAAGGCATTCCTGGAACACTTTCGTTTCCAGCCTCAGACAAGTTCCCCTGTACTTCTCGGAGACGGTAGCGACAACGGCGCGCTCGTAATCGACCTCGGATTTGAAGGCCAGTGCTTTATGCAGCATCTCGTGAGCATTATTATGCCGGCTTATAACGCCGAGAAATATATCGCCGAATCGATCCGCTCGGTGCTCGCTCAGACCTATCAAGACTGGGAATTGATCGTCACGGACGACGGCTCGACAGACAAAACGGCGGAGATCGTGCAAGGTTTTTCGTCAACCGATGATCGGATCAAATACATTTTCCAGCAGAACGGTGGGCTCGGGAAAGCCAGAAACACCGGGATCAAGGCGGCCAGAGGAGACCTCATAGCGTTCCTGGATTCAGACGACCTCTGGCTGAGAGAGAAACTGGCGCTTCAAATCGAGATGCTAGAGGAAACGGGGGCTGATCTCGTCTTCTGCGATGCATTCATATTTCCCGAGGACGACACGACGAACGAGACCAGATCATTCAGCATGATCTACGGAAGATTTCAGGGGGCGGGGCGCTACAACGCCGGCGACATGTACCGCCTGTTGCTGGTGAGCAATCCAATCCCGGTGCTGTCCGTGCTCGTCCGGAAAGAGATTCTGGATGGAACAGGGCTCTTTGAAGAGGACGAACGTTACTGGGGCTGCGAAGATTACGACTTGTGGTTCAAGTTGGTTGGGCGCGGAGCAGTGTTCTACGGCTCCGACGGGAAGCTGGGGCGCTACCGCTTTCACGCCAATGCGATGAGCAGAAAAATAGCGAAGATATACCGGGCGGAGATCGCCGTCCTGGAGAGGTATAAGCCCGGCCCCGGCCCCGACTACAACAAATTAAAGGAGAGAATTAAAGAGACCTACCGGCTGGTCATCGCTACTTTGATTAAAGAAAATAGGCTTGACGAAGCCGGGGAGTCGGTTAAGGCGCTCGCGGTCTGGGACAGCAGGGGTCTCGTCACTTTACTTCAAAGGGCCTTGATAAGAGCCATGCCCGGGAGATTCAATCCCGTCAGTGAACGGTTATATAAAGCGGAGCAGCTCATCAAAAGCATTAAGAGCATACGCGGCAGGCGGACGATGTCCAGGCTCAAAAGGTTTTGGCGTAAACTTTCGCCCGAACGGGCGTAAGCTGTCAGGCGCGTGGGTTTCCCAAAGACGGTCGGCATGACAACAGGAGGTCTGCGAATCCTGCTCCGTAGCTTTTCGGCCGGCCACCTTCGATTCTTGCCAAACGCCTGTGTTAAAGTGCATTGACGGCGACAGTTTGTGAGGGGCTGCCCGTGTCAACACGGGGCGGTTGTCCCGCGAACTGATAATCGGAGGTTTTACTGCGGCAGACCAATGGAGTCAGGAGCGCCATATATATATGCCTACAATAGAGGAGAATCTGAAGTGTTGGAACGGGTCGTACGGCTGGTCTCAAGCGGGTGATGAGTGGTCGGCAAGCTGGGGGGGAGCGGAGGCGCAGTGGTACGGCTCAATCTTTCCTCGCATCCATGCCTTCGTTCCGGCCGGCAGGATTCTGGAAATCGCACCCGGTTTCGGGCGCTGGACGCAAATGCTCAAGACGCTATGCGAGCGCCTGATGGTCGTGGACTTATCAGAGTCCTGCATCGCCGCATGTAAAGAGCGTTTCCAGGACGACACACATATCAGCTACTACGTCAACGACGGCAAGTCGCTAGAGATGATTCCCGACAAATCGGTCGATTTCGCGTTCACCTTCGATTCATTGGTTCATGTCGAGGCGGACGTGATTGAGGCTTACGTCACGCAGCTCGCCCGAAAACTAACACCTCATGGCGTCGGTTTTATGCACCACTCTAACTTCGGGGCTTATGTCGAGAACCCGAACGAGGAGTTGCCCGCTTACATCTCAAAGCTAAACGAAGGGTGGCGCGCCAAGAGCATGACGGCCGGGCGATTTAAGGATTTCTGCTCGGCAGTCGGCTTGCAGTGTATCTCGCAAGAGCTGATTTGCTGGGGCACTACTATACATAATGACTGTTTCTCTTTATTCACGCCGCGCGGCTCGGTCTGGGATCGTCCCAACTATGTATTCGTTAACCACGGGTTTATGAATGAGGCAAGCTACCTGTCGCGCATGATGAAGCTGTACTCGGCCTCTTCCTTCGGCGCGCGCAATGGAGGAAGAGGAGCGCCGGTCGAGGGTAATAGGTAATGCAGAAGATCGTAACGGCGCGGCGGGTCTTTAAGGAGAAGGGCCCCGCAGGCATTCTCTACGTGACGCTGCTCAAGCTCGGCCTTCCGGCCAACTATCCCTGGTTGACTGACAGGCTCCTGCGCCGGCAAGACCCATACTCGGTGGACGTGCGAGAAATGGGGGCGTGCCCGCACTGCCATAGTCCTCTTGAACAAACAGCCGATGGCCTGCTCTGTCGTCAGTGCAGGGACGTATATGTCTGAAGCTTCGGACAACATGCCCGAAGCGGTCTTGCTGTCGCCGAGCTTAGCTCCCGAAAGCACACGCTCCATCTCGGTAGAATTCCCTTCCCGGTCTCCTGTCGCCGGGCCAGAGAGAAGTTCTTGCGCCTGCAAAAGATCACCAATGCTTCGGCGCGCTATATCGCGCAGTTCTATGCGCAGCGCGCGGGGCTCGCTTCTGAAAGCTACGAGAGGCAGCACGCTGCTCTGATGGCTGACTGCTTCGGCTGGGCTGACTTCTGGTCTGTTGCTTTGGCCAGGCTCGGCTTTGAGGCACAGGAGGTCGTCGCCAATGTTGCGCCGATGCAGAGGCGCTGGGCCCTTGAGCACGGGCTCGCCTTCGACGAAAGCTCAGGGGCGCTGGAGATCACCGCCGCACAGGTTAAGGCTTTTCGGCCAGACCTCCTCTTTGTTGACGATCATCATGGCTTCCCCGCCCCGTTCCTGCGCCAGTTGAGGCGTGAGTGCCCTTCGATCCGGTTGATCCTGGGCTGGTGTGGCGCTCCTTACGATGACCCCGCGATCTTGCGCGAATACGATCTTGTTCTCTCCTGCATCCCTGAGCTGGTGCAGCAGTTTCGTGAAGACGGGCACGCTGCACACCATCTCAACCACGCTTTTGAGCCGCGCATCTTAGAGCGCATTGAGAACGCCCCGCGACCCAGTGTTGACTTCGCCTTCATCGGCTCAATCGTCAAGCGGCCTCAGTTCCATACCCAGCGTGAGCGGCTTCTGCTAGACCTCCTGGCAGAGACCAACCTACAGGTCTGGGCGGAAATTCATCGGCCCTCGCGGCGTGAGCGTGCTGGCGCGCTGCTTCGCCGCACAGCCTATGACGCCGTCCGCAGCGCAGAGGGCCTCGGCCTGCCCCGTCCACTGTTGGGGGTCATGCCCGGCGTGCGAAAGGTCGCGCGATGGGAAGCACGCCCCGCTCTGCCGCAAGCGGTGGACGAGCGTCTCCACACGCGCGTTCATCCACCCATCTTCGGCGTGGCGATGTTCCAACAGCTTCATGATAGTAAGGTCGCGCTCAATACGCACATTGACATCTCGCCCCTCAGCGCCTCGAACATGCGTCTGTTTGAGGCGACCGGGGTAGGGACATGCTTGCTGACGGACTGGAAGGCGAATCAATCGGAACTTTTTGAACCTGACGTAGAAATGATAAGCTATCGCAGCTCCGAAGAGTGCATTGAGAAAGTGCGCTACCTGCTCGACCATGACGAAGAGCGCCGCCAGATTGCCCTGGCCGGACAGAGGCGGACGCTCGCGTGCCATACTTTCGCGCAGCGTGCCGAGCAGTTGGACGCTCTTGTTCGCAACGCTCTCGGCGGCAAGGCTTGAAATGAAGAGTCCGGAGGTTTGCGATTGCTAGGCGACCCGTCAGTTTCCATTTACAGAGACAGCCTGCTCACCTACCCGGCAGACGGCCCCTTCAACCCGGCAGAGGAGTATCCCGAATATCCTTTCGCAGGAAAAGGCTGTCTAGACCCCGCCAATCAGGTCTACGGGGCGGTGCGTGAATCACTGCGCCTGCTCGGCCTGGATGCGGACAGGTCTGGCTTGCCCGCCTGGAATCCGCTCGGCTCTCTGATCGCGCCCGGCAACTGCGTCCTGATTAAGCCCAACGCCGTGCTGGATATAAATCAGAGGCGCGGCGAATCGGTCTTCGCAAGCATTACGCACGGCTCTGTCCTGCGCGCGATTCTGGATTATGCCTACATTGCGCTTAATGGACGCGGACGAATACTGATCGCCGACGCGCCATTGGCCCATTGCGATTTCGAGAACTGGAAAAGGGTGACGGGCGTCGAGTCCGTAGTTGAACTCTACCGCAAGCAGTTAGGCTTTGAGGTGGAAGTACACGACCTGCGCAATCTGTACGTCCCCTGGGACTACGAGCACAATTATGCGCCTTCGCACCTGAGAGAGAGAGCAGCGCGCGACCCGGCCGGTTATGTCGAAGTCGACCTCGGCTCGGCGAGCGAGTACAGGGATTTCTCGGCGCAAGACATCAGGCTCATGTTCGGCTCCGATTTTAAAAGAGAGGAGACCGTCCGGCATCACCTGGACGGGCATCATCGCTACTTTGTGGCGAAATCCGTGCTCGACGCCGATGTGATTATCTCCGTCCCGAAGCTGAAGACGCATCAGAAGGTCGGCGTCACGCTGAACATCAAGGGGATGGTCGGCACGCAGGGCGACAAGAATTATATTCCGCACTTTCGCATCGGCCACCCGGCGCGCGGAGGAGATGAATACCCGGACTTGGGGGTGCTCCAAAATAATCTCAACCGTTACCGGAATTGGCTCTACTCCGGCCTGCTCGGCCATGAGAACCGGGTCGCAGACTTCGCCTTCAAGTTTCTCGGCAAGGTGCATCATCAGGGGCAGCGGGCGGTCGAGTGGCGCGGCATACGCAAGCAAGGGGCGGCCTACAGGGGCAACATTACGGGCGGAGCCTGGTACGGCAATGACACGGCCTGGCGCATGGCCCTGGATTTAATACGAATCGTGCTTTATGCCGACAGCAGCGGCGCGCTTTGCGACGCGCCCCAAAGAAAGTTTTTCTCTTGTATAGACGGCATTATCGGTGGCGAGGCCGAAGGGCCGCTTGGGCCAACGACGAAGCAGTGCGGCGTCGTCCTGGCCGGATTCAACCCGCTTGCGACCGACGCCGTGGCAGCTCGCCTGATGGGTTTTGATGTCCATAAGATCAAGACGCTGGCCGAGGGGTTCGGCCGTCCCTGGCTCAACCTGTGGGGAGGCGTGGCCGCAGGCATACCCGTCGCTTCTAACGTCGCGGCCTATGCCTCGTTGATGTCGAACGAAAGCGACCCGTTCCTGAAATTTCAACCGACAAAGGGCTGGCGCGGCCGCATAGAGATTGGCCCACAGGGCAACGGCCATCTACCCGCCGCTCGCCCTGTCTGAAGATGACCAGCACCACTTTCGAGACCGACTGGCTTGCATCCCGCCCGGTTTTCTACAATGAATCCACCAGGAAGGCCAGCTATAACATCAACGATGTGATTGACCCTCATGGGTTCGAGTTCGACGCGGAAGGATTCAACAACTACCTGGACTTCGGCTACTCCGTTCTCGAACAGACTCCGCTCAAAGGGGTCAAGTTCCTCAGGCATTCGAGCCGCCTCACCCTGCATGAAGACGGTCGTCTCGAAGTCCGCTACCTGGACGACCCGGTTGACGAGTGGCTGGGAAAAAGGACGCACGAAGACGACCTCTTTCAACTGCTTTACTCTCGCGTTCGCGGGTGGGAAAGCTCCGTGGACGGAGAGATCATTCTTCCGACGAGCGGGGGCTACGACTCGCGTCTTCTTAATCTCTTAATCACAGACCGCGCGCGCATACGCTCCTTCACTTACGGCATCTCGGAAGATCAGGCCCAGTCCTCGGAGGTGGTCTATGCCAGGAAAATATCGGAGTTGCTCGGGACGCGCTGGGAGCAGATCGCGCTGGGCGATTTCCATCTCTACTTTGAGGAGTGGGACAAGCTCTACGGAGTGGCGACGCACGCGCACGGCCTCTACCATATAGAGTTTTACCGGAAGATGCTTGAAAGGGTTCGCGGCGGCAATCCATTATTGAGCGGGATTATCGGCGACGCCTGGGCCGGGAGCGTAGAGATTGCACCGCTCGCCTCATACAGGGACGTAGTGCGCCTGGGCTATACGCACGGGCTGAACGCGGATTCCAGGATGAGCCTCATGCCGAGCGACCCCGTTGCATTAGAGAGCTATTACCACTTTAACAAAGATCGCCTGGCGTCAGACATCTTCCGCGTCGTCGAAGCCATGCGCTTCAAGATTCTTCTGCTCTCCTATCTTTTCAGAGTTCCGGAGTCGTTTGGCTTCGAGCCGTGGTCGCCGTTTCTGATTCCTGAAATCGCGCTCGGCATGCTAACGTTATCTCCCGAACGGCGGCGCAGGCGTCTCTGGCAGAAACAGTTTTTCGCGCGGCACGGCCTCGACCTCGAATCCATGAAGCTGCGCGCAAGCCACCGTAACAACCTGGACTTGCAGGCGATGCGCAGAATCAGGGTCAAGCCTTTGGACGCGCAGGTGCTCGCAGATGTGGTCAGGCCGTCGTATGTCCGCTGGATTAATCGCCACGTCGGCCAACAGGGCGCAGGGTGGGACTTGATGTGGAGTCTGGCGCGCATACCGAAGGTCGGGGGAGCCCTTCGCCGGTTAGGGATTCAGGAACAACGCGAGCGGGCTTACTTCGCTTACCTGACCTTGAAGCCGATTGAGACACTTTTGAAGAAGAGAGCGCAGCCGCAGCAAAGCGATTATGGCCGGAAGTAGAGTCATCTGCCCGGCGCGGCCACGCGATCTAAAATATCTTTACGGTACGCGAGGAAAATATCTCGTTTGTTTGTGTCGTCGTATCTTATCGTCAAGACTTTAACGCTGATCGGCAGAGCTATTGGTCTCCTGATGCCTCGCAAGAGAGGGGCGGCGCTCTTCTTCTTTTTCCCCTACTATCAGGTCGGCGGAGCGGAGAAAGTCCACGCTGATATAGTCGCCTGCGTAGCGGGTGGCCGGCCCTGGGTGATCTTCACCTGTCAATCGAAGGATCGGAAGTTCAAGCATCTTTTCGAGGAGCACGCCAGAGTCTTTGACCTCTCCGCCTTTGCCCATCATCGCTATGCCCACTACATCTGCCTGGGGGCATTGTCCACATTTATTAACCGCCATCATCGTGCAGTGGTCTTCGGCTCCAATAACGTATTTTTCTATCAGTTGCTCCCGAGCTTGAAGAAGGAAGTGCACCGCATAGACATGGTGCATGCCTTCGGCGGAGACATAGAGCATGTCAGCCTCCCTTACGTGGCCGAAATAGATAGGCGCGTTATCTGTAGCCGCAAAACCCTGGACGATTTGAAAGACCAGTATGCTTCTCAAGGAGTCGGCCCGCGCTTCCTCAGTAGAATCACCTTCATTGATAATCAAGTGACAGTACCGGACGAATATCCGGCAAAGCGGCGCAGTGCCAGATTGAAGGTACTGTACGTCGGCAGAGGCACAGAGGAAAAGCGTGTCCATCTGATCGGCGAAGCAGCCTACAGATGCCGGCAGGCAGCTATTCCCGCTGACTTTATTTTCGTCGGAGAAGTCAGCGATTGTATAGAAGCCGAGCACCGCGAGGCGTGCACTTTCAAAGGGGAGATCGCCGACTCGAATGAGATGAACCGAATATATGATGAGGCTGATGTTCTCGTTTTGACTTCTAGATACGAAGGTTTTCCGATGGCTATAATGGAAGCGATGGCGCATGGGGTCGTTCCGCTCAGCACTGACGTGGGTGGGATTTCACATCATGTCAAATCCGGTGCCAATGGTATATTAATGAAGAATGATGATGAGACGGGAGTTGTTAAGAGTCTGGTGGGAAACATAGAGCGGCTGGCTGAAGATCTAACGTTGTTAGACCAGATGTCGCGCAGCGCATACGAACATGCCCGCACGCATTTCGCCCCGTCGAGGTTCCGCCAGGCCTACCGCCGACTGCTGCTACAGGAAACGGCGCAAGATTGTGATGAGTATAAAGATTGACATTCTGATCTGTAGCTATAACGAGGCCCCGCACATTCCCGGATTATTAGAGAGCTTGCGTCAACAGACGGTCGGCCCCGAAAGCTTTCGCGTCATATTTGTAGACAACGCTTCAAATGATGATACCCGCCGCGTCGTTCAAGAAAACGCTCATGGGCTCGATTTAGAATACTTTTACGAAGGGCGGCCCGGCAAAAACTGGGCGTGCAATGCAGGGTACGGGATAGCCAGAACTCCTTACGTGGCGCACATAGATGCCGACGCGCGGGCCGACCGGCGGTGGCTGGAAAACATCCTGCGGGTCATTCGAGAACAGCAACAAGACCTCTTCGGCGGCCCATATTTTCCATACTACATCAGCGATAAGCCGGCCTGGTATTTAGACCGCTACAATTCCGAGACCAAGGGGGACGCGCCTCGCTACTTGCAGGACAACGAGTATCTTCACGGCACCAATATGGTCTGGCGGCGCAGTCTCGTCGAACGGCTTGGCGGGTTCGACGTGAACATCGGTATTACGGGACGCGGCTTCGCGCGCGGGGACGAAACGAACCTGATGATCCGCGCCAGAAGAGAGATTCCAAATTTCAAAGTTTTTTATGACCCAGCTATAGTAGTTTATCATTTGACGAGGGAACAATATTTCTCCCTGTGGTACTGGGCGCGTTGTCAATTTGCTCAAGGCATGCATGACCCTGCGGTCTGGAATACCACGATGAGGAAACGCTCTCGATACTTGCGTCTGGCCCAGTTTTTTGTTTCGGCAACGGTGGTCGGAGCCAAAGGTGCAAAGGCGCTGGTTCGGCGTAATCGGGAAAAGTATCCCTACTGGGAAAATTACTGGTATGAGCGTATGTTACCGGAGATTTATCGCCTCGGAGGAATCTGGGAGCTGCTCAACCAGCGAAGTGGACAGTGAGGATTAAAGCGCCAGCCCTCCGGACAGATCAGATTTAAGATTATGGAAACGCCCATCGCCCTGATTATCTTCAATCGCCCGGATACGATCCGCCGGGTTTTTGGCGAGATAGCCAGGGCCAGACCTAAAAAGCTTTTTGTGATTGCCGACGGGCCGCGCGCGGGCCATCCGGCGGACGCGGAAAAATGTGCCGCGACGCGCGCCATCATCAACGAGGTGGATTGGCCATGCGAGGTGGTGACTGATTACTCGGAAGTCAATCTGGGCTGCAAGCTGCGCCCCGCCACCGGCATCAGCCGGGTTTTCGAGCAGGTCGAGGAAGCGATCATCCTTGAAGACGACTGCCTTCCGCACCAGACGTTTTTCCGTTATTGCGCCGAATTGCTGGAGAGATACCGTCACGACGAACGGGTGATGATGATTAGCGGCGATAATTTTCAGGATGGGCTCAGGCGCACGACCTACAGCTACTATTTCTCTCGCTACGTACATTGCTGGGGATGGGCTTCCTGGCGCAGGGCGTGGCGACATTTTGATATTGAGATCAAGCTGTGGCCGGTGCTCAGAGAGACTTCATGGCTGCTCGACGTACTGGGAGACGAGGAGGCAGCCCTCTATTGGCGCGCCATCTTTGATGCCGTGTTTGAAGGTCGGATCAGTAAGGCATGGGATTACCAGTGGCTCTTTGCCTGCTGGGCGCAAAATGGCCTCGCGGTGACGCCGGAGGTCAATCAAGTTTCCAACATCGGATTCGGAGACGATGCCACGCACGTAGCATCTCACAGGATGATTAATCTCCCCGTCGCCGGAATGGAATTTCCGCTCCGCCATCCGCCCTTTATGGTGCGCCAAAGGGAGGCTGATCAATTTAACTTCAGGCACGTATTTGCCCCGGAACGCTCCGGCCTGTATCCTCTACTGAAGCGCAAGCTCACATCGGCCATGACTGGGATAGCTCGCCGCTAAATCTCCCTCAGTCGAATGAACGTTGTTGATATGGAGCATAAGAAAATAAGCACCGATGAGGCTGTCCGCCGCCTTCGGGCCGACCCGCAATACGCGGCGCTGATAAGAGATTCTTACTTAGAAGAAGATGTGCGGAAATCAGCCGAGCGGTTCAGGGCCTCCGCGGAGTTCGCAGAGGTGAAAGAGTTGCTCGGCCGTCACATACGCGCAAGCAGGATACTCGACCTCGGAGCGGGGACAGGCATCGCCTCTTACGCTCTGGCGCGCTCCGGCGCGAAGATCGTTTATGCGCTGGAGCCTGACCCGAGCAACCAGATCGGGCGCGGCGCTATCGCCCGCCTCGGCATGAACCTCCCCATCGAAGTGCTTGACGCTTTTGGTGAAGAGATTCCCTTGCCTGACGCCGAAGTGGACATCGTCTATGCGCGTCAAGTGCTGCATCACTCGCAAGAGCTGGCGCAGGTCGTGCGCGAATGCGCGCGGGTGCTCAAAGTCGGCGGCATATTTTTAGCCTGCCGTGAACACGTCGTAGAGGATGAGGCCGAGCTGAGAGCTTTTCTCAGCCAGCATCCCGTTCACACACTGGCCGGGGGTGAGAATGCGTTTCCGCTCACGACCTACCTGTCCGCCATTGAATCTGCCGGGCTCAAGATAGAGAAGGTGATGGGCCCGTGGGACACTGTGATTAATGCCTTTCCTGAAGTTCGCACCAGCGCCGAGCTCGACCTGATCCCTGAAAAAATCCTTGCGCACAGACTCGGCAAAGCCGGTGCTTTAGCCAGTTACTTGCCCGGCCTGAAAAGTCTGGTTTGGCGTCGAGTGAAGCGCCGAACGCCACCCGGACGGATGTATTCGTTTCTCGCAGTCAAACTCTGAGCCTCTTCTGATATGCTTGATACTAGCGTTGCTCCCGGCATTGCCATCGTCACGGGCGCTTCAGGTCAAGACGGTTACCTGCTGAGCGAGCGCCTGCTGGCCGAAGGATGGACAGTCCACGCCACTGTGCGGCGGCCAGGCGAACTGGCCCGGCTTGGCGCGTCCTCTCGCAAGGGCGGGCGGCTCCGGATTCACGCGGTTGATCTACTGGAGCCTTCATCTCTGTTGAGTCTGATTGCCGAGGTCAAGCCGGATGAGTTCTACAACCTGGCTGGACAGAGCAGTGTCTCACGCTCCTTTGTTGACCCGTGGGCGACATGGCGAACCAACGCCGACGTGGTCGCCAGCCTGCTCGAAGCGATCCGCCAGCAGAGCCCGCACACGCGCTTTTACCAGGCATCTTCAACCGACATGCTCGGCCATGTGCCGGGCGGCACGATCCTGCATAGCGAGGAGTCTGCGCTCAATCCAGAGAGTCCCTACGCCAGCGCCAAAGCGGCCGCTCACTTTTTCTGCCATGCTTACCGGCGGGCATATGGCCTGCGCATCTCTTGCGGGATTCTCTCCAACCACGAGTCTCATCGTCGCCCGGCCCCCTTTATCTCCCGCAAGATTATCAACCATGTGCGCCTGCTGCGCGCGCTGACGCCTGCGGAGTTGCGCAGGGCGGCCCCCCTCGTGATGGGCAATCTAAAGATTGAGCGCGACTGGGGATTTGCCGTCGATTATGTCGAAGGGATGTTAAAGATCATCAGGCAAATTCATACCCGCGCGCGCCATTCCGGCAGGGCTATGGAACCTGACACGGGAGCCTATTATCGTGACTACGTGCTCGGTACAGGGAAGACACATGCCGTCTGGCAAATGGTTGATCGCGCTTTCTCGCTGGCAGGCTTCGAGCTTGAATGGCAGTTAGACGGCGACGACCCTTTGCATTGGCGAGCCTGCTTTCAAGAGAACGGCTCACCGGCCGTCACCGTTGACCCATCTCTGTTGCGTCCGGCTGATCCGCTCGTCATCAGGGTTGATGCGTCGCGGGCCAAAGAAGAGCTGGGATGGTCGCCGCGACCTGGGCTCGACATTTTTCTGAGCGATATGCTAAACAACAATCAAGAACTGGTCGCCGGAGACTTGACTGCGCCATGACGCTGAACGGGCATCGGCCTTTACGGGTCTGCATAGACGCCCGCCTCACCGCAGGAATGGGCGGGGTTCAACAATTCATCATCGGCCTTGCGAGCGGCCTCTCGAAGCTGTCCGGCGACGGCGAGCAATACTTATTCCTGGCATATGAGGGTAGAGACGAGTGGATTAAGCCATATCTTCAGGGGCCCTGCCGGGTCTGGCATGGCACGGCCGCGACGAGGCAGCCGCGATGGGCCATGCCGCTCAGAAATGTTCAGATCGTGCGTAAGGCTTTGCGCAAATTGAGCCCGCTGGCCCGGGGGCTGTCAGAGAGCCTGCCTCACTCGGACGGAACGGTTGAGCAGGCCGGGATTGACCTCATGCACTTTACGACACCGGCCGCTTTTTTAACCGCCACGGCAAATATTTATCACCCGTGGGACTTACAGCACTTGCACTTGCCCCAGTTTTTTAGCCCCAAAGAATTTCAGGATCGAGAAGTCTCGTACCGGGCCTTTTGCGAGCAGGCGAGTATGGTCTCGGTCGCTACTTCATGGACGAAGCGGGACATCATGCGGCACTACGGGCTCCGGCAGGAGAAAGTGCAGGTCGTCCCCATTGCGCCTGTGGTGACAGAGTATTCAGCTCCTTCGGAGGATGATCTCGCCGCCGTGCGACGGAAATTTTCCTTGCCCGCCGACTTCATCTTTTATCCGGCGCAAACATGGGCCCACAAAAACCACATCGGACTGCTGGAGGCGCTCTCTATCTTGCGCGACCGCGACGGGCTGATCGTCCCCCTGGTCTCTTCGGGGCGCGCGACCCAGTTTTTTCCGGAGATCGAAAAGCAGGTGATAAGATTAGGGCTCGCCGAGCAGGTGCGGTTTTTAGGGTTCGTCAGTCCGTTGGAGTTGCAGTGCCTCTACAGGTTGTGCCGCTCGATGGTCTTCCCCAGCAAGTTCGAGGGGTGGGGCTTACCGCTCACGGAAGCTTTCAGCCTCGGCACGCCCGTCGCCTGCTCAAACGTGACATCCTTGCCCGGCCTCGCCGGGGACGCCGCCCTGCTCTTTGACCCTGACGATCCGGAGGAGATGGCCGGGGCGATCAAACGACTATGGACGGATGCGCAACTGCGAAAGAGTCTTGGCGAGCGCGGCCAGGTCAGGGTGGCGCGATTCACCTGGGAGCGCACTGCGCGCATGTTTCGTGCTCACTACAGGCGCATCGCCGGCCGCGCGCTGACGAACGAGGATCATGAGCTGCTGGCGGCCCCGCCGCTGATTTGAAGCTGCCTTTTGAAGGAAGATTTCAGGCCCCGCGACCAGATCTGAGACCAAAGCTGACCGGGGCTCTGGCAGCAGATATATTTGAGGGAGAAAGTATAAGGCGATGGATGCGATGGGAAAGGCCAAAAGGCTTCTCAAGAAGCCGTTCAACTCGCTCGGCCTGGACATCATCCGGCTCGATATCAGGCAGTTTGCACCGACGGGAGAAACGGAATTCCTCTGGCTCACGTCTCTCGACCTTAATACAGTGATTGACGTGGGCGCGCACACGGGCGAGTTCGCCGCCATGATCCACAAGATTCTGCCCCATGCCAGCATCCTCTCTTTTGAGCCGCTGCGAGATGCCTTCGAGCAGTTGGAGAGCAATATGAGAGGCGTGCCTGGGTTCCGAGCATTCAACTGCGCGCTCGGCGACAGCAACATGCAGTTGCAGATTCACCGCAACGAGTTTACCGACAGCTCCTCACTGCTCGACATGGCCGACCTGCACAAGCAGGCTTTCCCTTTCACGGCGAAAGAGAGCCTTGAAGCCGTCGAACAGAGACGCCTCGATGATGTGGTGCGAGATTTGGAGCTGAGAGATAACATTCTTCTCAAGATAGATACCCAGGGCTATGAGGATAAGGTGATTCGGGGCGCTCAAGACCTCGTCGAGAGAGCCAGAGCGATCATCACGGAGGTCAGCTTCCAGACTCTCTATGTCGGCCAGCCGTTATTTGACGACATTTACCGGCTCTTAAAACAAAGGGGCTTCAGGTACATGGGCAATCTGGAAGCGGGCATGGGGAGCTTGCCTCAATTGAGAAATCCTCTGGATGGCAGCGTGTTGCAGGCCAACGCGATCTTTCTCAAAGGCTGAGGACGAGAAGAAGAATTCAGGTTCCAGGGCAACCTTAAATCAACTCCGAAGAGGCTGCTTATGAATGAAAACAAGGCTGCTGCCGATTTGCTGACGGGAACGGTCAAAGGGCCGGGCGAGCGGCCGCACGAATATCTGTTCATCACGGCCGACAACGGGCGCGCACGAATCGGCGAGTTCGTTTATTACTCGGCGCACGACGGGGTGACGCCGCGTGACATTCTCGGCAACATCACTGCCAAGCGACTGGTGCGGAATCTGCCCGACACTTTTCTCTCCGACCCGGAGACGCCGCCTGCTGTCGTCTCCTCTCTGATCGGCCTGAGCGCGGACTGCGGCGAGCTCTACGAGATCACGGTCGAGACCATCGGCTACTTCAGCCGCGCGCTCGGCGATTTCGTCAACCCGCGCATCCCGCCCAATCCGGGCGACACTGTGTTCCTCGCCTCTTCGGAGACGCTCGCGGGCGTGCTCTCGCCGCGCCGGACGGGAGACGTGGGCTCGGCACATGTCGGAAGTTTGCTGACGCGAAGCGCGGGCGAAGTGCCCGTCGTGCTGTCGATCAAGGAGGTCGTCTCGACGCACCTGGCGATACTGGCCTCGACGGGGGCGGGCAAGTCCTACACGGCAGGCGTCCTCGTCGAAGAATTGATGATGCCTCACAACCGCGCGTCGATCCTGATCGTCGACCCGCACGGCGAATACGACACGCTCACTTCCATTCAGGGCGACGAGCGCTTCGCGGCTCCCGACGGCTATCAGCCCGAAGTCAAAATCTTCACGCACGACCGCATCAAGGTGCGAGTCTCTTCGCTGACGGAAGCCGACATCAAGTACCTCCTGCCCGAAGGAACGTCCGACAAGATGCTGCATTATCTCTCGCAAGCCTATCGGAAGCTGACGGCGGGCGAGCGGGGCGAGCGCGGGACGTGGGGTTATCACGACTTGAGAGACGCCGTGACGGCCGAGAAGTACGGCGATGAAGAGGGACGCGGCTCGGGCGGCAATGTCGGCTCCATTGATGCCCTGCTGTGGCGCTTGGACAACCGCTTTGACCGTCCCGACACGATCTTCTCCGATCACGAGCACATCCCCTTGAGCGAACTGTTTCAGCCGGGCCGCTGCACAGTGCTCCAGCTCTCGGACATCGAGCAGAACGAGCAGCAGGTGGTGGTCGCAACGCTGCTGCGCCGCGTCAACAAGGCCCGCGTCGCGACCGTTCGCCAGGAGGCCGAGCCGACGAGCGACAGCTATCTTCCCTACCCCGTCTTCACTCTTCTGGAAGAGGCGCATCGCTTCGCGCCCGCCGGGCAGACGGTCGTCTCGACCAACATTCTCAAGCAGATACTTTCCGAAGGCCGCAAGTTCGGCGTCGGCATCGGACTCATCACGCAGCGGCCGGGCAAGCTCGATCAGGACGTGCTCTCGCAGTGCATGACGCAGATCATCATGCGAATCGTCAACCCGATAGACCAGGACACGGTCGCCAAGTCGGTCGAGGGCGCGGGCCGACAACTCCTGGACGAGCTTCCGGCCCTGACCAAGGGGCAGGCCGTCATTTCCGGCGTCGGCGTCAACACGCCCGTCATGTGCCGCGTCAGAGAGCGCATCACGCGCCACGGCGGCGAGACCTTCGACGCTCCGGCCGAGTGGGCCAAGTGGCACACCGAAGCCGAGCGCACACACCGCGCACAGGACAACGCCGTGCTCGGCAAACCCGAATCAAACAGGAAGCCTGAGAAGGTGCGCGGTATTCGCATTTGATCCGGATTTGCAGGCCGCTTGATGGGCCGGAATAAAAGCCTCTTTCTGGTAGTATTCCTGATTCTCCGGCGAGTCGTTCGAGACCCAATCATCTATCTGCATGCTATTTACAGAGCCTTTATTTCTCTTTCTTTTTCTGCCTGTGCTTTTAGGGCTGTATTTCAGCTCACCCAGACGGGCGCGCAACTTCTTGCTCCTGTGCGCCAGCCTACTGTTCTACGCGTGGGGTGAAAGAACCTACGTCGCTGTTCTTTTGTTCTCGATCCTGCTCAACTACCTGTGCGGCCTGATGATCGGGCGCGCCCGTCAGAGGAGGGGCCGACGCCTGATCCTGTTGGCGGGAATCGGCGGCAATCTCTTACTTTTGATGACGTTCAAATACGCTCACTTTCTGGTCGCAAATCTCAACGAGCTGGCCGTCCTCTTCCGCCTCCAAGTACTGCCGCAGCCGAGCATCCGCCTGCCCATCGGCATCTCATTCTTCACTTTCATGGGCATGTCTTACCTGTTCGACATTTACCGCCGTCAACTGGAGGCCGAGCGCAACCTTAACACTTTCGCGCTCTACATTACGCTCTTTCCTCACCTGATCGCCGGGCCTATCGTGCGCTATTCCGATATTGCCGGAGAGTTGGTCGAACGCTTCGTGAGCCGCCCGGAGTTCGCAGCGGGCATCAGCCGCTTTATCATCGGATTCGGCAAGAAGATGCTGATCGCTAACACGGTCGCCTTTCCGGCTGATACCATCTTTAATATGCCTCCCGATCATTTGACAGCGGGCTCGGCCTGGCTCGGTCTGGTTTGTTATACCCTGCAAATTTATTTCGACTTTTCGGGTTACTCCGATATGGCGATTGGGCTGGCCCGCATGTTCGGTTTCCACTTCCCGGAAAACTTCGCATACCCTTACATCGCCCAGTCGATCACGGACTTCTGGCGGCGCTGGCACATCTCTTTATCCACATGGTTTCGGGACTATCTCTTCTTCCCGCTCGGCGTGAGGGGCCCGCGCTGGCGTATCTATCGTAATCTGCTGATAGTCTTCTTTCTGTGCGGGCTCTGGCACGGGGCCAGTTGGAGCTTCGTCGTCTGGGGACTATTTCATGGGATGTTCCTGGTCTTTGAAAGATTAGGGCTCGCGGCCTGGCTGCAAAAACGTCCACGGGCGCTGCGCCACATCTACAGCTTGCTGGTGGTCATGACGGCCTGGGTCTTCTTCCGCGCCGATTCGCTCTCGCATGCGCTCCTGTTCCTGAAAGCCATGACGGGCGGCGCACCCGGCGCAGTCGCCGAATATCAGGCCGTCTACTACCTCGACGCGCAACTACTCTTAGCACTCTCGCTTGGGCTGCTGGGCTCTTTGCCGGTTGTGCCGTGGCTGCGTAAACGGGTGTCGGGTCTCATCGCGGGTGTCGAGGGCGCGACCGGCGCTCTGCTGGAAACGGGCGCGAGGTTGTTCAGGCTCGCCGCCTTGAGCGCCATCTTTCTGGCCTCGACCGCGCTCTCAGCGGCAGGAACTTATAACCCTTTCATCTATTTTAGATTTTAGAGAGAGACACACATGGCAAGCACGGGCAGCCGAAAAATAGCTGCGGTCGAAGAGTGGGTGCTGATTGCCCTCTTCGTCCTCGCTCTATATCTTCCGATCATGGGCACGACGATCAAGATTGACGCGTCGCCGACTCAGCAGGAAAACCGCACGGCGGTGCCCTTCCCTTCTCTCTCATTGAACTGGCAAATGCTTCGCGAGTTCCCGGACAGATTCAAGCTATATTTCGACGACAACTTCGGTTTTCGCAAGCTATTGATTCGCTGGCAAGCCATTGCCAAGGTGAAGTGGCTCGGGATCTCCTCCTCTAAGAGAGTGATCGTCGGCCGCGAAGGGTGGCTTTTTTTTGCGGGCGAGCGCTCGCTCGAATCATACAGGAGGACTGACCCTCTGTCACAGGAACAGTTGGCCCGCTGGCGGCAGGTGCTAGAGGCGCGACGCGATTGGCTGGCGCAGCGTGGTATACGTTATCTGTTCACAGTGGCACCCGATAAACACAGCATTTACCCTGAGTATATGCCGCCCGGCATTGTCCGCCTCGGACAGCAATCACGCCTCGACCAACTCATCGCATATCTCCGGCAGCACTCCGACATCGAGATTCTGGATTTGAGACCGGCCCTGTTTGAGGCGAAGACTCGCCATCGCATCTATCACCTGACGGATACTCATTGGAATGACTATGGGGCCTTTGTGGCTTATCAATCAATCATCAAAGAGGTGACCAAGTCCTTCCCCGAAGTACAGCCTCTGCCCGAATCCGCCTTAGAGGTCAGCAGGCAGCAGACGACAGGTAAGGACTTGGCCACGATGCTTGGCTTGCCTGATAAGTTCACGGAAGACGATTTCAGCGTGCGCCCCCGGCCCGAATTCGCTGCGGAAATTCGGGGCAATGCTTCCGAGCCTTACGAACTGGTCGTGGCTGAGCAGAAAGGTTCCGGGCTCCCACGGCTAGTGATGTTCCGCGACTCGTTCGCAGCCCCCCTCGTCCCCTTTCTCGCCACGCATTTTAGCCGGTCAGTCTTTATCTGGAATAAAGAGCTGAATCTCCGGCTGATCGAAGCCGAGCGCCCCGGTATAGTCATTCACGAGATAGTCGAGCGATACCTGATGCTTGACCCACCCGAGGGCCCGTTCGAAGGGCTTGAGCATTAGGCCGCCGCAGTTCTCATATTTCAGCCGGGACTCTCTAAATTCGGAGAAGAAACATCATCATAACCGAGCGGACGCGGAGCAGGCGTGTACTGGCGACGACACTCCTGGCACTGATAGCGTTGATTCTCGGTGTGCGTGAAGCCAGCCTTGGCCTGGCGCGAATTGTCTCGGCAATGGGGACAAATAATCAGGCCACGAGTTATAACATCATCCGCTCTGATTTAGTCAGTCCCTTTCAGCCTATACGGTTGCTTTTCTCCGCCGCGATGTTAAGATAATCATCTTGCTCCACTCACAGGTCGCGGACGCGAAGCTGTGCGCCGTGGCATAAATATTCTCCCCTTAACAGAAACGGGTGCGCCCGGTAGAGAGGTATTAGTGTTTGCCCGTAGGAGCGCCCGGTGAGGATTAGAGATGGCCGTTGAGAATACAGCGCAGGAAAAGAGCGCACAGACCGCGCAGCAGCAGCAGGAGACGCCGCACATCGTCCAACTGCTCGAAAAGCGTCACGACGAGATAATCACTCTCTGGATCAAAGACCGATTGGAGTCGGGCGAGTTCCGCGACGAACTGATTCCGAAAAAAGAGCTGCGCCGGCAGTCACAGCAGATCGTGGACATGCTGGCGACCTCGATCCGGGATTCCGGCGACGACGAGTTCGAGTCTCCGTCCTATGACGAGCTGCGCGCCTTCCTCAATCAAATCTCGCACGCGCGCGCCGTCAAGGGCTACACGCCTTTGGAGAACGCGACCTACATTCTCAGCCTGCGCAACACCTTGATCCCGCTGCTGGCCGAAGAGCTGGAAGGAAACTCCGACGCCCTGGTGAGCGAGATGATCTATTTCACCAAGCTGCTGGACAAGATGGGGCTCGTCATGGTCGAGAGCTACATCCGCTCGCGCGAGGAGATCATCCGCCAGCAGCGCCAGGACATGATGGAGCTTTCGACGCCCGTCATCAAGGTCTGGGACAAGATTCTGACCTTGCCCATTATCGGCACGCTCGATTCTCGTCGCGCGCAGATGATGATGGAGTCGCTGCTCCAAAAGATCGTGCAGTCGGGCTCGACCATCGCCATCCTCGACATCACCGGCGTCAAGACGATGGACACGCTCGTCGCCAATCACCTCATCAAGACTGTGACGGCCGCTCGCCTGATGGGCGCGCGCTGCATTCTGACCGGCGTCTCTCCGGCGATTGCGCAGACTATGGTGCAGCTCGGCATAGACCTGACGCAGATCACCACGCGCGCGCAGATGTCTGACGGCATCAAGCTCGCCTTCGAGATGATCGGGCGCACGGTCATTCCCGCCCGCGCCCTGGCCCACTTGTCGAACGGGACGGGGGCCTCTACGGCAGGCGCGCAGGCGACGGCCGCCCGCCTCGCAGCCCACGGCGCAAGCATCGCGGAAGAACAGAAGCGGCGTGACGAATGTTAAGAGCAGAATCTACGGAGCAGAAATGATGAACGGTGCGCGCATACCGATTCTCAAGCTGGGCCGCGTGTTGATCGTGCCCATTCAGGTGGACATGGACGACCAGACTGTGATTCAGCTACAGGAGCGCATCCTCACGGGGCTTGAGATGACGGGCGCGCGCGGCATCCTGATCGACATCTCGCTCCTTGAGATGGTGGATTCCTTCATCGGCCGGATGCTCTCCGACATTGCGGCGATGGCCCGCATCATGGACGCGCGGACGGTCGTTGTCGGCATGCAGCCGGCGGTCGCCATCACGCTCGTCGAGCTTGGCCTTGAGCTGAAAGGCGTGGAGACAGTTCTCAACGTGGACGAGGGCTACAAGCTCTTGCGCGCGGAGTTCGACGCCTCGGACGAGGAGGAAGAGGACGGGGAGTTCACCGCGCTTGGAAAGCAAATCAATCCCGCTTGAGAGCGAGCACGACATAGTGGTCGCGCGCGGCGAAGTCCGTCGCCTCGCCTCGGCCCTCGGCTTTAGCCTGATGGATCAAACTCGGCTCGCCACCGTCACCTCCGAGCTGGCGCGCAACGTCGTCAAGTATGCCCGGCGCGGACGCCTGATCGTACAGCCCACGGAAGCCTTGCGCGGAGTGGGCCTGCGGCTCATCTTTGAAGACAAGGGCCCAGGCATCCCCAACATCGAGGCCGCCATGCGCGACGGCTTTTCCACGGGCCGGGGTCTGGGCAAAGGTCTTCCGGGCTCAAAACGCTTGGTTCACGAATTCCAGATCGAATCGAACGCGGGCCAGGGCACGCGCGTCACCATCGTCCGCTGGCGAAACTAGATGCGCGAAATCAAGTCCATAGAGATCAACCACGAGTCACAGGTCGGCACGGCACGCCGCGCCGTGCACAGCTTTGCCACGGGCCTCGGTTTCGGCGAGACGGAGCTGGCCGAGATAGACATCGTCGTGCAGGAGATAGGCACGAACGCCGTCAGCTACTCGCAGGTGGGCGGGTGGCTTCACTTCACCACAGTGCTCGGAGCCGACGCGGGGCTGGAACTTTTTTACTGCGACGCGGGGCCCGGCATCTATAATATGGATCGGGCGATCCGAGACGGCGTCTCGACCAACGGCAGCCTGGGCGCAGGGCTCGGCGCGATTCGTCGCCTGATGGACGACTTCGAGATTTACTCGACCGTGCAGCAGACCGGACGGCTCACGCTCGGCCAGCAGCGCCGCACCTCTCACGGCACTGCGCTGCTCGCGCGCAAGTGGGCCCGGCGCGACTGCGTGGAGGAGAGAGCGCCTGGCAGAGAGGAGGCCCGTCGCTTCGGCGCTTGGAGCCGCCCGCACCCGCATGAGCATGTCAACGGCGATGCTTATTGTATAGTCCGTCGCGCTGGTCGGACGCTCCTTGCCGTCGTAGACGGGCTCGGGCACGGGCAGGGCGCGAAAGAGAGCGCCGATGTCGCGCGCGACGTGCTGGACGAATGGATGGGCGAGCGGCCGGACGAGCTGCTGCTCGGCATACACAATGCCCTGCGCGCGATGCGCGGCGCTGTCGCCGGCATCGCCGTCATAGATCACGATGCGGAGATATTTCAATACTCGGGCGTCGGCAACATCTCCGTGCGAGTGTTCGGCACACCCGAGCGCGTCGCTCCCATCTCGGCCAACGGGACGCTGGGCCTGCGGCTCGGCACTATCCGGCTCTGGCAGCACCGCTGGGCCGAAGGGGCGACCGTCGTGATGGCGAGCGACGGATTGAGCGAGTCCTGGGACATACAGTCTTATCCGGGGCTGCTCAAGTGCAGCCCGCAGCTTTTGGCAGGCATACTGATGCGCGACTATGCGCGCGAGGCCGACGACGCGACCGTGCTCGTGGCAAGATGAGAGATTCCGCTTTCTTCGTATGAAAGACATAACCTCAACGCGTCTCGGAGATGTCTATGTCCGCCGCGAGGCCGATATTGTGAAGGTGCGCGAGCGTGTGCGCAGGCTGGCGCGCGAGATGGGCTTTGACTCGACGACGCAGATCAAGATCACGACGGCCGTCTCGGAAGTGACGCGCAATATCTACGAGTACGCCAAATCGGGAGCGATCACGCTCGCCGTGGCCGAGCGCGGGCCCGAAGCCGGCTTGCTCGTGACGGCGCGCGACGACGGCCCCGGCATTGACGAGGCGACGCTGCGCTCGATCATGCGCGGGACGTATCGCTCGGCTTCGGGGCTCGGCGTAGGACTTTCGGGGACGCGTAAGCTGATGGACGAATTCGACATCAAGACGGCCGAGAGCGAAGGCACGCGCGTCTCGGTCATCAAGTGGCTGCCGCGCGCGCAGGCCGAATCGGTCAAGGGGCGCATAGAGGAGCTGCGCGGCCTCTTCAGCGTTGACGCCGATGATTCCGCAGTCGAAGAGCTGCAACAACAGAACCGCGATTTCGTGGCCGTCCTCGCGGAGCTGGAAGAGAAGCGCGAGCAGTTGGAGCGATTGAACGAGCAGCTCGAAGAGGCCAACCGTGAGCTGAACGAAGCCAACGCCAAGCTGAGAGAGCTGGCCGAGATGAAGGAAGAGTTCCTCGCCCTGACGACGCATGACCTGCGCTCGCCGCTGACGGTCATCAGCGGCGTCATCAGCTTCTTCACCTCCGGCCGTCTCGGAAAGCTCTCGCCCGAGCAGCAGAACATGGTGGCGATGATGGAGCGCAACGCGCAGAGCTTGATCGAGCTGGTCAACGACCTGCTTGATGCCTCGAAGCTCGAATCGGGCACGCTGCGCCTGGATGTCACTTCGATTGACCTCGGCGCTCTGATTGACGAGATACGTGAGACGATGGAGCCGTTGGCCCGCGAGAAAGGCATCCAGTTGATAGAAGAGATTGCGCCCAATCTTCCGGCGGTCGAAGCCGACCGTACGAAGCTGCGCCGCGTCCTCGTCAACCTGCTCTCGAACGCTGTGAAGTTCACGGGCAAGGGCGGCACGGTCACGCTCAAGGCCGAGCCCCTCGGCGACGAGGTGCTGATCGCCGTCTCGGACACGGGCGTAGGCATCGCGCCCGAAGACGTGGAGCGTCTCTTTGACAAGTATGAGCAGGCCCGCAGCCGCGCCACACGCGGCGAGAAGGGCACGGGCCTCGGCCTCTACATCACCAAGCAACTGGTCGAGCTGCACGGGGGCGAGATCAAGGTGGAATCGGAGCCCGGTCGCGGTTCGACCTTCTCTTTCACGCTGAGCGCCTCGCGCGTCGGCGTCAAAGCCGAAAGCCAGGAGAAAAGCTGATGCGACGCCCGCCCCCGATAACCTATTTACTGGCGCTCCCCTGTGCGCTTCTCTTCGCACACGCCACGGCCGCAGCCCAAACAGAGACGCAGCAGCCGGCGCAGACGCAGCAGCGCCGCCTCCCTAAGCCGACGCAGACAGCGCCGCGCGTCGTCGCCATTGAAAAGTACACGGACGAGCTGGACGCTTACGCTCTGGCCAACCCGCAGGCGAGAAGGTTCTTCGTCAACACGGCCGAAGATCAGACCGGAAGCTGGCAGGAGGTCTCAAGCGAAAAGGAGCTTGCAGATAAGGCCAGCGCGATTGTCTGGATGAGGAAGGAGAAGCCCGTCATCGCGCTCCTTTCGGGCAGGAGCATGGGCCAGAGCCGCCGCGTCACCTATTACTTTCGCGACAACGGGACGCTGGCCAAAGTTCACTCCGAGCTTCAGATCAGCGCGGGCAACATGCAGTCCGTACGCGACCGCAGCTACGACCCGAAGACCTTCACCATCCTCGTGCGCGACTTCTCTTACTGCACGGACATGGTGAGCGGACAGCAGCGGCCCTGCGGCGAGGCCGAGGCGCTGGAAAAGAGCATCCCCGTCTACATGCGGAGCACGGAGCTTCCGATCTACGCGTTGCTGAAAAAGCCTTGAGTATGAGACGACTAACTTTACTCTTAATCCTTTTCCCGGCTCTCGCCTTTGGGCCCGCACAATTGGTCGGGGCGCGCGTTCAGGGGCAGGGCGCGGCGAGCATTGCCGCCATCGAGACTTACGTCCGGCAGATGGACGCGCACGTCCGCCGCGAGCGTAGGCGCGGGCGTCTGTTCGGCGACACGTCCGACTACACAGACCAGAACGCGCGCCCGCGCTGGCAGGAGTTCCAAAGCCGACGCGCCCTTGAGCGTGCAGAAGTCTACAGCGCCGCGACCGCCTGGACGAACGCTGCGGGCTCGCCCGTAGTCGCCGAGTTCAGCCTGTCGAGCCCTTCCGGCGATTGGGCCCAATACAACACCTACTATTATCGCGACGACGGCACGCTGGCGAAGCTCCATTCGGAGCTGCGCACCTTCATGGGCGACCTTGTAGTCATTCGCGACCGCTTCTTTGATTCAACAGGGAAGCTGCTCGCAGAGAAGACCCGCTACCTTGACCTTCAAACCCGACGGCCCAAAAAGGCAGAAGCGGGCAGCTTCCAGGACGTGCCCGTAGAGGCTTACACGAGAACTAGCGATCTCCCCTTTTATTCGCTCTTGAAGAAGCAGGGATGAAAGGTATGCACTATCACCTGATTGGAATCTGCGGAACGGCGATGGCGAGCCTGGCGGGGATGCTACAGGCGCGCGGCCATCGTGTGACGGGCTCGGACGAAAACGTCTACCCGCCGATGTCGACGATGCTCGAAGGCTTAGGGATACCCGTCATGCAGGGCTACAGCGCGGAGCATCTTAGCCCAGCGCCCGATTGCGTCATCGTCGGCAACGCCATCCCGCGCGGCAACCCCGAAGTCGAAGAGACCTTGAACCGCAAGCTGCTCTATCGCTCGCAGGCCGAGACGGTCAAGGAGGAGTTCATACGCGGCCGTCGCTCGCTGGTCGTCGCGGGCACGCACGGCAAGACGACGACCACCAGCATCGCCTCGTGGGTCATGGATCAGGGCGGCCTCCGGCCGACTTTTCTGGTCGGCGGCGTGGTGCAGAATTTCGGCGCGAGCTTTCGCGTCACCGGGAGCGATTATTTCATCATCGAAGGCGACGAGTATGACACGGCCTACTTCGACAAGGGGCCGAAGTTCATGCACTACCTGCCGGAGCTGGCAATCGTCAACAACATAGAGTTCGACCACGCCGACATCTACGCAGACCTCGCGGCCGTCAAGACTGCCTTTCGCCGCCTGATGAACCTCGTGCCCGGCAACGGACGCCTCATCGCCGGATGGGACAGCCCCATCGTGCGCGAGGTCGTCGCGGAGATGGGCGGGCGTCTCTACACGCGGCTGGAAACCTTCGGCACTTCGGAGACGGCCGCCTGGCAGGCGCGCGACATAGATTACACGGGCGAGCAGGCAAGCTTCCGCGTCTTTCGCGAGGGGCGCGAGTGGGCCCAGTTTCAAACTCCGCTGATCGGCGATTTCAATATTCGCAACTGCCTGGCCGTCATCGTCGCCGCCGACGCCTGGGGCATAAAGCCTGCGGCGATTAATGACGCGCTCCGCTCTTTCAAGAGCGTGCGCCGTCGCATGCAGGTGCGGGGCACCGAGCGCGGCGTCACAGTGATAGACGACTTCGCGCATCACCCGACGGCCGTGCGCGAGACCTTGCAGGCGCTTCGCACAAAGTACAACGAGAGCCGCCTCGTCGCCGTCTTCGAGCCGCGCTCCTGGTCATCGCGCCTCGCTGTCTTTCAGCAAGATTATGCTCAGGCTTTCAAGTCGGCCGATTACGTCGTCATTGCGAGCGTCTTCGACAGCAGCAAAGCTACTGAGAAGGGGCGAGTGCTCGACACGGATCAATTGATTCGCGACATCGGCGCGCAAGGCAAACCGGCCCTGCGCCTGGACGGGGCCGACGAGATCGTCCGTTCGCTGGCGCCGGAGCTGCGCGCGGGCGATGTCGTCGCCATCATGTCCAACGGCGGCTTCGGCGGCATCCACGACAAGCTGCTGGCCGCCCTCAAAACGAATAACTGATGGGTTCGGAAGCGTGGGCTTTCGTTCGGAGAGGATGCGCAGAAGAACTCTTCAGCGTTTTGCCGCGCAGGAAAGATCGCGCGCCCACCAATAACATTAATGCAAGGCCGCAAATTATCCGGCCTTACTCGTGCTCTTTGGTCGGGGGCTTGATGGCCGGGTCGTTTGTCACTCCGCTGACGCTTTACAGGCCGCCGCTTACCAGGAATACGTCCCAGGCCCAGCGTCCTGACTTGGCTCCCTTCTCATCATCTACTTTCGCGCGATAGCGGAACTGATTTCCGAACTTGTCAGTCCGCTTGGACTCTTTATAGTCCAGATGCAGCCTCGCAATATCGAGCGAAGGTAAAGAATGCAGCTCTTCCAGCTCGGAGACGCCGTTGTGGTTCTGATCCTGCCACAGTCGTAAGGACGAGAAGACTGCATCACGACGATCTACGAGCCCGTCGCCATTGCCCCCGTTCGAAGCTTTATCGAACTCGGCCAGCGCCAGAAAGCCGTTCGGATTCTCCGAAAGCGGCTGCTCAGTAAAGTTGCCGAACAGCTCCCGGCCGTTCTCTATCAGACCGTTGTTGTTGCGATCAAGCACCAAGAAAGCGTCGTCTGAATTTGGTGCTGTCCAGGCCAGCTTCTCGACTATGCCGACGCCGTTGAGATCGAAATGAGCGCCCTGCACAACACTGGTTAAGCGGAAGCCGTCGCCTGCCACGTCTATGATGACCGGACTGTAAGGCTTGTTACAGCAGCAGGAGTTCTCCCAGTTGTAATAGCCGGGAGGGCAGCCGCCTTGATACTCGGAGTACTGGCAGAAGTCTACTGCAAACGGGCAGGAGGGGTGCGAATGGCTCTGCTCTAACTCGGCTTGTATCGAACCACCGCAATCGCCCTGGAAACAGGTCTGGCCGCTACTGGATTCGCACGTCGGGTCAATGCCTTTGCAGTAAGTGTCCAGACAGTCCTTCATGCCGTCGCAGTCATTGTCTATGCCGTCGTGGCAGCGGGCGAGCGATTCTTCATGCTTGCCCGGGTTCTGGTCGCCGCCGCCGCCGCTGCCCGGCTCGTCGTTGCAGTCGCCCTGGCAAATGGTATAGCCGTCCAGATCACGGTCAGGGCAACTGACATTACAGGGAACGTTCTCACACAGACAATAAATCTTCTCTGGCTCAGTACATTGATACGTTCTACATGCATAACCCGTATACGGCCCCTGATACCAGCACTGCGCTTCACCCAAGATAGGGCCGACGGCGCATAAAGTGTTCCAGCATGTTGTCAGCGGCTTGGGCGCAGCGTGCGATAAATTGCGCGACTTATCTTTGCTCTTTCCGCTTCGATTTGCGGCAAACTCCTCGGAAAGTTTTATGGAATTGAGCGGCTGTCCCTCGGCCCATTTCGTCCCATCTTCAAATTCGACCGCCCCGACGCTGACGGCCAGGAGAAACTCTCCGTCCAGAGCGCCGTCCTTCAATAGCGGCTTGACGATCTTGCCGAAATTTATGAACGGCACCTTTTTTCTCCGCTCTCTGCCCGCTGGAACCTGAGTCTCGATGTCGCGTGTGTAGCCTGCCAGTAAGACAGAGTACTGTTCCTCGATTGTTCTTAGCTCCCACTTCAGCCGGATGTTCTTTAGAGCCTTGGTAGTTCTATTTTGAATGGTTACTCCCGCGACGGCTACGTTGACCCACTTGCCGTTTCCGGCGAGAGATCGAGTGCTCAACAGAACAACCGGCGATTCCGGGTTGTATAGCTGGGTGAGGTCTGGGGCTGCGGCCGCGATCCAGTTTCCCTGCGGCCCTTGCGGCCCTTCTTTAGTAAATTCATAGGTCTCGACGGGGTCGAGGTCTGTGGCGATTTCGGTTTGAGTTGTGACCGGGGATTCCGTGGTGTTACCGCTGAGGACGCTGACAGTCACGGCAAATAGAATGAGTAGAGGGAGCCAGAGGATGGAGAGTAGTCTCATGTTGTTTCTCCTTTGGGTAGGGTGAGAGGAAAGCCTGAGAAGGAGCTTGATGATCTTTTCAGGCTGAGGACAAAACTGCGGCAGAGGACGCGAGTTCTGTATGAAACTTATTCGAGAGATAGCGCCGGACTATTCCTTACAAGTCAGGGGCCTGACAGACCCTAGCTTTGGCCCCCCATCGCTTTCCCGCTGAATGTTCTCTAAATTCTCCCCGGCGAATCGATATTTCTGATACTCTTCTACAGGGCCGACAAAGAAATAGCGGTATTTATACGGAGTTTCTACAGTGAAAGCGTTAGGCCCCTGGAAGTTCCCCCGGATCATACAAGTAGTCTGTGATTGGTCTACCTCTAATCGTTTCTTACTATCGCCGCAAAAGTAGTAATACTCGTTTTCTAAGAACAGTTTCTCATCATCATCAATGGTGGTCTGTAGCCGCCCGCTCGCAGGTATCTTCAGCATGTAGAACCCATCTTCGACTGTTGGCGTAGTCCCCTCTTTGACGTTGAAATCGACGCGCACCCAGCCGACATACCCTTCTGGAACCAGATAGCGATACGGGTGCTTGCGATTCTCTTGGTGCCCCGCCGACGGGATTGAAATAGCCAATAGACTTAAGGAAAGCAATAGAACCGTCATTGGTTGTCTCATAAATACTCTCTCACTGTTCCTTACAAGTCAGGGGCCTCATGGAACCTGTCTTTGGAAGCCTATCACTTCCCAGTTTGATGTTCTCTAAATTCTCCCCGGCGAACCTGTATTTCTCATACTCTTCTACAGGGCCAACGAAAAAATAGCGGTATTTACTGGGTATCACATCATTTAAATAGTTAGGCCCTTGAAACTCCCCACGAATCATACAAGTAGTCTGTGATTGGTCTACCTCTAATCGTTGCTTACTATCGCTGCAAAAGTAGTAATACTCGTTTTCTAAGAACAGTTTCTCATCATCATCAATCGTAGTCTGTAGCCGCCCGCTCGCAGGTATCTTCAGCATGTAGAACCCATCTTCGACTGTTGGCGTAGTCCCCTCTTTGACGTTGAAATCGACGCGCACCCAACCGACGTAGCCTTCGGGAACCAGATAGCGATAGGGACGAGAGCGCCGCTCTTGCCGGGCTGTAGCCGGGGTTAAAACGGCGAGAAGAATGATGAAGTGCGATAGAAGGGTTAAGAGTCTTGTTCGCCTCATGAAATTAATCCTCTCCGTTCCTGCTTCGACCGTTAAAGGAACAATCGCTTGCGGCTCGGGCGAGATTAACAAGAGCGGGACTCTTTGAAGGAGTGAGGCTCTTATCAACATTCAGGGCAGGTGCAATTTACTCCCGCCACAAAATCAATGTCAAGAAAATTTACCGAATCGAGTATTCACTGTTTAGAGCAAAGCCCAACCGTGAAAAGCATGCTATTCATGCTCTTTGGTCGGGGGCTTGATGGCCGGGTCGTTCGCAGACGGGCTGGGCTTGGCGGCCGGTGCTGTGGCCGAGCCCGCCTTGGGAGCGGAGGAGTCGGGCGGCGCAGAGCTATGGGCACAGCCCATGATAATCAGTGTCAGCAGCAGCAGGGTTAACGTAAAGGCTCTTCTCATGATCTTTTCTCCTGGAATCTCTCTCACTGGCGAGTGAGACGATAGATGAGCAGGGCCGCCCGCTTGATCTGTACGGAGAGCGAGTCAAGCTCTGCGAACTCTTCGGGCGCGTGAGAGCCGCCGCCGCGCGCGCCGAGGCCGTCGAGGCCGCTGATGTAAGGCGCAACGAAAGAGATGTCGCCCGCGCCGCGCCCGCCCGGGTCGAAGGCTTCGACGGGGCCCAGGCCGAGGTCGCGGCTCGCCTGATCGAGCAGCTTGAGCAGGGCGTAGTTTTCCGGCGTCGGCGACATGGGCGGATAATTGTCCTCGAAGGTGATCTCGGCTTTCGTCTGCGGCAGGCTGCGCGCGACTATCTCCCGCATCTTAGTCTTGGCCGCTTCCCGCTGCTTTTCCGAGATGAAGCGCAGGTCGCCGCGCACGACTACAGATTGCGCGATGACGTTGGTCTTGCCTCCTGCGTTGCCGCGCTCCGTCGGGTCATCGAAGGTCACGTCCGTGCCGCCGACGATGACGCTCGGATTAAAGGTCAGGTATTGCTCGCCCCTGAGCTGTTCGTGGAAAGCGTTCAGGATACGCGCCGCCTCGAAGATCGCGCCGCTGCCGACGCCTTCGGAAAAGATGCCGCTCGAATGGCCCGTCGGCGCGCTCACCTGCAAGCGCCAGTCGCTTGAGCCGCGTCGTGCGACGGTCGCGGTATCGCCAATTCCTGCCTCGAAGGCCAAAGCAACGTCGCTGCGCCGCGCGGCCTCGATCAGGTCGCGACGGCTCACTTCAACAGGAGAGCCGACGTTCTCTTCATCGCCCGTCATGATGACGATGATGCGCGTCCCGGCAAGCGCGCCTGTGCTATTGAGAGCCTTCAGCGCGTAAAGCAGCACGATGTCGCCGCCCTTCATGTCCACGGTTCCGTTGCCGCGCGCGACCTGAGCGTCGCGCACGAAGGGCTTGCCTTCAAGCACTGTGTCCAGATGGCCGATCAGCAGTATGCGCTTGCCGCGCGTCCCCGTGCGCTCTGCGAAGAAGTGGCCTGCGCGATTCATGGCGGGCGGCATCTCTATCCACTTCGCCGTGAAGCCGAGTGCGCGAAACTCCGTTTGAAAGATGCTTCCGACGCGCCTGACTCCCTGGAGATTTCCGGTCGCGCTCGCGGTGTTGACGGTCTGTTCGAGCAACCGCACGGCCTCGGGCATGTGAGCGTCCACGTACTCGGCTATGCGTCGCTCCTCGGCCGAAAGGCTAGCGGGCGTCTGCGCGCCGCACAGTGTAGAGCACATCATTACTGCGACGACAAAAGCGCCTGCTGTTCGAGCCACCGGACGGCATCCTTTCATTACCAATACGCTCCCTCTCATTCCTCTTTTAAGTCCCGGCGAAATAGCTGAGCCTGACGCTGGCCTCCGCCACTTTCCTTCCCTGCCTGTACTTGGTCAATCGCCCTTCCAGCACGGGCTTGTCAAAGTCCATGTCTGCATCAACGAAATCGGTTCTGAGGAATCGCCCGGCGAAGCTGTAGCTGATGCCCCTCACCTTCGCCGTCGTAAAGACGAACCTTCGACGATTGACCGAGATGGTCTGGTAGCGATAGCGCGTCCCGCCCCTCTCGTTGACGCCCGACAGGCGTTCCGATATATCGGGCCCAGATTGCTCGTCCTCTCGTCGCCAGTACTGAATCGTGTCGAAGCTCTCGAAGCCTTTCGGATGTGGGCCCACCAGGGAATAGTAGCCGTAAGGCAGAAAAGGTTTTTGAGCGACCGGCAGGGAAGCCGAGCGCGCGCGGGCCACACGTGCGCTCGGCAGCACAGACGCACAGAGCAGGCAAGAGGCCGAGAGAGCCAGGACGGCGACGGCCGTTACACGAAGTCTACGTCTCACGTTCATTCCTTCGGCGAAAGATTTTTGAAAGAGCCTCATTCCCTCCTCATCTGCTTTTGCAGGTCGTCAAGGTAGAGGACGGGCGCGGAGGATTCGGCCGCCAGATCACTCGACAGCCCGTTGCGCCACGAGACGACCTCGACCCTGAGGCCCAGCCCCTTGACGAACTTGACGGTTTCCAGGTAATCGCGGTCGCCCGAAACGAGGATGGCCGTCTCGTAGGCTTTATTGATGCCGAGCATCAGCATCTTGGTCGCGAGCGCGACATCGACGCCCTTCTCCGCCGGCAGCGTGTGCGTGTGGTTGCACATCGCGCAGGTGATGGTCTTGCGCCCCAAAGGGTACGTGAAGACTTCCCAGTGCAGTTGCTCTTTGAGGAACTGGTAGAAATTGGTCTCCTTCGGAGAGGGCTCCGGGTGCTCGGACGAGAAGAAGTAGACCTGCCAGATTTCGCCCTCGCGCTCAAGGAAACGAACAAAGCGTTGCCAGTCGATTCTCCAACCCTGCTCTTGCTGCCCGTGAAAGATATTCGCATCGTCTATGAAGCAGATGGTTTTCCCGCGTGATACCGTCATGAGTTTCCAGACCGCTTTCCGCCCCGCTCTTTGTTTAGGCTTAGAACTTGACTTCAATATAACATGGACGCGAGCCGGAGAGCTGCCGGAGTGCTGCCACAGAGCCGCCGCGCGCCGCCCCTGCGGGCCCTGGCTCGGCGTGTGTAACTTTGCGGAATGTTCTATTATTCGATTCAGCCAGGACAAAGAAAAGTGTCGATCAGGAGATTTATCATGACGCGTTCGCTGACTCTTCTGCTGGTCTGCTGCGCGCTGGCGCAGCTCGTCTATAGCCCGGCCCAGGCATTTCACGCCCCCTTGCTCAGAGGTCTCAACCGCCCTTCGCGCAACTCTTCGAGCGCGGTCAAGGATGCACACTCATACTCCAACCCGCAAGAGATCAGGGTGCAGCATCTAGACCTGGATTTAGAGGTGAACTTCGCTCAGAAGATTCTCAAAGGGACTGCCGTCCTGGGCTTTGAGAGAACCGCCGAGGGCCGAAGCGCCCCGTTGATTTTAGATACCAGGGCGCTCAACATCTCTAAGGTCGAGGCGTCGTCGGGCGCGAGTGGTTTTACAGAGACGCAGTTCAGCTTGGGCCCAGAGGACAAAATCCTGGGCGCGCCGCTGACTATCAAACTGCCCGAGGGGGCAGACCGCGTGCGCGTGCATTACTCGACCAGCCCAGGCGCTTCCGGCCTTCAGTGGCTTGAACCGCAGCAGACGGCCGGCAAGCGGTATCCTTTCATCTTCACCCAATCCGAGGCGATTCATGCGCGAAGCTGGATTCCGATTCAGGATACGCCGCAGGTGCGCGTCGTCTACAGTGCGCGCATCAGGACGCCGCGCGAGCTGTTGGCAGTGATGAGCGCCGAGAACGACCCGCGCACGCCGCGCGACGGCGACTACAGCTTCCGGATGCAGCAGCCCATCCCTTCGTACCTGATCGCGCTGGCCGTGGGCGACCTGCGCTTTCGCGCGCTCGGTCGTCGCACGGGCGTTTATGCCGAGCCGCCCGTGATCGCCAGCGCGGCCCGTGAGTTTGCCGACACGGAGAAGATGGTGCAGGCGACCGAGCGGCTCTACGGCCCGTATCGCTGGGGACGATATGACCTGCTGGTGCTGCCCCCGAGCTTTCCTTACGGCGGGATGGAGAATCCGCGTCTGACCTTTGCGACGCCGACCATCCTGGCCGGAGACAAGAGCCTGGTCTCCTTGATCGCGCACGAGTTGGCCCACTCCTGGTCTGGCAACCTGGTGACCAATGCGACCTGGAACGACTTCTGGTTGAACGAAGGCTTCACCACCTACATAGAACGGCGCATAATCGAGGCCGTCTACGGCCGCGCACGCGAAGAGATGGAGGCGCTGCTCGGGCGTCGTGACCTGGAAGAAGAGATCAAGACGCTAGACGAGCGGGACGAGTCGCTGCACGTCGAGCTGACGGGACGCGACCCGGACGAAGGCTCTACGGACATAGCCTACGAGAAGGGGGCGCTCTTTCTACGCCACCTGGAAGAGGCTTTCGGTCGCACCCGCTTCGACGGGTTCCTGCGCGGCTACTTCGACCACTTCGCCTTCAAGAGCATCACGACCGCAGACTTCCTCGCCTACCTCAAACAGAATCTTCTGGACACAGACCCAAAGGCGGCCGCGCGCGTCCCCGTCGAAGAATGGATTTACAAGCCTGGCATCCCGCCCGGCGCGCCCCGCCCCCAATCGGACGCTTTCGCCCGCATAGAAAAGCAGGCCCGAGCCTGGGCCCAGGGGCAAATCACACTCGATGCGTTGCGGACTGCCCGGTGGTCAACGCAGGAGTGGCTGCACTTTCTCAAGAGCCTGCCGGAAGGGCTCGGGGCCGAGCGGATGGGCCAACTGGATCGCCGCTTTCAACTGACGCGCACCGGCAACTCCGAGATCGAGTTTCAATGGCTGCTGATGGCCATCGCTAACAGGTACGAAGCGGCCTACCCGCGCCTCGAAGATTTTCTGACCTCGATGGGCCGCCGCAAATTCCTCCGGCCGCTCTACGAAGAGCTGGTCAAAACACCCGAAGGACGCGAGCGAGCGCGCGCCATCTACGCCCGCGCCCGCCCCACCTACCACCCCATCGCCGTCACCACCATCGACGCGATACTAAAAAAGGGATGAGGGATGAGGGATGAATGAAAAGCTAAAAGCTCTTGTCTTTCATTCATCCCTCATCCCTTCTTCAGCGGGTCTTCCGGCCAGGCATGGCGCGGGTAGCGGCGGCTGAGTTGGCGGCGCACTTGCGGGTAATGTCTGTGCCAGAAACCGGAAAGGTCTGTCGTGACCTGCACGGGGCGCTGGTTGGGGGCGAGCAGGTGCAGCACCAATGGGACGCGTCCTCCGGCCACCCTGGGCCCATCGCTGATGCCGAAAAAATCTTGCAGGCGAGAGGCTATCCAGGGCGGCCTTGCGCGCTCGTAATTGACTTTGACCTTGCGGCCGCTGCCCGCGAGCGTCACTCGCTCAGGGGCCATCTTTTCCAGGAGCCGCAGATGCTCCGGGCCCAGGCGCGCGCGCAGCAACTCAAACAACTCGCCCGCCCGGACGGCCTCTCTTAACTCCGCGAAGCTGCGTCGCCCTTCACACAAAAGGCTGAGCGCGTCTGTGACATCCCGCTCCTCAAGTGGTTCTATTCCGGCTTCGGGAAATGCTTCGGCGACGAAGGCGACGCGAGCGAGAAAGCCTTCTACCAGCTCGGCGTCGATGAAAGAGGGCCAGCCTTTTTCCAGCACGGCCTCCGCCAGGGCCCGCGAGACTTCTGGGCCCACGGCCTGCTTCGCGCGGCTCTCGTCAAGCACCAGGCCGTCATAGGAGAGGCGCTCAACGACCTCCACGCGCTCGCGTTCCCTGTCCCATTTAACTTCGCGCGTCTCGCTAATGCGGTCTGCGAACAGGTCTAGCAGCCATTCCGGCTCGACGGCGCTGGCGAGTCGCACAATTGTTCTCCCGCTGCGCAGACCGGCGCGGCCGGGCTCGCGTCGCTCCTGCGCGTCTACTGCGACCAAAAACTGAGCGGCCCGGACGACGCTTTCGGGAGCAAGCTCGGCCGAGCCGCCTCCCGAAAGCAATAGCTCTATCTTTGACGAGCCGGGCTCTTCGGAAGTCGAGCGTCGCTTGACGACGCGGGCCAAGCGGTCTGGATAGCCTGCGAGGATCGAGATTAAAAGCTCCGCTTCAGGACTATCAGCTTGTCTCTCGCCTTCACTGCCGGTCAAGCGGACGAGCTGTCGCCTGACGCGCTCCACTGCGCGCACGGCCGCTGGCTCCAACTGCATGCGCTCCAAGCTGGCGGGAGAGAAGCGCGCGCGCTCGGCTTCCTTGAAGAGGTCTAGCATCTCAAGCAGGTCTGAGGAGCCGTGCACGCGAGCGCGAGCGCGTTGGCCCACGCTTCGATCTTGCAGGACTTGACGGGCGCGTATGTCGCGCTCGGCCGTAAGGGCCGCGACGATACAGGCATCAGCCTTGACGCCGCGCCTCTCGGCTTCGACGATCAGGCGCGAGAGCCTCGGGTGCAGCGGCAGGCGAAGCATCCGTCTGCCCGTCTCAGTCACTTGGCCCGCTTCGTCTATCGCCTGAACTTTTTGCAGCAGGCTTTGAGCCGCAGCGAGCGCAACGGCAGGCGGCGGCTCGAACCACTCGAAGCTTTCCAGGTCGGCCACGCCTGCGCCGTGCAGCTCAAGCGCCGTGTCGGCCAGGTCAAGGCGCATAATCTCAGGCGTCTCGTACTGGGCCCGCGCAGCGAAATCCTGCGCCGTATAGAGCCTCAGACAACGGCCCGCGCGTGTGCGCCCGGCGCGGCCCGCGCGCTGAGCGGCCGAAGCCTTGCTGATGCGCGCCACACCGAGCGTCGGCAGGCCCGACCACGGCGAATGGCCCGCCACTCGCGCGAGCCCCGAGTCGATCACAGCCACCACGCCCTCAATCGTTATCGAAGTCTCCGCGACGTTGGTCGAGAGGATGAGCTTGCGCCTCTCTGCCGGGCGCACGGCGCGGTCTTGCGCTGCGGCGGGCAGCTCTCCGTGCAGCGGGACTACGAGGAGGTCTGCACGTTGGGCCAACTCGGCGCAGGCCGCTTGGGCCCGCCGAATCTCAGCAGCGCCGGGAAGAAAGACCAGCACGTCGCCGTCCAAGCCTTCCGTGAGCAGCTTGCGCACGGCCGCTTCGACTTGTATCTCAAGCGGGCGCTCGTCGGGTCTCGACAGGTGCTCTACGCTGACATCGAAGAGCTTGCCTTCGGAGCGCAGCTCCGGACAATCCCCGAGGAAGCTTGCGACGGGCCCGGCGTCGAGGGTGGCCGACATGGCTATGATGCTGAGGCGCGGACGGCTCGCGCGCTGCAACCTTCTCAGGAATGCGAGGGCAAGGTCGCCTTGCAGGTGTCGCTCGTGGAATTCGTCGAGGATGACTGCGCCGACTTTCGAGAGCGTCGGGTCTGAGAGCAAGCGCCTGGTGAAGACGCCTTCGGTGAGAAAGCGCAGGCGAGTGCTGGGCCCACAGACCTCCTCAAAACGTACCTGGTATCCGACAGTCTTGCCCAACTGCTCGCCAAGCTCTTCGGCCACACGCCGCGCGGCCATGCGCGCAGCCAGCCGTCGCGGCTCCAACACCCACACCTCTCCCGCGCCCATAAGCCCCGCAGCCAGGAGCGACGGCGGCACGCGCGTCGTCTTGCCAGCGCCGGGCGCGGCTTCGATCACAAGGTTGGGCGAGCGGCGTAAGGAAGCGACGATCTCCGGCAGCAGCGTGTCTATCGGCAGAGGTTGCATGCCGTCGAACTTTATAGCAGGACGGCGGATGAATGCGAGCGCGTGGGCCCTCTGAGGGAGGCTTAAACCGGATGTCAGTTGTCGGGAGAGATGGTGAGTGTTGACGGGTAGGCTTCCGGGTCTTCCGCCTCGCGCCGCGCCAGCTCGTCCGTGTTCCGGGTTGCGAGCTGCTGCTTTAAGGCTTCCGTGAGCTGCTCTGAGATGGTGTCCTGTAGGGCAAGCATATCCGTGCAACGAGCGTCGAACTTTTGGGCCCAGAGCGACTGGCCGCCACTCGTATCTATCAACTGCACTGTCACGCGCACGTCGTCCCCCGAACGCTGCACCACGCCTTCGAGCACGGCGTCAACTCCGAGCTTGCGCCCGACCGTCAGGGAATCGTCCCTTCGATCAGTGTAGCGGGAGACAGCGCTCGTGGCGGGGACGGCGAGGTGACGCAGGCGGCTGAGCTTCTTGATCGTCGCATCCGTGACGGCGAGCCCAAGAAGATCGTCGCCGGCCTTGACTTCAATCGGCTTGAAGGGCAGCACGGCGATTGACCTCGTGCGCAAAGCGCGTGCGGCTCGTCTCTTCTCCATCCAACGGAAGGTGACGAGCGCGGCGCAGCTCAGTAGCGCGCAGGCAAGGATGAGCAGACGGCGCGCGCCGAAGAGCCGGCGAGTAACGCGCGGCGCGAAGAGCGCCTCTGATTCCAACTTCGATTCCGGTCGAGCCTGTGGGCCCATGGCCCGCCCTGCTTCCACTTCCGGCTCGACGGGCGTGTGCGCGTCTGTGTTCGCGGCCGTGTTCCCGGCCAGCATGGCTCTCGTCATCAGTGGCTCAGTCACCTGGGCCAAGAGGCGGTAGCCGTGCTTGGAGACAGTTTCGATGTAGAGATTGCCTGCGGCGTCACGCCCGAGGGCTTTTCTGAGCAGGTAAATGTTGTGGCTCAGGTTGCTCTCTTCGACTTGTCCTTGCGGCCAGACCTCTCTCATCAGCTCGTCTTTGCAGACCAGGTGGCCGCTTCTTCGGACGAGCACGAGCAGCGTGTCGAAGGCTTTCGGCGTGAGGGGCACGGGCTCTCCATTTTTCAGCAGCCTTCGCTCCGCCGAATCTATGCGGAAGGGCCCGAACTCATATAAGGGTTTTGGCTGACTGTTCATAAGACGGCCGAAGACCTTTGGCCGCGCGCTTTGCTGCCTATAACGCGCGTGGGCGGGTGTAAGTTCCCGGCGAAGAAGTAAAAAGTTTCGGATGAAGAAGCAGGGTTGCTATATTGTCTGCATGAGAACAAAAGGCTCGGCCCTGGCAGCAGCCTTGATGATCCTGATGTCGGCGGCCGCTTCTTTGGGCCAACAGCCGCAGGAGACGCCTCCGCCTCCGGCCGCGCCGCGCACAGTCAATCTTCCGAGGGCCTTTGAGAAGAGCTTGAGCAATGGGCTGCGCGTGATCGTAGTCGAGCAGCCGAGGGTTCCACTCGTGACGGCCGAGATGATTATCAAGCATGGCGGCGAGGTCGATCCGCCGGGCTTGAGCGGATTGGCCGACATGACGGCGGCCCTTTTGACCAAGGGCACGCAGCGGCGGACTGCGCCGCAGGTCGCGCGCGAAGTCGAAGCCCTCGGCGCTTCGCTTGAGGCGAGCGCGGGGTGGGACGCGACGCTCGTCTCACTCAACGTCATGTCGTCGAAGCTCGCGCAGGCGCTCCCGATTTTTTCCGATTGTATTCGCCGTTCAGTTTTCAGCCGCGCAGAGGTGGAGCGCCTGCGCCGCCAGCAACTAGACGAGCTGCAACTGGACATGAGCGAGACAGACATCGTGGCCGATTACGTCGCGTCGCGCGTAGTCTTTGGCGATGGGCCCTACGCTCATCCCCTACATGGAACGCCGCAGTCTCTAGCCCGCATCAGGCGCAGAGACCTGCTGCGGCTCTACTCGAAATATTATCGCCCCGCAAGCGCCATCCTCGTCTTTAGCGGGGACATTCGTCCCACAGAAGCTTTCAACCTGGCCGCGCGCTTCTTCGCCGATTGGCCCAGGAGCAAGCCTTTGGGGCGGGCCGGACGAGCGAGCGCGCGGCCGGAGCCTGGGCCCAACGCGAGCGGCGCGCGACGCGTCGTCGTCGTTGACATGCCCGATGCCGGGCAGGCCGCAGTCATGATCGCACGCCGTGGTATCAGGCGCAGCGACCCCGATTATTTCAGGGCTCAGGTCGCCAACTCTGTTCTCGGCGGCGGATACTCCTCGCGTCTTAACCAGGAGATACGTATCAAGCGCGGCTTGAGCTACAGCGCAGAGAGCGCGCTCGATTCGCTGAGAGAGGGAGGAATATTCATAGCCTCTGCGCAGACGAGCAATGGAACGGGAGCGGAGGTGGCGCGGCTTCTGATCTATGAGTTGGGGCGTCTGTCGAGCGCGCCCCTTTCTGAATCGGAATTGACTCCGCGCAAGGCCGCACTGGTCGGAGGCTTCGCGCGCTCGCTGGAAACGACGGACGGGCTGGCCGTGCAACTCGGCGCGCTGGCCCTCTACGGCTTGAGCCTTGAGGGGATCAACGCTTATATCCCGGCGGTCGAGGCGGTCACGGCCGCCGACGTGCGAAAGGTTGCCGCAGAGAGCCTGAGTACGACGAGCGCGTCCGTCATCATCGCCGGACGCGCAAGCGAATTCCTGGAGCCGCTGCGCAAACTGTTCCCCACAGTCGAAGTCATCCCTATCGCAGACCTAGACCTCAACAGCTCCGGCCTTCGCAAACCAAAAACCTTGAGACGTGCTTCCTCGTCTCAATTCCGCAACGACTAAATCCCGGAATCGAGAACGCGAGAGTCTCTTTCATCCTCTCCATCTCTCTTATTTTCTTCCTGGCCTTTGGCGCTTCTGTCTCGGAACGAAAATATTATCAAGGAGAATGAACGTTTCGTTTTTCAAATCGGAACTTTTCGTATTTATCTACCGAATCTCGCCACGGACGGCGAACCCTATGCGAGCGTCATGCGTATAAAAATATGCATTTTGTCTCTCATCCGAGATGAGAGATGAGCACGAACCAAGACACAGACAGCGAGATAAATATGGTCGGGCGACCAAGCCGCGTCACTTGCGAGGCGGCCGGGCGCGCTCGACCCGGTTTATTGGAGAACTCAATTGGCCGCCATGCTCAGTCAAGAGGAGCACATCTACGAGTTCGGGCCCTTTCGTTTGAACACGGAGGCAAAGCTCTTCTTCAAGGAGGGAAAGCCCGTCCAGCTCAACCCGAAGACCTTCGAGCTGCTCGTCATGCTCGTGCGCAGGGCCGGACGCTTGATCGAAAAGGAGGAGCTGCTCAGAGAGCTTTGGCCCGACAGCTTTGTCGAGGAAAGTAACCTGACGCAGAACATCTACCTTCTCAGAAAGGCGCTCGGAGAAGATGTTCACGGCAATGTCTATATCAAGACCGTCCCGCGCCACGGCTATCGCTTCATGGCGGAAGTGCGAGCCGTGCTGGAAGAGATAAAGGATGAAGAGCAGGCTGACACGGATGTTTCCCCCGATGTTTCCCCTGATGCTTCCTTAGCCCGGACGACGAGCACGCGGATGCTCGCACCCATCGAAGAGGCCGACCACCTGCCTTCACTGCCCGAGCGCGCAGAATCTTCCGTCACGCTCCCCGACTTAACACCGAGTACAACGCGACGCTGGCGCGTGCGGGCCGCGCTGCTGGCGGCCGTCATAAGCTTGTCGCTGCTCGCGGCGCTGGCCTTCTTCTGGAACTCTGCCGGGCGCAGGCGAGCGGCGACGCGCGCCAACATTCGGGCCATAGCCGTCCTGCCCTTCAAGACGGTGGGCGCTGAAGGACAGAGCGAGATGCTGGGCTTGGGGATGGCCGACGCGATCATCATCAAGATCAGCAAGCTGCAACAGATTCCGGTGCTCCCCACGAGCGCCGTCATCAAGTACACGGGGCGCGAGGTGAACGCTGTGGCAGTGGGCCACGACCTCGGCGTGGACGTAGTGCTCGACGGCACGGTGCAGCGCTCGGGCGACCGCATCCGCGTCACAGTTCAACTGATCGGCGTCGCAGACGGAAAGACGCTCTGGTCTGAAGTCTACGACGAGCCGTTCAGGGACATCTTCGAGGTGCAGGACGTGATCTCCGAGCACGTCGCGGAGTCTCTCAAGCCTGACTTGAGCGGCGAGGAGAAAGCGCAGATCGCCAAACGCTACACGCAGAACATGGAAGCCTACGAGGCATACGTTCGCGGCCTTTATTTCTGGAATAAGAGGTCTGAGGAAGGCTTGGAGAAAGCGATTCAATATTTTCAGCAGGCCGTAGAAAGAGACCCGGGCTTCAGCCTGGCTTACGCGGGCCTCGCAGACGCTTACGGCCTGATAGGCTATTTCGGTTACAAGCTTTTATCCTTCGACGAGGCGCATACCAAAGCCAAGTCCGCCGCGACGCGCGCGCTCGAATTGGACGAGACGCTTTCGGAAGCGCACACGGCGATGGCCATGATTAAGGAGATTTACGAGTGGGATAAGACTGGGGCCGAGCGTGAACACAGGCGCGCGATTGCGCTCAATCCCAACTCGTCCATAGCGCACCTGCGCTACTCCGCCTTTCTCAATAGCGAGAACCGTCATGAAGAGGCTTTCGAGGAGACGATGAAGGCGCGCGCGCTCGACCCGCTCTCGGCCGTGGTCAACTTCAACCTGGGCTTGAGCTTCTATTACCGGCGCGACTTTACACAGGCGACAGAGTATTGCCGCAAGGCCATCGAGATCGAGCCCAACTACGTGCCGCCGCAAATCGTCCTCGGCATGATTCACACGGAGATGGGCTTGTACACTGAGGCCCTCGCGCAACTGACCAGAGCGAGGGGCGACGCGCGCGGCAATCTCTATCCGCTGACGCTTGAGGCGCTCGGCTACACTTACGCCGCGATGGGCCGTCGAGCCGAAGCGCAGAAAGTTTTGCTCGAACTGGACGAGCTGGGCAGGAAAGAGGCATCCGTGCTCCTCAGCAAGGTCTCCATCCTCGCCCGGTTGGGCCAAACCAGGCAAGCCTTTGAAATACTTGAGCGCCAGTTCGCAGGCGTCTCCGCCATGCCCTACTGGCTCAGGGCCGACCCAAAATACGAGAGCCTGCGCGCGGCCCCCGAATATAAAGAGTTCCTGCGCCGCCACAACTTCACTGTCTGAAACATCAAGGTCAGTAGCGGCCTGCTGCAAGCGGGCCGCTACTGATATAAAGATGGCCGGTGAATCCTGATAGAAGATTCACCGGCCATTTCATTTGCGTTTGAAGGCTGCGCTTAGAAGATCAGCTTGGCCCGCAACTGCACAGTGCGACCGAAGAAGTTGCCACGGTCGTAGTTAAGGAATTGCAGATCGCTGCCGACGCTGCCGAAGGTCGTGTCGCCGGAGAGCCCGCCCGTGCCGCCCAAGCCGCCGAGCGTGTTCAGGTTCGGCGCGCCTCCGAGGCCGAGCGTCTGCGGCCGCTGGTTGAAGAGGTCGTAAATCTCCGCCCCCAGTTGCAGCTTGAGCCGCTCGCCCATCAGGGCCACGTCCTTGAGGATGGTCGCGTCCGTGCGATTGAAGCCGCGCGTGCGCAGCGTATTGCGACCGGCGTTGGCGCGTGCGCCCGGGCCAGCCTGTATGTACTGCGCGTTCGGATTGTTCGCCACGTAAGCGACCGTCGAGGCGCTGCCTAAGGGGACTTGCACTCCCGCAGCGTTAAGAGCTCGCACGGAGCTTCCAGTATTCCGAATGCCGTTCAGGTTGAGGATGGTGCGGTCGCCTGCCGAGTCCAGGTTGCGATTGCTGTCAACACCCGAGATGGGCGTGATCGGTTGGCCCGACTGCGCCTGGAAGATGGCGCTGATCTGGAAGCCGCCGAGGGCCCTTCTGACAAAGCCGTTGCTGCTGTGAGTGAAGAAGGGCAGGTCGTAGACGAAAGAAGCGGAGAAGCGATGCGGGATGTCCAGAGCGGAGAGCCCGCGCTCGTCTCTCATATTGAATGCGTTCTGCGCGCGTCGCGGATTGACCGCGCTCGTGTTCAGCTCGTTCGTCGAATCGTCGATCGTCTTGCTCCAGGTGTATGCGCCCGTGAAGGCCAGGCCGCGAGTGAAGCGACGGACGAGACTGACTGAGCCCGCGTCATACTGCGAGTTGCCTATGGGCGAGTGCTCGGTGACAGCGCCGAGGAAGCCGAAAGGCGCTAGACGACGCTGGCGCGGAATGTCGGCCAGCGTGGTCGTCAAGCTCGCCAGTTGCGCTGCCGTCGGCTGGCTGAGGAAGGTCGGGATGTTGAGGTTCGCCGGAACCGCACCGGCATTGAGTTGCACCTGCACGGGCAGGTGACGACCGCGCGTGCTCAAGTAGCGCAGCTCAAGCGTCGTGTTCGAGTTCAGCTCTCGCTGATAGCTGAGCGTCCACGAGAGCGAATACGGGGCGACCTGATCCGGTATTCGCGCCTGCGTGATGGCGCGCGCGGCTGCTGCTGTCGGAACCGGCGGCAGAATCGCGGGCAGCCCGCCGTTCTGTAGGAAGTGGCCGTTCGGGTCTAGGCCGAAGACCGCGACCGCCACGCCGAAATTCAGCTCCGTCTGGGCCTGCGGCGGCAAGGCAAGCTGCGGGAGGTTCTGGAAGTTGCTGTAGTAGGTGACGGCGAAGTTGGCCCGAATCGCGCTCTGGCCTCCCGTGCCGAAGAAGAAGCGGCCGAGGCTGCTCGTGCCCGTCGGCGCGTAAGCGAACCCGATACGCGGCGCGAAGTTGTTCTTATCCGTCTGTGGGACAGGGAAATCAATCACGCCGGGGACGTTGGCGATGGCGTTCAGAGATTGCAACTTGGCCGAGCGGGCGAGCGTCGTGTATTCGTAACGCAGGCCCAGATTCAAGGTCAGGTTAGGCGTGATCTTCCAATCGTCCTGACCGAAGGCGAAGAAGTTCCACTGGTTGCCGACGAAGCTCGCCTCGCCGACGCCGCGCAGGTTGACTTCCTCGGGCGGCAAGTCCTGAATCAACTGGTCAAAGTCCGTGTACTCGTAATCGCCGCGCGCGCGCGGCAGAAAGAGCGAGCTGGTAATCAAGCGGCGCGCTTCGCCGCCCACCTTGAAAGTGTGGTTGCCGCGCGTGTAGGTGACGGCGTCGAACATCTGGTAGTAGTTGTCAACGGGCGTGCCCTGCGGGAGGTTGCCTGCGGGGCCGATGTCTATACTGGTCGAAAAGTCAACGATGTTCGGGAAGTCGTTGAACTGCGAGTCCTTCAACGGGTAATCGGTCACGCTACGCCTGTAAGACAGCCGCATATCATTAACCAGATTCGGGCTGATCGTGCGCACCCAGGTTATCGAGAACAGATTCGCGTCAAAGGCCAGCAGGTTATTGAAGCGCGGGTCAGATCCGATGAAGTTGCCGCCCGACTGCTCGGCCCTCAATTTCTGGTAGCTGTAGCGATAGCGAAATTGATTGTTCGAGTTGGGCAGGTGATCTATGTTGATCTGCGCGAGGTGCTGCTTGGCCCCTGCGGGCAGCGCAATCGTCACGCTCCCAAACGGGATGGGAGTGCCCAGCACGTTCTGGAAAAACTCGCCGGCGGGCGCGAGCGTGATGTTATTGCGCAGGAGGTTGACGACGTAAGGGCTCGCGCCCGGAAGCCCGGCGATCTGCGTGAGGCCCGCCGCAGTGGGCGCGAAATACTGCGCCGTCCCGGCCGCGCTGTTATTGGTCTCGCGCTCGTACGCGCCGAAGAAAAAGAGCTTGTTCCGCAGGATGGGCCCACCGATGGTTCCGCCGTAGCGGTGATCTCTGAAGAGCGGCTTGCGCTCGATGCCGCCCAGCGCGACGGGCGTATTGAGCAGGCGTTCTTCAGAGGTCGAAGCGGCGTTGAAACGCTCGCTCTGCACGTAATAGAAGCCTGAGCCGTGGAACTCGTTAGTGCCGCCTTTGGTGATCGTGTTGAACTGTCCGCCGGAGCCCGCGCCGAACTCCGCATTGTAGTTATTCGTCAAGAGCGAGAACTCCTGAATCGAATCCTGAATGACGCTGATGACGGGCCCGGTCACGCCGGCATCGTTATTGTCTACGCCATCGACGTTGAAGCTGTTGCCGCGCGGGCGCGTGCCGCCCACGGCTCCGCCGGAGCCGACGACACCCGCCGAACGCTCGGCCACGTTGGGCGAGAGCAGCGCGAGCGCGTTCTGGTTGCCGAACACCGGCAGGTTCAAGACCTGACGCGTGTCGAAGCTGCGGCTCAGTTGCGAGCTGTCGGTTTCAATCACAGCCTCGCTCGTCGCGGCGACATTGACTGAGGCGGAGACGCCTGCGGCTTGCAGCGTCGCGTCCACGGTCGAGACCTGATTCAGCTCGACGCGCAAATCTCTCGTCAAAGTATCGAAGCCGCTCTGCGAAATCTGTATCTGGTACTCGCCGACAGAGACGTTGGGGAAGTTGAACTGACCCGTGCCCGTCGTCTGAGTCGTGAGGGTTTGCCCCCTCTGCTTGTCCAGTAAGTTAACGGTCGCATTGGCCACCACGCCTCCCTGCGCATCAACCACAGTCCCGGTCACGGAGCCTCCCGTAACCTGGGCCAACGCGGCCGAAGCGCAAAGCAGCGAGATGGCGACAAATGCTATCAATCTTTCTCTTAACATCAAATTTACCTCCGAAGTCATCTCTTCTTGGGACACTTAGTTTGATTGCTGACGGCTCACGAGCAACGTGTGTTTGTGAAATGAGACAAATAAAAGTCGCGCCGCGCAGCACGCCTCTGGAAGGGGCAACAGATGTGCCGCGCGACTGGGCCCTGGGCCAACGGAGCTTGCATGCTGAAGATTGTCCCGGCCCGCATGAGAATCGCCTGAGCGCAACCCTTGCCGGATTTGGATATTGGCCGGGGCGTGCATTGGCGGATTTGGATAATCGCCCCGTGCGACTGCGCACGACCGATAGAATTGTCAAATTTCTTAGACACTCTCGCACACACACATGCTTCTCCCCGCAAGCTTGGCCCAGGTGTGAAGCACGGATGAGGGATAAGCTGGCGGCGAATCGTTTGATGAGCAGGTGGTCTCCGGCCTACTCGCTCCCGATCTTGAATTGCTTGATCTTGGTATTGAGGGTGGTGGGCTTGAGTCCGAGCAGTTGCGCTGCCGCCGTCTGTTTGCCGCCCGTGAGGGCCAGAGCGCACCTTATCAACTCGATCTCGAAGCGGCGCAACTCCTGATAGTAATTGACCCCGGCCCCGCTGTAGAGTTTCGCCAAGTGGCCCTGTGGGCCAGTAGCCGCATCTTCAGAATCAAACGCCCCCTCCAACTCTTCGAGAAAGAGCGCGGCCAAGTCTTTGACGGCGAGCAACTGCAAGCGCAGGTCTGCCTTGGGCCCACGGGTAAAGCGGCGCAGCTTGTCTATGCGTAGAACTTTTCTGTCACTCATGAAAGCGCCAGTCCCCAAGATTGGAATTGTAGAAGTTTCGCAGCGCCGCCGAAGCTCACTCGGCCTTCAGTTGGCTTCGGAGCAGGCTCGACGCGTTGCTCACGAGCGTGTCCGAGCATATCCCGTAACGCTTGATCTTCGCGTTGAGCGTCGCCGCGTTCATGCCGAGCATCCTGGCTGCCCTGCGCTGTCGCCCGCCGGTTCTAATCAGCGCGCAGCGAATCATGTCCTCCTCGAAGCGGCGCACCTCCTCCTGCAAAGAGAACTTCGCATCGCCTTCGCCGGGACGGCCCGTCTCCAAAGCCTCAAGCTCTCTCAGTAGATTGAGCGCCAGGGTTTTCAGGGCTTCGATCCTGTTATGGAGTGAATCGCTGCGCGACATGGTATGAGCATCGCTCTCGGTCGAGGCCGAGGGCGGGTTTCTTTGTGCGAACTCTAAAATCGAAGAACTCATAAGCTCACTTCTCCCCACCGTAAACATCCGTCAGCCCCTTGATCTGCGACAGGCACTTGGACTCGACGACTCTGGTATTGCTCAGGCTTCGCTGGTAATTGCCTCCGTCGTCGGGCAGCAGCCACTTCCCATCCGCTCTTTTAATCAGGTGGCCCAGCTCGTGCAGGAGCATTAGGACGCGCGCCTCCCTGGTGTTGGGCCCAAAGCTTCCGCACGGTGGCGGGGGGACTGGCCCGACGCCGCTCCGGTAGAAAGGGCCGTTCGTGTTGATAATCACCTGCTTGAAAAGGCGGTACTGGTAGCCCGTGCGCTGAGAGACGAAGAGGCCGTCGCCGCCCGTCATGCTGATCCCAAGCCGCCTATCGGGCAGCCCCTTCAAGTTGATTCGCTCCGCGAGAGCGTCGAGCACAGTGACGGCCTTGCTGGCCCCGCCGAAGAAGGCGCTACAGGAATTGTCTTCGCTCAGGATGCCCCTGGCGTCAGCGAAAGCCAGGTCTGTGAGCGTGACCGCTACAGGCATTCCCGGCCGCAGACGCGCCGCGCTCTCCTGCTTCGCCTCGCTGCCTTGAGCCGTGCCTGCACTGTTCTCGGCATCGCCCGCCTCGTCGGCCGGGCAAGTCACCGGGAGCCAAAAGGCCATCAGGATCAGAGCAAGACAGAGCCGGTATTTCATGGGCGCACACCTGCCGGAGCATCGCTCGCGTCCGCTTACGAGAGCGTGCCCGGAAGACTGCCACACCGCCCGCCTCAAAATCCTCAAGCGCGGCTTTAAATTTTTCTGCCGTCAAGGCGCGCACACGCCCTCGGCCGCCGCGCCCCGTAAAACTTCCGCGCGTGAGCTTGCCTTTCAAGATTTCCGCTGAATTTAAAGGCCGCGAAGCCTTTTTAAAGGATGCCGGTATGAGGATTTTGAGAGATTTGAGATTAATTAAGGAGAGGCGCAAAAGAGATTTCGGCCCCGGAGGAAGGGATAAGAGTTTGAAACAAGCTCCGCAGGGGCTTTATGTCCTATCGCCCCTGCGGAGTTAAAAACCTGTCTTCAGGCCCGCGCGGCCTTCGTGTGCTTGCTGAACATGCCTGAGATCACTTCCTTCGAGACGGCCCCGACGACGCGCTCCTGCTCGCGGCCGTCCTTAAAGAGTATGAGCGTCGGCATCCCCTTGATGCCGTAACGCTGCGTCGAGACGCTGTTCTCGTCCACGTTCACCTTCACTATGCGCGCGCTTCCCCGGTACTGCTCGGCCACGGCGTCGAGCCTGGGCGCAAGCAGGCGGCACGGCGGACACCAATCGGCCGTGAAATCGACCAGCACGGGCTGCTCCGCTTCCAGGACTTCTCTTTCAAAATCGGCGTCCGTTACTTCCGCAATCAATTGGCTCATGGTTTCTCCCCTCTTTCGACAAAAATAGCTCTTGCTCCCTTCGGCCATCGCAGTTCTCATACCACTCGCCCGCTTCATGTTAAGCACAAGCGAGTCTGCCATTTAGCTCAATGTCGCGCCCTCTCCCGCGCAACGAGATTTCGTCTCTGCCACGACTTCGCGTTGTCCGAACCACGGGTTTTCATGTAGGCTCATGCCATGCAGGCAGATTCTTTACAGTCAATCATGCAGGCCATTGCGCAGGTGCAATCGGTCGAGACGGTCTCTCGGCTGCTGGTCGAAGGCTTGAGCGGGCAAGCCCCCGTCGCCCTGGCCGCCATCTGGCTCGTCTCTGGCGGCGAAGGGAGCTTGCGCGCGGTGGCGAGCGCCGGGAAATCCCTGGACGGCGCGCTCGAAGGCTTTCCGCTCGACGAAGGGAAGCTCGCTCGCATGGCGGCCGGGGGCGAGCCCGTCCTGGTGAAAGAGATTTCGGAGAGCGCGGATTGGAAGGATGCTGATTGGCCCGGCCGCACGCCCGTAAGAAGCTTTGCCGGATACCCGCTCCTCTTCAAAGAGGAGCTGCTGGGCCTGCTCGCCGTCTTCAGCCGCGCTTCCTTCAGCGAAGAAGAGTTCGCCTGGCTGCGCACCTATGCAGAGCATGCTGCCGTGGCGATTGCCAATGCGCGGGCCTTCGAGGAGATGGAGCGGCAGCGGCGCAAGCTTGAGATGGAGAACGTCTACCTGCGCGAGGAGGTCGAGGCGGCGCTCGATTTCGGCGACATAGTGGGCCGCAGCCCAGCCCTCCAAAAAGTCTTGAGGCAGATAGAGCTGGTGGCGCAGACGGAGACGAGCGTGCTCATCCTCGGCGAATCGGGTACGGGCAAGGAGCTTGTCGCGCGCGCCATACACGAGCGCAGCCTGCGCCGCACGCGCCCCATGATCCGGGTCAATTGCGGCTCGATTCCGCAAGAGTTGTTCGAGAGCGAATTCTTCGGCCACGTCAAGGGAGCATTCACGGGCGCGATTCGTGACCGCGTCGGGCGCTTTCAACTGGCCGACGGCGGCACTCTCTTTCTGGACGAGGTGGGCGAGATACCGCTCTGGCTGCAAAGCAAGCTCTTGAGAGTCCTTCAGGAAGGCGAGTTCGAGCGCGTCGGCGAAGAGCGCACACGCCGCGTTGACGTACGCATTGTCGCCGCCACCAACCGCGACCTGCGCCGCGAAGTCGATCAAGGCAGATTCCGCCCAGACCTCTACTATCGCCTGAGCGTCTTTCCCGTAGAGGTTCCGCCCCTGCGCGACCGCCGAGAGGACATAGGCTTGCTCGCAGCGCACTTTATCAACCGCTCGTGCAGCCGGTTGAACTGCGCCGAAACCCGCCTGACAGATGAGATCGTGCGGCAGTTGGAGGATTACGATTGGCCGGGCAACATACGCGAGCTTCAGAACGTCATCGAGCGCGCAGTGATACTTTCGGGCGGCGGCCCCTTAAAGCTAGACCACACGGTTCTAGACAGCGCGCGGAGCGCAAACGTTGGCCCGGCTGTGCCGAAAGAGGCCAGGCACAAGACGGGCGAAATCCTCACGTTGGCCGAGCTTAAGGAGCTTGAGAGGGAGAATATTATCAGGGCGCTCGAACGGACGGGCTATAAAATCTACGGGCGGGGCGGGGCGGCGGAGCTTTTGCGGGTGAGGCCCACTACGCTCGCCTCGCGCATGAAGGCGCTCAAGATCAATCGCTCATAAAGAGAGCAGGCCACCGTCTGCGGCCTGCTCCACTCGATTCAGCTCTTTGCTGCCAGCCTCAAACAGAAGGAGCGTCGGGCGCGAGGCTGGTCTTGGGACTGTCGGGTTCGCAAGTGTGGCCCTGTCGCAGGTATTGGCGCAGGCGCTTGCGCTCCACGTCGCCAATCTCCGTGACCTGCATGCTGACCAGGTATCCCCACTCCGCCTGGCTCTCCTCAAGCGGCTTGTAGCAGACGGTTGCCGCGCCGAAGCTGATTGCGCCTTCGGGCAGCTCCAACTGAATCCGCAGGCTCAGCTCTCCGTCCATCAGGTAGCGATTGCCGCAATGCACTGACGAGACGACCAGAGAGAGCTCCGTGTCGCTGAGGCTGCGAGTGTAGCCGGAGATGCTCAGCGGGCCGCTGGCGCGCGCACGCTTTGAGCCCGAGGCGTTGAGATAGATCGTCGCGGGCAGTCGCAGGTCTTGGCGGCGGGCATGGTGGTGACTGCCGATAAGCTCTGCGAGACGACCGATGATTGAGCGCACTAATTCTGGCATGGTCTCACCACTTCGATCAGAGTCTTTCCCTTTGGCTACCCTCTTGGAACGAGAATGCGCCGTGACGGCGATGGCTCAAGCGAGAGGCTTAGCCTTTGAGAAGCTCTTAAACCACTCTTTAGGGAGCGTCTAAACAGACGAACAAGCTGTGTTTTGGATTGATACTGGAGCTGCTGCCCTCGTCCAGGCCGCAGGGCAATCTCAACCGAGAACCTAGCACGCGCCTTTTCACTCTGTAAAGAGATTTTTCCGGGCGGCGGGTGTGCCCAGGGGCCGGTAAATGCTTAATTACAAGGGGCTCCGGCGCGCAGGCAAACTTTAGACGAACGAAAATCCGATTGTGGAAAAGGCTTGTGGGTTCAGAGGCCCATCAACTCCCTGACGTACTTGGGCGCGGGCGAGCCGAACGAGATGATCGTGTCGTGCATACGCTTGTAGTCCACTGTGTCGCCCATCTTGGCCTCGTAGGCGCGGCGGATGTCGTTGACCTCAAGGCTTCCGACGTAATAGGTCGAAAGCTGCGCCGAAGTCAGAGCCGCCCGCCGCCACTTGCCCGAGGCTTCGCCCTCCTCCTGAAAGCCTTCGTCCATCATCAGCCGCATGGCCTCCCTTTCGGTCATCCCGGCCGTGTGAATCTTTTGATCGAGGATGGCGTTGATGATCGTGCGCAGCTTGAGCTTCAACTGCTGCATCCTCACTTCGGGCCCACCGTAGCCGCGCTCGGCCATCAACTGCTCGGCGTAGACGGCCCACCCTTCGGCGAAGGTGCTGCTGAGGAAAACAGCCCGCAGCTTCGTCGGGGCCGTGAATTTGTTGGCGTGGGCCAATTGCAGGTAGTGGCCGGGCATGGCTTCGTGTACGGTCACGTCCTCGACCATGTAGTTGTTGTATTCGCGAAAGAAGGACTCGACGCGCTCTTTGGGCCAATCACGGGGCGTCGGCGAGATGGCATAGAAGGTTTCGCCGCGCCGCTCGAATGGGCCCACGGAGTTGCAGTAAGCGACGGCCACGCCACGCGAGAACTCCGGCATGACGATGACCTTGACGGGCTCCGTCGGCACAGTCACCAGATTGTTGGCGCGCACGAACTCTGTGGCCTCTTTGACGGCTTCGGTCGCGACGGGGACAATCGTCTCGTTGTTCGGATGCGTCTCGGCCAGGCGATTGAGCACGGCCTTGATGACCTGCTTGCGGTTGGAGAGCCGCGCCGCGTCCCGCTCGGCCGGGAAATACTTTTTGTAGAGTGGCAGCGCGACATCGTACATGGCGTCCTGCGTGCTGCGCAGGTCGACTTCGGCGCGCCGGAGAATCTCTTCCTTGGAGAGGTCGGATTCGAGCGCGAAGCGCAGCTTGCGGCGATACTTTGCATCGCCCAGACGAAACTCGCCCGTCGAGCGCGGCAGCAACTCTTTCGTCATCCACGCGCCGTAATCTTCCAGCGAGCGCACGGCCTCGGCCTGCACGGGCGCAAGCTCTGCCTTCATTTCCGGCGCCTGAGCAATGAACTCTTGCAGCTCGTCGCGGATGAGAGAGATGGTTCCGCTGTTCTGCGAGATGGCCGTTTCGGTGTGCACGCGCGGCGGGTTCTTGAGGTTGGCTTTCGCCTGCGCGACCACTAGGGGGACGCCCTTGAGCCGTTCTTTGACATTGCGCAGGCGCTCTTTGAGCGGGGCAAAATCGCGCGAGATGAGGCTGTAGATTGCGCCGCCGACGTTGTAGCGCAGCGGATTCCACTCGTACTCGCGCAACTCGTCGTCCTGAAAAATATTGTATTCGAGACGATTGAGCATGATGCGATAATCGACGCTGTTGACGGCGCTCAGACGCTCGACGGGGATAGAGGCGAGCGCCTTCAGATACTTTTGATTGAAGGCGCGGTCGCGTTCCACTCCGGCGCGGCTGTAATTATCCAGGCGATTGTCGAAGCGATGATCGCCGAGCTGAGTCGCCGTCTCCGGGTTCATCTCAAGCATCTCGTCTATATACTTTTTCGCCAGAGCTTCAAACTTACGGTCTGCGCTCTCTGCCGTGCTGCTCGACCAGGTTAGAGCGGCCGGAAAGTTGAGCACCAGGATCAATGCCACGCCGATAGTTTTGCTTAATATCGTCATCCGTTTTTTTTGAGCCGCCTTAAGAAGATTGATTGCCGGTAGGCTGGATTCTAGCAGCCACACGCCCCCGTCGTCTAACGTCATGGCCGGTCATCACGCACGGGTTGCCCCCAAGTGTTTCGCCGCTTATAGTGTGCCGCTGAGCTAAAGAATCATCTCTCCGACTATAAACGGATGGCGAAAAGAAGAGACGAGCTGAGACTGTCGCACGGGCAGGCGCGGGCAGTGATGTTGGCGGCGCAGGGCTTGGACAGGCGCGAGGCGCGCGCGGCCACCAGGGCCGACGTGCTCGCGACGATTCGTCGCATGTCGGCTCTTCAGATAGACACCATTCATGTCGTGGCGCGCAGTCCTTACCTGGTGTTGTGGAGTCGCTTGGGCCAATACGAGCCGCGCTGGCTGGACGAACTGCTCGCGGAAGGCGCAATCTTTGAATACTGGGCCCATGAAGCCTGCTTTCTGCCCGCGGAGGACTACCCGCTTTACCGCCACAGGATGATCGCGCCGGGCTCAATGGGCTGGAAGTATTCGCACGAATGGATTGAGCGCCACTCAGCCGAGGTCGAGCGCGTGCTGGCCCTGATTCGCGAGCGTGGGCCCGTGCGCTCAAGCGATTTCGCGCGCCGCGAAGGCAAGAGCGGCGGCTGGTGGGAGTGGAAGCCTGAGAAGCGGGCGCTCGAAATGCTCTTCACGGCGGGCCAACTGATGATCGCGCGCCGTGATCGTTTCCAACGCATATACGACCTGCGCGAGCGCGTGCTGCCTTCGTGGGACGATTCTCTTCTTCCCTCGCTCGAAGAGACCGCGCGCTCGCTGGCGCTCAAAGCGGTTCGTGCTCTTGGAATCACCCGTGCGCTCTGGACGGGCGATTACTTTCGGACGAATAAGAGAGAGACGGCCGCGCTCGTCCGGCTGCTCGGGGACGAGGGGCTTCTGCTGAAGGTCAGCGTCGAAGGATGGGACGAAGAAGCCTACGTGCATCCGGACAACATGGCTCTCGTCGAGGCGGTTCTGTCCGGCAAGCGGAGGCCCGTGCTGACGACGCTTCTTTCGCCGTTCGACCCGCTGGTGTGGGATCGCTTGAGGGCGCGCGAGATGTTCTCGTTCGACTACCGGCTGGAATGCTATACGCCCGCGCCCAAGCGGCGCTACGGCTACTTCACGCTGCCCATCCTGCGGCGCGGCGCGCTCGTCGGCCGCCTGGACGCCAAGGCCCACCGCAAAGAGAGGCGCTTCGAGGTCAAGGCGCTCTACCTTGAGCCCGGCGTGGCGGGGAGCGAAGAGGTCGCCTCCGACATCGCCGCGTCGCTTCTGGAATGCGCCCGCTGGCACCAGACCCCTGAGGTGCTTGTGACGCGGGCAGAGCCGTCGAAGTTCCTGGCGCTGCTGCGCCGGAGCCTAAAAAAATAAGGAGCTTGTATAGAACAGCCAAGGAGAAATAGGCTGTTCCAGTGCCCGCGCGTTTAGTTAAAAACAGCAAGCTGACTAATCGCCAGCTCAATCAACTCATCAAGTACTTCGCTCTAGAAGTACCTGCGAGTCGAGCTG
>DASVQF010000002.1:0-22217 GCA_036389315.1 Pyrinomonadaceae bacterium
TCTGTCGAGTTGCCGACCGGACGTACCTTGACGCCGCCAGGCTGGCCTTTGATCGCGCCCGGCCCTGACCCGGATAAGACGACATGAAGACCTTCCTGGTCTTGCCACGTCTGCGTGCGCGTCAACGGGCCATCGGCGGAAAGCGTCACGACTTCCCCGTTGGCCGTCTTACGCGTGTAGACGCCCGTCAGGTTGGGTGGAGTCTCCTTCGACTTCTGTGCTTGCGGAACGACCGAAGGGATGAGAGTTACGGCTGTGATTAGCACAGCCGTGGATGAGATACGCACGATTTTTTTGATGCTGACGGTAGAGTTTGTCATGGTCTTACACTCGGCAGGGTGATGTGAACGCAAAGCGTTATTCATGGCTGGAGATCAGGAGCAGGCATTTCGGTTACCTGCGGTTGGTGTCGCGCGCCGCGCTGAGGGTTTCTCCTTCGAGGGCGCGCATCGTGTTTGGAGTTTACAAAGCTAAAGTGTCCATTCGGGCGTAATGCTCGTGTTTGGTATTGGACGGAGAGTGGACGAGACCGCAGGCGGATCGGACTTTTATTGCTCGTCGCTGAATTTGTAACCGATTCCCCACACGGTCAGAACCATTTGTGGGTTTTCAGGATTATCCTCGATCTTGGCGCGCAGGCGATTGATGTGTGAATCAATCGTCCGGTCATAACCTTCATAGGAATAATCCCAAATCTTTTCAAGCAGGTACTTGCGTGGGAAGACCCGGCCTGGATTTGAGGCGAACAGTCGCAAGAGATCAAACTCCTTGGGAGTCAATTCGACCTGCCGCTCCCCGACCGTGACTTCGCGCTTGCTGGGCTCTATGCGCAGCTTGCCGCGCACGATGGGCGCTTCGTCGCCTGCGGCTTCGGTCTGCACGCCCTTACGCGCGCGCCGCAGGACGGACTTGATGCGCGCTTCCAGCTCGCGCAGCGAGAAAGGCTTGGTGATGTAATCATCCGCGCCCATCTCTAACCCGAGCACCTTGTCCACCACGTCGTCCTTGGCCGTCAGCATGAGGATGGGGATATAAGGGGCCTTTTCGCGAATCTCGCGGCAGACGGCGAGACCGTCCATCTTGGGCAACATGAGGTCTAGGACAACCACGTCCGGGTGATCGTTGAGAGCAGCCTGGACGCCCGCCAACCCATCTTCGGCGGTCTTGACGCTGTAGCCTGCGCGCGAAAAATGCTCGTCGATCATCGTCGAGATATTCTCGTCGTCTTCGACTACGAGCAGGCTGGTTTTACGCTCGCCCGATAAAGGCGTGTTATCGCCACCGTTATCGCGTGTCTTAGCTTTGTCGGTAGCAGTCGGCATCGGCACTTTTCTTTATCTTGCGAACAACGAACAGGACGTTCGCGCCTAGACGCGCCAGTATGGGGGACGCGCCGCTCCTAAAGACTATAGCAGGACAAGACTATTAAACTCAAGCGTTAAGTTGCAAAAGGCCATGATCTGAGGGCAATTGAGCGCCCCCCCTCTGCTATATCTTGACAAAGCTCGGCAAGCGCGAGCACAATCCGGCTCGCCTCTGCGGGCCGACACGCGCTTTACGATAACTCTTTACCGAATCGAGCCGAAGCCACATATGACGGGAACTGTCCCGGTACTGGAAACATCCCTTTCAGGTCTGGAACTCATCAGGCGCGGCAAGGTGCGTGATGTCTATGCGGTCGGCGAAGAGTACCTGCTGATCGTCGCCACAGACCGCATCTCAGCCTTCGATTGCATCCTGCCTACGCCCATCCTGCGCAAAGGCGAGGTGCTCACGGCCCTCTCGCGCTTCTGGTTCGAGCGCCTGCGCGACGTGACCGAGAATCACCTGCTCACGACCGATGTCGAGCAGATGCCGGAAGCGGTCAGCCATCACACAGCAAGCCTGAAGGGGCGCAGTATGCTGGTGCGCCGCACGGAAGTCTTCCCCGTAGAGTGCGTCGTGCGCGGTTATCTCTCCGGCTCTGGCTGGAAGGATTACCTGCGCACGGGCGAGCTTTGCGGCCACCGTTTGCCAGAGGGCTTGCGCGAGTCCGAACAGTTGAGCGAGCCGCTCTTTACGCCTGCCACTAAAGCCGCAGAGGGGCACGACGAGAATATAGATTTCGCGCGCATGAGCGCGCTCGTCGGACGCGAGGCGGCCGTAGCCTTGCGCGACATCTCGCTCAGGCTCTACACACAGGCAAGCGAGTATGCGCTGAGTCGCGGTATCATCATCGCCGATACCAAGTTCGAGTTCGGCAGAGATGAACGGGGCCGGATTCTTCTCATAGACGAGGCGCTCACGCCAGACTCTTCACGCTTCTGGCCTGCGGACAAGTACGAGGCGGGCCGCCCGCAACCATCTTTCGACAAGCAGTTCGTGCGCGATTATCTTGAGACGCTCGACTGGGACAAGCGCCCGCCCGCGCCGCCGCTTCCCCTGGCGGTGGCCGAAGCGACCACGGCACGCTACCTGGAAGCCTACAGGCTCCTGACGGGCCAGGAGCTATAACCATTTTGGATTAAAGTCCAAAATCTAAAATCCAAAATGGATTATGACTTTCTTTGATCTTATCGTGCTGGCGCTTGTTGGAGCCTCGGTGGTGGCGGGCGCGCTGCGTGGATTGGTGCGGGGGCTGTTGACGGGCTTTGCGCTTCTGTTGGGGCTGCTCCTGGCGGCGCGCGGGTATGAAGTGGCCGGCGAGCTTTTGCGCGCAGCGGGGCTGGTGGATTCGAGCGCGTGGGCGAACGCCTGCGGGTTTCTCCTGATCGTGGGCTGCGCGCTGCTTTCGGGCTTTATTGCCGGGCGATGGGTGGCGTGGGGGTTGCGCCGCGCCCGTTTGGAGTGGCTAGACCGCTGGCTCGGCGCGTCTTTCGGACTCCTGCGCGGCCTGGCCGTCTGTTCAATCCTTTACCTGGCCCTGACAGCCTTCCCTGTGCGGCTGGATTCGGTCGCACAGGCTCGCACCGCTCCCATTCTGGCCGAAGGCGCGAGGCTGCTTGCGACCTTCACGTCGCCGGATATTCGCACGCGCTTCTTTAACGAGCATCGGGGTTGACCGTCTTAGCCGATAAACGTTGCCGCTCTTACCCTGAAGTCCGCACGGAGAATCCTATGCAGATGCGCGCCCGCCTCGAAGCTCTAATAGACGACATGCTGGACGGCCAGATCATGCTCGACGAAGCCCTGGCCGAATTTGAGAAGCTCTATATTCAAAAAGCCCTCGCGCGCCACAAGGAGCATCTCTCGCGCACGGCCTCTGTGCTCGGCATACACCGCAACACGCTCTCCAAACGCGTCGCCAACTACCGCACGCAGGAACGCGCCGCCGCCCGCACCTCCAAAAGCAAGCGCAGCCGCAATTCTTAAGCCGGTCGTCAGGATTCTAGCGCACGCTGGAACATAACTTTTGCACCCGAGATGCCATTTTTCGCGCCAATATTGCAATCTTTCACACCGACGTAGCAGATTTTCACGCTAATATAGGCGTCTTACACGCCAATATGGTCGTCTCGCGCATTGATATAACTCCCTCTCACACCAATATTGCAATCTTTCTCGCTGATATAACTATCTTTCACGTCAATATACCTTCCTCTCACGTGTATATGGTCGTCTCTCGCGCCAATATCATAAACTTTCGCAACAATATCGTGAACTTTCACGCAAATATAATCATCTTTTACGCCAATACCGCCGCCTTTCGCTCCTGATAAGCCGTGTTTTGCGTCTGTTCGGGCCCCTTCCCGGCCTTCCGACTGCCTGGGATGTTGACAAGAATTGCCGAGATGCTATAGTTTTAGCACTCTGCGACAGAGAGTGCTAAGATTTGGGCTGTCCGCAGTGCAATCAAACCAAATTCTCATAGCAAGTTCACTGAAAGGAGTCAGGAAATGGCAACAAACATCAGACCCTTGCATGATCGCGTGATCGTGCGGCGTATTGAAGAGGGCGAGCAGATGCGCGGCGGCATCATCATCCCCGACACAGCCAAGGAGAAGCCGCAGGAGGGCGAAATCATCGCCGTCGGCGAGGGCAAATACAGGGAAGACGGCACGCGCCAGACCTTGGACGTGAAGGTGGGCGACCGCGTGCTGTTCGGCAAGTACAGCGGCAGCGAGATCAAGCTCGACGGCGAAGAGTTCCTCATCATGCGTGAGGATGAGATTCTGGGCGTCATTGAGCGCGCGGGCGCGGCTTCGGGCGGCGGCAGCAGCAAGAAGGGCGGCAAGTAGTCTGACGAAGGACTTCCGGCCGCCTGTTTTACTGGGCAGCAATCCATAACATAAACGAATCAGGAGAAGAAAAGAGATGGCAAAGCAAGTAATTCATGGTGAAGAGTCGCGTGCGGCTATTTTGCGCGGCGTCAACCAGCTCGCCGACGCAGTCAAGATTACGCTCGGGCCGAAGGGCCGAAACGTGGTGATTGACAAAAAGTTTGGTTCCCCGACGATTACCAAAGACGGCGTGACGGTGGCGAAAGAGATCGAGTTGAAGGACGCGCTGGAAAATATGGGCGCGCAGATGGTCAGAGAGGTCGCCTCCAAGACCTCTGACGTGGCTGGCGACGGCACGACGACCGCCACGGTGCTGGCGCAGGCTATCTTCCGCGAAGGCGTCAAGACGGTCGCGGCCGGCGCAAACCCGATGGCCCTCAAGCGCGGCATTGACAAGGCCGTCGAGCGCGCCACCGAAGAGATCAAGCGATTGTCGAAGCCCGTCAAGGGCGATGCCATAGCGCAGGTCGGAACCGTCTCGGCCAACGGCGACGCCACCATCGGCTCCATCATCGCCGAAGCCATGAACAAGGTCGGCAAAGACGGCGTCATCACGGTCGAAGAGTCCAAGACGATGGAGACGGCGCTGGAAGTGGTCGAGGGTATGCAGTTTGATCGCGGCTACCTCTCGCCCTACTTCGTTACAGACCCCGAGCGTATGGAGGCTGTGCTGGATAATCCGCTGATTCTGATTAACGAAAAGAAGATCAGCTCGATGAAAGACCTGCTGCCCCTGCTTGAGCAGGTTGCCAAGATGGGCAAGCCCATGTTGATTATCGCAGAGGACGTGGAGGGCGAGGCCCTTGCGACCCTGGTCGTCAACAAGCTGCGCGGCACATTGAACATTGCCGCCGTCAAGGCTCCCGGCTTCGGTGATCGTCGCAAGGCCATGCTCGAAGACATAGCCATCCTGACGGGCGGCCGCGTCATCTCGGAAGACCTCGGCATCAAGCTTGAGAACGTTAAACTGGAAGACTTGGGACGCGCCAAGAAGATCACCATCGACAAGGACAACACGACCATCGTCGAGGGCGCGGGCAAAGCCTCCGACATCGAAGGCCGCGTCAAGACCCTGCGCGCGCAGATCGAAGAGACGACTTCGGATTACGACCGCGAGAAGTTGCAGGAGCGGCTTGCGAAGCTCGTCGGCGGCGTGGCCGTCATCAAGGTCGGCGCTGCTACGGAGACCGAGATGAAGGAGAAGAAGGCGCGCGTCGAGGATGCCATGCACGCTACACGCGCGGCCGTCGAAGAGGGCATCGTTCCGGGCGGCGGCGTCACGCTCGTACGTGCCGCCAAGGCCCTTGAGAAATTCCAGGCTAACAAGGACAACGAGGGCGATGCTGACGAACAGATAGGCGTCTCCATAGTCAAGCGCGCGCTGGAAGAACCGCTGCGCCAGATCGTGCAGAACGCCGGTAAGGAAGGCGCTGTCATAGTCGAGCGCGTCCGCGCAGAGAAGAACGAGTCAGTCGGCTTCAACGCGCAGACAGAGGAGTTTGAAGACCTGGTCAAGGCTGGCGTCATAGACCCGGCTAAGGTCACGCGCACGGCTCTTCAGAACGCCGCGTCAATCGCCGGGCTGATGCTCACGACCGAGGCTATGGTCTCGGAGCTACCCGAAGATGATAAGGCCCCTGCGATGCCCGGCGGTATGGGCGGCATGGGCGGCGGCATGGGCATGTAAGCAACGCGCCCCTTGCAACCGGACGAGTCAAAAGCGGCTTCGCTCATCACGGGCGAAGCCGCTTTCTCATTAAAGAGAAGATGGAGGTCTTTACGCTTCGGGCAGGCGCATCTGGAAGCGGGCCTCGATCAGGTCTCCGTGTTGCTCGCCGTGGCGTCTGGTCAGCTCTGGGTAGGTGTCAGGCTCGGCTTCCGCCTCCGCAAGGTCGAGCAACGTTTCGGCCTCCCGGATGGCCTGCTCGCCGCCTTCGATCTCAAGATAGAGACCGAAGGGAAGTTCGTCCAGGGCGAGTTCGACGCCCGCCACTTGCCAGGTCGCGCGCCGCTTCTCGTAGACGAGCGCGGGCGCGAAACCGAGCGCCTCAAGAATTGCCGTGAGGGCTTCGGCGTCCTCTACCACAGTCTCTTCTTCGCGGTTGTGCCGGATGGCAGACGTGCCCGCGAAGCGTTGCTTGTAGGTAAGGATGGCCCGCTCGCCTACGCGCCGCAGCCGCAGCACTTCGGTCTGTAGATCAAGTCGGCCTCCGTCGTACAGAATGTTCTCCTCGAACTCCTTGCCGTGCGGCGTCGCTCCCACCTCAGCCAGGCGGTCGAGCAGTTTGGCCCGCTGCTCGCGCGTCAGGCGGTACTTCTTTTCAATTTCGATTCCCATAATGTAATCAGTCGTCCGAAGAATTGTAGAACATACCAATTTTCGTATGAACCTCCGGCGCATTGGGCCACCTGGCGAGCATCCTTTATTGCCGGGGGCGAATCACAGTGCCGTTACGGCGACAATTTTAACGGGGCCGCTCGCGGTCTTTGCTCGGCTGCCTGACGCGGCGCTAAAGTTTTCCGAAAGAGGTGCTCGCACGCGACTTTCGATCTGTAGTATGATCGCAAGCGTCGCTGGCCCTCCTATCCCACTTTAGAGATTAAACCGTTATGCGCTCTTCAGAGACTTTGCTCAAGCGTGCCGTTTGCGCCGCTCTCTTCATCTTCTGCATTTCCCTGTGTATCACGGTCACACGCGCTCAGCAAAGCGCGCCTGAGCCTTCGCCTGCGCAGACGCCTGCGAGCCCGCCCGACGACATCGTGCGCATCAGCACGGAGCTTGTGCAGACGGACGTGATGGTCTTCGACAAACAGGGACGCTTCATTGATAACCTGAAGCCGGAAGATTTCGAGCTGCGCGTTGACGGCCGCGTGCAGCCAGTCTCCTTCTTCGAGCGCGTAGTGGCCGGGAGCAGCGACGAAGAGACTCAGTTGGCGGCGGCACGCGGCCGTCAACGCACAGGGCAGAGCAGCGCACCCGTTCGTCCAGCCGACCGTGGCCGCACAATCTTTTTCTTCATAGACGATCTGCATCTCTCGCAGGAGAGCATCATGCGAACGCGCAAGACGCTCTTGAACTACATAGACAGAGAGGTGGGCCAGAACGATCAGGTGGCGATCACCTCCGCGAGCGGGCAGATAGGCTTCCTGCAACAGTTGACCAATAACAAGAGCGTCCTGCGGAAAGCCGTCGAGCGCCTGGGCTTTCGCGCCACAGCCGTCCTGCGCGACACCACCGAGACGCCGCCGATGACGGCCGTGCAGGCCCTTGAGATCGCGCAGAACAACCAGAGCGTCCTCTCTTTCTTCGTCGAAGCGTTGTTGCGGGATAATCCCATGCTCAGGCCCGAGATAGCCGTGCAGATGGTTCAGGTGCGCTCGCGCCGCCTGGTTCAGCAATCGGATGCGACCAACACTAATCTATTGCTGACACTCGCCAGCCTGATGCGTTCGACGGCGCGGCTGCCCGGCCGCAAGCTCGTCTTCTTCCTCTCGGAAGGGTTCGTGATGAACGTCAGGGACTCAGACGTGCTTGAGAAGATGCGGCGCGCGACGGACGCGGCGGCGCGCTCGGGGACGGTCGTTTATACGATGAACCCGCTCGGGCTCGAAACCGGGATGGACGCGACGACGCAGGCGGCCTTTGATCTGAGCGGGCGCTTGCCGCAGGCTTCGACTGAGCTGATGGTCACGCAGGAGCCGCTGCGCATCATCGCTTCCAGCACCGGGGGCCGTGCCCTGCTCAACACCAACGCGCTCGACGCCTCCATCGGCAAGACTCTGCAAGAGACCTCCATCTATTACCTGCTGGCGTGGCGTCCTGACACCGAGCAGCAGAAGCCCGGCAAGTTCCGTCGCATCGAAGCCAAGGTGATCGGGCGTCCGGAGCTAGTGGTGCGCGTCCGTAACGGCTACTTCACGACAGACCCGGCGACCGCTTCGAGGCCCACACCGCCGAAGAACAGCAGCAAGTCGTCGACGGCCGAAACCACCAAGACTCCCGAAAAAGAGTTGCGCACGGCCATCAACGATGTCTTTGCACGGACGACGCTGCCGACTTCTGTCTTCGCTTACTATTCCGACCAACCGAACAACGGCCCGGTGCTTTCGCTCATCATGGCGGTCGAGCCCGAAGCCCTTGAGCTTGAGATGAAGGACGGCAAGCACACGGGCGTGGTTGACATCGCTGGCATGGTCTTTAACGAAGAGGGTAAGTCGGGCGCAAGCTTCAAGGAGCAGATACAGCTCAACGTCATCCCCTCCGACCTGCCGCGCATCTTGAGCAGCCCGCTCTTCTACAACTACGAGTTACGCATCAAGCCCGGTCTCTACCAGGTGCGAGTCGCCGCGCGCGACGCTAAGACGGGACGCACTGGCAGCGCAATGCAGTGGGTCGAGATACCCGACCTCTCGACGCAAAAGCTGACGATGAGCAGCCTGCTGGTAGGCAGCAACTCCGCCGCCAGAGAGCAAGCCGCGACCGAGCAGAGCCCCGTCAACATCAGCGTTGACCGTCGCTTCTCGCGCAACTCGCGCCTGCGCTTCCTGACCTACATCTACAACGCCCAGCGCGGCGCGGCTTCGGGCGGCGAGCCCGACGTGGCGCTTCAGGTACAGGTCTTTCGCGACGACCAGCCCGTCATCACCACTGCCCTCAGCAAAGTCAAGACGGAAGGCTTGCCCGACAAGACGCGTCTGCCCTACGCGGCCGAAGTCATGCTCGACAAGATGCCAGCGGGCCAATACGTCTTGAAGGTCACGGCCATAGACCGCCTCGCCAAAGCCAGCACCTCGCAGCAGGTGGACTTCGCGATTGAGTAGAAGGGCGGGAGCGTTGAGTGAGAGCTTGCACCCCCTTAAATCGCCACCAGGGGCCCGGCGCTGCGCCAGCTCCACGCCGACCCGTTCCAGCTATATTCCCATAGCTTTTGAGAGGTGTCTGCGACGTAGACGCTCATTCTGACGTTGCTCGCGTTGGCGTCCTTAGTATTTCCGTAGATCACTGCCGTGGGATGGCCCGCCACTTCTTTCCCGGTGTCTGTCAAGCTCCACTGCGCGCCGTCCCAGGAAAGCCTCCACAGCTTTAAGTGAGGCGTGTAGTATGCATAAGATTCGGGGTCTTCGACGCCCTCTTCCATCTCTGTCTCCATCTCCATGTCCATCTCTTCGCTATGAGGGTCATGGCGCTCATATTCGAGAGCGCGTATGAAGACGTGCATCCGAAATTTGTAGGGAGACGCTTCTCTCGTCGAGGTCTCGCCGTGCTGTATGACGACCGGCTCGCCGTCTATTATTTTTCCGGTGTTCCAGACCGAGCCGTCCGGCTGATGTAGCATGAGTTGCCCGCTGGTGCTTTGAAGGAAGAGGTAGCGCCGCACGCTCGCCTCCGAAGTTCTATTGATGTCGCCGTAGGTCGCTACTGTGGGACGCCCTACTGAGGCAAGCCAAAGCCCGGCTCCCGTCTGCGTGTCCTTTCCGCTCACCTGACTCCATTTCCAGGCAGAGCCGTCCCAGTAGACTTCCATCAGCGTCCCGGCGAAGCTCTTCACATAGACGCGCATGCGGATATTCTTAGCGTCCGTACTCGTCAGCGTCCCGTAAGCTAAGACGCTGGCGTCGTCTGCGACAAATTGGGCGGCGTCTTCGGCAGATTGTTGGAGCGGTTTCCAGGCCCACTTCGCCCCGTCCCAGGCGCGCAGCCACAGCGTCTCGCGGCCGTCGGACTCCTTCACGGAAACGAAGAGGTTAATCCGCACGTCCTGGCCGTTCACGCTTCCTAGGTTTCCGTGCGTGACTGGGACTGGGTCGTTTGCGATGACCTTCTCGCTGTGAGTGCCGCTGTCCCAAGTCCAGACCGGGGCGGCGTTCGAGCCTTCTGTTCTTGAGCCTTCGCGTAGATGCCCATCCCTATCACGGATGAAAACTTTAATCCGCAGGTCTGTCAGATTCGTCGAGGACTTATTGCCATAGGTGATAATCACAGGATTACCATCTGCGGAGAGCCCTGTATTGGCCCAGCGCCATGCGCTGCCGTTCCAGTAGCACTCCCAGAGATAGCGGTCGCTCCCTTCAACCAGCAAGTGAATCCTTGCGCCCGAGAGGTTTGTGTTCGACAACTCGCCGCGCAGCAGTAACGCAGGCTCGCCGATCACGCTTCTACCCAGCGGCTTCCAACTCCCGTTTCCACCCGTGAACGTGCCTTCGTATAGCTCTCCTTTAGCGTCACGAACGAACAGCTTGAGGAATGTGCCTTGCGGCGTGCTTGTGTCTCCGTAAGCGAACCACTTGACGGGCGGCATGGCGCGGCGCTGCCACTCTCGCCAGATGTGGTCAACGTAGCTGTGCCAGGGATAAAAGATAGGGTCTTTAGGCGACTCGTGCGTCGCCATCCATCCTCCGCTTCGCGTGTGAACCAGGCCGTGATAGCTGCCCGTAGTTACCGGTTTCCCCTCCTCCGTCGCCAGCAGAGAGATTCCCAGCTCGTCCGTCGTCTTAAACTGTATGAGCGACGTGTAGCCGTAAATCAGGTCTGCCTGCGTACCGCCCTGAAAGGTGGCCCAGGTCGGCGTCGCCACATTCGGATTGTTAACGGCGCGCAAAACCTCCTGCATCCCGGATTCGGTCATTCCCCCGGTTGCGGCGCGCAGCTCCGGCGGTATTGAAGTGTTAGAGACCCAGTAAGGCATCGGCGAATAGTTGTGCAGCCCCTTGGAGCCCAGATTGTCCTCGAACGTTCTGATGAAGTAACGATGCCACCAGAGAAAGGTCGCACCCTCGCCCGACACGAAGTCGGGAGGACTCTCCACCGCGCCATGAGGCCAGTGTTCCATGTGCCAGTGCTCATGGCGCAGATGGCTATCGGCTTGCTCAAGCCATTGTCCATGAGCGCCGACATAAGCTTTATTCTCATCTTCGCTAACAGGTTGCAGGCTCTTTCTACGCATAAACATATTCACCTTTCCAGAGAGGTCGAGATACTTGTGAAGCAGCGTAAAGCCGGGCAGCACTCCCAACGGCCCTAAAGCCGGTTGGCGAGACAAGACGGCTGCTCGGCCGCAACTGTTCTCTTTGTCGGGATTCAAGGCGCGAGGTCAGCGAACGCTAATTAGCCGGTCAATGGTGGCTTTGCCTATATATTCATCGAAATAGGAATAAAGAACGACTTTATGCAGCATAATGGCAACTCTATGCGCCCTCTCCTGAATAAAGAGGCAAAGCGGGCCTGAGCCACGCATGATCGTTGCCGAGTTTTCAATGAATAGAGCGGGCCAATCATACATTACGTTATGGCCTCACCAAAGCTATAGATGGATTCATAGGGGAGCGCGCCGGGAGGGGGCTGCGCTCTCTGCTGCACGCCTGCTCTGAGGCCAGAGGAGCAGAGCGGGCTGTGCGGAGCAGAGGCCGTCGCGCTTGAGAGTCGCGGCGGCCTTGCTTGTTAAAGCTCTATTTGACGGGCAGAGATGACTGGCTCGAAGGAGCGTAACTCGTCCAGGGTTTGTTCGCTCAGGGGGGCGTCGGTTTCGATGACGGCCATAGCTTCGCCTCCGCGCTCGCGTCTTCCGAGGTGAAAGCGGCTGATGTTGACGTTGTGCTGGCCGAGGACTGTTCCGATGTGGCCGATGACGCCGGGCACGTCCAGGTTGCGCGTGATGAGCATGTGGCCGTGCGGAATGGCTTCGAGACGAAAGCCGTCTATCTCCGTGATGCGCCCTTCTCTTCCCGCGCCGAAGAGCGTGCCCGCCACGGTCTGCTCGCCGCTCTTCGTGAGGACGCGCGCCCGAATCGCCGACGGCCCGTCGCTCGACGCGCTGGAGCGCACGTAGGAAGCCATCACGCTGATGCCGCGCTCTTCCGCGATCAGGAAGGCGTTGACGACGTTGACGCGCGCGCTCACGTTGCGCAGCAATCCCGCCAGGAAAGCGCGCGTGACGGGCGCGGCATCCAGCTCCGCCACTTCCCCGGCATATTCGATACGCACTTCGCGCACGGCCTCGTCAATCAACTGCGACTGGAAGCGCCCGAGGCTTGCGGCGAGCCCGATGAAAGGTTGTAGGACGTTTAGCTCCTGCGCGCCGAGCGCCGGGACGTTGACGGCCCCGCGCAACGCTCCCGTCAAAAGATAGTCGCGCATCTGCTCCGCTACGGTCAGCGCCACGCCCTCCTGCGCCTCCTTCGTTGAAGCGCCGAGGTGCGGGGTGACGATCACTTCGTCTAGTGCGAGCAAAGGGTGATCGGCGGGCGGCGGCTCCTGCTCGAAGACATCGAGGGCCGCGCCCGCGACCGTGCCTTCCTTGATGGCGTCGAGCAGCGCGCGCTCGTCTACGAGCCCGCCGCGCGCGCAGTTGATAAGGCGGACTCCCTTCTTCATGCGCGCAAAGGCTCCTGGGCCAATGATGCCGCGCGTCTCGGACGTTAAGGGAGTATGCACGGTGATGAAATCTGCGCGCGCGAAAAGCTCTTCGAGTGAAGCCGTTTCAAGCTCAAGGTCGCGCGCCTGCTCGGGAGCGACGAACGGGTCGAAGGCTATGATGTTCATGCCGAAGCCGAGGGCGCGGCTGGCCACGACGCGCCCGATGCGGCCGAGGCCGATGATGCCGAGGGTCTTGCCGCGCAGCTCCACGCCGACGAAACGCTTGCGCTCCCACTGTCCGGCCTTCAGGCTGGTGTTGGCCTGCGGCACGCGGCGCGCGAGGGCTATGAGCATGGCGATGGTGTGCTCGGCCGTCGTGATCGTATTGCCGTCGGGCGCGTTCATGACGACTATGCCGCGTTCGGTCGCCGCCCCGACATCTATGTTGTCAACGCCCACGCCAGCGCGCCCCACTGCGCGCAAGCGCAGAGCAGCGTCCATCACTTCAGCCGTCACCTTAGTCTCGCTGCGAACCACCAGGCCCTCGCAATCGCGCACGGCCTCGCGCAGCTCTTCCGCCCCGAGACGCGTCCTCTTTTCCACCTTGAAGCCGGCCGCCCTGAGCGGCTCAAGGCCGCTCTCGCTCACATCGTCGGCGACAAATATTTTTATCTCGCTCATAAACCGTCATCAATAGTCCCGTCCATCAGTATGAAGCAAAGCAATCAGCAATCAGTGGCCGGTCATCTGGAATACTTTGAGGCCGACCGCTGATTGCTGATGGCTCTCATAGTATCAACGGGCGCGCTCCGGCGTCGAGTCGCGGGAAGAGAGTGTGGCGCGAGCGTGCCGCCTGGTGGTAAACTCTCGCGCCGCCCGCGTCGCATCCCGCGCCCGGGCTCAAAAGCGTAGTATCATCGCTTCCCAATGAAACAGAGGAGAATTTGACGTGGATATTTTTGTCTACCGTCCGGGATCGGATCGAGTCGAAGAGGGTTACACGGTCGAGCACCTGCCCGAGCTGCTCAAGGACGAAAGCCTCACGATCTGGGTGGACATGGAGAAGCCGACCGAGGCGGACGATCAGATTCTACTGGATGTCTTCAAATTTCACCCGCTCTCGGTCGAAGACTGCCGCGCCGACCGCCATCATCCGAAGGTCGAAGAGTTCCCCGAGTATCTCTACTTCATCCTGCACGGCGTCACGGCCAACACCGACTCGGTGCACTTCAACACGATAGAGCTTGATGGCTTCCTGGGCCCCAACTACGTCCTCACCTATCACCACGACATGTTCCGCAGCATCAATAACGTCAAGCAACTGGTACGCACCAGTCACCTGACCTGCCAGCGTGGCCCGGCCTACCTGCTCTACCTCATACTGGATCAACTGGTGGATTTCTACATGCCTGTGCTGGATGATTTCGACGAGCGCCTTGTCGAGCTTGAGGACGAGATATTCACGTTGCAGAATCCGGACAGCAGCATCCTGGAAAGGATTCAGCAATTGAAGCGTAGCATCCTGCGCCTGCGCCGCAACTCCGGTAAGCAGTTGAACATCCTCTACCGCATGAGCCACGGCGAGTTCAAGATGATCGCGCCCGAGATGCTCCCCTTCTTCCGCGACATACACGATCACCTGACGCGCATCACAGACCTGGCCGAAAACTATCGCGACCTGATCGGCGGCGCGCTCGATTCCTACCTCTCAGTAGTCTCCAACCGCACCAACGACATTATGAAGGTCTTGACGATCTTCTCGGCGATCATGCTGCCGCTGACTTTTATCGCCGGTCTCTACGGGATGAACTTCGACAACATTCCGGAGCTTCACACGACCTACGGCTACTTCGCAGTCCTCGGCGTGATGATCGTCATAGGCACCGGCATGCTCATCTTCTTCTGGCGCAAAGGCTGGATCGGAAAAGCAAGGCAGAAGGATGAAGGATGAATAAAAGAGAAACTGCTTTTCATTCATCCTTCCGCCTGCCGCCTTCATCATTTCTCTTACATCGGGCCGGGGTCTTCGCGTGGGCCGCGCCCGCCACCCTCGTCGAATGCGCCGTCTGGCGAGGGCGCGGAAGAGGACGAAGAGCTGCTGCTGCTGCCGCCTTCCTGCTGGCCGGAAGTGCCCGAGACTTGCTCGGTCTCTTCAATATCGCTCAAAGTATCGCTGCTGGTCGCGGCCGAGTCCGGTTCACGGCTCTCGGGTGAGCCGGTCGTACCGCCCGCGCTCTCGGTTGACTTGGGGTCTTTGGCTTCTTGCACTGCTTGCTTCTCCCTTCTCATATCCAGAGTTGAATTGTAATCAAGAGCGAAACGAGCGTCGCCGCATAGGCCCCCGCCAGTAGGTCGTCGGCCATTATCCCGAGCCCGGAGCGAAGAGCTTCGAGGCGGCGAACAGGGTACGGCTTCCAGATGTCGAAGGCTCTGAATGCCAGGAAGCCCGAGATGATAACCCAAGCGCCAGCGCCTTTGGGGACGAACAGGAACGCCGTTAACTGACCTGCGACCTCGTCTATGACGACCGCGCCGGGGTCTTTACGCCCAATCAGACTTTCGGCGCGCGAGGCTGCCCACACGCCCGCAAGCGACAGCACAAAGATGAGCAGCAGCAAGGCGGAAGTGCGCGTGTGTTCGAGCGCCTCCGGGCTCCACCCGCGCGCAAGCGCATCCGCAATGAGCCTCGTGCTCAGGCTATTAAAGAGCAGGTAGAGCGCGACGCCTACGCCTGAGCCCCACGTGCCCGGCGCGAGAGGCAGATAGCCCACGCCGCACGTCGCCACGGCCAGCGCCAGCCAGTCCGACGCCCCGCGCTTTCCCGCCGTGCGCGCCAGGCTCACGCCGGTCGTCAAGACCGTCGGATTCAGCTCGTCGCTCGATTCTTTAATTAATGGCATGGCCGTCAGCCATCAGCCGTCAGCCATCAGCTTTATCTGTCTTGCTGAAAGCTGACGGCTGATGGCTGACCGCTTCTCTAAACTATTCTTCCGACCAGATCGTACTCGTGCGCTTCTGTGATGAGCACGTTGACGAACTGGCCGGGGACGGGCTCGAAATCTTCGGGAGCATCGTTGATCAGCACGCAGCCGTCTATATCGGCTGCCTGTGTCTCCATGCGTCCCTGCCAGAGCAGCTCTGTCTCTGCGCTCTCTCCCTCGAAGAGCACGCGCATGGTCGAGCCGATTCGCGCACGGTTGCGACGCCGCGAAATGCGTTTCTGTTCTCGCATCAGCCGGTCGCGCCGTCTTTTGGCCGTGCGAGCGTCAACCTTGTTCGGCAGATCAAAGGCGGGCGTCCCCTCTTCATCCGAATAAGTAAAGACGCCGACGCGATCAAACTCGACTTTGCGGACGAAGCGGAGCAGCTCTTCAAAATCCTCTTCGGTCTCGCCCGGAAAGCCTGTGATGAAAGTCGTGCGAATGGCAATGCCGGGCACGCGCTCGCGGACACGCTCGATCAGGCGCTCAAGGCTCGCGCGCGTCCCGCCGCGCCGCATCAATTTGAGAACATTTGCCGATGCATGCTGCAAGGGCATGTCCAGGTACTTGACGGCCTTGGGCTCCTGGGCCAACACGTCCAGGAAAGCGTCGCTGATGTGCGTCGGGTAAGTGTACATCACCCGCACCCACTCTACGCCTTCGAGGCGCGAAAGCTCGCGCAGGAGATGGGCCAACGCGTCCGGCTGTCCCAAATCTTCGCCGTAGCGAGAGGAATCCTGCGCGACGAGGACAAGCTCTTTGACGCCTTCATCTACTAGCTGCTGCGCTTCGACCATGATGGAGCCGAAGCGGCGGCTGCGAAAATGGCCGCGCATCTGCGGAATGAAGCAGAAGGCGCAGGGGCGGTCGCAGCCCTCGGCGATCTTGATAAAGGCGCTGTAGCCGGGCGTGGCGAGCACGCGCGGCGTCGATTCGTCGTAGAGATAGGTCGCGCTCTGATTGCCGAGGGGCAGAATGGGAAGCGAGCGCGTGTTTGTCCGCTCGTCGCAGACCCTAGTGATCTCCGTGACCTGGTTCGTCCCGATGAAGGCATCGACCTCGGGCAATTCCGCGCGCAATTGGTCGCGATAACGCTCGACCAGGCAACCGGCGACGACGACGCGTCGCGCCTTCCCCTCGGTCTTCAGCCTCGCCGCTTCCAGAATCGCGTCAATCGACTCCTGCTTGGCCGACTCGATAAAGCCGCACGTGTTGACGACCACGGTATCGGCCTCAGAGGCTTCGGCCGTGATCTCGTAACCGGCCTGCTTCAATTGGCCCATCATCACTTCGCTGTCCACCAAATTCTTCGGACAGCCCAAGCTTATAAATCCGACTTTCTTCATAACGGCGACGATGAGTGACGAGCGACAGACAGGCTCCGAAGCCTCTTGCTCATCACTTCTTCTCTCCCTCCAAACGAGACAACCACTCTTCTATCTCCGCTGCTTCCCTAGCGGAGAGGTGCTGCTCGCCGTAGCGAACGCGATTATAGGCGCGCGTGATCCTCAGAGCCTCTGTCATCCCCGTAGAGGTGGCAAATTCCAGAGGCGTCTCATCGCTGGCGCGTTCGAGGCCGCGCGCCGCCAGAGCCGCCGTCATGCGCTCGTAGAACTCTATGACCGAGCGCCCTTCCCTCTGCCTCCGCCAGAACAGCAGCCCGCGCCACAGGCCCAGGCGCTTGGCCCTGCTCACCAAGAGGCCGAGCAGGACGATGAGAAGCGCCGGAGGGAGCAACACTAGAGCGCCGCTCGCCCCACTTTGCCACGCGCTCTGCGAACCATTCTGGCCCGTGAGCGTGCGCCACAACTCTCCGGCCGACGCCGCCAGAGCGTCCACGCCGTCACTGAATGCGCGGCGATAATTGGAGAGACGGTTGCGCAACGTGGTCGCCAGCGAGCGCTGCTCCTGCTTATCGTAGCCGACCACGTACTGAATCCACATCAGCTCCAAAGCCTCCGCGTACTTGCCGAGGCTCGCCGTCAGTCCTGTGTGCTGCTGCGCCGGGCGTCCCGAAGGAGGCGTCGGGTCAAAAGTCACCCAAGCGTCCGTCTCCGGAAAATAGACCTCGACCCAGGAATGGGCGTCGCGCTGAGAGACTGTGTAAGCGTCGGCCGCGTCGTTGTACTCGCCCGTCTGAAATCCGTTGACGACGCGCGCGGCCACACCCTGCGTGCGCAGCATCACGGCCATCGCCGTCGAGAAATATTCGCAGTGCCCCTCGCGCACGCGGAAGAGAAAATCTGCTAAGGGGTCTGGGCCGCCCGCTTTCAAGTCGAGCGTGTATCCGAAGTCGCTCTGCAAGTGCTCTTCTATCACGCGCGCAGCGTCGTAGCGATTGTGCGCCCCGCCGCGCGTCAACCACTCGCGCGCAAGCCGGGCTATGCGCGGGTCTAAGCTTTCGGGCAGTTGCAGGTAGCGCATAAAGGCGAGGCGCGAGCCCCTCGGGTATTCCTGCGGATAGGGCTCAAGGTCTGCGCGCAAGGCTTCCGGCTCGGGCTCGGTCGTGTCCGAATAAGCCTTGTAAGTGATGCGCTCAAGGTCGTGCGGGCGAGTCGAGAGCGCGCCTTCCGTATCGCGGCGCACATAAGGAAACGGGCCCTGCACGGCGACTGCGCGCGGCGCTGCAAAGAGCACTGGCGTATCTATGGGCTCCATGAAAAAGGTCTGCGTGGTGATGCGGTGCAGGCTGTCTATGGTTCCAAGCTGGAAGAAATTTCTTTCATTGCCGGTCGGCTCATAAGAGCCTCGGCCGCGCGAGCGTCGCCAGCCGCGCCCATTGAACTCGTCCAGCGCGACGCCGCGCCAGCGCAGGGAGCGGTTGCGCTCGGCCTCCGGCTCTTCCACGCGCACGCGCATGACTACGCGCTCGCTCTGTTGCAGGCGGCCTATGTCACCCAGGTTGACGGTGTCGGAGAAGCCGACGAAGCCGGAGAGGCCGCCCGTGCGCGCCAGCGCGCTCGAACCGTACCGGGGCGCTATCAGAAAGAGCGGCATCGCCAGAGCAAAGATCAGGACGAGCAGCACGAACGCGACAAAGGGCAAGCGCCTGGCCTCTATGTTCTGGCGACGCCCGTGCCTCTTCATCAGCCGACGAATGAGGGTCGAATCCGGCGCGACCAGCAGGCGCGTCTCCGTGATACGCACGCGACGCCGAGCCTTCCTGATCTCGAACGAGATGATCGTGCTCAGGGCGCAGAGCGTGTAGAGGCCGAGCGTGGCCAGAAACAGCGGGCTCAGCGTGAGACCTGCGGCCAGTAAGACCTCGAAGAAAGAGATGAGGTAGAGAAATACCCAGTCGCGGTCGGCCTTGATCTGCAAGAGCTTGACGGCCGAAAGAAAAAGTATGAGGTGGGCCAGGGCGCTCACGCCCACTCTTTCGCGCGCGTCGCCCGTCGCCGTCTGGTATCTCCAATCCAGATAAAAGAGCGGGAGCGACAGCAGCACTATCCCGAGGCCGACGCGCTCCGGCAACTGCCAGCGCGTGCCTTCCAGGCCCCAGGCGATGAGCATCACGCTGGCAAAGGCCGCCGCCAGCATGACTCCCATGCCGCCCGACACAGCCAGCGCAAGCGCGCCCGCGCCGACCATCGCGTAAGAAGAGATTTTAAAGTAAGCGCTAAATGTCACTTGCTCGGTTGTTCTGGCGCTAAAGCTTTTTCAGCGTGATCTGGAAAAGCTTGGGCCACAGCTTGCCCGTCACGAAAAGACGGTCGTGCGCCTCGTCATAGGCTATGCCGTTCAAAACGTCCGTCATCCACGTCCGGTCAGAGTTGGGCAGCAGACCTTTCAAATCTATCCGGCCCAGGATTTTCCCTGTCTGCGGGTCTAGGCGCACGATCCAGTCCGTCTGCCAGATGTTAGCGTAAATCTCGCCCCGTATGTATTCCAGCTCGTTCAATTTCATCAGGGGCTTGCCGTCGTTGTAGACTTTGATGGCCCGCTCCACACGCAAGTTGACCGGATCGAGAAAGCGTATCTGGTTCGTCCCATCGCTCATAATCAGCGAGCGATCATCGTGCGTCAGTCCCCAGCCTTCACCCTCGTAAGCGAACTCGCCGAGCAGTTGAAAGCTCGCCAGGTCGTAGATGAACCCCTTGTGCGCTTGCCAGGTCAGTTGATAAATCTTGCCGCGAAAGATCGTGAGCCCCTCGGCGAAATACTCGCGCGGCACATCCACCCGGCGCAAGACCCTGCCCGTTTCTAGCTCGATCTGCCTGAGAGTGGACGTTCCGTGCCCGCCCGTGCTCTCGTACAGCGAGCCCTCGTAGTATTCTAAACCCTGCGTGAAGGCCCCAGCGTCATGCGGCCAGCTTCCCTTCACGTCGAAACGGTAAACGGGAGCGTCCCGACCAGCGTCGTTTAGATGCGCGGCCCCGCTACAGGAGACCAAGAGGAAGAGAAAGGCTAAGGTCAAGAGTCTGAGCAAAGCTTTTTGTTGTTGTCCCCTCCGGACGGGCCCGGAAACTAAAGAAGCCCGCGAGAGCTTAACACTCTCGCGGGCTTCCTTTGAAATTAATCCGGCGGCTTCCTACTCTCCCACACACCTGCGCGTGCAGTACCATCGGCTCCAAGAGGCTTAACTTCCGTGTTCGGGATGGGAACGGGTGTGACCCTCTCGACAAAACCACCGGAAAACTTGTCAAACGTGCTGTAAAAGAGCTTGGAAAATCGAATAGTGAACCGTTCAGGCAGATCGCTTGTGTCAAGCGTTGCTGCAAATTTGCGTTTGTTGCTTGAGAGTAAATTTTACGGTCAAGCCAAGGGACTGATTAGTAGTGGTCAACTGAGCGTCTTTCAACGCTTACATACCCACCCTATCAACCTGGTGGTCTACCAGGAGTCTCACTGTCAGGACTAATCTTGGGTCTGGCTTCACGCTTAGATGCATTCAGCGTTTATCCATGCTCCACTTAGCTACCGAGCGCTACCGCTGGCGCGATAACTCGTACACTAGAGGTGGATCCATCCCGGTCCTCTCGTACTAAGGACAGATTCCCTCAATCCTGCTGCGCCCACACCAGATAGGGACCGAACTGTCTCACGACGTTCTAAACCCAGCTCACGTACCGCTTTAATTGGCGAACAGCCAAACCCTTGGGACCTTCTTCAGCCCCAGGATGCGATGAGCCGACATCGAGGTGCCAAACCCTGCCGTCGATGTGAACTCTTGGGCAGGATCAGCCTGTTATCCCCGGCGTACCTTTTATCCGTTGAGCGACGGCCCTTCCATACAGAACCGCCGGATCACTAACTCCTACTTTCGTACCTGTTCGACCTGTACGTCTCACAGTCAAGCTGGCTTATGCGTTTACACTCTACGGCTGATTTCCAAACAGCCTGAGCCAACCTTCGAGCGCCTCCGTTACTCTTTGGGAGGCGACCGCCCCAGTCAAACTACCCGCCTGATAATGTCCCTGAACCGGATTACGGCTCGAGGTTAGAACGCAGACAAACGAAGAGTGGTATCTCACCGTTGGCTCCACCAAGCCCAAGAGCCTGGCTTCAAAGCCTCCCACTTATCCTGCGCATCGTTTGCCCGCATCCACTATCAAGTTGTAGTAAAGGTGCACGGGGTCTTTCCGTCTAGATGCGGGAAACCGGCATCTTCACCGGTACTACAAGTTCGCTGTGCCTCTCGTTAAGACAGCTCCCAGATCGTTACGCCATTCGTGCAGGTCGGAACTTACCCGACAAGGAATTTCGCTTAGATTTGTTACGCTAACTTTTTCTCGTTACGGATTGGTCATTTCTGCCAACCTCTGCATGTCGCCATGCAGCTCGGACTCTATCTTCACTTAATTACATGTTAAGTGCTTGGCGTATAGTCTCTGAGGATTCTAGCTTGCGCTAGCCTTTCCTGCTGATTATCTGCACCCATCGCATTGTTACTATCTTTTTCAAGATGAGTAGCGTGGGATACTCAGACGTTCCAGCATTTAGCCAAGTTTTACTAAGGCAGCGGATGCAACCTTAGGACCGTTATAGTTACGGCCGCCATTCACTGGGGCTTCGATTCGGAGCTTCGCCTTGCGGCTAACCCCTCCTCTTAACCTTCCAGCATTGGGCAGGCGTCAGCCCCCATACGTCGTCTTCACGACTTTGCGGAGACCTGTGTTTTTAGTAAACAGTCGCCTGGGACATTTCACTGCGACCGTCCCGGAGGACGGCACCCCTTCTCCCGAAGTTACGGGGTCATTTTGCCGAGTTCCTGAACGAGTGTTCTCACAAGCGCCTTAGGATTCTCACCCCACCTACCTGTGTCGGTTTGCGGTACGGTCACTCGGAGGTGTATCGCTGAACGAGAATTTTCTTGGCAACTGGGGTCAGAGACTTTTTTCCGCCCCGAGGGGCGTACTTTCGTCCCAACCTTTACCCTGGTGTGGCCCGGATTTACCTAAGCCACGGGATATAGTTGTTCAACCGGACATCCATCGCCGGTCTCTCCTACCCTATTGCGTCCTCCCACAGCACACCAAGAGTGGTTCCGGAATTTTAACCGGATTTCCATCGACTACGCCTTTCGGCCTCGCCTTAGGTGCCGACTTACCCTGAGCAGATTAACTTTACTCAGGAAACCTTAGGTTTACGGCGCGCGGGGTTCTCACCCGCGTTATCGCTACT
>DASVQF010000003.1:0-112607 GCA_036389315.1 Pyrinomonadaceae bacterium
TTTCAAGCATTTAGCCGTTTATTTAATGCGGCAGACCGCTGAATCAATTCTTCCTCCTTCATCCCTCACGCTGCCGCCCTCATCCCTTCTTTATCCCTTCTTTAACTTAATGCTTGAATTTAGGGGTCTTATCCTGCTATATTCGATAGGACAGGGGACGCGCCCCGCCACCAGCGCGTGCCAAAGCGAACTTCCCTATTCGCCATTTCTGTAGACAAAGATCATTCGGATGCCAACTGCTGCTGACAAAGCCAAATCGAGAGAGACGGAAGAGACGCCCGCTCCGACTTCGGGCGAGCGTAAGACTTCGTTGCTTGTCGTCGAAGACGACGAGAACATCTCGACGGCCATCAGCGAATATTTTTCGCGCGCCGGTTATAGCGTGAAAACCGCTGAGGATGGGTTGGCCGGTGTGCAGGCCGCGTTGCACGATCATCCTGATGCTATCGTGCTCGATCTGATGTTGCCCAAGATGGATGGTCTGGCGGTCTGCCGCGAGTTGCGGGAGAAAGCTCCGTACATTCCCATCCTCATGCTCACGGCCAAAGACGACGTAGTCGATAAAGTGCTTGGCCTGGAGATGGGCGCGGATGATTACATCACCAAGCCTTTCTCCTTGCGTGAGCTTGAAGCGCGGATCAAATCCGTCCTGCGTCGCATTCGCACGGGCGGCTCGACGGACGGCGCAGGCGATGAAGCGCCGATCCTACGCGGTAAGCTGCGTATTGATCCGGCCAAGCGCGAGGTGACGGTCGGCGACCGTCAGGTTGAGCTGACGCCGAAGGAATTCGATCTCCTGCGTCTGTTCGCGTCGAACCCCGGGCGGGTCTTCCCACGCAAATACCTGCTCGAAAAGATTTGGGATTATTCCTACGAAGGCTATGACCGGACGATTGATTCCCATATCAATCGCCTCCGGGCCAAGATCGAGGAGAATCCCGAAAACCCGCAAATGGTCTTGACCGTTTGGGGGATCGGCTACAAATTCAGCGACGAGCAGTAAGGCCCCGAAGGGGTCAGAAGTATTGCCCGCTCGCCCTCTCCTAAAAACCACATCAGTGTTGTCAGCGTTGTCAACCGTGACACCTTGAGCAAGAGCTTTTAATCCCCACAGACGCAGAGAGGCCCACAGAGAGAGAGGGGCCGCTCGGCTTCCCGGATCACAAACATGAGTAATACTTCGCCGTCAACGGCCCCTGCCCAGCACAAACCGGCCTCGATCATCAGCCACACGGGCACGCTCGCCCGCGCGTCCTCGCTGACGCTGCTTCTGGCGCTCCTGGCGCTCAAGCCATCCGATTCTGCGCAGGCGCAGCAAAAGGCCAAGGAAGCGCCTTTGAGCATCACGGAGATCAACGCCCGCCCGACCAGAAACGGCACGGTCGTTTCAGTCATGGCCGACGCTCCGCTGACGCGCACGCAGAGCTGGAGCGACGGCGAAGGCTTTCACCTGATCTTCCCTTATGCCGGTCGCAGCCCTGTCAAGCGCCTGCCCAGGGGCGTCAAGGTGCGTCGCCTTGACAGGTCTATGGAGATCGTCGTGCCGGTCACTTCCGGGTCAAGCGTGACGGTCGAGCCGCGCTTCAATCGCCTCAACCTGGTGGTGCAGGGCCAGATAGATTCATCGCAGGCCGGAACGGACGAGCAGCTTTCCGCCGCGTCCATGTATCCTGAGCCGGAAGAAGAGCCCCGTGCTTATGCGCCGCGCGCGCAGCGCGAGAGCCTGCGCCGCACGTCCGAAGCTCCCATCGCTTCGAGCCCCCTGCCTTCCATCCCGCGCGCGCAGTCCACGCAGTCCGCCGCCTCCTCTTCACAGACGACCGGCGCGACTTCCTCTCTGCCGTCGTATCCGGCTCCGCTCGGCTCCATACCTTCCACTTCTTCTTCCGGCGCGCCCGTCACGACCACGTCGAGCACGGCCAAGACTCCGACAACGCTCGTGCCTGTGCAGGAGGACGTGCCTGTTAACGGCGCTACGACGCTGCCGAGCCCGGAGGCGAGCCCTTCGCCCGCCGCCGAGACACCGCAAGAGGAACAGCCGGGCCTGCTCGCGCGCCTCTTCTCGGGCGCGACCGTGGCCATTCTCCTCGCGCTCGGCCTCATCACACTGATAGTGGTGCGACTGCGCCGTCCCGCAGCGGAAGATTCGGCGGCCGAGAAGGCGTCTGAGCAGAAGGAAGAGAAGACTGAAGAGAAGCCTGTGAGCACGGCTCTCGCCGTCGCTGTGCCGCAAGCTCAGGCGACGAGTGCGCCCTCAACGCCCTCCACGGTTTCCAAAGAGCGACGCGTAGAGCAGCGCCGCAGGGGCGAGCGTAAATGGTGGGGCCGTCGTAACACAGACCTTCCGGCGCGACTGGCGAAAGCCAGTGCCGCTTCGCCCACGGACTCGCACGAGAAGGGCGAGACGCGGGCTCTCATGCACGCGCCTTCGACAGCCATGTTCGGGGCCTATCGCGTTGACCAGGAGGTCGGCAAGCTGTTGTTGGGCCAACCGCACCGTATGGATGTGCTCGCTTCGCGCGCGCCCGATGATCGCCGCGCCGTCGAGACCTCGCTCGTCAAGGTGCTGCACGCGCCCGACGCGGACATGGAGAGCCGTCGCCGCGCGCGCGAAGCCCTGGAAGATTACGGCTTCGTGGCGCGTCTGAGCGCGGCGCTGCTGCTGGCTCCGCAGGCTTACGAGCGTGCGGCGGCCGCGCGCACCCTCGGCGAGATAGAGGCCCTCTCCTCGCTGCCGTTCCTGATGGAAGCTCTCTACGACGCGGAGCCGATTGTGCGTACGCAGGCCGTGACGAGCATCGGCGCGCTCAAGCAGCCGGCGGCCATCGGCGCGCTCCTCGACATGGCGCGTCGTCATCCGGAGATGCCCGCCTCGCTCCTGAGCCGGGTCTTGAGTGCATGCTCGCTCGATTGCCTGGACTTAGGCGAGCCGCTCATGCTTGAGCCGGAAACGTCGGGCGCTCACGCCCCCTCCGGGCCCTTCACGGGCGAGATCACGAAGCTCGAAACCTCCGTCATGATAGAAGAGCTGCCGGAGTCCCTGGACGACGAGCATCTGGCAGAAGCACTGGCCGCTTTGGAGAGCGAAGATGCGGAAGCGCGTAAGACGGCCGCGCGTCACCTGGCGCAATACCAGGTACAATGCTCTGTCATGGGCCTGTCGGCCGTCGCTGCCCGTGACGGTGAGCCGAGCGTGCGCGCAGCCGCCATCACGAGCCTCGGCGACATCAATCACGAGTCGGTGTTTGCCGCCGTGCTGGTGGCCTTCGCCGACGAGGCGCGAGAAGTGAGGGCGGCGGCTGCGCGCGCACTCTCGCATCTCAGCTTCGACCGCGCCGATGCCTACGTGCGCCTGCTCGACACGGCGAGTCCGGAGATGCTGCGCGAAGTGGCGCGCGCCTGCATCAAGGGCGGGATGGCCGTGCAGGCTATTGATCGCTTAGCGAGCGAAGACCGCCGCCAGGCTTACGAATCATTCTCGCTGCTCTCGATGCTGGCCAAGTCCAACGAGACGGAGCCGATTGTGGATGCCATCGTCAACCATAAGGACTACAACGTGCGGCTGGCGGCCGTGCGTTTGCTGGGGCTTTCGGGCTCGCCGGAAATCGTGCAGCAGCTTCGTCACCTGGCCGTCAAGGATGGGCTGCCTGAGAAGCTGCGCACGGCGCTTCTTGAAGTGGTCTATAAGATAGACCAGGCGCTACCCGTATAATGTGAAATGCCTGGTGACAAGAGGGTCTTAGACGTTGCATAATGCTGGGCGGTTCGGAACAGTTTTTCATTTCCCTGTGCCTCGATGATATACACCATGCCCCGCTCACTTCCGTCAAATAATCAATGGCGCATCCTGTCTGCCGCGCTCATCACCGCCTGCCTTCTGCTCTGTACGGCAGCTCAGGCGAGCGCGCAGAAGGGAAGGGGGCGCAAGCCCGCGCGCACGCAGCAGCAGCAGCAGACGACCGGAAACGGCAACACGGCGACGACGCAAGCCACGCAGCCGCAACCGGCAAAGAAGAACCTGGCGGCCCTTCGTACGGGCGAGGGCCCGGAGGGAGGGCGTGCGACGATCACTTCGGACGCGCCGCTCAACGATTACGAGGCATACAGGAGCGGCAATCGTTACTACGTGGTGATCCCGCAGGCGAGCGCGCCGAGCGTACCGGGCAATGTGCGTGGGCGCGGCTTTGACGACGTGCAGGTACACAAGCGCGGCAACGATACTGTGCTCTCGTTTCGCTTGAAGCCGGGAACCACCGCCCACGTCAACCAGAAATTCAACCGCCTCGAAGTCGTCTTCAACGCGCCCGGAGACTCCGCCACCACAGGCTCGCAATCCGGCACGGCAAACACCTCCAATACTCCCGCCGGAACGACGGGCGCGGGCAATACAAATCAACGCATCGGCGCGGCGACCGGCTCGGGTACGACCGCGCAGCCCAATGCCAACACAAGCCCTAACGCCACGGCGACGCCGATGGTCGTGCCCGGCGCTAATCCTGCGCTCACGAACAGCGGCGCAACTGTAGCGCCTCCGGCGACGGCGGCCTCTCCGGGGCCCACTGTTGATACTACGCTCCCGACTGTGACGCCCGCGCTTGGGCCAACGGGAGAGAATCCGGCGAACGCCGCAGCGTCGCCGACGCCGCCCACAGATCAGATCGCGCAGGCGCATCCTGCGCCGAGCGCGCCCACGTCCGTAGTCACCACCACACAGCCTGCCACTTCTTCCGGCTCTTCACTGGGCGCTGTGCTCAAGACCAACTGGCTGCCGATCTTGATCGCAGCCCTGGTGCTCGTAGGCATCGGGCTGTTCATCGCGACTCGCTCGCGCTCTCGCCGTGCCGCAACAGAATCCGAACTCCACATCGCTGATAAAGGATCGGCCGTGGCTCTGGCCGAAGCGAAGCCTGAGACGGCGGAGGCGACAGTGCCGGGTGCTGCTGCTGCGCTTGCAGGGGGCGCTGTGGCCGCCGGCGCTCGCGAGCGCGAGACGAAGACAGAGCCGGTCATCGCCGCCACGGCTATGGACGAGACCGAAACCGTCCAGGCCGAAGCGCCGGAAGCCTTCGACGTGGAGCGCGTCCGGGTGGAGATCAAGCACGTTCTGACGGGCGAGCCCTACGACGAAACCGTCATCAATTCTCCTGTGCCGGAGGCGCGCCAGCTTATCGAGGGCGAGCTTCTCTTCGCGCTCTCCAAGCGCCATACCGAGCGGCGTAATCGCGCCCTCAAGGCTTTCACGGAGCACGGATATTTTGACGACGTGACGCGTGAGCTGCGCACCGCTACGGTTGCGGTCGAGAGGGCGCAGGCGGCTCGCAAGCTCGGGCTGACGCGCGATACAGCGGCGACGCCGCACCTGGTCGCGGCGCTCGAAGACCCAACGCCGGAAGTGCGCCGCGCCGCCGTCGAAGCCCTGACGGAGATACAGGACGCAGCGGCCGTAGCCCCTCTCGAAGGACTGCTGAAGCGCGAAGAAGATCGCAAAGTCCCTTATGCCCTGATCCAGCGTGCCATCCGGGCCAGCTCCGTCCGTTCAGTCGAGGCGGAAGAAAAACCTGCCGCCAAGCCCATCGCCTCTACGCCCGTCGCGGAGGTCGCATCCGTTCAGCCTGTTATAGAAGAAGCGGCCGCGACTGCTGAAGCCTTACCCGTCTCTGCCGAAGAGAGCGTGGCTCCCGTCGTCGAAGAGGCGGCCGCTGAGGCGGAGGCCGCAAGCGCAGAGTCTTTAGCGAGCGTGCCCGCCGTGACCGAGGACGAGACGCCGACGCTCGAAGCAGAGCCCGCCGCCCAGGCCGAAGAGATCGAAGCCGCGCCCGCAGATGCTTCGAGCGAACTCTCGGCGGGTGCTATAGCCCTCGCGCCGGCAATCGTCGAGGGGCTTGCCACGGCGGAAGCCGATGCCGCAGAGCGCCGCCGCGTAGAGGCCGAAGCCGCGCGCATACACTCCGAACAGGAAGCGCGACGCACTGAAGAAGAGCGCCAGCGCGCAGAGGAAGAGTCACTGCGCCTCAGAGTCGAAGAGGCAGCCAGGCTGCGCGCCGAAGCCGAGACACAGAGGCTCGCAGAGGAAACTCGCCGTCGCGAAGAAGAAGAGCATCGTCTGGAAGAGGAAAGACGCGCCGAGGCGGAACGGCTTCGCCTTGAAGAAGAGCAGCGCCAGGAAGAGCAGCGCCGCGTCGAAGAGGAGCGCCGCCAGGCAGAGGAACGCCAGCGCCTCGAAGCCGAGCGGTTGCGCCTGGAGGAAGAGCGGCGAGCGGAAGAGGAGCGTGTGCGCGCCGAAGAAGAGCGGCAGAGAGAGCAGGAGCGCCTGCGCGCAGAGGAAGCTAGCCGTCTAGAAGAAGAGCAACGCCGCGCCGAGGCAGAACGAGCGAGGCTTGAAGAAGAAGAGCGCGCACGCGTTGCAGAAGAGCAGCGGCGTGCTGAAGAAGAGCGCTTGAGAGTAGAGGCGGAGCGGCAGAGAGAGGAAGCAGAGGCCGCCAGGCTGCGCGCCCAGGAGGACGAGCGACGAGCGGAAGAGGAGCGTGTGCGCGCCGAAGAAGAGGAGCGTCGCCGCGCTGCCGAGGAGAAGGAGCGCCAGGAAGAAGAGGCGCGACGGCGGCTTGCAGCAGAAGAGCGCGAGCGCATCGAAGAGGCTAGGCGACAGCGCGCGGAAGAGAGAGAGAGGCGGCGGGCTGAAGGGGAGAGCGCGCGCCTTGAAGCTGAGGAGCGGGAGCGGAGCGAGGCCGATGCTGCGCGTCGGCGTGCCGAAGAGGCTGCGATGCGCCTGGCCGAGATGCGCCGCCGTATGGAAGAGGAGGCACGCCAAAGAGAGGCGGCCGAGGCCGAGCGGCTGCGCCTGGAAGAAGAGGAACGCCAGAGGGCCGAAGAGGAGGCCGCACGCCTTCAGGCAGAAGAAGAAGAGGCCGCCGCCCGCCAGCAGGAAGAGGAAAGACGAGCCGAAGAGGAACGCCTCAGAGTCGAAGCCGAAGCACGACAGGCCGAAGAGGAAGAGCGCCTCAGAGCAGAGGACGCGCGCCGCGCCGAAGAGGAACGTCTTAGAATCGAAGCCGGAGCGCAGCGTGCGGAGGAGGAGCGACGGAGAGAGGAGTCGGAGGTTGCTGCTCGACGGGCGGCGGAGCTTGAACGCGAGCGCGCCGAAGAGGAAGCGCGCCTCTTTGCTGAAGAGGAGAGGAAGCGCGTCGAGGCTGAGGCCCGCCAGCGAGCGGAAGCCGAAGCGGCTCGCATTCAATATGAGCAGGAGGCCGCCGCGCGCCGGCTGAGGGAAGAGGCCGAGGCTATGCCTGTCGAGGCCGAAGTGAGCGAGCCCCTCTACGCGAAAACGACCAGCCCGACTGTCCAGTCCGATCTCTTTGAAGCGACCTTCGCGGAGCCTGAGCAAATCGTTCCGGCCAGCGAGATGTCCAGGGAGGTTGAGGCCGTAGAGGCCGCGCCCGATTGGATAGAAGTTGATATTACAGAGACGGAAGCAGAGCTTGACGAGCAGCCTGCTACGGTCGCTGCTCCCGTCGTCGTTGACGAAGCAGTCGTTGCCGAAGAGGCTGTCGCAGAAGAAGAGGCCGTGCCGGTCAAGGTAGTTGACGAATACCCGGCCGAGCCTGCTGCCGGAGAGGTCGAGCCGCCGGTCACGGAGCGCGCCATTGCGCAGGCGGACGAAGACTTTTCGAGCGTGCCGGGCGGCATCCTACGACGCTTGGGGAGCGAGTCGGCCGACGAGCGCGCTACTGCCGTCTCAGACCTGGCAAGAGTCGGCGGCGACGATGCCTTCCGCGAGATCAGCGCGGCCTTCGATGACCCGTCCTCGCGCGTGCGCGATGCTGCTGCGCGGGCGCTCTTCGACCTGCACGACGACCACGCGGCCTCTTTCACGCGCGCCCTGCGCGAAGCCCCGCCCGAGAGGCGTCGCAAGATCGGCAATGCCTTAGCCTCTTCGGGCCTTGCGAGCCAGGCGATCAGCCACTTGATGGGCGAAAGCCGCGAGAAGACCTACGATGCCTTCTCGCTGCTCTTCCTGATGTCTAAGGCTGGCGAGGTGCAACCCCTCATGCGCGCCATCGAAGAGCACCCGAACAGCGAAGTGCGCCTGGCCGTAGTCAAGCTGCTCGCGCTCTCGGGCCAGCAGGAGATATTGCCTGCCTTTCGTCGTCTGGCCGTGCGCGGCTCTCTGCCGACGGAAGTCCGCTCGGCCGTCATGGAAGCCATCTACCAGATCAGCAGCCAGACATCCACCGACACCTCGCCTGTGGCCTGAAAAGCAGTGGTAAGTGACAAGTGACGAGTGACAAGTTAGAATCTTCTTTCAGCTTGTCACTCGTCACTTGTCACTTTTCACTGTTTTCTTATGCCATTTCAATTACGTTCGGAATACCAGCCACAGGGCGACCAGCCGCAGGCCATAGAGGCGCTCGTGCGTGGCCTCTATGACGGCGCGAAGGATCAGGTGCTTCTGGGCATCACGGGCTCGGGCAAGACCTTCACGATTGCCAGCGTCATTCAGCGCGTCCAGCGTCCGGCCCTGGTGCTTGCGCACAACAAGACGCTGGCCGCACAACTCTACCAGGAGTTCAAGACCCTTTTCCCCGAGAACGCAGTCGAGTACTTCGTCTCTTACTACGATTATTACCAGCCGGAAGCCTACGTCCCGGCCTCTGACACCTACATCGAAAAGGAAGCGACGATCAACGACGAGATTGATCGGCTGCGGATGTCTGCGACGCGCGCTCTGTTTGAGCGCAGAGACGTGATCGTGGTCGCATCTGTCTCCTGCATCTACGGCCTCGGCGACCCGGACGCCTACTATGGCATGCTGCTCTTCGTAGAGCCGGGCGCGCGCCTCTCCCGCGACGCGCTCTTGCAGAAATTGGTCGAGCTGCAATACGAACGCTCCGACATAGAGTTCGACCGTGGGAGCTTTCGCGTGCGCGGCGACACGGTGGAGATTTATCCGAGCTACCAGGATCAGGCTTATCGCATAGAGCTGTGGGGCGACGAGATAGATTCCGTCTCGACTATAGACCCGCTCCTGGGCGAAGTCCTGCACAAGCACGAGTCGCGCCTGCCCATCTATCCCAAGTCGCATTACGTGATGTCTAAGCCGACCGTCAAGCGCGCGATCAAGACCATCCGTCAGGAGCTTGAGTGGTGGGAGCCGAAGCTGATTCAGGAAGGCAAGCTCGTCGAAGCGCAGCGCCTTCACCAGCGCACCATGTACGACCTTGAGATGATTAAGGAGATGGGTTTTTGTCGCGGCATCGAGAACTACTCGCGCCACCTGACGGGCAAGCAGCCGGGCGAGCCGCCGCCGACACTTCTCGACTACCTGCCGCGCGACACCATCATGGTCATAGACGAGTCGCACCAGACCATCCCGCAGGTGCGCGGCATGTTCAACGGCGACCAGTCGCGCAAGCGCACGCTCGTCGAATACGGCTTCCGCCTCCCTTCGGCGATGGACAACCGCCCCTTGAACTTCTCGGAGTTCGAGGCCCGCACGGGCCAGGTCATCTACGTCTCGGCCACGCCGGGCCCGTATGAGCTGACGAAAGCGGGCGGCGAAGTCGTAGAGCAGATCATACGGCCGACGGGGCTGACAGACCCCGAGGTTGACGTGCGCCCCGTCAAGGGACAGATTGACGACCTCCTGGAAGAGTGCCGCCTGAGAGCCGAAGCAGACGAGCGTGTGCTCGTCACGACCCTGACGAAAAAGATGGCCGAGGACTTGACCGAGTATTTCGCCGAGGTCGGAGTCAAAGTGCGCTACCTGCACTCGGACATAGAGACCTTAGAGCGCATCAAAATCCTGCGCGACCTGCGCAGGGGCGAGTTCGACGTGCTCGTCGGCATCAACCTCCTGCGCGAAGGCTTAGACCTGCCGGAAGTCTCTCTGGTCGCCATACTCGACGCCGACAAGGAAGGCTTCCTGCGCTCCGAACAGTCTTTGATTCAGACCATCGGCCGGGCGGCCCGCAACGCGCGCGGCAAGGCCATTCTTTACGCTGACCGTGTGACGGATTCCATGCGCCGCGCGATAGACGAGACGCGCCGCCGCCGCGCCATCCAGGAAGCCTACAACCTTGAGCACGGCATCACGCCGCAGACCATCGTCAAGCCGGTCGAAGCGACGCTCGTCACCGCCTACGAGGCCGACTACTTCAAGGTTCCGCTCAACCTCGAAGAATACGAGGAGTACACGCGCGAAAACATCGACGCGACCATCTCCCGGCTCGAAGCGGAGATGCGCGCGGCCGCCCGCGCCTTCGAGTTCGAGCGCGCCGCAGAGCTGCGCGACCGCATCAAGTACCTGCGCGAGCGCGAGCTACAGATGACCTGAAGGGAAGAGAAAATATTACGGCATGGCGATCATACTTGAGACCGAGCGGCTCATCCTGCGTACCTGGCTGCTGAACGATTTGAAGGACTTCTTCGAGATTTATGGTGACAAGGAGGTCTGGCGCTACGTTGACCCGGCGGGCGTTTTGAAGAGTGAGGATGCTGCGCGCAAGCCGCTCCTGAAGGGCGTAGCCTACCAGCAGGAGCATGGCTTTTGTCATTGGGCCGTGGTCGAAAAACAGAGGGGCCGAGTCGTCGGCGCGTGCGGGTTCAATCTCTTCGAGGGTGGGCCCAGGTTGGAGCTGGTCTATCACTTCGCGCGCGCGAGCTGGGGGCGCGGGTTTGCCACGGAAGCCGCCCGCGCCTGCCTGCGCTATGCTTTTGAAAAGCTCGGAGCGCCCGAGGTCGTCGCTTCCGTAGACCCCAAGAACCTGGCCTCTAAGCGAGTGCTCGAAAAGACGGGGATGGCCCGGCAGGAAACTCCCTATCCGGCGCGCCCGCAGGAAGATTTTTACGTCCTCGCTTCGCACGGACTGAGCGTGAGCGATGCTGATTAAGTCTGATCCGGATGAGATTCAAGCCTTTCTCGCCGACGCCAGCAACATGGCGGGCGGTCACGCGGCGGGCGTCGCTTTTCCCGAAAGCGCGGAGGAAGCGGCCGAGGTGCTCGCCCACGCTTCGCGTGAGGGGCTGGGCGTCACTGTGTCTGGTGCGGGCACAGGGATAGTCGGCGGGCGCGTTCCCCTCGGCGGAATCGTGCTCGCGACCGACCGCCTCAACCGGATTAAAGAGATCGTTCGTGAAGAGACGGGCGGCCATGCCACGGCCGAGGCCGGAGTAGTGCTCGCAGACCTTCAGCGCCAAGCGGGCGAGCGAGGGTTGATCTACCCGCCAGACCCTACCGAGTGGAGCTGTTACCTGGGCGGGACAATCGCAACCAACGCTTCGGGCGCGCGCACCTTTAAGTATGGGCCCACCCGCAGCTTCGTGCGCCGCCTTCGCGTGGCGCTCTCGACGGGCGACGTGCTGGAGCTTGCACGCGGCGAAGTGCATTCGGATGCGAGCGGGCGCGTAAGTCTTCCCTTGCAGGGCGGGCGAAGCCTGACGGCGCAGCTTCCCTCCTACAATATGCCCGCGACGCGCAAGCACGCGGCCGGTTACTTTGTCGCGCCCGGCATGGATGCCCTAGACCTCTTCATCGGAAGCGAGGGCACGCTCGGCGTCATCACTGAGGCCGAGTTGACACTGCTGGAAAAGCCCGAGAGCCTGTTGAGCGGCGTCGTCTTCTTTGAGAGGGAAGAGAATCTGCTTGAGTTCGTGCGAGAGGCGCGCGCCGCTTCCTTAGAGACTCGCGCGGGGCTCGCATCCGGGATTGAAGCGCGCGCCCTGGAATATTTCGATTCCGGCGCGCTTCGCATGTTGGCGAAGCGTTACGCGCTCGTGCCTGAGCGCGCGGCGGGCGCTATCTTCTTCGAGCAGGAGACGAGCGAAGCGACCGAGGAGAGTTTGATGACAGAGTGGCTGGCGCTGCTCGAACGGCACGGCGCGCTTCTGGACGATTCCTGGTTCGCGACCAATGAGCACGACCAGCGAGAGATACGCGAGTTTCGCCACCAGTTGCCGGTGCTCGTCAACGAATGGCTCGCGCGCCACTCTCAGCGCAAAGTCTCCACGGACATGGCCGTGCCCGACGAGGAATTCGCCCCGATGCTCGCCTTTTATCGCGAGGCGCTCGGCGCAAGCCGTCTTCAATACGTGATCTTCGGCCACATCGGCGACAATCACGTCCACGTCAACATCATGCCGCGCGACGACGCGGAGGCTGCCCGAGCGCGCGAGCTTTATCTGCGATTCGTCCGCCGTGCGGTCGAGCTGGGTGGTACTATCTCGGCCGAGCACGGCATTGGCAAGCTCAAGCGCGATTACCTGCGAGTGCTCTACACAGAGGAGCACCTGCGCCAGATGGCCGCGCTCAAACGCGCCTTCGACCCGGCAGGCATCCTCGGTCGCGGCAACATTTTCGCGGAAGAGTATCTTTCCTAGCAGTTCGGCTTCATCATGTTTCGATTCACTACTGCCGGAGAATCACACGGGCGGGCGCTGGTGGCGACGCTGGAAGGCTTGCCCGCCGGGATGCCTGTGGACGCCGACCGGATTAATCGTGAGTTGGAGCGGCGGCAGCAGGGCTACGGGCGCGGCGCTCGCATGAAGATCGAGCGCGACCGCGCCGAGATTCTGAGCGGAGTGCGCCACGGCCTGACGCTCGGCTCGCCCGTCGCGCTCCTGATCGAGAACAGGGATTGGGCCAACTGGACGGAAGTCATGGCCGCTGAGCCGCGAGAGGTTCCGCCCGAAAAATCGCGGCGCGTGAGACGCCCCAGGCCCGGCCATGCAGACCTTGCGGGCGGCCAGAAGTACGACGTGCGCGACCTGCGCGACATACTGGAACGAGCGTCTGCGCGCGAGACTGCGGCGCGAGTGGCCTGCGGTGCGCTCGCCCGCCAGTTGCTCGCGCAGTTCGGCGTGGAGATTCGCAGCCACGTCATACAGCTCGGCGGCCTGCCCGCAAAGCCTCTGGAACTCGCCTGGGAGGCGATTGATGCTATCCCTGACGATGCGCCGCTGCGTTGCGCGGACGCGGAGGCGCAGGCGCGCATGGTCGAGCTGATTGACGAGAAGCGGCGCGAGGGCGACACCCTTGGCGGTATCTTCGAGGTGGTCGCGCGCGGCCTCCTGCCCGGACTGGGCTCGCATACCTCCTGGGACTCAAAGCTCGACGGGCGATTGGCCCAGGCTGTAATGTCCATTCCGGCAGTCAAAGCTGTGGCTATCGGGGCCGGGATAGAAGCGAGCGCGCTGCCCGGCTCTCTCGTTCACGACGAGATCGGATACGATGCGCCGTCGCGGGAGTTCAAGCGCCATACCAATCGTGCAGGAGGATTGGAAGGCGGCATCACCAACGGCGAAGAGCTGAGAGTGCGCGGCCACTTGAAGCCCATCTCGACGCTGCGTCGCGCGCTGCGCTCCGTAGACATAGACACGAAAGAGGAAGAGGCGGCGGCCTTTGAGCGTTCGGACGTGACGGCCGTTCCGGCCGCCGGCGTGATCGGCGAAGCGATGGTCGCGCTCACGTTGGCCCAGGCGATGCGTGAGAAGTTCGGCGGCGACAGTCTCACAGAGATGCGCCGCAACTTCGACGGCTACCGCGAGCAGTTGCGCGGGTATTAGAAGGGATGAGGGATGAGGGATGAATCAAAGACCAACTGCTTTTCTTTCATCCCTCATCCCTTGTTAATGCGGCGGTAGCGCGACTCGACCAGCATGTAGATGCCGTAGGCTACTAGTCCGGCCGCGACCGTGCCGAGCATCCACGTGCCGTAACGGCTCTCAGCCAGCGTGTCCAGAGCGCCTTCAAGCCCCTGAGCCTCAGAAGGGTTGTAGTCGAGCGCGGCCTGCACCAGAAAGCTGCCGACGATGCAGAAGACCACGCCGCGCGCAGCGTAGCCCGTGCGGCCGCTCAAGGTGGCCCAACTCTTTCGGGCCTGGCTCATCTCGCCCAGCTTGAGGCGTTTGAGAAACTTGGCCCGCAAGCCCTTATAAATCTGGTAAAGCCCAAAGATGATGACGCCGCCGCCGATGGCTAAGACCAGCCAGCGGCCGTGAGGCACTGCCATCAGCTTCGCCGTCCAGTCGCGCTGCACCTTGTTACTGCTGTCGGGCTCCCCGACATCGATCAGGATTTTGGCGGCCGTCAATGCCAGCCCCGCGTAGACCATCCCGCTGCAAGCGTAGCCGATGCGTATCATGATGCCTTTCAGCCCAGTCCCCTTATCGTCCGTGTCGGCGACGGCCTGAATCCAGCGCCAGATGACGTAGCCGACCAGACCGAATGCTACTGTGCCGAGCACGAACTTGCCGAAGGGCTGGTCTTCTATCCTTTGCAGCGCGCCGCGCGTATCGGTCGTCTCGCCGCCTAAGCCTATGGCCGTCATCGTCGCCAGCGCGCCGACCACCATGTAGACTGCGCCCTTCGTGGCATAGCCGAAGCGCGCCACGCGCTCGACCCAGGGGTGCGCGGCCACCTCTTCAATCACCTCGTCCGCCTGCTCCTTGGCATGCTTGATCGTGGAATCGGCCTCTACCATAATCGCTCGAATCTCTGCTGCGGTCTTGAAAACTAAGCTTTGACAAATTAACAGCCGGGGAGTCGCCGGGCAACTCAAGCGAGCGGGCGGGCCTCTAAAACTGCCTGCTGGCGCGCCGAGGGCCATTTGCCGTAGAATGCTGCCCTCACGTCCGAAGTCCTGGCCGAAAGAGGAAGCTTAGAGAGATGCCGCTGTTACAGATCGTACATTATCCGGAGCCTGTGCTTTTGAAGCCGGGCGAGGCCGTAACGGAGTTTGACGAGGATTTAAAAACGCTGGTCGCGGATATGTTCGAGACGATGTACGAGGCGCGGGGCGTCGGGCTGGCCGCGCCGCAGGTCGGCGTCTCGAAGCGCCTCTTCGTCATGGATTGCTCGGGCGGCGAAGACCCCGCGCAGCGCATTGTGATGATTAACCCGGAAGTCCTGCGCGTCGAAGGCGAGCAGGACGGCGAAGAAGGCTGCCTCTCTTTTCCCGGCATCTATTTCCCCGTCAAGAGAGACTTCCGCGCCATAGTGCGCGCGCACGACCTCGACGGCAAGCTCTTCGAGGTTGACGGGATGGAGCTGACCGCGCGCTGTATGCTGCACGAGACAGACCACTGCGACGGCATAGTCTTCATAGACAAGATGACTGTGCTCAAGCGCGAGCTGGTCAAGCGCAAGATCAGGAAGCTACAGAAGGCAGGGCAGTGGTGAGGCAGTCGTGAGGGCCCATGATGATTTATCCGCTCCCGGCGGTCGCATGCTTCGGAGGCGTGCGACCGCTTCTTATTTCTGTGTTAGTATCTGGGAAAATAAATTTTCCGGGAGTAAGTAGAAAGTATGCTGAGCGAATTTCGCAACGAGCCGTTTACCGATTTCAGCCGTGAAGAGAACGCCGGGGCCATGCGCGCCGCCCTTGAAAAAGTTAAAGCGCAGCTTGGGCGCGATTACCCGCTCGTCATCGGCGGCGAGCGCATTATGACTGGCCGCACGCTTGAGAGCCTGAACCCGGCCAATAAGACCGAGGTCGTCGGGCGCTTTCAAAAGGCTACGGAAGAGCTGGCGCGCCACGCCGTCGAGAACGCCCACGAGACTTTCGCGTCGTGGCGCAACACGCCGCCGCACGAGCGCGCAGACCTTCTGTTTCGCGTCGCCACGCTCATGCGCCGGCGCAAGCACGAGATGTCCGCCTGGATGATTTACGAAGTCGGCAAGACGTGGGCCGAGGCCGACGGCGATACGGCCGAAGCGATAGACTTCTGCGAGTTCTACGGGCGCGAGATGCTGCGCTACGCCGAGGGGCAGCCCTTGACCAAGATCGAAGGCGAAGACAATCGCCTCGAATACATTCCGCTCGGCGTCGGCGTGGTCATTCCGCCCTGGAACTTTCCCCTGGCCATCATGGCCGGGATGACCGTCGCATCGGTCGTCACAGGCAATACGGTCGTCCTCAAGCCTTCGTCCGATGCGCCGACCATCGCTTACAAGTTCTTCGAGCTGCTCGAAGAGGCCGGGCTGCCCGCCGGAGTCGTCAACTTCATGACCGGCTCGGGCGCGGAAGTCGGCGATGTCGTAGTAGATCACAACCTGACGCGCTACATAGCCTTCACGGGCTCCAAAGAAGTGGGCCTGCGTATCAACGAGCGCGCCTCCAAAGTTCAGAAGGGACAAATCTGGATCAAGCGCGTCGTCGCAGAGATGGGCGGCAAGGACGCCATCATCGTTGATGCCGACACTGACCTGGACGAGGCGGCGACGGGAGTGGTGCAATCGGCCTTCGGCTTCCAGGGCCAGAAGTGCTCTGCCTGCTCGCGCGCCATCATTCACACGGACGTTTACGACACGATGCTTGAGAGAATCGTCGAGCGCACGGCGCAGATCAAGGTCGGCGACCCCACAGATCAGGCGAGCGCCATGAGCGCCGTCATCAATCAGAAAGCCTTCCGCACGATCAACGAATACATCGAGAAGGCGAAGTTTGAAGGCGGTCGCGTCATAGCCGGAGGCGGCGCAGATGGCGAGCGCGGATTCTTTATCGAGCCAACCGTCATCGCAGATGTCCGTCCTGGCTCGACCATTGAACAGGAAGAGATTTTCGGCCCCGTGCTGGCGGTCATTCGCGCCCGCGATTTTGACGACGCGCTGAGGATCGCCAACGACACGGAGTACGGCTTGACCGGCGCTGTCTATACGAACGACGAAGAGAAGCTTGAGCGCGCCCGCCGCGAATTTCACGTCGGCAATCTCTACTTGAATCGCAAGTGCACGGGCGCGCTCGTCGGCGTGCATCCTTTCGGCGGCTTCAACATGTCTGGCACGGACTCCAAGGCCGGAGGGCGCGACTACCTGGGCCTCTTCATGCAGGCCAAAGTCACTTCGGCCAAGATGACGGCCGTAGCGAACACGAAGGCCGAGAAGCGCGCCGTTATCTAAAGCGACAACTCAAACTGATAAATCCAGGCTGGAAAGGAGAGCTATGTCTTATCGTCCGCCTCGCATCGCTTTATTCCTTGTCTCTCTCTTGCTGTTGGGCCCATTGGCCCACAGCACCGAGCGCGCATTGGCAACATCCGCGGCAGCGTCGCAGGATGGGCAGTCGAATACTGTGCTCTTCGTTGTCTCCGGTTCCCAGGCCGCGCAGGACGCCACTATGCTGCCGATACTGGTGATCGAGGGGGGCAGCTACAAGCAGCCTGTAGACGGCAGCTCCGATGCCAGTGAGATCGCGAGCTTCGCCGACGCCTATTACCGCAAGGGGCAGAAGTACCGCGTGCTCTTCGGCGGCGGCTCGGCCGGTTCTCTGACAGTCAAAGCCTCGACCAAAGACAGTGAATGTTTCAGGACGGGGGCGGATGTCACGTTGCAGACTCAGGCCAAGCTCAATACAAACGTCATGGCGCTGGCGACGAACTCCGCTGAGCTGGGCAAGGCTAAGGGCTCGCGCCGCGCTCCGACCGCTCAGGAGCGTGCGGGCGTCCTGGCCCTCGCGCAGGATATTTTCAAACAGAAGGGCGTGAGCGCCGCCTTGCTTCCGAGCCTGGACGTGGTCAATCTCACCGCCACAGACCTGAACGGCGACGGCAAGGAAGAGCTGGTCGGCACGTTCGTCGTCAAGAAGACGCGGGGCGGGCAGGTCAGGTACGTCCTCTTTCTTCTGGCCGAACCCGATGCGGGAGGAGGCTACAAGGCCGGGCTCGCCAATTACGAACGCTTCACGGAGAAGGACGTGATGAGCGGCGGCAGCATTGACGCCATCGGTCAAACAGGCATTTATACGGAGCGCCTCGTAGATCAGCTAGACCTCGACGGCGATGGGCCCAGCGAGGTCGTCACCATCAGATTGGGCTTCGAGGGCGACGGCTACACGATCTACCGAAAACAAAAGGGGCAGTGGCAGAAGCTCTACGAGTTCAGCAACTACAGGTGCGCCTTCTAAGGGATGAAGGCGGAGGGATGAGGGATGAAAGGAAAGCTACTATGTCTTGAATGCTTTTTCTTCATCCCTCATCCCTCCGCCCTCATTCCTCATCCCTTCTCTTATGCGTTTGATCTTCATGGGGACGCCGGAGGCTGCCGTGCCGACGTTGCGGCGGTGTTTGGAGGACGGGCACGAGGTTGCGGCCGTGTGGACGCAGCCGGACAGGCCCTCGGGGCGTGGCAATAAGCTGAAGGCTCCGCCCGTCAAAGAGTTCGCCCGGCTTTGCGGCCTCACCGTTCACCAGCCCGCGAAAATCAGAAACGAAGAGGCTGCCGCGCTCTTCGCCTCTTACGGAGCGGACGCCGCCGTAGTCGTCGCCTACGGGCGCATCCTGCCGCAGTCCTTCCTCCGTGCGCCGCGCTTTGGGTGCATCAACGTTCACTTCTCGCTGCTGCCGAAGTACAGGGGCGCGGCTCCGGTCAACTGGGCCATCGTGAGGGGCGAGACGGAGACGGGCGTGACGACGATGCTGATGGACGAAGGGCTCGATACCGGGCCCATGCTGTTGCAGCAGAAGACGGCCGTTGGCCCAAAGGAGACCGCGCCGGAGCTGATGCTGCGCCTCTCTCTTGCGGGCGCGGACTTGCTCGGCGAGACCCTGCGCCGTCTTGACCAGATCGAGCCGCGCGCTCAAGAGGACGCGGACGCCACCTTCGCGCCCATGCTCAAACGCGGTGACGGGCTCATCCATTGGGCCCAGAACGCTCTCGACATAGAGCGGCGCGTGCGCGGCTTCCAGCCCTGGCCCAATGCTTATACGGAGTATGCTGCGGGACGCCTGGCCGTCTGGCGCGCGTCCGTCGAGGGCGGTGAGGAAAGCTCTGCCGCAGAGCAGCCCGGCACGATCATCGAAGCTCACGGCGATGACCTGCGCGTCGCGTGCGGCGAGCGGACAGCATTGAGCTTGCACGAAGTCCAGCCGGAAGGGAAACGACGCATGAGCGTGCGCGACTTTCTGAACGGCGCGCGCCTGCAAGCAGGATCAAGATTAGGATGAGATTGTGGCGGCCCGTAAAGATCATCAAAGGCGGCGGGGGGCGAGCAATGAAGCAACGGGCGCGCGCCTGGTCTCACCAGCGCGGCGCGCAGCCTCGGAGATATTGAGGCGCGTCGAGGAGGAGGGCGCTTTCGCCTCAGTCCTGCTGGCCGAGACGCTCGAAGAGTTGCGCGCAGATGATCGCGCTCTCTGTTACGAGTTGGTGCTGGGTGTGCTGCGCCGCCAGCTCTGGCTGGATCATTTGATCTCGCACTACGCCGCCCGCCCGCTTGAGCGCCTGGACGCGCCCGTCCGGCGCGCGCTGCGATTGGGCCTCTACCAGCTACGCTTTCTCTCGCGCATTCCGGCTCGCGCGGTCGTCAACGAAGCGGTCAACCTGGCCCACATCTCGCGAGTCCGCTCGGCCGCCCCCTTCATCAACGCAGTGCTCAGAAGAGCAATCAAAGAGCCGCGCTACGACCCGGCCGAAAGGATAGCGGAGCCCTTAGCGCGCCTCTGTGTGGAGACTTCGCACCCGCTCTGGTTGATCGAGCGTTGGACGAGGGCCTTCGGCCCCGAAGTGGCAGAAGCTTTTGCACGGGCCAACAACGAGCCCCCGCCAGTAGCCTTCCGCATCGTCAGGGCGCGCGCACAGGGGCGCGACGTGTTGGAAGAGTTGCGCGCGGCCGGAGGCGAGCTTGTGCCTTCGCTCTTAGTACCGGAAGCCTGGCGCGTCGGCGGCGCTGGCCCGCTTCTGCGCGAGTTGGCGCGGGCCGGAGTGGTCTATCTTCAGGACGAGGCGTCACAGTTGGCGGCCCACCTGTTGGACGTGCAAGCAGGTGAGCGAGTGCTGGACGCCTGCGCAGCGCCGGGCAGTAAGACCAGCTACATTGCCGACCGGAGCGGAGGGGCGGCGACCGTTTACGCTGGCGACCTCTATGAGCATCGCTTGCGGACGCTCTTGGAAAGCGCGGCGCGGCAGGGGGCGCGCGTGCCGGGAGTCATCGTCTATGACGCGACCCGCGCGCTGCCCTTTGCGGGCGGCTCTTTTGACCGTGTGCTGGTGGATGCGCCGTGTACGGGCACGGGCACGCTCAGGCGCAACCCCGAAATCCGCTGGCGCATCAGACCTTCGGACATTGCGGAACTGTCCGTGCGCCAGCGCGCCATTCTGGCCAATGCCGCAAAAACATTGCGCGAGCGTGGCCGCCTCATCTATTCGACCTGCTCGGTCGAGCCTGAGGAGAACGAGGCTATTGTGGCCTCTTTTCTCGAAGAACAGGGCGCTTTCAGACAGGTCGCGGTGGCCGTACCCGAACATCTTCGCGCTGGCAAACTGGCGGCGCGCACCTGGCCGCAGCGTGACGGCGCAGACGGCTTCTTCATCGCGGCTTTTGAGCGCAGAAGTTAAGCTCTGGCGAGAACTTGCGCCCCATTAGAGGCGGGTGTTAGACTTCGCGACTTGGTAATCCGCGCCGGCTGCGCGCTGCGCTGGCTGCCCCTTCCAGCTCAAGAGAGGCAAAAGAAAGATCGTATGGTGGCAAAGCGGGCGCTCTCGGCCCTTAGTAAGATCGGCATCGTTATCGCCATTGCGGTCGCTTTTCTCTTTGGCCTCGCCGGGACGGTCTATCTCTCGCTGCGAAGCCCAGAGGTGCAAGTCCCGGACGTTAAGGGCAAAGACCGTGTGACGGCCGAAGCGGCGCTCGACGGCGTAGGGCTGCACATGAAGGTGCGGGCCACGCGCTTCAGCCCCGAAGCCAGGCCCGATACAGTCCTCGATCAGTTGCCCGAGAAAGACCAGGTTATCAAAGTCGGGCAGACTGTGGCCGTCGTCATTGCGCGCGCCGCGAAAGAGGGCGAAGGCGTAGGCGCTGGGCCGGCCCCGCCCGAAGAGAAGAAGCCGGAAGGCGATAAATCGGCGGAGAATCAGAATACTAATAATTCTTCGGCCACTAATCAGAACGAGAACCAGAACAAGCCGAAGAAGCCTAAGAATACGAACAAGAACTCGAATAACAGCAATAACGCCAACAACGCTAATGCCGCCAATCGCAACGCCAACGCGCGCAATGCGAATAACGGCAATGCTAACGCTCGTAATGCTAATGCCGCCAATCGCAACGCGGCCCAGGCTCCGGGCGGCAATACGAACGCGAACAGAAGAGCACCAGTGATTTCGACGCCGTCAGCGCCCCCTTCCACGCCCGGCGGCCCGCCGCGTTAGCTGTTTGGAATTTGACTCGAATGGTAGAAATAGCTCCTTCGATTCTATCGGCCGACTTCACCCGACTCGGCGAAGAGATTGCTGCGGTCGAGCACGGCGGCGCCAGCGTCCTGCACGTTGACGTGATGGACGGCCACTTCGTCCCTAACATCACGCTCGGGCTCCCCGTGGTTAAATCCATACGGGCGCGCACGCGCCTGATGATCGACACGCATCTCATGATCGCCGAGCCCGGTCGCTGGGCCGAGCAGTTCGTCGAAGCCGGCGCGCAGATGGTCTCCGTTCACGTAGAGGCCGACGCTCATCTTAACCGGACGCTTTCGGCCATCAGGCAGAAGGGTGCACGGGCAGGCGTGGCGATCAATCCGGCGACGCCGCTCGCGGCCCTGGAAGAGTCCTTGCCCTTCGCCGATTTCGTTCTTCTGATGAGCGTTAATCCGGGCTTCGGAGGACAGAAATTCATTCACACCTCTCTGGACAAGCTGCGCAGGCTTCGGCGCATGATAACGGAGCGCGGGCTTCCCGTCCGGATAGAGATAGACGGCGGCATTGACCGCACAAACATTGGAGAGGTCGCTGCGGCGGGCGCTGAGATCATCGTCTCCGGCTCAGCCATCTTCGGCACGAAAGACCCCGAGCAGGCGACGCGCGAGATGCGCGACGCAACCCTGCAATGGGCGTAAGAAAGGAAGGGATGAAGGCGGAGGGATGAGGAATGAATGATTGAATTACTGCTCAGGTGAATCAATCACTCAACCCATTTCATCCCTGCGGCCCTCATTCCTCATCCCTAGTTTTATTTGGAGGTTTCATAATGCATTTTCGTCGTATCTTGTCCATTATTGTGGGAGCGCTCCTGCTCTACAGCCTGACTGCGGCCGCGGCGCTTGCGCAGGGCAATGAGCACACGCCGTCGCAGCGTGTTGACGTGATGAAATCTCGTCTTGAGACCATGCGTCGCTCGCTCAATAACGCCGTCTCGTCCATGAACGCCAAGGAAGCGGACGCCAAATCGGCCGACAGCCCCATCGCGCGCCTGCGCGGCCTGGAGCAGGAAGTCAGCTCAGTCCTCAACGAGGTCATGGATGCGCGCGGCAAGCTTGAGCATTCCGAGCGGCTCGAAGCCGGTCTGCTCGACCGCCTGGAAACCTCCGTGGATGATCTGAACAAGCGGGTCGAGGCCGGGCTACAGAGTACCGCCGGAGCGCGCAACGCGAGCACAGCGACCAGCGCCCCGAAGAAGAAAAAGAAGAAAGGGTTCCTCGGCCTCTTCGGCGGCGGCGGCGATGATAAGTATGAGGAGCTGACGGGGACTGTCGCCGCCGGGCGCGACCGCGTGCTCTTTGAAGAAGCGGCGAAGGAAGTCCGCAAGAGCAACTACGACACGGGCCGCCTGCTCTTCAACACGATCATTACCACCTATCCTGATTCGACCTACTTGCCGATGGCCAAGCTCGCCATCGCCGACTCCTTCTACCTCGAAGGCTTGACCAGCTCGCTGATTCAGGCCGGGCAGGCTTATCAGGACTGGCTGACCTTTTTCCCCACGCACCCGCTCGCCGACGACGTGATGCTCAAGATCGCCGAGACGGACATGCGGCAGATGGGCTTGCCAGACCGCCAGACCACCAACGCGCGCAAGGCCGAACAGCGTTTGAAGGTGCTGCTCCAACAGTTCCCCAACACCTCTTTGCGCGAGCAGGTCATCCAGCGCCTCAACGAAGTGCAGGAGAACCTGGCCATGCACAACCTGCAAGTCGCCCGCTTCTATTACGCGCGCAACGAACACGGCAACGGCGGCTTGAAGGGCGCGCAGTCGCGCCTGCGCGAGATCGTCGAGAAGTATCCGAACTTCTCCTACATGGACGAAGTGCTGATGCGTTTGGGCGACCTCTACGTGCAGGAGGAGGAGCCGGACGAGGCTGCGAAATTCTACCAGCAGGTCGTGCGCGATTATCCCAACAGCGAATTCGTCGAGAAGGCGACCGAGCAGTTGCAGAAGATCGGCGCGCCTGTTCCCGACCCCGACCCGATCAAGAAGAACATCCCCGCGCCAGTGCGACCGGGACGCATGCAGAAGATCATGACGGAGGTGCTCGGCACAGTTGACCTGACCGTCAACAAGAACGGCGTGCTCATCAGCAAGGACGATAAGAGCGGCAACGACCTGATAGACATCGTCCTCGCCAACCAGGGCGAGCTGCCGTCAAATCAGATACCGAGCGCGCCCGTCCAGCGCACGCCGCCCGCGCGGACTCCCGTGCAGCAGCAGAACCCGCGACCCGTGACCAGACAGACAAACGGCGCGAGCGCGCAGCCGTCGCAACCTGCCGCGAGCCCCGCTGCTGTCCCGGCGTCAACGCCAGCCGCGCCGGCTACGAATACGAATCCCCCGACGACAGTCCCGGCGACTCCCGCCGGCACTCGCCCTTAAAGGTTGCCGTGTGGGCCAACTCTACGGCGAGCGCGCTCGCCTTAGAGTTGGCCCACAGGCTTCTGACATTTTCTCCCTCGACCGTTGTTCCCTCTCATTCGATTAAGAGATGACCGAGGCAGCCGCAAATAACCGGGACGAGTTGACGCGACGCCACCGCGCCGCCGCGATAACCGTCGCGGGCTTTGTCGTGTTGACGCTGGTGCTGTTGGTCGTCGCTTTTGTGGGAAAGAATTTTATCTACCGGCGGGGTGATCCGGCGCTCGTCGGAACTTTGTGGATCGCCATCGTGGTCTTTGCCATAGGCTCTTTAGTCCTGCGCCGCACGAAGTTCTCTGCCATGCGCTTGCAGGACATCGCGGCTCTGCGCGGCATCTCCGGCCTCTTGAAGACCTTGCAGGGCACGACCGTGCAGGTCGCCTGCCTGGGCGGGGCCATAGCCCTGATGGGATTTATTATCACTATGCTGACGGGTGACGCCTGGGACATGGCGCGGGCCGGGGGCGTCGCTCTGATCGTCCTTCTCTATTGCTATCCGAGGCGAAGCGCCTGGCAGAGAGTCGTGCGCGGCATCGAGCAGACGGGCGACGCCAATGCGCCGCCCGCGAAAGGAAGCGTCGCGTGAACAGCTCTCCAAGCATGATCTGCAAACACACTCTCTCGTGCCTTCTCCTCCTCACGGCTCTGGCGGCCGCGCCGAGCGCGTGGGCCCAACCGCAAGCCGCACCCTCGCCGCAGAGCCCCGTACAGACGACGCCTCCGTCAGATCAAAGCAACAGGAGAACTCAGGAGCCTGCGGCCGCTTCCTTGACGACGCAGACGCCACGCGAGCGACGCGCACAGGCTTATGCCAAGCTCCTCGAAGGACAGCGCTACGTGACGGGACTGAGAAGCGGTATGTCCTCGCAGCTCGTGCGTCTTGCGCAGCAGGCTTTTCAACAGGCAGCCGCGCTCGACCCGACGCTCGCCGAAGCCCACACGGCCCTGGCCGAGCTGGCCTTCTTTTATCCTCCGCAGGACTACATACAGGCCGCGCGCGAAGCCACTATCGCCGCGCGCATAGACCCTAACAACGTCGGCGCGCACCGCCTCCTGTCGCGCATCTACGCCATCAAGAGCGGCCTGAAGGAGAGCAACCTGGACAAGAAGGCTGCCGAGCAGGCCATCTCTGAGTTGCGAGAGGTCGCGCGGCTTGAGCCTGCGGACGCCGAAGCCTGGGCCCTGCTGGGCGAGTTCTATTACGCGCTCGGGAGAAACAATGAAGCGATTGATGCCTGGACGCGCTGGGTCGCGGCCTCTCCTCCGTTGGAGCCGCGCGTCTTTCAATACCTCACTAACGGTCGCGAGCTGACGACCGATGCCGCCAACGCGCGGCTCGGCGAAGCCCTGATCGCGGCCGGGCGCACCGGCGAAGCTATCGCAGCCATCCGTCGCGCCATCGCCCTCAGCCCGGAGAACAGAGAATATACGGAGCTTCTGAACAAGGCTTTCGAGGCCGGCGGCAACGACGCGGCCGCCCTCGCCGAATTGCAGCGCATGGTCAAGGACGACCCTTCAAATGCGGCGACCCTCAAGCTGCTCGCACGCATCCAGGCGCGCATGGGCCGCGTTGACGATGCCGCAGCGACGCTTCGCACAGCCATCGCCGCGCGCCCGAAGGGTGATCGTGAACAACTCTTGCTGCGCCTCTTCCTGGCACAAATCTTCTCCGACGCCCTGCGCTACACCGAGGCCATAGCAGTCTTTGAAGAACTCCTGAAGGAACGTAACATAGGCGACTCCTTGCTTAGCACCGACGACGACAGGGAAGTGGCCAGCGTCGTCCTTCAGCGCATCATCAACCTGCAAAAGATTGCCGGGCGCACAAGCGATGTGATGGCAACCATCGAGCGCATGCGTCGCCTGCTTGGGCCCAGCGACCCGGCCGCCGAGGAGGAGTACATAGAGTTCCTTCGTAACCAGGGGCGCAGGACTGAGGCCCTCGCCGCCATACGCAGCGCCCGCCTGCGCTTTCCGGACGAAGGCGGGTTCGTCAACCTCGAAGCAGCCATCCTCACAGACCTGGGTCGTATTGACGAGGCCGTCACGCTCTTGCGCGCTCGCTTGAAAGGCTCGCTCGAAGACTTCGACACGTACCGCCTGATCTCAGCCTTCAACACCCAGGCCGGGCGCGGGCGCGAAGCCGTAGAGGCTGCGCGCAAGATGCTTGAGCTGGCCCCGCCCGAGCGCCAAGACCTGGTCAATGCCTCTCTCATCACGCTCTCCTCTGCACAGGAGCGTGCGGGCGATAAGAAGGGCTCGGAAGAGTCTCTGCGGCGCGTGCTCGCCCGCGAGCCCAACAATGCCACGGCCCTCAATAACCTGGGCTATTTTCTGGTCGAGCGCAACGAACGCCTCGAAGAGGCCCTGGAGATGATTCAAAAGGCCGTCAAGGCCGAGCCGACCAACTCCTCTTTCCTGGACAGCCTGGGCTGGGCCTATTTCAAATTGGGCAAGCTGGACGAGGCCGAACGCCACCTGAGCGAGGCCGTGCGCCGCGATGCGAACTCCGCCACGATTCAGGATCATCTGGGCGATGTCTACCACAAGCGCGGCAAGACCGAGCAGGCCCGCGCCGCCTGGCAAAAAGCCCTCGGCCTCGCCGTTGAGGTGGACGAGATAAGCAGAATCAAGGCCAAGCTCAGCGGGCAGGGGTCAAAATGACCGGGGGCTGTATCCTCCCAGGACACCTTTTCGTTACCCTTTCAAGGCCGTAACCCTGCGACGAAAAAAGGGTTGATCAGCGTAAAAACCTTCTGTTAATATCGAATTGACGATCAACGACCGGCCAGGCCCCTGGTCAGGTTAAAGCACAAAAACAAGGCTTTCTCTCGGCCCCCGGCGCGCTACGGCGAGAAAGAGCGTTCCCCTCGATGATGAAAATTTGTTCCCCCCGAATAGCGTTCGTGCGCTCTGCGCACAGGGCTCTCCTCTTCTGCGCTTTATCCTCAGCCTTTATCTTTACGACGGCAATGGTGGCCTCGGCCCAGTCTTCGGCCGGTCGCCCCGTAGCCCGTCTGATTACCGCACAGGGCCCGGCGATTATGAGAGTCCCGTCCAGGCCGCGCGTGGTCATGCCTGTGGCTACGACGGCGACGAGGGGCGGGGCTTCGCTGGCTTCCGCGAGCGTTTCGAGCCTTGAGCGACGGGCTTTCGAGCTTATCAACGCGCAGCGCATAGCCAACGGCGAGACGCCTCTGGCGTGGGACGCCGAGTTGGCCCGCATGGCGCGTCAGCATTCGGAGGAGATGGCGCGCACGGGCCGCTTCGATCACACGATGGCGGGCGGGCGCGGCATGCGCGAGCGCGCACACAGCAGCAATATTCGCGGGTGGAACGCGATGGCCGAAAACATAGCGTATAATCAGGGCTTCGACGATCCGGCGGCCTTCGCCGTCGAACGCTGGATGCGCTCTGTCATGCACCGGGACAATATCCTGAACGCCGTTTTCACGCGCTCCGCCGTAGGGATAGCGCGCGCGGCCGACGGCAGAGTTTTCTTTACGCAGGTTTTCATAGCGCGCTGAGGCGGCCCGTTATAATTAGCTATCAGGGGCGGCTGGCGCTTTTCACGAGAGGTCAGCCGCCCCTTTCTTGTGTCTTCAGAGTCGCTACAGCTTCCTTCCTTCGCCAAGATCAACTGGGCGCTCCACGTCCTCGGGCGTCGCGCGGACAATTACCACGAGATTTCGACCATCTTCCAGACCGTCACGCTGCATGATCGCCTGCACCTGACGGTGCGCTCGGACGAGCGCATAGAGATTCTGTGCGACGTGCCCGGCATTCCCTTAGACGAGAGCAATCTGGTCTACGGGGCGGCGCTGGCGCTCAGAGAGCGATACGGTGTGAGGCAGGGCGTCCGTGTGAGGCTGGAAAAGCGTATTCCGGCGGGCGGTGGCTTGGGCGGCGGCTCGTCGAATGCCGCCGTCGCTATGCTCGGGCTGGCGTTTCTGTGGGGAATCGAGACGACTGCCGTGGAACTGGCCGAGCTGGGCGCGCGCCTGGGCGCTGACGTGCCCTTCTTTTTCACGGGCGGGACGGCCAGGGGCAAGGGGCTGGGCACGGAGGTTTCGCCGCTTCCGGACGCCGGGGAAGTGCCCCTTGTGATCGTCACGCCGGGCGTCAAAGTCCTGACGGCCGAAGCCTACAAAGCGTTGAGCGCGCCCGCCTTGACAAAGGATACGGGCGACATTATGCTCTCTATTTCGCGCGCGGACGCGCAATTCCCCGATTTGCTTCCGTACCATCTGCACAACGACTTCGAGCGGGTGGTGCTTCGCCTCGAACCGGAGATTGAGCGCGCGAAGAGGGCTTTAGGCGAGGCCGGGGCGCGCATTAGTTTGCTGGCGGGAAGCGGCGCGAGCGTCTTTGGCATCTTTGACAACCTTGAAGCGCAGGAGCACGCTGTCCGGCAGTTAAGGGCGCAAGGGCAGCAGCAGCAGCAGGGCTGGCGCGTCTTCTCTTGCAAGGCGATGGGGCGCAGTGACTACTTTGAGGCGCTGGGCCCATGTGCAGACCTGCTCAAGCATTCATGAGTCTCGGCGGGCGACCGCCTTTGATATTGGGGCGTAGCCAAGTGGTAAGGCACCGGTCTTTGGAACCGGCATTCGTTGGTTCGAATCCACCCGCCCCAGCCACTAGAGCAGTGACAAGAGGCGAGTGACGAGTGGCAAGATAAAAACTAGTTCTTGCTCGTCACTTGTCACTCGTCACTCGTCACTGAGTTTATGAGTACAACCGGCGGCATCAAAGTCTTTACGGGCAACGCCAATCGGGCCCTGGCCGAAGAGATTTGCCATTACTTGAGCTGCGATCCCGGCCGCGCCGTCACGGAGCGCTTCTCCGACGGCGAGTATAATTTTCAGATCGAAGAGAACGTGCGCGGCAGCGACATCTTCATCGTGCAGCCGACGTGCCCGCCGACGGATGCCAACCTGATGGAACTGCTGGTGATGCTCGACGCTTTTCGCCGCGCGTCGGCCGAGCGCATCACTGCCGTCATTCCCTATTACGGCTATGCGCGCTCGGACAAGAAGGATCGTCCCCGTGTGCCGATTGCGGCCAAGCTTGTGGCGAACCTGCTTGTGACGGCGGGCGCGCAGCGCATCCTGGCGATGGACTTGCACGCCTCGCAGCTCCAGGGGTTCTTTGATATTCCGGTCGATCACCTGTATGCAGCGCCCGTGATGATCGGTCATTACCAGCGCAACCCGATGCCGAACCTGACCGTGGTTGCGCCGGACACGGGCGGGGCGGAACGCGCGCGCGCTTACGCCAAACGCTTGAACGCAGACCTCGCGCTCTGTGACAAGCGCAGGGAGAAGGCCAACGTCGCCGAAGTGATGAACGTGGTGGGCAACGTGCAGGGCCGAAGCTGTTTGATCGTTGACGATATGTGCGACACGGGCGGGTCGCTGACGAAGGTCGCCCGCGCGCTCAAGGAGGCAGGGGCCGAGCGCATCCACGCCTGCTTTACGCACGCCGTCCTTTCGGGTCGCGCCTGCGAAGCGCTGGAAAAGTCCGACCTTGAGCAGATGGTCGTGACCAATACGATCCCTTTGCGTGATCGTGCCTGCGAGTTGAACAATATTAAGGTTCTGAGCATCGCGCCGCTGCTGGCGAAAGCGATCAAGTCGATCCACGAGGAGACAAGCGTCTCTTCGCTCTTCGTGTGAAGGGCAAACACTGAAAGAGAGCGGTTAAGCGATCAGCCGTCGGCTTTCAGCAAGACAATTTGGAGATGGTCAGTGTCGCCTGTCTCTTCCGACAGCGGAAGAGATGTGCTTTAGCCGTGTGCTGTTTTACCGGCGGCTGACTGGCTTAATGAAGAAAGCGAAATAGTCATGGCAGAAAGAAAAGAGATTGTCGTCCGCGCCACTGTGCGCAACGGGCGCGGCAAAAACGATGCGGGTAGGACTCGTCGCGAGGGCCTCGTGCCCGTCACCATTTACGGCGGCGAGGGCGAGGCTGTCGCGGCCGCCGCGCCGCTCAGGGAACTGGCCGCCATCCTGCGCTCAGACGCCGGTCACAACGCCATCTTCACGATTGACGTGGAGGGCGTCGGCGCGAGCGAAGTGATGTTTCATGACCGCCAGATAGACCCCGTGCGCGGCCGCCTGGTTCATGCTGACCTGAAAAGACTGGTACGCGGCCAGAAGATCGAAGTCACAGTGCCCGTTCACCTGCTGGGCGAGCCCATCGGCGTGAGCGAGGAAGACGGCCATCTCGAACAGGTCTTGCGCGAGATAGAGGTTCGCTGCGACCCGCGCAATATTCCGGACTCGATTGATCTCGATGTCTCGAACCTGCACGTCCATGATGTCCTGCACGTCTCGGACATTCCGGCAAACGAGAACATAGAGATTCTTGAACCGCCAGATTCCGTCATCGCAACCGTCGGCATAGTGCGCGAAGAGCCTGTGGAAGCGCCCGCAGGCGAAGAGACGCCGGCCGAGCCCGAAGTCATAGGCAAGGGCAAGAAGGAAGAGGAAGAAGGGGAATAGAAGTAACAGGGAAGAAGGCCAAGCTGTCCGAAGAGCTTTTACGCCTGAGCCTGTGCCCTGTACCTTTCACCCTTCGCCTTCGTGTCATGCGTCTCGTCGTTGGACTTGGCAATCCGGGCGCGCAGTATGCTTGGACGCGCCACAACCTGGGCTTCATGCTCGTTGACCTGCTGGCGCGCGAGGCGGGCGCGACAGTCAAGCGACAGGAATGCCGCTCGTTGGTCGGCCGCGCCGTGATCGAAGGCGAGCCGGTGGAGCTGGTCAAGCCGCAGACCTACATGAACCTGAGCGGCGAAGCGGTCGCGTGCCTCGTCGCCAAGCATGAGCTGCGCGCCCGGCCGCGATCTTTGCAGCAGTCTTTGATTGTCATCAGCGATGACCTGGCGCTGCCCTTCGGGACTTTACGGCTCAGGGCGCGCGGCTCCGCCGGAGGTCACAACGGCTTGAAGTCGATCATCGCGGCGCTCAAGACGGACGAGTTCATACGCCTGCGCATAGGCATACAGCCCGAGCATCCCTTGAGTGATACGCGGCGCTTCGTCCTGGACGAATTTCCACCGGGCGCGCGCGACGAAGTTGAAAAGATTTTAGAGCGTGGCGCAGCGGCGCTTCGCGCCATCCTCACGGATGGCATTGACAAAGCAATGGCTCAACACAATAAGAGCAGTGAAGAATGATTCTTCACTGCGCTTACAACCTTCTTGCTTCATTCGATTGAATGAGGCTTCAGACATCCAGAAGGAGGATGAATTTTGGCAGAACAAAGAGTTTATGAAGTGATGTTCATCATCGAAGCGACGGCGAGCGATGAGGATGTCACACGTCTGAGCGACGGGCTACGGCAGGTCATCACGGATCAGGGCGGAACCATCACCAAGCATGAGAATATGGGACGGCGCACCTTAGCCTACCCGATTGACCGCAAGAACGAGGGCATCTACGTCCTGTTCGAGGTCGAGGGCTCGGGCCGCGAGATCGCCGAGCTTGAACGGCGCATGCGCGTCAACGATCAGATCATACGTTACCTCACGGTGCGTGTTGACGAAGATCGTCGCCGCGCCGAGAAGTTCAAAGCCAAGCGTGCGCGCCGTGCCAGCAAGCGTCCGTTCGGGGGGCGTGGCGGCGACGAGCGCGCCGGTGGCGGAGCCGGAGCGGCGACCGCGACCGCACCCGAAGCTGACGACACGGAATCCTGAAGCTTAGATTTTGAGAGGATGAGAGAAAAAGATGTCTAGAAATTATGATGACCGTGATCGCGGCTTTGACCGCGACGATGATATAGACGGCGGACGCGGTGGCGGTCGTGACCGCGAGCGCGGAGGGCGCGGCGGCGGTCGTCGCATGCACCGTCGCAAAGTCTGCCGCTTCTGCATAGAGAAAGTCGATCTCATAGACTTCAAAGACGTGAAGATGTTGCAGAACTACATTCCCGAACGCGGCAAGATTTTGCCGCGCCGCATCTCGGGCTCGTGCGCCACGCACCAGCGTATGCTGGCCGAGGCGATCAAGCGCGCGCGCAACATAGCCCTGCTGCCGTATGCTACGGCTTAAAGGAAAGGGAGGAGAAGAGAGAGATGGCGAATACACAAGTCCTCCTGCGTGAAGACGTAGACAATCTCGGCGCACGCGGCGAGATCGTGCGCGTCAAAGCAGGCTATGCGCGCAACTACCTGCTGCCGCGAAGGCTGGCCGTGGAAGCGACCGCCAGCAACGTCAAGCAGATCGAGCAGGAGCGCGCCGCGCTTCTCAAAAAAGAGGCCAGGGAGCGGGCCGGGGCCGAATTGCAGGCCGCAGAGCTCAAGCAGTTGAGCCTGCAATTCCAGCGGCGCGTCGGCGAGCACGGCCTGCTCTACGGCTCTGTCACTTCGATGGACATCGCAGAGGCTTTGAAGGAGCGTGGCTACGAGCTTGACCGTCGCCGCATCCGGCTGCCCGAGGCGATCAAGGAAGTGGGCGAATATAGCGTCCAGGTGCGCCTGCATCGCGATGTCCACGTCGATCTGCCGGTCGTCGTGACGGGCGAAGGCACAGCACAGGCTGGCTCGGCTGCGACGGAAGCAGGCGCGGAAGCGGCAGGGGCCGCGACGGATGCAACCGCTGCTACGGTTGCGCCTGAAGAGGCTTCGGCCGAGTAAAACCGGGTGCGCCCCCGCTCTCGGATTCTTAGTCATTGAAGCTAGGGGCGCGCCTGTAGTATAGTTCGCGGCTGCAAGCGCGGCTGCCCGCCTTTTGACCAGAAGGCACTCGTGAGGGCAGACCGCTGCTTGCGGCCTTTTTCTTTTTCCCGGCTCTTCATCTACTGAACGGAACTTAAAGAAGCACTCCCGATGGCAAGCTATCCTGCTGACACGGCGCGCGACCAGCTTCTCGAACGACCTCTGCCGAATAGCGCCGAAGCGGAGCGCGCGATCCTCGGCGCAATCATCCTCGACAACGGGTTAGTCAACCAGGCCATAGAGCTTCTGCGGCCTGAGGATTTCTACGTCCCGTCGCATCGCCGCGTCTTCCTGGCGATGATCGCGCTCTTCGAGCGTGGCTCCGAGATCAACCCCATCCTGATTGGCGAAGAGCTGCGCAGAGAGGGCGCGCTGGAATCCGTTGGCGGCCTCTCCTTCGTCTCCAACCTGATGATGGGCCTGCCGCACTTCGCCAACATCACGCATTACGCGGAGCTTGTGCGCGGCCAGTCGCTCCTCAGACAACTCGTTAAAGTAGCCAATAAGATTACGAGCGAAGCTTTGGAGGCGGAGGACGAGCCGCAGCAGATTCTCGATCACGCCGAGCAGATGATCTTCGCCCTTGCCGACGAGCGCACGCGCCAGGGCTTCTTGCACGTCAAGCCGATAGCCGATCAACTCCTGGAACACGTACAGGAGATGGCCGGGCGCTCTGCCATGCTGACGGGCTTGACCACCGGCTTCAACGAGCTGGACTCGATGACCTCCGGCCTTCAGCCCTCAGACCTGATCGTCGTCGCCGCCCGCCCCTCAATGGGAAAGACCTCGCTGTGTCTGACGTTGGCCCAGAACGCGGCGATTCAGGCGCAGGCCGTCGTCGGCGTCTTCTCTTTGGAGATGTCCAAAGAGTCGCTCGTCATGCGTATGCTCTGTTCGGAGGGGCGTGTGGACGCGCACCGTTTTCGCAGCGGGTTTCTCTCGCGCGACGAGTGGGCGCGCCTTGCCGGGGCTCTCGGCACGCTGGCCGAAGCGAAGATATTTATAGACGACACGCCGGGCATCTCAGTCCTTGAGATGCGGGCCAAGGCGCGACGCCTCGCCGCCGAACAGAAAAGGCTAGACCTCATCATCGTCGATTATTTGCAGTTGATGTCGGGCTCTTCGCGGCGCGTGGAGTCGCGCCAGCAGGAGGTCTCGCAAATCTCTCGCGAGCTGAAGGCGCTGGCCAAAGAGTTAAACGTGCCGCTCATTGCGCTCTCGCAGCTCTCGCGTGCGCCGGAATCGCGCACGGATCATCGCCCGCAGCTCGCAGACCTCAGAGAGAGCGGAGCCATCGAGCAGGACGCAGACGTGGTGGCCTTCATCTACCGCGAGGAGCAGTACAATCGCACCGAAGAGAACGCAGGCATCGCCGAGATCATCGTCTCCAAGCAGCGCAATGGCCCGACGGGCACGGTCAAGCTCGCCTTCCTCAAAGAGTTCACCCGCTTCGAGAATATGTGGCGAGAGTAGGCTGCCCGCAGACCACGCTCTCCATCAAAAAGCTTGTCATTTAATGGTTTTATGATATAGTGCCGACGCTGCAACGACTACCTCTATTAGGGGCTTAATCAAGAAATCTTCACTATTGAGCGCCGTTGCCGCTTTCCAAATAACGATCAGACTCATCCTCGCACGACTCTAAACGACCTTCGTCTGCTACATAACCCGGCGAGCAGATCGCGCATACCACGGGCAAAGCTTTTTCCTTCGTCTCCTTTATCGGAGAGGTGCTGATTCGTTAACGGGTCGAAAGCTATTCTCTCTTTGCCAGCTTAACTTGTATGTCGCGGGTGATGGGCCCACGCACCGGATTTTGAATGTCATCCTCGCCCGTCATCCGCTGTGAGGGCTTATGTTTCGGATCAGGGCCGCTCTAGACCAGCAGGTAGAGTGGAAGACGCGCGCCGAGTCTGCGCGGGCGTTTTTCGGCGACTTGCGCAATTTCGTCGAGCTGATGCCCGGCGTCGAGCGGATCACGACGGACGCCCTCGGCGTCGCACGCTGGCTTTTCAGCGTCGAGGTGCCGGTTGTCGGCTCCGTGCGGCAGACCTTCAGCGTCGTCCAGTCCGTGGACGAGCCGCTCAGCATCGAGTGGTCGCCGGCCGCCACCGAGACTAAAAACTTCCTGCGCTACTCGGCCGCTTTTGAGCCTCGCTCTGCGACCACTCTGATAAGCGTGGCTCAGCGCGTCGAACTGCGCCGGGCGTCGGCGCGCGAGCTTCATCCGCTCGCCGCCCTCGCGGGCGAAAGTCGCCTCGGCGCGGCCCTCCAGAAGGTTCTCGGCGAAATGCTTCAGACCTTCCTTCAGCGCGGCCGCACACGATTGGAAGCGGGTGGGGGTGAAGAGCGAAGAGCGGCGGGTAAAGGGCGAAGCCCGAAGAGAGACCGCCGACCGTCGTCAACTTGATTGGCCCACCAGAGCAGAGGCGCTAATTGCCGTTTCATTGTGGAGAACATTATGGCAATTGATTTGTTGACTCCCGCCAGCGCAGTCGCTCATAAAGCGTCCTTCACTGACCTGAAGAAGGCGGTCATGGAGAGCGGGCTTTTGGAGCGCCAACCCGTCTACTACGCCTTCAGATTCCCGTTGACCATACTGATGCTGGTTCCGGGAATTCTGGTGCTGTTGCTGTTCGACAATCTCTGGCTAGTGCTGCTCAATGCCGTCTACTTGGCGGTCGTCTTTACTCAGATCGTTTTCCTCGGACACGACTGCGGCCACCGCCAGGTTTTCACGAAGCCCTTCTGGAACGACCTGCTCGCTTTGGGCGGGATGCCATTGGTCGGCATAGACTATTCCTGGTGGTGCCATAACCATAACCGTCATCACAGCAGGCCGAACGAGATGGGCGCCGACCCGGCCATCGAATACGACATGTTCGCCTTCTCGGAAAGTCAGGCGGTCGAAAAGAGAGGGTTGAGCCGTTTCCTGATAAAGTTCCAAGCCTTTTACTTCATCCCCTCAACCTTCTTCTATCCGGTACTGATGCGCATCAACAGCATCCGCTTCATACTGGGGAATAAGCCCAAGTACCGTGTGGCCGAGATTGTTCTCTTTCTGATTCACTTTCCCTTCTATTTCTGGCTGGTCTTCTCTCACCTGAGCCTCGGAGCGGGGCTCTTATTCGTCGCCGTTCACCAGAGTCTCTTCAGCCTGTTTCTGGTCTCCACCTTCGCGCCTAATCACAAGGGCCTGATGATTCTGGACGAGGGGCACGCGCTGGACTTTCTTCATCAACAGATTCTCACGGCGCAAAATGTTCAATCCCACCCCTTCGCGGACTTCTGGTTCGGCGGGCTCAACTATCAGATCGAGCACCATCTCTTCCCGAACATGCCGCGCAACAAGCTGAAGGAAGCTCAGCGGCTCGTCAAGGCTTTCTGTCAGGAGCACTCAATCGCTTATCAAGAGACCAGAGCGCCTCAATGCTACTGGGAGATTTTGAAGTTCATGCATCAGGCGAGCAGACCCGTGCGCTACGAGCCGGAAGGCTTGGTCAGTCAGGCTGGCGGCTCTGCTCTGCCTGTCACGGCACCCCAGGCCGGAGAGAATAACTTATGAGCAATACTGTGCAGCCCGATCAAGCCACACCATACAAGGGCGCGCCGCCAGCGTCTCCGGACGCGGCACAGGAGATGGAGCCGGATGTGCTGGTGCTCGGGGCGGGCCTGGGCGGCATGGCAGCGGCCCTAGACCTCGCGCGTAGCGGATGGCGCGTCTCGATAGTCGAGAAGGAGCCGCCGCCCTGGCATCGTGTCGGGGAGTCTTTCGATTGGGAGACGCCTCTCTTTCTTGAAAGGCTCGGACTGAATCTGGAAGAGTTGCGCGAACAGGACATCCTGACGACAAAGCCGGGCGTGCTCATCTGGTCTAACACTCCGCACCGCTGGAACGAGTGCTGGCTCTTGCCGCCCCCCAGCTATATGCACATGATACGTCGCAATCCGAGCACGTATCACGGCAACCGCCACAAGCTGGACAATCAGTTATTGGAGATGGTGCAGGCCACGGGCTGCCGCTTCATGAACCGGCGCGTCAGCAAGGTTCTGATGGCGGGCGGCCGCGTCGAGAAGGTGGTGTTAGATGGAGGCGAGGAGCTGCGGGCCCACTTCTATATTGATGCCAGCGGACGGGCCAGCCTGATCGGACGGCCCGCCGGCTGCCGCTTCTGCCCGCAGGGGCAAAAGATGGTTTCGCTGTGGCGGCGACACCATCATCACTACGACGGGCAGGGAACGCGTCTCTACCTGATGGACATTGGCGAGCACATGTTCTGGATATGGAACATACACGTCGCCGCCGAGACCACGGACATAGGCATGGTGCTGCCGGCAGCCCTCTACCGCTCGCTCACGAACGGCGGCGCGCAAGGTAATGGCCACTCGAAGGCCAAAGACATTGAGGACGTTTATTGGGAGATTCTGCAAAAAGTGGAGCTGCTCTCGGACTTCTCCGACCGGAGCCGGATTGCCGGCCCGCTTCGTGTCTGTAGTTTTCAGAACACGGTGGCGGACAGGGCGGCGGGTGACAACTGGCTGGCGGTCGGCGAGACGGCTTACGTGATCGACCCGATCTCTTCGGGCGGAGTCACAGTAGCCTTACGCTCCGGCAAGTTCGCCGCCAGCATCCTTGACGAGGCGCTCTCCAAAGGCGAGCGTTGCTTGCCCGTGCGCAATCGTCGTTACTACCACCACAGGCTCTCCTTGCAGGTGAAGTTTGTGAACTCGGCCCTGGACGACCTCTACCGCTTCCGAAGGGTAGGGAATCGAATCGGGATGCCCGTCTACGTCCGCCTGCTGGTGCTGCCACAGTTTCATATCAACTGGCTCAGCTCAAACGTCCCGCTTCGCTCACGTTTCGGGCTCGTCCTGCTCCGCCTGCTAGGCCTCATCCTGGGCAACGGCGTGCGGGGAGTTCTCTACGTACTGCGAACAGTTTGTCGAACCTGATGTACGGAGAGGGGGGAGAAATTCGGCGCGGGGTGGTGCGAACCGAGGGGTGTCCCCGTTTGCATTACACCATTCGGGGAAGCGGGCCGCCCCTGCTCTTTCTGCACGGCTTTCCTACTTCCGGGATGCTCTGGGATGAGACGGCCCGGATTCTCTCAGATCGGTTCACCTGCCTGTGTCCGGACATGCCTGGGTGGGGTGAGTCGAGCCCTATGCCTGTGCGCGGCGCGGCGTTGCTGGCCGATTCCATCCCTATTTTCGAGGCGTTGGAAGAGGCTTGCGGTGGGCCCATTCGCAACATCGCGTCTACCGACGCGGGTGCGGTCATCGCCGCCTACTATGCTGCTGTGCGTCCCGAAAAAGTCGAGCGTTTAGTATTGATGTCAGCGCCCCTCTGGCCCGATTTCAATATCCCGTGGCCCATGCGTATCCTGCGCACGCCGTTCGTGGGCCCAGTAGCCAGCCTCTTACTCAAGCCGCTCATCTTCTGGCGGCTGGGCCTGGATGCACGTTATCTGCAACGCTACACCGAAGAGCACCGGCGCTCTTTCTCCAAACCCTTCCGTGGGCTTCTGGGCGGGACGAAGCTCGCCGCCCAGGTACGCTGGGGCGACCCGCAAGAGGTGATGGCCCCGCTTTCACGGATGCTCCCGTCCATCAAGGCCCGCACGCTGGTCATCCATTGCAGCGACGACCGGGCTGTGCCCGAGCCTATGGCGAGGCGCACGGTCGAGGCCATCCCCCGCGCCCGCCTGCTCACTTTGCAGGGCCCACATTTTATTCCCCTGACCCATCCGGAACTGGTCGCCCGCCACCTCTCAGATTTTTTCACAGATATTCCCGGCGCTAAATCCGAGGCTTAGAGCTATACTTGGCGTGGTTTGATTCTGAGCTTCGTTCTTCCCGAGAGGATTTTCATGGCGGAAGCGGAATACCTGATTGGGTTGGCGCAGATCGCGCTCGGGCTGACGGGCTTTACCGGCGTCGTGCTGGCGTACCGCAACAAACCTTCCGAGTGGTCGGATGCAGACCGCATGCGCTTCTTCCTGCTGCTCACCACAAGCATCGGAGCCATCTTTAACACTCTGCTGCCGTTGGTGCTCAACGCCCTCGGCATGGCGGCTCCGCGACTCTGGCACGTGTCTAGCGCCGTCACCGCGCTCTGCTTCATTACCATAGCCATCTTCTATTACCGTAGATTATCCAGGGTTATTAGAGGAGAAGAGCCTCATGACGTTAACTTCTACCTTACAGTCTTTCTAACTGCCGGGTCTTTGGCCACTATAGTGGTGCAATCGCTGAATGCCTTCAGAGTGTTCGGAGCACCCTTCGGAGTATTCCTCACAGGGCTTATCTGGGGCCTGTTCGTTCCGGCGGTTCAGTTCGGGCGCATGGTATACATGCATTTCGTTAAAAAGCCCACCGCCAAAAATAAGCAGCAACCCCTCATCGAAGATAAGGGCAGGCCGGCAACGGGGATAAACGAGAATGAAAGGCAGGCTGCGCGCGCGGAGCCGGTCGGCTCGGGCGTGGAACGGGAAGGCTCTCAAAAGAAGTGACGCGCTATTCATCCGGCCCATCCTCGAATTGTGACGTAAATATAATAGCCTGATACGGGTGTTTGGAGTAAGATTGAGGGGTTCTCTCTTTTTCACTCTAAGCATCTGGCCTTCTCTGGCGGCAGAGCTACGGCTGTGCTCGCAAAGGATGAGGGGCGGGGGAAGAGACTATGAAGATTCTGCTTATTAACCCGGAATATCCGAACACCTACTGGAGCTTCAGTCATGCGCTCAGATTCGAGGGCAAGCGGTCGGCCTTTCCGCCGCTCGGGCTGTTGACGATCTCAGCCCTGCTGCCACGCTCCTGGGAAAGACGCCTCGTCGATCTGAACGTGGGCCCACTGAAAACGGCGGACATAGAGTGGGCGGACATGATCTTTCTGACGGCGATGCTGGTGCAGAAAGATTCGCTGCGCCGAACGGTCGAGCGTTGCAAGGCGCGCGGCAAACGCGTCGTCATCGGCGGCCCCTACGTGACGACCCACACGGAGAGCCTGCCGGAGGCAGACCACATCTTTCTCGGAGAAGCCGAGACCACTCTGCCGGAGTTTATAGCTGACCTGGAGCGCGGCGAGGCCAAGCGTTTTTACCAGGCACAGGAGCGCCCGCCGCTCTCGGCCGCGCCCGTGCCGGACTTTCACCTGGCTGACGCACGTCGTTACAGCGCGATGTCTGTGCAGTACTCGCGCGGCTGCCCCTTTCAATGCGAGTTCTGCGACATCATAGAAATCTACGGCCGCATCCCTCGCACCAAGAGCATAGAGCAGATGACGGCCGAGCTTGACGCGCTGAGGGCGACGGGCTGGCGCGGGACGGTCTTTATCGTGGACGACAACTTTATCGGCAATAAGCGGAACGTCAAAAAGCTGCTGCCGGCTTTGGCCGAGTGGCAGGAGCGGAACGGACGGCCCTTTGAATTCCTGACGGAAGCGAGCGTTAACCTGGCGGACGACGACGAGCTACTGGAAGCGATGCGGCGCGCAGGGTTCGACCGCGTCTTTCTGGGCATCGAAACGCCGGTCGAAGAGAGCCTGCTGGAAGCGCAGAAGAAGCAGAATATAAAGGTCAGCCTGCTCGATTCGGTACGAAAGATTCAGTCCTACGGGATGGAGGTGATGGCCGGATTCATCGTCGGCTTCGACACAGACCCGGAAGACATCTTCGAGCGCCAGATCAACTTTATCCGCGAGAGCGCCATCCCGCTCGCGATGGTCGGCCTGTTGACCGCCTTGCCCGACACTCAGCTCTGGCGGCGGCTCAAGCGCGAAGGCCGCCTGCTGGCCGAAAGCGCCGGTAACAACACCAGCTTCGATCTGAACTTCGTGCCGAAGATGGATGCGGCGCGCTTGATCGAAGGCTACCGCTCGGTGATGCAAACGATCTACAATCCGAGCGAGTATTACCAGCGCGCCCTCGAATGTCTGAGACGAGTCCCGCCCGGCGTCAAGGCCACACATCACTACAGCTTCATGAGCGGCGTCGTCTCTCTGGCGCGCATGACCGTCAGGCTCGGCATCCTCGACCGCGAGCGCCGAGAGTACTGGCGCTTCTTCCGCCGCGCCGCCGCAGAGCACCGCGAGAAGTTCGCGGAGGCCATGAGGCTGGCCGCGATGGGCTATCACTTCCGCAAGCTGATGGAAGCCTATAGTGAATAAGCCTGTGGGCCAAAAGGAGTCGGAGGAAGGCGCGTGATTGCCTGTTGAGCGATCACGCGCCTTTTGGCTGGCGGGTTTCCCGGCGGACTTTGAAAAGAGAACTGCGTCAGCACATCCCCGGCAAGCGATAGTTCCTCTTAGAGGGTAAAGTTGTACGTGATAACGCCGGAGACTTTCACAGGCTGCTGTGAAAGATAGGTCGGCGTAAATCGCGCCCGGTAGGCTGCCTGTACCGCCGCAGCCTTTAAAAGCGGATGGCCCGATACGGCTTGCGCCGAAATAACCTTTCCCGTCTCGTCAATCAGCACTTGCACAGTGACGACGCCTGTGGCGTGCGCGTTTTTAGCTATCTGCGGGTAAACGGGCTTGGGCAAGTCTACTGCCTGGCCGTTGAGCACACTGCCGCTCTTGACGTAATTCCTGGGCGGCGTGGGCGAGGGGGTCGGCGGCGGCGGCGCGTCAGGTATATTGACAATTGTGCGCCCCTCACGACCGTCGCCGTAGACAGAGCCCCTCGGCAACGTGCCGATTGGAACGTTGGAAGAAACGGCATCGACATTTCTGTTGCCGAGCATAACGTCGCCCGGAGGCAGCGGCGGCACGGTTGATGCGACCGCAGACGAGTGCGTGGGCACGTTGTTCGGATTGGTGACGCGATCAATCAGCACAGTCCTCTCGGAAACATGCCGGTCGCTCGTCGCGTTGGCGTTTGATCTTGGCGTTTCATTGCGGGGCCGCTCTGCCGGCTGGGCTGTCTCGACGGGCGGGACGAAAGTCACTATATATTCGTTGGTCTGTTCTTCCAGATGCGCGTCGTAAGCATAGATGCTCGCGACGCCGAGGATCATAAACAGCACGGCATAGGTCGCCAGCGTGCCGAGAAAGAACCAGCTTCTTCGCACGTGCTCCTTCATATGCAGGTCTGATTCGACCAGGTTATTAAACATCTCTTCGCTCCTCCTGTGCCGGTGCCAGCGGGTCTGAGAGCGGGAGCTTGCTCTCTACGCCCTTTTAGACTCCGGCCCCCTCGGTTTTGTTCCCCACGGGGTCGCCTGTACAGCGCGCGCTAATTCTTCTAGGATTGGAGCGTTCAAGGGGAGCCCCTTATCACCATTTCAGGAGCGAAAACTTTATGGCAACCAGTGCTGAGTGGCACGAGAAGTATGAGGACATGAGCGAGCTGGCGCTCAACTTTTCGCGCGCTGTCAAGAGCGTGCAGGAAGAGTTGGAGGCCGTGGACTGGTACAATCAGCGCGCGCAGGCCACCAAGGACGAGCAGTTGCGCCGCATCCTCGAACACAATCGCGACGAAGAGATCGAGCACGCCATCATGGGCCTCGAATACCTCCGCCGCATCAATCCCATGTTCGACAAACACATGCGTACTTATCTCTTCACCACCGGCGACATCACAGACATCGAAGAAGAAGCCGAAAAGCAGGGATGAGGGATGAAAGGAATGCTTCCCAAGCTTGAATGCTTTTCTTTATCCCTCCGCCCTGCGGCCCTCATCCCTTAATTTAGCGGGAGGTAAATCCAGATGCTTGAAGTAAAGGCGACAGCGCAGAGCCAGGAGGAGCTCAACCCGTTCAAGATCGCCAAGCAGCAGTTTGACATCGCGGCCAACTACCTAGACCTGGACGAGTCCATGCGCAGCGTCCTCAAGACGGCCAAGCGCCAGCTCGTCGTCTCCATCCCGGTCAAGATGGACAGCGGCCGCGTAGAGGTCTTCGAGGGCTATCGCGTGCAGCATAACATCGCGCGTGGGCCCGCCAAGGGCGGCATACGCTATCACCCGCAGGTCACCTTAGACGAGGTCAAGGCCCTGGCCTCCTGGATGACCTGGAAGTGCGCGACCGTCGGCATCCCTTACGGCGGCGGCAAAGGCGGCGTCGTCTGCGACCCCAAAGGCATGAGCGAGAGCGAGCTTGAGCGGCTCACTCGCCGCTATGCTTTCGAGATAGCTCCGATCATCGGGCGCGACAGCGACATCCCTGCGCCGGACGTTTACACGGACGAGCAGACGATGGCCTGGATCATGGACACCATCTCGATGGTGCGCGGCCACACGGAGCTGGCCGTCGTCACGGGCAAGCCCATTGCCCTGGGCGGCTCGCAGGGCCGCTCGGAAGCGACTGCGCGCGGCTGCCTCTACGCGCTGCGCGAAGCCTGCCGTGTCAAGGGCCTGGATTTGAGGGGCGCGCGCGTCGCCGTCCACGGCTTCGGCAACGCCGGCGCAAACATCGCGCGCCTCGTCGCCGCAGACGGCGCACGCATCGTCGCCATAGCCGACTCGCGCAGCGGCGTCTATTGCGACACCGGCCTCGACGTGCAGGCCGTCCTGCAACACAAGAGGGAGACGGGCGCGGTCATGGGGCTCAAGAACTGTCAGGAGATAGAGAGCGCGGAGGCGCTCGAAGCAGACTGCGACATCTTGCTCCCGTCGGCGCTGGAAAACAGCATCACTCTCAAGAACGTCGAGCGCGTCAAGGCGCGCATCATCGCAGAGCTTGCCAATGGGCCCATCACGCCGGGCGCTGACCGCGTGCTGGTCGAAGGGGGCGTCTTTCTCCTGCCGGACATCCTGGCCAACGCGGGCGGCGTCACCGTCAGCTACTACGAATGGGTGCAGGATCAATACTCTTATTTCTGGACGGAGAGCCAGATCAACGAGCGCCTTGAGCAGACCATGCAGATAGCCTTTCGCTCTGTCTACGACACGGCCGAGCGTTACCACACGGACATGCGTACGGGCGCTTACATCCTGGCCATAGACCGCGTCGCAGAGGCTACGCGCGTGCGCGGCATCTTTCCCTGAGAAGGAGTTGAAAGTGAAAGAGAAGATCACCGTTTATGAAAAGCCGACTTGAACGACGTGTCGCGAGCTTGACCGGCTGCTCCGTGAGAGCGGCATCTCGTACGAGAAAGTCAACTACTACACAGCGCCCCTGACGGAAGAGAAGCTGCGCGAGCTGATAGCGAAGATGAAGATCACGCCGCGCGAGCTGCTGCGCACGAAGGAGCCCATCTACAAAGAGCTTGGGCTCGGCAAGGGGACGTTCACGGACGACGAGATAATCACGCTCATGGCCGAGCACCCAGACCTGATTCAGCGCCCCATCGTCGAGCGCGGCAAGCGCGCAGTCCTCGGCCGCCCCATCGAAAACGTCAAGGCAGTGATCGGTGACTTGTAAGCATCTAACACAATAAACATCTGACGAGGGGTGTGGGGAGTGGCGAAAGCACCGGCGACTGTTTACGTCTGTCAAAATTGTGGTCATCAATCGCGCAAGTGGCTCGGCAAGTGTCCGGACTGCGGCGAGTGGAATGCGTTTGTCGAAGAGCGAGCGCGCATTGCGACGAAGAAGGAGGGAGCAGGCGTTGCGCGCGGCGGCTTTCGCCTGCGCGAAGTCAAGCCCGTCGCCTACGGCGAGATCGAATCGCAGGACGAGGCGCGCGCCTCTTCCGGCGTCACGGAATTCGACCGCGTGCTCGGCGGCGGCATCGTTCCCGGCTCGCTCATCCTGATCGGCGGCGACCCCGGCATAGGCAAGAGCACGCTGCTCTTGCAGGTCGCGGATAAGATGAGCGCAGCAGGGATGAGCGTGCTCTACGTTTCGGGCGAAGAGAGCGAGCGCCAGATCAAGCTGAGGGGCGAGCGATTAGGAGTCACGGCCGAGCGCCTTTACCTGCTGCCCGAAACCACCCTCGAAAACATTTTTGGCGAGATCGAGCGGATGAATCCGGGCGCGGTCATAGTGGATTCGATTCAGACCGTCTTCTCTTCAAACATAGAGTCTGCGCCCGGCTCCGTCTCGCAGGTCAGGGAAGTCGCCGGGCAGTTTCTATTGCTGGCGAAGAACCGCACCATCCCAGTCTTCTTAATCGGCCACGTCACTAAGGAAGGCTCCATCGCCGGGCCCAAAGCCTTAGAGCACATAGTTGACACAGTGCTCTACTTCGAGGGCGAGCGCCATCACAATCATCGCATCGTGCGCGCGACCAAGAACCGCTTCGGCGCGGCCAACGAAGTCGGCGTCTTCGAGATGACGGGCGAGGGACTGGTGGCCGTCGCCAATCCTTCGGAGATGTTTTTGCAGGAGCGGCCCCAGGGCGTCGCGGGCTCTGTCGTCACGGCCTGCATGGAGGGAACGCGCCCCGTGCTCGTCGAGATTCAGGCGCTCGTCTCCGGCTCAAAGTATGGGACAGGCCGTCGCATGACGCAGGGCGTAGACCAGAACAGAGTCGCGCTGCTAATCGCGATGCTGGAAAAGCGAGTCGGCTTTCACCTCCTCGGCGACGATGTCTTTCTCAACATTGCCGGAGGGCTCGAAGTTGACGAACCCGCAGCAGACCTCGGCGTCGTGGCAGCAATCGCCTCAAGCTTCAAGAACACGCCGATTGACCCGCACACGGCCGTCTTCGGCGAAGTGGGATTGACGGGCGAAGTGCGCGGCGCTTTGCAGGCCCAGGCCCGCGCCCGCGAAGCGCAGACGCTCGGCTTCAAACGCCTCATCATGCCCGCCTCGAACACGGTCGGACTCGAACGCATGCTCGGCCTCAGAGTTATCGGCGTGCGCTCGGTCGAAGAAGCCCTGGATGAACTGTTTTAATCATCCCCAGCCGAAAATCTTTCGCATCAGTGGCAGGAGGCGGTGGCTGGCGACCGTCCTCCTGAAGAAGACTTCGTGCTCCCTTTCGACAACGGCCATGATTCGCAGCTCGCTGGCAAATTCCGCCAGGCCCAGCGTGCGCGCATGCTCTGCCGCCGACTCATATTCATCGACGTTGCGGCTCTCCAATCTTCCGGCGAAATACATCGGCAGGAACCAGCCCGCGACGTGACATGAGAGGCCGATCAGTCTGCCGATCAACAGCATCTTCAGCTCTTTCAGCCGGCGTGGGCCCGCTTGCAGCTCGCTCAGGATGCGTCCTATTTTCTCTCTATGCAGCCACTCTTCATCCTCTATGCGCCGGATGCGCTCCTGCTCTGCGGGGTCGCTCAAAGAGTTTCGGTGGCCGCGATAGGCGTGGGCTGCCGCCAGCTCGCCCGAATAAGCAGCCTGAAGAAGAGTGACGAGTCTTTGTCTGGGGCAGCGTTGGCCCATAACGGTCTCGGGATCGTCCATGTCAAGCAGTGTGCCATAGAACCCAGGGGCCGCATACAGCTTTTTCTGAAGGGAAGAGCTGTGTGGGCGCAGGTGCAGGATGCCTGCGGGGCAGGAGATTTTCGCAAAGTGCTAAAAAATCCTGTTATCATCACCCACACTCTATAAAGAGTTCTCAACGGAGGCGCTCAGAAGAAGTTGCCGGGGCAGAGTTATAGAGGTTTCGCCGAAAAAGTTGCGCTCGTTTCGGACGGGGCTGGCGCAACGGGTCGGGCCGTCGCGTTGCAGCTTGCGCTGGAAGGCGCGTACGTAGTCGTCGGCTACGGCGAGACGGAAGGCGCTGAGGGCGAGCGCGTCGCCCAAGAGCTGCGCGAGATAGGCACGTTGGCCCATGCCGTGAGGGCCGATGTCTGGCGGCCGGAAGGTGTCGAGAGCGCCTTTCGTCTGGTCGAAGAGAGCTTCGGCCGCCTGGACTTGCTCGTCAACAGCGCGCATGCCTTCGGTGACTCTGCGCCGGATGAGCTGACCCTTGAGGGCTGGAATCAGATCATCGATGTCAACCTCAAGAGCGCCTTTCTCTGTTCGCAGGCGGCAGAGCGTTTGATGCGCGGGCGGCCGAAGGCTGCTATCTGTAATATCTTGGCGGAAGCCGGAGTGTCGGCCTGTCCTTCTGGCGCAGTCCATTACGTCGCGGCACAGGCCGGCCTCGTCGGTCTGACAAGGGCGCTGGCCCGCGCCTTTGCGCCGCGCATCCGCGTCAACGCCGTCGCCTTTGCCACGCACGAGAGCGAATCCTTAGAGCTAGAAGAGAGCCATGCTCAAGGGGCTTCAATCCGGCGCACGACGCCACCCGACGAGGTGGCACGCGCCTGCGTCTACCTGCTTTCGCCCGAGGCAGGCACAGTCACAGGGCAGACGCTCTTGGTCGGAACTCTGTAGAAGCCGCCAGTAGAAGCCGCGCCTCATCGCCATTTGATTCACCGGCCCAATTAATTATCGCCCGTTTCGCGCCCGTGCTCTGCCCTGATAGCCCTGAACGGGCCGAAACAGGCCGTCGCCGGACACACTCCGGGGCCGTAAAAGCTTTTAGTGACGAGGAAGTTAAGGCGTGCTAATATGCTGGCTGCCATGCGTACGGACGTGATACTCATACGAGTAGTCTTTACCGCAATTCTCGTGGCAGCCGGATACAAGCTGCATCCACTCCCCGGCCTTAAGTTCATCTCGGGTGAGCTTATCTCCGCCGTGGCGGCCTGCGTTGTCGCCGTCGCCATCATCTTCTTCGAGATGCGGATCAGGCGCGCTTCGCTCAAGACTTTGATCGGCGCGGCGGTCGGCTCTCTGCTCGGAATCATCGGAGCCTACCTCATAGGCTCGCTCATCAGCAGCCAGGAATCGATGGCCGTCGCGCCCGAGACGAAAACCTTCCTCACGCTCTCGCTGACCTTCTTCATGGCCTATGTGGGCTTGATGGTCGGCGGGGCCAAAGGCGATTACCTAGACCTCTCGGCCCTGGGCGGCATCTTCAGCGATAAGACCGTGCGGCGCGACCTCAAGATTCTAGATACCTCGGTCATCATAGACGGCCGCATAGCCGATGTCGCCGAGACGGGTTTCCTGAGCGGCTCGCTGATTATCCCGCAGTTCATCCTGAGAGAGCTGCAACAGGTGGCGGACTCCCCGGACTCGTCAAAGCGCCAGCGCGGCCGTCGCGGCCTGGACATGCTCAACCGCTTACAGAACAACAGCGCCCTTGACATCCAGATTATCGAAACCGATTTCCCGGCCGTGCGCGAAGTTGACCTCAAGCTGATAGAGCTGGGCAAGCAACTCGACGCCGTGATCGTCACCAACGATTTCAACTTGAACAAGGTCGCACAGCTTCGTGGCGTCAACGTCCTGAACATCAACGAGCTGGCTAACGCCTTGAAGCCGGTCGTGCTGCCCGGCGAAGCCATGCGCGTCTTCATCCTCAAGGAAGGCAAGGAGTATAACCAGGGCGTCGCCTACCTGGACGACGGCACGATGGTCGTCGTGGACAACGCGCGCAAGCTGATCGGGAAGAACGCAGACATAGCCGTCACCAGCGTCCTGCAAACGACCGCCGGCAAGATGATCTTCGGCCGCCTCTGGGAGGAGTCCACCGAGAACGGCGGCAACGGCGGCACGCAGGAGCGCACTAACGGCACACGCACCCGGCCCGTGCGCGAGATGCGGCCCGCACCAACGCGCGTGACAGACAGCTACGAAAGCTAAGGGATGAGGGATGAGGGATGAGGGATGAAAGAAGAGCTTTTGATTTAAAGATTCGAGAGTCACTGAATTCAATCCTTCATCCCTCCGCCCTCATCCCTCCGCCCTTCCTATGAACGTTGCGATTATTGCCGCTGCGGGGCAGGGGAAGCGCATGGGCGGCCGCCGGGCCAAGCAGTTCTTGGAACTGGCCGGCACTCCGATCATTATTCACACGCTCAAACGTTTCGAGCAGTGCCCGGCCGTTGACGAAGTCTTTGTCGTCCTGCCGGCTGCCGACGCCGCGTCGTTTCTCGCGCTCGCCGCCCCCTACGGGCTGCGCAAGTTGAGCCGCGTGGTCGTGGGCGGCGCGACGCGCGCCGAATCCGTCTGGCGCGCGTTGCAGGCCGTGCGCGCCGCGACCGCGCACGTCGTCGCCGTGCATGACGGCGTGCGCCCCTTCGTGACGCCGGAAGAGATAGCCCGCACCATCGCGCTGGCGGACGAGACGGGCGCGGCCATCCTCACTGCCCCCGCGACCGACACGATTAAAGAGGTAGAGAACGGAGAGGTGAGACGCACGCTCGCACGCGCCTCTTTGCGGCATGCGCTCACGCCACAGTGCTTTCGTTACGCGCTGCTGCGCCGCGCTTACGAGGAGGCGAGCGACCTCCTCTCTGCTGCGGCCGACATCACGGACGACAGCGCGCTCGTCGAGCGCCTGGGCCACAGGGTCACAGTCGTCGAAGGTGACGCTCGCAACATCAAGATCACGCGTCCCGCAGACATAGCAGTCGCCGAAATCATCCTGAAGCAGATGTCGGACGGCCGGGCGTTAGATGACGGCGTTTGACCTCCGGCCGGCATCTGACATCTAATGTCTGGTATCTGCTCTTATGTTTCGCATCGGCATCGGACATGATACGCACCGCCTGGCCCAGGGGCGGCCGCTCATCCTCGGCGGAGTCCGCATCGAGTCGGAGCGCGGAGCCGAGGGCCATTCGGATGCAGATGCGCTCTCGCATGCCGTCGCCGATGCCATTCTAGGCGCGCTCTGCGAGGGCGATCTGGGCGTGCATTTCCCTGACCGCGATCCGCGTTGGAAGGACGCCGACAGCCTGGATTTACTGGCGCGCGTGATGTGGCTGGCGGGCGAGCGCGGCTATGGGGTGGTCAACCTCGATGCGACGATCATGCTGGAAAGACCGCGCCTGCGCCCCTTCGTCGAGGGGATGCGCGAGAACCTTGCGCGCACGCTCGGCACTGAGACGTGCGCCGTGAGCGTCAAGGCCAAGACGGGCGAGGGACTCGACGCCGTCGGCCGCGAAGAGGCCGTGACCGTACAGGCCGTGGTCTTGCTGACGCGCATGTAGAGGGGAAGGCAAAAAAGGTTTTGAGACCGCAGGACATCATCCGCAAGAAACGGGACGGCCAGGTGCTCACGCGCGAAGAGATTGCCTTCTTCGTCAAAGGCTTGACCGAGGGCAGCGTGGCCGATTACCAGGCTTCGGCCCTCCTGATGGCCATCTTCCTCAAGGGCATGGACGCTTCCGAGCAGCGGGCGCTCACGGAAGAGATGCTTCATTCCGGCACGGTGCTCGACTTCTCAAGTATTGATGGGCCCAAGGTCGATAAGCATTCGACGGGCGGTGTCGGCGATAAAACGTCACTGGTGATCGCTCCGCTGGTGGCGGCCGTGGGCGCTTACGTGCCGATGATCTCGGGCCGTGGCCTGGGCCATACGGGCGGCACGCTGGATAAGCTGGAAGCGATTCCGGGTTATCGCGTGCATCTTTCGCTCACGGAGTTTCGCGCGGTGCTTGAGCGAGTCGGCTTTGCGATGATGGGCCAGACGGAAGAGATCGCGCCGGCCGACCGTAAGCTCTACGCCCTCAGAGATGCGACCGCGACAGTCGAGGCCATTCCTTTGATCGTCGCTTCGATCATGTCTAAGAAGATGGCCGCAGGCTTGGGCGCGCTCGTTCTGGACATCAAGACGGGAAGCGGCGCGTTTATGGAGACGGAAGAGTTGGCCCGCCGGTTGGCCCACGCCCTGGTCGCGACCGGCGAAGGCTGCGGCGTACACACAGAAGCGTTGATTACGGATATGAACCAGCCCTTAGGCGAAGCGGTCGGCAACGCGCTCGAAACGCGCGAATGCCTCGAAATCCTTCGCGGCGAAGCAAGCGAGGGCGCGCGCCCCGTCTTAGACCTTTCCGTAGAGCTTGCGGCGCACATGGTCTTGGCCTCGGAGCGCGCCGCTTCGCTCGATGAAGCGCGCGCTCTGGTGCGGCGGGCTTTGGAGACGGGGGCGGCCCTTGAGCGGTTTCGGGCCAACGTGGAGGCGCAGGGCGGCGACCCGCGCCTATGCGATGCGCCTGCCTCACTCTTCGATTTGAAACTGCACGAGGTTAAGGTAGAATCGGCGCGCGCGGGATTCATCACTCACATCGAGACGGCTGAGATAGGCCATGCGGTCGCTGCCCTGGGCGGCGGTCGCGTCAGAATGGAAGACCGGATTGACGGGGCGGTAGGTTTTATCGGCCGGGCGAAGATCGGCGACGAGGTGAAGACGGGCCAAGTAGTAGGGCTCGTCTACGGCCGCCGAGCGGCGGAGGCTCAGACCGCCGCACGTCGCATACAGGCCGCTTACCTGGTGGGCGACGAGCCGCCTTCGCCCGGGCCCACACTGATTAAGGAAGTAATCACAGCATGAAGCTCTACATCACAGCCTTCCTAGCCGTCCTCTGTGCGCTCGCTCTGGCAAGCATTGCCTGCCAGCCGCAAAGCCGCGCCGCGGACGATCCTTCAAAAGTACATGTCGGCATAGTCTTCGACATCGGAGGCAAAGATGATCGCTCCTTCAACGCGGCGGCCTACGACGGCGTCAAGTGCGCCGAAGGCGGCAAGCATCCGGACGGCACTGCCTGCGATAAGCCCTCGCTCGGCATAGTCCTGCGCGACGTGGAGCCGGGCGACCCGACCTCCATCGAGCCCGCGCTGCGCGCCTTCGCCGAGCGCCATTACAACCTCGTCATCGGGATAGGCTTCGCACAAGCGCCGATCATCGAGGCGGTGGCGAAGGATTATCCGAACGTCAACTTCGCCATCGTTGACGGCGTGAGCCAGTTGCCAAATGTCGCCTCGCTGGTCTTCAAGGAGCACGAGGGCTCTTACCTGGTCGGCATCATCGCCGCTAAGACCACTAGGACGGGCGTGATCGGATTCGTCGGCGGCATGGACATCCCGCTCATACATCGCTTCGCCAAAGGCTATGAAGAGGGCGCGCGCTCCGTCAATCCGAACATTCGAGTCATAGAGAACTACGTCGGCGTGACGGACTCGGCCTGGAACAACCCCGGCAAGGGCAAGGAGCTGTCTCTGGCCCAGATCGGAAAGGGCGCTGACGTGATCTTCACGGCGGCCGGCAACTCCGGTCTCGGCGCATTCGACGCCGTCGAGCAGGCCGGCAAGGTGAACGGCCGCGCCACGCACTTCGTCATCGGCGTGGATTCAAATCAGAACATGGTCAAGCCCGGCTTCGTCCTGACCAGCATGATTAAGCGCGTGGACAACGCCGTCTACCAGATCGTGCAGGACGTGGTGCAAGGCAAGTTCGAGGGCGGCGTACACGTCTACGGCCTTGATAAGGACGGCGTCGCCTACACCGTAGATCAATACAACCAAGACCTGATTCCGCCCGAAGTGAGACAGGAGGCCGACGCGGCCCGTCAGAAAATCATCAAAGGCGAGATCAAAGTGACGGACGCGATGGCGAAATAGCAGTGACAAGTGAAGAGTGACGAGTGACAAGCTGAAAGCATTGCTTTTATTCTTGTTCTTACTCGTCACTCGTCACTCGTCACTCACCACTGCCTTTATGCTTGAGCTGCGAAACATAACCAAGCGCTTCGGCGATGTGCTGGCGAACGACCACGTGAACATCAGGGTCGCTTCGGGGACGATTCACGCCATCGTGGGCGAAAACGGCGCGGGCAAATCGACGGCGATGCGCATCGCTTATGGGTTCTACACGGCGGACGAGGGCGAGATACTGGTGGACGGAGAGGTGCGGCCCATCGAGTCCCCGCACGATGCCATAGCTTTAGGCATCGGGATGGTTCACCAGCACTTCATGCTGGTCGAGCCTATGACGGTGGCGGAAAACATAGTGCTCGGCGCAGAGCCCGGCTCCGGAATCGCGCTCGATCTGGCGAGCGCCGCCCGGCAGATTCGCGCCCTCTCAGACGAGTTCAAGCTCTCGATTGACCCGAGGGCGACCATTGAGCACCTCTCTGTCGGGCAGCAGCAGCGCGTCGAACTCCTCAAGGCGCTCTATCGCCAGGCCCGCTTCCTTATCCTGGACGAGCCGACCGCCGTGCTCACGCCGCAGGAGGTCGAAGAGTTCTTCGCAATCCTGCGCGGGATGCGCGAGCAGGGCAAGACCATCATCATCATCACGCACAAGCTCTCGGAAGTGCTGGCGATCTCGGATGACGTGACGGTGATGAGAGACGGGCGCGTGGTCGGAGAGGTGAAGACTGCCGAGACGAACGCGGCGGAGCTGGCGCGGCTGATGGTCGGGCGCGATGTCCTGCTCAGGGTCGAGAAGCCTGACGCGAAATCGGGCGAGACCGTCCTGAGCGTCCGTGACCTGGTGGTGCGCGCGCGCGACCATCAGCCCCGCGTCAAGGCTGTTTCCTTCGAGGTGCGAGCGGGCGAGATCGTCGGCATCGCCGGCGTAGAAGGAAACGGCCAGACGGAATTGATCGAGGCGCTCGCCGGCCTTGTGCCTTCCTCGCAACTCGACGGCCAAGTGGAGTTCCAGGGCCGTGATATTACAGGGACGAGCGCGCGCACGCGCAAGGAGCTTGGTATCGCGCACATCCCGGAAGATCGCCACCGGCGCGGGCTGCTGCTCGATTTCGACCTCATGGAGAACTCCATCCTGGGGGTTCATTACCGGCCGCCAGCGACCGCCGGCCTGGGCCATACCTGGCTCGACAACGAAGCCATTCGCCGTCGCACCAATCAGATCATCAAAGACTTCGACGTGCGCCCCGCCAATGCCGACTTGCCGGCGCGCTCTCTTTCGGGCGGCAATCAGCAGAAGCTCATCATCGGGCGCGAGTTCGATTTACAGCCCAAGCTCTTGCTCGTCTCGCAGCCGACGCGCGGCGTAGACATCGGCGCTATAGAGTTCATTCACAGTAAGCTCGTGCGCTTGCGCGACGGCGGCTGCGGAGTGCTCCTGGTCTCGGCGGAGCTGGAAGAAGTGACGGCGCTCTCCGACCGTCTCCTGATCGTGCACGAAGGCGAGATCGTCGGCGAAGTTGATCCCAAACAAGCGACCACGGAAGAGATCGGACTGCTAATGACAGGAGGAAAGCAAAAGAATGCAGAAGGATGAATGCGGAATGATGAATTAAAAACAGAGGACGCTCATCTTTGGTCTTTCATTCCGCATTCCGCATTCCGCATTCATCATTTCTTATGAGGGCTCTTCTACGCGAACTCGCCTTTCCGCTCGTCGCCGTCATCGCGGCCTTCATCGTCGGCGGCCTCTTCGTGTGGCTGATCGGCGACGACCCTTTCCATACCTACAGCCTGTTGATCGGCAGCGCGCTCTCATGGCCGGACGGGGTGGGCTATACGCTCTTCTATGCGACGCCGCTGATCTTCACGGGGCTCGCGGTGGCCGTGGCGTTTCGCTGCGGGCTGCTGAATATCGGGGCTGAGGGGCAGTTGATCGTCTCGGCGTTTGCGGCCGCCTGGGTGAGCATCAAGTTCGGCGGCGTCGTCGTAGATGTCTTCGGCTCGCCGCTGAACTATTCCTGGGCCAGTTTGCCTGCCCTGCTGCTGCTTCCGCTCTCGATGCTGGCGGCAATTGTGGCGGGCGCTGTGTGGGGAGGCATCCCCGGTTTCCTGAAGGCCAGGTTCGGCTCGCACGAAGTCATCAACACGATCATGTTGAACTTCATCGCGGCCGCCCTGGTCAGCTACTTCACGCAGTACTACTACAAGATTCCGGGCGACCCGATCTTGCAGACGGCTCCCATCGGCACGGCCGCGCACATCGCGCGCTTAGGCCGCTTTATTCCGGGCCTGCCCGAACGCATCCCTTTGAACCTCGCTTTCCTGCTCGCGCTGCTGGCGTGCGCGCTCGTCTACGTTTTCCTGTGGCGCACGAAATGGGGCTACGAGATACGCTCGACGGGCGCGAACCCCCTGGCGGCCGAGTACGGCGGCATCTCCGTGCGCAAGCAGATAGTGCTGGCGATGGCCGTCTCGGGGGCGCTCGCCGGGATGGTCGGGATTAACGAAGTCCTGGGTTTTCGTCATCGTTACTACGAGGGCTTTTCGCCGGGCTACGGTTTCACAGGGATAGCCGTCGCGCTGCTCGGGCGCAATCATCCCGTGGGAGTGCTGCTCTCGGCCATCCTGTTCGGCATCCTGATTCGCGGCGGCATCTTCGTGGACGCCTTCACGGATCATGTGACGAAAGACCTGGTGCAGGTCTTGCAGGCCGTCGTCATTCTCTTTGTCGCGGCCGAAGGAGCGTTCCGTGGCTCGTTCGGCCGCTTCTCGTTGCTGAAGAGATCGAAAGTCTGAAGCTGAAAGCTAAGCTATGAGAGACATCTTCACACTGGCGCTTCTGTTCTCGGCGATACGATTGGCGACGCCACTGCTCCTGGCGGCGCTCGGCGGGCTCTTTTCCGAGCGTTCGGGCGTCATCAACATCGCGCTCGAAGGCTTGATGCTGGCGGGCGCTTTTACGGCGGCCTCCGTCACGCATTACGCACATAACCCGTGGGCCGGACTGCTGGCGGGCATCTGCGCAGGGGTGTTGGCGGCGGGCGTCCATGCCGTCGCGTGCATCCGCTTCAAGGCCGATCAGGTCGTGAGCGGCACGGCCATCAACATGCTCTTTCTCGGGCTGCCCGCTCTGTTCAGCGGCGCGCTCTTCGCCTCATCAGGCTCGACGCCGCAGATTCCCAAAGACCAGTTGATACCCTGGACGCCCGTCATCATAGCTTTCGTGCTCGTTCCCGTGACGTGGTACATTCTCTATCGCACGGCGTTCGGCCTGCGGCTGCGCTCCGTCGGCGAGAATCCGGAAGCGGCGGACGCTGCTGGCGTGAGCGTGAAGAAGATTCGCTACACGGCAGTCCTTCTGTCGGGCGCTCTGGCGGCGATTGGCGGCGCGTATCTCTCTATCGGCCAGTCCTCCCTCTTTACGCGGAACATGACCTCGGGCAGAGGCTTCATCGCACTGGCCGCGCTCATCTTCGGCAAGTGGCGGCCCGTGCAGACCATGCTCGCCTGTCTCCTGTTCGGATTCACGGAGGCGGTGGCGATTCAGTTGCAGGGCGTCAAGATGCCTTCGGGCGATGAGATTCCGAACCAGTTCATACAGATTATCCCTTATGTGCTGACCATCGTCGTGCTCGCAGGTTTCATCGGGCAATCCAGAGCGCCGCGCGCACTCGGCCTGCCTTACGTTAAAGAGAAGTAGGATGGCTGAAGAGTTGAGCAGTGAAACGATCTATGAGCGCGCAGAGCACGCCGCGCGCACCGTTCGCGCGCGCCTCGGCGAGGACGTGCGCGTCGGCCTAGTCCTGGGGAGCGGCCTCGGAGCTTTCGCAGACGATCTTGAGGAGCAGACTGTTTTCCCTTACGAAGAGATTCCGGGCTTCGCGCGCTCGACCGTCGAAGGGCACGCCGGGCGTCTGGTGGTGGGCCGAGTCGAAGGCACTGTGGTCGCAGCCATGCAGGGGCGCTTTCATTACTACGAGGGCTATGCCCTTGAGGAAGTGGTCTTCCCCATTCGCGTGCTCGGATTGCTCGGGATCAAATCCCTGATCCTGACGAACGCGGCCGGGGGCGTGAACGTCGCCTTCGAGCAGGGCTCGCTGATGATTATCAGCGATCACCTGAACCTGATGGGCGTGAACCCCTTGCGCGGGCGAAACGACGAGCGGTTCGGGGCGCGCTTTCCGGATATGTCCGAAGTCTACGCGCGCGATTACCAGGAGATAGCCGTCGAAGAGGGGCGCGCGATGAACGTCGAGCTGCGGCGGGGAATCTACGCTGCGCTTTCGGGCCCGAGCTACGAGACGCCCGCCGAGATTCGCATGATGAGGACGCTCGGCGCGGACGCCGTCGGGATGAGCACCGTGCCGGAAGCGATCATCGCCCGCCAGATGGGCATCCGCGTGCTTGGCCTCTCCTGCATCACGAATATGGCGGCGGGCGTTTTCGATCAGCCGATCAATCACGAAGAGGTCATCGAGACGGGCGTACAGGTGCGCGAGACCTTCAAAGAACTGCTGCGCCGCGTCATCCCAAGACTACAGTGAAGAGTGGCGAGTGACGAGTGACTAGCAAGAGCAAAGCTTTTCACTCGTCACTTGTCACTCGTCACTAATCACTGCTTTCTTATGATTATAGGTATTTGCGGAGGCACGGGATCGGGCAAGACCACGGTTGCCAACCGGATTCTGGAATCCGTCAACGCCAGGGACGTGGCCTTTATCCAGCAGGACTCTTATTATCGCAACCTGAAAGACCTGCCCCTGGATTATCGCCAGGCCGTCAACTTCGATCACCCGGACGCCATCGACAACGACCTGCTCGTGCATCACATCAAAAAGCTGAAGGCGGGCGGCTCAGTAGAGCTGCCGCTCTACGATTTCAAGACGCACACGCGCCAGGTCGAGACAGTCCCGATCGAGCCGAAGCCGATTGTCATCGTCGAAGGCATACTGATATTCGTTGACCCGCGCCTTTTGGAGCAGATGGACATCAAGGTCTTCGTGGACACGCCCGACGACATACGCTTCATCCGCCGCCTGCGCCGCGACATAGCCGAGCGTGGCCGCACCATAGACTCCGTCATCGAGCAGTACTTGAAGACCGTGCGGCCTATGCACATGCAATTCGTCGAGCCGTCCAAGCGTTACGCCGACGTTATCATTCCCGAAGGCGGACATAATCTGGTGAGCATTGATCTAATCAGCGGAAAGATTCGCGAGCGCCTGTCAGGCGCTTTTGAAATGAGTGGAGAGCAAGTGTGAAGGAACAAGTTGGGGAAGACGCATTGGTCGCCGCGGCGCGAAGGGCGCGCGAGCTGGCCGTCGCTCCGTTCTCGGATTTCCATGTCGGCGCGGCCGTCGAGACGGAAGAGGGCAAAATCTACATCGGCTGCAATATCGAGAGCGCGAGCTATGGCCTGACCGTGTGCGCCGAGAGGGTCGCCATCTGGAAGGCGCTCTCGGAAGGCGAGAAGCGTTTCAAGCGCCTAGTCGTCATCGCCGATACAGAGACGCTGACGCCTCCGTGCGGCACCTGCCGCCAGATTATCTGGGAGTTCTGCCGCGACGCCGAGATCATCCTCACGAACCTGCGCGGCGATCTTGAAAGAATAAGCGCGCGCGAGCTTCTGCCGAGAGCCTTCGATGTCAGGTTCCTCAAAGAAGCCAGCCGCGAAAAATGAGCGCCCAGGATGAAAGAAGGTAAAGAGAAGGTCATAGACTCAGGTGAGGAGACGCCCGTCGAGCGCGTCGTCAATTTCTACCTGGGAAACGCCATTCACATCTTCCTCTCCTTGCTCGCGCTGCTCGTGCTGGTCGCGGCCATGATCGGAGCCTTCGATACTGTGGTGCGCGATTTTCCGAAGCTCTTGCAGCCCTCGGACGAGTACAAGGTGCTGCAACAGATCATCGAGAATATCCTGCTGGTGGCGATTGCGGCCGAGTTGGGGCTGCTGCTCCTCTTTCATCGCACCAGCGCAGCGGTCGAAGTCATCATCTTCGTCATCGCGCGCAAGATTGTCAGCCCAGGCATCACTGCCACGGAACTATTGCTGAGCGTGGCGGCGCTCGCCGGGCTGCTCATCGTGCGCTTTTACTACCTGCCCGGCAGGCCGAAATAGAAGAGCGGCTCTAAAGGGGCTCGATACCGAACATGTCAAAACGCATACGACTGACACTTCTCCTGATTCTTATGGCATCTCTCAACACACCGGCGGCGGTCAATAACCAGAGGACGGAGCGCGTTGATCTGCTGGTGCGCGGCGGCACTGTGGTCACTATGGACGGCGCGCGCCGCGTCGTCGAAGACGGAGCGATTGCCGTGCGGGCGGGCCGCATCGTGGCCGTCGGAGCGCGCACGGAGATTCTCGCCAAGTACAGCGCGGCTGAGACCATAGACGCCACGGGGAAGGTCTTGATCCCCGGTCTCATCAACGGCCACACTCACATTCCCATGACGCTCTTTCGCGGCCTGGCCGACGACCTAGACCTCAACGAGTGGCTGACGAAATATATCTTCCCGGCCGAAGCCAAGAACGTGACGGAAGATTTCGTGCGCGCCGGAACACAGCTCGGCCTGGCCGAGATGATTCGCGGAGGAACGACCACCTACTGCGACATGTACTACTTCGAGGACGCGATTGCCGAAGAGACCAAGCGCGCGGGCGTGCGCGGCCTGCTCGGCGAGACGGTGATAGATTTCCCCGTCGCCGATAATAAGACGTTTGAAGAGGCCGTCGCCTACACGGAAAAGTTCGTCGCGCGTTGGAAGGGCGACGCGCTCATTACGGCCGCCATCGCGCCGCACGCTCCCTACACCGTCTCCGAAGAGCATCTCAAAGCCTGGCGCGCTCTTTCCGATAAGACGGGCGCGCCTCTCGTCATCCATATCTCTGAGACGCGCAAGGAAGTGGACGACATCACAAAGAGCAAGGGCGCACCCCCCGTCGATTACCTGGCGCGCATAGGCTTTCTCAACAACCGCGTCGTCGCCGCGCACGTCGTCTTCCCGAGCCCGGCCGAGATAGAGGCGCTCAAACGACTCGGCGTCGGCGTCGTACATAATCCGCAGTCTAATATGAAGCTGGCCTCGGGCGTTGCGCCCGTCCCGCAGATGCTCAAGGCAGACATCCGTCTAGGACTCGGGACAGACGGCGCGGCCTCCAATAACGACCTCAACATGTGGGAAGAGATGGACACGGCGGCCAAGCTGCACAAGGTCTTTACGGGCGACCCGAAGGTCGTCTCGGCCGAAGAGGCTTTCGAGCTGGCGACTGTGCGCGGCGCGCGCGCCCTTCACATGGAGCGCGAGATAGGCTCCCTCGAAGCCGGCAAACGCGCAGACTTCTGCATAGTCGATTTGGACGACCTTAATCAAACGCCCTTCTACAATATCTATTCCGAGCTGGTCTACGCGACCAAGGCCGACGACGTGCGAACGGTCGTCGTCGAAGGGCGCATCCTAATGCGTGACCGAAAGCTCTTGACCCTCAATGAAGAAGAGATCAAGGGAAGGGCGCGCCTCTTCCGCGAGCGGATTCGCAAGAGCCTGGCCTCTGCGCAGAGCGCCCACGGGGAAGAAACTGCCCCCGCCGGACTTGCCGATGACCGTTAGAGGGGCCATAATAGCTCTTACATTAGGTATAGAGCTGTACATGCAAGCGAGCCTCAAGCTCGCTTGCGGCCTTATGGAGCAAAAGTAGTGAAGGATTATCGTTCCCTTAACGCCGCCGGGCAGGGCGGCAAGTGGTTTCTCGTCTTAACTCTTATTATCGTCGCTGCGCTGAGAGCCCCCGCACAAACTCCCACGGATGCGGATGCTGCCATGCGCCGCGTCGCCCGCGCCCGCGCCCTCGCGGCCTCTCATAACCTGGCGGCGGCCGCCGCAGAGCTTGACGCCATTATCACTTCGACGACCGATGATGCCATGCGCGATGTCGCGCGCATCATGCTCATGAACATCTACCTGGAAGAGGCCAACTACACTAAGGCGGACGCCCTGCTGGTCGCGACTTTCGAGGCGCGCTCAACCGGCAAGGAGAGTAACATTCGCTCTTACTTCGCGCTCGCCGGACAGACCATCAACGGCGCGCGCACGCACCTTGATCGTTATCGCTCGTTCGGCATCAACGTGGCCGACTCGGGGCTCCCGCCCGAGGCCGTCAACGACCTGGACAGGCTGCGACTGATACTGGAGCGCGTCGTCGAGCAGGCCAAAGAGATCATCGGTCAGGACGCCAAGCGCTCGGACGCCGCAGCCTTGCTGGAAGAGGCGGCAGGCGTGCGCGGCGCTCTGGCCCGCAATGACCTGGAACGACAGCAGTGGCAGAAAGAGATCGCCAGCGCGCGTGAGAGCCTGGCTGCCTCCGAGACGCGCATAGCCTCGCTGGGCAGGCCGCAGATTCCGGCCAGAGCCACGGCCACGCCCGGCAACCCGGCCGGCAGTGGCTCGCCTCGCGCGTCCGCGCCGCCACCCGCCGCCAGCACGCCTGCCACGCAATCCGGGACGGCTTCCGGCGCGTCGCAGCGTCCTGCCGCGCCTTCCGCCGCCGCCCAGAGCGACGCGCACGGCACCACCACGACAGGCGCGACCGGGACGACCCAGCCGAGCCGAGCGCCCGGGGCTGGCGGCGGACAGCCTCCGCAGCCCATAAATGTTGGCTCGCTTGTGGATAAGGCGACACAGAGAGTATCGCCCAGCTACCCGGCGATAGCCAAGAGCGCCCACGTCACAGGCGTCGTCACGGTCTTTTTGGAGCTTGACGAGAAGGGCTCTGTCGCCGTCGTCCATCGTACGGATGGGCCGCAGATGCTCAGGCAGGCAGCCGTGGACGCGGCCCGCAAATGGAAGTTCAAGCCCACGCTCGTAGACGGCCAGCCCGTCCGCGTGATCGGCTATATCAACTTCAGCTTCACCCAGTAATCCAGCCCTTCTGAGAGACTATCCTCTTCATTGTTAACCACTTACTTTAATCTTGAAATAAAAGTAAGGTATGTTATAATGCCCTCGCACTCTAAAAGAGAGGACAGAGAGGTCAGGAGTTTTCGCCATGAAGGTCTCGGCACAGGAAGAGTACGGGCTGCGTTGCCTGCTGCAACTGGCGCAGGCGGCCAAGCGTGGCGAGTCTTTGACGCTCGCGCAGATCGCCGAGCGCGAAGGCATCTCGGTTGCGAACGCCGGAAAGCTGCTCTGGATTCTGAACAAAGCCGGGCTCGTGCAATCTCTGAGAGGCACGAAGGGCGGCTATTACCTGGCCCGGCCCGCCTCGGAAATTCACCTCAGCGAGATCATACGTGTGCTGGACGCGGACGAGGTGGAGGCCCATTGCAAGAGCTATACGGGCGTGATGGACGTGTGCGTGCATACGTCAGATTGCGGAATCCGCTCGGTGATCGTCAACCTGCATGAGATTGTGCAGAAGGCTCTCTCGGAGATCACGCTGGCGCAGTTGATCGGCACGGAGGCAAACGTCGGCGAGGCGCTGCATCAGATCGAAGGCTTGCAGCAGCGTGCCAAGCAGGGGACACATCAAAGCGCTTAGAGGGAAGCGCCACAAAGAAGATGAGCACCATAGAGATACTTGCTAACAAAGAATACAAATACGGCTTCGTCACGGACATCGAATCCGACACGATCCCGAAGGGGTTGACGGAGGAGACGGTTCGGCTGATCTCCGCCAAGAAGGGCGAGCCCGATTGGATGCTGGAGTTTCGTTTGAAGGCTTATCGTCACTGGCTGACGATGAAGGAGCCGAAGGATTGGCCCAATCTCAAGATAGACGAGATTGATTACCAGAACATCATCTACTACAGCGCGCCCAAGCAGCAGGCCAAGAAGGCCAGCCTGGACGAGGTTGACCCGGAGCTGCTCAGGACTTTCGAGAAGCTCGGCATCCCCTTGCAGGAGCAGAAGCAGTTGGCGAACGTCGCCGTGGACGCCGTCTTCGATTCCGTCTCGGTGGCGACGACCTACAAGGAGAAGCTCAGAAAACACGGCGTCATCTTCTGTTCTTTCACGGAAGCGATTGCCGAGCACCCCGAGCTTGTCAAAAAATACCTGGGCTCTGTTGTGCCGACGAACGATAACTACTTCGCAGCCCTCAACAGCGCGGTCTTCTCCGACGGCTCGTTCTGTTTTATCCCGAAGGGCGTGCGCTGTCCGATGGAGCTTTCGACCTATTTCCGCATCAACAATTCCGAGTCCGGACAGTTCGAGCGCACCTTGATCGTCGCCGAAGAGGGCGCTTACGTCTCTTACCTCGAAGGCTGTACGGCCCCGAAGTTCGACCGCAACCAGCTTCACGCGGCCGTGGTCGAGCTGGTCGCCCTGGATGATGCCGAGATCAAGTATTCGACCGTGCAGAACTGGTACGCGGGCGACGAAGAGGGGCGCGGCGGCATTTACAATTTCGTCACCAAGCGCGGCAAGTGTGCTGGCCGGAATTCCAAGATTTCCTGGACGCAGGTCGAGACGGGCTCGGCCATCACCTGGAAATATCCTTCCTGCATCCTGCTCGGAGATAACTCGATAGGCGAGTTCTACTCGGTCGCTCTGACCAACCACGCGCAGCAGGCCGACACGGGCACGAAGATGATGCACCTGGGCAAGAACACGCGCTCGACGATCATCTCGAAGGGCATCTCGGCCGGGCGCTCGAACAACAGCTATCGCGGGCTGGTCAAGGTGATGCCCAAAGCGGAAGGGGCGCGCAACTATACGCAGTGCGATTCGATGCTCATCGGCTCGCGTTGCGGCGCGAACACGTTCCCCTATATCGAAGTGATGAACAACACGTCGCGCGTCGAGCACGAAGCCTCCACGTCGAAGATCAGCGAGGAGCAGTTGTTCTACTTGCAGCAGCGCGGCATTTCGCAGGAAGACGCAGTCTCTCTGATTATCAACGGCTTCTGCAAGGACGTGTTCCTGCAACTGCCGATGGAGTTCGCCGTCGAAGCGACGCGCCTGCTCGGATTGAAGCTCGAAGGCAGCGTCGGGTAGTAAGAGCAGTGGCAAGTGTTGAGTGGCGAGTGGCAAGAAGAAATGCTTTGTCACTTGTCACTCTTCACTTGTCACTACATTTAAGGAGCCATTCTATAGTGCTAGAGATTCGTGATTTACATGCCGTGATTGACGGCAAGGAGATTCTGAAAGGGATTAACCTCTCCGTGAAGCGCGGCGAGGTGCATGCCATTATGGGCCCAAACGGCTCGGGCAAGTCCACGCTGGCGAAAGTCCTCGCGGGCCATCCGGCTTATGAAGTGACCGCGGGGCAAGTCCTCTTCGAGGGCAGGAATCTTTTGGAGCTTGCGCCGGACGAGCGTGCGCGCGAAGGCATCTTCCTGGCTTTTCAGTATCCGATAGAGATTCCGGGCGTCTCGAACTCGCAGTTCCTCCGCCTCGCATATAACGAGCGGCGCAAGCACCTCGGCGAAGAGGAGCTAGACCCTCTTGAGTTCAAGGACTTGCTCAAGGAGCGCGCGCGGATTGTCGAGATGGACGCGAGCTTCATGTCGCGCTCTGTCAACGAAGGCTTCTCGGGCGGCGAGAAAAAACGGAACGAGATTTTGCAGATGGCCGTGCTTGAGCCGAAGCTTGCGGTGCTGGACGAGACCGATTCGGGCCTCGACATAGATGCGCTGCGCGTCGTCGCCGGAGGCGTCAACAAGCTTCAGAACGAAGAGAACGCGATTATCCTGGTCACGCACTACCAGCGCCTCTTGAACTACATCGTGCCGGATTTCGTCCACGTCCTTTCGGGCGGGCGCATTGTCAAAGAGGGCGGAAAAGAGTTGGCCCTGGAGCTTGAGGAGAAGGGCTACGACTGGCTCAAGGGCGGGGCGAAGGGGGCGGCCAGCGCCTCGCCGCTCAGTAGTGAAGTAGGTGTGGTGAAGTAATGGTATCTCAAATCGCTAAAGAGCAGAGCACGTACGGCGCGGCGCTGCGCGCCCTTCAAGCGCGCAACGGCGGCGGCGAGCCCTCCTGGCTCTCGCGCCTGCGCGAGAGCGCCATCAGCCGCTTCGAGCAACTGGGCTTTCCCACGACGGATGAGGAAGAGTGGAAGTATACGAACGTCGCAGCCATCGCCAAAGGCAGCTTCGAGCCTGCGCGAGAAGCGCAAGCTGGCACTGCGGCTGAGCTTGACGCTGCGAGCCTTGAGCCGTTCCTGTATGAAGAGGCTCGTCGTAGCCGCCTTGTCTTCATCAACGGAACATATCGCCCGGAGCTGTCCTCGCTTGAAGGCTTGCCACGGGGCGCTGTCGCTCTGAACATCGCGGACGCGCTCAAGGGCGAGCACGCCGCAACCTTGCGCGAGCAACTGGCACGCAGCGCCGACTATAACGAGAATGCCTTTACGGCGCTCAACACCGCCTTCATCTCCGAGGGCGTGTTTCTCTTCATCCCCGAGGGCGTGCGCGCAGAGTCGCCCATTCACCTGCTCTTTCTCTCCACGCCCGGCGGAGAAGGCGCGACTGTCTCTTTCCCTCGCGTGCTGCTGGTCGCGGGTCTGGGGAGCGAGGCGACGGTGATTGAAAGCTATGCCGGCACGGGTGAGGGACAGTACTGGACGAACGCCGTGGTGGAGATAGTGCTTGCCGACAACGCGCGGCTTGAGTATTACAAAGTGCAGCGCGAGAGCCAGCAGGCTTTTCACGTTGCGACGACCGTGGCAGAGCTTGGACGCGCGAGCAGTTTCGACTTGACGACGATCACTATGGGCGCAGGCTTAGCTCGCCACGACATCAACGTCAGGTTCAACCGCGAGGGCGCTGAAGCCTGGGTGGACGGCCTCTACGTTGTCGGCTCGGGCCAGCACGCAGACACCCATTCGCTGATAGATCATCGCGAGCCCCATTGCACCAGCCACCAGCTTTACAAAGGCATCCTCGATGGCAAATCGCGCGCTGTCTTCAACGGCAAGGTGTTCGTCCGCCCTGGGGCGCAGCAGACAGATGCCATGCAGAAGAACAAGAACCTGCTCTTGTCTGACGAAGCGCGCGTGGATACCAAGCCGCAGCTCGAAATCTTTGCCGACGACGTGAAGTGCGCGCACGGCGCGACCGTGGGCCAGCTTGAAGAGGAAGAGCTGTTCTATTTAATCAGTCGCGGCCTGCGGCCCGAGCTGGCGCGTAACCTTCTGACCTACGGCTTTGCCGAAGAGGTCATCAGCAAGATCAAGGTCGAGTCCATCAGGGCTCAACTGGACGAGGCGGTTTTGAACCGGCTTCACGCGAGCCTTTAATTTGCCATGATAGCTTCCGAAAAGATTTTGTTGGACACAGAAAAGCCGATCACCGCAACGGCCCCCTGGGACGTGGAGCGCATACGCGAAGATTTCCCGGTGCTCAAGCAGACGGTCAACGGCAAGCCGCTCGTCTACCTGGACAACGCCGCGTCCGCGCAGGTGCCGCAGGTCGTCATTGATCGCGGCAGCACCTACCTGGAACAGGAGCACTCCAACATTCACCGGGGCGTGCATTACCTGAGCCAGCGCGCGACGACAGCTTACGAGGGCGCGCGCGAGAAGGTCAGAAGGTTCATCAACGCGCGCGAGGCCAGAGAGTGTATCTTCGTGCGTGGCGCGACCGAAGGCATCAACCTGGTGATGCACGGCTACGGGCGCAAGTTCGTGGGCGAGGGCGACGAGGTCATCATCTCCGCGATGGAGCATCACGCCAACATAGTGCCCTGGCAGATGCTCTGCGAAGAGAAGGGCGCGCGACTGCGCGTGATCCCGATGAACGACGCCGGAGAGCTGCTCCTGGACGAATACGACGCGCTGCTCAACGAGCGCACGCGAATTGTCGCCGTCACGCACATCTCCAACTCGCTCGGAACCATCAATCCCGTCAAAGAGATTATCGAGCGCGCGCACAAATACGGCGTCCCAGTCCTCATTGACGGCGCGCAGGGCATAGTCCACCTGCCCATAGACGTGCAGGATTTGGACTGCGACTTCTACGCCTTTTCGGGCCACAAGATGTTTGCGCCCACGGGCAGCGGCGTCGTCTACGGTAAGGCCGAGCTGCTTGAGCGGATGAACCCTTTCCAGGGCGGAGGCGACATGATTCGCACCGTCACCTTCGAGAAGACGACCTACGCGGGCCTTCCCAACAAGCTTGAGGCAGGGACTCCGGCCATCGCTTCGCAGATCGGACTCGGAGCGGCCATTGATTACCTGAACCAGATCGGGCGCGAGCGTGCAGTCGAGTACGAGCAGGAGCTTTTGCGTTACGCCACCGAGAGGATTTCCGCCATCGAAGGCGTGCGCCTGATCGGCACCGCGCGCGAGAAGGCGAGCGTCCTCTCCTTCATAGTCGAAGGCGTACACCCGCACGACATCGGCACGATCCTCGATCAGGAAGGCATAGCCGTGCGCGCCGGGCATCACTGTGCGCAGCCCGTCATGCGCCGCTTCAACGTGCCCGCCACGGCCCGCGCCTCCTTCGCCTTCTACAACACCCGGCAGGAGGTTGACGTGTTGGCCCAGGCCATAGAGAAAGTGATAGAGGTGTTCAGCTAAAGATGTCCGAGTTAAGCGAGCTATACCAGCAGGTCATCCTCGATCATAACAAGAAGCCGCGCAACTTTCGCAAGCTTGAAGAGGCCAACCGCACGGCCGAGGGCTATAACCCGCTGTGCGGCGATCAACTGACGGTCTACATGCTGTTAGACGGAGATGTCGTCCGCGACGTGAGCTTTGAGGGGCAGGGGTGCGCCATCTCAAAGGCTGCGGCGAGCATGATGACGCAGGCCGTCAAGGGCAAGACCAAGCAGGAGGTTGAAGTCCTCTTCGACGAGTTTCATCGAATGGTGACGGGCCAACTGGACGAGCAGACGACGCAAAACCACCTCGGTCGCCTGACGATCTTCTCGGGCGTGCGCGACTACCCGGCCCGCGTCAAGTGCGCCAGCCTCTCCTGGCACACTCTCCACGCCGCCCTCAACGGACAGGAAGAGACCTCGACGGAAGGCGCGCTTGATCCGGTCGCATCATAAAATCACTTTCATCACCCGGCTTTAAGCCGAAAGCTATGCTGTCGTCCTTCCTGCTCCCTGGCCCTTCGGGGCCGTTTTCTTTTTTCGTCGGCTGACAAAAAAGGCAGTCGGCAGGCATAATGTCTGCAATTCGGAATTCAGGAGCGCGCCCGTTGTGAAGATAGCGACCGTCGAACTCATAGAGATTCGTCTGCCCCTCGTCCATTATTTCGAGACGAGCTTCGGGCGCACTACCGAGCGGCGCATCATCCTCGTGCGCGTCCAGGACGCGGAAGGCGCTGAAGGCTGGGGCGAATGTACTGCGGGCGAGCGCCCTTTCTACTCTGACGAGTGGACTGAAAGCGCCTGGGCCACGCTCAGGACTTTCCTGGCTCCGATGGTCTTGGGCCAGGAAGTCGAAACGGCCGCCGCAGTCTCTCCCTTAATGCGCGCCGTGCGCGGGCATCGGATGGCTAAGGCGGCCATCGAGACGGCGTGCTGGGACTTGGAGGCTAAGCTGTTAGGAGTGCCGCTCTGGAAACATCTCGGCGGCACACGGGCGGAGATCGCGTGCGGCGTCTCGATAGGCATACAGGATACGCCCGAGCTGCTCCTGGGAAAGATCGAGCGCGAGCTGTCGGCAGGCTACCGCCGCATCAAGATCAAGATCAAGCCCGGTTGGGACGCGCGCATTATTGAACGGGTGAGGGCGCGTTTTCCTGAGATAGCCCTGATGGCCGACGCCAATTCCGCTTATACCCTGAGCGATGTGTCTCTGTTTCGCGCGCTCGACGAATTTAACCTGATGATGATCGAGCAGCCGCTCGCCTACGACGACATCATAGATCATGCCGAGTTGCAGAGGCAGGTGCGAACCGCCCTCTGCCTGGACGAATCCATTCGCAGTAGCGCCGATGCTCGCCACGCCATTGGCCTCGGCGCGTGCAAGATCATCAACATCAAGCTGGGGCGCGTCGGCGGCCACGCCGAGGCCCGTCGAGTCGAGCGCGTGTGTCGTGAGCAGGGCACGCCGGTCTGGTGCGGCGGGATGCTGGAATCCGGTGTGGGCCGAGCGCACAACATAGCCATGTCCACGCTCGAAGGCTTCACGCTGCCCGGCGACGTTTCGGCCAGCGCCCGTTACTGGGCCCAGGACATCATAGAGCCGCCCGTCACAGTCACGCCGCGCGGGACGATCATCGCGCCCACCGGGCCCGGCATAGGTTTTGAGATCAGGAGAGAGCGTATTGATCGGCTGACCATGCGGCGAGAGATGATTGATTCCGGCAATCTCAAAGCTTAAGTCCGACACGCAAGCTCAAGTTATGGAACGTCACCTAAGCGGAGCGGAAGCGAAAGCTTTACGCAGCCTGTTACAGGAGAGAGAGGGCTCGATGCTGGCCCTCGTGCGCGCGCTGGTCGAGACGGAATCGCCGTCCGGAGACCTTGAGGGAAGCCGCGCGGCCGTCTCGCTCCTGGCCGAAGCGGCCCGTGCGACGCCCGGAGTGAGCAGCATCGAGCGCATAGAGAGTCCGGGTTACGGAGAGCACTTGCGCATCACAGCCTTCGATGAAGCTGAAGAAAGCAACGGCTCAATTATGCTCGTGGGCCATACGGACACTGTGCATCCGCGCGGCTCGCTCACAGAGCGCCCGTGGCGGGAAGAGCGGGGGTGCATCTACGGGCCGGGCATCTTTGATATGAAGGCCAACTGCGCCCTGGCGCTCGAAGCCATTCGCGCTTGTGCCGAGTCGGGCCACAGTCCCCGCCACAGCATCACTCTCATGCTCACCTGCGACGAAGAGACCGGGAGCGAAACGGGGCGCTCACTGCTGGAAGCAGAGGCCGCGCGCTCTGCCTGCGCGCTCGTGCTTGAGCCGCCTGCTTCCGGCGGGCGCGTCAAGACTGCGCGCAAGGGCACAGGCATCTTTACGCTTGAAGCGCGCGGCGTGGCGGCGCACGCAGGGCTTGAGCCTGAGAAGGGAGCGAGCGCCGTCCTTGAGATTGCGCGACAGATAGAGCGCCTGCACGCCTTGAATGATGCGTCGCGCGGCTCCACCGTCAACGTCGGCGTCGTTCAGGGAGGGACACGCTCCAACGTCGTCGCCGCCGAGGCGCGTGCCGAGATAGACGTGCGCTTCAGCACGCAGGACGAGGCCAGGCGGCTCGACGCCGAGATCAGGCGCGCGCAACCTTTCGATGATCGCGTGCAGCTCTTCGTGCGCGGCGGCATCAACCGCCCGCCAATGGAGCGCACCGAAGGCGTGGCCGCGCTCTACTCGCAGGCCCGCCGCATCGCCGCCCTCCTCGATTTCGAGCTTGGCGAGACGAGCGTCGGCGGCGCTTCGGACGGGAATTTTATCGCGGCCAGAGGGGCGGCCGTGCTGGACGGCCTCGGCATCAGCGGCGACGGCGCACATGCTGTGCACGAGCATATCATCCGCGACGACATCCCCGTACGCGGCGCATTGCTCGCCGGATTGCTTGCAACGCTTTGACGCTTTAAAAGGGGTTATGAAAATCGCTACGTGGAATGTTAATTCGGTCGGGGCGCGTCTGCCGCTCGTCCTGAAGTGGCTCGAAGCCGTGCGGCCCCATGTGCTCTGTTTGCAGGAGACGAAATGTACTGACGATAAGTTTCCGGCCGCAGCCTTTGCGGAGCTGGGTTACAGGTCTGAGGTCTACGGGCAGCGGACTTATAACGGCGTCGCCATTCTTTCGCGCTCCGCAGCAGAGCAGGTGCAGCGCGGCTTTCTTGATGACGAGGAGGGCGCGCACGCGCGCCTTCTGGCCGCGACCATTGACGGCGTGCGCGTTGTCAACGTCTATGTCCCTAACGGCCAGTTCGTCGGCTCGGACAAGTATCGCTTCAAGCTCGAATGGATGCGACGCCTGCGCTCGCTCTTCGACCAGGAGTACAAGCCGAGCGAGCAAGTCCTGCTATGCGGCGATTTCAATGTCGCGCCCGAAGAGCGCGACGTACACGACCCGGCCTTGTGGGAGGGGAGAATCCTTTTCAGTAAGAGGGAGCGCGCCGCGCTCGAACAGATCAAGGCTTGGGGATTCGTGGACGCGTTTCGATTGCACACAGAGGAGGGCGGCCACTTCTCCTGGTGGGATTACAGGCAGGGAGCTTTCCGGCGCAACGCCGGACTTCGTATAGACCACATCTGGGTCTCCGAGCCGCTTTCGGCGCGCAACACCGCGACCTGGATAGACACCGAGCCGCGTACCTGGGAGCGCCCGTCGGATCACACGCCCGTCGTGGCAGAACTGGATTGATCTTGGAGGGAAGGGATGAAGGAAGAGAACAGGAATGCTCTGGTGTTGGCGGCGGTGGGCGCGGGCGCGCTCTTTGCCGCGAGGGTGGCCGTGCGGCGCTGGCGCGAATACGACCTGCGTCAGAAGGTTGTGCTCATCACGGGCGGGTCGCGTGGTTTGGGCCTGGTCATGGCGCGCGAGTTTGCGCGCGAGGGAGCACGGCTTGCGATCTGCGCGCGCGACCCTGAAGAGCTTGAGCGGGCGCGCACGGAGCTTTCGAGCAGCGGCGCGCAGGTGCTCGCCGTGCCGTGTGACGTGACAGAGCGCGCGCAGGTCAACGAGCTGGTCAATGTCGTGCGCGATCATTACGGGCGCGTTGACGTGCTCGTCAATAACGCCGGGGTAATCCAGGTTGGGCCCATAGAGGTGATGACGGTCGAAGATTTCGACGAGGCCATGCGGACGCATTTCTGGGGGCCGCTCTATACGACGCTGGCCGTGCTGCCGGAGATGCGCAAGCGACACGAAGGCCGCATCGTCAACATCACTTCCATCGGCGGCAAAATCAGCGTCCCGCACTTAGTCCCTTACAGCGCCAGCAAGTTCGCGCACGTCGGGCTCTCGGAAGGCTTGCGCGCCGAGCTGCAAAAGGACGGCGTGCTGGTGACGACCGTCTGCCCCGGCCTGATGCGAACGGGCAGCCCGCGCAACGCTTATTTCAAAGGCCAACACCGCGCCGAATACGCCTGGTTCAGCATCAGCGACGCGCTGCCCGTCACCTCCATGCAGGCCGAGCGCGCCGCGCGCCAGATCATAGCGGCCTGCAAGCGCGGCGACGCCGAAGTGACTCTCTCCGTGCAGGCGCAGCTCGCAGTCCTCTTTCACGGACTCTTCCCGGGTTTGACGGCAGACCTGCTCGGCCTGGTCAACCGGCTGCTGCCCTCTGCCGGCGGCATCGGACGCCTGCGCGCCCGGGGGAAGGAGAGCGGGTCGGCCGTCTCGCCGTCATGGCTCACGGCTTTGAACGAAGCCGCCGCGCAGAAGAACAATGAGACCGCCTGAAGCTGCGGGCCCAGTTCACCGTGCGCGGCCTTCAGAGAGGTGAGAGGAGATGAAAAGCAACACCAGAGCGGAGCTGAGCAGGCTGCTACAGGAAAGAAACGAATATCCGGACAGGGCCGCACAGATAGATGCCAGGGTGTCTGAGATTTTCGGCCAGACGCACGCCGTCCTCGTCATGGACATGTCGGGCTTTTCGCGCCTCACGATCAAGCACGGCATTATGCACTTTCTGGCGATGATTCATCGCATGAACGCCATCGCCATCCCGGCCATTAAAGAGCACGGCGGCGAAGTGATTAAGACCGAGGCGGACAATATCTTCGCCATCTTTCCCGACGTGAAGGAGGCTTTGGAGACGGCGATGGACATTAACCGCCGTCTCTCGGCGGCCAATACCATGCTGCCCGAGGAGATGGACATGCACGGCAAGTTCGGCATAGGTTACGGCGAGCTGCTGGTCGTCGAAGACGAAGACCTCTTCGGCTCGGAAGTCAACCTCGCCTCCAAACTGGGCGAAGACCTCGCGCGGCGCGAAGAGATACTGCTCACAGAAGCCGCCTTCAGTCGTCTGGAAACGGGCTTCATCGTCTGCGAAGAAGTCGAGATGTCCATCTCGGGCCTACAGCTTCTCGTCCGCAAGGTCAAGCCGGAGGGCGCGGCCTGCTGATTATTCGTATGGGAGGAAGAGCTTGTGCAGGAGAATCAGAAATGGCCGGACGCGATCTGGATTGTGCGTCACGGCGAGAGCGCCGGGAACGTCGCGCGCGATGCTGCCGAAGCGGCCGGCCACGCCGTCATAGACATCCCCATGCGCGACGTTGACGTGCCGCTCTCCGAGTTGGGCGAGCGTCAATCGGCCGCGCTCGGCCGCTGGTTCGGCAAGATGTCGCCGAAGGAATGGCCCAACGTCGTGCTCGTCTCGCCTTACATCCGTGCGCGCGAGACTGCGCGGCGCGTCCTTGAGACGGCCGGGATTGATCGCGAAGACATCACTTACGTCGTTGACGAGCGGCTGCGCGAGAAAGAGTTCGGCGTCTTTGATCGTTTGACCCGCGTAGGGATTCAAGAGAAATACCCGGATCAGGCCGAAGCGCGCACCGTCCTCGGCAAGTTTTATCATCGTCCGCCGGGCGGCGAGAGCTGGTGCGACGTGATTCTTCGCCTGCGTAACGTGATCGACACGATCACGCGCGATTACCGGCGCGAGCGCGTCCTGATCGTCGCCCACCAGGTCATAGTGCTCTGCTTCCGCTACCTGCTTGAGCGCATGTCTGAGGAAGAGATACTCGCTATTGATAAGGCGCAGGAGGTGGCCAACTGCTCCGTCACGTCATACGAATTCGCCCCGCACCTGGGCAAGCGCGGCAAGCTCGCCCTCTGCCACTTCAACTTTGTCGCGCCCCTCGAAGAGTCCGGCGCGCCTGTCACGACGAAACCTGATGCCCCAATCGCCGCGAAATAAGAGCGGAAGACGAAGTGATAAGGTCGAAGCGACGCGCAAGGGCAGAGGCGCACTCTCTCGCTCAAGCGCAAAGCGCGAGCGAGCCTTGACCGTGACGACGGCGCTTCTGCACGGCTGGCCCTTGCCACAGCCGCATGACGAGGACGATAAGGAGGAGCGCGGTCGCGTGCTGGTCGTCGGCGGCGCGCCGGAGCTGCCGGGAGCAGTCATCCTTGCGGCGACGGCCGCCTTGCGCGCAGGGGCAGGCAAGCTGCAAATCGCTACCTGCCGCAGCATAGCGCAGGCGATAGCCGTGGCCGTGCCCGAAGCGCGCGTCATCCCTCTGCCCGAGACGAAAGCCGGGGCCATTGCGCTCTCCGCCGCCGACAGAATCATCGAGCACGCTCGTAGCGCCCAGGCAGTGCTGCTTGGCCCAGGCATGATGGGCCAGGATGCGACCGTGCGATTGTTGAAGAGCATACTGCCGGAAGTGTCGGGCGTGCCGCTGGTGCTGGATGCCGGCGCGCTCGTCTGTGTCGAGCGCGACGAAGAGTGCCTGCATCCTTTGCAGGGCGAAGTCGTCCTGACGCCGCACGCGGGCGAGATGTCCAGGATGCTGGGCGCGGACAAAGAAGGGGTCGAGCGTGAGGCTTCGGGGACGGCGCAACGTGCGGCTAAACAACTGCGCGCGGTCGTCGCGCTCAAGGGCGCTCGGACTTACATCTCTGCGCCGACGGGCGAGACATACTGCAATCGCACGGGCAACGTGGGCCTGGCCACTTCGGGCTCGGGCGACACGCTTTCCGGCATCATTACGGGGCTCGCGGCGCGCGGAGCAACGCCCGTGCAGGCAGCAGTGTGGGGCGTGCACCTGCACGGTCGCGCGGGTGATCGGCTGGCCCGTCGCGTGGGCCCACTCGGATTTCTGGCCCGCGAGCTGCTCGCAGAAGTGCCGTCGCTGATGGCCCAATTGAGTAGAGCAAAGAAGGCTTGATAAGAGGCGCGGGGTGGGATATAAGGTGCGGCATAAAGCTTAGTGCATGCGGCCAGCCATCTCGACCGGGCATGAGCGAAGAGCCCCGAAGGGTCGCGCCGAAGATGGCTCCGGCCATGATTGCGCGCCCGGCAACTCCCCGGCGACGGGCGCGCATGGGAGCGGCGTGCGTAGGGGTTCGTCGCTTCCCCATAAAACTCGCGCCGGGCAAATGTCATCAGCTCATCCGGATTGATTGACAAACTCCTTCAGTCTGGCCGATGATTGGTTCGGGTAATTAAAAATTATCACTGTTGGATAGTCGGTAATTATCATGGACGGCGAAGCGGACACAAAACCTACTCTCGAAACTATTCTCCGAGAACTGCGCGACTTTCGCCTCTCGGTCGAACAACGCTTGGAAGAGATAGAAACTCGTCTGGAAGAGATAGAAACCCGTCTTGATCGCACGCAGGGAATAACACTTGAGACTAGAGCAGACGTGCGCGAACTTCGCAGAGAATTACGCGCACACCTCAACCAATTTAATCAGCCTGCCTGATTATCCCTTAGCAACAACCATCGCCTGAGTAAATCCTTCGGCCCGTAAAATCAGGCGGGCTCTCTGTCGCTTGCGGTCGGGTCTGGTGACAGGCTACTATTGCCCCCGTTCTCGCCGGATGCCCCGGAAGTTCCAAAGCATAAAGCCGAGATACCAATTACAACCTCATTCAAACGGCCGAGCGCCTCGGGTGGTGGCCGTCCGCTTTTCATAAAGATCATAGAGAGATGAATTTCAAGCTGCGTTTCCTCCTGCCCATTTTTTTCGTGTTCTGCGTCTGCTTCCAGCCTTCGGCGCTGGGCCAAAGCGCGGAGCAGGAGGCGCGCGCCCGTGTCTGGAACGGCTACCAGCTTCCGGCGTCAAACTTCGTGCGCTTCGTCGATACAAAGCAGGGCTATTCCCTATGGCGTCTGGCCGACTGGAAGGAGAGCGCGCAGGATGGCGTGACTTTCAGCGCCGGGGAAAAGTGGCCGCAGGTGCGCGTCTTCACGACCGACGTGCCGGACGGGTACGGGGCGGCCAATTTCGCCACGGCCATCCTGCAACAGTGGCGCAAAGAGCCTATCAGGCAGGAGACGGTCGTCGTCCGGCGCGTCCTGGTGGGCGGCGCGGACGGGCGCGAATTCACCTTCGAGGTCGAAGACGAGCCGGGCCACGCGCTGCGCGAGACTGTCTGGCTCACGGCCGTGGGCCCACGCGCCTACATCTTCTATTTCCTCACGGAGCCGGAGGAGCAGGAGCGATACGAGCCTTACTTCAAGCACATGATGCTCTCGCTGCGAATCGGCGCGGCGGGCCACTGGTCTGAGGAGTTCGAGACTCTGCGCGCACGCTTCGCCGACAATGCTTTATCCAAGCCGGGACGTGAAACAGAGGCCGCGCAACTCGCCGAAGGGTTGAGGGCCGGGCGCGAGCCGGTCGAGGTCGTGGTCGGGCGCTTGGCCGAGCTTGTGCGTGAAGCTCCGGCAGCGACGCTAGACCTGCTCACCGATTACGACCCGCAGGTGCGCGCCGCGAGCATCGCCGCCATAGCCAGGTCAGAGGACGCGCGTATGACCGAAGTCCTCGCCTGGGCCATCTCGGATAAAGACGGTTATGCGAGCGCAGTGGCGGCGCGTGCCCTGGCCGGGCGCGGGGCCGTGGGGCTGGCGGCGCTGAAGGGCAAGCTAACAACCCTTTCCAGGGAGCCGGGCGCTGTGCTGCGCGTCGCAACTCTGCTCAAGGAGGAGGGCGCGCGCGAGTTGGCCCAGGAGCTACTGAAGAGCGACGAGAGTGCGAGCCAGCTCGCGGGCTTGCAACTCTCCCTCGTCTTGCCGCTCAAAGGCTTGGTGCTGCCCTTTCAAAAACTTCTCGCGTCTGACAATCAGGACGTGGCGCTCGCCACAGTGGCCGCGCTCAGGTCGCGGCGCGTGACTGATGCCGTGCCGGAACTCCTGCGCCTTGCGAGCGGCGACACAGAGCACAGGGCCGTGCGCGCGCTCGGCGAAATAGCGCCCGTCGAGGTCGGACAGCGTTTCAAAGAGCGCGTCAAAGAGATTGATGCGCGCCTCCTGAGCTTGAAGGGAGCGGAAACAGAGCGCACGCCTGCGGGCGGGGCGAACCGGAAGGGCAATACTGCGCGCACGCAGGGAACTGTTGCGGGGCAAAGGGCAGGCAAGAGAAACGTGGCCGCGCGCTCGCCCCTTTCCGACGACGAGCTTTATGAAAGTGAAGCGACCCAATACCGCGAGCTTGCCTCCGCCGCCTGGCTTCCGCTGCGCGAGTTCAAGGCGCTACCGGAGAGAGTGCGCCTGGCCGTGCTGCGCGGCGAGCTGGTAGTCGCGAGCGAGAAGATAGAGCTGCGTGATCGCTACATGCGCGCCCCGGACAAGAGCGCGCGCCAAGCCGTCCTTGAAGAAGCATTGCAAAGACCGGGTTTGATCTTCTGGGCCCGCCTGGCGCTGCAACCTATCTTCGAGCCGGGCTCGGTCGCGTTCGCCTTAGACACAAGCCCGCTGGTTGACGCGCCGACCACGGGCGAGACGCTCTTTCCGCAGAACGCGACTCTCTATCTGGTCGCGCCGAACTTCGCGGGGACGCTCTCGAAGCTGGACGAGGCCCTGGCCGGTGTGCAGATGGAGGGCGTGCGCGACCAGATGACCTTCGCGCTGATTCTCAAATCGCTGAAGGCACGGCTCGCAAACGCCGTCGGCGCAGAAGCCATAGGCGATGCCGGCACGGCCATCGGCGTCGATCTCAAAGCGCCGCTCTCGCTCGCGATGTGGCCCGCGAGCGAGGCCGAGGCGGACGGATTCTCGCGCAGCGCAGTCGTCCTGCGTGTCACAGACCGCGCGCGATTCGAGCGCATGTTGATGCTCTATCAGAACGGGATCGGCGGCTTCTATTCGTTCGTCGCGGTTGCCTCGGCCGGGGCGAGGTTCATGGAAGCCATGCCCGCGCTCTTCCCGCTGGCGCTGGCCGGGGAGAGGCTGCTGCCCGGCGTCGCAACGGGCGCGACGGGCGCGAGCAGTCCTCGCCCCCGCTCGCCCGTCTACATTCGCCAAGAGCAGTTGGGCCAACTCAGCGTCACTGTCTTCGAGAAATTGAACCTCTACGATTCGGGCGCGGTGGCGCGCGAGCCAGTCTATCTGGCCTATCTCGGGTCAACGGCCGTGCTCGCGCCGACGCACGCGGCGCTCATAGACCTGCTCAAGGCTGCGGAGAAGCGCCTGTCTATCACAGAGAACAAGGCTTACGCGCGCGCCCTGGCCGAAGAGGGCGAGATCAAGTTCTTCAGCCAGCCCTCGGCGCTGCTCAAAGATTCTCAATCGGGGACGAAAGAGGGGACAGACCCCGTGTGGCAGAAGCTCACGGGCGCGCTGGGCCAGGAGACTGGGGCGCTCAGACTTTCTTCTTCGACCTGGGAGACGATCTTTCATCTGGATTTCACGGACGAGGAGCTGACGCGCAGCCTACATCACTTCAAGGCGCAGGAGTTGAGCGCGCCGCGCGAGTTGCTGCCCGCCGACACGATTCTTTACACGGGCGCAAAGCTGGAACCCTCAAGGCTGTGGAGCACGCTGAAGGGCCTCGGCATCGTGACGGCGCGAAACTCTCTGGATGACGCCGAGCTTGAGAAACGCGTCACGCCGAAGCTTCAGGGCGAAGTCAGCATGGCTCTCATCAGCCTGACGACGGCGCTTGATCGCACGCGTAGTGGCGGGCCTTCGTTCCTGATCGCGCTGAAGTTGAAGGACACGGAGCTGGCAAGCCTGCACAGGTCTGGCCAACTGTTCACGAAAGCGATGCCCTTGCCGGGTGTGGCGACGCTCTCGTCTCCGGTCGCGAGCGTTCCCGATGGGGCGGGCCGTCTCTACCTCGCCGTGACAAACGATTACCTGTTGATGGCGAACGAGGTCGAGGCGTTGAAGCGGTTGGAAGCGAAAGAGAAGCTGAGCGCGACGCGCGACTACAGGCGCTCGGTCTCGGCTACTACTGAGAGCAGCGTGGCCCTCTTCGCTACCTATAGCCCGGACGCGGCCTTCAAAGATATACAGAGCGTCGCAAAGGACACGTCCGAGCAGATGGGCCTCGTGGCCCTCGGCGCGCTCGCGCACGCCTTCCATAGCCAGCGCGCGGTCGTCTCCGTAAACGGCAATCTGCTGGAAGGCAAGCTCGCCGTCTCGTTCGACCGCGAGGGAAGATTCTCTGTCGGCGAGGTCGCGCGCGGCGCGGGCGAGTTCGATGTCGCCAACGCTCTGATTACGCCGAAAGGATTGAACATCTCGGAGCCGAAGCGGACTGCCGCTTTGCGCCTGCGCGTGAGCGCGAAACAGCCCGGCGTCCTGGCGCGCGTGCGTGATGACGTAGCCAAGTTCCCCTGGCAGAAGGTCGAGTCGGCGAGCGACGCCGCGCTCGTCTTCAACGTCGAGGCCCGTCGCATCCCCGAAAAGCAGACCATACAGCTTCCCGTCACCAACCTCGCCGAGACGGCTCCTTACCTGCGCTCGTCCGCGAGGATTGACAGGAGCGCGCCGCAGGTTGTGAAGCTGGCCAGGGAGATAGCGGGCGATGACCGTGACGGCCGCAGCGTCGCGCACAAGCTGGGCGAGTGGACGTTCAAGAATCTGACCTGGAAGAGGGTCGAGGGTAATACTACTGAGACGCTCGCCTCGCGCGAAGCCGACTGCCTTGAGCATTCGGAGCTGTACGTGGCCCTGGCGCGCTCGTTGGGACTGCCCGCGCGCGTAGTGACGGGCGCGGCCTTCTCGGGCGGCTCCTTCGGCGCGCACGCCTGGGTAGAGATTTACCTCGGGCGCTGGGTCGAGGTAGATCCGACCTGGGGCATGACGGATTACGTCGATTCGACGCACCTGCGCTTTGACGGCGACACTTTCGCCAGCTATGCGATGCTCAATCAGCTACAGCTCGAAGTCCTCGAAGCGCGCAGTTTCGTCGCCGATTACCAGCGCGACCCCGCGCGGCTGGTCAAAGAGTGGGGCGCTTCCGGTGAGGACGCGACGCGCGAGTTCGTCTTTAATTTCGCGCTCACGGCCGAGCAGGCGCTCGGGCCCGAAGCTCTCCGAAAGCTCACGGAGAGGCAGAGCGCCGCCGTCATTCAAGCCTTCGAGCGCGCCGTCGCGTCGGAGGCGCAAGACTGGTCTTGGGGCGCAGCCGTTCGCGTCCTGTCCAGTGAAGTCAAGGACGCGCAGGCTCGACTGCTCGTGCTGCGCGGCGACGATCTCCTGCGCGTCCGATTGGCCCTTCGCGAGGGCGCGTGGTTCATTACCGAAATAGAAGATATGGATTACGGCATCCCGCTCTTCGCGGATGCGCTCGGCGGGGCCCTGCGTCCGGGCACGAGCCGTTGCGGACTCGGCCTTCGCTTCCGTCTCCTGCGACATGCTCGGCATTGACGTGGAGGGAGATAGCGTTGGGCACAAGCGGCTTGAAGAGCTGCTGCTGCTCTTTCCGAAAGAGTTGGCCCACAGCAAGACGGGCCTGCGCCGCCTGGCCCACGCGCAGAGCGAGCAGCAGAATTACGATGCCGCCTTGCAGACTCTTCAAAGGGTCGTCGGCCTCGGCGCAGAAGCCTGGGATTACACCTCTATGGCCCGCGCTCACCGCAGCGCACGCCGACCAGCACAGGCGCTCGCGGCCGCAGACCAGGCCGTCAAGCTCGATGCCGAATACGCGGACGCCCATTTCGAGCGCGCCTGCGCGTTGGCCCAACTAGGGCGTATGCGCGAAGCTGTCGTCGCCCTGAAACGTGCCCTTGAGCTAGACCCGGAGCTGGGCGAGAGCCTGGACAGTAACGACCGGAAGCTCGTAGAGAGCCTGCCGGACTTCAAAAAGCTGCTCGAAGAAAAGAGCGCCGAAGATGAGAGCCCGGCTACACAGCGGAGCGGGAAGACCGGCGAGCAACGAGCGCCGCAGAATTAGAGCGTGGCTCGAAAGCTTTCGATGACTATCTGGTTTCGATGGTTCCCATCTGCACCACTTCAAAGTCAGAGCCTTTGATCGAGCGCAGGTTGCTCAGCTCCGAGTCGTTCCAGCGCGGGTCTGGCGCGCCGCTCACGTACCAGTTGCTTCCGTTATCGGCGAGAATCATGCCGTAACGTTTCAAGGCTGTGAGGATGACCTGCACGCCCGGCGAGAAGCGCGAGATGTCGAAAGAGGCTTTCAAACGCACGCGCATCCCCATCGGAGGAAGGTTCGGGTCTGTGTTGCTGCTCGCGAAGTGGCGGGCCGGGGCGACATAAGCCCTTCGCGTGCGCGCCGCCGTGAATCTCAGCGCGTGCGTGATCTCCCTTATCTCATAAACTTCATCGTAACGCACGAGGCCGGGAAAAACGGGAAGCCCCGCAGCATCGGCCGAAGTCCATCCGGCAGGCCGCAGCGCGTTCGTGTTCAGATCGAAGACAGCACCGCTCGCAGCCCTCCAACTCGTCCCGCCGCCGACCGGATAAGCCGAGTACAACTCGTAGAGCTTCCAGTTGTCACGATCAATCACGATCACATGACGGTCGCCAGTCCCGTTGGGCCCACCCTCTATGGGCGCGTCCGCCGGAACAGGATAGGGGCCGGGGTCGCTCTCGTCGCCGTAATCCGTAAACGTGATCGGAACCTTCTGCTGAGTGCCGGAGACGACCACGTAAGGGATGCCGTTAGGAGCGCCCGCCCAGGTCGTGCCGAAGTCCGGATGCAAGCCTGCGTCGAGCCCTATGCTGGCGATGAGGTTGGCTGAGTTAGGGTCAACCGGCATTTGAGAGATGTCCTGGTTCCAGGGGTTGTCGGCCGGAAAGACCCGCTTGCCGTGAAGGCTCGCGCCTGGGCCCAAATCCGGCACAGGCAACACGCCGACGCCGTCATCGGGCGGGCCGCCTCCGATGTGCCCGATGCCTAAACGCACACGATTGCTCGCCACTCCGCGAAGACTTATCTGAACCAGCACGTCGCCCACGTCGCCCAGATTGTCATTCAACCTGACGACGACCTGGCTCAACCAGCTATAGCCCGCAACGAGCCCGACATATTCGACCGTGAGCGGGTAACGCGTGCGCGCGGCGTCTTCTGCTTCAGCAGTCACAACGGAAGCGGTCTCGCCCGCGTTGAGCGCCGCATTCCTGGCGAAGAGCATGACGCGCGTGCGCGTGTCTGTGCTGAAAGGATAGGGCTGCGTGAGCGGAAAGGGCTCGCACTTTCGCGTTAAGGCATCGAGGGCTATGGCCCTGGTCGAGCCTGTGACGGTAATCAATTCGGGCGGCCCCTGGGCTTGTGTCTCGACGGCCGCGAAGCCACAGACGAGCGCGAGCATGAGAGCACAACGCGCGAGGCTTAAATTAAGAGAGCGCCCTGCGGACGACGCATAGGAGTAGACGCGACGGCTCATAAAACAGTCTCGACTCGGGTTCTAAAGTTTTAAGGTGAGGTAACAGGGGCAAAGCAGGGGCATCAACTACTTTACAGTTCCCGGTTGAGAAGTCAAGCTATTTGTTCCGGGGCATCTCAAAATTCGATTAAGGAGACGGCCTGTGCCATCTTCTGTAGGTCTTGGCCCTGCTCGACGGGCGCGGGCAGTTGAGCGGGCGCGGCCGCGTCTCTGAATTTGCGAAGCATCTGGAACCTGGCCGTAATAAGATGCGCGACGCTCAGGCCCAGGCTGTCGTCCAGCTTGCACAGGTGCTCGCCCAACACTCTCTGCGAGACGCGCTCGAAGGCCCGGCGCAGCTCCGCTTCGGCGGCACCGACGCCTTCGGCTATCATCAGCTCGAAATCGTTCCCGCTGCGCTTGAGCCGCTTGGCGAACCCGAGCAGGCTGAGGCGTCCTTCGTTGTGAATCGTCTCCGTCACGACGACCAACAGGTGCGGGGCCTCCGTTTCGATCTTCGTGTTGATGGCGCGGCGCGCAAAGGCCGGAGTCAAATCCCCGTCCCGCATCACGATCAGAAAAGATTCGCCGCACATGCGAGCGAGCAGGCGCGCTTCGCCGTCGCCTGTCGGGCGCTCGACGGCTATCTCGCTGGCGGCAATCCCCAGCTCGCGCAGCATGGAATGAAAGCGATTGACGAGCCAGGCTCCGTCTTCGAGCAGAACGGCCGAGAGCTGTGTCGGGGCGAAGACCTCTTCGATGCTCTCGTCTGCGACCGCGAAGCCGCACTCGCTACAGCTCGCATGGCTGATCGTCATGACGGCGAGGGCGTCGGCCGAGGGCAGGCTCAGGAGCGTGTGGCCCGTCTTGCGGCAACTGACCAGGACTTCTCTTTGCAGCAGCCCGCCTTCGAGCAATCTGTTGACGGTAAATTCCGGCAGCGCCGTCATCGCATCCGAAGACGGCGTGATGTGATAGCCTTCCGTATGTGCTTCACGGGCCCGTCGCAGGAAAAGCCTGCTGTAATTATCTTCCAGCAGCTTAGCGCCGCGCACACGCTCGCGCGCCTGTTCGCGGCAGGCGATTGTGGAGAGCGCGTCGGCGTCCTGCCTGGCGACAAAGCGCATGAACCCTTCCTGCGCGGCCGAAGGCTCCTGCCGCCAGGCGCTCAACTGCGTCGAGCCCTCTTCGATATTCTCGTCCGGCTGACCGCTTCCTTCCGCCATGCAGAAACTTATCGTCTGGCAAAAAGAGTTCAGCTTGCGCAGCGGCTCAACCGTCTGCGGCTCGTAAACGATGCCTGCGCGCATGAGGCTGGTTCCGTCCTCCTCGTCTTCAAAGAGAAGGAAACAGGTATGATCGTCAAAGCAGAAGAGATCGCCCTGCACGTAAGGGGCCTCCTGCCTGGCCTCAACCATCGTGACGATGAGGCGCTCCATCTCTCTGACCTGATCTGAATCCGACAACGCCTGCTCGTAGCAGCTCAGGCGCGTCGAGCGTATGAGCGGAATGAATTTCCTCTCCGCCAACATTTCGAGCAGCCGCAGACGCGCCGCGTCACCCAGCTCATGCTTCAAGATTCTACTGGCGAGGAATAACATATTTCGGTCTCCTGTCTGCTGCCTCTTACTTAGTCCGGCGCGTTGATCCTAACGAGCACAAAGTCCTGCCCCGAGGCCGCCTGGTCGTAGCGGCGCGAGCGCGCAATCCTGAGCGCCAACGCCTCGTATGCTTCCATCCCCGGGCGATGTTCCTCCACGAATGCCTGCGTCACGCGCCCCTTCTCGACGCGCACAGAGACCTTGACGACCTGCGCGACAGCGCCGCCCGGCACGCCTCTGGCCCCACTTGTGTCGCCGTTCCTATTAAGCTCCGAGAGCGCGGCCGCGATGTCTCTTCTGATGAGCCAGCGCGTGAGCGCGGCGACCGTCAACAGGCTGACGAGGAGCGAGATGACTGCGCTCGCAACGAGCACTTGCCGTTGACGACGGCGGCTGGCTTGCTCTAAGGAAGAGGGCGGCAGGGCGAGCACTTGCCTGGCCTCGGGCAGGGCCTCTGCTTCGGCCTCGACGGCCTCGACGGTGATCGGCTCAGTCGGGGCATTGGAAACAGCCCTCGGCTGCCTCTCTGTCCCCGCTACATCAACAGTCTTTTCTTCCCAGCATCCCAGCAGCTCGAAGACGACCTTCTGTGACGCTTCGTTGATGGAACGGCGGGAGGGCTGTATCAGCGGGTTAAAGTTGAAGGAAGCGTTGGGCTGCGAGAGCGCGACCAGCACGGCCTGTAAGCCGCCCATGCTGTTGAGCTGAGCGTCTACGAGATTCCCTTCCACGAAATAAAGAGAGCATGGGCCAATCGCGTATTCTATCAGCAAGCGCCCGGTCTTACGGCGGAAACGGAGCATGCTTATCAAGTCCGCCAGCGGGTAATCGTTCAGGTGTCCTGTGAGTGCTACGAAACTTGTGCTCTGCATCTGTTGCTCTTAGCTAAGCTGTCCGATGGGCCCAGGCCCTCAACTTCTGCCGAGAACTTTTATGTCCCGCTCGCTGACGATCTTCCATCCCTCGCCGCTGCGCTGCCATTCGAGCTGCTGAATGACCCGCCCGCGCCGCTCGCGCCCCTCCAGCTTGATTACATACTCTTTGAAAAAGCGAATGGTAGAGGTCTGCTCGTCCGGGCTGAGCTCTATTTCCGGCTCACGTGCCGACACTTCTATGGCCTCTGCGCGCTCGAACATGCGGGCCCGGTCGGCGCGCACAAGCTCCTGAGAGACATCACGCGAGCGGTAGAAAGCTTTCAACTGCGGGCCGTAAAAGCTCATCAGCCGCTCAAGGTCGCGCGCGTTGGTGGCCGCGAGCCATCCTTCAAAAGCGCTGCGCAGCGCCGCCCGCTCGTCCGCGACGGGCTGCGAATTGGATTGACCGCCAGCGGCCGGTGCCGGGTTCCGGCTGGCGATCTCCGCGATGGCCTGGTCAAAGTAATACGAGATGTTCCGGTAAGTTACTTCCGTCGGCTGCTGCGCGACTTTGCCCCCTTCGTAGACGACCTCGTAGGTGAGCATCTTGACCCAGTTGCCGAGGGCGTCGTATTCGTAGGCGTAAACTTCTTTCCTCAAAATCCGGTCGCCGCCGTCACGCAAGGTCATCTCGCTCATGCTGCCCCGCTCGTCGTAAGCGTAGTCCTCGCGCCCCACCTGCGGATTGCCCGAGATCAGGAAATATGCGTTATCAATTCTTTTGCCCCTGGCGTCGTAGGTGGTCGTCTCAAGCAGCTCGCGCCCGCCCTCGACCAGTTTGCCGTCTCTAATGGAAAGCTTAGCCGTCTCTGTTCGTACACGATTGACGGGCCCCTTCAGGCCGTCCTGGTCTCTGTCTGTGCCGAGCGAGGCGAGGACGACGGGAGATTGATCGGAGGCTGGATTTCGTTGGGCCCAACTATAAGAGATGGTGAAGCTGATAGCGAATGCGACGCACGCCAGAAGAAGGATGCTGGCCCATCCGGGCTGGTTAACTTTTAGGAGCATCACCTGGGTTCTCTAAAACGCAAAGTCACCGATATGTCGCGCCTGACAGCGAGCCAATATACAACATTTGGTAGCCATCCGGGTAGTCGAAAGAGCAAAAGCCCCGGCCGTCGGGCCAGGGCTTCTGGTTGTCAGGCCGCCGGCAGTGCGCGACCCGGTTATTTTGTCTGCTTCACTGGTGAAGAGAGCCTAGTTGGAAGTTAGCTCGGCGGTCTTCTCCGTAATGCTCTTCTCGGCCCAGTCGTTGTCGCGGCTCGACTCGCCCGCGCGGATGCGCTTGGCCTGCTTCATGCGCTCGACCAGTTCCATGTGGGTTGAGAAGTAGGGGATGCTCTTGCCGACGATTTCCTGCACGGTCTCGAATTTCTTGTCCGTCATGAATTTTGCGAGCCCCTCTTTCAGCTCGTCTATGATCTTGACGCCGTGCAGCATGACTCCCGTGCAGACCTGCACTGTGGAAGCGCCGAGCAGCATGAATTCAATCGCGTCGTGCGAGCGTTCGATGCCGCCGATGCCGCTGATGGAGATGCCTTCGGGCAGAGATTGCGCGAGCTGGCTGACCATCCTGAGCGCGATGGGGCGCACGGCCTGCGAAGAGTAGCCGCCCGGCACAGTGTAGCCTTCGACGCAGGGCATCGGGCGCAAGGTGTCGAGGTCTACGCCGATGACGGAAAGGATGGTGTTGATGGCGGAGATGCCCGCTGCGCCTCCGCGCACGGCTGCCTGCGACGGCTCCTTGATGTTGGTGATGTTGGGCGTCATCTTGGCCCAGACCGGAATCCTCGCCACCTCCGTCACCCAGCGCGTGACCTCTTCGGTCAAGTCCGGGTGCTCGCCCATCTCCGAGCCCATCCTGCGCTCGGTCATGCCGTGCGGGCAGGAGAAGTTCAGCTCAAGGGCATCGACGCCTGTCTCCTGCACCACGCGCGTCAACTCCTGCCAGCGAGACTTCTCGTACTCCTCCATGATCGAGGCGATCAGGATGTGGCGCGGGTACTCCCTTTTGATCTCGCGGAACTCTTCGAGCCAGACATCAATCGGGCGGTCTGAGATCAGCTCTATATTCTCGAAGCCGATGATCTCGCCCGTGTCGCGCGAGCGCAGCCGCCCGTAGCGCGGGACGACGTTGACGACCTTGGCGCTCTCCAGGCTCACGGTCTTTGCCACCACGCCGCCCCATCCGGCGTCGAAAGATTTGGCGATGACCCGCGCGTTGGTTCCCGGCGGGCCCGAGCCGAGCAGGAAAGGGTTCGGAAACTCTATGCCGTTGACGGTAATTGAGAGATTCATAGTTAATCCTCTTTCTATTCAGTTACCAGAGGCTCATAGCTTTCGGGCCTGCGGTCGCGGTAGAACTGCCAGGTATTCCTGACCTGTTGAATCATATCGAGGTCGAGGTCTGCGACGACGAGCGCGTCCCGGTCGCGCGGCGCTTCGGCGACGAACTGGCCGCGCGGATCGCAGAAGTAGCTCTGGCCGTAGAACTCGCCTATGTCCCAGGGCTGTTCGTGGCCGACGCGGTTAATGGCCCCGATGAAGTAGCCGTTGGCGACGGCGTGCGCCGGCTGCTCCAAGCGCCAGAGGTATTCGGAGAGCCCGGCGACAGTGGCCGACGGGTTGAAGACGATCTCCGCGCCGTTGAGGCCGAGAATGCGCGCGCCTTCGGGAAAGTGGCGGTCGTAGCAGATGTAGACGCCTATGCGCGCATAGGCCGTGTCGAAGGCAGGATAACCCAGGTTGCCCGGCTTGAAGTAGAACTTTTCCCAGAAGCCTGGGGCGACCTGTGGGATATGGTTCTTGCGATACTTGCCCAGATACTTGCCGTCGGCGTCGATGACGGCCGCCGTGTTGTAATAGATTCCTGTGATCTCTTCTTCGTAGATGGGCACGATGATGACCATCTGGTGCTGCTTGGCCACCTCCTGCATGAGCCGGGTCGTGGGCCCGTCGGGAATCTTTTCGACCGCTTCGTACCAGCGCGTCTGCTGCTCGGCGCAGAAGTAAGGGGTCGTAAAGACCTCCTGCATGCAGAGAATCTGCACGCCCTGTCGCGCAGCATCCTCGATCATCTTGAGGTGTTTCTCGATATTGGCGCGCTTGATCTCTTCAATCGGCGCATCGGTCGGCGCGGCGTTCGTGGCCTGTATGAGACCGCATTTGACAGTTCTTGCCATAATCTGTTTCCTATCTGGTGTTGAGATTGAAGCGAAGATCGCTCCTCGCCTCTCAAAAAGGTTTCAGAGCGCTTCCGCCTCCACGACGGTTGCCGTGTGTGGGGGAGATAATTTCATGAGCGCAAGGTGTGTGACGGCTGAAGCGCCGAAGCCGACAAACCAGGCGTAATCATACAACGGCCTTAACAGGGGCACTACCAGGCCGATCCAGGCGAGCGCGCAGCCGACAAGTGTGGCGACAACGGCCCGCCAGTTCCACCCGCCCGTGTATGTATAGAGCCCCCTTGTCCGGTAAAGGTCTGGGAGCGCGAGCCGCTTTTGACGCACCAGCCAGTAGTCTGCGATGAGCACTCCGGCAATCGAGCCCAAGCCCCCCGAATATCCGACCAGCCAGCTAAAGATATAGCCTGAAGGGTCTGCCAGCAGCCGCCACGGCTGCATCAGGATGCCTATGATGCCTGTGATCAGGCCGCCCAAGCGGAAAGATATCCAGCGCGGAAAGGCGTTGGCGAAATCGTTGGCCGGTGAGACGACGTTGGCAGCGATGTTGACGGCCAGCGTCGCCACGACGACCGTGAACATAGAGATGGCGACGACCCACACCTGGCTGAACTGCCCGACCAGCTTCATCGGATCCCACAGCTCTTCCATCTTCATGTGCGGGTAGATGACGACCGCCGCCGAAGTAATCATCACGCCCATCGCGGCGAAGACCGTCATCGTCGAAGGCAGAGCGGCGACCTGCCCGACGACCTGCTCGCGCTGGCTGCGACCGAAGCGGGTAAAATCCGGCATGTTCAGAGAGAGCGTGGCCCAGTAGCCGATCATCGCCGTCAGAGAAGGAATGAAGATCGGCAGGAACTCTCGCCAGCTCTGGTAGCGCCCCTGTTCCTTGAAGAGGTAGCCGAGCCCTTGCGCGCGCCAGATGGCCCACCCGAGCAGCAGCGCCGTCATCACCAGCACGAAAGGCGCTGCCCAGTTCTCGACTCTTCTGAGCAGATCCATCCCGCGATAGATGATGTAGATGTTCAGTCCCCAGAAGAGCAGGAACGAAAGCCATTCGGTCGGCGTGTGGCCTCCGACGGGCCCGCCGAGAAGCTGGGCCCACCCTGGAATGATCGCGCGGAAGAAAGTGTCCAGGGCTTCGCCTCCGATCCACGCCTGGATGCCGAACCAGCCGCAGGCCACCAGGGCACGCATCAGGGCCGGGAGGTTTGAGCCGAACGTGCCGTAAGCGGCACGCGCAAAGACTGGGAAGGGAATGCCGTACTTTGTGCCCGGATGCGAGTTCAAAAGGATGGGGACGAGCACGATTGTATTGCCGAGCAGGATAGTAATGAGCGCCTGCCACCAGTTCATCCCGGCGCTGATGAGCCCAGAGGAGAGCATGTAGGTCGGGATGCAATGCGCCATACTGATCCAGAGCGCGGCATAGTTATAGGTCGTCCAGTTGCGCCTCTCAATCGGCACAGGCGCGAGGTCTTCATTATAGAGCGGGCTTGAGCTGATCGTGCGGTAATCACGCAGCTCGACACGGCCGTCCCCATGCTGAATGACTTCATCGTCACTATGCCTCTGCATTTAGCATTACCTCCAACTTGTGCTGTCACGGCATACAATCGGCGTTGCCTTCCAGCCCGCAGCGAAACAGATGCGGAACCTCCGCCTGGGTCAGCTCCCGCGTATTCGTCCAGACCTTCGAGTCCGAATACTTGTCTGCCGTCCAGCCCACTCGGCTCTTGTTTCGCCAAGCGCCTTCAAGGGCCGCCCGCTCGCCCGAGCCGAAAAGATGATAAGACTCGTGCAGCAGGATAGCAGCCCTCTCCGTATCATCCCTGGCCGTGTCGAAGAACTCCGGGTAGAGCGTCAAGACTTCAAAGGGGAAGTTGGTCGCAGCATAGGCGTCTCTGTGCCCGACCTGCATGTTCCACCAATTGTCAGTCGTGCGATAGCTCGTCAGGTGGCGCAGCACGAATGATTCCTTGCCGAAACCCTTCTCTTCGAGAACCGCAATCGCACGCTCAATCGTCTCTCTCTGTTTCAGGTTGGCCCGGCTGGATGTCATGAGCAGCGACATGTACCAGACGCCCAGGATCAAGCCCGTCATGCCGAGCACCCAGGAGACGCGCTTCGCAAAGCTCCTCTTCTTCGGCGGCGGCTGCTGCCCCGCAGCTTCGCTCTCAAACTCCCGGCCAGCCTCTACCTCAGCCGCGCCTGCTTCCTTCAGATGTGCGCCGCAGCGCTTGCACGCTTCGGCTGTGGCAAAGTTGACGAGGCCGCATTGCCCGCACCTGATACTGCTGCTGCTGCTCACGCTCGCTCGCTTTCACTCTCTTACATCGTCACGCACGTCCCGCGCTTCAGGAAGCGGCCGTCGCCCGGCTTGCCCTTGTACTCGCCGCCCTCTATTACCACCCGCCCGCGCGAGAGCACAGTCTCGACCACGCCCCTGATAGTTTTGCCTTCGTAAGCCGAGTAGTCAACGTTCATGTGATGAGTCGCGGCGCTGATGGTCTGTTCGCGTTCGGGGTCGAAGATTACAATGTCTGCGTCGGAGCCGATGGCGATAGTCCCTTTCTTCGGGAAGAGGCCGAACATCTTGGCGGCGGCCGTGGACGTTAACTCGACGAAGCGATTTAAGGAGAAGCCCTTTTCGACAACCGCGCCGTTGAAGATGAGCGGCACGCGATGCTCTACGCCGGGCGCTCCGTTCGGTATCTTTGAAAAATCGTCGCGCCCCAGCTCCTTCTGCTCCTTCATGCAGAACGGGCAATGATCTGTCGAGACGACTTGCAGGTCGTCCATCCGCAGGCCCTTCCATAGCTCCGCCTGGTTCCAACGCTCCCTGAGCGGCGGCGTCATCACGTACTTAGCGCCCTCAAAGCCCTCGCCGTAATCGTCTATCGAGAGAAAGAGGTATTGCGGACAGGTCTCGGCAAACGCGGGTATGCCTCTATCGCGCGCCTCTCTGACCTGTTTGAGGGCGTCGGCGCAAGAGAGATGGACTATGTAGACGGGCGACTCGGCCATCTCGGCAATCGCAATTGCGCGATGCACGCCTTCGGCCTCGGCTATGGTCGGACGGGTCAGCGCGTGATACTTCGGCGCAGTCCTGCCTTCGGCCAGGGCGCGCTTGATAATCTCGTTGATGACGATGCCGTTCTCGGCGTGCATGCAGATCAGCCCGCCGCGCTCTCCGGCCGCCGTCATCGCGCGAAAGATCGTCGCATCGTCAACCAGAAAGACGCCCGGATAGGCCATGAAGAGCTTGAAGCTGGTCACGCCCTCGTCAATCAGGCGTCGCATCTCCGGCACGCGCTCGTCTTCCAAGTCTGTCGTAATCAGGTGAAAGCCGTAATCAATGGCAGTCTTCCCCTCGGCCTTGGCATGCCACCGATCCAGGCCCTCGGTCAAAGACTGTCCCTTGTACTGCACTGCGAAGTCTATGATCGTAGTCGTCCCGCCGTGCGCTGCGGCAATCGTGCCGGTGCGAAAATCATCCGACGCCTCCGTTCCCCCGAACGGCAGCTCCATGTGCGTGTGCGGGTCAATGCCGCCCGGTATCACAAGCTTCCCCCCGGCATCGATCACCCGGTCAGCCTCCATCTCAAGCCGCGCCCCGATCACAGAGACTACCTCACCGTCAACCAGCACGTCCGCTCTGTAATCATCCACGGCCGTCACGACCCGCCCGTTACGAATCAGCGTTCTCATAGCGTCTCCTACTTAACGTCCAGTGGAAAGTTCGGCGGTCAAGTCCGGAGCTGACGACCGCCGGTTAATCCGAAACGGCCGGTGTTTCCTTTATGCCGGAGAGACGGAACAAAGGAACCTGCCGAGGGTGTCGAGTTCCCGCGCGTGGGTATAAAGGAACCGTGAGCGGTTAGCTTATGTACACGCATGAACTCTTTGGGTTCAAGGACGATTCTGTTAAGTTCGCCGATGATTCCTTTGAGTTCACCTGTGATTCCTTTAAGTTCGCGGCCGGATTCAAAGGAATCACCTTTGAACTTAAAGGAATCACGGGTGAATTTGATGAAATCTATGCTGATTTCAAGGTTGCGAGCCCGGCGTCGAGGGCTTCGATCAGCTCGTCAATGGTATCTTTGGTCGAGTTCAGCATGACGCCCGTGCGAATCACGTTGCCGTAGAGGCCGCCTTTGCCGATCAGGACGCCGCGCCGCTTGGTCTCCTCGAAGACCTTCAGGACGGCCTGCGGGTCTGGCTCTTTGGTCTCGCGGTCTTTGACCAGCTCAAGCGCCTGCATCAACCCCATTCCGCGCACGTCGCCCACGGCCGGGTGCTTCTCTTTAAGCTCTTCCAGGCGCGAGCGGAAATGTGCGCCGACAGTGGCCGCGTTCTTCTTCAGATCATCCTCTTCGATAACACGTATGACGGCCAGGGCTGCGGCCATCGAGACGGGATTGCCGCCGAAGGTGGAGAAGGTCAGGCCCGGATAGCTGTCGGCGACTTCGGGCGTGGCCGTGGTCATGCCTATGGGCACGCCGTTGCCCATGCCTTTGGCCGAAGTGATGATGTCGGGCTCGACGTTCCAGTGCTCTATGCCGAACCACTTATCGCCCGTGCGGCCCCAGGCCGTCTGCACCTCGTCGGCGATGAAGAGGCCGCCGTGCTTGCGCGTGATCTCTACGGCGCGCTCGAAATAGCCGGGCGGGGGAACAATGAAGCCGCCGACGCCGAGGATGGGCTCGGCCATGAAGGCCGCGATCTCGCCCGTCGTCGTCGTCATAATCAAGTCCTCTATGTCGTTGGCGCAGGCCAGCCCGCATTCCGGATAGCTGAGCTTGAAAGGGCAGCGGTAGCAGTAGGGCGCGCGCGCATGGACTATGCCTGCGACCTGCGGCGGGAGCGGCCGCCAGGTCGAATGGCCGACGGCCGAGAGAGCCGTAGCGGAGCGCCCGCTGTAGCTGTGACGCAAGACCACTATCTCGTGGCGGCCCGTGTGCAGCTTGGCCGCGTGAATGGCCGTGTCGTCGGCCTCTGTGCCGGTGCTGGTGAAGAAGGATTTCTTCAGGCGGCCGGGCGTGATCTGGTAGAGCTTCTCGGCCAGGTCTGATTGCGGCTTATTGGCGTAGAGCGTCGAAGTGTGAGAGAGTGTCTTGACCTGCTCGATGATCGCTTCGTTGACACGCGGGTTAGCGTGGCCGACGCTCACGGTCAGCACGCCGCCGAAGCAGTCCAGGTAACGATTGCCCTGATCGTCCCACACATATTCGCCCTCGCCGCGCACGAGCGCCAGGGGCTCCTGATAATAAGTGGCGACGGCGGGGAAGAGAAACTCTTTGTGCTTGCGCACGGTCTCGGACTGCGCTGCGCTCTTTTCGGCTGTGCTCATAAACTTTCTCCCTTAATCAAACAGGCTTTCCTTGATTCAAGCTCGCTCCTTCGTCAGCCTTCCGCGACCGATACGCCTGCCCCTCGTTCTTCAGCTTGTAGAAGATAAAGTAAACGCCCCACAGAAACACCAAAATCATCAGGACGACGGCCCATAAGCCATGCACTACGCGGTCTATCTCGCGGGCGTAGACGACGCCCAGGATGGCCGGCAGAAGCCCCACGGCGGCGAGCAGGTAAGTGCGCAAGACCCTGACGACGGACAGACCCGCCTCGCCCAGAATATTGAAGCGCGCCGTCTCGCGCCCGTAGCCGAACTCCTGCGTCACAGGCTCTATCAGATAATTCTTGAGCGGGAAGATGGGCAGGAAGAGGGCTATGATCCAGCGCGTCGCCTGGTACGTTCCGTCCGGCAGCGCCCGGTAATCCAGCAGCGTCGTCCCGAAGCCGTTGAACGAGTAGAAAGACTTGGCCGGAGGCTTCACCTCCTGTAGCCTCTCCGTCAACTTCTTCAGCTCATCCACGCTCTGCTCGAAGAGAGCAGGCGCGAGAGACTCTCCGCAATCGGTGCAAACAGACTCGGCCGTCGCGTTGACGTTCATGAAGCCACAGGCTGGACAGGTGACGGTTTTCATGATGAGAAGCTATTTCGGTTTGGCATCAATCCTGTCAATATAGATTTCCTTCGCGCTTGCGGCCCGTGTAGTCAACGTAGACGACCTTCAGCTCCGTGTAGAAGTCCAGGGCCGTGGAGCCTTGCTCGCGGTCGCCTATACCTGTGGCCTTGATGCCGCCGAAGGGGATGTGGGCTTCGCCGCCGGTCGTCGGCGAGTTGATGTGCGTCATGCCGGTTTCGATCTCGTCTACGAAGCGGAAGATGCGCGTCGCGTCGTTGGTGAAGATCGAAGAGGAGAGCCCGTACTCGGAATCGTTGGCGACCATCATCGCCTCGTCAAAGTCGCGCACGCGAAGCACCGAGAGGACTGGCCCAAAAACTTCTTCGCGCGCGATACGCATCTCGGGCGTGACGTGATCGAAGACGGTCGGGCGCACGAAGTAACCTTTATCGAGCCCGTCGCCCGTGGCGCGCTCGCCGCCCGTGGCGAGCGTTGCGCCGTCTTCGCGCCCGATGTCTATGTAGCTCAGGACGGTCTTGAACTGGCTCTCGTCAACGCTTGGGCCCATCTCCGTTTGCGGGTCATCGCCCGGCCCGATCCTCATCCCTTCGGCGCGCGCGACGATGCGGCGGACGAACTCGTCTGCCACTTCACCCACGACTACGGCGCGGCTCGTGGCAGTACAACGTTGGCCCGAGGAGCCGAACGCGCCCTGCGCCGTGGACTCGACGGCCAAGTCCATGTCCGCGTCTTCGAGGACGACGACAGGGTTCTTGCCGCCCATCTCGCACTGCACTTTCGCGCCGCGCCGCGAGACCTGCTCGTAGAGTCTGATGCCTACTTCGTTCGAGCCCGTGAAGGAGACGGCTTTGACCGCCGGGTGCGAGATGATCTCGTCGCCAGCCTCCGAGCCTGAGCCCAGGACAAGGTTGAGCACGCCTTTCGGGATGCCGGCTTCGGCGAAAATCTCCGTCAGGCGAACGGCCGTCGCGGGCGTCAAAGAGGCAGGCTTGAAGACGACCGTGTTTCCGGCGACGAGCGCGGGCGCGATCTTCCAGACCGGGATGGCAACGGGAAAGTTCCAGGGCGTCACGCAGGCGACGACGCCGAGCGGCTGCTTGATCGTGTAAGCGAAGTTGGCGGGAAGCTCTGATTGAATCGTCTCGCCGTTCAGGCGGCGCGCTTCGCCCGCGCAGAACTCCGCGACGTTGATCGAACGTTGCAGCTCGCCGCGCGATTCGCTCAAGGTCTTGCCCTCTTCGCGCGTCAGGAGTTGGGCCAGCGCCTCTTTCTCTTCCTCCATCAGGCGGGCGGCGCGCGCGACGATGCGGCCGCGCGCTGGCGCAGGCGTTCGTCGCCATTCGCGAAAGGCTTCGCTGGCGGCCTCGACGGCGCGACGGGCCTCTTCGCGCGTCGCCTGCCGAACCTGGCCCAGCACGTCGTCCGTATTCGCCGGATTGCGATTCTCAGCCGTTTTCTGAGAAACTGATTCAAGCCACTCACCGTTAATGAAGTTGCGATAGACTGTCATAGGCGCATCTGATCTGCGGCCCGGCGAATATCGCGGGCCATAAATAACGAAAGCTGTGCCGGGCACTGAATTGTCCGAGGCGTGGCGCTCAAGTCTCGACCTTCCGGCAAGGGAAGTGGTGACTCAAGCAAGACTTAACTATATCATAGACGGCTATGATTGAAAGCGAAAACATGACCGCACGAGGCCATTCAAACGAACCCGCGTCTTTGCGCGAGCTGCTCGAAAGCCGCGCCCGTCGAGCGCCCGACAAGCTCTTTCTCTTCTCGGAGGCGGACGCGCGCCGCTATACTTACGCGCAATTCGACGCGGCAGTCAACCGCGCGGCCCACCTGCTCGTCGAGCGCGTCGAAGTGGCGAAGGGCGATAAGGTCGGCCTGCTGATGCCGAATAGCGTCGAATACATCATCGCCTATTTCGCCTGCTTCAAGCTGGGCGCAATCGCCGGGCCGATCAACTCGCTCCTCAAGACGCAGGAACTCTCTTACGTACTGGCCAACTCGGAAGCCAAAGCACTCCTTGTGCATTCGGAGCTCAGGCCGCGAGTGGACGCGATAGAAGCGGAGCTGCCAGACCTCCGGCACGTCATAGAGTTCGACGACGAGGCCCGTGTGACGGCAGAGTTTCGCGAAGTGGGCCCACCGCCCGAGGTTTCCATAGAGACGGAGACGGAGGCGATTATCATCTACACTTCGGGGACGACTGGGAGGCCGAAGGGCTGTCTGCTGACGCACGGAAACCTGATTGCCAACGCCAGGCAGATCAAGAACTGGCTCGGCTTTACCGAGCGCGACAGGCTCTTGACCGTGATGCCGCTCTTTCACATGAATGCCGTCTCTGTGACGACTATGACGCCGCTCTACGCAGGAGGCTCGACGGTGGTGAGCCCGCGCTTTTCGGCCTCGCGTTTCTGGAAGATCATCTCCGATTACGAGGTGACTTCGTTCGGCAGCGTGGCGACGATGCTGGCGCGTCTTTTGAGCGCCTACCCCGAAGGCGTCCCCGCAGGGCTCAAGACCGATCAGTTGCGCTTCGCCATGTGCGGCTCAGCGCCCGTGCCCGCCGAAATCCTCAAGCGTTTTGAAGAGACCTTCAACTGCCTGGTGATCGAAGGCTACGGTCTTTCGGAATCCACCTGCCGCTCGACCTTCAATCCGCCGGATGAGCGACGACGGCCCGGCTCCTGCGGCATGCCCATCGGCAACGAGATGAAAGTCGTGGACGAAGAAGACCGCGAAGTCTCTGACGGGCAATTGGGAGAGATAGTGCTGCGCGGCGAAAATATTCTGAAGGGCTATTACAAGAATGAAGCTGCGACGAGGGAGGCTTTTCGTCACGGCTGGTTTCACACGGGCGACATAGGCTACAGGGACACGGATGGCTTCTTCTACATCGTTGACCGCAAGTCGGACATGATTATTCGCGGCGGCGAGAACATCTACCCGCGCGAGATAGACGAGGTGCTCTACAGTCACCCGGCGGTCGCGGCCGCAGCGACCATAGGCGTGCCGGACTCTGTCTACGGCGAAGAGGTCGCGGCCTTCATCGTGCTCAAGGAGGGGGCGCGGGCGACCGAGGACGAGATCATAGCCTACTGCCGCGAGCGCCTGGCCGACTACAAGTGCCCGAAGTCCGTGCACTTCGTCGCGGAGATTCCGAAAGGGCCGACGGGCAAGCTTTTGAAGCGCGAGCTGTCCAGACAATATTCGGAATAAAGGATGAAGGATGAAGGCGGAAGGATGAATAAGAAGCAGTTCTGTCTTTTATTCATCCTTCACCTTGCGGCCTTCATCTTTGCTTTTATATGGAATGGGCCCACCTTTAGTAATTTCCTGTTCCTGCCCATTTGACAAGAGGACGCGACTGGCTTAGAGTACGCTTTCTTTTTGAAGTTGCACCTGAGCACTGCCGGCGCGCGTACGAGGCCGCTTGATCGCGCGCGCGTGCCAGCCTGTTGAAAGAATGTAGTTGCCGCTAAGAACGACCCTGGGTTTCCCTTCCGTTCGATAGCCACTGCTCAGTTGAATCTAAGTCGGCGTGGGCCGGACGTGCCCCGAAGGGTAATGTCTCTCGGGCCCGCCCCGTTTTCTGTTCTGCTAAGAACAGGAACGTCCCTTGTTCATGCGTTAGCAGCAGGAGCCCGCATAGAGGTTGGCTCCTCAAACATTTCAACCATGCGCTTCGCGCCTCCCGTGCTCGAAGCGCCTTGCCCCGAGGAGAAAGAAGAATATGAAATTTACTAGATTGTTCGTGTTCGCTCTTATAGCCGCCATTGCCGCCATCGGCGTCAGCACCCTTAGCAGCCGTGCAGCCGATTGCACCAGAACCGTCATCACCGAAGAAGACATCACTCGGCAGGCCGAGAACACGCCGCCGACAGATAACTGGGTGCTCTACACGCGCGGCGCGGGCACGGGCGCTTTCCACACGGGCCCGGCCACGCCGCCCTCCGGCGTTGGCAGCCTAGAGACGATCACGCCGACCGGCGCTGACAAAGTCTTTTTGTTCAACTACGACCACGTGGGCACGAAGCTGGCCGACATAGACAAGCTGGGCTACGCCACTTACCGCGTCTCCGGCGCATCGCCGAATCAGGTTCCGGCCATCAACATACAGGTTGACATCAACGGCGGCACGCTCAACGCGGGCGAGTTCACGACGCTGGTCTTCGAGCCTGTCTACAACACGAACCAGGGTGCGATTGTTGACGGCCAGTGGCAGACCTGGGATGCCTACAACGGCGGCAATGCCATCTGGTGGTCGTCGCGCGCCATCCCGGGCGTCTGCGCCTCTGATTGCTTCGTCACCTGGAACCAGATCCTCGCGTCCAACCCGAACGCGACCATCGTCGGCGGCTTCGGCATCAATCAGGGAAGCGGCAATCCGGCGCTGACGGCCTCTTCGGACGTGCTCACGATTGGGTCGAACGGCGACTGCATCACCTACGACTTCGAGCCCTTCCGCGTAGCGGCGACCAGGGACGATTGCAAGAACGGCGGCTACAACAACGTCAAGGACGCGCAGGGCAACCCGTTCAAGAATCAGGGCCAGTGCATTCAGTTCGTCAACACAGGCAAGTAAGCGAAGGTCAGCCTTAACCTGCTTTGTTCAAGAGAGAGAGCCTCCGATTCGTCGGGGGCTTTCTCTTTAGTAAATTGGCCCGGATAAGTGGAAGGAGCGCCTGATTAAGCGTTTGCACGTCTTGAAGATTGACAAGTCAGGCCAACTACATTAAAGTGCGCGCCGCATTTCTGTTAAAGCCGCTTTCTTTCAAACGGCACGCATGCCGTCACAAAAAGTCTCGTCTGTGAGCGCCGCTAAGCAATACCCGACTTGACCCTCGCAATCTCAAGTTACGACAAGGCGAGGTCGTAACTCCGTCCAATCATGCACTGCGGAGCATATTTTGACCCCGGTGGTCGTGTGAAAATCGTGACCATTACCCATCCATCTCTCTTTAACCACCCGTGTCGGAGGTTTACGAATCCTTCTGCGTGCGGCGGGGTGGTTTTAGCCCCCATCTCTCGAAAGGAGAGTTTATGAGCTTCAAAAGAACAGCGTTGTTAACGGCATTGGCTTTCTCTTTAGCGCTTGGCTTCATGGCGATGAGCCCGCGCAGGACGGCCAGGGCGGCGGGCCCTGTCTGCACTGTGCCGGGCGATTACGCTACGATTCAGGCGGCGGTCAACGACGCGGGCTGCCTGACGATCAACGTCGCGCCGGGCGCGTACGCCGAGAACATAAGCATCGGCCGCTCTCTCACCCTCAACGGTGCTCAGGCGGGCAACGCCTTCGGAGGCAGAACCTTTGCCGGTGCCGGTGAATCGACCATCACCGGCCAGATCACCATCCAGGCGGCGGGCGTCACCATAGACGGCTTTTCAATCACCCACCCCGGAGTAGCGGATGCCGCCTTCGGAATCGTGGTCAAGACGGCCGGAAACGGGGCCGTCATCAAAAACAACATCATCGACTCGGTCAGCAGCACGATTACCACCAGCCAGGGCACTGCGCAGGGCATCTATCTCGAAAACGGCCCCGACAACGTCTCTATCCTCGACAACCTGATTAGAAATATTCAGAGCGACCGCTCGGCCAAGGGCGTCCTCATTGGCGACAGCGCGGCCAGCAACCCGAGCCTGAACATCCTGATCGAAGGCAATACGATTGAGGACATCACGAGCACTACGCGCGGAGCCTACGGCGTGCAGGTCAATAACGGAGCCTCCACAGCGCCGTCTGCCACGGGCTACACGGAGGTCACCGTCAAGGACAACATCATAGACGACCTGACGGGCGGCGGCTGGGCCCACGCCGTCGGCCTCGAAGGCGATACGCCCGTCGCTATTGTGACCGGCAACTGTATCAGCGACGTGATTGATCTGACTCCGAGCGTGCCGGAAGATGCGATTGCCGTCTGGTTCGAGGCCGATCCCAGCTTCGGCTCGGCCGAGGTTCATCAGAACAACTTCACCAACGTCTCCTACGGAATCGCCGTCCATCCGGCGCTGACCACTGCCTTCCCCTCCGCAGTGGTTGACGGCGAGAACAATTGGTGGGGCTCATCGAGCGGGCCCGGCCCCGTTGGCCCAGGCACGGGTGCTAAGGTGAGCCCCGGCGTTGATTACAGTCCGTGGCTGATTGCGCCCGCGCTCGGCGGAGCCTGCGGCGGCGAGGAGGCCACAAGCAAAGATCAATGCAAGAACGGCGGCTGGCAGAACTTCTTCCGCGCCAACGGCACTTCCTTCAAGAACCAGGGCGACTGTATCCAGTACGTCAACACAGAAAAGTAAGCGAGCGGTGATCGAAGGGAGAAGGGGGCGAGGTCTGACGTGGCTTCGCCCCTTCTCTTTACCGGCTGCGGGGAAGTGAGAACCCGTGGTTATGATATATAATCGGCGTCGAAGGTCGCGCGAAAGGATAAGAGAGCGGATGGCTGAGGTGCAGAAGGTGGAAGCGGCGACGGATGTCTCGCCGCGATTTGATCGTCGCCCGTGGGGCACATTCACCGTGCTGGACGAGGGCGAGGGCTATAAGGTCAAGCGCATAGAGGTGCTGGCGGGGAAGCGTTTGAGTTATCAGCGGCACTCGCGCCGCGCTGAGCACTGGATGATCGTCGGCGGCGTGGGAAAGATCACGCTCGACGACCGGGAGCTGACGCTTCGTACGGGCGAGACCGTGGACATCCCCGTGGGGGCCGCGCACAGGGTTGAGAATCCCGGTACTGAGCTGCTCGTCTTCATAGAGATTCAGCGCGGCGACTACCTGGGCGAAGATGACATCGTGCGCTTGCAGGATGACTTTAACCGCAGTTAGCCTGCCGGAGGGAGAGAAAACCATTTTATGAGGATACTCATCACGGGCGGCGCAGGTTTCATCGGCTCGCACCTTTCAGAGCGGCTGCTCGGCGAAGGCCACGAAGTCATCTGCCTCGACAATTTCTTTACCGGACGGCGCGAGAACGTCTTTCATCTCCTGGACAACCCGCGCTTCGAGCTACTGCGTCACGACATCATCGAGCCCATCCTGCTCGAAGTAGATCAAATCTATAACCTGGCCTGTCCGGCCTCGCCCATTCATTACCAATTCAACCCGGTCAAGACTGTTAAGACGAGCGTCATGGGCGCAATCAACATGCTCGGCCTCGCCAAGCGCGTCCGCGCCCGCATCCTTCAGGCTTCGACCTCAGAGGTCTACGGCGACCCGCTGGTGCATCCGCAGACAGAAGACTACTGGGGCAACGTCAACCCGGTTGGGATCAGATCATGTTACGACGAAGGGAAGCGGATCGCCGAGACTTTGATGATGGATTACCACCGTCAGAACAATGTCGACATCAGGATTGCGCGCATCTTCAATACCTATGGGCCCAGAATGCTTGAGAATGACGGGCGCGTGGTCTCCAACTTCATAGTGCAGGCGCTCAGGGGCGAGCCGCTGACCGTCTACGGCCAGGGCGAGCAGACGCGCTCCTTCTGCTACGTGGACGATCTGGTCGAGGGCTTAATCAGGTTGATGAATACGGACGGTGTGCATGACCCTGTGAACCTGGGTAATCCGGTGGAGTTTTCTATCCGCGAGCTGGCCGAGGAAGTGGCGCGCATCTGCGGCTTGCAGGCCGAGCTCAAGTACTGCCCCTTGCCGCAGGACGACCCCAAGCAGCGCAAGCCGGATATTACTCGCGCGCAGCAGTTGCTCGCGTGGCAGCCCCGAATCCCTTTGCGCGAAGGTCTCGGCCACACGGTCGCCTACTTTGCCGCGCGTCAGAACGCCTTGACGACGGGCGGCGCTGTGGCAGGATAGAGAGACGTGTGCGGGCTCAGGGCGGGCCAGCGCCGGGACTCAGGCGGAGAGCGCGAAATGTTCGCCATTCAAGAGACAGACGGTTTAAAGCGTCAATGGGAGCTGCCCGAGGGCCGAACCCTGACCATCGGCCGCGCGCCCGACAACGACGTACGCATAGACGACCTCCGCGTCTCTCGTCATCATGCCGTGATCCGCTCCATCTCGCGCCTGCGCGCAGAGCTTCAGAACATCAGCAACGGCAACATAGTGCTCGTCAACAACGCCCCCGTCAGCGCCCAGACGGGCGAGAGCGCGCTGCGCGCCGGAGACGAGATCAAGATCGTCTCAACCATCTTTCGCGTCGCCTGGAACGACGAGCCGCCCCCGCTGAGCTACACGGACGAGCCGCTCTCGATGAGCACCTCGATGGTTCCGGCCGAGACGGGCGTGTCTGCTCTCTTGATGACCACCTCTTCGCAGCGCACGAAAGACGACGAGATCAAGGAGCTGAGACGAAAGGCCGAGATGTTGGCCCAGTTGTGCGAGATGAGCGCCGCGCTCTCTTCGGATTTCGACGCCGCTTCGATTCTGGATTACGCGACGGGCGTCGTCATGCGGACTATCCCTGCGGACTGCTGCGCGGCTCTCCTGATAGACCAGGGCGAAGACCCGCGTCCCGTCAGCCTGCGCTTTCGCCAGCCCAACCGCGACGCCTCGCAGCAACCGCCCCTCATCAGCCGCACGGCAGTCCGCACGGCCATCGAAAAGCGCGTCATGCTCTCTTCGCACGATGTCAGGCGCGACGCGAATTTGAACGTCAGCCAGAGCGCGGTGTTGCAGGGCATACGCTCTTTGGCCTGCGCTCCGCTGGTCGGGCGCGAGGGCGTCTACGGCGCGCTCTACGCCGACCGCCGCGACGTGCTTGAGACTTTTACGGACGTGGACACGCAGCTTCTCGCGGCCGTCGCGGCACAGGCGGCCATCGCGGTCGAGGCTGCCCGCGCGCGTGAGCGTGAGCAGCGCGAGGCCCTTGCCCGCGCGGCCTTCGCGCGCTTCATGCCCGAGCACATCATCAGGGAACTGGTCGAGAATCCGCAGAAGTTCCAGTTGGGCGGAACCAACAAGCGCGTCACGGCCCTCTTCTGCGACGTGCGCGGCTTCGCCAAGCTCTCGCACCGCGCCCGGCCCGAGACCATCGTAGACCTCCTGAACATTCTCTTCACCGAAATGGCCGCCGAGATTTTCGAGCATCACGGCACGCTCAACAAGTACCTGGGCGACGGGTTGATGGCGCTCTTCGGCGCACCCGTCGAAGGCGAGGCCGATGCCGTCAACGCCGTCAAGGCTGCCATCGGGATGCAGCGGCGCATCAAGGAGGTCAACGCTCAACTGGCGGCGAAGAATCTGCCGGTGGTGACGCTCGGCATTGGCATCAATACGGGCGAGGCGACCGTCGGCTGTATAGGCGCGGAGCAACGCTCGGAATACACAGCCATCGGCGACACGATCAACATCGCCTCGCGCATCGAAGGCCAGGCCAAGCCCGGACAGGTGCTCGTCACCGAAGCTACCGTCCGAGAACTCGGCGGGGCGTTCCCCCTGAGCGAGCCCTGGAAGGTCGAAGTCAAAAACATAGACGAGCCAGTCCAAATCTACAGCGTCATGTACGGCGCTCTGGAAGACGCGGCCTCGGACATGCCGAGCGCCTGACGGTGATTTAAAGAGTATTCTTTTTCGAGCGGCCGATCTCGACAAAGACTGTGCGGGGCGTGGTCGAAGGTTTCTGACTCTCGCCGCAACTGCCGCAGCCCGTGTCGCAGGGCGCGCTGTTGCTGCGGCTTGAGCGAAAGGCGCGCAGGCGTGTGAGGGCGCGGCGCGAGACGTAGGCTACGGCCGCGAGCACGATCAATCCCACCAGGATGTTCTGCCAGTCAGTCATCGCTCTCCTCAGGTAAAGCCAAGCAGGCGGCCCCCCTGAAACGTAATCAGCGAGCCCAGGTAGGCCAGCACCAGCATGTAACCGACCATGAATAGCGGCCAGCGCCATGAGTTCGTCTCGCGCCGCACGACAGCGACCGTGGACATACACTGGCAGGCGAGCACGAAGAAGACCATCATCGAGACGGCTACCAGCGGCGTCCAGGCGGGCGTCCCGTCGGGCCGCTTAGCATTGCGTACAGCCTCAGTGAGCGAGGGCGAGCCTTCCTCCTCGTCCGGCCCCACGTTGTAGACAATGCTGAAGGTCGAGACGAGCGTCTCGCGCGCGGCGAAAGAAGAGATCAACCCGATGCCCATCTTCCAGTCGAACCCGAGCGGCGCAATCACAGGCTCTATCAAGCGGCCCGCGCGACCGGCGTAGCTGTTACGTATCTGCTCGCCCGTCTCGTCGCCACTCTCCTGCACGCTGCTCTGCTCGGCGGCATTTGTTGGAGCGGCGCTCGCGTCGTTTGTCGCGTGAGCGCGCGGAAACGTGACCAGGGCCCAGAGGATAATCGAGATCGCCAGGATGACTGTCCCTGCGCGGCGGATGAAGATCCAGGCGCGCGACCAGATGGTTTGCGTGAGCGTCAAAATATTGGGCACGCGATAAGGCGGCAGTTCCAGGACGAGCGGCGGCGGCGGCGCTTTCAAGATCGTGTGCTTCAAGACCCACGCCACGCAGACCGCGACTGTGATTCCCAATAGATACATCGAGACGATCATCAGCGCGCCGACAGAGATTATGCCGAAGACTTTTTGCGTCGAGAAGAAGGCTGCGATCAGGAGCGCGTAGACCGGAAGGCGCGCCGAACAGCTCATAAACGGCGCGATCATAATGGTGGCGAAGCGATCCTTCGGATTCTCAATCGTGCGCGTCGCCATGATGCCCGGAATGGCGCACGCGAAGCTGCTCAAAAGCGGCATGAAGGCTTTGCCGTGCAGCCCTACGCCGCGCATCAGCCTGTCCATCAAAAACGCCGCCCGCGCCATGTAGCCCGTGTCTTCCAGGATAGTGATGAAGAAGAAGAGCAGTAGAATCTGCGGCAGAAAGACCAGCACGCCCCCGACGCCCGCGATGATACCGTCAACCAGCAGCTCCGTCAGCAACCCCGCAGGCATCCTGTTCCTGACCAGCTCCCCCAGAGTGCCGAAGCCCTTGTCGATCAAGTCCATCGGCAGCGACGCCCACGAGAAGATGGCCTGAAAGACCAGCAGCATGACGGCGATCAGAATCAGTGGGCCCAAAAGCTTGTGCGTCAAGAGGCGGTCAATCGCTTCGGTCGCAGTCCGATGCTTGGGCTCTACTGCACGGCGCACGCACTGCGCCGTGACCTGCTCAATCCAGTCGTAGCGCGCAAGCAAAGGCTCCTGCCACCAATTCCGATCAAGCTCGCACAGACGCGCGCGCGCACCTGCCACGGCCCGCTGCCTGTGATCCTCCTTCGGCAGCTCCTCTCCGTAGAGGTCGCGCAGCGCGGCGTGTCGCTCGTGTACTTGATGCCCGTCGTCCGAGAGCGCGCGCAGCTCTTCTTCTGCCCTCTCCGAAAGACGCCAGCCCGCGCCTGGGCCCACCTCCTGCCCCGCCGATTCCAGCACTGCGCCAGCGAGCGCCTCGATGCCGCGTCGCTGCGCCGCGACCACTGGAACGACCGGCAGGCAGAGCGCATCGGACAGCCGCTCTACGTCAATCTCAATCCCGCGCCGCTCGGCCAGATCGATCATCGTCAGGGCGATCACCACGGGACGGCCGTACTCCAAAAGCTGCGTCGCCAGATAGAGGTTGCGCTCAAGGTTGGTCGCGTCAACTACGGTCAGGATAATGTCGGGCGCGGGAAGGCCGGCGATCTGTCCCGTGAGCACGTCGCGCGCGATCTTTTCATCGAGGGAGGCTGCGTCCAGGCTGTAGAGGCCGGGCAAATCTATCAGCCGCGCGGGCGCTCTGTCCGGGGCGAGCGTCCAAGCGCCTTCCTTACGCTCGACCGTCACGCCCGGATAGTTCGCGACCTTCTGCCGCAAGCCTGTCAGCGTATTGAACAGAGTAGTCTTGCCGGCGTTGGGATTGCCTGCGAGCGCAATGGTCAGAGCTTTGCTCGTGCTCTTCGGCGTGGGCTCTCGCTTCTGCTGGGAGCGGGAAGGGGATTCGAGGGTGGTGCTCATAGATCAGTGACGAGCGAGATGGACGCTTAATCTCACTTACCTTTCCTCGTCCGTCACGGCCGTAACGGTAATCGTCAGGGCTTCGGTGCGCCGCAGCGCCAGGTGATAGCCGCGCACTCTGATCTCAAGGGGGTCGCCAAGCGGCGCTGTCTTTATCACACGCACGGGCGCGCCCGGCACGACACCCATCTCCATCAGACGGCGTGTCACCGGACTCTCGCCCTGAACTGCGATGACACGGGCCTCGACGCCCACGGGCAAGTGGGCCAGCGAAGAATCTTTCAATGTCTCTTGAATCTGCATCACCATAGCTTTCAAAAAACCGCCGCCGACAGTATATCCGGGTTGAAATTAGATTTCAATTTCAATTTTGCCTCTACTCGCCAGGTCGCGTCTTAAAGGCTGCTCTTCGGTTGACGAAAGGCTTACTGGCGGTTGACGGGGAGGATGGCCAGGTCTGCGCGCAGGGGGCCAAGCTCGGTCTTAGCCGTGACGCGCAAGGGGAGCCGCCGGCTGTCTTCGCTGACCCAGAGGCGCAGGGCATATTTATCGCCTTGCGGGTCGTCGGTCGTCAGGGACAACTGGACGGCCGGTATCTTCTGCCCGCCAAGCTCTATGGTCTCGCGCTTGAGCGAGGTGATGAAGAGCGTGCGCGGTTTGTCTTCGATCAGAAAGGAGACGGCGTTGCGTTTGGGCGGCGCGAGGTTGAAAGAGCGCAGGGCGTAGAGGACTGAGACCAGGTCATGTGTGCCGACGGGAATCTCTATCCGCACGCCCTTGTCCGTCGTGGCGTTGCCGCGATCCTGGTCAATGGTCAGAGTCTTATTGACGCGGCGGCGTCCTTCGCGCAGGTTCATCTCTATGCGAAAGGGAAGCAGCGTCGTCGGGTCAACATAAGTGTTGATCTGATCGTTGACGACGAAGAGCTTCTGCGCGGCGTTGGTGGTCTGCGCCTGCACGGCTATGAGCAGGCCGTCGCGATTGAAATACTTCGCGCGCTGTCTGACCTGGAAAGTGGCGGAGCCCACGGCAGGCGTCATGGTTCCCAGAAAAAAATTGAAGTTCAATTGCTCGCCGACGGCGAAGGGCACGCCCGGCGGCAGCCCTGCACCAGCCGCAGGCTGAGTCCTTCCTGGCTGAGTCACGGCAGGCTGCACAGTCTTCGGCGGCTCTGTGACTTTCGGCGCAGGCGGCGTCGCGGGCAGCTCCGAGCTGGCAAGCTCTGCGCGAATCTCTCCGACCTTATGTTTAGCTGTAATGAGGACGGGCACATGACGCTCGTCATCGCTGAAGTAGATACGCACGTTATAAGAGTTGGCCCGCGAATTGTTCTTCACATGAAGCTGGGTCAGGATGGTATTGAAGGAGCCGACGTTGGTCTTGATCAGTTGGCGGCCGCGCACCTTCAGCTCGACCTCGTACTGCTCCGTGTCGTGGCGCACGATCAGAAAGTAGGAAGCGCCTTCAACGAGGGGCAGCGCGCGCAGGCGATAGAGCGCCGAGAGAAAATCGTAGGGCCCTGAGAAGGTGACCTTGTTGGGGATAGCCGAGACTCCGACGGGCAGGTTGTAATCCCTGGAAGTATCGGCCGTGCGCCCGCCTTCGCGAATGACTTCCTGCGAATGATAGGGCAGTCCCGACCGCGGGTCGATATATGTCACGTAGTCGTTATTGATGGAATAGAGCGCGGCATTGACGACTCCCGTAGTCTCGACGTGCGCGTTCAGTTGCAAGCCTTCGAGGCTGAAATAATTTCCGCGCCCGGCATTGAACAGTTCGACGTGTGCTGCGGTCGAGAAGTTAGAGAAGGAGACGTTATAGGTCAGGCGCTCGCCGGGCTGGTACGGGCTCCCGGAAAAGGGAAGCGCGGCGACCGTTTCCTTGCTCTGTCCATAAAGCGCCGGGCAGAGAGCCAGAAGTAACAGACCTATTGCGATAACCGTAAGCGGACGATTCAAGCCGTAAGTTCCCCTTGACAGCAGATTGTTTTCCATAGAGCGCCCGGTAAAGCCCTAAACGATTTTACACGCACATGGGCCCACAAGGTTCCTAATGATAGAGCCCATCTGCCCGCCTTTATCCCCCCTACTATTGAAAGCCGGACTATTCAAACCCAGGCTTGGCCGTCACCGCAACGCTTCACGGGCATCAGCCGGGATGCTGGCAACTTCCCTTCCGAGTGTACGGCAAAAAGCGGCTTAGCGCGACCGCTCAATCGCCTCTTTCGCTTCCCGGCACGCCCGAGCGTGACGCCTCTGGCCCGCCGCTTTCACCCCTTGCGCGCGACATCTCTTCGACAACGCTTGCGACGGCCTTGAGCGGGTCGGGCGCGTTAAGTATGGCGCGTCCGAGGACTAGGTAATCCGCCCCGGCCCCTATAGCCTGGGCGGGAGTCATCGTGCGTTTTTGATCGTCCGTGGCGGAGCCTGCGGGCCGCACGCCCGGCGTCACGACCAGGAAGCCTTCGGCGCTGACGCTCTCGCGCACAATCGCCACTTCTCTGGGAGAGGCCACGACACCGTCGAGACCGCTCTCTGCGCTCAGGCGCGCGAGCCTTGCGACGAGCGCCTCGGGCCCACACTCTATAGAGACTTCATTGAGCGCCGCTTGGTCTGCGCTCGTCAGGGCCGTGACGCCCAAGATCACCGGACGCCTGATGCGCTCGCGCTCAGAGACCTCACAGACTGCCTCGCGCGTGCGCCGCATCATCTCTCGTCCGCCGAGCGCGTGCACATTGAACATACTCACGCCCAGGCGCGCGGCCTCCACGCTGGCGGCCGCGACCGTGTTCGGGATGTCATGAAACTTCAGATCGAGAAAGAGGCGCGCGCCCTCTTCGACCAACTCTCGGACGAGCGTGGGCCCGGCCGAAGTGAAAAGCTGCGAGCCGATCTTAAACATCCCGACGGAGCCGCGCAGTCGCCGGAAAAGCTCGCGTGCTTCCGTACGGGTCGCGACATCGAGCGCCACTATCAGCCTCTCCTTGATTGCACCCTCCATCATCTAAATCCTCCCGCCAGCTCTCTGGCGCGGCAACCGACCGCTTCGTCGAGCGAGTCGAACCCTTCTCTTCTCAGATTGACAGCCAGCCCTTCGTTGATCCGCCGCACCACGCCCGGCCCCTCGTAGATGAAGCCCGTGTAGAGCTGAACCAGGCTCGCCCCGGCGCAGATTTTCTGCCACGCGTCGTCGGCCGTAAAGATTCCGCCCGTCCCGATGATCGTGAGGCGTCCGCGCGTCAGATTGTAGAGCCGCGCGACCACCTCCGTAGAGCGCGCGCGAAGCGGAGCGCCGCTCAATCCTCCCTCGCCATAGCTTTCAACCTCGCGTGAGGGCGTGCTGAGGCCCGCACGGCTCGTCGTCGTGTTGGTCGCGATGATCCCTTTGAGCCCTGCGCTTTCTGCGACCGAGACGATTGATTCCAGCTCCTCGACTTCAAGGTCTGGCGCAATCTTGACCAGGAGCGGCACTGGCCCACGACCCTTTGGCCCGCGTGACAGCTCTTCGTTCCTTCTTTGCAGCGTCTTGAGCAGGCCGGCGAGCGCGTCGGCGCGTTGCAGCTCGCGCAAGTTCGGCGTGTTGGGCGAGCTGACGTTAACGACCATGTAATCGGCCAGCGGGTGCATCACGTCGAAGCTCGCCAGGTAATCCTCGACGGCATCTTCTATCGGCACGACGCGGCTCTTGCCTATGTTGATGCCGAGCACGCAACCGGGCCTGTGTCGCGCGAGATGAGCGGCGACCGTCCCAGCACCCTCGTTATTAAAGCCCAGGCGATTGACCAGCGCACGATCAAGCGGCAAGCGAAAGAGGCGCGGGCGCGGATTGCCTGCCTGCGCCCTGTGCGTCACAGTCCCGACCTCCACAAACCCGAAACCGAGCGCCGCCAGCCCTTGCGCCGCCAACCCGTTCTTATCAAACCCGGCGGCCAGTCCGACAGGGTTCTTGAACTTGAGCCCGAAGCGCCGCAACTCCCCGAACGGCGCGCTCTCGTAATGCCTGCTCGCCAGGCCCCGCGCGAAACCCGGCGCGAAAGCGAGCGAAAGCCCCCTGAGTGCCCATTCATGCACCGACTCAGGCGGCAAACGAAACAGCACCGGGCGCAGTATTGAGCGATAGAGCATCAAAAACAGTGACTTGAGACCTGATGACAAGCGACGAGCAAGAACAGCATTCTAGCCTGTCATCTATCGCTTGTCACTTACCAGAAACCGCACGCCATCACGTCAAAACAGCCACGAGCAACCACAAATCCTCGATTTCCGGCCTGAAAACAGAGATTTAAGCTGTAGGAATCGCAATCCAGGGCTTCGGGAGCGCGATTCCTGCTCATGGGAACGTGATTCCGGGCCTCGGGATTGCAATCCCGAGGCCCGGAATCGCAATTCCACCCTTCGGGAACGCGTTCCCGAAGCCCGGAATCGCAATCCCGAAGGGTGGAATTGCAATCCCGAAGCCCGGGAACGTGATTCTGAGGCTTGGGAGAGCGGTTCCGGGCGGCAGGATTGAAGATTCCGGCTTCAGCAGGCCGATGTTAACGGCGGGGCCTCGGGGGGCGTCTTTGAGGTAGTCCCATCTGCTTTTGGTCAAGGATGACAGTCGAAGAGGAGGTCTAGCAGATGCTTAAGAGCCGAAGCGTTGCCGTGTTGGTGTTGCTGTTATGGCTGGGGATGGCTGTGGGCGGGCAGGAGCGTGAGAGGCTGGCGGGTGGTCGGGCGGCCTCTGAGGCGTCTGCGGCGGAGCAGGGAGGGGAGGAGGTTGGGGACGATGACGTGGTGCGGATTGATACTAATCTGGTGACGGTTCCGGTCAGTATCAAGGATCGCGACGGGCGGTTTGTGCCTCATCTCAAGAGGGAGGATTTCAGGGTCTACGAGGAGGGCTTGGAGCAGGAGGTGGCCTACTTCGCGGCGGTTGAAAAGCCTTTCAGCGTCGTCCTCATGATAGATGTGAGCGTCTCGACGTGGTCTAAGCTCGGGCAGATCAAGGAGGCTGCCAAAGCCTTCGTCGAACAACTGCGGCCGGAAGACTCCGTGATGGTCGTCTCCTTCGCCAAGGGCTTGAAGGTCAAGTGCGAGCCGACGAGCGACAGGCAGGTCATACGCGAAGCCATAGAAGAGGTAGACAAGGGGTCGAGCACGCGCCTGTATGATGCTATGGAGAGGCTGATGGATAAGTACCTGGGCCGCATACAGGGACGCAAGGCCGTGGTGCTCTTCACGGACGGCGTGGATTCAGCCAGCGACGATGCCACCTACGAGAGCACCGTGCGCGAGGCTGAGGAGTTGGACGCGATCATTTACCCTATTCGCTACGACACCTACGACCCGAAGAAGGATAAGAGCGGCAGTTCCGGCTCGCGCATCTCTTCGATACTGCGGACGGTCGGAATACCTGTGCCGAACATAAGCGGTGGCGGTGGAGGCGGCTCAGGCTATAGCAAGGCCGAGTACGTGCGCGGCGAGCGTTACCTGCACGAGCTGGCTGAGCTGACGGGCGGGCACGTCTACGAAGCCAACAAAGACCTGAGCTACTTGCAGCAGGCTTTCACGCAGATTGCGGAAGAGCTGCGCCGCCAGTACAGCCTCGGCTATTACCCCAAGCAGCCCGGCCAACCCGGCGAACGTCGCCGCATACGCGTCCAGGCACGCCCGCCAGACCTCTCGGTTCGCACCCGCGACAGCTATATCTACAAACCGGCCCTCCGCAAAGCCGCCATTCCAGAACAGACGCAGACGCCCCCGCCCGTCCTCAAAAACAGTCAGAGCACGTCGCCATAGCCTTTGAGGGCGGGAGCTTTTAAGGAAGCGGACGGATGTCTACGGGCAGGCGCGGGTTGACCTCGTAGTGATCTTTGTACTGGCCGCCGAAGCCTGTGACTTCGAGGCGCGCGCCTGTCTCCAAGCCGCGCTGAGAGATGCCGGTCGAAGTGCTGACGTAAACCTGCACCTCGCCAGTCCCGTCATTTATAAAGAGGCGAAAGCCGTAGGGCGGGTCGGCAATGACGGCCCGCGAAACCGTTCCTCTCACCTTCAGGAGCAGCCCTTCCGTCCTCTCGTCCACTTTGCCCGTCTCGACAGGCGCGGGGCGCACGACCCGCCCGCGCCCGAGTGTCTTGACAGAGCTTGCGCCGCTCGGCTCGATGGTCAACAGGCCGTTACTGTCAACGAGCCTGCCCGTCACTCGCACGCGTCCTCCGAGGCGCAGGCCGGTGCGAGTGCTCGCGCGCACGTAGATGCCGCCGCTGCTGTCCTGAATAGCGAAGCCCTCGTCCGAGAGGCTCGATTTAAAAGCGCCGGGCGGAACCGTGACGACCCCTTCGACCGTCACTACAGTCCCGAGGGGAAGCGAGCGCGCCTCGGCTATCGAGACTGGTTTAGACTCTCTCGAAGCATGAGCGACTTCGGAAGAGGCGCTCAAGATCAGCACGCACAAGCTCGTCGCCAGGAGGCAGAGCAGCCTTTTAGCCATCACACTCCCCGCCCATCAAGTCTGACTCAGGGCCCAAAGCGCTGCCTGTACTCGGCCGAGTTCAGAAAGCCGTTGACCAGCAAGCGGTATTCGTTCGTCTGGTTCAAGGTCTGAATCCAATTCAAGTAGAGAATATCTGGCTCGCGCCTCAGGTAGCCGAAATATTCTACAACGACGAAGGCTTCGTTGTAGAACCTGGCCGTCACCTCCGGGCTTTCGACTATCGCCCTCGAGACCTGAGCGCGAGTCTTGCGGCCCTCGGCCAGGTCTTCGGCCAGAGCTTGCGCATTCGGCAGCGTGACGCCCGCCGTGCGACTGAGCGCCTGCACGTAGGCGGTCGCGTCCGTGATGGAGTCATACCTGTCCCTGAACTCCTGCCGCGACACGAACTCTTCCATAAAGGCGACCCTGCCCGCTTCGACCTGCTCCTCCGTGAGGAAGCCCGTCGTGCGGCTCAAGTCCATCATGAACTCAAGGTAGCGCGGCAGGCGGCCGAAGGCCACGGCGTAGAAACGGTAGAGGAAGTAGCCGCGCACCTGAAACTCCTGCGAGCGGTAGAAGGCCGCAGAGACCTCTATCCGGTCGCAGAAGTTGCCGTTCGCGTCGCGCCCCGACGCAGGACAGTTATTGAGCGTGTTCTGCCAGCCCTGAAGGCCGCCGGGCTCCGGCTGGCGGTTCAGGAAGTCGTGGTACTGCTGGCAGACGAAGATCGGAGTCTCGTCCAGGGCATTGCCGGTGGACTCCGGCGCGTCGTCCGTGATCTGGACGCTGGCAGTCGAGGGCGAGCCCAGAGAGGTTCCTGCGGAAGGATTGCTCAGGCTGACTGTGAACGTTTCGTTGCCTTCGCTCTTGGAGTCTTCGTTGATGAGCAGCGTGACGGTCTTCTGCGTCTCGCCGGGAGCAAAGGTCAAGCGCCCGAGCGCAAGGTTGTAATCCATGCGCTGCGAGGCCGTCCCGTCAGTAGTCTGATAGTTAACAGCGCTCGTGATGGAAGTGTCGCCCGTGCGCGTCACCTGGACTGTCAAGGCCGTACAATCCTCCTGCACGCTGTAGCTCGATTGGGCGAACTGCACTGCGGCAGGCGTCGGCGTCGGGCTTGGTGAAGGCGAAGGGGAAGGTGACGGCGAAGGTGAAGGCGAGGGTGTGACGATTGGCGCGGCGTCGTAACGAGCGAGGGCGAAGTCTATGCTGCTGCCCGTGCCTGTGAAGCCGCCGGCGACTATCTTTCCGTCGCTTTGAATGGCGACGGCGTTGGCCTCGTTGTCGAGGCCGAAGAAGTCTGTCGTGACTTTGCCGCCCGTGCCGAACCCGCTTGTGTCCAGCGTCCCGTCTGCGTTGTAGCGGGCGAGAGCGAAGAAGGCTGTCTGGCTGGCAGGGGCCGCCGGGGCGAAGAGACCCGCAGCCACTATCCGGCCGTCAGCTTGCAGCGCCAGGTCTGCGGCCGAGTCTGAGCCGCCGAAGTCTGTCGTGACCTTGCCGCCCGTGCCGAACCCGCTTGTGTCCAGCGTCCCGTCTGTGTTGTAGCGGGCGAGAGCGAAATCGCTGCCGCTGCCGGGCAGAGTGGCTGAGCCAGCCGCGACCAGCTTTCCGTCCGCCTGACGGACGAGACCATTGATAACGTCCGTGTTGCCGTTAAAATCGGTCGTGACTTTGCCGCCCGCGCCGAAGCCAGTAGTGTCCAGCGTGCCGTCCGTATTGTAGCGCGCGAGAGCGAAGTCCGCTCCGGCAGAACCGGCCGCGA
>DASVQF010000004.1:0-152052 GCA_036389315.1 Pyrinomonadaceae bacterium
ACGCGCGGCACGACGATGATCGTCTACTGGGAAGGCGCTTGCGCCGTGCGCGGGCGTCACGGCAACGAGGAGACACAGGGGCGCGCCTACGTCGAGCTTGTCGGCTATGATCGTTCTCACGAACAGCCGAGCCTGACTGCCTTTATTTTCGGCGGCGCGCTTGACCAGCGCTGGCGCAGCATCTTTGGATAAAGGATAAAAAGCAACCAAGCCCCGGCAGGGGCGGCTGTATAGACCGGGGACATCTAATGAATAAGAACCTGAAACTGCCAGCCACTTACCGATTTGCAATACCAGGTTGCAGAAAAAAAGAAGATCAATCACGATCCACTAATCAACACGAAGCCGCACGAAAGAGCCTGTCGTTTCGTGCGGCCTCGTGATTAGTGGATCGTCCCCTTCCTCTCTTTTCAGCGCGATTCGGTATAATTACTGAAAACTAAAAATTGATTACTGCTTTTTCTCTTCTTCGAGCCGCTGCTTGATGAGAAGCTCGGCCAGTTGAGGGACGACTTCCCAGGCGATCTCCTGGACGACTCTTTCCGAAAGCTGTTCGACGGCGCGACGCGCAATAGCGTCGATCACTTCGGGAGACAATTGTTCGAGGCTGATCTGTAATGCGACCGGCGGCGCAACGGCGGTCGCGACCGCTTCTTCGCGATCACCGGCATCGGCTGTCACGTCTGCCGTCGCTTCCGCTTGAGGCGGCTCGACCAGAGAGGTTGACGCCGCTTCCTGCATCCCTTGAAGCGTCACATCCGGGTCGAAAACTTGCGGCTCTGATACTTGCGGCGCTGCCTCTTCGACCGGCGCGAACTCTGCGCGTTGCTCCTCAACTCCTTCTCGTGCCTCGACAAAATCTTCCGCCTGTGGCGCAGCCTCAATCATCTCTTCTTGAAAATCGACGAGCGTTGCCGCGTCAGGATCGTCGGCTGGCGACGCGACCGCGTCTGGCGGCGGCGTGGTGGGCTGCGTCGGCGCTTCATCTTGCAAATCAAGGATGAAGTCGTCGGCTTCGGCAGCCGCTCCGGGAGCTTCAAGGTCGCCCAGGTCGAGGAGCGCCTCGTCGGCTGCCGCCGCCTGGGCCATATGTGACGCAGCGGCGGGCTGGCTCAGCGACGATGCGGGCTCAACCTCTTCAAAATTGAAATTCTGTATCGTCTCCTGCAAATGGCCGGACGGTGTTTCTTCGGCGGCCTTGATCTTCATTTCCTCGAACTCTTCGGCGTGGAGCGGCGCGGTCGGTCGCAGTTGAGGATCACCATCAGCGCCGCTGCCGGTAAAACTGCTGGCAGGCGCTGCCTCTATCATTTCATCGTCAAAGCTCGCGTGCCCGGCTGACTTCTGTTCATCATGCTCACGCTCAAGCGTGTCCAGTATGCCGGGCTGGAGCGGCGCGGTGTCGGCCATGGAAAGCTCCGTGGGTTTTGCGCTGGCCGGGGTAGCCTTGCGCTCTGCCCCTGCCGGAAGCTTCAGGTCACGGGTTGGCACCTCGTCTTCGCGCCCGCTCAAAAGCGCGCCTACCTTGTTCACCAGTTGTCGTATCGATTGAAAAGGCTTGGTCAAGAAATCATCCGCGCCGACTCTGCGCGCCTCCGCTTCGTCGAACGGCTCGAAAGAGCCGACGAGGAGCATAACAGGGATGTGGCGAAACCGCTCTTCCCGTTTGATATGCTCACAGACTTCATAGCCGCTCATGCCGGGCATGTGAATGTCTACGAGCACTATGTCGGGGGCCACTTCCTCCAGTCGTTCGAGAGCTTTTGCGCCGCTGCCGACCGCCGTCACCTGCACGCCTTCGTCGGCGAAGGTCAGGTCAACCACCTTCTGAATCGTAATTGAATCATCGGCCAGCAATAATTTGCGTCCGGCTAACAAAACCATCTCCTTTGTTTGAGGCGAGCGCCACCGAAGAAAAGGGCCTGCGAGTGTTGGCACTTGAGATGGCGCGGGGGCAAGTTAAGAAACGTTTCCGAACCGGCCTGCCAAAAGGGTTTGCGACAGGCCGCTACTAAAAACCTAACACCCGTCGCGCGGGCGCGTCAAGACTTTTATCCTCTGCTGATTACTGAGCCCCCGGCGCATGTCCTCTGAGTTCTATATCGTCGGCCGTGCCCGCCTCGCCGTCCGCCCCCACGGAGCGCAGGACGTAAGCGTCACTTTCGCCTTCATAGAGGTAAGGCCGCTGCCACGGGTCTAGGCGAAGGACGCGCGCGAGGTATCCGGGGTTGAGCTGATCTAGGAGCGCGCCCGCCGAGTCCGCGACCACGTAGAAACCGCGCGCGCGCCGAAAAGAGTCCAGGGCGGCAGCCATCATCTCAAGCTCGGAGCGCGCGCGCCGGGCCTTCTCCCTATCAACAGCACGTACAACCATCTCCACGTCCGTCCACTCGCCCTCGCCCATCCTCATCTGAGTCACGCGCCATTTATTATCGCTCCCCTTCTGGAAGCGAAACTCCGCCCAGACCTGCGCGACGACCACGGCAGAGTTGTAGAGCGCCGAGACCTCTTTGACGCGCACGGCGTCGGACGGCAAACGAACGCCGAGGAAGCGTGCCAGCACTTCGCGCGCGAGCCGCGCATCCAGACTGGCGGCGCGTGTCTCAGATGCTTGCGCCTCTTCCGTCTGCCGGGACGCGGAAGCAGGAGGAGGAGCAGCATTGCTCTCAGCCTTCACCGCCTGCGCGATCAAAGAGAGGTCTTCCCAGCGGTCGCTGCCCGTCCTGACCTCTCGGACGCGCCAGCCGTTGTCCTCGCCGCTCTCGAAACGAAAGGCCGTCTCGATCTCCGCGAGCGCGACCGCCTCGGTGGGCCCAAGCGGCGTGATGCTTCTGATGCGGACGGCCCCCGAAGAGAGCTGCGCTCCGGCCAGGCGAGTAATCAGCCTGCGCGCCTCCCGAGCGCCCAGCTCGCCCCTGGCCCACACGGAGGAAGCCAGCGACAGGCAAACGAGGCCCGCGCCACAGAGATGCAGGATGGATGACGCACGCGTTGCTCGGCTCATGCTTCGACGGCGCGGCCCGACTCCTCGGCGCGCACGGACAGCTCTGCTGCCAGTTGAATCGCCGCCACCATACTGGAATGCTCGGCCAACCCCTTGCCCGCAATGTCGAAGGCCGTGCCGTGATCTACGGACGTGCGTATGAAGGGCAGGCCGAGGGTGACGTTGACGGCTTCGCCGAAGGAGAGGCACTTGACGGGAATCATCGCCTGGTCGTGATAGCAGGCGATGACGGCATCGAATTCGCCGCGCGAGGCGCGCAAGAAAACCGTGTCGGCCGAATAGGGCCCGCTGACCTGCATCTCGCCTGTGCCGCGACACGCCTCGATTGCCGGGACGATCTCGGAAGCCTCCTCGACGCCGAAGAGCCCGCCTTCAGCGCCGTGCGGGTTGAGGGCCGCCACGGCCAGGCGCGGGCGCTCTATGCCCCAACGCTTCAACTCGCGGTGAGCCAAGTTGATGACGGCGATGAGGCGGTCGCGCTCGACGAGGCGGATGGCCTCGACGAGCGGGACGTGCGTGGAGAGGAGGACTATGCGCAGGTTAGAGGCGACAAAGCCCATCGCGTACTGTTCCGTGCCCGTCAGGTGGGCCAGGAATTCCGTGTGGCCCGGAAAGCTGTAGCCGCCGAGGAAGAGCGCACGCTTATTGATCGGGGCGGTGGCGATGGCATCAATCTTTCCGGCCGCGCACAGGCCCACGGCCGACTCTATGTAGGCGGCCGCAGCTTTTCCGGCCACCCCCGATTCGATGCCCGGCTCGATGTGGCCGCCGACATTATCCAGATGATAGATGACGGGGCCGTTGAAGCGATCAGGCAGCGGCTCGTCGTAGCGCACTATGTCGTAGCCGCATTGCAGGTCGAGCGTGCGCGCCGTGTGGGCCAACAGTTGCGCGTCGCCGATGATGACGGGCGCGCAGACGCGTTGTACCTCCTCTTCGGCGACGGCCTTGAGGACTACTTCCGGCCCGATTCCCGCCGGGTCGCCCATCGTGATGCCGATGCGCGGCCGAGCGTTGCGCCTGCTGCTACTGCGAGAAACTGGCGAGGAGTTGTGCGGCAACTCTGTCATGTCTCAAACGGGCCCGGTTCCGCTCCCGTCCAGAGGGGCTTGGGAGCCGCTACAGGCTTCTTTCACTCCTTAGCTCCCCTTGAGGCCGAGGCCCGAGGATCGCAAGGAAAACGAGCGCGGGCGGCTATTCCTCCTCCCGCTCGTCGGCCTTGTACATATACTTGACGTTATGTTTGAGGATGAGGAGATTGGGGGCCGACTTGCGATTGACCTTGAGCGCGCCGCGATCATACCACTCGATGGTTCCTTCGATCTCTTCGCCGTCCTGAAGGACTATGACCATCGGCGTATGCGCGTCGATCTGCTTTTTGTAGTAGAAGATTTCGGCGTTCGTTTCGACCGGCGGAGGAACGCGCTTGCGCACCTGCACGGCGGCCGAGGCGGCCGATTGTTGAGTCGCGCGACTCGGCGCATGTCCTGCGCTGTCGCCGCCGCTCGCCACGCGCGCGCCGGCACCGTTGGCGCGGTCGCGCGGTTGCACGGACTCGCGCCCCTTTGCTTTTACGTCTGCCAAAGTAGTTCGGATTAATTTGCGGTTCACTGTGATCTCTTACCTCCACCAATCAAGAAGGGATATGCATGGCTTTTTGTCCTGGGCAGCGCATCTGCGGCCAGAGAGGCGCTCTTAACCACGAAGCCATTTTAACGTCTCGCAGGCTGCGGCCATTCAAGGAGAGAAGCTTTCGATACCCGTAATGGAAATCCTGCAAGGAATGCGCGACATACTACACCAAAGAAGGAAAAAGGCAAAGCTCAAGCGAGAGTAATCAGCCGTGAAGCGTCAGCTCTCAGCAAAAAGCAATCAGCAGCCAGCCCGAGCGGGTTCGGACTGACTGCTGACTGGCTGATGGCCTGCTGCTTTTTCAGTCCGCTTTCTTGCGAATGAAAGTCGGCACGTCCAGATCGTCCGTGCGCGTCGTCGGGTTGACCGTCGGCCGCGTGAGGTCGTCGCCCGGCGCTCTGGTGTAGCGCGGCGGCGTCTGCGGCATCGTGGCGCTCGCAGCCGTCTTGCCCGCGTCGGCAGATTCTTTGTCAAAGCCCGTCGCGATGACCGTGATCTTCATCTCATCACGCAAAGATTCGTCAATCACCGCGCCGAAGATGATATTGGCATCCTCGTCGGCCGCCTCGCGGATGATCGAGCTGGCCTCGTTGACTTCGTACAGAGTCAGGTCGGGCCCCCCCGTGATGTTGATGAGCACGCCCTTCGCACCTTCAATCGTCGCCTCTTCCAGCAGCGGCGAGGAGATGGCCTGCTGCGTGGCTTCCATCGCGCGGTGCTCACCACTGGCTCTCCCTGCGCCCATCAAGGCCAGGCCCATCCCCGCCATGATCGCCTTCACGTCCGCGAAATCCAGATTGATGAGGCCCGGCACAGTAATCAAATCCGAGATGCCTTGCACGGCCTGACGCAGCACGTCGTCTGCGACCTTGAAGGAGTCGGCCAGAGAGACGTTGCGGTCAACCGTGTGCAGCAACCGCTCATTCGGAATCGTGATGACAGTATCAACACATTCGCGCAGTTCTCTCAAGCCCAGCTCGGCCTGCTGCATCCTGCGCTTGCCCTCGAAGTGAAAGGGCTTGGTGACGACGGCCACAGTCAGCGCGTTCAGCTCCGTGGCGAGCGAAGCGATGATGGGCGCTCCGCCCGTGCCCGTGCCGCCGCCCAGGCCCGTAGTGACGAAGACCATGTCAGCGCCTTCCAGGACTTCGATGATCTTCTCAGTATCTTCGAGCGCGGCTTCGCGGCCCACCTCCGGATTTGCGCCCGCGCCCAAGCCTTTGGTCAAGCGCCCGCCGAGCTGAATCTTGATCGGCGCGCGCGAGCGCTTCAAGGCTTGCAAGTCCGTGTTGGCGACGAGGAATTCGATTCCCTCTATGCCGGCCTCGATCATGCGATTGACGGCATTGCCGCCGCCGCCGCCGATCCCGATCACTTTAATGCGCGCGCCCGTGATGGGCGGATCGTCATCAATGAAAATATTAATCCCGCTTCCCGGTTGGCGACCGTCCGGTGTCATAGTTTAATGTCCTCTCTCCGTGTGAGGAGCCCTTCAAGAAGCTCCGAAACACTGCACGTCTGTTATCTTGGGCTGTTCGCGCCGGGGGCATCAATATATTGCGGACTACATCTTGTGCCGGCTGGCGCGGCAGCATACAACAACTTGTCAAAAAATACTACTGAAACGATTGCGAAATTTTGAGACGAAATGCGTCAGGCGCGCCGTCGAGCCGCGCCGCAGCCCATTAGAGCGCGATTCCGTGTTTTGCGCGCGCTGTGCGACGAGCGCCAGGCCCGAGGCGGCAGCCCACGCCGGGCTCTGAATATCTTCGATCAACCCGCCGAAACGATCTCTCTCCGGGTAGCCAATACGCACCGGCGCGTCGAAGACCTGCTCGGCGATCTCGCACATCCCGTCCAGGAGCGCGCCGCCGCCCGTCAAGACCACTCCGCTCGATAGCTGTCGCTCCCAGCCGCTTTCCTTGATCTCGTCGGCGACGTGCATTAAGACCTCTTCGGCGCGCGGCTGAAGGATGTCGCAGAGAATCTGGCGCGAAAGCTGGCGCGGAGGACGACCGCCCACAGAGGGGACTTCGACCAGTTCGCCGCGCTCCACCTCGTTCAGGCTGGAGGAGGAAGCGCAGCCGACCGTGCGCTTGATCTTTTCCGCTTCAGGAATCGGAGTGCGCAGGCCGAAGGCTATGTCGTTTGTAAAGTGCGAGCCGCCGAGGGCGAAGACGGCAGTATGCTGCACTGCGCCGCGCTGGTAGATGACCAAGCCGGTGGTCTCCGCGCCGATGTCTACGAGGGCCGCGCCGAACTCCTTATCGTCATCCGTGAGAGAAGCTTCGGCGGCGGCCAGTTGTTCCAAGACCATGTCTGCGACGACGAGCCCCGCGCGATTGACTGCGTTGATGGCGTTCTGGCGCGCAGTGACGGGGCTGGTGACGATGTGAACTTTGACGGCGAGTCGTGCGCCGATCATGCCGACGGGGTCGTTGATGCCGTCCTGATCGTCAACGATGAACTCTTGCGGCAGGCGGTCAACGATCTCACGGCCCGCCGGGAGCTGTATGGCGCAGGCCGAATCAATCGCGCGCCGCACATCGTCGGGCGTGATCTCGCGGTCGCGGCCGGAGACGGCGACAATCGCCTGGCCGTTGAAGCCCATGATGTGCGAGCCGGCGAGGTTGATCGTGACCTCTTCGGTCTCAAGGCCGCTCATGCGTTCGGCGTCCTCGACGGCGCGCTTGATGGCATCGACGGCGGCTTCGGGGTTGACGATGACGCCTTTGCGCAGGCCGCGCGCTTCGGCTTCGCCGATGCCGACGATGTCGATCATCTGGCCGTCGCCCGGCTCGCCGACGATACACGTCACCTTGCTCGTGCCTATGTCGAGGCCGACAGTATGTGACGCGCGCTTAGCCATAAAGCTCCTCTCTCAAGTTTCGACAGGAATCTCAGATCACAATTTTCAAATCTCAAGCATCTCGACAGCCCTGCTACGAGACGCGGCGCGGCCGTGTCTCGCCTTTAGCCTTCTCCGTCTGCTTCTCTTTCTTATCGCGCTCTTTCTTGCGCCGCTCTGTCTCCTCTTTGCTTCGCGCTTCTCTGCTCTCCCGGCGGGCGGTGTTATCCCTTGCGGACGAGCGGGCGCTGGCCCTGGCCTTGACGATCTCCGTGTCGGTGTTGCTGCCGGCGGCGCTGGCCTCGCTCGGCGTCGCAGCCGTCGTCGCCGGAGCATTGAGACTTGAGCCGACGATGAGGTGTCCCTTGCCGTCCTTCGCGCTGAGTTGCGAGGCGTCTATGTACATGATGAAAGGGGCGACGGGCGTCGTGCGTCGCGCGTCCAACTCTTCCAGAGCGCGCTTGAGGCGGTAGCCGAAGCTCTCTCCGCCCAGGCGGACTTCCACTTGCGCGTCGTCGCCCGCGAGCTGCGCGCGCACATCGCGCAGGTCGTCAAGGTTGACTTCGCTGACGCGCTCGCTCAAGCCCAGCTCTTCCCAGGCTCGACGCAGTTCCTCGTACTTCTCCATGCGCTCGCGATTAGCCGCACGCGCAGTCCGCTCTTCGCTCTCTTCCAGGCCGCGTATGAAGAAGGGCGGCATCTGGTCTGTCGGCTGAATCGCGCCGAGCGTGACGGCATCGGTGTCAACCCAGACCAATCGTCCGGCGGAAGTTCGCAGGACTGCGCGCGGCACGCGCTCCGTGACGCGCACGCGCAAGCCGTCTGGCAGCACGCGCGAGACGACGGCCGTGCGAACCCACGCCACTCTCTGAAGGCTGGCGCTGATCTCGTCAAGGTCTGCGCGCCAGACGCCCGTCTCGGCCACCGCGCGCTGGACGACCGTCTTGATCTCTTTGGCGCTGGCGCGCGACGTGGGGTTGACCTCTATGCTGCGCGCCTGGAAGAAGGAGGCCGAGGCCGCGGCGCGATAGCCTGCGAAGATCAGGAGGCCCGCGACGACGGCGAGCAGGACTTTTCCGGCGAGCGGAAAGTAGGCGAGTACGCGGCGCGAGAGTGAACCCGTGCGGGAGTTCGTCGCAGAGGCTCCACGCTCACGCCGCGCAGGGCGCTGCACAATTCCACCTGCCCCGCCCGCGCTCGCTTTGCCTGACGAGCTGCCTGCGCGCCCCGTTGCTCTGGGTGTGATGACCTGTTCCCTCAAGGCTCTCTAGTCCTTTTCCGCTTCGCTCTCATCCACATCAAGCGGCGCAGCAGCAGCAGCGCGCCACACTTCCACCTCGTATTCCAGCTCTATGCCATGCTCCCTGCGGACTCGCTCGCGTATCTCTTCGGCCAGGGCGAGGGCGTCGGCTGCCTGCGCGTTCTCGCCTTCGGTGACGATGAAGTTGGCGTGTACGGGCGAGACGAGAGCGCCGCCGCGACGCGTGCCCTTCATGCCCATCTCATCTATGATCTTGCCCGTGCCGACCGCGCCCGGCGGATTCTTGAAGAAGCAACCGGCGCTGCGCGAGCCGTGCGGCTGCGTGCTCATGCGCTTTCGCTTAGCCTCCTCCATGCGCGCCTTGATCTCTGCGGGGTCGTCGGCCCGGAGCCTGAGCGTCGCGCCCAAGAGCAGCTCGCCCTCGCGAAAAGAGGTGTGGCGGTAATTCCATTCGACTTCGCTTCCGGGCACTTCGACCACGCGACCTCCGCGCGCGACGCGCACCACCTCTGTCACAGTCCCAATCTCGTGGCCGTAAGCGCCCGCGTTCATCCACAGAGCGCCGCCCACTGTGCCGGGTATGCCACCCAGGCCCTCTATGCCTGACAAGCCCCGCCGCCCGGCCTCTACACAGAGGCGCGGCAGCGAATAGCCCGCGCTCACCGAGACGCGCTCGCCCTCGAAACGCGCTTCGCCTTTCAACTCCTTAAGGCTCAGGACGACGTAATGATGATCGGCGTCGTCGGCCAGGATGTTGCTGCCGGAGCCGAGCGCGCGCCAAGCCACTCCGCTCTCGTCCAGGGCATGCACGACCTGAGCGGCCTGCTCCTCCGTCGCGGGCGAGATGACCCAGTCAATCGCGCCGCCGACGCGCAAGGAGGTCAGCTCTGCGAAGCGTCGCCCGCGCTCTGCCCTCACACAGAGTTGCGCCGCTATCTCTTCGACGGCGCGGTCGCGCTCCTCAAGATTTAAAGCCTCTCTCTCCACTTCACCTTCCAACTGCTGCTTCGCTCTACTCATCCGCTCTTCCAGTCAGGCACTCACGCCCTGCCCCCTGAGCAATTCCAGGAGTTGTTCGCCCGCGCGATAGACGGGCCCAGCGCCGAGCGTGATGACCAGGTCGCCCGAGCGCACCTGCCCGCGCAGGACTTCGGCCGCGCCGTCCAGCGCACCTACGTAGCGCGCGCTCTTATGTCCGTAGCGCTTGATCGCATCGGTCAAAGCCTCGGCCGTGATGCCTTCAATCGGGTCTTCGCTCGCCGCGTAGATGTCGGTCACAAAGAGCACGTCGGCGTTATTGAAGGAGCGCGCGAACTCGTCCATCAAGTCCTTCGTGCGGCTGTAGCGATGCGGCTGAAAGAGGACGACCATGCGGCGGCCCGACGACCCGATCTTGGCTGCGGCGAGCGTAGCCTTGATCTCGGTCGGATGATGCCCGTAATCGTCCACAACCATCACGCCCGCCTCTTCGCCCTTGTTCTGAAAACGCCTTTCGGCCCCCGTGAATTCGCCGAGCGCCTCGGCCACCTGCGCGAACGGGACTTCCAATTCGAGCCCGACGGCGATGGCCGCCAGCGAGTTATAGACGTTATGCAGGCCCGGCACGCGCAAACGTACGTCGCCGATCACGTCGCTCGCGCGCCACACGGAAAAGCTTGAGCCGAAGCCTCCGTTAAAGCGTATGCCGTGTGCGGAGATGTCGGCCTGCGCGCTCAACCCGTATGTCACCCTTCGCCGTTTGACGCGCGGGATGACGGCCTGCACGTGCGGGTCGTCGAGACAAAGTATCGCCGCCCCGTAGAACGGAACCTTGTTGACGAAATCCTCAAAGCTGTCGCGCACGTCCGTCATATCGCGGTAATGATCCATGTGCTCGCGGTCAATGTTTGTGACGACGGCGATGGTCGGCGTTAGCATCAGAAACGAGCGGTCGCTTTCGTCCGCCTCGACGACCATCAAATCGCCCTTGCCGAGCCGCGCGTTCGAGCCGAAGGCGTGAACCACGCCGCCCACCACAAAAGTCGGATCAAGCTCGGCTCGCCCCAGCACCGTCGCCACCATTGAGGTCGTCGTCGTCTTGCCGTGCGAGCCCGCGACCGCCACCGAATGAGGCTTGAGCCGCATCAACTCGGCCAGCATCTCCGCGCGAGGGATGACGGGAATGGAACGCTGGCGCGCCTCTACGATCTCAGGGTTATCGTCTCTGACGGCGGCCGAGCGCACGACCACATGCGCGTCGCCGACGTTCTCGGCCCTGTGTCCCTCGTCAAACTCAATCCCGAGCTTCTCCAAACGTTTCGTCACGGCAGAGCTTTTCAAATCCGACCCAGACACGCGAAAGCCGAGGTTGCACAAGACCTCCGCGATGCCGGACATGCCTATGCCGCCGATGCCGACGAAATGAATATGTTGGATACGCGGAAACATATTAAAAGCAGTGGTGAGTGGCGAGTGACGAGTGATGAGAGAAAAGCTTTTCCGCCAGCTTGTCACTCGTCACTTGTCACTGTTTTATCAGCTCTTCCATCAAATCGACTGTCGCGCTGGCGGCGTCGCCGCGCGCGAGCCGCCGGCTCATCTCTTCCATTCGCGTCAGCTCTTCGGGCGCGCTCACCAATCGTGTCAACTCCTGGGCTAATCGCTCGCCCGTTAGCTCCTGCTGCAAGATCATGCGCGCGGCTCCGGCCTCCTGTAGCGCCTCGGCGTTCTTGCGCTGGTGGTCGTCGGCTGCGAAGGGGAACGGAACCATGATCGCCGCCTTGCCCGCCGCGACCAGCTCGGCGCTCGTCGTCGCTCCGGCGCGGCAGATCACTAAGTCCGAGGCGGCAAAGGCCGCCACCATGTCGTCAATGTAGCGCCGCACGTCTGCGCGCTCCCTCCATCCGGCCTGCTCATAACCTTTGCGCACCTTCTCAAAATCGGCCTCGCCCGTCTGGTGCGTGATGAAGAGCACGCCCTTCTGCTCCTGCATGTGCGGGAGGGCGGCGACCATCGCTTCGTTGATGGCGCGCGCGCCCTGGGAACCGCCGAAGACGAGTACGGAAAAGCGCCTGGCATCTCGCGGCTTGGCCGGAATGTCAAAGAACTCGCGCCGCACGGGATTGCCCGTCACCACTCCCTTGCCGCGAAAGTACGCAAGCGCCGCCTCGAACGACACGGTCGCGCGATCAACGAAGCGCGCCAGCACTCTATTAGTCCAGCCCGGCAGCGCGTTCGATTCCATCACCAGCGTCGGCACACGCATCAGCGCCGCCGTCAGCAGCACAGGCCCCGAAACGTACCCGCCCGCGCCGATGACTATCTGGGGACGAAACTCGCGTATCAGGCGACGCGCCGCCAGAAAGCTCTTCGGCAGCAGCCACAAGCCCCGCACGCGGGCCGCGAGCCCGACATTCTTCAGTCCCGCGCTTTCAATGAGCGAAAGCTCGAACCCTGCCTGCGGCACGAGCCGCGTCTCCAGGCCCCGCGCCGTGCCGACAAAGCGCACCACCGACGAGGCATCACGGCGCATCACCTCTTTCGCCACGGCGATGCCCGGATAGATATGCCCGCCCGTTCCCCCGGCGGCCACCAGCACGCGCATCGCCCTCTAGCTCCACGCCCTTCTGTTCAAAGCCACGGCCGAAGACCTCGGCGCAGGCGTCACCGCCGCAGCCGTCTGCGCGCGCGACTGTTCCGCCCGCTCTATCTCCATCGTTCCCTGGCCGCTCGTCGAGCCCGCATACTGCGAGATGTTGAGCAGGATGCCGACGCTGACCAGCGTTGGCACAAGCGACGAGCCGCCGTAGGAGATGAACGGCAGCGGGATGCCCTTTGTCGGCACGAGCGAGAGCACGACGCTGATGTTGAAGAGCGCCTGCGTCACAATGCCGGCGACGAGCCCCAGGCCGAGCAGCATTCCGAACCTGTCGGGCGCAAGCAGGCTGGCGCGCAGTCCGCGCCACAGGAAGATGCCGAAGACAGCTATGACCACCAGCGCGCCGAAGAGCCCAAGCTCTTCGCCCACGACCGCGAAGATGAAGTCCGAGTGAGCGAAGGGCAGAAAGAAGAGCTTCTGCTTGCCTTGCGCGAACCCGAGCCCGCCCGTGCCGCCCGAGCCGATAGCGATCAGCGATTGCACCACCTGAAACCCTTTGTCCTGCGGGTCGGCCCACGGGTTCAGGAAAGTGATGAGGCGCTGCAAGCGCCAGGGCACAAAGATCAGCAGCGCGGCCAGGCCCAGGAGCGCCGGGGCCGCAGCCATTCCCAGATGCAGCAGCCGCGTCCCGGCCGTGTAAGCGATACCGACGAAGACGACCGTCAACATCATCGCCGTTCCCAGGTCTGGCTCGGCCACGACGAGCAGCGCGAGCAGTCCCGTCACACCAATCGCGGGCATGAACGTCCGCCAGAAGGAGCCCTCTTCGCCAGCCCGCTTCTCGAAGAAGTAGGCGAGGAAGAGCGCGAGCGCCAGCTTCGAGACCTCCGACGGCTGAATGGAGAAGCCCGCGAGCTTGATCCAGCGATGCGCGCCGTTCACGCGCGAGAAGCCGAACACGGCCATCAGCATCACGACGGTCAAGGCGAGCAGCCCGTAAATGATCGCGCGGTTGCGTAGGCGCTGGTAATCGAAATGCATCGCCACGAGCATCGCGCCGAAGCCGATGAGCGTCCAGACGGCCTGCTTGATGACGTAGTAATACTGGTTGCCGTTCTCCTGCGCCGCCATCACGGCCGACGCGCTGTAGACCATGACGATGCCGAAGAGCGCGAGCCCTGCCGTCGCCGCGAACAACCATTTGTCGGCCTGTAGCTTTCTTGCCATCCGTTTTAACGCAGCTTCAGCGTCGAGAGACTGAGGAGCGCGAAGAGAATGGCGAGAATCAGAAAGCGAAAGACGACCTTCGATTCACGCCAGCCCTGCAACTCGAAATGATGATGGAGCGGCGACATCTTGAAGATGCGCCGCCCTGTCATCTTGAACGAAGCGACCTGTATCATCACCGAGAGAGCCTCTATGACGAACACGCCGCCCACCATCAACAGCACGAACTCCTGCTTGGTCAGAACGCCTATCGTGCCGATGGCCCCGCCGATGGCCAGGCTCCCGACATCGCCCATAAAAACTTCTGCGGGCGGCGCGTTGTACCAGAGAAACCCGAGGCTTGCGCCCGCCATCGCGCCGCAGAAGACCGTCAACTCGCCCACCTCCGGGTTATGCCTGAGCCCTAAGTATCCGGCGAAGCGCTGGTCGCCGATCACGTAAGTCAGCCCCGTCAAGGCCGTCATCGCGATGAAGGTCACGCTGATCGCCAGCCCGTCGAGCCCGTCCGTCAGGTTCACGGCGTTGGACGAGCCCAACAGGACGATGATGATAAAGACTATGTAGAGCCAGGGCCCGATGCTGCTCACGCCCGCAGGCTCCGACGTGAGCTTGAAGAACGGGATGTTGACGTTCCACGCGTACGTGCCCGAAAAATAGAGCGCCGCCCAGACGCCAACGGCTATGCCGAGCTGCGCGGCCAGCTTTTGCCTGCCCGTCAAACCCAGACTGCGCTGCTTAGCCATCTTCGCGTAGTCGTCGAAAAAGCCTATCGCGGCAAACGCGGCGGTCGCCACCATCACGATCCACACGTAGAGATTGTCTAGCCTGGCCCAGAGCAGCGTCGAGATGATGACGGAAGCGATAATCAGCACGCCGCCCATCGTCGGCGTCCCGCGCTTGGCCATGTGCGCCTGCGGGCCTTCTTCGCGAATCTGCTGCCCGACATTCCAGTTCTTCAAAGCCTGTATGACGCGCCCGCCGAAGACGAGCGCGATCAGCAGCGCCGTGATCGAAGCGTAGGCCGTGCGAAACGTCACGTACTGAAAAACGTTGAGCGCCTTGACGAGATAAGACTCCCCCTCCTTGAGACGGTTATAGAGCAGCTCGTAAAAGATGAAATAGATCATGCCCCTTCAGCGCTTCAACCAAATTAGAGAATGAGGAATGAAAGCCAAGCTGCTCTTCATTCATCCTTCGCCACTTCCGACACGTTCGTCGCCGCCGACGAGCGGGAAACGATCACGCAGAAGTGCCACCACCTTGTCCGTCCTCACGCCGCGCGACCCCTTGACCAAGACCAGATCGCCCTCGCGCACCTCTTTTGCCAGCGCGGCGGCGGCCTCTTCAGCCGTCTCGAAAAATCGCGTCGCACCTTCCGGCACGCCCGCTTCGCGCGCTCCCGAAACTATCTCGCGCGCCAGGCCCCGCACGCCCCACACCCCGTCAACACCTGCCTGGGCCATCTCGCGCCCGGCCTCCGCGTGCATCCTCGCCGCTTCGGGCCCAAGCTCAAGCATCTCTCCCGCGACCACTATGCGACGCCTGACGCGCGTCCCTCCGGCCTCGGCAACGGTGCGCACCATCTGCGAGAGCGAGCGCGGGTTCGAGTTATAGGAGTCGTCCACGACCGTAAACCCGGCGGCGAAATCGAGCACCTCTCCGCGCATGTGCGGCGAGGTGACTGTGCCCAGCGAGCGCGCAATCTCTTCGGCCCCGATCTCGAAACAGGTCGCAACGGCCGCCGCCGCCAGAGCGTTCATCAGGTTATGGCGTCCGGGCAGAGGCAAAAGGGCTTCGGCCTCTCCGCGCGGCGTGCGCAAGAGGAACCGGCTCTGCCCGAGCGTGCCCGTCTCTATCCGGTCGGCCGACACGTCCGCCCTGTTCTCAATCCCGAAAGTGAGCGTGGGCCCATCGTGCAAAGAGCGCATCGCGGCCACTCGCTCGTCATCGGCGTTGAGGACTGCCGTGCCGCCCGGTTTGAGCCCTTCTACAAGCTCGGCCTTGGCCTTCGCGATGGCCTCCATCGTGCCGAGGTATTCGAGATGGACGGGGGCGACCAGCAGCTCGACGCCGATGTCTGGCGGAGTGATCTTGCACAGGCGCGCGATCTCGTTTGTCGGCGACGACATTCCCATCTCAAGCACCGCCACGTCGTACTCGTCTGGGCTGTGGCCTTCCGTCACCATCTGCAAAACGGAGAGCGGCAGTCCCAGGCCGTTGTTATAGTTGCGCTCGCTCTTCAACACATGACGCCCGGCGCAAGTGAGCAAGTGCGCCACCAAATCCTTCGTCGTCGTCTTGCCGGCGCTGCCCGTAATCGCCACCACCGGACGCGCCCAAGCTTCGTAGACCTTGCGCGCTAGAGTCTGCAAAGCTGCGATGGCATCATCTACGAGCAGCAGCCTCGGCCCGTAAGGCTCTAAAAGAGCATCCCCCTCGGCGTGATCCCGGCGCGCGACAGCAGCCACAGCCCCGCGCTCGAAGACCTCCGGGATGTACCTGTGAGCGTCTGCGAAGGTGCCGTTAAAGCCTGCGCGCTCGTAATCCCTCTGCGAGAGGGCAAAGAACAGCTCGCCCGCAAGTATGCTGCGCGAGTCTATCGAAAAGCCCTTGATCTCACTGTCAAGCAACTCCGCATCGGCCCCAGCCGTCGCACCCATCAAGTTCGCCGCAGTCCTGATATTCACGCTCTGACGGTCTCTTCCTCCCTCTTGAATCTTGCGCGCGGCGGCGCTCTGTGGTCAACCGCTGCCGCTGCCGCGTCCTCCTCAATCCAACATACAGGCGACTGCTCGTCAATTGAAATCACCAGGCGCTCTTGACGGTCGCGCGTCTCGCCTGAGCGGGAGGCAGCGCGGCTGCGGCGCAAGCGCCTGCGGCAGGCGTTGATTCTCTCCCTCACATCATGACCGCAATATCCGCTCCGGGGATTCTTCTCGGGGAACATGGTCACCAATTTTTACTCGCCTTTCCCGAAATCTATGCGGACTATCTGGCCTGACGAGACCTCTACGCCCGCCGCAGGGCTCTGCTGAACGGCCTGGCCTTCGCCGCGCGCTTCGAGTTGCAGCCCGAGCTGCGCGCAAACTCTGGCCGCATCACGCACGCTGCGGCCGCGCAGGTCTGGCATCAGCACGGCCCTACGCGTCGCGGCGGCATAGACGACTTCGCTCCCTCCCCTGCCTCCATCTACGGAAGAGACCTGCGGTAAGGTCGCGCGCCTGGCTTCATCTTCACGCTGTAGCTCCTCGCGCACTGCGGCCAGCGCCTCGGCTGCGCGCGGCGTCTGCGCGATCAAATCCTGTTGCCCGGGCGCTGCCTTGAAGTCCGTGTCTGGCGCGATGCTCAGCGCGGGCAAGACCTGCTCGGCAATCTCGCGAAAGACTGGCGCGGCCACGTCGCCGCCGTGATAAGCGCCGAGGGGTTCGTCTATCACGACGATGATGACGACGGCCGGGTTCTCGACCGGCGCGAAGCCGACGAACGAGCCGATGTATTTCGTCTTTGAATAAGCCTTCGTCGCGGGGTCGATCTTCTGCGCCGTCCCCGTTTTGCCCGCCGCCGTGTAGCCGTTCAGTTGCGCGCGCTTGGCCGTGCCGTTCAAGGTCACGCCTTCCAGCATCCCTCGCAGCACGCGCGCCGTCTCCGCGCTCACGACCCCGTGCCGCTCAGGGTTCGCTTGATAGACCACAGCGCCTTCCGCATCGCGTATCTCGCGAACCAGGTGAGGCGTAATCCGCTCGCCGTCATTGGCGAGCGCGCCGAAGGCCGCCGCCATCTGCAAGGGCGTGACGCCGACCTCCTGCCCGATGGCTATCGAGCCCATAGAGGAGGGCTGCCAGCGCGCGACTGCGCGCACAAGTCCGGCAGTCTCCCCCGGCAGCTCTACGCCCGTGCGCGAGCCGAAGCCGAAACGCTTCATCATCTCGGCCATCGCCTCGTCGCCTACACGCAGGCCGAGCTTGATCGCCGCGACGTTTGAAGATTTCGCCAGCGCCTCCGCGATGGTGAGCGAGCCGAACGCGTGATGATCGTGGACGACGCGGCCCGCCACTGTGATCGCGCCCATCTGGCAATCAATGTGATCGTCGGGCTTGACCAAACCCTTTTCGATGGCCGCCGAATAGGCGACGATCTTGAAGGTCGAGCCGGGCTCGTAGATATTTTGGAGCGCCTGGTTAAGTCTGGCTTCGGCCGGGGCGCTGCGCGCGTCGTTCGGGTCGAAGGTCGGCGCGTTGGCGAGCGCCAGTATCTCGCCCGTGTGCGGGTCGAGCACGATGGCCGTGCCGGACTTGGCGCGCGCTCGCTCGACGGCTCCCGCGAGGGCCTGCTCGGTGCGATACTGTATGACCTGATCTATCGTGAGCACGACGGTCTGGCCCGGGCGCGCGCCCGCTTCAAAGCTGCTATAAGCGCGACGATGCGCGTCCGTCTCGATGAAGACTTTGCCGGCCTGGCCCCGCACGCGCTCGTCGAAAGTCTGCTCGACGCCGCCGAGGCCCACTTCGTCCAGGCCGACGAAGCCGAGCACGTGGGCCGCCAGCGCGCCGTTCGGGTAACGACGCTTGGGCTCTTTGACCGAGTAGATGCCCGCGAGCTTCAGAGCCGTGATCGGCGCGGCCTGCTCCTGATCTAGCTTACGCACGACCCACGCGAACTTTCGATTCGCTTCCTTCGCTTCGCTGAGACGCGCAGCCAGCTTCTCTGCTTCCACGCCCACGAGCGGCGCAAGCTGCGCAGAGGTCTTCGAGATGTCGCCCAGCTCGTATGGCACGGCGAAGAAGGATTCCGTATCGACGCTGCGCGCCAGCTCGCGCCCCTGCCGATCAAGGACGAGTCCGCGCACGGGGCTCGTCTCCACAGCATCCTGCTGCTGCATGCGCGCACGCTCTCTGAGCCAATCGTGCTCGACCGTTTGCAGGTAGACGAGGCGGACGGCTATAGCCAGCATCCAGAAGACCAGGAAGGAAGCGATGACGAACACGCGGCGGCGCGAGGTATCAGGGCGGGCTTTGGTTGAAGCGGCAGAACGCTGGCGCATCTTTTATGTTTCGATCTCTGGCGAATTCATGCGCGTGGGGGAACCTGCTCTGGCCGCCGCGCATGAGGGGAACGGTCTTTTTACCTGTGCCGGCGAGGGGAAGAGTTTCGGTGCGCCCGAACGGGGGAGACGCACTCTCGTAGGCCGCCAACCTTCTTTGAGCCTCTACGCAACAGAGCCCTTAATGATGAAGCGAAGCGGATGGATTGACGAACGCTGTGGCCGTTTGCGGGACGCTCGTCGCGGCTGTGCTGTTGCTACTGCTACTGCGGGCGACTCCGATCTGGCCGGGCTGGGCCTGCTGCATGCCGAGCCGGTGCGCTGCCTCTTCCAGACGGGCCGGAGCCGTCGCCTGTTCGCGCGCCAGCACAAGGTGACGCTGTTCTTCCAGGAGCCGCGCGCGCTCGCGGCGCAACTCCTCCGTCTGGTAGCCGTAGCGGACGGCTGCGAAATGCTGTCCCGCCGCGTAGACGAAACCACAGGTCAGCATGAACCCACACAGCAACAACAACCCGAGCCGCGAGAGCGCAGCGCGGTCGCGCTCGCGTCGGACGGTGTGATTCGGTTGATTGAGCGGCAGTCTTCTCATACTTAATCTCGGCCCTGGCAGTTACCAAAACTCTCTTTCAATCCAGCTTGCGAGCGGCTCGCAGCTTGGCGCTGCGCGCGCGCGGATTCTCTTCCAGCTCCACCTCGCCCGGCACGACGGGCCGCCGCGTCAGGATTTCAACCGCGCGTCGCGCGCCGCACGAACAGACGGGAGCGCGCGGCGGACATTCGCACTGGCCTGAGAGGCGTCTGAGCGTCCGCTTGATGATGCGATCTTCGAGCGAATGAAAACTGATCGCCGCGAAGCTCCCGCCCGGCTCTAAAAGATCGACGGCCGTCTCGACGAATTGGCCCAAGCCCTCAAGCTCACCGTTGACGGCGATGCGCAAAGCCTGGAAGGTGCGCGTCGCCGGGTGGATGTGCTCTGTGCGGCGTTGTGGGCCCACTGCGCGCGCGACCAGCTCGGCCAACTCTCTGGTCGTCCTGATGGGCTCGCCCCGCTCGCGTCTTTCGACTATCCAACGGGCTATGCGACGCGAACGTCGCTCTTCGCCGTACTCAAAGATCAAGCGCGCGATCTCTTCTTCCGGAAGCCGCGCCAACAGCTCTGCCGCCGTCTCCTCATCGCCTTCGGCGTCCATTCGCATGTCGAGCGGCGCATCGTGCCGAAAGCTGAATCCCCGCTCCGGCGCATCGAACTGAAGCGACGAGACGCCGAGGTCAACGAGGATGCCGCTGGCAGACTCTTCATGAGCCTCCTGCATGACCTGTGCGATGTCGCGAAAGTTGGCGTGCGCGGCGCGAAAGCGTTCCCCGTACGGCGCGAGGCGCTCGCGGGCAAAGCGTAGCGCCTCGGGGTCGCGGTCAATGCCGAGGACACGCGCCTCCGCACTGGCTTCGAGAATCGCTTCGCTGTGGCCCCCCAGCCCGAGCGTGCCGTCTACGAAGAGACCGCCCCGCACAGGCTCCAACAGCTCCATCGTTTCTCGGAGCAGCACGGGGCGATGGGGCGCGCCCATGCCCCCCATGAGCGCAGCCATCACCACCGCCCCGTGATCTCAAACAACATTTTCAAATCCCTAGCCGAGCAATCGCCGCCTCGTCCTCTTCCGTATAAGGGTCTGAGAGGAGGCGCTGCTGGAACCGCTCAAGCTCCCAGACCTCTATATATGTCAGGTAGCCCAGGACGGCGACATCTCCGATGACGCCCGCGCTCTTTCTGAGCAGCGGGTGGATGAGTACGCGCCCCTGCGAGTCCATCACAGTCTGCTGGCCGTAATAGTTAGTCCTGTCAAGGAACTTTCGCCGCGCCGGATCCATAGAGGGCAGCAGCGCCAGTCGTTGCTCTATGGATTCCCACTCGGGCAGAGGGTAAATCCTGACGCTCTCGCCCGTCAGGCTCGTCACGTACAGCCCCGTCCCGTGTTTTTCCTCTACCAGTCGCCGGAACGGGGTCGGCACTTTCAATCGCCCCTTAGAGTCAATCCGCGCGGTGTAATTTCCTCTTAACATAGAGCTTCGGCGGATGGGACTGGGCCAGGGGTGCTTAAAACTTCGAGTAAAACTTTAATGATCGGAGTCAAGCTGCTCATAAAAGCCCACTTCCGACCACTTTTTTCCACCTGCGGCGCATAGTACGCCCCTCTCCTGAGGCTGTCAAGAGTAAAAAACTGTATCAAACATATAATTTTTAAGCACGATATGGTGTACTGGCTGGCGGACAAGACTTAAGGTGAGCGGTTTTCTCTTACTTCTCAGGCCGAATCGACGGCGGTGGGCTCGCCCGGCGGCCACAGCCAGGCATGGCCCAGCATAGCCAAGCGGATGAGCATCATGTATAGTCTGGCGACAAAGATCGTCCAAATATTTTTCTGGTGCTGGCTGAAGCAAACCCAGATGGGCTTAGGCGGCTTACTCCTTTTCGGCGCGCTGGCGGCGCTGGCCAATCTTTTCGGCGGGCTATTGCTTGCTTCCTCCGGCAAGCACCGCTCGGACGAGCGTTTCCTCAAATACCTGGTGGCCCTCGGCGCGGGCTTCATGCTGGCGGCGATTTTTATAGAGATTCTGCCCGAGACGATAAGCATCTGGACTAACGGCCATAGGGGCGAAGGGGCTGCGGAGGCCGTCCTGGGTGCGATGACGCTGCTTCTGGCAGGGTATCTTCTGATACAGCTTTTCGAGCACACCATCGCGCCCCACTTTCATTTCGGCGCGGAGACGCACCCCGAATCTGTCTTGCGCCCCTCGGCAGCCTACACGGCCATCGGCGGCCTGCTCATACATACCTTCTTCGACGGCGTTTCCATCGCCGCAGCCTTTCTCGTCAACTTCAAGTTCGGCCTGCTGGTCTTCATAGCCATCCTCCTGCACAAAGTCCCCGAAGGCTTCACAGTGGCTTCGATCATGCTGGCGTCGGGCCGCTCGTCGCGCAAAGCAGCCATCGCCACGCTCGCCATAGGGGCGGCGACGTTTGCGGGCGTGATGAGCGTGGCGCTGCTGCGGACTAGGGTTGATTCGGCCGTCGCCTATGCCCTGCCCTTCTCGGCCGGCGTGACCCTCTACGTCGCGGCAAGCGACCTGATACCCGAAGTCAATCACAAAGAGGAGAAGAACCCAGTGGTCTCCATAGTCGTCTTCGGCGGCGTGGCGCTCTTCTACGCGCTGCATCGCCTGATCGAAGGATGAGAGACCGAGCTATGGCAGGCCGTCCCTCGCTTCGGTCAGAACCTTTGCGGCAGGTTGGAGCGTACCGCCGCCACTTGGTATGATAAGAGCATTGACCCGACCAAATAAAAGATATGCTTTTCTTACGGCTCTCGCGCTGGCCTGCCTGCTTTCGTGGGCCACACCTCGCTGCTCTGCGCAGAGCGTACAGTCGCCCGTTCCGATGCCCAACCCGCCGACGCCCGTCGTGGATACTGCGAACATCCTCGACCCGAGCACGAAGAGGCGGCTGGAAGCCATGCTCAAGAACCTGAGCGAGAACCCGCAGGCCAATATGGAGATGGGCGTGGTGACGGTCAGGACTACGGGCGGGCAGGATATTTTCGATTACTCTCTGGCGGTGATGCGCGGCTGGGGCATTGGCCTGGGCGAGAAGGGCGGCCTGCTGCTCCTGGTAGCTATAGACGACCGTAAGTACCACACGCAGGTCAGCCGCCACCTGGAAGGCGACTTGCCCGATGGCCTGGTCGGAGAGATTCAGCGCCGGTACTTGGTTCCGGCCTTCAAAGCGGGCGATTACAACAAGGGCATAACTGAGACGGTCGAAGCCATCATCGCCACCCTCGCGGAGAAGCGCGGCTTTAGCGTCGAGGGCTTAGACCAACGTTATGCTTATCGTGGGGGCGGACAACAAGAACAACCGCGCGGCGGCGCGAGGCGGGGAACTTCGGGGTGTAGTATGTTCTTCATCATTCTTATCGTCGTGGTCTTTCTACTGCTGGCGGGTCGCGGCCGTGGCGGCGGTGGCGGTTGTCTGAACATGCTGTTGCTGGGCTCTCTTTTGAATAGTGGCCGAGGGTCGAGCGGTTGGAGCAGCGGCGGCTGGGGCGGCGGAAGTGGTTGGGGCGGCGGAGGCGGCGGAAGCGACTGGGGCGGCTTCAGCGGCGGCGGCGGCGATGCCGGCGGCGGCGGCGCGGGCGGCAGTTGGTAAGCAGACCGAAAGAGGGAGAGCGTCAGATGGCAAAGCAGATTGCCGCAGACTATTTCAAGCATTTGATTGACGACCTGCGTTCGACGCACGGAGACAACCTGGCGTCCGTGGTGCTCTACGGCTCGGCGGCGGCGGGCGAGGCCGAGCGCGCGGACTACAATCTGCTGATCGCGCTCAACCGGATCACGCCCGAAGACCTGCGATTGTCCCAAGCGCCCGTGCGCGAATGGCGGCGGTTGGGCCACCCGCTGCCGGTCTATTTCACGGTCGGCGAATTGAACGACGCGGCCGACGTGTTTCCGATTGAGTTCCGGCAGATGGAGCGGGCGCGAAAGGTCTTGTACGGGCGCGACCCCTTCGAGTTCGTAGAGCTGACGAATGCGAACCTGCGCCACCAGACGGAGTACGAGCTGCGCAGCAAGCTGATACAGCTCAGGCGGCTCTACATTCCCGCCTCGGTCTCTGCTGAAAGGCTGGCGGGGCTGATGTCGGACAGCCTGGCGAGCTTTGCCGCGATCTTTCGTGCCGTGCTGTTGCTCAAGGGTGTCGAGCCGCCCGTCGCCAAGCGGGACACCGTGCGCGCCATCGTTCGCCTCCTGGGTTTGGAGGGCGAGCCCTTCGAGCGAATCTTTGAGCTGCGCGAGGCCGAAGCGCAAGCCTTGACGGAAGTGGAAGCGAACGATCTCTTCGCCGATTACCTGGCGCAGATCGAGCGCGTGATCGAAGTCGTCGATAAGATATGAACTGAGGTGAGAGCTTCGACAGCTTAGCTGTCGTTCAGATGATTAGCGGACTTATGAATTCAAGGAGAGTTGAAGATGAATAAGAGAAGAATGTTGTTAGTGGCCTTGGCCCTTTTCGTCTCGGTAGCGGGGAGCGGGTGCGGCTACAACACGCTTCAGAGCAAGCAGCAGAACGTCAAGGCCAAGTGGTCTGGTGTCGAGAACCAGCTTCAGCGCAGAGCCGATCTGGTTCCGAACCTGGTCGCAGCGGCGCAGTCTGCGGGCGTGCAGGAGCAGGAGGTTTTTGGGCAGATAGCAGAGGCACGCTCGCGCCTGCTGAATGCTACCAGCAGCCAGCCGCAGGGCGAGGCCGGCGATAAGACGCCCGAACAGAAGCAGGCCGTCATCGACGCCAATAACAGTTTCGGCGGAACTATCGGGCGGCTGCTCTCTTTGCAGGAGAACTATCCGGTGCTGCGCTCAAGCGAGAATTTCCTGAAGTTGCAGGACGAGCTGACGGGGACGGAGAATCGCATAGCCGTGTCGCGCAACGACTACAACACGGCCGTGCAGGATTACAACACGACGCGCGGCAGTTTCCCGACCGTGATCGCGGCCAAGATTTACGGCTTCAAAGAGGAGCCCTACTTCAAGGCCGAAGAGGGCGCGCGCCAGGCACCCAGGTTCGACCCGAACACCCTGCGCCGCAATCAAACGAACACCAACACGAGATAAAGCAGTGAAAAGTGACAAGTGGCGAGTGACGAGAGAAAAGCTTCTGCTCTTATCTCGTCACTCGCCACTTGTCACTTTTCACTGTCTTTAAAATCCGCGCGAGCTGCACATGGCGCAGTGATCGCAGGGCTTGCCGCCCGGCTCAAGGTTGCAGGTCTTCTCGCGCTCGAAATAATCGACCAGTTCCGAGACGGCCGCCTCTTCGACGCCGAAGCGTTCCTGGCTCGGGTGGGTGGCTGCCGGGAAGTACATGCCGCTCAGCCAGGGAGAACGGACGACGGGCGTCGTGCCGGGCTGTGGGCTCTCGTCGCCGGGGCTTTTCTCTTCGCCCGTGAGATGCGATTCGATCCGGGCGAGCTTTTGCTCTAGCTCGCTCAGGCTCGCGCGCATCCGGGCCAACTCCGTGCCGACCTCGTCCTTCCCGGAAGCCGGAGCAGGCGCATCGGCTGCGTGCCCTGAGATGCGGCGCGCGATGCGTTCGGCCAAAGCCCGCGCCTGCTCTTCATCGCTGCTCACGTGCGCTTCCTCCTTCCTCCTTGTGCAGGTCTATAAAATCGACGACGCCGACGATGGCCGAATCAATGGCCGCGCCGGGCTCGCCCGTGGCGGCAGTAGATGCGCCCCAGCCTTCCTGCACGATGAGGACTGTGTCGCCTGCGCCCGCGTCAACCGAATCGAGCGCCAGCACGGTCAGCGCCATCTCTTCGCCTTCGGGCGTGATCTGCTGGCAGAGCATGACGCGCGCGTTTTGGTAGCGCGGGTTCTTCTGCGTGGCGACGATGTTGCCGAGCACGCGCGCGAGGATCATTTCCTTCTTCCCCCGTTCGTGACATGCGCTTCCGAGTCGACGATGGCGATGATGGTGCAGTCGGTCGGCGTGTCCTCGCGCTTGAAGGGGAAGCTGGCCTCTTTGCCTCGGCACCAGAAGACCAGCTCGCCCTCTCCGGCTCCGATGGCGTCAAGGGCGACCATCGGCTTGCCCTGCGGCTGCAACCGCGCATTGAGCGACTGTATGACGAGCAGCTTGCGCCCCTCAAGCGAATCGTTCTTGACGGTCGCGACTACTGTTCCGATGACGCGCGCCAGTTGCATAAGATCAATCGTCCATGACATCGACGGTGTCTATGACGCCGACGATGGCAGCGTCCACTGGGACATCCTTCATCCCCTGGGCCAATCGTGCGCTGGAGCCTGAGACGACCAGCACGCGCTCGTGAAAGCCCGCGCCGACCGTGTCCACGGCGACGACGTAGCCGCTCGTGTCCGTGCCGTCCACGTTGACGGGTCGCACGATGAGCAGTTTTTTTCCCGACAGCCGTTCATCCTTCTGCGTCGCGACGACCGTGCCGAGGATGCGCGCGATAATCATCTTCCGCCGTCGCTGCCGATGGGCAGGGCTTCGTCCACGCTGCCGTGCGGGCGCGGGATGACGTGCACGCTGACCAGCTCGCCGACTCTTCGTGCAGCGGCCGCGCCGGCATCGGTCGCGGCCTTGACGGCCGCCACGTCGCCGCGCACAATCGCCGTCACGAAACCAGCGCCGATCTTCTCATAGCCGACGAGCGTGACGTTGGCGGCCTTGACCATCGCGTCCGCCGCCTCGATCATCGCCACCAATCCCTTCGTCTCAACCATGCCGAGTGCTTCTTGAGGCATCAAATGTGCTCCTTAAAAGTAGATGAATGTCTGTTCTTATTCTCTTCCCAATTGCGCGGCCTGGGCCAACAGCTCGACCAGCTCGTCGCGCGTGAGTGCAATCTTGCCGGCCCCGTTCATTGCGGCCCGGCCCGAGCCGTTTGCCGGCGGTGCAGCCCTCTCGCCCGTCGGGCAGGTGACACGCGTCTCGTGCAGGTAGCCGCATGACTGGCAGCGCGCCCTTTCGTCCAGGTAACCGGCAGCCTCGCGGACGTTGATGAGCTTCTCGATGGCGTCGGGCGGAAGGTTGCGCGCGCCGCCCAGGAGCCGCGAGAGGATGGCTATCTTGGCCGTGTGCTCTAAGGTCTCAAGGCGGTCGAACGCCTGCCAGAGGTCTGTGCCGTAAGCGACCGCGCCGTGATTGGCCATCAAGAGCGCGTTGTGATGTTTGACGAGCGGGCGCATGGCGTCGGTCAGTTCCGCAGTCGAAGGCGTGCCGTATTCGGCGAGCGGGACACACCCGAGCGTCAATATCACTTCGGAGAGGATAGGCTGGTCTAGGCTGAGGCCGGCGACGGCGAAGGCCGAGCCGTGCGGCGGGTGCGCGTGACAGACTGCGCGCACTTCGGGGCGCTCGCGATAGACGAGCAGGTGCATCGCCAGCTCGCTTGAAGGCTTGCGCTCCGTGAGCGCCCGTCCTTCGAGGTCTGTGACGGCGCAAGCCTCTTCGCTCATGCGCCCTTTGCACATCTGCGTCGGCGTGGCGACGATGCGCCCGTCGTCGAGGCGCACGCTCACGTTGCCGTCCGAAGAGACGACGTAGCTGCGCTCGTACATCAGGCGACCGACGCGAACGATCTCGCGCCGCGCGGTTTGTTCATCCATTCAAAGAGAGCTTTCAAGGCTCTTCAGTACCTATCCAGGCTGAAGATAAACTGTCTGACTTCGGTCACGCTGTAGGGCTTGCCGTTGATGGTCGCGGGCTCGAAGATCGTGCGCTCGGCGGCGCGCTCAGCCTCCTCCGTCAATCCGTCCGGCAGCGTCAACAGATGATCGACGACTGTAGCTTTGCCGTCGGCGTCGAAGCGCACCAGAAGCTCCACGACGCCCACAGTCTGATTGCGGCGCGCGGCTTCGGTCAGGCGCGTGTTGGGCTCGAACTTGATGATGAGCGGCGTGGACTGCGCGACCACTGCCCGGTTACGCATGGCGCAGCCGTGGCCGCGATAAGTCCTCGCGGTCAAAGTCGGCGCGGCCGTCTTGTCGCTCTGCGGGCCGGCGAACAGGCCGCCGAGGCCAGTGCCGACCAGAAGGGTCATCATAAAGGGCAGTGCTCTTTTGAGAAAGCAAGCAAACATTTCGGGTACTCCTCTTAGTTCTTCGCTGCTCTTTTACAGCTCATGCTCCTCGCGCTGCGCTGGCTCCCGGTAAGAGCGGCGGCTGCGCTTGTTGGTTAGGCTCGTCGCTTGTGGTCGCGCCAGAAAATAAGACAGGCTCTCAAGGCTGATTGTCAAGTCTACGGTTTTGATCTTCACGCCCAAGCGCGCCTGCAAGCGGACGGGCGCGAAATTGAGCACGGCCTTGATGCCTGCGGCCATGATCTGGTTCAAGACCCGTTGGGCGGCGCGCGCCGGGACGGCGATGACGGCGATGTCTATCTGAAGCTCGCGCACCATGCGCGCCAGCCTGTTCACGTTCGAGACTACTATGCCGCTCTCGCCGACTCTGCGCCCGATCTTCTCGCGGTCGTTGTCGAAGAGGGCGACGACCGTAAAGTTGGAGTTGGCAAAGCCCGTGTAGTTGGCGAGCGCCATCCCTAAACGGCCCGCGCCGATGATGCCGACGCGGTGGGCCCTGTCGAGGCCCAGAATCTTCGTGATGTGCTCGCGCAGCTCCGCGACGAAATAGCCCACGCCGCGCACGCCGAACTCGCCGAAGTAGGCCAGGTCTTTTCTGATCTGCGCGGAGTTCAGATTGAACTGGTCGGCCATCGCCTGCGAGGAGATCGTCCTGATGCCTGTAGCCGCCAGCAGGTTCAGGCAGCGCAGGTAAACGCTCAGGCGGTTGGTCGTCAGCTCTGAAATTTTCTCCGACTTCATGTAAAGCCAATTTCCCTTTGCCCCCTCAGTATAGCTCCAATCGCCTCCCCTGTGGTAGGGCCAAGTCGAGACTCTGCCGAGCCCTCTGTAAAAGGCACGGATTTACAATTCTTTGCAACTCTCTATTGGGACTGTGTAACCTGGCCCTGGTTGTGTGCAACTTGGCTTTGGTAACGCAATACTTGACCCTGGTATCGCGCTACCGGGCTTAAGTATCGTGTTACTGAAGCAAAGTATCGCGCTACCGGGCTTTGGTAAAGCGTTACTGTGCCCTGGTAACGCGCTACTAAAGTAAAGTACCGCGTTACCGAGGCAAAGTATCTTGATACTTAAGCCTGGTAACGCGGTACTTTGCCTCGGTAGCGCGTTACCGGGCTTGAAAATTGGCATTTTGCCTGCAAAAATGAGGCTTCCGGGCGTGGAAACCTCGCTTCTGAGACAGGACTTAGCAATTTTCCTCAGCAATTTCACATTTCCGGTAATTAAGCATATTTGGCGTAACGCCAGCGGGCGACACTTGTCCAAGCCTGCGCCGCCACTTCGGCAGACCTTTCCGTGCCTCACAAGCACGCTTCCAACTAACTTCTAACCGTGCGCCCACGCGCACAGAAAGGAATCTTCACACATGCCTACGAGCCCGAAAGATAATGAACAGAAGATGGAACGAATGCTGAACGCCTGGGAGACGCTCGCGCCCGACAAAAGCTTCGGTGGCATGACGCTCGCACAGTTTCAGGCGGCAGCAGCCCCGGCGCGCGCCGCACGCCAGCGCCTAGACGACCTCGAAGACCAACGCAAACAAGCCATCACAGACCGCGAGACGGCCGACGAAGCCTTCTTCGACAAAGCGCAACTCGTCGTCAACGGCGTCCTCGCAGACTCTAGCTACGGCCCCGACAGCGCCCTCTACGAAGCGATGGGCTACACACGCAAGAGCGAACGCAAGTCCGGCCTGACGCGCAAACGTAACCAAAACACTACGCAGTAACAACCCGAGACCAGCGTGCTTGCCCGTAAAGCAGTTGCTTTACGGGCAAGCACGCTGGTTTTACTTTGCGTTTAATGTCTCAATGCACATTGCAGCTTTCAGCAGAGGAAAATCTTAATCTCTGTCGTGCAGACAATACGGCAAAAGGCTTCTGCAAAATTTGAGAAGATGCTTTACAATTGCGACCGTCGCAGGTTAGTTTGAGATATATCTCAGCTTAGCGTTTAAATACTCCCAAGGCGCTTGGAAAGAAGCAACTACAATTAGCAATCAGACAAGCACATATACTCAGCAGGCTCTTCCAGGGTCTATTAAAGAGAACGCTTCGCCATTTCTAAAATGGGCAGGGGGGAAAGGTCAGCTTTTACCCGCCCTCGCTCGATTTGTCCCAACGCATTTTAATTGCTATTTGGAGCCATTTGTTGGTGGGGGTGCACTGTTCTTCTATCTCAGACCCTCGATTAGTTTACTTAATGATCTTAACGAAGAGTTGATGCACGTCTATAAAATAGTGCAGCAACAGGTGGAATCCCTGATAGCAGTCTTAAGTACGTATCCTTACTCTAAAGATTTTTATTATCAGCTCCGCTCACAAAACCCTACGATGCTTCATCCGGTTGAGAGGGCAGCGCGCTTTATTTATCTGAACCGAACTTGTTTCAATGGGCTCTATCGGGTCAATAAACACAATCAATTTAATGTCCCTTTCGGAGAATATGATGCTCCTGTAATTTGCGATAAGGTTCGATTAAGAACAGCAAGCAGAGCATTGCATGGTGTTTCTTTGTTTGCTGAGGATTATAAAACATTTTTGGAGAGAGAAGCCCATAAGGGTGATTTTATATACATAGATCCGCCGTATCAACCAACATCGAAATATTCGGATTTCAAACGCTATACATCGTCGCAATTTTATGAAAAGGATCAGAAGGAACTTGCCATTTTGATTAAAGGGTTAGTTGAACGGGGCTGTCACGTTCTAGCAAGTAATTCTGCAACTCCGTTTATAAGGGAGCTTTATAAAGATTTTGAGATTGTTGATGTGCTTGCGAGGAGAAATATTAATAAACTCGGGCATAAAAGAGGCGCAGTGGGCGAGGTACTGATTATATGCAAGTAGCAAGAAGCTTATGGCCTCAGCCTTCATTCCCTGATACGCGCTACATGGGAAGCAAAAGGGCCCTTCTTTCCTTTATTTGGGACACAGTAAAGTCGCTGGAGTTCCAAACAGTGCTGGATGCGTTTAGCGGCAGCAGTTGCGTCGCTCAGATGTTCAAAGTACATGACAAGCAAGTAATCACTAACGATCACTTAGAATATGCGTACCACCTTGCTAACGCCACGGTTGCAAATAACTCAGAACGCCTGAGCGACGATGACCTTAAGCAACTCTTGAAACCAAACGCTAATCGCCGTCCTTTTATTCAACGTACATTTAGGGGGATGTATTTCTCAGATGATGAAAATAGGTTCCTCGATAATATTTCGGCTAACATCCGATTACTTGAATCTTCTTTCAAGCGGTCAGTAGCGATTGCCGCGCTCTGTCGCGCCTGCATTAAACGTAGGCCACGAGGAATATTTACGTTCGTCGGCCTCGACAAATATAATGATGGGCGTTTGGATTTACGGATGCACTTAAGTGAACACTTCATCCGCGCTGTTGGAGCGTTTAATCAAGCTGTTCATGATAATGGCTATCAATGCGTTGCTTACAATGAAGATATTTTCAAGATACAAATTCCCGCACCAGATTTAGTTTACTTAGACCCACCCTACGTAACCCCGCACTCCGATAATGATTATTTACGCCGGTACCACTTCGTAGAAGGCTTATGTTCTTATTGGGAACGACCAGGAAGCGAAATTCTTCACCACACTAAAACAAAAAAACTCAAAAAGTATCCGACTCCATTCGCGAGCAAGACCACTATTTATGATGCTTTCGAGCGACTGTTTGAAAAGTTCGCACAAAGCAAGCTGGCTATATCTTATTCATCAAACTGCTTGCCGCGTAAGGAGGAGTTGATAACTATGCTTAGAAACCAGAGGCGAGCAGTTACTGTAAAGAGTTTTACCCATCGCTACTCTTTTGGAAATCACAATCACAAAAAAGGTAATCCAACAAATCTAGTAGATGAATATCTTTTCATTGCAGAGTAAAGTCGGAAGGAATGAACCGGGTTGGTTAATAAGCCTTGGCAATTTGGAAATACTACTGTCCGTAACCCCTATCGTTTAAAGGATGGCTTACGGATACTCGCCATCTCGCCTCTAGCCGGAAACCTAGAAGGTCGGGAGAATGAGTCGGGCTTTGCTGAGCTTCTACATGAGGCTGGTGTTGTTGCTGTCCAAAGGATTAAAAGTGGAAAGAGTGGCGATTATTCAGATGTTGGGCGCAAATGGCGTTCAGCGCTAGATAAGATGGGCTTCATTACTCCCAAGCTGCCGAGAAGCGGTGCTGTGGGAGACATAAGTCTTCAACTTCAGTCTTTAAATATTCCCGGCTTAACTGGCAGAGCTTACGAGGTCACGCCACAAGGTAGGCGGCTCATCCACGCCAATACCCTTGTTGAAGAGCAGGAGTGCTTCTTACGTGCGATAGTGGCTCGTCAGCCTGCCCCCTTCAAACCAACGCTAAATGAGCCCGCTAGCATTTTAAATGTCGTTTTGAAAATTATGGTTGGCCTTGAGGTGCAGGGGGCTGAGCCATCAATTAGTTTTGAGGAAATGGCCTCGGTTGTGCAGTTTGTAGTTTCTGAGCAGGGAGTTGACCAGGCTGTAGAAAGAGTAATTCTATATCGGGAGAAGAGGAGTAGGGCTAAGAACAAACAGGCATTCGATAGAGAGTTCAGATACGAGACAACTCAACCGAAGAATGATGAACAGTTTAGGACTTTCGGGGATTACGCAGATATGAATCGACGTTACTTACGAGCATCCGGCCTCTTTAGTCTGAGGGGACGCAGCATTACATTTGCTGATCGGAGGCGGGTAACCATCGAACAGCTTTTATCCCGACCTTTTATCGTGGAAGAAAAAAGGGACTATTTTTCTGCGCTCTGGAATGGGGCTCAACTTCCTAATGATTATGAGCCTGAAGCCCGCCAAAGCATTCAAGTTCTGTCAGACGTGCTGAAGAGCCGAGGTGAATCCGTAAGCGTACCTGATCTTAAGCGCTTACCGATTCAAGATCTGACTCAAATTCGATTTAGATTAGAACAGCAACTTGAAAGCTCGCAGGAGGAGGAGTTCGCAGCACGTCAGCAACATGAGTGGCAGGAAATCGTTGACTACATGACTGACTTATTAAGGAGCAAAACGCGCCGAAAGCGCGTGCCGCCGAGCGAAGACCCAGCATATTTTGAATGGAGCGTGTGGCGGGCTTTCCTCGCAATTGATAGTTTAGTGAATAAGCCAAGCGAGGCACGGCGCTTTCAAGTCGATCAAGACTTTCTGCCAGTACGTACTGCACCGGGCAATACTCCCGATATGGTTTTTGAGTTTGATACATTTGTGCTCGTTGTCGAAGTGACCATGAGCGGAGGGTCACGGCAAGAAGCGATGGAAGGGGAACCTGTGCGCCGTCACGTTGCCAGAGCAATCGAAGATTACGAACGTGCAGGGAAAGAAGTATATGGATTATTCATTGCTATTGAGATTGACACTAACACAGCCGAAACTTTTCGCGTCGGCACATGGTACAAGCGGGATGATTCGCGTCTTACTCTAAGAATTGTTCCACTCAGACTAGATCAGTTCTTACGCATCTTCGAGTCTGGATTCTCAAGAGGCAGAGTCTCCCCACAAGAAGTGAAGCAGATATTAGATACTTGCCTAACTGAAAGATTAAAAGATGCCCCTATATGGAAAGGTATAATCGAGCAGATTGTCAGTAATGTCTGCACGCCTACAGGTCAGGTCTTTTCTTAATCTATGCGGGCTTCGGGGCGTTGCCGAAGGGGATGGGAATCAACTACAATTCGGGGTGAAAAGCGAAGACGCTCCCGAAATCTCTTCTTCGATCTAAAGAGACTTTTTCACTGGCAAATGATTGCACATCTAGCAGGCACTCTACTCTCTAAACAGGCGAACACTTGTATCATAGACACGGGCGGCGTCGGCTATGAGGTGACCATTCCGCTCTCCACTTTTTACGAGATGGAAGAGGTCGGGGCGGGGGTTCAGCTACGCATCTACACGCACGTCCGAGAGGACGCGCTGCAACTCTACGGCTTCAAGACGGCGCGCGAGCGCGAGCTGTTCCTGCGCCTCATCAGTGTGAGCGGGATTGGCCCACGGCTCGGCATCACGATGCTCTCAGGCATGAGCGCGGACGAGATCATAGCTTCGATTCGCACCAACAACCTGGCGCGATTGACGGGGATTCCGGGCGTCGGCAAGAAGACGGCCGAGCGCCTGGTCATAGAGCTGCGCGATAAGATCGCGGCCCTCTCCTCTCCCGCGCTCGAAGAGGAGTTCGGCGCACCGGCCGGAGGCGCAACCGGCGCGCAGCCTTCGGGAGACGCCGTGCGCGACGACGCGCTCTCGGCCCTAATCAATCTCGGCTATCAGAAGGCTGCGGCCGAGAAAGCCATCACCTCGGCGATGCAGGAAGGCGGCGAGCTTTCCGTCGAGCTTATCCTGCGCCGCAGCCTGCGCCTGCTCGCCAGAGGATGAAAAGAAAGGGATGAGGGATGAGGGCGGAGGGATGAAATGGGTTGAATGAGCGAGTCGCTTGAGCAGTGATTCAATCATTCATCCCTCATCCCTGCGGCCCTCATCCCTTCCGTGCTGTGTCTGAAGAACCGGCTAATACGCGCGATGCGACGGTGATGGATGAGGAGCGGCAGTTCGAGCTGTCGCTGCGGCCTACGCGTCTGGTCGAATACATAGGCCAGCGGCGGGCTACTGACAACCTGAAGATTTTCATCAAGGCCGCATTGCGTCGCCACGAAGCCTTAGATCATGTGCTGCTGACGGGCCCGCCGGGCCTGGGCAAGACGACGCTCGCCAACATCATCGCCAACGAGATGGGCGCTGAGCTGCGCTCGACGGCCGGGCCTGTGATCGAGAAGTCGGGCGACCTCGCGGCGCTTCTGACCAATTTGCAGGAAGGCGACGTGCTCTTCATAGACGAGATTCATCGCCTCAATCCGGCCATCGAAGAGGTCTTGTACCCGGCGATGGAGGATTACCAGCTAGACCTGATGATCGGGCAAGGGACGGCCGCCCGCTCCATCAAGCTCGAATTGCCGAAGTTCACTCTGGTCGGTGCGACCACGCGGGCCGGGCTCATCACTGCCCCCTTGCGCGGGCGCTTCGGCATAGTCTTTCACCTGGACTTCTACAACCACGACGACCTGGAAGTGATCGTCAAACGCTCGGCAGATATTCTCAAGGTCGAGATTGACGACGGGGGAGCCCGCGAGATTGCTCGCCGCGCGCGCGGCACACCGCGTATAGTCAATCGCCTGCTGCGGCGCGTGCGCGATTACGCCGAGGTAGATTACGAGGGGCGCATTACTAAAGAGGTCGCGAGCGATGCGCTCGACCGGATGGAGGTTGACACCTACGGCCTGGACGAGATTGACCGTAAGCTGCTGCTCACGATTATCGAAAAGTTCGCGGGTGGGCCCGTCGGCCTGGGCACAATCTCGGCTTCGATTAACGAAGAGAAAGACTCTATCGAAGAGATCATCGAGCCCTACCTGATTCAGATAGGATTTCTCAACCGCACGCCGCGCGGGCGCATGGTCACGCGACTGGCCTACGAGCACTTCGGGATTAGCTTCGGGCCGGAAAGGGGCGGCCTCTTCGATTCCTAACCGGAGAGCTTTCGCATAAAATGGCGGCGGAGCCGGTCACAAACGCTTATGCACGAATCGCCTCGCCCAAACGCTCTAGTCCTTTCGTCGCTGCTCTCCGCGCTGCTCCTTACGCTTGCGCCTCTCGCCGCCGAAGCTCAGGCACAACAACAACAGCGCCCGCGCTCTCCCGTCACATCCGAGGGCCGTAAGCCCGCAACCGAGAGCCGTGACGCGCGCGAGGCCAGACGCCGCGAGGCCCTTGAGCTGTTGCGCGAGACGGCCGAGCGTGCGCGCTCCTTAGACGATCTCTACTATCGCTCGCGCGTTCTGACGCTCGCCGCAGACGCCCTCTGGAGCTTCGATCAGGAGCAGGCCCGCCTGATTTTTCGCCGCGCGTGGGAAGCGGCCACGGCCTCGGACAAGCGTGAAGTGGAAGAGATTTTGAAAGAGAGCGGCGCGGAGGCGGCCGCAGGCTTCGTCATGGACGCGCGTTACGAAGTTATCATGAAAGCCTCCGCGCGCGACTCGGCCCTCGGCGACGCTTTCCTGAAGGAGTTCGAGAAGGAGAGAAAGGAGACCGATGCGCCGGCTCAAAATCAGCCCGCGTCCAGGACTCTGTGGGGCGAGTTGAGCCTTGAGGACGCCCGGCGCTTAGGGTTCGCAGACGACCTCCTGGCGCGCGGCGAATCCGAGAGCGCGGCACGCATGGTCTGGCCCCTCACGGCGCGCGGAGTTCGTGCCGACACCATGGCTTTCATCATCCGCCTGCGCGAACAGAACCCTGCGGCCGCAGACCGCCTCTACACGCAGATACTCTCTCAGGCGCGCGCAGACCGTGGCGCGGACGCTAATACAGTCCTTCTGCTCTCTTCTCCCGTCATCTCGCCGGAGTTGCTAGTGGTCGTCGGCTCCGGAGGCTCCTTACAGTTTCGTCCCCTTCAGCGCCCGCCCGCCTCGGCCACGGAGCCGACGGAAGCTGTGACGAAAGCGCAGGTCGTCTCGGGCCCTTTGCGCAGCGCCTTCTATCAAACGGCCGCAGAGCTACTGCTCAGGCCCAAAGCCTCCGCAGACCCGGCCGCCCAGACGCAGCAGATGACTGCGCTCTACCTGGCCATCGGACGGCTGCTGCCTTACTTCGAGCAGGAGGCGGCGCAGTACGCGCCTGAGCTGAGGGCGCGCAACAGCCATGAGCAGCGAGATGGAACAGAGCCGCCGCGAGATACTCGCTTCGCACTTCGACCTTGAGCGCGTGACGCCTGAAAAGGGCAGTGACCCCTTGCGCTCGGCCAGCGAGCAACTGGCGCGCGCCAAGACCGAAGCGGAGCGCGACGGCCTGCGCCTCGGGATGGTGCGCCTCGCCGTGCGAAACAGGCTGTGGGATCGCGCGCGCCGCATCGCCGGGGAGATAGATAAGGCCGAGTCGCGCCGCGCAGCCCACACCTTCGTCGCCGTCAGCCAGATAGCAGACTTGGCCCGCACCTACGCCGATAAGAAAGAGACGGATTACGAGAGCATCGTGAAATTCCTGCGAAGCGCCGACGTGCCCGCGCTCGCCAGCGCCTGGGGCTATGCGGAGGCGGCCACCGTCGCCGCTCGGAAAAGGGAGGCGCGCTCCGAGATGCTCTCCCTGCTCGACGAGGCCGAAGCGAGCGCCGGTCGCGCCGAGGCGCGCACGCGCCAGAGAGTCGCAGCCTACGCGATTGTCACGGGCACAGCCGCGCGCCTGGACACGGAGCGGGCCTGGCGGCTGCTCGCCGAGGTCGTCCGCGCGGCCAACTCCGTGGAAGAGTTCGCCGGCGAAGAGACTTCGCTCGACATCGCCGCGACGGACGGCTCCAAGCCCGACGACGCCGATTATTTCACAGTGACGAGCGAGGCATTTCGTTTGGATAAGATTTTTGCGACAATGGCCCAACTGGACTGGACTAAGACTCTGGCCGAGGCGCGCGCCCTCGACGGCGACGTGCCCCAAGCCTTCGCCTACATAGCGATGGCCCGCGCCGTGTTATCGAAGGGATGAGGGATGAGGGATGAGGGATGAAGTAGTTGACTCACAGCGTTGGTTGAATCAATCTTTCAATCCCTTTCATCCCTCATCCCTCCGCCCTCATCCCTAACCTATGCGCCGCTTACCATCTTTTTCGCGTCATTCATTCGGGGTACGCAATCGCGCGCCGTGGCTGACGATCATCAACCACACCTTACACAAGTTTCATGATAACGATTTGTTCACGTCTGCGGCGGCGATGAGCTACTTCGGGCTGCTGACGCTCTTTCCGGCGCTGCTCCTGCTGCTGGCCTTGAGTAACAGGCTGGCGTCCGGGACGCAGGTGCTCGCCGAGATGCTGGCGCGTGTGATGCAGGTCTATCCGGGCTCCGGAAAATTCCTGCGCGAGACGGTCAGCTCGCTCTCAGACCTCGGCACGGGCGTCGTCGTCACCTGCTTCATAGTCGTCCTCTGGGCCGGCTCGTGGGTCTTCGCCGTCGTCGAGCGCGCGCTCAATCGCATCTGGAACACGACCTCGCGAACTTTCCTGCACGGGCGCGCGCTGACGCTCGGGATGATCGGGGTCGTCGGACTGTTGCTGTCCGTCTCGGTCGTGGCGACCTCCGTGCTGGTCTTCCTGCAAAAGCTGGCCGCAAGTTTTTCGCCGCGCCAGCTCGAACGATACGCCTGGCTGGCGACCGTCGGCAGCGCCTTCTGGCAATTCGTCTTTGCGCTCGCCAGCATACTTGTGACCATCATCCTGTTCGCTCTCGTCTACCGCTTCATGCCCAACGCGCAGGTCAGCGTGCGCGACACTTTGCCGGGCGCAGTCCTGGGCGGGCTGCTCTGGGAGCTATCGAAATATATTTTCGCCTCAAGCCTGCACTACTTTCATTACGACCAGATATACGGGTCTGTGGGCGCTGTCGTGGCGGTGCTCACCTGGGGCTATGTGTCGAGCCTGATTCTACTGTTCGGCGCGCAACTGACGGCCGTCTTTCACTACGAGCACCCGGCCGAGCCCGCGCCCGTAGAGGCCGCCGTCATAGAGCGAGGATGAAAGCAATGCTCCAGGTAAGTTGAAGCCTTTTACCTCATCTTCGCTTTTCTTATGCACATAGAAGAGTTCGATTACGAGCTGCCGGAAGAGTTGATCGCGCAGCATCCGCTGGCGCGGCGCGACTCGTCGCGGATGCTTGTACTGGACAGGAAGCTCGGACGGTGGAGCGATTCGCAGTTCGCCGAAATTCCTTCCTACGTCGGCGCTGGCGACTGCGTAGTCGTCAATAACACGCGCGTCTTCCCTGCACGCCTGGTAGGCTCGCGCGTGCCTTCGGGCGGGCGCGTCGAGCTGTTTCTGGTGCGCGAGCGCGAGGAGCCCCTCGTGTGGGAAGCCCTGGCGCGTCCCGCGCGAAGGCTACAGGTGGGCGCGCGCGTCTCGTTTGGCGACGGGCGACTCGGCGCTGAAGTCGTCGAGGTGCTCAAGGATGGCCGCCGCGTCGTGCGCTTCGACTGCGACGGGCCACTCGACGCCCTCCTGGAAGAGTTGGGCCAAACGCCTCTTCCGCCCTACATCAAGCGCGAGGCGGAGGTGGGCCCAGAGAGAGCAGGAGGAGGAGAAGACCGCGAGCGATACCAGACGGTCTACGCGCGCGAGCGCGGCGCGATTGCCGCGCCGACCGCCGGGCTTCATTTCACGCCGCGAGTCATCGAAGAGCTGCGAGCGCGCGGAGCCTCCGTGGTCGAGATCACTTTGCACGTCGGCTACGGGACGTTCGAGCCCGTGCGCGTCGCTGACCTGAGCCGTCACAGGGTTGCGCCCGAGCATTACCAGATCAGCCCGTGGGCGGCGCAAACGATCAACCGCACGCGGCGCGAGCGTGGGCGCATTCTGGCAGTTGGCACAACCACCACGCGCGCTTTAGAATCTGCCGTGGACGCAGCCGGAGAGGTCTTGGCCGGAGCGGGGCTGGCTGAGCTGACGATCACGCCGCCCTACAGGTTCCGCGCAGTGGATGCGCTCCTGACAAACTTTCACCTGCCGCGCTCGTCGCTGCTGGTGCTCGTCAGCGCCTTCGCCTCGCGCGACCTGGTGCTCGGCGCATATCGTCATGCCGTCACCGAAGGCTATCGCTTTTACAGCTACGGCGATTGCATGTTAATAATTTAGTGCGAGCAGGACTCTGGAAGCGTTCCGGCTCTTCACCCGTCACCGGGTCACTTGTCACTGCTTTCTTATGGCTGTACTGAAAAAGATTCGCTCAAGGTGGTGGTCGCCGCAAGGGGACGCGGGAGGCGCGGCCGGCGACGATTACAAGGCGCTCCCACGCCGCGCCGTTGCAGAGCTGCGCTACGACGTGCGCCCGCTGACCGTCACGCAGTTGGACGAGTGCTGGCGATTGGATCAACGCTGCTTCATAGATGGTGAAGCCTACAGCCGCGAGACCTTTGAATACCTCTTGACCGCGCCGGAGTCAGTCTCTTACCGGGCCGTCACGCAGGCCGGGCTGATGGTCGGCTTCATCGTCGGCCTCGTCGAGCCGGATCACACGGGCCACGTCACGACGCTCGGCGTCGCGCCCGAGCATCGCCGTCGCGGCATCGCCCGCCGCATGATGCAGAAGGTCGAAGACGGCTTCCGCCGCCGCGCCGTGCGTCTGATTCGCCTGGAAGTCCGCGCCATCAACACGGGCGCGCAGCAGCTCTACTGCGACCTCGGCTACACCGTCACACAACGCCTGCCCCGCTACTACTCGAACGGCGGCGACGGATTGCTGATGATTAAGGCGCTCGAATAAAAGAGAAGACCGGGATCAAAGAGCAAGGGATGATGAGGAGCTTACTCCTCATCATCCCTTGCTCTTTGCCTTTTACCTTTTGTCTTAGCTTTTCCTCAATTCCGTCAGGACTTGCTTGGCTACTGCCTTGAGCGTGTCGAAGACGCCGACGCCTGTGGAGGCGACCGCCTCGACTACTGGTTCGCCCTTGCGTTGCAGCTCGGCCATGAGGTCGGGCGTGGGGACTATGTTCGGCAGGTCGCGCTTGTTGAGTTGCAGCACGTAGGGCAGGTTCATCAGGTCATAGCCCTGCGTGCGCAGGTTCTCTTCCAGGTTGTAGAGCGATTCTATGTTGGCGTCCATGCGCTCCTCCTGCGAGTCTGCGACGAAGACCACGCCGTCAACGCCCTTCAGGATGAGCTTGCGCGAGGCGTCGTAGAAGACCTGGCCCGGCACTGTGTAGAGGTGAAAGCGCGTCTTGAAGCCGCGCACTGTGCCCAGTTCCAGGGGCATGAAATCGAAGAAGAGCGTGCGGTCGGTCTCGGTCGCAAGGCTGATGAGCTTGCCCTTAGAGGCCGGAGCGGTCGAGTCGAAGATATATTGCAAGTTCGTCGTCTTGCCGCACAAGCCCGGCCCGTAGTAGACGATCTTGCAGTTGATTTCGCGCGAAGCGTAGTTGATAAACGTCATAGGAATAAGTCAAAAGGTAAAGGTAAAAGGCAAAAGGAAGGCCCGACGGAAGATCGAAACTTGAACGGCTGTTGTCCGCACTTTTGACTTCTACATTTCTGCTTTTCCCTTTTCAATTGAATAGGCTGTCAATGTCTTCGTCCGTGATCTCGGCAAAGAGCGAAGCCTCCTCGGCCGCCTTTCTGGCGTCGCGCACCACCGCCTCAAAGATGACGGCCAGCTCATTCGAGACCTGCTTGACTCTCAGCTTGACCAGGCCGAGGCTGGAACGGTCGTCGAAGACTACGACCAGCAGGGCGCGCCCGATGACGCAGATGTGTATGCTCTCGCGCTCGCCCTCGTGCGAAAGGGTCGGGAACTCTTTCTCCCCTATCAGGCGGGCCATGCCGCCCGTCGCGGCGACGTTCCCGGCGGCAAGCGAGGCCAGACTGGTTGTGTCAAGATTACTCACATCACCGTCAACCGCTATCTCCTGCCCGTCTTTGTCTATGAGGAACGCCACGCGCGCTGATGAGTCCAGACGCAGCTTGGTCAGAATAGCCTTGATCTGGCGATACTGCGGCTCGCGCATTACGATGGGTGTGTCTGCCATTAGTACAGCTTTCTATACTGATTTGGCGGGCGAGGTAGGGGCCCGACGCTCCGGCCCTTGTGCCCATTTAGTGAGAATCTAAACCGAAGTGACAGAAGGTGTTTGCCCGTTCCGAGAAGCGCTCTCGGCTCCGTTCGCTGGGCCCTCCTCCGAAGAGCCCGGACGCGAATCCAGTTGGCACTCTAACATAGGCAATCAATTGAGTTCAACAGTTTTTCTCTGTTGGCCGCAGCCCCGAAACGGTCTACGGGAGGCCCTGAGACGCCCGCAAACCCTGGACTTACGTTGATTTAGACGACCATCTATGTTAAGCTGTGGGCAGTTTTCAGGGCGGCCCCACGTGTTGGGTCGCCTTTTGAGAAATTGGGGGCTTCGCATGAGCGATCCTATCGTTAAGGGTGTGAAAAGGTCTCCCTCGCGCCCTGCCTCGCGACACACTTCCGCTTCGTCAAAGAACCGTTCATTGGCCAATAAGTCCGCCAAACCGAAGCCAATGGTGAAGCGTTCTTTGGCGGAGAAGGCCCCCGCGCGTAAAGCCACCAAATCCAGCAAATCGGCCCCTTCAAAGAGCAAACAGGCCAAGCCGGCCAAGGCCAAAACTGCGCCCGCAGCACGCAAAAAGGCGAGCGCGTCCCCTTCCGGCAAGGCCGCCTCTGCCGGTAAAGCCAGGCAGCCTGCGCGCAAAGCAGCGACGACGCCTGCCCGCCCGCAGAAAAAGGGCGCGGCGACGGCCGCGAAATCCAAAGTAGCGCAAAAGAAGCCTGCGACTGTGCGCCGTCCTGCGGCCACGTCTACGGCTGCTGCTGCTGCTCCGCCACAGCCCAACCCGCCCAGGCAACCGACGCGAGACGAAGCGGCTGCCCTGCGTGCCTTCGAGCGTGCTCATAAAGAGTTCGTGCGCGGGCGTTTTGCGGATGCGCGCGCGCTCTTTCGGGCGCTGGTCGAAAAGCATGCCGGGGTGTCGGAGGTGACGGCTCGGGCGCGCACTTACCTGGCCATTGCCGAAGCGCGCCTGCGTACGGAGTCAACGCTGCCGCGTGACGCGGACTCGCTCTATGATCGCGGGGTGATAGAGCTTAATCGCGGTGAATACGTCGCCGCGCAGGAGATGTTCGAGCGCGCCCTGAAGCGCGAGCCCGAAGCGGCGCACATCCATTACGGGTTGGCGGCCACGCGCGCACGTCTCGGCGCGATTGAGTCTGCACTTGAACATCTCGGGCGCGCGCTCGACCTGCAACCGAACCTGCGTGTCCGCGCGCAGCACGACCAGGACTTGACTGTGCTGCGCAACGACCCTGATTTCGAGCGACTGGTCTTCGCTCCTCGTTTTTGAGAGACACCTTTTTCTCCTGCGGCCGAGCCCCGGTCTACCTATTCCACCTCTTTAATAATGCTTTGAAAGCCCCGGTCTTTTAGGTATGATTTCCACAGGGCGGCCTGCCGAGAACGGGCCGCCAGCGTTTTGCGTCCTCGGAAAAGGAGAGCGAGCTGTTGTCACAAGCGGAGGTGAACCGTGGATTGAAGCTGGTCGCCATAGGCGGCGGCACAGGTCTCTCCGCACTGCTGGCCGGGTTGAAGCAGTTGGTCGGCGCGCACGATGGCACGGAGCCCTGGCTCGAAAGGCTCTCTGCAATCGTCACGGTCTCGGATGATGGCGGCAGTTCGGGCCGCCTGCGTGAAGAGTTGCAGATGCTTCCGCCGGGCGACATACGCAACTGCATGATCGCGCTTTCTGAGGACTCGAACCTGCTTTCGCGTCTCTTTCGTTACCGCTTTCGCGGCTCGGGCGAACTGGGCGGCCACAGCTTCGGCAATCTCTTCCTGGCGGCGCTGACGGAGATTACGGGCGATTTCGTAGAGGCCGTCCGCCTCTCTTCGGAAGTCCTGGCGAGCAAGGGGCACATCTATCCGGCGACGATCAACGACGTGCGCCTGGTCGCAGAGCTGGAAGACGGCACGGAGGTGCGCGGCGAGACACAGATTACGGCCTCGCGCTCGCAGATTCGCCGCCTGCGCCTTGAGCCGGAGCAATGCCTGCCTCTGCCGGAAACCCTTGCGGCCATCCGCGCGGCCGACGTAATCACTATCGGGCCCGGCTCGCTCTACACAAGCATTCTCCCCAACCTGCTGGTCGCGCGCGTGGCCCAGGCCATAGGCACGAGCCCGGCCATCAAGATATATATCTGCAACCTGATGACTCAGCCGGGCGAGACGGACGGCTACACTGCGCGCCAGCACGTCGAGACCGTCAAGCGTTATGCGCCCGAGATAGCCTTCGATTACGTGATCGCCAACAGCCGTCCCGTCACTCCCGAGCAGGCGGCGCTCTACGCCGCGGACGGCGCTTACCAGATAGGCATGCACGATCACCTGCTGGAAAAAGCCTTCGGCGCGGAGGCCGAGATCGTGCGCGCAGACCTGCTGGACGAAGGAGAGAAAGTCCGTCACAATTCGGAGAAGCTGGCGCGCGTCGTCATGGCCTGCTGCGAGCAGGGGCGCATGCACGGGGCTTTCATCACCTAAGCATCGCCTGAGTTTTAGAGCCTTTTATGGAGAAACAACCTCAGATCAGCTTGCAGGACTCGCCCGCTCCTCTGGACGTGCTGATACTGGCCGCAGGCTTAGGCACACGCATGCGCTCGCGCACGGCCAAGGTCTTGCACCAGTTGGGCGGCCGTCCGCTCATAGCGCACGTCTGCCGCACGGCGACGGCTCTTGCGCCGATGCTGCGCGACATCTACGTGATCGTCGGCCATCAGGCCGAGCGCGTCGAGGAGGCCGTGCGCGAGGAGCTGGGCGAGGGCGGCGCGCGCTTCATCCTACAGACTGAGCAGCGCGGGACGGGCGATGCCGTGATGGCGGCCCGTGAAGCTTTGCAGGACGCGGGCTCGACCTTGCTAATACTTTCGGGCGACGTGCCTTTGATTGACGCCAAGACGCTGGGCGGGCTCGTCCAACAGCATCGCACTCATCGCGGGCGCGGGGCGGCCTGCACGCTCCTGACAGTGAAGCTGGACGACCCGACCGGCTACGGCCGCATCATTCGTGATGAAGAGGGGCGCTTTGAGAGGATCGTCGAGCAGAGGGACGCGACGGCCGCCGAGAAACAGATCAAGGAGATCAACGCCGGGATTTATTGCTTTGAGACGGGCGCGCTCTTTAAGGCTTTGGAGCGCGTGCAGCCGACAAACGCGCAGGGCGAATATTACCTGACGGACGTGCCCGGCATTCTTCGCGCAGACGGCGAGGACGTTGGCATCTACCAGTACACGGATGCGCGCGAGGTCTCCGGCATCAACACGCGGGCGGAGCTGGCCGAGTTCGAGGCCATCCTGCGCCGCCGCACTCTGCGCCAACTGATGACGAACGGCGTGACCTTCATAGACCCGGCTCACACCTACGTCAGCCCCGAAGCGAAGATCGGGCGCGACTGCGTCATCTACCCGGACGTGCACATAGAGGGGCAGACCGTGATCGGCGACGATTGCGAGATACGCTCGGGGACGCGCATCACCAACTCTGTCATCGGCAACGGCGTCCACGTCAAAGACCATTGCGTGATCGTTGACAGCCAGGTCGGCCATAACTGCTCCGTGGGCCCATTCGCGCACCTGCGCATGCAGGCCCGTTTGGAGGATACGGCGGCGGCGGGAAACTTTGTCGAGATGAAGAAATCCACTCTGGGCCGTGGGTCTAAGGCCATGCACCTGACTTACCTGGGCGATGCGACCGTCGGCGAGAGGACGAACATCGGCGCGGGCACAGTGACCTGCAACTATGACGGCAAGCAGAAGCACCAGACCGTCATCGAGAACGAAGTCAAGATCGGCTCCGACACCATGCTCGTCGCGCCCGTGCGCGTCGGGACGGGCGCGGTCACCGGGGCCGGGGCTGTCGTGACGAGCGACGTGCCGCCGGACACCCTGGTCGCAGGAGTCCCGGCCGTGGTCAAAAAGCGTCTCGGCGAGCCCGCACCAGCCGAGACGGAAGCTCCCAGTGAAGAGACCGTCTCGACTAAATAAGGGAGAGCGGCAAAGTGCACGCGTTCTTTTCCGGCCATCTATAATTTCTCATTCCCTAACAGCAAAGGATAAAGCCTTATGTGTGGCATTGTTGGTTATGTCGGCAATAAGCAGGTTGTACCCGTAATCATCGACGGCTTGCGCAAGCTCGAATATCGCGGCTACGACTCGGCCGGGATAGCTGTCGTAGACGAAGGGCACGACCTTGAGATACGGCGTGCCGAGGGCAAGCTGCGCAACCTGGAAGAGGCAATCCGCCTGCACCCTCTGGACGGAACCTACGGCATAGGGCACACGCGCTGGGCCACACACGGGCGGCCCACGGAAGAGAACGCGCACCCGCACCGAGACTGTACCGGAAGAGTCGTTGTCGTTCACAACGGCATCATCGAAAACTATCTGCAACTGAAGGAGAGGCTGCGCCGCAGTGACCACCGCTTCGTCACCGAGACGGACACTGAGATCGTCGCCCACCTCATCGAAGAGTACCTGCGTGGCGGCGCTTCGTTTGAAGAGGCCGTGCGCCGCACGGTCGGGGAGCTGAAAGGCATCTTCGCGCTCTCGATCATCTCGGCCGACGAGCCCGACATGATTATCGCCGTCCGCCAGGGCCCGCCCGTAGTCATCGGCCTCGGCGACGGCGAATACTTCGTCGCCTCGGACATCCCGCCCATCCTCCAACACACGCGCGACATCTTCTTCCTCGGCGACGGCGAGATTGCCACGCTCACGCGCGATGCAGTGAGAGTCACGGACTTCTCCGGCAACGTGGTCGAGCCCACAGTCCAGCGCATCACCTGGGATCCGATCATGGCCGAAAAGGGCGGCTTCAAGCATTTCATGCTCAAGGAGATTTACGAGCAGCCGCGCGCCGTCCGCGACACAGTCCAGGGGCGCATCTCGCTCGAAACAGGCAAAGTCTTTCTCGACGAGATGAAGAACATCACGCCCTCGGATTTCCGCTCGTTCACTTCCATTAAGATCGCCGCCTGCGGCACTTCATGGCACGCCGGGCTCGCCGGCAAATACATGATCGAGCAGTTGGCGCGCGTCTCGGCCGAAGTGGACTACGCCTCGGAGTTTCGCTACCGCGACCCGGTGCTGGACGAAAACACACTGCTTCTGGTCATCTCGCAATCGGGCGAGACGGCAGACACCATCGCCGCCCTGCGTGAGGCGAAAGAGCACGGCTCGAAGGTCTTGGCCATCTGCAACGTGCAGGGCTCCATGATTATGAGGGAGGCGGACGGGGCCATCCTGACGCACGCCGGGCCGGAGATTGGCGTGGCCTCGACCAAGGCTTTCACATCGCAGATGGTTGCGCTCTACCTGTTTGCGATGTATCTGGGCGAGCTGCGCGGAACGCTCTCGCAAACGGAAGCCAAAGATCACGCCCGCCAGCTCGCAGAGCTTCCCGTCAAGATCGAACAGCTCTTGAACGAATCCGACGACATAGAGAATCTGGCGAAAGAGTTTTTCCGCTCGACGGATTTCCTCTACCTGGGCCGAGGCATCAACTTCCCCGTCGCGCTCGAAGGCGCGCTCAAGCTCAAAGAGATTTCCTACATCCATGCCGAGGGCTATCCGGCGGGCGAGATGAAGCACGGGCCCAACGCTCTGATTGACGAGCGCCTGCCCGTGGTCGTCATCAATACGCGCGAAGAGGGCAACCGCGCGTCGGAGCTGCGCTACGAGAAGACGCACTCCAACATCGTCGAGGTCAAGGCGCGCGAGGGCGTCGTCGTCTCCGTCTTGACCGAAGGCGACACGATGTCGTCCGTGGTCTCAGACCACGTCATTGAGATTCCCGCCTCAAGCGACCTGCTCTCGCCGATACTGGCGGTCATCCCCCTGCAATTGCTGGCCTATCACATAGCCGTGCGCAGGGGGTGCGACGTAGACCAACCCCGCAACCTGGCCAAGTCCGTGACGGTCGAATGAACGAGCCGCCTCGTTTCAAAGCAGGGTCGCGTTTGACAACGATGGTGACGGGGTGTATAAGCCGGGGTGGCATCCTAAGGGCTGTTGAGCGGCGTGGCAACACGCTTCTCAAAGCAGCGACAGGCGGATTAAGTTGCTGTCATGCCCTGGTTCGGTGCTGAAGCCACAAGCTCTCGGCTCCGACTTTCCCGCGCACCGTCGGCCTTCAAGCTGTCGGTAGCGGGACTGAAGCGGTTCAATCCGAGCCGCTTCGACCGGAACGTTAACCGGTGGTGGATTTTAATCTACCGAAAACGCCAGGCTCTTTCAGACTAACAACTGATTGGGCCAACCGAAGATCGATGACCGCCTGCGCGTTCTTCAAAATAAAAACAATCACTCTGGCAACACCGTCTATTTATGACGAGTGTCGCTAATCCTGACGAACCCCCCAAAGGGGTTTGTTGTGGACAAGTTGGGAGGGCCGGCGTTGAGTGACGCTGGCCCTTCCCGTCTTTGCGCCTCAATATTGACATCCTCCGGGGATGGAACTACTCTTTTGTGCCCACAGACCTGTTACAGGCCGCTCGGCAATGCACGCCGACAGACGCATCGGTCTACTTGCCGGTGTCACTTAAGAACTCCATAAGGGGACGCCTCTCACTATGGGTTTCAGAATAGAGATTCTCACCGCCAGGCTCTATCCGAAAGGTTCCGCACAGCATCTCGGAACGGCATGGTTATGCTCGCGCCAGTATCTCTTGACGGCGGCCCATTGCGTTGTTGACCGAGAGACGGGGCAGCAGGAGCCGGGCCCTTTCCAGTTGGTATTCACGTGGGGGAAGCTGGAGTGCGTAACCGACTGGTGGAGCTTTGATCCGGATGCCGCGCTCCTGCGGGTGACGGGCGGAGAGGTCGGGAAGATACCGGACGAGATTGATGCCGTTCGCAGTTGGATAGAGACTCCTGAGAGCCTGGACGAAAATGACCGCACGTGGTCGGCCTATGGCTTTCCCGCCGCGAAGCCGAGCGGCATGATTATTGACGGGACGATCAATCTCAGCGGTGGAAATATTTATGGAACTGTTGACGGCTATCCGGCCATCCAGTTGACCTGCGATCAGGGCGGGTTCAAGTCCATCCCGATCATCAACCCGAGGACGGGCCAGGCGCAGCAGGTCATGATTCTGGGCGGCGTCTCGGGCGCGGCCGTGATGTACAAGGGGCGCATTCTGGGCCTGGTGCGCTGGGGGCCGCCGGAATTAGGACAGAAGGTCATCTACGCGACTCCGCTCTCAAGCATCGCCGCCGAATGTCAACAGGTCGCAAACATCCTGGCCGAGCACGAGCGAAATTATCGCAGAGAGACGTTGAGCGTCTGGTCGAAGTATGAGGCGGCGATTCGCCGACGCTTGAACGAGGAGGAGTTGGATGAGCGCCTGGGCGAGGTCGCCGTCAACTCGCCTCTGATGGAGCTTTGGGATGGGTTTGTCAGACAGCGCGGCTGGCACGTAGACATAGCCAATCACCTGCAACTCATATGTGACAAGGCTGCCGAGGACGCGCGCAACTTTGACTGGCTGATTAAGGCTATTGGACGTGTCGATTGCACCCTTCGCTATGAAAAAATAGTAGAAAGCATCAAGAAGATTCTATCCCCCTCGACCTTCGCCAAAGTCAGCGAGATCGAATCAAAGTTCAGCCGGAGTTTGACCCGCGCGCAAAAAAGCGGTCGCTCGTCGGTGCTTGAGTGGATGGGAAATATCATTCGCGTGGCGCGGGAGCTGGACAATGAGCTGAAGAAGCTGAAGCGCACGATCAGCCCGCCGCTGTTTGGCCGCTGCTTTCTCGTCGTCGGCAGTCGAGGCGCGGGCAAGTCGCATCTCCTCACCTCCTTGCTTTCAAGCGCGGAGACTTCGGCTGCCGCACGAGACGCGGCAAACCGTCAAGCGGACGAAGGCGTGAGAGGCTACGTCCTTCTGCCGCTCGGCTTTCCTCCCGCCGGCAAACGGTTGGAGGAAGCAATTCTGGACGAGGTTGAGAAGGCGACCAGACAACGCCTCGGCAGTCTTGAGGAGGTCAACGGATTTATAGATGACATCAGCGCGACGATGAATCTCACGTCCGCCTACTTACCGGGCGAGACGATCAGGATAAAGTCTGCACCGTACGCCGGATTTACAGGCAGGGTTAAGGAGGTCAACGCCGACACGTCAAGGGTCAAGGTGGTTTTTACGATCTTTGGCAGACCTGTGTTCTCCGAGTTCAGCTTTGCGGACGTGGAGAAGACGGGGTTTAGCCGCCCGCGCGCGCGAAATTTGAAGCTCATCATCGCCATCGACAATCTGGAACAATGGATCGAGCGCGAGCCGGGCTTTGAAGACCTCCTCTCGAAGTTCATCGCCCAGCATAGTCATCTGTCTCATATCTATTGGTTAATCACGCTCCACGACGCCAGCTACGATCAGGTCTCGAAGAATAGCGTCTGGCGCAGGTACAGCATTGTGTATCCGATCACGGACGCTGCGCTTCAAAAAAAAAGTTATTGGCCCAACATTGACGGCTGGCTGGTGCTCGACGAGTTCAACCTGGCGCAGAGACTCGGGCTCAAGATAATTCAGGCGAAACAACAGAAGGAGGGCGAAGAGGCGATAGAGCGTTCGATTCCTGTGAAAGAGCTTGAAACCTATGACGAGAACTCTCCCACGGTGCGCTATCTTTCCAACCCCTTTCTCGCCTGGATCACTTTAGGCATGCTGTGGGACTTGAAAGGGCGTGTCTTCGATCTCCATTTCATTGAGTTCATCAGACACTTTTGGGATAAGCGGCGCGCCTCGCTGAACCCCGAGCCGTTGATGTCAGAGAATCAATTGAAGCAGGCCATAGAGTTGATGGCGAGGATACTGCCGGGGCTCAGCAATCTCTCGACCAGTCTGCCGGCGCTGCTGGACAAGTTGACGCAAGAGGCCGCCGCTTTCAACTACGAGATCAAGAGCCGCGAGCTGGCCACACAGGCCGTGCGAATTCTGCTGAAGAATAATCTGTTGCGCAGGGTCGGGCAGAGTCAATCCTCTCTGCCGGGTCTTTCAGAGACGGAGAGCGTCGAGATGGGCCTGGAAATTTTCTGGGAGTATTACATTGCGACCGAGTTCCAGAAGATTCTCACCCCTCAAACAGCCTCGCCACAGCAGGAGGCACAAAGCATCTGGCAGAAGCTTCAGACCATCGGGCGCAGGGAAGGGGTCGGAGAGGGAGTCGCTATTTTCCTTCTGCTCCTACTGGATGAAAAGCGCGCGGAGGACGAAAGCTACGCAGGCTTGATTGCGGAGGTGCTTCGTCTGGCGGTTGATTTACAAGGATCGCTCGCCGCCGCCACTTGGTTCGCCGGGGCCAAGATCAGCCCGGAGACTCAACGATTGCTGACTGAAATCTCTCTTGAGCGGAGACGGGCATTCCGCGAAGAGCGGCGCGCGCTCTTCGCCTACATGTCTTTTATCGGCGAGGCATCTCCGGAAGCCATGAATGCCGAGACGCGCCTGGAGTTATTGCAGCCTTACTACTGCGAGATTCACGATGCGGCTTTGACTCCGTACTTCGTCTTTATCATCGAACGACTCTTCAGAACCGTTGACGACGCCGAGACGCTGCTCTCCTGCATGTTGCGCCTGACGGGCTGCGAAGTGCTCGAACGCACGCGCGGGCTGGCGGCCCTCGTCTTTGATCGGCTAGAGGAGATCTTACAAGATGAGGAAGCTCCGCAGGACGCCGCCTTAGAGATCGTCATCAGGTATTTACAATCACTCTGGCAAAGCGGCGCGGTCGCGCCGGATGAGCACGAGAAGTCGAATGAGCCATACTACTTTCGTGAGAATATCATGAACGAGCTTTGCCGCCGTCTCGTTGCTCGGAAACAGTTGAACGCCTATTACCTCTTAGCCGATTACAACTGGTACAAGCCCGCGCAGCTTCAGATCGGAGAGCCGCTCGCTCAGGAGATGCAGCAGCAGGCCAACATCGCGCTCGGGGCCTGGTATCGGCACACGATTATAGGGCGCAAGCGCTACTTGAGATTAATCAACCGTTTGATGCACGGCGAGCTGGCCGAGAGAGTCACAGCCTTTTATCTTGTACGCCACACCATTACCATGCGGGGGCCGCAAACCGTTCGCGTAGATCATCGCTTCCTGCCGACGCTTGAGAAAATCCGGGGCGACTCGCGGATGCGAGAGCTGGTTAATAAATATCATCCGCTCTTCGCCCTGAATCTATCGCGCGTGAAACGAAACGGGCGGCCTGCGCCTAAAGTATCTGCCTCGTAATATGGCTCGGGCACGCTCCTTGAGCGGGAAAGTCAGACGCATGCTCAGACTATTTGTCATTTCAGACCTGCACCTGGGCGGCCGCCCCGACGAGCTTCATGAAGGGCGCATGACGCGGCCTGGCTTTCAGATATGCAATGCCTACGATCAACTGCGGCAGTTCATAGATTGGCTCAGGGTTCTCGGGAAGGAGTCGCCGGAAGAGCAGTTCGAGCTGGTCATCAACGGCGACATAGTAGACTTTCTGGCCGAAGATGACTTCGACGATAAAGCTGTCGAGACGCAAATCTGGACGCTCGACGACACTCACGCCGTCAAGAAGTTTAATAAGATCGTCGAGCGCACGCGCGACCTCTCCGGCCGCAGCGTCTTCGACGCGCTCAGAGATTTTATCGCCGCCGGCCATCGCCTCACACTGCTCCTGGGCAATCACGACGTAGAGCTGTCGCTGCCGGCCGTGCGTCAAAGGCTGGGCGAGATACTGGCCGGCGGCGCGGGCCGCTTGCACGTCGTCTATGACGGGGAGGCATACCGGGTCGGGCGCGTGTTGATTGAGCACGGGAACCGTTATGATCGGTGGAACATGATCGATCATAGCGCGCTACGGCAGGAGCGTTCCGTCCGGTCTAGAGGGCTTCCCATATCTGACGACGACCGCTTGGCCAGACGCTACTTCGTCCCGCCCGCCGGAACGCATCTCGTGATTCAGTTCATGAATGGTATCAAAGGCCGGTATCGCTTCGTAGACCTGCTGAAGCCTGAGACCGGCGCTGTCATTCCGCTGCTGGCGGCGATGGAGCCGGAGCGCGGCTCGAAGGTGGATGACATCCTGGCCGCGATTCCGCTGGTCAGAAAAGCGGTTCCGCTGGCCAAAGAATTCAAGCTCCATCAACTGAGGGACGCCACGACGCCTCTGCACGCAGGCGATTTGAGGTTTGACCAGATCGAAGAGCGCCTCACGCTCAGACAAATTCTGGAAGAAGAGCTGGGCGAGACGGCCGCGCTCTTTTTCAAGAATGAAGCGCCTGCCCTGACCGATGTCTACGGCGACACCGGAGCGGGCGATTTGGGTCTTCGAGATGCCGGGAAAAAAGTCATCAACTGGTTTCGCGCTCGTTACCAGCAATTGAGTGAGTTGAAGAGCAGCGCATCGAGGTTAGCCAGGATCAGGTATGGAGCCGAGGTGGAAGATCGTTACCGGCAGCTTCATGCCGGTCTCAAGCATCTCTGCGGAACAGACCGTTCATTTGACCCGTTGCACGAGATCGCCACTTATCTCGACGCCGCTCGCGGCACAATCGCGGGAGGCGATTTCGATGTGGTCATCTACGGTCATACTCACATGCCCAAGCGTATCGAGTTGAGCGCAGGGAGCTGGTACTTGAATACAGGCACGTGGGCCGATGTGATGCGCCTGCCGGATGCGATGGCCGAAGATTATGAGCAGGCTCTCCCCGAGTTGCTCAATTTCATCGAGGCCCTGCGCCAGAACGATTTTAGCCGCTACATCAAGCGGTACTTGAGCTTCGTCGAACTGGTCATCGACCTGGAGGAAGGGGGCCGCGTTGAAGAGACACACCTCTGGTCTTTCGCCGGCCCCGGACATGAACGGTCTGCTCCGCTGACGAACGTGGCCTCTTCATAGAAGCTAATCGTCCTCGCTCTCGTCATTGGTTTCCGATTCCAGGAGCACGGCCCAGTGTGTGACGCCTGCAAGCTCGCTCAACTCTCCGGTCTGAGGATTTTCGACATACCACTTGCCTTTGATGTAGCGGCCAAGCTCCATGCGATTATGCCTCCTGTCGTGAATGAGAATCTGTTCGTTCTCCGGCGGCATCTGTTCGGAGGCTTTCGTCCAGGGCATAGTTATTTCCTCGATAAGCTCCAGCGCGCTTCCGCTATGAGTAGATATTCATCGGTCTGGTGAGCAGCGAGACGGGGTCTTCGACGTTTAATGCTTCGCGGACGTAGAAGGCTTCGCCCGCCGCGACGCCTATCAGCGAGCCGTAGTAACGCATGCGGTATTCGATCTGATCCAGAAAACCCTTTTCGCTGATCCGCGTCGAGGGCTCGCTCGCTTCCGGACGGTAGAACTGCGAGGCGTGAGCGCGTATGGCTCGCATCTTCTCTTCGACGAAATCCGACACGTCAACGATGAAGGAGGGCGGAACCAGGCGCGAGTAGACGGAGTAAGCGACCGCAGGCACACGCACGGCCCCCTGCCCCTGCGCTTCGTCGTAGCGGCGCATGCTGGCCAGACGCGCAGCCTCGCGCACGATGCGCGAGGTGGCGGCGTGATCCGGATGCGGGTCGTCCCAGTGCGAGGTGAAGAGCACGCGCGGCTTGTAGGTGCGGATGACTCTCACCATCGCTGTGCGTGATTCCTCCGTCAACCAGACGTGGCCGTCCGGCTGTTCCAGGTTGAGGCGCACGTTGAGGCCGAGGATGCGCGCCGCCTCGCGCGCCTCTTCGGCGCGTCCCTCGGGCGTGCCGCGCGTTCCCATCTCGCCGCGCGTCATGTCCAGGACGCCCGTGCGATACCCTTGAGATTTCAGCTTCAGGAGCGTGCCCGCCACAGTCAGCTCAGCGTCGTCCGGGTGCGAGAAGACTGCCAGCGCGTCCAGTTCCGTTTGAGGTGTGCTCATCCATGCTCCGCCCGTTGTCCGAATTTTCGTTTGAGAGAGATTTAGCCCAACAGGCACGCGCCGGTCAAGGCCGAAGAGATTGACGCGTGAGGCCAGCGGGTTGTAGCCTTTCCCGGTCAAAGGGAGCAAACCTTTTATGCAACTGGTCGTCTTGGGCTCGGGCACTTCCGTCCCGCACCCGCAGCGCGCAGCCTCGGCCCACTGGCTTGAGACCTCTGCGGGCTCTCTCCTTCTGGACGCGAGCGCGGCGGCCGTGCACCGCATGGCCCAGGAAGGCTTGAACTGGGTCGAGCTGGACGCGATCTGGATCAGCCACTTTCACCTGGATCACGTCGGGGGCCTGGCCCCTTTCCTCTTCGGAACGAAGCACGCGCCGCAGACGCAAGCGAGGCGCAAGCCTCTGACCATCTACGGCGGCTACGGGCTGAAGAAGCTGCTCGCGGCGTTTGACGAAGCGGGCGCGTACAACCTGTTGAAGCAGCCCTTTCCCGTCGAAGTGCGCGAGGTCGCGCCGCACGACGAGTTTGAATTGCTCAAGGGCCTCGGTGCGCGCACGCTCTCCACGCCGCACACGGGCGAGAGCCTTGCCGTACGCCTGACGGAAGAGAGCGGCGCTTCCGTGGTCTATACTTCCGACACGGGCTACACGGACGCCTTGGGCGCTTTCGCCGAAGGGACGGAGCTTTTCATGATGGAGTGCTCGTTCTGGCGCAACAAGCCTATCGAGGCTCATCTTGAGCTGAAGGAGGCCATGCAGTTGGCCCGGCGTGCGCGCCCCCGTAAAGTGTTGTTGGCCCACCTCTATCCGGAGTGGGACGGCGTGGACATCGCGGCCGAAGCGCGTAAGCTGTGGAGCGGCGAAACCATCGCCGCTAGAGACGGTCTGCGAATCAGGATTTAAATAATGATGAGAGACGAGAGGCGAAAGCTTGAGATCAAAGTCCTGCCCGCTCTTTGCCTGCTCTTTGCCGCCTTAGCCCTTTGCTCTTCCTCTCCGGCGCAGGCCATCGGCAATGGCGGCGGCAGCAACACGAGCGCGCCTGAGCTGCTCGAAACCGGCAGCGCAAAGAGGATGCGTGCGGTTCCGGCCTCTGCGCCCGGCGTCATCAAGATCGTCTCTTACAATATTCGCTGGCGCGGCGGCGACGACCTGCGGACGCTGATCGAATTGCTGCGCAGCGACCGCGAGATAGGCCAGGCCGCCATCATAGGTCTTCAGGAGGTCGACCGGAACCGGAAGCGCACCGGCAACGTCAACACAGTCCGGCTGATGGCCGAAGAGCTGGGCCTGCATTACGCCTGGGCTGCGCCGCCGCTTGCGCCCGGCAAAGAGGGGCAGGAGGAAGAGACTGGCGTCGCGCTGCTGAGCCCTTATCCCCTGACGGACGTGCGCCGCATAGTGCTGCCGAACGAAGGGCCGGGCGGGCGGCGTCGCGTTGCGCTCGGCGCGAGCATCCACGTTGGCCCAAGCCTCGTCCGCGCCTACACCGTTCACGCCGAGACGCGCACGACGAACGAGAAGCGGTTGCAGCAATTCCAGGCCGTGCTGGACGACTTGGCCCACCGGGCGAGGACTGAGCAGCAGCGCGCAGTCATCCTCGGGGATTTCAACACGCTGACGGGCGACGACGTGCGCGCCACCCAGCAGCTTTTTACGGCCGCGCGCTTTCAAACGCCCTTCCCCAACAGCGAGCCCACCTGGAAGACCTTCATCATCAAGCTCAAGCTGGACTGGGTCTGGCTGCGCGGCTTGCAGCCCGTAGATTTCGGCATCGACCGCAAAATCGGTCTCTCAGATCACTGGCCGCTCTGGGTCAACGTGCGCCTCGACGACGGCGGCGAGCAGCAGCCGCAGCCGAAGGCCGAAACGACTCCAAAGCAGTAAGGGGAGGCTTCGCTAACGAGCCTCCCCTTAGAATTGACGATCATGCGCCGAGAAAGTTTGACCTGCGCCCCATGCTCAGTAGCGATTGCGCCGTCCAAAGACCGGGTGCGAGGGCGAACCGGCTCCGCGACGATAATAGCCATCGCCGCGCCTGTGATTGCCGCGATTGTCGAAGCGGCGGTCGTCATTGCGCCGCAGGCGACGAATCAGACGAGCCTGATCGCGCCTGTCGCGACGCAGCTCACGCCGCTCATCGCGCGCCAAACTACCATCCGAGCGAAAGATGCGCCGCTCGTCGCGAATCGCCCGGCGACGTTCGCGCAACAGACGCGCCTCATCACGCGTAATCTGACCTGAGCGGATGCCGCGCCGTATGCGCAGTCGATCATCGCGGCGTCCCTGCGCAAATGCGACGTTTGAGAGCCCCACAAGCATGCATACCAAGCAGAGAAGAAGAAGCCTTTTCATCGTTCAAACCCTTTCCTTCAATTTTCGATTTTCTGAAAGCTACGGCAATTTCTGAAGTAACGGCTGCCAGCATACCGTTGGAGAGAGTCTGACCAGTTGGCCCATCTACTCCACGGCTCAGCAATTACCAAGCCACAACCGGATCATCAATTCAGGTTTCACCCGGTCGCCCGCTAAATGCTGATGTTTTCGGCAGGCCGGACTCTCAAGCACGGCCGGGTGCTTGGGGTTTACCCGCGGCTGAAATCGAACACCCGTGCATTATTTCCGTAACCCTCTAAGGGCTGCCGGAACTTCCGGACGAGGCGAGGCCGGAGGGGGCTGCGGCGAGGCTCCTGTCTGCCCGTTTAAATTGTCTTTCCAATCAACCCTCTTTGGTAGATAATGGCGCGCAGGAAAGTATGGTCAGCCTCGCTGACAACCGCCACTCGGTTTAAGAAATCCTTCAACCTGTCACGCAGAAGAAAGGCGGCCCTGAGATGAACCACACCACCAGGCTTCTGGCGCAGAGCGCGGCGGCAAGCTTTCTCCTCCTCTCAGCCTTAGCCCTCACGGCTCACGGCCAGCAATCGGGCGGCGTGCTGGTCACGGGCCCAGGCGAGCGCGAGCGCCAGCGTCAGGCGCGCGAGGCTATGGAGCGCGAACAGCTAGATCAGGAGCGCGAGATGCTGATGCTGATGACGGAGAAGCTGCGCGAATCGGCCCCGCCTCCGCGCCGCGAGCCGCGCCTGGCCTTCACGCAGATCAGGGAAGATTACGTGCGTATACAGGTCGTCAACAACGAGTTGGCCCAGGCAGTCGCCTCGGCCGGGCCCCTTGACCTGAAGCTCGTCTCTCAGTCCACGGCGGAGATACGAAAGCGCGCAGACCGCCTCATGCTCAACCTCGCGCTGCCCGACTCGGATGAGACCGATGCGCGCCCCAAGACGACGGTCGGGACGGAGCCGGCGCAGTTGAAAAGTGCGCTCGGCTCGCTCGACGAGATGATTCTCAAACTTGTGCGCAACCCGCTCTTTAGAAACCCCAAGCTCGTTGACGCGCAGCAGTCGCCGCTCGTGCGACGCGACCTGAAGGAGATCATAGAGTTGAGCGGCCAGTTGAAGAAGCGCAGCGAGCAACTGAACAAGGTCGCGCAGAAATCACAATAAAAGTAGAAAGGCGAAAAAGGCGGAAGGGAGGATGAAAAGCATGCTTTTCATCCTCCCTTCCGCTTTAGAGAGCGAGGCGGCCTGACTTCGCCCCTGAACCAGGCCGCCTCTTCCGTCGTGGGTTGCGCTCGAAAGGGGAGACCTCTAAGAGCGCACAATCGTCCACGACGCATTTGATCTCACAGCTATCAGCTCACACTTTCATTCCTTTCTGAAAAAAGCCTCTCCCGCTTAACGCAAGCTTACAACTACATTGTTGGCCTGCAAAGAGTTTCCGGTCGCGCGCTGAAACTCGGCGATGGCCTTGTTGAGGTCTGTCTGCGCCCGCAGCTCGTTGCCGCGCGCGGTGGTCAAAGCGGTCTGGCGCTCAAGCACGAGGAAGAGCGTCGATTGACCGGCGTCGAAGCGGCGCTGCTCGCTGGCGTACTGCTGTTCGCTGGCGCTGCGTGCGGCGGCGGCGGCGCGCAGTCTTGAGCCGGCCGTGCGGACTTGCTGCAAGGCGTTGCGCACGTCTATCTGAATCAACTGCTCAAGCTGCTCGCGCTGCGTCTCTATGCGATGGGCTTCGACGAGCGAGCGGCCGAGGTTGGCTTCCGCCGTCCGGTTGCGCAAGGGCAGGTTGAGCTGCACGCCGACGCGAAAGTTGTTATAGCGATTGGCCGCCAGGCTGCCGAAAGATTGCGGGAAGCCGCCGATCAAATCTTCCGGTATCGGCTGCGAGACGGGAGCCGGGAGCGGAGTCAGACCGTTAAGGGTCGAAAGCTCGTTGACGCGCCCACGCAAGTCCGCGTTCGAGAGCGACAGCGGGTTGGTCGTCTGGTTGAGCGTTCCGGCCAAACCGACGACGCCATAGCTGCCGATCAGGTCAACCTGCGGCTTGGTCTGCTCGCGAAAATACTTCTGGTCAATCCGATTTATCTCGGCCACAACGTCCGACTGCTTCAGCTCCGGGCGGTTCTGTATGGCCGATTCCATAGCGTCTCTCAGAGAGACTGCCGGGGGCTCAAGGTCTACTGGGTCTGTGGGGATAATTGAGACGTTCCAGAAGGGTGACTGGCGATTCTCCGCGATCAGGTTCTTCAGGTTGTTCTCCGCGCGCGAAACATCGTCAAGCGCGCTATAGACGCTCTGCTCGTAGCCGGAGACCTGCGCGTCGGCCGCGACGACATCAATCGGGGCGAGCACGCCTTCCGCCACCAGCCGCCGGTTGTGCTCAAGCTGCGTGCGCGCATCACGCACGGCGTCGCGCTGTACCTGCAAGTTGCGCAGAGCGAAAACCAAATCCCAGTAGGCGCGCTGTACCTGCGCGATAGTCTCAATCGTGCGCTGGCGAAACTGCGCGTCCGTGAGGGAGAGATTCCGCTTCGCCACTTCGATCTGGCGGCGATTGTTGTCGAAGCGCAGGCCGCGCCAGAGCGGCTGCGTGTAGTTGAAAGTCAGGGCAGTGGGAAACTGCGGGTTAAGGGCCGCGAACTGGTTATTGGTGGTCAGGCGAATGGCCGACAGGTCTACGCGATAGCCGCCGCCGAATTTCGGCGCGAGCCCTTCCAGGCGCGCAGTGCCCGTGAAATCGCTCTGCACGACAGCACCGCTCGCGCCGCTCAGGAAGGAGGACGAAGGCGTCTCAGACCGCTCGTAATAAGAGAGCGAGCCGAGGCGCGGGTCGTAGACGCCGCGCGCTGCCGTCAGATCGAACTCCGCCGCGCGCACGAGCGTGCGTGAGACCTCTATGTCCTTGTTGTTGGCGAGCGCCATCTCAAGCGCCTCGCGCAGAGAGAGCGGGCGCTGCTCGGCCATGTCCACGCCGACGCGCCCGAGTTCGGGGAGGGGCGGAGAGTCTGCGCGATAATCGGGCGCGACCTCCGGCACCGCCGGAAGCTGGTCGGGCGCATGCGTCGGCACGCTCTCGCGCCCGGGCGGGCGCGGAGGGGGCGGAGCTTGAATCTGCGGCGTTTGCGGCGACTGCGCGGGAGCAGTCGCATCGGTCTGCGTCTGCGTGCCCGTCTGTGCGCCCGTGGACGGCAGGCTGTCGAGCGTCGGGATTGAAGAAGGCGTCGCGCCCTGTACGGGAGCCGACGGCGTCCCGGCGGGCGCGCCCGTCTGAGAGCCGGACTGTTGGCCCACGGCCGACGCGGGCTGCGCGCTCTGTTCGATCTGTGCGCCGGTAGTCAATCCCCTGGCATTGGAGGCCGGGGCCGTAGTCTGCCCCTGCGAAGCGTTGGCCGAGGGGGCAATGGTCACGCCGCTCGCGGACGCAGGGCTGGTGGTCTGGACGACCGGCGTGTTGGCCGAAGGCGCCGGTGCAACCGTCGTGCCCGACGTAGTGCCTGTGCTCTGCGCAAGCACTCCATGCGCCGACACGCAGAGCAGCACGGCCACGCACAGCGCGCGCGATAGATTCAAAGTTCTCTGTGGGGTCTTCATATCTTATTTAACGGGAGCGCACACAAAAGAGGGGCGCTCTCCGAGAGTTCCTGCTTGTCCTTATTGTTTCCCTATCAGGCTGAAGAGCGAGGCAGTCGCCGTCGCCGTCTTACGACGGGCCCAGGCGAAGCTTCCGCGCACGGCCCCGCCCATGTGGGCCCAGACGCGGCTGCGGCCCAGGTCGTCAAAGAGCGAGTAGAAGACCGGCACGGCCAGCAGCGTGAGCAGCAAACAGAGCGATTGCCCGCCGACCACCAGCACGCCTATCGAGCGGTTAGTACCAGCGCCCGGCCCACGCGAAAGGACGAGCGGCATCATGCCTGCGACCAGCGCAATCGTCGTCATCAGGATGGGTCGCAGGCGGTCGCGGTTGGCCTGAATGATGGCGTCGAAGCGATCCATGCCGCGCGCGCGCAGCTCGTTCGTATGGTCTATCTGAAGGATGGCGTTCTTCTTGACGACGCCGAAGAGCAGCAGCAGCCCGAGCCCCGAAAAGATGTTGACGGTCTGCCCCGTCACCAGCAGCGAAAGGATGCCGAATGGGATGGCCAGCGGCAGCGTCAAAAGGATTGTGACCGGGTGAATGAAGGACTCGAACTGCGCTGCCAAGACCATGTACATGAAGACGAACGAGAGCACGAAGGCCAGCAGGAAGTAGTAGCCCGCGCGGCCCAGCTCTTTAGAGCGCCCGGCGAGGCCCGTCTTATAAGCCGGGTCAATATTGAGTTCCTTGACGAACTCGTTCATGCGGCTGATGACTGCGGCCTGCGAGCCTCCGGGCTTGACGTTGGCGAGCAGCGTGACCTGTCGCTGGCGATTGAGGCGATCAATGGCCGACGGGCCCGAGCCCTCTTCGACGCTCACCAGGTTGTCCAAACTCACCCACCCGATCTTGGTCGAAGGCACGATCATGCGCTTCAAGCCTTCGACGCTGGCGCGGAACTCTCCCGTCGCCCGCACGCGCACGTCATACTGGTCTGTGCCCGCGTTGAAGGTCGAGACTTTTTGCCCGGCGACGAGCGTGTTCAAAGCCTGCGCGATGTCGCCGACGCGCACGCCCAGGTCTGCTGCGTGCTCGCGGTGAATCTGCACTCTCAGCTCAGGCTTGCCCGTAATCAGAGTGGAGTCTGCATCCACCACATCAGGGATAGTCTTCATCTTTGCGAGCAGGTCTTCCGAGTATTTAGTCAGCCGTTGAAGGTCTGGCCCGCCGATGACGAATTGAATGTCTGCGTTGCGGAAGCCGCCGCCGGAGATGGCCGCCACCTGCTGCACGCTCGTGCGTAGCTGGTCGGGGTACTGCTGCAAGTATTTCGACAGGATTTCCGTACGCGAGCGCCCCATCAAGTCGTTCTGCGTCACGCTGCGCTCTTTAATCGGCACGAGACGGACGTAGATGGAGGCGTTGTTGGTCAGCTCTTGCTGGCCGCCGCCGACCGTCACGAGCGTATCGGTCACGCCCGGCAACTGGCGCACGTCGGCCGCGATCTTTTCCACGAGCGCCGAAGTCGCCTGAAGCGTGTAGCCTTCGGGCGTGCGGACGTTGATCTCGAACTGCGACTGGTCATCGACGGGCAGAAAGTTCTTGCCGACGAGCATGAAGAGCGGCACGATGCTGAGGATGACGCCCACGCACATCAGCACGACGGCCCAGCGATGGTGCATAGACCAGTTGAGCATCATCGTATAGGTGCGATCAATCGGGCGATAGAAGCGCGATTCCTTTGAGGTACGCTCCTGCTTCGGCACGTCCTCTTCGGCCCGCTCTTCTCCCGCGCCGCGCGTCTCAATCAGCCCACGCGCGGGCAGGCCGCGCGACTCCGGCGTGCCCTCGAAGATATTCTGCTCTGCCCCCTCGGGCTCTCCCGCGACGACGCGCGATTCCTGGGCCACCGTGACGGGCGCATCACCCTCTGAAGGCTCGCTTCCCGTCCCAGAGGGCAGAGGGTCTGCCTCGCGCTTAATCAGACGGGCCGCCAGCATCGGCGTCAACGTGAACGAGACGAGCAAGCTGACGGCGATGGCAAACGACGAAGTGAAGCCGAAGGAAGACATGAAGCGGCCGACGATGCCGCCCATAAATCCTACCGGCAGGAAGACTGCGAGCAAAGAGAGGGTCGTCGCCATCACTGCCAGGCCGATCTCGCGCGTGCCCTGAATCGCCGCCTGAAACGGCGGCATTCCCTTCTCTTCGACGAAGCGGTAGATGTTCTCAAGCACCACTATCGCGTCGTCAATCACGATGCCGACCATCAGCGTCAAGGCGAGCATGGTGATCTGGTTCAGGGTGTAGCCCATCGCCGCCATCAACCCGAAGGTGGCGATGATGGAGGTCGGGATGGCTATCGCCGCGATGAAAGTCGAGCGGATGCTCCACAAGAAGATGAAGACGACGATGGCCGCCAGGATGCCGCCCTCGATCAAGTGCGTCTCGATGGATTCCAGAGACGCCTTGATGAAGATGGACTGATCGCCGATGACTTCAGCCCGGAAACCTTTCGGCAGCGTCGGCGTGATCTCCGCCAGGCGCTCCTTGACGGCATCGGCCACCGCCACAGTGTTCTGGCCCGACTGCTTCGAGACGATCAGGGTCACGGCGGGCTGGCCGTTCAGGCGCGCTTCGGTGCGCTGCTCCTCCGCCCCGTCCTCGACGTAGCCTATGTCGCTGACCTTGACCGCGTAGGAGCCGCGATTGGCGACCACCAAGTCATTGAAGCTCGCCGGGTCTGGAATACGGCCCAGGGTTCGGACGGTCAACTCGCGCGTGCCCTCGTCCACGCGCCCGCCCGGCACTTCCATGTTCTGCGAGCGGACGGCTGCGGCCACCTCCGCGACCGTCACGTTGTAGGCGCGCATCTTGTCCGGGTCAACCCAGACCTGTATCTCGCGCTGGCGGCCCCCGACGATCTGCACCTGGCCCACGCCGTTGATGGATTCGATGCGCTCCTTGATCTGCTTGTCGGCGACATCGGTCACTTCGCGCAGAGAGCGTGGCGCAGAGACGGCTATGCGAAGCACGGGCGCGGCGTCCGTATCGAGCTTCTGAATGACGGGCGTCTCGGCGGTCTCGGGCAGGTCGGGGACGATGAGATTGACTTTGTCGCGGACTTCCTGCGCGGCCACGTCAGCGTTCTTCTCAAGAAGGAACGTGATGAAGACCTGCGAGACGCCTTCGACAGAGGTCGAGCGCAGCTCGTCAATACCGCTGATAGTATTAACAGCGCCTTCGACCTTGTCTGTGATCTCCGTCTCGACCTCCTGCGGGGAAGCTCCCGGATTCACCACAGTCACGGTCACCGTCGGCAAGTCGATCTTCGGGAAGAGGTCTACGCCGAGCGCCTTGAAGGAGAAGAGGCCGACGACCGTCAACGACAGAATCAACATCGTCGCAAACACCGGACGGCGGACACAAATTTCAGCAAGCTTTTGCATGACTCAATTCTGGATTTTAGATACAGCCTATGGTCTAACGGCTACGCCGTCGCTCAGTGCCTCTACGTTGCTGGTCGCGACCTGTTCGCCTGCGGCCACGCCGCTGCGGATTTCGACCATGTCGCCTTCGGTTTGGCCCAACTGGACGAGCCGCATCTCGGCCCGCCCGTTCTTGATGACGAAGAGATGGCTCGAAGCCCCCTCGGTGTGCACGGCGCGCGCGGGCACGAGCACGGCCGCAGACGTAGTGGACTGCTGTATGCGGACGGTGGCGAACTGTCCGGGCTTCAGGAGGCCCTCGCCGTTCTCGATCTCGGCTTCAACGGTCAGGGTGCGCGAAGTCGCCGTGACGTTGGGCGAGATGCGCGCGACTCGGCCGCTGAAGGAGCGGTCTGGATAGGCAGAGACGTTGACAGACACGCTCTGGCCGACCTGCACAGAGGAGATGGCCTGCTCCGGAATGTCTATCCGCATGCGTAAAGGATTGGTGCTGACAATGGTCGCCACCTTCGTAGAGGTCGTGACGTATTCGCCGAGGTCTGCCGGGCGGTCTGCGACAAAGCCGCTGATGGGAGCCGTCACGACCGCATCGGCGATGGCCTTGCGCTGCGTCTCGATCTGCGTCTGGGCGGAGGTGACTGCGGCGCGCGCAGTCTGCACGGCGGCGTAGTTCTGGCGCGCAGCCTGTAAGGCAACCTCGTATTGCTCCTGCAACTGGTCGCGCTGGGCCTTCTGCTGATCGTAAGCCGAGCGCGACACGTCGCCCGATTCGATCAGGCGCTCGAAGCGGCGCAGGTTCTTCTCGGCCAGCTCAAGCGCGACACGCGCGGCCCCGACTTCCGGCACACGCTCGGCGACGAAGCTCTGTCCGGGCCGCAGGCCGATGCGAGCTTCGGCCTGGCGAACGGCGGCCTGGGCCTGCGTGACCTGGGCCTGCGCCTGTTCCAGGCGGATGCGCGCGTCTCTGTCATCGAGACGCACGAGCACGCGGCCGCGCTGCACGTAGCTGCCGAGGTCAACGCCGACCGCGACCACTTTGCCCGCGACGGCCGGAGCGACATCCGTCTGCTCGTTTCCGGCCAGGCTGCCCGTCGCCTCGAAGAAGCGCGGCAACTGGCGCGAGATGGCCGGAGCGGTCGTTACCTCTATGACCTGCGTCGTGGTCGTCGTCGTAGTCGTCGTGGCAGTCTTATTGGCCTGCGCTTTCGAGCCGCTACAGGCCACGCCCATGAGTGCCAGGAGGAGAAGGATAAAAGCTATGGATAAAAGCTTCAGTATACGGGAACTCATTTCGTCTGTTTCTTCTTTGCTGTAGTTCTCTGGACGCCTGCGGCGAAGCGTCTGCCTGTGTGCTGTGTGCGCGCCGTATCAGTTCGGGCCTCGATTCCTTTCAAGAGGATTTCCGTGAACTGGCGCGCGGCTTCTTCGTTCGTGATGTCGAGCACGCTGCGCTTCTGATCCCACAGGTTGTTATTGACGGAATGGTGAATAATCATCCCGAGGAAAGCGCGCACGGCCACCTTCGGCTCCATCTGTCGAAACGCGCCCTCGCGCTGGCGCTCGCGGATGTACGAGCCCAGGAGGTCATACATTTGGAGCACGTTCCTCTGCCAGAACATCTGCGTCAGCTCGTGCCCTTCCAGAGCGGCGTGCGAAAGCAGGCGCATGAACTCCGTGTCCTCTTCGTGATGCTCAAGCAGCGTCAGGGCCACGCCCTCAAACACAGCCCTGTCATCCTTGCTCTCAACAGCGCCGGCGACACCGTTGCAGATGTCGTCCAGGCCCCCGCTCGCACAAGCCTTGTGATCGAGGATGGCCGAATAAAGCTCCTCCTTGGTGGCGAAGTGGCGGAAGATGATGGCTTCGGAGACCCCGGCCGCGTGGGCTATCTCTTTGGTCGTCGTGCCGCGAAAGCCTTTCTGGGCGAAGAGGCTGATGGCGACACGCAGGATTTGCAAGCGTCGCTCCTCGGCGGCCATGCGCGCGGCAGGCACGCCCACGGGAGGCACGAAGGGGCTGTTGGAGGCGATGGGTTGTTTACTCACTCGGGCGATCCTTCTCGGGCTATTGAAAGTAAGTACTTACTTACCATCTTCCCAATACGATGTCAAGGCGAGGTTGGTTTCAAGAGAATGGTGCGCTTACGGGCTGTACTGTTCCCGACCTTTGCGTTATCTTTACACGTATCTTTTCGCAACAAGAGAGCGGCGGCAGCGCAGCGCACCGAATGTGCGCCGAGGGCCTGTCATTGACCGTTTCCTCGCTGGCCCAGACTCAAAAGGGAGTTAAGGGGCCGGAGGGGGGCCGCAGGGCCCATGTCGGCACGTCGTTTGCTCAGTTGCGACTGGTGCGACACAAATTTGATCGAGAGCTTCTCGCACGCTCATTCGGCAAAGATAAATTAACTTTGTAAGGAGAAGAAGAGATGTCACAGAACAATCCCACAGGCGGATCAACCTCAGGACAGGGCAATACTGGAACGGGCGGCGCGGGCACATCGGGCGGCTCAAGCGTAGGCGGCAGCACGGGCACGACGGGCGGCAGCTCAAGCGCAGGCACGACGGGGACGACGGGCACGACGGGCGGCGGCGGTTCGTCCACAGGCTCCGGCACGGGCCAGAGCTTGACGCCGAGCACCGGCACGACGGGCGGCGGCGGACAGGGCACAGGAACCGGCGCGGCCACGGGCCTGGCGGCGACGGCGCAGGAGTACACCAAGAAGGTGGCCGACGCTGCTTCGACCGCCAAGGACTATGTCTCGGATAAGGTGGCCCCCGTCGTTGACCGCATCAAGGACTTGCAGAACACGGATGTCCGCGAGGTCGCCAACCAGGCCAAGGATTATGCGCGACAGAATCCGGGCCAGGCCATTCTGATCTCGGCAGCCGCCGGCCTAGTCATAGGTCTCTTGATTCGCGGCAGCCGAAGGTAAGAAGGCAGTGGCAAGTGGCAAGTGACGAGTGATGAGCAAGAGACAAGCTTTTCTCTCGTCACTTGTCACTCATCACTCTTCACTGCTGTAAGGAGGTTCGAGCAATGGCCAATTTAGAGAGAAGCGCGGCGGCTGCGCCGGCTCCGAATACGCCGCAGACAGATATTGAGAGTCTGCCCTCGTTGTTCGGGCGTCTGGGCGACGACGTGATGCGGCTCGTCGATACCAAGCTCACGCTGCTGAAGGTCGAGGTCAAGGAAGAGACCAGCGCCTACGTGCGCGACGGCGTGATGATTAGCGTCGGCGGCGTCATCGCAGCCATCGGTTTCGCGCTCGTCAACATCGCCGTGGCGTTCTTCGTAGCCACTCTGCTACCCAACGACCCGCCGGTCAACTACGCGCTCGGCTTCCTGATTACGGGCGCTCTCTACGTTGTCATCGGCGCAATCATCGTCGTCGTGACGAAGAACCGTCTGGCGCGGCGCGACCCCGTTCCCGAGCGAAGCGTTGAAGAACTCAGAAAGGACAAGCAATGGCTGAAGAAAGAGATCTAGCGACGGTGCGCGCGACCGAGACGACCGATACGCAAGAGGTCAGCAAAGAAGAGCTTCAGCGTCGGATGGAGGAAGCGCGCGAATCCATCACCCAGACAGTAGCGGAGATCAAAGACACTGTGACCAATCAATACCAGGCGGTCAAGGAGAGCGTCACCGAAGCCCTCGACTGGCGCGAGCAGTACCGCAAGCGTCCCGTCGCCTTCTCAATCGGCGCGCTTTCCGTGGGCTTCATCGTCGGCTACGCCCTAGCCGGAGCTTTCGTGAGCGAAGACGAGCAAGACTATCGCTCCTACGAGCAGGACGAAGCGCAGGGCACGCGCGCGACTGCGGCCATCGCGCCCGCCGCTCACTACTATCGAAATGAGGGCGTTGAAGGCAGCCAGCCGTCGGCCAGCCACTCTTACGCTGCGCAGGCCATCACGGGCAGCAGCGCGTTCGGCGCGTCCGGCTCCGGCTCGGCAACGGGCTCTTTCCACGAGGCTGCTCTGAGCGCATCGAGCCCGGCCCCTTATCAGGCTACGCAGCCGAGCGCAGGGCTTGAGACCACGGCTGCCGAGGAGGAGGAGCCGAAGGGGCCCGGCCTGATCGAGCGTTTCAAGGGCACTAAGGCTTATGACCGTCTTGAGGAAGAGGTCTCGGCGCTCGGCGACCGTTTCCTGGACGAGCTGTCCAAGACGGCACAAACGGTCGTCCTTCCCTTGCTCTTCAACAAGGTGAAGGATTTATTCGGCGTCGATCTTTCCAACAAGGCGGGCGGGCGCTCCTCTTCGGCAGGCGGCTCGACTGAGACCAATGCCGCCTTGTCGGGCGCGGCGCAAAGCTCTTTCGCAGGAGTCAGCAGGGGCGCAGGCAGCGGCGGCCAGGATGAGAGCACCGCTGGCGGGCCAGGGACTTCCGGCACGGGCAATCAAGCGACCGGCGGCACAGGCTCGGCTGAGTCCGCTGGCGGCTCTTCTTACGCCACCAGCGAAAATCGTGGCTACGGGGCTTCTGCCGGCGGCGGTGTGAGCGATTATAATCGCGGCTCCGACTAAGGGGCCGCCCCGTGTGACCTCTTCGAGAACCTACGGGCGGCAGCAAAGCTTGTGGCCCTTGAACGGTCGTATGCTCTGCGGTGAAGTCACGGAAGAGCAGGCGGGCCGCGTCTTGACAAGAGCAAAATGGGCGAGCTTCGAAGCGCCGGGGCTCGCCCTTCATACTATATGCAAGCAGTCGTCAGCCACTTGAGCGGCCCTCGAACGGCGCGCCCGGCCGTGATCATCAATGCGGCCTCCGGCTCGGATGATAAAGAGAGCGTGCGCGAGCGTCTAGCAGGGCTTTTCGCCGCGCGGGGCCTTGAAGCGCGCGTCACCCTGGCCCGCAGCGGCGACGAAATCATCGAGCAGGCCCGCCGCGCCGTGCGCCAGGATTGCGACCCAGTGGTTGCGGGCGGAGGCGACGGCACCATCAACGCCGTCGCTTCGCAGATCGTCGGAACCGCTCGCACGATGGGCGTCTTGCCGCTCGGCACGCTCAACCACTTCGCCAAAGATTTGGGCATCCCCCTAGACCTCGAAGGCGCGACCGCCAACCTCGTCGAAGGGCACGTCGAGCGCGTGGACGTAGGCGAAGTCAACGGCCGCATCTTTCTCAACAATTCGAGCCTCGGGCTGTACCCTTCAATCGTCCGCCATCGCGAGAAGCAGCAGGAGCGATTGGGGCGCGGCAAGTGGCCTGCCTTCGTGTGGGCCACGCTGACAGTCCTGCGCCGCTACCCTTTCCTCAGCGTCCGCCTGAGCACGGACACGGAGGAGCTGCGCCGTCACACGCCCTTCGTCTTCGTCGGCAATAACGAGTATGAGATGGAGAGCTTCAACGTCGGCGCTCGCGCCTGCCTGAACGCCGGGCACTTGAGCTTATACACGGCGCATCGCACGGGCCGCTTAGGGTTGTTGCGCTTCGCCCTGCGTGCGCTCTTCGGGGGCTTGCGCGAGGAGAAGGATTTCGACGCGGTCTGCACAAAGGAAGTCTGGGTCGAGACGCATCGCAATCGCCTGCGCGTGGCGACGGACGGCGAAGTGACTGTGATGAGGACGCCGCTGCATTACCGTGTCCTGCCGGGCGCGCTGCGCGTCATCACACCGCCTCGCGCGTCGCTTGCGGGAAAGGAGTAAAGAAAAGTTCATGCGTAAGCTGGTACACCTCTCAGACCTGCACTTCGGTCGTGTTGACTACTCCATCATCGAGCCGCTCGTCTCGACGATCACGGAGCTGAAGCCGGACTTGGTGGTCGTCTCGGGCGATTTGACGCAGCGCGCGCGCAGCCACCAGTTCAAGGAAGCGCGCGAGTTTCTAGACCGCCTGCCGGGGCCGCAGATCGTCGTCCCCGGCAACCATGACGTGCCGCTCCATAACGTCTTCGCCCGCTTCTTGCAGCCGCTCGACAAATACAAGCGTTACATTACGGACGACTTGCAACCGTTCTATGCGGACGAAGAGGTGGCCGTCCTCGGCATCAACACGGCGCGCTCTTTGACGATCAAGGACGGGCGTATTAACGAAGAGCAGATCGCAAGCATTCGCGAGCGCCTGTGCGCCCTGGACGACCGCGTAGTCAAGATCATCGTCACGCATCATCCTTTCGACCTGCCCGAGGGGCATGACGAAGCCGAGCTGGTTGACCGCGCGGAGCTTGCTATGAAGGCGCTCGCAAGCTGCGGCGCGGACGTGCTGCTGGCGGGCCACCTGCACGTCAGCCACACGGGCCACACCTCGACGCGCTACAAGATCGCGGGCCATAGCGCGCTGGTCATCTCTGCGGGCACGGCCACCTCCACGCGCGGGCGCGGCGAGACCAACTCCTTCAACGTCATCCGCACACAACACCCCCACATCAAAGTCGAGCGCCTTGCCTGGCATCCCGAACGCAAAGCCTTTGCGCCCTCGTCGGACGAAGATTTCCAGCACACCTCGGACGGCTGGGTGCGTCTCACGGACGAAGTCTCGGCAGGCATCGTCTACTCTGATAAAAGCGACGGCCTGCAATCGAACGACCCTTTGAATAAGGAAGAGCAAGCGAAGGAAAATTAACAGAAGAATGCAGAAGGCGGAATGAAAGAGAAGCTGCCCTTCATTCCGCATTCCGCCTTCTGCATTCTTCTAACTCGCGGTGGGACGGACGGAGCGCGGCGTGGCGGTGGGCTCTACGACGGGCACGGCTGCCTGGTCTGCGCGATAGTTGCAGCCTTCTTGCGCGCAGTAGCGCACGGTTCCCTCTTTCTTCGTCGTCTTCTCCAAAAGAAAAGGGGCGTTGCAGTTGGGACAGGGCTCGGCCACAGGCTTGTCCCAGTAGACCACGTCGCACTTGGGATATTCCGAGCAGCCATAGAAGGCTTTCCCGCGCTTCGACTTCTTGACGACCAGCTCGCCCTTGCAGCCCGCGCGCGGACAGGCCACGCCCGTCGTCTCTCGCTTAATGTAGGTACACTTCGGATAGTTCGAGCAGGAGACGAATTCGCCGAAGCGTCCGTGCCGCCTGACCAGTTGCGCGCCGTCTATCGGACAGGTCTCGTCTAGGGTGACGGGCGCGGGCGCGACCGCGCCGCTTCTGGCGATCTTGCGTATGTTGCGGCATTCGGGATAGCCCGTGCAGCCGAGGAACTGTCCGAAGCGCCCGCGCTTTAAAGCCATCGGCTTCCCGCACAGCTCGCACGTCTCAGCCTCTTCCGCCGCCTCGCCAGCGCCTTGCTCCGAAGGAGCGGTCGCCGAAGCACCCGATGAAGCGCCAGCGTTCAAGCCCTCCGTCTCTACCGTTGCCGCAGGCTTTGCCACTTCGCGCGTCGTACGGCATTCGGGATAGTTAGAGCAGGCCAAGAACTGTCCGAAGCGCCCGAACTTGATGACCATCGGCGAGCCGCAGTTCTCGCACGTCTCGTCGGTCGGAATGGCCTGTCGCTTGACTTCCTTCATCTCGCGCTCGGCCACCTTCAAGTCACGCGCGAACTTCTCGTAGAACTCGCGCAGCGCCTCAGTCCACTTCAGCTTCCCTTCCTCTATCTCGTCCAGCTCCTCTTCCATCCGCGCCGTGTAGGTCTCGTTGAAGAGATCGTCGAAGCTCGCGACCAGCAGATCGTTGACGGTCGTACCCAACGCGGTCGGATGAAAGCGCCCCTCATGTTTTTCAACGTACTCGCGGTCGAGTATGGTGGTCATGATCGCCGCGTAGGTCGAGGGCCGCCCGATGCCCTTCTCTTCGAGCGCCTTGACGAGCGTCGCTTCCGTGTAGCGCGGCGGCGGCTCCGTAAAATGCTGCTCCGGCGTGACGGCTTTCAGCTCTAACTGTTCGCCCTTCTCGACCAGGGGCAGCTTGCGCTCCGCCTCCTCGTCCTCTTCGGAAGCCTTCTCGTCGCGCCCCTCCTGGTAAACTTTCAGGAAGCCGTCAAACTTTAGCACGGAGCCCGTGGCGCGGAACGTGAAGCGCCCGGCCGTGATGTCAATCGTCGTCTGATCGAAGATGGCCGCAGTCATCTGCGAGGCGACGAAGCGCTGCCAGATGAGACGGTAAAGCTTCAGCTCCTCCTTGTTGAGAAACCTCGCCAGAGAATCGGGCGTGCGCGTGACATCTGTCGGGCGAATCGCTTCGTGAGCGTCCTGCGCATCCTTCTTCGAGCGGTAATGGACGGCCTTTTCCGGCAAGTAGCCGGGCCCGTACTGCGCGCCTATAAAGTCGCGCACTTCCGCGAGCGCCGCTTCCGAGACGCGCGTCGAGTCGGTTCGCATGTAGGTGATGAGGCCGACAGCGCCTTCCGCGCCAAGCTCCACGCCTTCGTAAAGCTTCTGGGCCAACATCATCGTCTTCTTCACGGCAAAGCCGAGCTTGCGTGCAGACTCCTGCTGAAGCTTGGAAGTGATGAAGGGAGGCACAGGGTTGCGCTTACGCTCTTTCGTCGTGACTTCCGAGACGACGTACGCTTGCTGCTCGGCTTCACGGACGATCTCTGTGGCCTGCGTCTCGTCGCCGATCAGGATTTCGTTCTTCTTAATCTCCTGATCGAAGCCGCCCGTCTTGACAGTCTGCTCGCCGATCTTCCACAGGCGCGCGTCGAAGGCCGGGGGCAGTTTCGCGGCCAGGTTCGCCGTGACCGTCCAATACTCTGTCTTGACGAACTGCTCTATCTCACGCTCGCGCTCGCAGACCATGCGCAGGGCCACGGATTGCACACGCCCGGCGCTCAAGCGGCCCCCCACCGTACGGCACAAAAGCGGCGAGACCTTATAGCCGACCAAGCGGTCTAGGACGCGACGCGCCTGCTGAGCGTCAACCAGGTTGGAGTCTATCTCGCGCGGCTCTTTGAAGGCGTCCTGCACGGCGCGCTTGGTGATCTCGTTGAACATCACGCGATAGGAAGGCTTGCGCGGGCGCTTCGGCACGATCTCTTCCGCCAGGTGCTGGCAGATGGCTTCGCCCTCGCGGTCTGGGTCGGCGGCCAGGTAGATGGCGTCGGCCTCCTTCGCGGCCCTTTTCAGCTCGGCGATGATCTTTCTGTTATTGCGCTTCTTAGTATCTGGGATGACCTCGTAGGTCGGCTCGAAATCTCTCTCGACATCGACGCCCAGGCCCTTCGACGGCAAATCCTTGATGTGACCGATAGAAGCTTTGACTACATAGTCGCTGCCCAAATACTTATTAATCGTCTTCGCCTTGGCGGGCGATTCCACGATGACTAAATTTTTCGCCATTACTCTTTTCGTCCCTTAGAACATTTAACGATCAGCACTGCAACCTGCCAGAGCGGGGGCACAGAGAACCGGCCAGCCTTGACACTCACGCACGTTGCTCGCTGATCGTCCGTTATTAAATGACTACTATAAACTACTGCTTAGATGCAAACCCGCGCCCCCGCGCTTGCTTCCCGTGGGCCGCTTTTTACCCTTCATTTACTACGATTTGCGCCCGTTCGGGGCCGCCCCGTCGGCCGGGGACGCCGGGTGACAATAACACCACAGACGACCTCTAAGTCAAATGGCGCTGGCACGGGAGGCAAATCGGGGAGGCAATTCGGGAGGGCAATCCGGAGCAGTTGCGGGCCGGTTGCTCAAGCGGTTGCAGAGGGTTTATTCTCGGAGGAATAGTTACGTGCAGGGGTCGGTTTTTTGATGGAGAAGCAGCGAGTATCTGCCTGGAGTCCGCTCGGCTACCAATTGTTTCGCGCGTTGTGGGTCGCTGCTGTGGCGTCGAACGTCGGAACCTGGATGCACAATGTCGGGGCCGAGTGGCTGATGACGACGCTCGCGCCGACGCCTCTGATGGTGGCGCTGATGCAGACGGCAGAGAACGCCCCGACCTTTCTGCTGGCCCTGCCCGGCGGCGCTCTGGCAGACATAATTGACCGTCGCCGCCTGCTCCTCTTCACTCAGGGGTGGATGCTCTTCTCGGCGGTCGGACTGGCGGTGCTGACGCTTCTGGGCTGGGTGACGCCGGCAGTGCTGCTGGTGCTGACCTTTTCGCTCGGCCTGGGCACGGCCCTGAACGGCCCGGCCTGGCAGGCGATCATGCCCGAGCTGGTTCCGCGCCGGGAGCTGCCCTCGGCCGTCTCTCTCAATAGCGTGGCCTTCAACATAGCCCGCGCCGTGGGCCCTGCGCTCGGCGGTCTGGTCGTCGCCGCAGCAGGCTCCTGGGCCGTCTTTCTTCTGAACTCCCTTTCGTTCGTCGGCATTATCCTGGTTCTCTATCGCTGGCGCAGGGAGACGGTCGAGAGCATTGCGCCGACGGAGCGCGTGGCGGGAGCTATGCGCGCGGGCTTGCGCTATGTGCGCCATTCGCCGGAGCTGCGCGCAGTCCTCATACGGACGGGCGTCTTCGCACTGTGCGCCAGCGCCTTGTGGGCCATGCTGCCCCTGGTGGCGAGGCGCGAGCTTGGGCTCGGGGCCTTCGCTTACGGAGTGATGCTCGGGGGCTTGGGGGCGGGCGCGATACTCGGGGCCGTCGTCATGCCAGGCTTGCGCCAGGCCGTTTCGGCCAACATGCTCGTCATCCTGGGCACTGTGCTGTTCGCCGTGGCGACGGCGGCGCTGGCCCACGTTCGCAGCTTCGGCCTCCTGTGCGTGGCGATGATCTTCGGCGGCCTGGCCTGGATGACGACCATGTCCAGCTTCAACATAGGCGTGCAGACGGTCGTGCCGGAATGGGTGCGGGCGAGGGCGCTGGCAATTTACCTGCTGGTCTTCTTCGGCTCGCTGGCCGTGGGAAGCGCCGCCTGGGGAGCCCTGGCCGAGCGCGTCGGGATACAGGCGGCGCTGCTCTCGGCCGCAGTGGCACTTCTGATAGGGCTCGCGGCGGCCCTCTTCTTCCCCCTGCGCATCAGCGAAGAGCTTGACCTGAGCCCTTCCCTGCACTGGACAGACCCGACGGTGACGAGCGAGCCGCCGCCCGAGCAAGGCCCCGTGCTCGTGACGGTCGAATACCTGATTGACCCCGGGCGCACGCAGGACTTCCTGAAAGCGATGAAGGCTTTCGAGCGGATTCTGCGGCGCGACGGGGCCTCGCGCTGGGGACTGTTCGCAGACCCGGCCCATCCCGGACGATACCTGGAAACATTCTTAGTCGAATCCTGGGCCGAGCACATGCGCCAGCACGCGCGAATCACCAGGGAGGATCAGGCGACACAGGAGCGCGTGCGCTCATTTCACATAGGCGACTCTCCGCCGACCGTCACACACCTCATCGCAGAGGATTTCTCCGGACTGAAAAAACGGCAGTTCTTCCCTCGCTTCTCCTGACGGCCGGGCCGCATCGGTCATTCAGCGCGCATCAAGGCAAACAGACGCGGCAAGGGTGATAACCGGCCAGCCTTGCCTCGGTACTCGAAGAGAAGCCCACCTGATTGCTGCGTGAGATGCGCGAAGCCCAGGCGCAGCTCGGAAGATGATAAATACCGAGCGTGCGGTTCCCGATGATCGAATCGAGAGCCGAGGCAGGCGGAAGCGATGAAGCAGGTGACTGAGGAATGGAAGCCGCCCGGTTATACCAGGAAGGGAGATACGCAGAAGCGGCCTGAGAGGTCGAGAGCGTTTGCGCTCTGGGCCCACCTGCTGCTGCGGCGGCGGCCTGTGCTTCCCTCAGGGCGCGCGAGAATCCGTAGCTGAAACACACGGTCGCCACCGTCGCAATCGCCACCACGACGGCATAGAAGAAGTCCAGGCCCACAATCTTCAGCACAAAGTAAAGCCCCCAGTACCACCAGAGAAATGTTCGTCCCAACAACTCCCGCGCGTGGAGAAACGTGTTCCTGCCGACCTGCGACGGGTCGCGTGGGACGGCGGGCGCAACGGAGGTCTGCCCCGCGACGGGCGCGCTGAAGACGCTCTGCACGGTGGCCGAGCCGGGCGTCGAAGGGACTTGGCGCGCGCTGTGCCGCGTCGTCACGCCACCTCTCTGACGCACGGGCATGGGCGGTGGCGGCGCTTCAACTCGCTGCACCTCTCTGGTCTTGCCGACCACTTCAAGGTCGAGCGGCGCGGACATCCAGGCGGGAAGCCTTGACTGTACCGTGACCAGATCGAGCAGGCAGGGAACGGCAGCCGGGTCGCCCTTCGCTGCCGTCGCCAGAACGTCGGCCAGGCGCTTATGCTCCGGCCCCAGTTCCCTGATCTTTCCGAAGAGGGCCGAAGTATCGGGTGACAGGAAGTCTGCGCGCGTAAAGAGCAGGTTCTCGTCATGATGCTCTGCCCAGAGCGCCGACCTTTCGGCCAGAGAGATGAGCGATAGATAGATGACTAGTGCTGAGAAGTTGTCCAGGTCTTGATTGAAGAGACTGGCGTCCCTCGCCGGATGCTGAAAATGCTGGTGGCCGACTTCGCTCGACAGCCACCCGGCCATCTCCGGCACGAACATTCCGTCCAAATCGACCAGGCGCAGGCTCCCGCGCTCGACGATGATATTGCCGTGCTGTAGATCGCCATGAGCTATGCGCGCCTCGCGCAGAGACCTCATCAGCCTCAGCCATTCACCGGCCAGGTGCAGGAGCACCTCTCGTTTCGTGACGACCTCGTCCAGGTAAACGTCCAGCGTGGGCCCATCAATCCATTCCATGAAAAGGATTGGAAAGCGGCGGCCCTCGACCAGGATGCCTTCGGGCTCGTAGCTGAAGCCGGCGAGGGCGGGCACGTAGTTACTTTGCAGGTGAGCGTGAATGGCCCTGTACCTGGGCTCGCGGTCGCCCAGGTAGCCGCGAAAGCAGCGCACGGCGAAAGCTTGGCTGCCCGTTGCGGGCTTGAGCTTGTAGACGTAAGCGAATTGGCCCGAAGTCACCAGGGGCATGCCGAGGCGGTCTACGGCCGGCAGCGTCTCGCGCAGCAAGGGATTGGTGAAGCAGACGGCCGGGCACTGCATCGCTTCCGAGAAGTGTCGCGCCGAGGGCCAATATTTCGGATTGTGACTGGACATCAATTGCCTGCCAGTAAGCTGAGCTTATTTATACGCAATCTCTATGCGGAGAATCGCTACGTCGTCATCCTTGATCCTGTGCGAGCGGCGCTCGCGCTCGAAAAGTTGGGCCAACTCCTCCTGCTTTGAACCGGCCAGCGACGAGTCGAACTCCGCGCGGCGCGGGTCGCGCACCTCAGTCATCATCAGATACCAGGCGGCAGCGGCGTCCGACATGAGCAGGAACAGATCGCCGTCGCGCGCCTCGCCATGAGATGCAACCGCCTGCGAGAGGGCAGCCCTTTGCAGCCCCGTGAGCGAAGGCACAAGCACCGGGGCAGCATTGAACCGGCGATAATCAGAGAGCGGGAGCGAGGCCAACACCTCACCGTCGCGGCAATGCAGGAGGCAGGAGTCGCCTAGAGCTATGGCCTGCCAGCGGGGGCGCTCTCCTGCGGGGCTGAACTCGACGCCGACGAAAGCGGCGTAGGAGCCGGAGCGCGCCTTCTCTTCCGCATACCAGGCCAGGCGAAGGCCCGCCCAAGAATCATGCAGGGACTTGCCCTCGGCTTCGACCCACGCGCCGAAATCCTCCGCGTCGAGCGCGGGCGTCTTTGCCTCGACCCAACCACGGGCCAGGCGCTTGGCCCAACTCCCGGCGTCGAAAGCCTCTGTCGCTCCGTCCGCCACCGCGTACCTCAGCCGCGCGGCGTTGACGGCGATGGCATCTTCGCACTCGGCCAACGCCTGGCCGCTTTTTTGCAGGAGGAACTGCTGCGTGCGTAGTTGAAAGCCTTGAGGCGTCATAGCAGGTTAATGGCCCTCGCTCGCGCGTGGGCCAAAATCAAGAGTCCATCCATCTGTAAGGAGTCATGCCCGTCAGGCTCGTGCCGATCTCGTAGAACTGGACGACCGATGAAGGGTCGGCGTTAAAGATAAACCCGCGCGAGCCTGCTTCGGCGCGCACGCCGAGCTGCGCAGCGGCGGCCAGAAACCCTGCGGGCAGTGGGCTCGATATTTCAAAGAGCGTGCGCGCGAATCCGTTCGGCAGGCCCGCAGCCGTTGACGGATACTCGATCTTGGCGCTGCGCTGTGCCGAGACATGACAGTTGAAGAGGAGCGTGGGCCCATCGTCGGTGGAAAGCGCCATGATCTCCTGGCCGAGCTGGTAAGGGTTGCCGTCGCTCGACTCGCCGTCCGTCAGGTGCAGCACAGTCGGCGGAAAACTCTTCGGATGCTCGGCGACCCATTCTTCGATGATCGCTTTGGCCTGAGCGAGAGCCTCGCACATGGGCGTCTTTCCGGCGGCCTGCGGGTGTACCCAGACGGGAAAGCGAAAGGGAACCTCAAGCGTGCCGCCCACCCCGTCCGGCACTCTCTTGTAGCGTGTCTCGATGCGCAGCGGATACTCGGCCAGCTCGGCAACGGGAGCCAGGCGATAGCTTGCGAGCGCGCCCGCGAAAGCCGAGCCGACCTGCCCGCCGTAACCGATCACGGAGACGTAATAATAGTTGCGCACCTCTTCGGTCTTGGTGCAGCGGATGACCAGATCGTGCAGCGTGTGATTGACCACGTCGGCGACGTACTCGGCCTTACGCACGTTCTGGTCGCCGCTGAAAGGGTCTACCATTGACCCGGATTGGTCTAGCAGGAGGACGAGACACGTCGGGTTAGCGCGCGTGATCTGCGCCCCGTACATCGTCGGCCCGTGGGCCCTTTCAAACTCTCTTTGATCTTCCATCCGTCAATTGGCTCCTCAAGCAGCCGTCCTGAGATTGGCTTCGATTAAAGTGCTCATCTCGCGCGTCAGCGTTTCCCTGCTGGTGAAAAGCTCCCACACCAGGCCCTCCATCGCAGGCTCTTCCCTGTGGGCCAGGCGGCGGACGAGGCGAAACCTCTCGGCCGGGCTCGGGTGCGTGTCCAGCTCTGTCGTCTCGCGCTCCAACGCCCGCTGGAACTCCTCTTCGAGCGTACGCTGCTGCTGGCCCTCCGCGGGTCTGTCCAGCTCGTAGAGGTTCGAGAGCGCGCGCCTGGCCCGCGCGGCCTCCTCTATCTCCTGCGTGGCGAGAAACTCGAACTCGATCTTGCGACGGATGACGTGGCGCAAGCCTTCCTCGAAAGCCCCAGCCCCGTAGTGGAACGCGGCCCTGCGGTCGGCCAGAGCTTCCTGAAAGCGGCTCGCGCCGTGGCTGATGCGCGTAAAGATTCTGTGGTAGAGGCGCAGGAAATGGAAGCCCAGATTCCAGCGCGTGTTCTGCCCCGAGCGAATCATGGCGTACGCGAATTTCATCATGTCGGCCTGGACGCGCAGGGCCATGTCGCCTCCGGCCGTATCGTGGTGACTGAAATGGCCGTACTCGTGGGCCAGGACTGCGCGAAAGGCTTTCTGGTGAAAATCGTTGAGGACGCCGACGCCGACTACGAGCACGCGCTCGGCCCTGTCCTGCACACGGTCGCGAAAGCTGCCGCGCTCGTAGACGGCGACTTCCGTCCCCGGCGTCACGCGAATCTCGGTCAAGGGGCGCGTCCCCGTCGTGCGCGCCACTTCCTGCGAGAGGGCCCACAATCCCGGCGCTTCCGTCTCGTGAAGCTTGCGGCCCGGGTCTTCCGTCTCCACCTTCGTAAAGAGCGAGCGTATCATTTGATAGACGGTGATGAGCGCGCCGATGCCTAAGATGAGGACGAGCTTGATGGGGATCGTCCCGATCATCATAAAGCCGTAGACTATCGCCGCCGAAACCCCGAGGATGAGGAAGATCACAACGGGGATCGAGACGTAGTAATAGAGCCCGGCGATGTTGATGACTGTACGATACACAGACCTCAGCTTCTCGTGCGCCTGGTCTGTGAGCGTCGCGGGGTCGGCACGTTCCAGGTAATCGAGCGTCCGCTTGGAGAGGATGCCGCCGACGATGAAGAGGAGCGCCAGCCCCACGGCCCACAGGAGCACTGTGTAGAGCGCCATGTAGGCGTAGCGCCAGGCGACGACGCGCGCGTGAATGCCCGAGTCGAGAAACTCCTGCACGACGGCCCCGGGCAGTCCAAGCTCTCCGGCCCTGCGCATCTCCCGTTCGGCCACAGACCATTCTTCATCCATCGCCGCGCGCAGGGCGTTGAAGTAGTGCGTCACCATCAGCTCCGGATGATACTTGACCAGCTCGGCCGTAGCCTCTCGTAGCCCCTGCTCATCCCGCACGGCGAGCGAGAGCTGTCCAAGCAGGGCAGCATAGCTCGCATCGCTCTTATCCGTGTTCTTCCTGAGAGCCTCTTTCGCCAGCTCCAGCGCCCGCTGTTTAGCTCCCGCCGTGCCCTCCTTATTCTCCCCCGGGTAAGCCATCATCCGCGCAAGGCTCGCCAGGTTGTCGGGTGAGCGTTTAAGCTCTACGGCTTCGTGCAGCAGCGCCAGGCCTTCCTCGGTCTGTCCCGACCCGATCAGGGCAAAGCCGAGGCGGCGGTTGATAACGTCCCAGTTGGGAGCCTTCTTGTGCACTTCGTCGTAGAGCCTGGCGGCCTGCTTCATATCGCCTTTGTCCATCAGCTCCGTGGCCTGTTTGAAGGTCTCGACCGAAGAGGGCGAGATGGCGGCCAGCTCTTGCTGGATTTGCGCTTCCCTTTGCATGTCGCGCTCCGTCTGCTGGGCGCGCAGGGAAGGTTCACAGGCTGCGAGCAGAAGGGCTGCGGCGAGAGCGCAGACAATTCTGTAGATGAGGGTGTTGGTCATAAGAGTGTGATTATGAAAATGCTTAACTCAGGGATAGGCCGGGCGACCGTGGGCTAGTGAAGAAGATTTCCAGAGCCCTCTACTTTTAATAACCCAACCCGCCCGATTATTCAAGCGATGATAATCAGTACCGCCTGTGCAGTCTTCTTCGCCTGACGACGAGAATAAAGATGCCGAGCCCGGCCAGCATTGCTGCCGTCTTGCCCCGCCCGAGGTTGAGCAGATTTAGGGAAGCGCCGGGCGGCGGGCTCTCCTTCGCCCTGGCCTCGCTCGAAGTTGTGCCCGTCGCTTGAGGAGGGCACGGGCTACAGGGCGCGCTGCGGGGCTTGTCTCTGACTGTGAAGAACTCTCCCTTGCCGCCTTCCGTGCGAAACATGCGTTGGACTTCTTCGAGGGTGAAGGGACGCGCGCCGCGTCGTCCGAAGACGGCTATCTGATTGCCGCTTTCGTCGGCCGCGCGGTCTCTGTCTAAGCCCTTGGAGATGGCGAGCGCCTCTCCCTTCGTCCTGAACGTAGCGATCAAGGTGGGGCGCGGGCGCGGGCTGAAGCCTGCGTAAGTGGGCACAGTCTCGGGCGAAGTCAGTTGCAGAACGCGGAGGCCGTTGCGCCCGTCCGCGACGTAGGCGAAGAGGCTCGCATTCGTCATGGCGATCTTCACCTGATGCGCGTCGTTCAACCTTCCTTCGCCGTCGTAAGTCTGATCGAGTCGCGGCCGCTCCGGCTGCTCGACATCAACGATAGCGACTCCTTCCCTGCCGCCCGCGACGTAGGCGTAGGTGCGCGCCACATAAACGTCGCGCGCATCCGCCAGGGGCACGAAAGCCTTCGCGACCGGGCGAGCCTCGGCGGGCACGGTCAGGTCTATGACTTTCAATCCCTCTTCGTCCACGACGAAGCCGTAGCGGAACTGGACGGCAATGGCGCGCGGTCGTTTGAGAGCGGGCGCGCCTATTTGAGCGACGATCTGCGGTCGGAGCGGGTCGTTGATGTTGACGACCGAGAGGCCACGCTCGGTCGTAATGTAAGCGTAGGTTCCGGCGATGGCGATGTTGCTTGCGCCGTCGAGCGCGCCGTCCGGGTTAAAGGTCACGGCCCGCTTCAGGAAATTGTTGAGCGGGTCGCCATCCAAAAGCGTCGCCGCGTTGACCAGTATCAAGCCTTCGTACTTATCCACCACATAAAGGTAAGCGTAGAGCGGATGAATCGGCTGCTCTTCGTTAACGAGCATCTCCTTTGACGCGCCGACCTGTTCGGGCGGGATCATCCGGCCGTCTGTCGAGAGACGCCAGCGCGCAGGGTCAACGGCGAGCGTCGTCGGCGCTGCCACGGCCGTCGCATATCGTGTCTTGACATAAAACTTCTGGCCCAGGGGCGAGACGGGCGCGGTCGTGATGCGTTCGGAAAATCCCTTCTGATCTATCTGCGCCACGTCGTAGACGCGCAGGCCGCCTTCGCCCGCCGCGACATAGGCGTACTCGCCGCGCAACTGCACCTGAAGGGCGCGCGGGTTGCCCGCGTGCTCGTAAGCAGTCGCAAGCTCGCGCCCGCCGCGCACGAACTTTTCAAAGCTTGCCGGATAGGCTCGGCTGTGCAGCGTGCTTCCCAGAACGGCCTGCGGCTCGGACTGTTCCGTGACGACGACGGCTTCGAGCGCGTCAGTGGCCGCGACGTAAACATACCGGCCCATGAAGTTGACGAAGTTGGTTCCCTGAAGCAGCAGTTGGGCCATCCAGGCGTTGTTGTCGTTCTGCTCCGAGACATGGCAATCGCTGCATCCCTTCGTCTCTTTGGCGCGGACTGTGTGCGGGACGTGCGTGTTGAAAGCCTGGCCGCTGAAGCCTTCGGCCGAAGTGGTCTGCTGCTGCGAGTAAATCCACTCGCGGTTCTGATTCTGCGAGCTGACCAGCACGGCCGAAGAGGAGCGCACGGGCGCGACCTTGTGGCTCGTCACTGTCCCGTCGCGCCCGAGCATGAAGATGTCGTCGCGCAAGACCTGGAAGTTATAGGTCGTAAAGTTCCGCGAGTCCCCGCCCTCGAAATGGCGATTCGGCATCTTGCGATTGGCCTGCATCGAGAGATGGCAGCCGAAACAGCCCGTCACCCACGAAGAGTGGCAGGCGAAGCAGGTCATCTGGCTCTCGCGGTGTGCGAGCGCGCGCTCGTCGGCCGGGACATCGCCCCACGTCTCGTTATCCGTGCGAACGGTCTTGGCGTAGCGCGACTGCTCGTTGTAATCGGGGCGGCCCGGCGTGATGGTGTCCACCGTCTGCGGGACTCTCCACCAGCGGCCCGGCACGACCATAGAGTTCTGTATGATGTCGCCCGCCTTAAGCTGAACGTCAGCGCCGCGCTCGTCCCGTTTAGTCCGGTCTCTCTGAACGCGCTGAAAGAGCGGGATGCGCGAGCCGTCTGTGTCGCGCGCACGCAGCCTCGTCAGGTCTTGGCCCAACACTGGCTCTTTTCTCTCCAGCCTTCTCTCGGCCGCCTGTCCTGTGGCAAGGCTTGCGGCCGGGCCGGAGGTGAAGAGCGTCGCGCGCTCGCGGATTGAGCCGTGACAATCCGTGCAGCCTATCTCAATCGAGGCGCGCGGCTCGTTATAGAGATTGCCGTCGCCGTGCGAGTCCTGCCGGAAATGGCAGTCAACGCAGTGCATCCCTTTTTCGAGATGAATGTCGTTCAGGTGCACAGCCTTCTTAAAACGATCCGGGTCTTCGGCTGAGACGATGTTTCCTTGAGAGTCCAGCAGCTCGCCCTTGCGATTCTTCTTCCAGACGGCGCGAAAGAGCCAGCCGTGCCCGTGGAAGTCCGCGAAGCGTGTGCGCGTCAGTTGATTGTTGAATTCTTCCGTGCCTGTGCGGGCCAAAAACTCAGGGTCAGACCAGCGGCCGCGCAGGCTCGCCCCCTCCGGATTACGATTCAGCTTCTCCTGCTCCTCTTCCTGCGAAGGCGTGTGCTGCTCGGCCGGGTACATCGCCGCGCCGTCCGTCTCGTTATCCCACCAGGTCAGGCCCAGGTAGGTGGCGACCATGTTCGTGCCTGGGTGCATGTGACAGACCATGCACTGCGAGGTAGGAATCTGCGAGGTGAACTGATGCCGGACGGGATGGCCCGACTCGTCGCGCGGGATGCTCCGGTCAGCCGACTGCGAGCGGCCCTGGTTCCCCGCCGCCGCGTAGCTTTCGGAATGCACGCTGCTTCGATCATTGGCGTAGACGACGTGGCAGGCAGTGCAGCCCGAAGAGCGGTAGTCGCCCGGATGATCGTTCGTGCCCAGGAAGTTCAGCGTGGGATCCATCAACCGCGTCTTCTGTATGCCGAGATACACCGGGTCTGTGCGATTGTTCGTGCCGAGGCCGCGCGGGCTCAAACCCTTATCGGGCTTGCCCGGCTCCTCTTCGCGATCAGGCAGGCCGACCTCCGAGCGCCTGCGCCCGCCGCGCTCGAAGACGCGAAGGATATTGCCCGGCTGCGAGATTTCCCAGCGCGGCAGCGGATCTAGGTAAGGCAGTATGCCCTTCAAGCGCGTCTCTGCGCGCGAGGGGCCTGGCTGTTGCACCAATCGTTGCGGCGCGCCCGACTCCGAGTAGCTTTCGCCAAAGCGCGCGTCCTTGATGGGGAAGCCGCCGTTGTTGTAGAGGGCCGCGCCCCACAGCATAGCGCCGTGGGCCATCATGCTGCGCGGGACGTTTCGCGCTTCGGCAGCGTGACACTCGCCGCACACTCTTTGGGCCACGCGCAGGTCGCCCGGATTGATGAAGCGCACGAACTCCTGGCTCTCGCGCATGAGCAGCGTATTGGTTCGCTCCGGATTAGCGCCCGTGGCGCGGCCTCCCCGCTTCCACTCTTCGGGAAAGCGCGGCCGCACGTGCGCCTCTTCTTTAGTCCCGGCCGCAGGATTCCCGCCGTGACACGCCGTACAGGTCAAGCCCTGAGCATCCCGTCCATCCTTCAGGTTATCGACAGAGCCGGTGGGCCCATACTTGTGCATCGGCTCGATCTTCGAGTGGCACGATAGACATCCTTCGAGCTTTTGAGCCTGAGCGGTGGCAGGAGTAGTAGCGGCGGGCGGCTGCGCCGAGTCTGTCTGAGCCTGCTCACCGGCAGACGAGCGCGCTCCGCTCAGCAAGACCATGACGACCATCCCCGTCATCGTCAAACAAAGCGTCAGCTTGAGACGATCAATTGTGGCGTGCCCATGCATTTGTCTCAGAAGATCAGCTTCAGTTGCGCGAACAGTGAAAACAGCGGCTTGCTCGGGTCGATGATAACACCATCGGGCGTGCAGAAATCGCTGACGCTCGCCGGGCAGTTGCGCGTCCGGTCTGTGTAGATGTCCCGAAAACCTCTGCCCGGCCTGAGCAGCGCGGCCCCGAAGGTAAACGTCAGGTTGTTTATCAGCAGCGGGCGATAAGCCACGCCGAGCGAGTAATCGTAACCAATCTCCTTGCGAATGCGGTTCTGAAAGAGAATGTATTCGAGCGGCTCCGTCCGGTGAAAGCGCAGGTAGTTCAAGTTGAAGACGGCCTTGATGCGCTGCGTCACTTCCACGTCCAGCCCGGCGTTGTAGATAAAGATTCCGGGATTGACGAAATTGGCCTGGCCCTGCGTCTTGCTGCTGCGCAGAGAGGGCAGGATGCTGTTCGGGTGAACCAGCCCGACGCCCGTCTGCGTAAGCCTGATGCCCTGACGATTCCAGAAAGAGAATTGCCCGCCCGTAAAATTCGGGTCGTCAAAGATCGCGTCAAAGCCCGTAGCCTTCGCGTCCCTCGGGTCACTATCGCCCTGGGCCCAGAAGAAAGAGCCGCGAAAGCGCAGGTAATCTTTATCGACGGAAGCTTCGACGGCGGCCATGTGAGATTTGACGCGGACGCTGCGCCCCGCAATCGGATTCCGGTCGTCGCGCCCCGCAGCGTAATAAAAGGAGTGCGTCAGGTTGAGACGACCCAGATGGCCGTCGCCGCTCAGGCCCAGGTAACCGACCTTGATCGAGTGCGGGCGCACGTCGCCGATGAGCGCGGGCCGCACGAGGAAGCCGTTGCGGTCGAACTCGACGCTGCGCCGGTCGTCGTTAAAGTGCAGGCTCGCCTGTATGGTGTAGCCCTTCTTCAGAAAATCCTGCCCGTACAGATTGGCCACGTAAACGTTCTGGTGGCGCGTGTCGAAGCGGTTCAGGCCGCTGTTCGTATCCTTCTCAAGCATGGAGAAGTAGGCCACGTTGAATTGGTAGCGATTGCTGGCGAAGTTGCCGAACAGGCGCGCGCCCAGGTTATTGTCCGAAAAGATAAAGCCTCGGAAGTCGGAGACGAACGGCTGGATTCCGGCGCGCAGCGACACGAAATCATAATTCTCACTAACGTCCCTGAGCTTGACTTCGCCGAAGGCTTCTTCCAGAGAGAAGTGTGTGTCTGTGCGGTTCGTGCCGCGCCGCACGTCTATGTTGACCACGCCCGTCTCGCGCGCGTTCAAGTAGTTGGGCAGGCTCAGCGTAGGCGTGATCTTGATGGCCCAATCGCGCGGCTTGAAGACAGTATCGCCGCGAAACAGCTCGAACGTGAACTGCAAGGTTTCATTGACGGCGAGAGCTTCAGGCTGGCCGAAGAACTCTGCGCTGCCCGGCCTGTTGCTGCTGACATCCGAGGGCGTCGGTGTACGCCTTAGCTCCACCGCGCTCGTGCTCACGGCCGAGAGAACCATGAAAGTTTTGTTGCCGATGACGGGATAGTCGCCCTTAAGGACGCTCTGGTTATAGGGGTCGTACCAGCGCCCCTTGCGGAACGGGATGTCGCGGCCACGCGCACCCCTGTCGCCGTAGCGGTCATACTCAGGAAAGCTCAAGCGCCAGCGGTCGCGTACCTCGACGCGGTCAGGCGCGGTGGGCCCAGCGCCTTGAGCTTGCGATCCAGGCTCCGGCTCCATCTTCTCCACCTGAATATCGAGCGGCGTGTCCGCTGTGCCCGTGACGATCACGTTTTCCAAAGCGTCGCCGCGCACGATCACGAAGTCTCCGTAAGCTTTACTCTTCTCGAACTTCGCCACGTACGGAGCCCTGACCGCGACGCGATAAGCGCCCGCCGGCAACTGAATCGAATATCGTCCGTCGGGCCTGCTGACGGCCGCCTGCACCTTGCCGGTGACTTGATTGGTAGCCGTGACGACTACCCATTGCACGGGCGCGCCTGCCCCGTCGCGCACCACCCCCGTGATATGACCGCGCTTCTGGCCCACGGCCCAGGCGGCACACAGGAGCATCACGCAGAGCATCACCACCGCCCGCGCCGTGATCCGAAAGAGCACCTCTGAGCGAAGCATAGGCAGCCTACCTTGAGCGGTCAGCTCCGCTGCGGGCCAGAGAAGGTTTTGCGAGCATTAACGTTTGGGCCAATCGAGTCGAACGAAGCCATCAGCCCGCGTTGTAGCACATGAGAAATTGCATGGCAACTCAAATCTTTCTCTCCCCCGCAACTCTCTATTGACTGCCCGGCGATTAGTGATACATTGTGAATGGTCACGCGAGTAGCCCCTCAATCAGCATTGCTTTTATGATCGGACGGATTCGGCCTTCTCTTTTATGACGGGTCAAACACATGCTCGGAGTACCTGTCTGCTCGTCGGGCTGTGCGTCTGCGCAGTAGTAGTAGTAATAGTACTGGCAGCACCCGCCCCGCTCTTCAATCCTGGTGTGAGCGCAAGCGCGCAGGCGAGTGGGCCCATCCTCGTCAGCGAAGAAAGCTCGACGCGCGCTCTCGCCCTGGACTGCGTGACGCGGCTGCGCGAGCCCTTCCCCCTCTCTTCCTCTATCCAGTGGGGCACGGACAAGCGCACGCGCCTCATGCTCTTTGCGATGAACCTCTCCTTACAGCCGGGCGAGACTGCGAGCCATGTTACGGCCGACGCGGAAGACGCGGCGCACCGCATCTATCCCTTAACGGTCGAGTACGTGGGCCCAGTGCCGGAACAGCCCTGGGCCACGGCCATCATCGTGCGCCTGAGCGACGAGCTGGGCGAGGTGGGCGACGTGCTGGTGCGGGTCGCTTACAGGGGAGTCGGGAGCAATCGCGTGCGCGTCGGCATAGGCCACCTCGGCGGCGGCCCCGCAGACGACGCTGGCGCGCGCCCGACCCCCGGCTCGGCCGTGCCCATCGCGCCGCCCACTGCGACAGTAGTGACCGCAGGCACGCTCTCGACCGACGAGGTGCGCCAGATCATCTCGCAGGCGGTCGCCGCGGCCGTCAGCCTGCAACGCGCCGTGACGGTCGCAGTCACAGATCGCGAGGGCAATTCTCTTGGCGTCTTTCAAATGACGGGAGCGCCGCCCGCGACCACGATTCGCAGCGTTGGCCCAACGGGCAGAGGGCTCGAAGGCATGAGCGTCCCTGCGGCTCTGGCGGCCGTCTCGAAGGCGGGCACGGGCGCTCTCTTCAGCACGACGGGCAATGCTTTTACGACGCGCACAGCGGGCTTTATCATCCAGGAACATTTTCCGCCGGGCGTCAGCTTTCGCCCTTCGGGCCCGCTCTACGGCGTGCAGTTCTCTTCGCTTCCCTGCTCGGACATCAAGCGGCCGGGCCTGCCGCTGGGGCTCTCGGCAGACCCGGGCGGCCTGCCCGTCTACAAGAACGGCGTCGCGGTGGGCGGCGTCGGCATAGAGGGCGACGGGCTCTACGGCGTAGACCGCGACCCGGCGGATTTCGATCAGCCCTTTGAAGAAGTGATCGCCACTGCGGCCGTGCGCGGCTTCGAGCCTCCCTCGCCCGTTCGCGGCGACCAGATTTTGGTTGACGGCATACGGCTCCCCTACACGAACGTCGAGCACGCGCCGAGCCCCCCCGCCCTACAGTTCGCGTCTCTTCCGGGCGCAGTGCTCGCGGCCTTCCCCCTTCGCGGCGCGCAAACGTCCGCCTTCACGCCGGCGACGATTGCGGGCGTCAGCGGCGAAGTGGACGCGCGCTTCTTTCCGTTCACGGGTTCTTCGCAAGTTGGCCCAGGCGCTTTGACCGGGACGGATGTCGAAAGGATAGTCGCGCAGGCCGCGCAGCAGGCGAGCGTCACGCGCGCAGCGATTCGCTATCCGCTCGGAAGCTCTGCGCGCGTCACCATTGCCGTCGTAGACGCGGACGGACGGGTGCTCGGCATCTTTCGCACGAGCGATGCGCCCGTCTTCGGCTTCGATGTCTCGGTGCAGAAGGCACGCACGGCAGCATTGCTTTCACGCTCGGACGCGGGCGCACTCCTGCGCGGCGCAGGTTTTGGTTCTTACGTTGATCGCGCCGCCACGGAGGGCCTACGCCTGGACGGCGCTATCGCTTACAGTGATCGCGCCATAGGCTTTCTGCATCGCCCCTTCTTTCCCGACGGCATTGACGACACAGCGCCCGGCCCCTTCAGCACTGCGATCAACGAGTGGAGCATCTTTAACGTCGGCTTGCAGCTAGACCTCATCAAAGCGGGTCTGCTGGCCGCGCTCGGCGGATCAAGCGTGCCATGCTCGTCGCTCGTGGGCGCAGGCAATGGGATACAGATATTCGCGGGCAGCCTGCCTGTCTACAAGAACGGCGCGCTCGCGGGCGCAATCGGCATCAGCGGCGACGGCATAGACCAGGACGACCTGATTGCCGCCGCCGGGGCCAATGGCTTTGCCCCGCCCGCAGCCCTTCGCTCCGATCAGGTCTTAGTCCGCGGCGTGCGCCTGCCCTTCCTGAAGTTCCCGCGCAGCCCGCAAAACTGAGTAGAAGCTATGAGGAATCCAAAGCTCACGACCGCTCTCGTCAGCGCATTGGCCCTCGGCCTCTTGTGTGTGCCGGGCGGCGCGGCACAGTCAACCGATGTCGCTCCGCAACAGAGCGCGCGCGGCGTCATTCGCCTCAGGGTCAGGCCGAAGATTGACGGCAAGGAGAAGGGCCTCGCGCGCAAACGCTTCTTTCTCATCGCGGGCAGCCTCGAAGAGAATCGCGCCCTCGTCGAAGCGATTGAGCGTGCTCCGGCGGTTTCGCGCGACTGCTACTACCGCCGGATAGGGGCGAGCGCAAGCCTTATTCGGTGGCTGAAGGAGAACGATTGCGAGTCGGTCTATTGCCGCGAGCTTGAAATGGCGGACGTGGAAGGCCCTGGGGCCGTGCCCGAATTTCAAGCGGCATGGGCCCAGGGGCGCAAAGAGTTCGGCTCCACAGAGCTTGCCCTCAAGTGGATCACGGTCAATCTCAGCGCAGAGTTGCGGAGCGGTTTCTACAAAAAGCAGCAGGAGACGCTCAGCGCCCTCCTCAAGCAGGCCGAGGAGCTGACCAGGGCCAAGCCCGTCTCCGTCATGACAGACCGCAACGGCACGGCCTACTTCACAGACCTGGCAGTGGGCACTTACGTGATCTCGAACCTGATCCCCGTGGAGATGGGCCAAGCGAGCCTGCTCTGGAACTGCGAGATCAAGGTGAAGGCCGGGGAGCTGGGCACTGAGCGCCCCTTCCTCATCTCGAACCAGAAGGGTGGAAACGTGAAATGCGTCTCGATAGAGAAGCCTCTGTCTTCCTGCGACGGGGCAGCTCAGCGAGCAGCTCGGCCAGCTCTTGATTCTCCCCCCGTAGGCAGATGAGACGCCGCGTCATTACACTCTGCATCATCGCTCCCCTGCTGGCCGCGATCCTTATCTGCCCGCGCCGGTCTTCAAACGCTTTCGAGACTGTCGCCCCGCAACAAACACGCCGCCGCCAGCAAAGACGCGCGCCCGTTTCGCGAACGCCGCCGCGCGATTACTCCCGGTTCTCGCACGCAACCCCCACCCATAAGCAGCAATCGTGCAATGCCTGCCACGATGCGCCGACCGCGAACTGGCGCGCGGCGCGAGGCTTCCCGGACGTAGCAGACTATCCTGGCCACGCTTCATGTATACGCTGTCATCGCCAGCAGTTTTTCACTGGCGCGCGCCCGCCCCTGTGCGCCATCTGCCACACTCGCGTCGCGCCCACCGGAGACGCTCGTCCGGTCTTTCCCAGGCCCTCGCCCTTCCGGAGCCAGTTCGCGGTCGAGTTCCCGCACGACAAACATCAGGACGTGATCGCGTCACACGCGCCCCCGGCAGAGAACGGTAATGAGGCGCGCCTTGTGAAGGCTTCGTTTACGACCTCGATTCAACAGGGCAGCGCACCCGTAAAGAAATATAACAACTGCGCCATCTGTCACGAGACGGATGAGGGACAGCCGCAAGCCCCGCCCGGAGGATGGCGCGACGGCTTCGTCCCGGCGTCGAAGAGCTTCAAGACAATGCCCCGGACGCATGCTTCCTGCTTCAACTGCCACTGGAAGAGCCAAGCGCCGACGAGAGAGGATTGCGCCGGATGCCATAAGCTCTCTGCTGCTGCTCCTGCGCAGCCTGCGGCCGCCGTCGCAGGTCTCAGGCGTATCTCCGTCAAGTTCACGCACGCGCGCGAGCAGCACACGGCCGAATGCACCACCTGCCACATCAACATCACCAGGGCGAGCACGCTGCGGGGCCTGCGGCCGGACGTGCCCATCACGGCCTGCGCAAGCTGTCATAAGACCTCGACTGATCGAACGACGGCGACCATCGAGACGGAGCTTGAGCGGAGAAGGAAGGATGCAAGCTTCACCTGCGCGAAATGCCATACTTCCGACCTGGGAAGAAAGAGCGCGCCGCCGAGCCACTATGCTCTCTTCTCAGACTGAACGCGAGATGAGCTTGGAGACGATGTGAACGAAGCCAGCCGATCAACCGGACTATCCATTGACGACGCGCGCGCGCGCGCGGGCGAGCGTCGTCAATGGGTGGCGCTCGCGGTCTTCCTGCTCGCAGGCTTGGGATTTCTCTCGATGATGATTGCGGGCCGCCGCTCACAAGCGATGACGGCCAGGCTGTCTTCAGCTTCGCCTGTGGCCCAGGATTACGGGAAGTTCTCTCACACTTCGGCGAGCCATCTCTCGCTTCAATGCGCGTCCTGCCACCAGCGCGCCACGGGCAACGCGGCTCGGCCGCCTCTTCCGGGCCACAAAGCCTGCACGGGCTGCCACCTGGCGCAGTTCGTCACGCCGCAGGTTCCGATGTGCTCGATCTGCCATACGGACACGAGTGGGCCCAACGCGCCCGTGCGCCCCTTTCCCGAAAAATTCAACGAGAGCTTCAACGTGAAGTTCGATCACGCTCAGCACGTGACCGGCGCGGCCCGGTCATCCAAAGGATGCGCGGCCTGTCATGATCGCCCGGCGGCTCGCGGCGCGGCGCTCTCCATCCCTGCGGGGCTTTCGGCGCATAATCAATGTTACGTCTGCCACACGCCCGGCAGCCAATCGGCGACGGGGCGTGACATAAGCTCTTGCGGAACCTGTCACGCGACCGCTCCTTACACTCGCACGCCTACGACGGCGCGCGCCTTTCGCGCAGGCTTCAGTCACGCCGAGCACGGAGCGCGCCAGCGCCTGGCCTGCACGGACTGCCACCAGGTAGCGGGCGGTCTTCCGCAGTCAAGGCAGGTCAGCTCCCCTCGCACAGCGCAGCACTTCCCCGCCGGGCGTTCCTTGAGCTGCATGACCTGTCATAACGGCAGGCGTGCCTTTGGCGGCGACCTGGCTTTTAAAGATTGCAGGCGATGCCACACGGGCCAGACCTTTCGCGTCCCGCTCTGAGCATGTTGGGTTGCCGCCGTCATGTGGCGCGAAAAGTTTGACAAGGTTGGTTGGGCCAACTAAGATTCTTACGCGATTGAGCACGGCGCTCGTCGCCTCCGTACAGGGCCCACCTGCCGCTGTCAGGACGTAAGTGCTTCTCTCCCTCTTCCCGGCAAGAGCGTAATTATCCCGGGCCCTTCAAAGTCTCGGAAGGCTGGTTAACTATGAGATTAATAATTGTTCTGGTGGCAATCATCGGCTACACGGCGCTCATGTTGGCCGGGCGTCCATCTCCGATCATTGGCCCACGCGGCGCTTCTCCGGACGAGAGCAAAGAGATGCCGAAGGAGGTCGTCTTAGCCAAAGACAGCCAGTCGGACAAGTACGGCGAAGTGCCCTTCAATCACGAGAACCACACGAAGAAGTACAGCCCCGACGGCAAATCCGAGATCGCCTGCGTCGAGTGCCATCACACGGATCAGCCGGCCTCGTCGCTCAAGCCCCCGCTCAAGACCTCTGAGCGTAACGTCACGTTGACGGCCGCGCTGCTCTCGACGCCGGAGGCCGCGCCCGTCAAGACCTGCCGCACCTGCCACCTACAGGCGGGCGACGACAGCAAGCCGATGCCTACCATCACCTATCCGGACAAGACTACTCCGACAAAACTGAACAACGAGATCGCCTACCACAACAACTGCAACGTCTGTCACGACGCAGCCATCCGGCTTCGCCCAGAGCTGAAGGGAAAGATCGCTGGCTCGAACGACTGCGCCCAATGCCACAAGCCTTTGCAGTAAGTTAATGGGAGGGCGAAGCGGCTGAGAGCAGCGACGGGTTCCAGTGGCTCTTGTCCTGGATGTGTTCTACGTGGCAGGAGGTGCAGTCAACCTCGTCTGAGGTTAAGAAGGTGCGCCCGCGCAGGCTGTCCGACCTCCCCATGTGGCAGCGGGCGCAGGTCTGGCGCGGCGTGTCGCGGTCAATCGGATTGAAGGACTTGTGACAGCTCGAACAGGACATCTCGCCCTCGGCGTTGCCGTCGAGTCCGGCGACCGTCGCGCGCACGCGGTAGAGATGAAGCGCGTGAAACTGTTTGCTTCGCCACTGCTCGTCCGTATCTGTGGCTGAGCGCACGAGCGCTATCTGCTTCTGAGACCACTCGGACTCATCCAGCCCCTTCCACTTCCAGTGTCCGTCAACCACCGGGTAGCCGAGGGTTCCACCGTGCGGCGTCCGCACGCTGCGTCCTTTAAAGAGTGTGTGATTGTTGTCGTTGTGGCACGCTGCACACATGCGAAAGGAGGCTTCGAGCGGAGGAGCGTCGGCCCCCTTATGCTCTGCGTGGCAGGTGATGCAGCCTATCCCAGCGTCGCTGTGAGGCGTCGTGACGGTGGCGACGAAGGCTTGCGTCTGGTGACAGGCGCGGCAATTGGCTTCCATGCTGGTTCCCGCCAGGTGGCAGGTCGAGCAGGAAGCCCCGTTGGCCCTCTGCGCAATCGCCGGAAAGATGCTGAGCTGCGTTCTGGAATGAGCGGCCGAGACGGTCGTGCCCATGATCGAGTGCGGCGCAAAGACCGCTGGATACCAGAACCAGGCTCCCGCAGCGAGCAGTCCGACGGCCGCAGCGCCCCAGGCGAGCCAGGAGAGCGGCCAGCGCCGCCTGAGGTCTGTGGTCGGCGTCCAGTTGAATTGCGCTTTGCCCTTCGCCCTGCGCGCGTGTGGAAAGAGCGGCGAGGGGCGCACCATCTTACCCGCCTCGCGTATGCGCTTGTCCCAGAAGATGTCCAGCGCCTTGGTGCCCGCAAGCGGCGCGACCCGCGCAGCCCGCGGCCCCTTCTTCCCGTCCATCACGTCCGCCAGGCTCGGCAGCCTTTGCGTCGTAATGGACGGGCTGCTCACGTCCGTTCGGATCGCCTCCACGCCTATCCGGAGCGCGACCCTGATTCGCAGAGCTTCGTCCAGCCGCTTGAAGGTGAGGATGAAGGGCCCGACTTCCAGCACGTCGCCGTCGGCCAGGCCCTCGATTCTCTCGATGGGCCTGCCGTTCAGGAAGACGAGGTTGGCGGGCCTCAGATTGAAGAGGTAGAAGTTCTCATCGACCCGTTTGATGCCGACGTGCGTGCGCGAGACGGCCGGGTGATTCAGGCTCACGTCGCAGGCCCGGAGCCGTCCGACCAGCAGCCCGTCGTTGACAATCGTGACGGGATCAATGCTCAGGTCAAGGCGCTCTATGATGAAGGTATTGCGCTGCGACATAAGAGACGGCGTTTCGGGGAAGAGCGCGGTGGCTTAAGCTTCGGGTTGCGGTCTGCTCATCTGATGTTGAAGTAGATGACCTGGATGACGTGCACGACCATCAGCGCCAGCATCAGCGAAGTCGAGATGACATGCGGCGCGACCCAAGCCTTCAGCAGTTGATGTAGATAGATGAGCGCATCCACCCGCCTCAGCGTGGCGCTCGTCTCGACGGCCTCCAACAGGAGCGGTCGCATCTCCTGATTATCGAGCCCTTCGACCTCGGCGCGGAACTCCGCTCGCGCCTGGGCCAACAGCGCCTTCAGCTCCACTCTCTGCACGTACTGCCCGATCAAATACGAGAGGGAGCCGAACCTGCGCCGCACCTTCCCCTCGATCAATCCTTGCAACTGCTCGTCGCCCCGCTCGGCCGTAGTCTTGAGAGCCTCGCGCAATTCCGCGCGGCGAGCCAGGAGGTCTTCCAGAAGCAGCGGGTCTCCTTCGATGCTCGTCATCACGCGCGGCACGACGTAGTAGCATGAGAGGCCGACCAGCCCCGAAGCGAGCACCGCCGCGTACAGGGCAGTCAGCGCCGTCGGGACGAGCCCGCCGCGTTGCGCCGAGGAATGCAGAAAGAGCAGCACGCTCGTAATGATGCCCAGATAGACGTGCGCCAGCAGCCAGTAGCGCAATGGGCCCGCCCTTCGCCTGTAAATTTGCTTGCGCGCCGCGTAAGCCATGACGCCGACGATACCGACAAGACCCGCCAGCCCCGTGACCCAGTGCATCGTGAGCCACGTTCCAGCCAGATGCGCGCGCATCCCGTGGCGCAGGCAGGCCCAGGCCGCCACCACCGTCAACAGCACAGTCACGAGCGTGCCGCCGATGTGCCACCACCTCGCCACAGTGTCTCGCTTGTGAATGTTGCGCCCGATGGCGTGCGCCCGGCTGCGATAGACTATGCCGAGCGTATTGTTGATCTCGCTGAAATACTCGTGCGGATTGACGCGCAGGAGCGCCCCCGTCGGACAGTTCTCCTCGCACGAGTAAGCCTTCTTCGCGACGCCCTGCGGATTGAGCGGCGTGTTCTCGCACAGGTTGCACTTGATGGCCACCATGTCATCGTTGGCGGCGTGCGTTTGCTCCGTGGAAGGATGAGAAGCAGGCTGCTTGGGCTCACTCAGAAGAGTTTTGAGCTGGCCCGTCAGCTCGAAGGGCGCAGAGGGGTCTGTGCTGCGCGGCGTCATGGAGATGGCGTCATAAGGGCACTGCGTAGCGCAATCGAAGCAGCCGATGCAAATCTGCGGATTGATCTCGACGTGGCCCAGGGGGTCGCGAAAGATGGCTCCCGTCGGGCAGCCCGTCAGGCATTCAGGGTCTTGGCAGTGCATGCAGACTTGCGGCGAGAGTAGGTGCTGCAACCCTTTGCCCTTCGGCTTCACAGGCCGCTCGATGTGAATGCCGCGCCGCAGCAGCCGCGATTGGCCGTGTACCTTGTGACAGGCCAGCGAGCAGTTCCCGCAGCGCACGCACAAATCCATGTCCATGACGAGCAGGTTGTCGCCGTCCACTATGCCGGTCGTGATCTCCTCTTCGACCGCTGCCATAGTGCGCTCGTCCGAGACTGTTCGAGGCCGCGTCTCGTCGTCGGCGGTTGAGAAATCCGAGAAGGCGCGGCGCACGGTCTCGGCCAGCGTGGGGTCTGCCGTAAGCTCGCCGATGGGAATCTCAAGGGCTTCGGTGCGCGCCATGACGGCCGCGCTGTACTGCCACTTGCCCTCCTGGCCCAGGCCCTCAAGCCCCAAACAATTGCCCGCTCCCAGGTAGTCTATGTTCATCTGCGCGCCCGCGCCCATGACGATGCCTGTCGTTTCGGGGTCGAAGGCCACGCCGCGCAAGCGTCGCACCCAGCCGCTCTTGATAAAGAGCACCTTGTCAACGGGGTCGCCCTCCTGGAAAAGCATGTGGTGCTTTCCGTAGACCATGAAGCGCGCCGACGCGCCGAGCTTCGCCAGTAGCTCCGGAGAGAAAGCGTCGCGCGAAGCTTCTCTGATGTCTTCGATGACGCGGCCCAGGCCGTGCTGGCGATAAGTGGCGTCCACGGCCTGGCCGAAGCGGGGCAGCTTTCTGAGGAGGCGCAGGGCTGGACGGGTCAGCTCAAGGACGGTCGCCTGCGCGCCGGGCGGGACGGCGATAGTAGCGTTGCGCGCGACTCCGGCGAGCAGCGACATCTCGCCGAAACAGGTTCCCGGCTGAAGCTCGTTGATCTTTTTCTGCCTGCGCGTCTCGGCGTCTGTGATGTAGACATCGAGCACGCCTTCGACAGAGATGTAAAAGCTGTTGCCGCCCCACTCGCCTTCCCGGATGATCTCTTCGCCGGGGCCGTAGACCAGGAGGCGCACGTATGGGCCCACCCTTTTGCCGTTGCTGTAATCGCGCCCGTAGACGATCACTTCCAGATCGCCCGCGTACTTGCGCTTCCCCGTCTGTTCTTCGAGAAGCTCGGAGATGATTTCGAGTCGGCCGATGATTTCGATGATGCTGTTTTGATCTCTGATCTCGCGAGGCATAAAAGTTACAGTCGCCGCTTCAGGGTTGGCCCACGCCGTCTTTCGCTTTCCGGGGATAATCGAAGCGCACGCGTGCGCCGCGAGACATACTACTTACCTTGCGGAGCATAAATCAATAAGCTGCTGCCCAGACCGCACCCGCCGTCGTGCCCGGGACGGGTGGCTCGGCGTTGACGATGACGTTCGCGGGCGCGGATTTTGACACATCGCCATCGTCGTCGGTCGCAACCGCCGTCATCTCGTACTGGCCGGCGGGCGCGTTCGTCCAGGTGAAGCGGTACGGGGCGCTCGTAGAAGTTGCGACAAGCAGGCTCCCGGCGTAGAGAGACGATTTTTTGCCACTATCTTTACGGTCTGCTCATAAGCTTCACATCCTTCTCACGAAGCACTTTCCCGGAAGCTGGCGTACGAGGTCGCGCATCTCCAAACCTAGAAGCGCCGTGGTCAGCTCGGGCACCGTGAGCAAGCTCTGCTCGGCCAGGGCATCTATGTGCAGGGGAGCGTCCGCAGAGAGCAGCTTCCAGACGACTTGCTCCGTATCAGAGAGGTCTTCGGGCACGAGCGACAACTGCCGCGCGAGGTTCTCCGTCTGATCCTTCTTCAAAGGCGGCGGCAGCAGCCGGGCAGCTATCTCCGGCGGCAGCTCGGCGCAGACATCCTGCCACTGCTGGACGAGCTTCGCACCAGCGCCCTTAATCAGATAGTTGGTGCCGAAGGAATTGCGCGAAGTGATATTTCCGGGCACGGCCCAGACCTCGCGGTTCTGCTCCATAGCCATGCGCGCCGTGATGAGCGAGCCGGAGTTCTCGGCCGCTTCGACCAACAGGACGCCGAGGCTGATGCCGCTGATGACGCGGTTGCGATAGGGAAAGTTCTGCGGCGCGGGCGGCGTCGCCAGCGGAAACTCGGAGACGAGCGCGCCCCCTCGGGCCAGAATCTCTTCGACCAGCTTTCGATGGTCGCGCGGGTAGACGCGGTCGAGGCCCGTTCCCATCACGGCCACCGTGCGGCCACCCGCTTCGAGCGCGCCACGGTGCGCCGCAGCATCTATGCCGCGCGCCAGACCGGAGATGATCGTCACGCCACGGCCAGCCAAATCTCGCGCCAGCATCGCAGCAGCGTTCTGCCCGTAGGTCGAACAGCGCCGCGAGCCGACCACGGCCACGCAAGGCGCTTCAAGGCACTCCTCCCAAGCGCCCTTCACGTAGAGCGTGATCGGCGGGTCGAAGATTTCCCTGAGCAGCGCCGGATAAGTGCCGTCGTCCAGTACCAGCACGTCAGCGCCGAGCCCACGCACAAGCTCTATCTCCTCGGCAGCCTTCTCCAACAGCTCGCGCCCCGTCAGGCTCTCAATCGTTTCGGGCCGCAGCCTTACTCCTTCCAGCTCCGCGCGCGTCGCATGAAAGACGGCTTCGGCCGAGCCGAACCTTTCGAGCAGCGTCGCCGCCACCCTTGGGCCCACTCCCGGCGTCATGTTGAGCGCAATCCATTCTTTCATCATTTTGGATGTGGCGGAGGCGTGTAGGAATCGAACCTACCTGAGCCTGCTCTCACAGGCTCACGGACGGTTTTGAAGACCGCGCCGTTCACCAGAACAGATGCGCCTCCGCAAAAGAGTGGGAGTTTTGGGAGTGAGAAAAGCTACGCGCCACGGGGACTTGCTGTCAAGGGTAGAAGCGGCGAGCTTGCTCCTGAGCCATGCTTGGCTCTTTGAACGGGCGCGCCGATTGTTTGACGGATGAGCCCCCGCCGATTAACATTTCTGAAATCATCCTCGGTTAAGGGAGCGCATTTATAGATGGCAGAAGCGGAAGCAAGGGCCCAGCAGGAACAGTCGGCAGCAGGCGGCCCCGCCACGGCCGGGCTTGTTCGGTACAGCGTGAGCGAAGGCGTCGCCGTGTTGACCTTGAACGATCCTCCGGCCAATACCTACACCTACGAGATGATGCAGGAGCTTGACCGCTCGATCCTCGCCGCGCGCATGGATGAGGACGTGCATGTCCTAGTCCTGACGGGCGGCGGCGGGAAGTTCTTTTCGGCGGGCGCAAACATTCGCATGCTCTCGGAGATGACGCCCCACTTCAAATACTTCTTCTGCCTCCACGCCAACGAAACGCTCTCGCGCCTGGAGCAGACGCCCAAGCTCGTCATCGCGGCCCTCAACGGCCACACGGTCGGCGGCGGTCTTGAAATAGCCCTCGCCGCAGACCTGCGCATTGCGCGGCGCGGCGCTGGCAAGATGGGATTGCCCGAGATCACGTTGGGCGTGCTGCCCGGCACTGGCGGCACGCAGCGCCTCGTGCGCATCGTTGGCAAGTCGCGCGCAATCGAGCTGATGACGACGGGCGAGCTATTCGACTTCGAGCGCGGCGCGGAGCTTGGGCTCGTCAATCATATCTACGACGCCGATTCCACAGAGCAGTTCATGGAGCAGGTCTTGGCTTACGCGCGACAGTTCACGCTGCCCGGCAAGGCCGCCCGCGCCGTGGGGCGCATCAAGCGCAGCGTTCAGTCCGGCGCAGAGATTCCGTTTGAATACGGACTGGCCCTTGAGCGCGAGCTGCAACAGCAGCTCTTTCAATCCGAAGACGCCCGTGAGGGCCTGGACGCCTACGTCCAGAAACGCAAACCACAGTTCAAAGGAAGATGAGCCGTCGGCCGCCAGTTTTCAGCGAAAACTGGCGGCTGAAAGCTGAAAGCTGATCGCCTATGTACGAAAACATCAAGGTCAGTTACGAAGCCGGCATCGCTACTATTACGCTGGCGCGGCCCGAGAAGCTGAATGCGTTTGCCGGGCACATGCGGCGCGACCTGGCCGAGGCGCTTGAGCGTGCTGGCAGTGCGACGGACGTGCGTGTGGTAATCATCACGGGCGCGGGGCGCGGCTTCTGCGCGGGCGCTGATGTCAACTACATGGCGGAGCTGATGGAGCGCGGGGACGTGGAGGAGTTCACGCGTCTCTTGGGCGCTGGCCGCCGTGTGCTCTCGGCCATACGAGAGATGACCAAGCCCGTGATCGCTTCCGTCAACGGCCCGGCCTACGGCGCTGGCTTCAACCTGGCGCTCTGCTGCGACCTGCGCATCGCGGCCGAGTCCGCCTCCTTCAGCCAGTCTTTCGTCAAGGTGGGCCTGCACCCGGACTGGGGCGGCACATACTTTCTGCCGCGCGTCGTGCCCACGAACCTCGCCTGCGAGATGTTCTTCCTCGGCGATGCGATTAGCGCCGAGCGCGCTCTACAGCTCGGGATAGTCAACCGCGTCTTCTCGGACGAGGAGTTGTCAAAGGAGACTCTCAAGCTGGCGGCCAGGCTGCGCGATGCGCCCTACAGGTCAATCGCGGCGGCCAAGCACGCCGTCTACATGAGCGAGCATTCAGACCTTGAGCGGATGCTGCAATACGAGACCGAAGCGCAGCTTCAATGCTTCCAATCCGAAGAGGCGCGCAAACGCGTGCGCGCATTCCTTGAGCGTCGCACGACGAGATAAGCTTTTTAAGCCTTGACCTTGAAACTCAAAGACCGTGTAGCATTCATCACAGGCGGCGGGCGCGGCATAGGCCGTGCCATCGCCCTGGCCTTTGCGCGCCAGGGCGCTGATGTCTGCCTAGTCGCACGCACGGAAGGGGAAGTCGCGCGCGTCGCCGCCGAAGTCAAAGCGGAGTGCGGCGTCAAAGCCTTCTCTTTCAGTTGCGACGTGTCAAAGAGCGAAGAGGTCGCGCGCACCTTCGCGCTGGCCCATGAAGGATTCGGGCGCGCTCCGGACATTCTGGTCAACAACGCCGGCATTGCCGAGAGCGCGCCGCTCGCGAAAACCTCCGACGAGCTGTGGCAGCGTCACCTGGACATAAATCTTTCAGGCACGTTTTACTGCACGCGCGCGGCGCTGCCCGCGATGATCGCGCGCGGGTGGGGACGCGTCATCAACGTCGCTTCGATTGCGGGCAAGACGGGTGCGCCCTACATCGCCGCCTACACGGCGTCGAAGCATGGCGTCGTCGGGCTCACGCGCTGCGCGGCGATGGAGGTTGCCGCGAAGGGCATCACCGTCAACGCCATCTGTCCCGGCTACGTCGAGACGGACATGGCCGCGCACGCCGTCTCGAACATCACGGCCTACACGGGCAAGACGACGGAAGAGGCGCGCCTGATCCTCGAACGCATGAGCCCGCAGAACAGGCTCGTCACGCCGGAAGAGGTCGCGGCCGTGGCCCTGCTCTTGGCCTCCGAAGAGGGGCGCGGCATCAACGGCCAGGCGCTCAACATAGACGGCGGCAGCGTATTCTATTAATTATCAATGGAAATCATTAATCCCGAATCGCTGGGCCCACCGCGCGGATACTCGAACGGAGTCGTTGCGCCGCCGGGCGCGCGGCTGCTTTTCATCGCCGGGCAGATAGCCTGGGACGAGCGGCAGCGAATCTGCGGCACGGATTTCGCGGAGCAGTTCGAGCGCGCTCTCTCGAACGTCATCGCGGTGGTGCGAGCGGCCGGAGCAGCGCCGGAGCAGATCGCGCGCCTCTGCGTCTACGTGACGGACAAAAGGGAGTACCTGTCGGCCCGCAGAGAGTTGGGCCGCCGCTGGCGCAACCTGATGGGCCAACATTACCCGGCCATGTCCCTCGTCGAAGTCAAGAGCCTGCTCGAAGACGACGCCAAGGTGGAGATCGAAGCGATAGCCGTACTACAGTGACAAGTGGCGAGTGACGAGTGACAAGCTGGAAGAACAGCTTTTCTCTCGTCACTTGTCACTCGTCACTCTTCACTGCTTTTATGGAGCCGAAAAGTTTTCTCTACGAAGAGAGCGCGGGCGTAGCGACGATCACGCTCAACCGGCCCGAGCGTCTCAACGCGCTCACGTTTGAGGTCTATCGTGAGCTGGCGGACACGTTCGCGGCTTTGCGTGAGAGGCTGGCGGTACGCGCGGTCGTCATTACTGGCGCGGGCCGGGCCTTCTGCTCGGGCGGCGACGTGCACGACATCATTGGCGAGCTCTTCGCGCGCGACATGCAAGGGTTGCTGGAGTTCACGCGGCTGACCTGCGAGCTGGTGCGCAACATTCGCGCCCTGCCCAAGCCGGTCATCGCCAGTCTCGGGGGCACGACGGCCGGGGCGGGCGCGTGCATAGCCCTCGCCTCCGACATTCGCATCGCGACTCCTGCGGCGAAGATAGCCTTCCTCTTCGTGCGCGTAGGGCTCTCGGGCGCGGACATGGGCGCGGCCTTTCTCCTGCCTCGCGTGGTCGGGCTGGCGAAAGCGACCGAGCTGCTCTACACGGGCGACTTCATTTCGGCGGAAGAGGCCGAGAGGATCGGGCTCTATAATCGCGTCGTCGCGGCGGAAGAGTTGGCCCACGAGACGCGTGAGCTGGCCGAGAGGCTGGCGCGTGGGCCCAGCTTCGCGCTCGCGATGACGAAAGAGATGCTCAACCGCGAGATGGAAGTCAGCCTCGACACCGCGCTCGAATGGGAAGCGCAGGCCCAGGCCCTCTGCATGCAACACCCGGACTACCGCGAAGCCTACGAAGCCTTCGTCGAGAAACGAGAGCCCGTGTTTAAGACAGTGACGAGTGATGAGTGACGAGTGACAAGCTGAGTCACCATGCTTGTCTTTACTCGTCACTCATCACTTGTCACTCGTCACTGCTTTTATGGATCGGTTTATCGAACAGAATCCTTTCTTCACGGCGGAGCAGCGTAATTTGGCTGCGAGTGTGGCGCAGTTTGTGGCGCGCGAGATAGAGCCGCGCGCAGGGGAGGAAGAAAGGGACGTGGAGGGGCAGTTCCGTGCGATGTTGGAGCTGTTGGCCGGGGCCGATCTCTTGCGCTATGCGGTCGCGGGTGTAGGCGGGACGCTCGACGCGCGCTCGCTCTGCCTGACGCGCGAGGCGCTCTCCTACTCTTCCTCGCTCGCAGACCTGGCCTTCGTCATGCAGGGCTTGGGCACTTATGCGATCAGCCTCGCCGCGCCCGATCACGTGCGCGACTTCTGGCTCCGGCGCGCCGCCGAGGGACGCGCCATCGCAGCCTTCGCTTTGACCGAGCCCGAGGCGGGCTCCGACGTTGCGAGTATCCGCACGACGGCGCGGCTTGACGGGGACGCTTACGTGATTGACGGCGAGAAGTGTTTTATCTCTAACGCCGGGCTTGCGGATTTCTACACTGTGTTTGCGCGCACGGCCGAGCGCGCAGACGGGCGCGCGCAGCTTTCGGCCTTCGTCGTCGGCGCGCGCATGCCCGGCTTCGCGGTGCGCTCGCAGACGCAGATGATCGCGCCGCATCCAATCGGCGAGATAGAGCTGCGCGGCTGCCGCGTGCCGGCCGAAGACATGGTTGGACGCGAAGGCGACGGCTTCGCGTTGGCGATGCAGACGCTAGACACTTTTCGCGCCAGCGTCGGGGCGGCCGCGTGCGGCATGGCCCGTCGCTCCCTGGATGAAGCCCTAGCCTATGCGAGCAGGCGCAGGCAGTTCGGCCGCCTGCTGGCCGAGCACCAATTGATTCAGGAAAAGCTGGCCGAGATGGTCACGGAGCTGGACGCGGCGAGGCTGCTGGTCTACCGCGCGGCTTACCTGAGGGACACTACTGCTGCGCGCGTGACGCGCGAAGCGAGCGAGGCCAAGCTCTTCGCCACCGAAGCCGCCGGGCGCATCATAGACCGGGCGCTGCAAATCCACGGCGGCCGAGGCTTGGTGCGCGGCTCCGTCATCGAGCGGCTTTACAGGGACGTGCGGGCGCTGCGCATCTACGAGGGCACGTCCGAGATTCAAAGGCTGGTGATCGCCGCCCAGCTCTTGAAAGAGTAACCGAGCGGCCTGGCGCTGATCGTAGACCGTCATGAGAATCAAGATCATCGGTGGTGGGCCCGCCGGCCTCTATTTCGCGCTTCTGATGAAGAAGCTCGACCGGGCGCACCGGGTCGAGGTGTTTGAGAGGAATGCTCCCGACGACACCTTCGGCTGGGGAGTGGTCTTTTCCGATAAGACCCTCTCTTATTTGAAAGAATCTGACGCGCAGACGCACGCTTCGATCACCGAGCGGTTCGAGATGTGGGACAACGTGGATGTCGTGCATCGTGACCAGAAAGTCACGATTCGCGGCAACCGTTTCTCAGGCATAGCTCGCATAGAACTGCTCAACATCTTGCAGGAGAGGGCGCGCGCGCTCGGCGTCGAGCTTAACTTTCGCACCGAAGTCTCCGGCATAGACTCGCTCCCGGGCGAAGCAGACCTCCTCGTCGGAGCCGACGGCATCAACTCGACCGTGCGGCAAAGGTACGCCCAATTTTTCCGCCCCTCTCTGAGCGTGCGCCGCAACAAGTACATCTGGTATGGCACGAACCAGCTCTTTCACGGCCTCACGCTCACCTTTCGTGAGAACGACGCGGGCGTCTTCGCCGCCCACTCCTACAAGTTCAACAAGACGACCAGCACATTTATCGTCGAGTGCGACGAGGAGACCTGGAACCGGGCCGGCTTCGAGCAGATGACGGACGGAGAGACGCGCGCCTATCTCGCGCAGCTCTTTCTCAACGACCTGCACGGCCACCCGCTGCTCTCGAACAATTCCAAGTGGATCAACTTCGTCAACGTGAAGAACGAACGATGGAGCCACAATAACATCGTGCTGCTCGGCGACGCCCTGCACACCGCGCACTTCTCCATCGGCTCCGGCACGAAGCTCGCGCTCGAAGACTCAATCGCTCTCCATCGCTGCTTCAAAGAGACTGCGGACGTGGGAGCGGCGCTGCGCGAGTTCGAGCGCGTGCGCAAGCCCATCATCGAAGAGTATCAGGAAGCAGCCTACGAGAGCCTGCTCTGGTTCGAGAACGTCAGGGACTACATGTCGCTCAGTCCCCTGCCCTTCGCCTACAAATTGATGACCAGAAGCAAGAAGATAGATTACGACAACCTGAAGAAGAGAGACCCGCACTTCATCGCCGCTTACGAAGCCGCCGGGAGCTGAAGAGCGCCTCACTTATCTATCGTAACGCCAGAGCGTCCATTGCCCGGCCGTCGCTTCCTGCTGAAAAGCGCCGGAAAGCTGAGGCAGCGCGGCCGTGCCGGTCGTCAGGACGTAGCCACGTCCGGCACGTTGCAAGACGTTCTGCAAGGTTTCCGGAGAAAAGGTCTCGACGATCTGCTCGTCGTGGCCGAGCATGTAATGAAGACTCGGCCGTTTGGGATGCAGCGCGTACATCACCACGGGCTCTCCGCGTTCCAGGGCGGGAAGCGTGCGCGCCCCCAAAGCCTTGAGCGGCAGCACATCGTAGCGGCTCCACGCGGGCAGGACTATATGCACGACGAGGAGAATGAAGGCCAGGCTGATCGCAATCGCGCAGGCTACTGTGCCGCGTGCGCTTCTCCAATGTACCAGGATGAGCAATGAAGCGATCATGACGAGCGCGCCGAGCGTCGTCCAGTAAAGCGCGGTGTCAGTCACGGCCGTCAGCTTGAGCCACAACATCTGCGCGCCCTCTGCGCTCTTCCAACTGAATAAAGCGCCGAGCCTTTGGGCCAACAGCGGAGGCGACGCGGGCGTCGTGCGCCATCGCCAGCCCGCCAAGCCTATCGCCAGGCAAAGAAGTCCGAGCAGTCCACCCATGACGCTCAACGCGGCCGCTTCCAAAGCCTTCAGGCCGCGCCGCGCCTGCCAGATTTCGTCCAGCCGCCAGGCCAGCAACCAGATCAGGGCGGGCAGCGCAGGCAAGACGTAGTTGGGCAGCTTCGACGCGCTCAAAGAGAAGAATGCTATGACGACTACGGCCCACAGGGCCCACAGGGCCAGCGCCGAGTCGAGCGAATCCTTCTCGCCCTCCCGCGCGCGCCGCAGAGCCTTCCACCAGGCGACCGGCACCAGCACGCTCCACGGAAACATGTTCGAGACGAGCAGCGGTAGGTAGTACCAGAACGGCTCGTTGTGCCCGAAGTCCTGGCCCATGAAGCGGCGTACGTGACGGCGCACTATGTACTCTTGCAGGAACAGATCGCCGTTGGCCCACCACACAAGCAGATGCCAGGGCAGCGTGAGCAGCAAAAACAGAGCGAGCGCCGGGCCCCAGGGCACATGTTTCAGCGCAGCCCAATCGCGCCGCACAAAGAGCCAGACGCCAAACGTCAAACAGGGCAGCAGCAGCCCTATGGCCCCCTTCGTCATCACGGCCAGAGCGGCGCTCGCCGCCGCCACCAGATAGCCCCTTCGATTGCCGCCGTACCCTTCCGTCAACCCGATCAAGGCCAGCGTGAGCCACAGAGTCAGCAGGCTGTCCACCATCGCCAAGCGCGCCAGCCCCAGCGCCACTAAAGGGCACAGGGCATACAACACTGCCGCCAGCCAACCGGCGCGCAGCGTGGCTTTACGCCTGGCCCAATAGTAGAGCGCGAGCGCAGTCAGGAAAGCACCGATGGCAGACGGCAACCTGGCAGCTAAGGGAGTTGGGCCCAGGACACTTATGAAGAGAGCCTGGCACCAGAGGCTCAAAGGAGGTTTGTCGAGAAAGACATCCTGCCCGAAACGGGGCGTCACCCAGTCGCCCGAATCAATCATTCGCCGCGACGTGCTCGCATACAGCCCTTCGTCCACCTGATCGATCAAAGCCATCCGACCGAGGCCGAAGAAGCAGACGAACAATAGAATAAGAGTCACAGGGACGACGGGCGCAGACGGATGTTTGATGATTGCCGAGGCCGCTCTCCGGGGCCGAGGCGTAATCCTTTGGCTCTTACCATCATCATCGAACATAGGCTGGTCGTCCTGTTGCACGGGGACGCAACTCTTCAATGAACAGTCTCGGCGGGCTCAGGCTGGAACCACTCGTCCTCAAAGATGCTCTGCACGCCCATCAACAGCTCGTAGACCTCTTCCTCCATAAAGCCTCTGCGCCAGCTTTGGCCTCGGCTGACCTGCGAGCTGATCGTCAAGGGCACGTCAGAGCCGAGCGTGAAGAGCGCGGCGGCCAGTTGCCTGTCCAGCTCTGCCTGCCCGTGCAGAGCATCGAAGATGGTGCGCAGCGCCGTGTTGAGCCGGCGCATGCGCTCTGCTCCGGGGTCTTCGCCGTTGCGGACGCTGACGAGCAGGCTGCTGCTGTCGCCGCTGGCCCGCGCTTCGGAGATAATCAACGCCACGGCGTCTTCCAGGCTCATACGTCACCTCATCCGCATCGAACGCGTCTTTCAGGTTTCTCCTTCTTCTTCCCAACGCGGCGCGACCAGGCGGCGGCGTCCGTCATCGCTCAAGGTGATGCCCGCTTCGTCCAGGCCCAGGCGATCCCAGAGCTTGCAAGTCACCTGCTTGTGCGCCTGATCCAAGCCCTCACAGTAGTTCGTGTAAGTGCAGCGACGAACCTCCGCGCCGCGCCCCGTTCTGACTTTCATAAACCAGTCGGGGTCTGCGAGCGCCTGCCGGGCCAGGCCGACGATGTCTGCCTCGCCGCGCCGCAGTACGGCTTCGGCCTGCTCGAAGGTGGCTATGCCTCCGGTGGCGACGAGCGGGGTCGCGAGGCCCAAAGCTCTGACCGCGCGCCGAATGCCAGAGACGAGCGGGACGCTGCGGCCGAAGGGGCCGCGCTCGTCCGAGAGCACGGTCGGCATACATTCGTAACCGCTCTGGCCCGTGTAAGGATAGACTGCCTGGCCGACTTTGGGCTGCGCCGCGTCCTCGAACTTCCCGCCCTTCGAGATCGAGAGGTAATCAAAACCGGCGCGCGCAAACTCGCGCCCGAAGTAGACTGCATCTTCCAGGCGATTGCCGCCCGCGATCACTTCATCGCCGAGGAAGCGCACGCCGACTATGTAATCCGGGCCGACGCGCTCGCGCACGGCCCTGTAGACTTCCAGCGGCAGACGCACGCGCTCCCGCCGCCCGCCGCCGTAGCCGTCCCGCCTGTCATTCAGCGCGCTCAGGAAAGATGCCATCGTGTAAGCGTGCGCGTAATGCAGCTCGACGCCGTCAAATCCGGCCTCGCGCGCGCGTGCGGCCGCCGAGGCGAAAATCTCCGGCAGGACTTGCGGCAGCTCGCGTATGTGCTCCAGCTCCACGTCCGTCACGCGCTCACGATAGCCGAAGCGAAGAGACTCAAGCTCGCGCTCGTCCAGCACGCGCTCGATCAACTCTTCGGGCGCGGCCGCGAGAAAGGCGCGCATCTCCTGCTCCCCGGAACCGAGCCAGCCCGCGTCACCGGTCGCTTCCGCGAGCGCCTGACGATGACGCTCCTTCAGGGAGAGAAAGCGCCCAAAAAACTTCTGCTTCGCGGGACGGCGCTTGACGACGAGGAAATCTATGAGCTGTATCAGCAGGCGCGTGTGACCGTGGCTTGCGCGGCGGACTGTCTCTGTCAGCTCGCGCAGGCCGGGGATGAAGCGGTCGTCACCTATGCGCAGCAGCGGCCCGCTCGGGATGTCGCGCACGCCCGTCGCCTCGACGACGATTGCTCCGGGCCGACCCGTAGCAAAGCGTGCGTACCAATCCAGGTTATCGCGCGTCACAAAGCCGTCATCGGTCGCCCGCCACGGAACCATCGCCGGAACCCACGTCCGGCTCTCAAGCCGGCCTGGGCCCACGCGCACGGGCTCGAAGAGCAGAGAGCGCGCAGCCTCCTCTTCGGTGGGCCAGCGGGTCTCAGGTATCTGATGTCGAATTGGATGAGCGAAGCGCCACATAGATCGAAGCTGAAAGTGTATCAGGTTTGTCGCGGCGTGAGTAACTGTTCCGAATTTATTATTGACACCACTTCGCGGCTAGACGTTCTGTGTCTCGGGCGAATATAGTGTCTGTACCGGGAGGAATCCAGCAGCTTGACCGACGAGCTTTTAAAGTGGCGCGCGCAATTTCCTATCTTAGACAAGACCGTCTATTTGATCTCGCACAGCCTCGGCGCTATGCCGCGTCAGACTTTTGAGCGCCTGCACGAGTATGCCGACGTGTGGGCGACGCGGGGAGTGCGCGCCTGGGCCGAAGGCTGGTGGGACAAGCCCGTCAAGCTCGGCGACGAAGTGGCGCGCATCATCGGCGCAGACCCCGGCACGGTCGTCATGCACCAGAACGTCTCTGTCTGCCAGTCGCTCATCCTCTCCTGTTTCGATCCTTCGCCCAAAAGGAACAAGATCGTCTACGAGGCGCTGAACTTTCCTTCGGTCATGTACGTCTACGAGGCGCACGCGCGCGACGGCCGATTTCGGATAGAGACTGTCGCGTCCGACGACGGCATCACCATCCCATTGGAGCGCATGCTCGCCGCGATTGACGAAGAGACGCTGCTCGTCCCCATCTCGCACGTCCTCTTCAAAAGCGGATTCTTGCAGGACGCGCGCCGCATCACCGAGCGCGCGCACGAAGTCGGCGCGTTCGTCGTCCTCGACACTTATCAATCGGCGGGCACTGTGCCCTTCAGCGTCAAAGACCTGAACGTAGATTTCGCCACCGGAGGCTCCGTCAAGTGGTTGTGCGGGGGGCCGGGCGCTGGCTATCTCTACGTGCGGCCCGACCTGCAAACAAGACTTGAGCCGCGCACTACGGGCTGGATGGCCCATGAAGCGCCGTTCGCTTTCGAGAGCGGGGCGATTCGCTACGCGGCCGGCATTGCGCGCTTTCTGCACGGCTCGCCGGCCATCCCGGCGCTCTACGCTGCCGAGTCCGGCTATCAGATCATCAACGAGATAGGCGTCGCTTCGATCAGGGAGAAGAGCGTGCGCCAAACAGCGCGCCTCATAGAGTTGGCCCAGGCAGAGGGTTTTCAGGTGACGAGCCCGGCAAATGCAAGCGAGCGCGGCGGCACCATCACCATCGCTGACCCGCACGCCGCGAGTATCACGGCCGAGCTGATTCGCCGCGAGTTCATCGTCGATTATCGTCCCGGCGCGGGCGTACGCATCTCGCCGCACTTCTACACCACGGACGAGGAGCTAGACCTCGTCATACGCGAGATGAAGACGATCAGAGAGACGCGCGCCTACACTGCTCATGAAGCGGCGGGCGCAGCGTTTTAATCACTGCTTTTATGGTAAACGAATACGGGGGCGGGGCCCCGCTCTCTTACAATAAATACCTGCGCGTCCGAGACCTGATCGGGTTGCAGGATTGTCTCTCAGACCCGGCGCATCACGACGAGCTGCTGTTCATCACGATTCACCAGACGTACGAGCTGTGGTTCAAGCAAATCCTGCACGAACTGGACGCCGGCGTGTGCCAGATGAACGAGGATCGCGCGGCGGCGGCTGCGCGCTCGCTGCGCCGCGTCGCAGAGATTGAGAAAGTTCTGGTCAACCAGATACACATCCTGGAAACGATGACGCCGATCAGCTTCCTGGGCTTTCGCGACCAGTTGAACCCGGCGAGCGGCTTTCAATCCATGCAATTCCGCGAGATCGAATTCACCTCCGGCCTCCGAGATGAAGAGACTTTGCGCAGCTTTGACCAGGACGAGTTCGCGCGCGAGCGCCTGGCCGCGCGTTACAATGGGCCAACTTTGGGCGATGCCTTCTACGCGCTGCTCGGGCGGAGGGGCTTGGACGCTCCCGCCGACGACCCGTCGCTTTCGCGTGAAGAACGGCAGCGCCTTTACGGACAGAGGACGCGCGCCGTCCTGGAAGTGCTGACCCATTTCGAGGAGCGCAACGAGGAGTTTCAACTGGCCGAAGCCCTCTTGGAGCACGACGAGTACTTCTCGCTCTGGCGCTCGCATCACGTCAAGATGGTCGAGCGCATGGTCGGAACCAAGCGCGGCACAGGAGGCAGCGAAGGCGTAGGCTATCTTCGCACCACCCTGGACAAAAAATTCTTTCCCGAGTTGTGGGAAGCCCGCACCTACCTCGACACAAAGCACGGCGAAGCGGGCTGTCCTTTCGCCAAATGAACAACTGCCATGCCCGTTTGTGCCTGAGGACGTGCGTACCCTTTAACCCATCAGCGCGGCCTTCGTCTTCGGGCCGACCTTTCCGTCCGCCGTCAGATTCTTGCTCGCCTGAAACTTTTTGACGGCCGCCTCTGTTCCCGGCCCGAAGACGCCGTCCACGTCTTTCGCGGAGAGGAATTTGAGTGCGGCCAGCCGCGTCTGCACGAGGCGCACGCCCTCGCCTGCATCGCCGAGAGCCAGCGTGCGCTCGGGCGGCGGGCTTACGGGCGCAGTCGGAGGCGCGGGGGCCGTTGCCCCGAGCAGGCGCGTCGCTTCCGCCCAGACCGCGCTGAGTCCGCCCTTCTTGTTGAGGGCTATGCACTGCTTGACGCTCAGGCCGGGCAGTTGCAGGTGCGGCTTGTCAATAAATTTCTTCCAGTTGCCGCCCCACTCAAGCCCCACCTTGCCCCCCTCCTGGCCGATTGCCATCCAGACGCTGTTTGGCGCGTTCCAGTTCGGCTTCCCGTCCGTGAACGGGACAACGTCAACCGCGAGACCGTAGTTATGGTTACTCTGCCCGCCTCTCGCGTTGGTCACGACAGAGCCGGGCTTGGTTCTGCCCTGTGCGAAAAGCGCGTCCTGTTCGGCGACCGTGCGGAGCCCTTGAACGACTTCGATATTGATGCCGCCCTGCGCCAAAGCATCGATCATCGCCCTGATGCGGGTGGCGAGTTCGGGGTGGACTTTCTTTAGTCTGTTTTCCGAAGCGGTGTTCACAATAATTTTCCCCTTTCTTGGAAGCAGTGCTGATCCTGATCTTGCGGCTTCTCTCATGTAATGAGACTCAGAGCGAACCGGGCTTGCTCTTCGGCGGGCTAAAGTCTTCGCGCCCGTGGACGACAGGTTATAATTACTACGCCCGGCAGGCTGTGTCCAATAATTTTTATGACCGCCTGACGCCCCCGGCGCGGATTGCGACCGTGACGAAAGATGTGTTAGATACTCTTGCGCCGGTAAATAAAAGGGCGCGTCCGTCCCGACTTTTCCAAAGCTGGCTGCTCCGATGAAGGTCGAGTTTCCCGAACGATTCAACATGGCCCACTACTTCCTCTACCATAACGTGGAGGAAGGGCGCGACGCTAAGACTTGTCTCTATTTCGAGGACGAGACTTACACTTACGCCGACGCCGTCAGGTGGTCTAATCGTGTCGGCAATGCTTTGCGCGAGCTGGGCGTGGAGATCGAAGACCGCGTCCTCATAGTGCTGCCGGATTGCCCGGAGTTTGTCTGGACTTGGTTCGGCGCGAGTCGCATCGGCGCAGTCATCACGATGGTCAACCCGCTCCTGCCGGCCGAAGATTATAAGTACTATCTTGAATACACGCGGGCGCGCGTGGCCATCATACACGAATCGCTGCTCGAAACTTTTACGGAAGCGGCGCGGCAGGCGCGTTATCTGCGCCAGGTGCTCGTGGTCGGAGCGGAGCAGGGGGATTTCACTTCATTCACGACGGCGGTCGCCGGGATGAGCGAAGAGTGCGCGCAGGCCGACACGCACCGCGACGACATGGCGATCTGGCTTTTCACTTCCGGCTCGACGGGCCATCCCAAAGGGGCGGTACACCTGCAACACGATCTTCCGTACAACACGGAATGCTATGCGAGGGGCGTGCTCGGCGTCAGTGAAAGCGACATCACCGTCTCTGTGCCCAAGCTCTTCTTCGGCTACGCGACGGGCACGAACCTGCTGTTCCCGTTCGCCGCAGGGGGCGCGACCGCGCTCTTTTCCGAAAGGTCTACGCCCGAAAAGCTCTACGAGGTGATCGAGCGTTATCGCCCGACGATCTTGACCAACGTGCCGACGATGATTAACTCGATGCTCAACCTGGAAGGGGCCAAAGAGAGAGACCTGTCATCGCTCAGGATGTGCCTGTCTGCGGGCGAAGCCTTGCCTTCGGAGCTTTACGAGCGGTGGATGAAAACATTCGGCGTGGAGATTCTGGACGGCATAGGCTCGGCCGAGATGTTTCATATCTACATCACCAACCGCCCCGGCGATGTTGTGCCCGGCAGCCTGGGCCGCATCGTCGAAGGCTACGAAGCGCGCATCGTTGACGCGGAAGGGGGCGAAGTCGCGGTGGGCGAGATGGGCACGCTGCGGATCAAGGGCGATTCGGCGGCGCTCTGCTACTGGAACGCTCACGAGAAATCGAAAGAGACTTTCGCGGGCGACTGGTGTACAACGGGCGACCAGTTTCACGTGGACGACAAAGGCTACTATTGGTATCACGGCCGGACGGACGACATGCTGAAGGTCTCCGGCGTCTACGTCGCCCCGGCCGAGATAGAGAACTGCCTCTTGCAACACGAAGCCGTGCTCGAATGCGCCGTCGTGGGCCACGACGCTGGCGACCACCTCGTCAAGCCCAAAGCCTTCATTGTCCTCAGACCGCAGGCCGAGCCTTCCGAAGAGTTGGCCCAACAGATCAAGGAGTTCGTCAAAGCAAGGCTCGCGCTCTACAAGTACCCGCGCTGGATAGCATTCGTTCCGTCCCTGCCCAAGAACGACCGTGGCAAGATCGACCGCAAACAGTTAAAGACAGTGGCGAGTGACGAGTGACAAGAGAAAAGCTTTGCTTTTGTTCTTGCTCGTCACTGGTCACTCGCCGCTCATCACTGCTTTCTCATGGCTTTTAAGACGCGAATCAAGGTGAGGTTTGGCGACGCAGACCCGGCTGGCCTGGTCTATTTCGTCAACATCTTTCATTACTTTCACGTGGCGATGGAAGAGTTCTTCGCGGCGCGCTGCCGGATTAGCTATCAGGAGTTGATGACGAAGGAGCGGATAGGCTTTCCGACCGTCAACGTGCAGGCGGAGTTCTTCACGCCGCTCGTCTATGGCGACGAGGCGGAGGTGGAAGTCTACGTCTCGCGCGTGGGCGAGAGTTCCGCGACGTTCGAGTACACGGTCAGGCGCACGAGCGACTCGGTGCTCTGCGCGCGGGCGAGCAATGTGCAGGTGGCTATGAGCCTTGACGAGCGCCGCGCGGTTCCCGTGCCGGACAAGTACCGGCGCGCTTTCGCCGCGAGCGCCGATTAAGGTTTGGGCGGGACGAGGCTCGCCATTTTCGCCGCCAGGTCTTTCATCACCTGATCGTTGGCGTGTTCGTTGAGGTGTGCGTCTTCGGGGCCGACGTTGGCGGGCTCGACCGTGACCGCGACGGTGAAAGTGTTGAAGTCGCGAGTGACGTACTTCAGATTCTCCTCGTACTGCTCGCTCGAAACCTGATAGTACTTCCCGTTCAAAATATAGACGGCCGAGGGCGGCGGCTTCTCCTCCATCCGGAAGATGGCGAAGCGCCCGCCATGAGAAGCAGCCAGCCCGGCGATCTCCTCAAGCAGCTTGTGCGTCAAGTCCAGGCCGTACTGCACCCTCTGGCTGCGGGGAGCGAACATCAGCGCCCTGTCATTCTTGTCCGTGTCGAAGTTCTCGTAATGCAAATAATCGGGGAAAGCGTCGAGGCGCTTCTGCCATTCGTCGCTCACGGGCCCACTGTACTGCCGCATCGGCTCGTACGGGGGCGGAAGGATTTTATGGGCCCACTCCCTTTCCCTGGGCCAGGGGAAGTATTTTCGCCACAGAAGCTTCAGCTTGAGCGAGGGAGTCTCCTGAACGGGCTGGCCCGTCTCTTCGGTCGGCCCACGCAGTTGCCCGCCTTCGAGCCAGAAGGTCGGCTTGGGCGTGCGGTCGTCGGGTGTGCCCGAAGGAAACGTGTTGTTCCAGACATCGTTGGCGGGCGTGAACCACAGCAGCACGAGGTCAGCGCGAAACTGCTTGTAATACTCTCTCAAGGAGAGGAGCTGCTGATCCTGCCCGGTCGCGGGCCCACCCAGCGAGAAGACCTTCACCTTCTTACCCGCAGCATTGAGATAGGACTGTAGCCTCTGCTCCGGCATCCATCCGTAGGCGCAAGCCTTTGCCTCGACCTGCGAATCGCCAACGAGCACGATGACGAAATCATCGTCGGCGTACTGTATGGGCTGGCCACGAAAACCAAGCTGATGCCGCTCGGACTTGTAGCTGCTGATAGTCTTCCAGCCGCTCAGCGTGGGCTTCGGATAATTGACGACGCGGAGGGCGATCTCAAGCAGAGCAAGCGTGACGGAGATGCTGATGAGCAACAGCAGGGCCTTAGCTAAGAATGCACGCCTCAATGCTCAGACCTCTCTCCCCGGACAGCTTACCCCTCATCACGCTTCCTCTATTTGGCCTCTATTTGCCTTGACCTCTCAGGCGTTGGGCCAACGTGCGAATGACGCCGGAGGCTATGGCCGGGTCTGTGTTGAGGGCCGCGCGGAAGGCATCGCCGCCCAGGCGCAGGACGCGCACGCCGTCCGCCTTGGCGACGACCGTCGCGGAGCGCGGCGCAGGGTCGAGCACGGCCATCTCGCCGATGAAGCCCCCGGCCCTCTCTTCGGCCACGACGCGGGCACTCGCGCCCTCGCCGATCAAGACCTGCACTTCGCCCGCGAGGATGATGAAGACTTCGTTGCCCGGCTCGCCCTGCACGCAGAGGGCTTCGCCGCCTCGGTACTCGTCTTCGACGCTTGAGCGCGCAAGCTCCGAGAGACCTTCGGGCGCAAGCGAAGAGAAGATCGGGGCCGAGCGCAGGGCCATCATCTTCTCCACGCGGCTGAGGCCGGGGTGCGCGCCGACCTCGCTCGATTCCCTGCCCTGGCGCTCCTGCAAATGCTTTGCGGTCTCGCGCACAAGCTCGTGCTCGTCCGTCGCGAGGCGCGTGAGCAGCTCCGCGTCCGTCGCGCCGTGCTCGGCCAGGACGTAGAGCGCGACGGCGCGCACATAAGGGTCTACGCTTTCCGTCTGCACGCGCAAGACGCTGGCGAAAGTGTTCTGCTCGGCTTGCTTGGCCGTCGCTTCATTGTGTGCAGCGACGAGCCGTTCGCCTACGGCGTCGGGAATCTGGCCGCTCAATTGCTCGACGGCCATCCGGCGCTTCTCCGGCTCGTTCGAGCACATCCCGGCGCGTATCACCAGGCTGGTCTCGTCCCTGGGCTCGAAGCTGAGGCTGCGCAGCAGGCGGTCTACGGCGTGCACGCGACGACGGCGCAAAAGGTCTTTGAGCAAGGCGTGAGCAGCGTGCGAGGGCTCCGCTTCGAGCGCGTTGATCGCGTGCGAAGTGCGCTCTATGATGCCCAGCTCTTCCGCCAGTCGCGCGGCGATTCCGCCCGTCCCGCCCAGGAGGTCGTCCAGGACTGCGGCGTGCTCCTCTTTCGTCACGCGGTACTCTGCGCGCAGCTCCATGATGAAGCTGTCGTCGGCGTCGCCTTCGGCCGCGAGCACACGTTCCAGATAGCTTTCCAGTGCCCGCTTGTAAGTCTCAAGCTGCAAACGCTTCTCCGCCGAAATCTGCTTCGACGGGTCGTTAATCATCGCGCGTTCTTCCTCGGCGAGGGCCGCCATCACCTTCTCGTGATCGGCCTTCTTGATCTGCAACTGGCTGCGCAGCGACTCAAGCAGTTGCACTTCTTCGCGCGTCACGAAGCCGTTGGCCAAAGTCTCGCGCACGGCGTCCTTGTAGATTTCTATGACCTGCGCCTGCCCCTTGGCGCTCTCGCGCGTGCGAATAGTGTGAATCAGGAAAGCCTCGTGCAGGTCTCTGGGCGGCTGAATGTCCGTCCACTCCCAGCGCTTGATGATGTTGCGCGCTAAGGTCTCTTCGGCGAAGGTCTTCTGCGTGCGGCGCAAGCGCCTGACCAGGAAGAGCGTCGCCGTCAGGACGACCAGGATGAGGAAAAGATGCGGCACAACCCACGGCGCTCTCCACAGCGTCGGCGCTCCCGCAAAGCTGTAGAAGATGGTGAAAGCAGAGAAGGCCGCAATCGTGAACATGATGTGACGCACGCGCGCGTCGTCCGCCTCCGGCTCGCGCCCCCGCACGAAGCGCCCCACCACGGGCTCAAGCGCGGAGAGGATAAGGTAGCTCGCAAGCCCGCACACGACGAGCGTCAAGATCGAGGCGACGGCGCGCGGGACTGCGGGCAGAAAGAAGAAGCCGGCCGTTTGCGCGTCGTGGCCCGGCAGGAAGGCGTAGTGAATGACCATCACTTCATTCGTCCAGCGGCCGTCGAAGTAGTAGCTCCACGTTCCAGCCTGAAGGTAATAGTAGAAGTAGAACCCGAAGACCAGACCCGGAAAGACGAAATAGGCGAATCGCTTCGGCACGGAGCCGATCTCTTTCCAGTAGCCGTTCTCCTCGTTGATGTCCGGGCACAGGTTCTTGCAGGCCGTGCATTTCGTGCACTGCGAGTTGGGCGTCTCGCGAAGGCCGTGCGGCTCCGTGTAAATCTTTTCGATGAAGGAGACGGGGCAGATATAGTTGCACCAGGTCTTGCCCGTGTAGAACGCGCCGAAGATCAAGGCCGCCAGCATCAACAACACGAAGAAGGCCGTAATCGCATGCCCGTCGCCGTTCGTCGCGATCAGGCGCAGCCAGAGCGAGACGACGAAGATCGCCAAAGGCACATAATAATAGTTGGCCTGAAGCCAGGCGTTAGCCTTCTTGACGCCCGGACGGCGCAGGCGCACGGGGATTTGCGCGAAGAAGGCCAGGGGGCAGATTCTCCGCCAGCGATGATAGCCGACCAGCACTATGAAGAGCGGCAAGCTCGCCACGGCCACAGTCCAGACGATGCGCCCGGCGTAGGGCTGCATCATGTGAGCGAAGACGGGAACGGCGATGAAGACGGCGAGGGCGAACCACTTGATGTAAGCGACCCACCATTCCACCTCGCCCTCGGCTGCCCGCTTCGCAGCGGTCGGCAAAGACTTGGTGATCGGCGTCGCCGGCGGTCTGGGCGTTGCTACGGCCATAATATATTAGGGATCAGGGATGAGGGATGAAGGAAAAGCAAATGTCTTTTATTCATCCCTCATCCCTTTCTTTTATCCTCTCCCCCTGGTTGTATCGAAGGGCCAGTTGTCCGTGAGCGCCGGTTCGATATTGATCTTCACGTTCAAATAGTCGCGCATCACGCCGCGCAGGTTATCGACCTGTTCCTGTTCGTTGCGGCGCAGGAATTCGCTGCGCACTTCGTCGGGCGTGATGACGAAGAAGAGGCGCGGGATGTCGCGCGTCTTCGTCATTTGGGCCAGTTGCGCCGGATTGCTGACGGCCGTGTCGAGGTAATTGCCCTCGTCGAAGTTGCGCACGTGGCACTGTATGCAGGTCATGCCGCGCTCTTCCATCAGGCGGCGGCGCGGGTCGCGTAAAGCCGTCTCCTCGACCATGAACCGCTCCTTGAAGGGGCGCGAGATGGAAGAGGCGTCGATGGTGAGCGGGCGCGCGTCGTGCTCGTCGGGGATGCTTGCGAAGCCCAGCACGTCTATCAGCTTGTCGAAGTCCTTGACGTAAGAGGCCGAGCCGGGCACAAACGGAGGCGCGGGCACAGCCTTGTAGGCTTTGCCGTCGGGCGCTTTGACGCTCGTAGCGAATCCGTCGATCACCTCGTTGCTGAAGGCCAGCTCTTTCCGGCCACCGCGCTCGACGGGCACGACTTTCATCACCCCGAGGGCCCAGCCGTTTCCGCGCACGTAGCCCCCTCTGGCGTCCAGCGTGTCGTCGCCACCGAGGCGCGCGTTGTGCGGGAGCGCGGCGAAGTTGGCCTGCATGCGCGGGTCTGCCGGGTCGTTGTAGGTCACTACTTTGGTGATGAACTCGGCGAGCGCCTCGCCATATTTTCTCTTGTCCGTGGCGACGAAAGGCTTGAGGGCCGCGCCGTCGAAGAAGGCGTCGTGGAAAGCTGCGGCGAAGGCACGGTTGTTCTTCTGCCGCCAATCGTTGTCCTTGAGAATGTCCGGGTCTTTGCCGCGAGTGATACGCATGCGCGGCATCAGGTAAACGGGCTCGGCCGCCACCACGTTGCGATAGACCAGGCGCAGCTCGAAAATCTTTTTATTGACGCGCGGGCGCACCATGATGAGCCGCCAGTTAGCCGCCTCCCACTGCCGGTTGAAGCGCGGGCTGTCGGGGTCAATCTCTTCGTTATGATGAAGCGCGGCCAGGCTTTTCAGAGAGTCGCGGAAGAGCTGAGCGCCCGTGGTCTTCTGAATCTGATTGTCCGGCTTGATCTGCTTGGCGGCTTCGATCTCGGCTATGCGCTGGAAGAGGCCCAGGATGGGCCACTGGCGATTGCTCGCCTCCAAACGTTCCGGGTCTGTGACGGAGATGAGCGTCTCGACGGCGAGCGGCGCAAGGGGCACGGTGGGCAGCGGGACGGCCTGCGGCTCGACGACGATGCTGAAGGTCTTGAGCAGTGTGCGCTGGGGAGTCTTGCCGTCGCGCGGGCTTTCCGTCATGCGGACGGCGAAATCGCCGCGCGGCGCGTCCGAAGGGCGCGGCGTCCAATCCACGGTCAGAGTCTTCTCGTTATACCTGGCCGAGGCGGGCTTCTGCACCAGCTCTACGCGCACGTCGTCGCTCTCTTCGTCTATCACGGCGAGGCCGAAAAAGATGCGTTGGCCCACGCCCACGCGCTTGAACCTGATCTCGTCCAACTCGGGCTGGCGGTTGCCTCCCTGCGCCTGTGGGCCCAGGGGGAAATCAATATTCTGTACGGGCGCGGCGCTGCCGGCCGCCTCCGTTTGCAGGCGCGAGCCCACCAGGAGAAGGGCCAGGGCGCAGAACAGCAGCAGGCAGACGAGCTTGAGCGTCTCGACGGCAGAGAGAGGCTTCAGGGGAGTGCGGCGGTCTTTCATCATTATTCGATTACCGAAATCAGCTTATAAAGCCGCGACAGTTTCGGCTCTTCGGGGCTGAGAAGGCCGAGCGCCGAGGCTTTATTGCATTATGGCATGCGGGTAAAACCTTCAGGGATTTCCGGGAGACACAGAAACGGCTGCGAACATCAGAACACATATTCAAACCCGCGCCGCGACGCTTGTCAAGCAGGCTCGCCGGCCGCCTCAGCGAATCGTCACTTCCAGCGTGTAGCTGGCCGGAGCCTCTGTCTCCGTCGGCGGCAGCACGTTGATTCGATAATCGCCAGAGACGGGCAACTGCCCCTGCCAATCGCGCGCGAAATCGGCCGGGTAATCCCCGTCTGGCGTCCGTATGGTAAACGTCACGGCGCGCGATTCGGAGGCCAGGTGCACGGTCATGGTCTGCCCGGCCTGCGCCCTCAGCAAATAGTCGTGGCTCAAGCCGCGCTTGACCGCCCCGCGCAGGATGGTAGTCGTCCGCCCGCGCGGAAAACTGACGCGCCGCACGACGCTTCTGCCCTTCTGCGCAAACGAGACGCCCGCCGTCGCGAGCAGGATAAAGATTACAAGTGCCGAGTATATTCCGGCTCTCCGTCCCATGTTCATTTCCGATGCTCCTTGAAACTGAATGTCTATCTTTTCGCATCCTTGCGGACGAATGGCGGCTGCACCTCCGTAGCCGCCAGAGCGCCGTAGAGGCGCGGGCGACGATAAGCGTTGCCCCAGCTCTCTCTCTCGCGGTAGGCGCGAAGAGCCTCTAAGTCGAAGGTGGCCAGGTAAACGTCCTCGCTCTCGCCGGCTTCGATGATCAGCGTGTTGCGCGGCTCCCCGTCTGGCACAGGGTAGGCCACGGCGTCGAAGGCCACCGAGCGCCCGTTATTCTGCGGAGCCGGATAGTTGGTCATCGCCACGCCGACCATATTCTCAAAGGCGCGCGTCCTGAACTGGCTCATGCGATGCTCGTCCAGGGTACAGGCGTTAGGGGTCAGGATCAGCTCCGCGCCTTCCAGCATCAGCAGGCGCGCGCTTTCCGGAAACTCCCGGTCGTAACAGATCATAAAACCGATCTTGACCTCGCCCGCTTCGGTATCGAGCCCGCACACGGGAAAGGCGTCGCCGGGCGTCAGGGCCGACTCCACGTCGAACTCGCAGGTGTGAACCTTCGCGTAGGTCAAAACTATCCGGCCGTGGCGATCAATCAAAGAGACTGAGTTGCGCGGCGCGCCCTCCCACCTCTCAAGGTAGGTGAGCGCAATCGCCATCCGCAGCTCTTCAGCCAACGCGCGGAAGTGAGCGATAAACGGGTCTTCCGGGCCGATAGCCTGCGCCTGCCACTCGGCGCGCTCCTTCTCCTCGCGCGGGTCGAAGTACTTCATCCCCGTGCTCCACAGCTCCGGGAAGAGCGCAACGTCTGCTCCCATCGCACGAGCACGACGGCAGAACAGCTCTCCTTTTGCTTGAGCGGCGGCCCTGTCATGCCCGCACCCAAGCATCTGCAACAGGGCGACTCTGACAGCTTTCATAGAGTTATTGACGGAGATGTTTGGTGAGAGGGAAGCTTACGGAGGACGGACGCGTCCCACCCTCCGTAAGTTTTCCGTCCGAGCAGTCCTAAACCATAGGCTCGTCGGCGGTCGGGCCGTAGATGGACGGCAAGGGAACGTCGCGCAACCGAAGATAGACCGAAAGCTGGCCGCGATGATGAAAGATATGGTTGAGCGCCATCGAGCGAATGACGGCCACTCGCGGCAGCTCGAAGAAGACCTGCTCGCCGCTTCGCATCCGCCAGGGTTTCAAGAGCGATTCGTCCGTCTGGGCCTTTAACAGCTCGACGGCTTCGGCCACGTTGCGGTCGAAGCTCTCCAACAGCTCCGAGACATTGGAGGGCGCGAAGGGCTGGTATTTTCCGGCGGCGAAATCCAGCTCGTCTTCCGTCAGGATGAAACGAAACATCGTGTGCAGCTCCGCGACGTGTCCCGCCAATCGCCCGAGCGACATGGACTTTTCGTGCGGCTTCCAAGAGAACGCCTCTTCCGGCACTCGTTCGAGCAACTTTCTGGTTGTTTTTGCTTCCTGCTGAAGCTCCGCTATGATCGGCTGACTTAAGCTCACCTTCGGCTCTCCTTTTCAAACTATTTCGCGAGGGTTCTTGAAAGCGAAGCCAATCTACACTTCATCCGGCATACTTTTCAAGGCTGCGGTAGAGAGCAAGGCGCGGCCACAGGCTTTCGCCCGATCAGTTGCGGCGATCAAGGTCGTAGTCGCGCAGGCGTCTGTAGAGAGTCGAAGGCGAGATGCCGAGTATCTCGGCGGTCTTGGCGCGGTGCCAGTTGGTCTGTTTGAGGGCGGCGAGGATTTGCTGGCGCTCGACTTCGCGCAGCGAGGCGGGCGACGCTTGAGCGGCAGCACCGCTCTCCTCTCCGCTTTCGCCCGCCGTGGGCCCACCCGTCGAAGCGACCATGACGGGCGCGAGCGGCGCGGCCTGGGGCCTTGCGACTTCGGGCGGCAACTCGCTCAAGGTGATGCGATTGTCGTTACTGAGGAGCACTGCGCGCTCAAGGCAGTTGCGTAGCTGGCGCACGTTGCCGGGCCAACTGTAGGCGCGAAGCGCAGCCAAAGCTTCCGGCGTCAGCTCCGGCGGATTTGAAGCCCTGAGCTGATGCAGCAGGTGCAGAGCGAGCGGCTCTATGTCTTCGGGCCGTTCCCTGAGCGGCGTCAGGCTGATCTGAAAACTGTTGATGCGATAGAGCAGGTCTGCGCGAAACGTGCCGTCCGAGATCACCGTGTCCACGTTGCGGTTGGTGGCGGCGACGATGCGGACGTTGACTTCGACTTTGCGCACTCCGCCGACGCGGTAAAAGGTTCTGGTCTCGATAGCGCGCAGCAGCTTCGCCTGTAGCTGAGTCGGCAGCTCCGTGACTTCGTCCAGAAAGAGCGTGCCGCCGTCGGCCAGCTCGATGAGGCCGAGCTTGCGCCCCTTCGCGCCCGAAAAAGCGCCCGCCTCGTAGCCGAACAGCTCCGATTCCAACAGCGATTCCTGAAAGGCTGCGCAGTTGAGGTCTATGAAGGAAGCGTCCGCTCGCGTCGAGAGGCGATGAATGGCATGGGCCACAAGCTCCTTGCCCGTCCCAGACTCGCCCGTAATCAAGACGGAAGCTTCAGAGGGCGCGACGCGCTCTATGAGGCGCACGACCTCGCGCATGGTGTCCGAGACGGAGACGATCTCGGGCGTCGGAGACTGGCGGGCCAACTGCTCGCGCAGGCGTTGATTGTCTACTCTGAGGCGTCGCTTATCGGCCGCCTGCTTGACCAAAGCGTCAAGCTCAGTGATGCGGTAAGGCTTCGAGAGATAATCGTAAGCGCCGAGCTTCATAGCCTCAATGGCCGTCTCGACGGTCGCGTGTCCGGTGAGCATGATGATCTCGGGCGGGTTGGGACGCTCTCTGACTCTTCTGAGCAGCTCCATCCCATCCATGCGCGGCATGTTGATGTCGCAGAGCATCACGTCCACGTTGCTCTCTTCCAGGCGGCGCAGCGCAGCCTCGCCGTCGGCCGCGACCGAGACGTTGTAGCCCAGGCGTTGAAGCTCTTTCTGAATGACCAGGCGCAGGTTCGCTTCATCTTCGGCAACAAGTAGTCGTGTGGGTCGCGTGTTCTCGCTCAAGCTCTCTCTTCTCCGTTAGGCCCGGCCAAAGCGGGGAGTGAAATCGTAAAGGTCGTGCCGACGCCGACCGTGGATTGCACGTCCAGGCGTCCGCCGTGCTCCGTTACGATACCATAACAGACGGCCAATCCGAGCCCCGTCCCCTGGCCGATCTCCTTCGTAGTAAAGAACGGATCGAAAATCTTCGTCAAGTTCTCGCTCGCAATGCCGACGCCCGTGTCGCTGATCTCTACGAGCACATGCGTTTCCAGGTTGCGCGCGCGCAGGGTCAGACGGCCGCCCTGCGGCATGGCGTCGATGGCATTGGTGGCGAGCGCGATCACGGCCTGCTGCAACTGTCCGGTGTCGCCCGAGACGGGCGCTAGATGCTCGTCCGTCTCGACTTTTATCTCTACGCCCTCGCCGCGTCCCTGGTGCATCAAGAGCCTGGCGGTCGAGTTGATGACTTCGGAGAGATGCACGGGCACGTGTTGGCTGGCGCGCGTGCGGCTAAAGTCGAGCAGGCCGTTGGTGATCGTCTTGCAGCGAAAAGCCTCGCTGCGAATGAGCCCGAGGTATTCGCGCAGGTCTTCGACTTCCGAAGAGCCGTCGAACGCGCCTTCGCTGACGCGCGACTCAAGGGCTTCGGCGCAGGCCGAGATAGTCGCCAAAGGGTTGTTGATCTCGTGCACGACTCCGGCGGCGAGGCGGCCGACGGCCGCCAGCTTCTCGGCACGCGCGACGGCGCGGTTGGCCTCGACGCGCGCCGAGATGTCTTCGCCGACCGTGATGACGTGTGAGACTTCGTCGTCGCCGTGCGCACGCATCGGGATTTTGCTCACCAGCCAGTGGCGCGTCTCGCCCTCGCGCGTGGTCGTCTCCTGTTCGATGCGCTCGATCTCGCCCGTCTCGAAGGCGCGTGCAAACTCTCTCTCCAGGACTTCGCGCTTCTGGCGGGTGAGCACGTCGAAGATGTTGCGGCCGAGCACGCGGTTGCGCGGAATGCCCTGCCCGCCCAACTCGCGGTTGCGATTCCAGGCGACGATAGAATAGTCGCGGTCTACGGCGTAGAGCGAGAGAGGCAAACTGTCTATGATCGCCTCGGTGAAGCGGCGCTGCGCTTCGGCCTCGGCCGTGCGCCGCTCGACCTCGCGGCTCAAAGAGCTGGCCGCGTCGCGCGCAGCCTGGTAGAGCGAGGCGACGTGCGCGGCCAGGGCCGCCTGCTGCGCGGCAGCGTCCGTTAAGCGCCAGACAGTCTCCGTGCAATCCTCCGGAGAGTCGAAGCCGACGACGAGCAAGCCTTTCGTCCGGCCGCCGAAACGCAGCGGGGCGACGTATTCGACCGCGTGCGCGTCGTCGCGCAGAAAGAATTTGGACGGGTCTTCAAGCAGCGCCGAGGTCGAAGAGGCGGAAGACGAAAGCCATGCTCCGAGGCGTTCCATATGCACGACGCGCTCATCCTCCGCGCTTCCCTCGCGGTCGAAGGCGCAGACTATTGGGCCACCCTCGCCCAGATTGACGGCGGCGGCGCACACGACAGCGCCCGTCCCCTCGTAGGTCGCGCCCGCGACGTGACGCACGACCTGCGTCGGCTCAAGCGCGCGCAGTAGTCCACGGCCCAGGTCGGCCAGGAATTGCAGCTCGCGGTTTGTGCCTACAAGCGCCCATTCACGTTCGGCCGATTCGAGATGCGCGCCGATGCGCGAGAGCAGCTCGCGCGGCGTCGAAGGCTTGACGATGTAATCGTCTGCCCCGGCGGCAAAGGCTTCGACCTTGCGGTTCTCGTCGTCGCTCTTCGTGAAGACCAAGAGGGGCAACTGCTTGGTCGCGGCCTGGGCCCGCAAGAGGCGGCAGAGCGCCAGGCCGTCAACGCCCGGAATATCTATGTCCAGGACGACCAGGTCGAAGGGCTCGCGGTGCAGGAGGCGCAGGGCTGTGGGCGCATCCTGGGCGGTGAAGACGCGGTGCCCGGCCTCTTGCAGGATGCGACGCAGTTCTTGACGCGCGCCCGCCTCCGAATCGACGATCAAGAGCGTGGCCGTTCTGGTGTTTGTGCTGGAAGGAGCCGACATGCTTTCCCTGAATCTCTGCCAGAGCTAGGGCGCGTCTTTCGAGGTCGGGGGAATTACACCTGCGCCCGGCGCGCGACAAGTCGCTTTAAAGATTGAAAGCGATGCCGCCCCGCTTTGTCAAGAAGTTCGTCAAAACGAGGGTGATGGCTGACCCGCCGCTGATAATAAAGAGAAGCACCCGCAGGTCTTGGGCAGACTTCACGGGCGCTCCTCTTCTTTAACCTGACACCGATGCGTCACCGAGCTGAGACCAGAAACACATCCCAGGCCCAGCGACCTAGCTGTGCGCCCTGCGCGTCCCTCACCTTGGCGCGATAGCGGAACTGGTTGCCGTACTCATCCTCTCTCTTAGACTCTTTGTAGCCCAGCTCGATGCTCTCCAGCCCAAGCTCCGGCAGCTTGTGCAGCTCTTCCGCCTCGGAGATACCGTTATGGTTGGTGTCCTGCCACAGTCGTAAGCTGGAATAGATGGCAGAGATGCCATCTATTATTTTATCACTGTGGCCGCCCTGCTCTGCTTTGTCGAACTCTGCCAGCGCCAGAAAGCCGTTCGCCGTGGCCGACTCAGGCTGCGGCGTGAAGTTGCCAAAGAGTTCCGTGCCGTCGTCTACGCGGCGGTTGGCGTTGCGGTCAAGAGTGAGCCACGCATCATCTGAGCCGTGAGCAGTCCATGAGAGCATGTCTCGTCTGCCGTCATGGTTGAGGTCAAACTGAACTCCGCCCGCGCTGTCCGTGAGACGAAAGCCGTCGCCCACCGTGTCAACGAGGAGGGGGCTGCCCGTTTGGCATGAGCAGTCCGGATAAGGGCCCTGCGCAAACCCTTCGCCACAATACTCGTATGTCTCACACCGCTGAAATCCGATGCCGATGCCGCCGTTCACAGGAGGCGAAACCGCAATTGACCTGGAATGAATCGCCACTTCCCGGCTCAAATGTCGGAACACACGCCAGAACTATCGCTGCTTTCACGGCAGCTATGAGGCACACTACGACTAATAAAAGAAACTTTGTTCTTTTCATATATCTCTCCCGGAGGCTTAGTTGTAAGTAGCGGTGAGGCACCAGCACCCTGGCTGTGCGTTTCGGCGCGCGGAGATTTTGCGCGGATAAGAGTCTATAGTTTCCCGATCCTTCTTTCCAGCTTCTCTTTAATCTCGATTAGTTCGGCCCGGATGCCGGGGCCTGCCTGAAGATTTTGCAGCATCATGAGCGTATCTTGTTTCGCGCCTTTCAAACCGGAGGTGAATGCCGGGGGGCGTCCATGATCGGGCATTTCCGGCAACGACGCGACTCGCGCCTTCAGCTTTTCCAGAGCGGCAGGAAGCTCGGAATCCGGCGTATCCAGTGTCGCCTTTATCAAGGGAAGAATGGTGTCGAGCTGTCCTTTGGCCCCTGCGCGGCGCGCCTTGTGCCTGTCTATCGCAGAAGAATCGCCTTCGCTGGTCGAATCCTCAAACAGAACAGCCATGATCGTGATCGTCGGCTGAAGAGAATCACCCGTTGAGGAAGATCGCAGGTTGGCCGCCGGGATACGTTCCGTAAAGCTTGCTCCGGGCGCGATAGCACGGCCTACGGTTGTAAGGTCTGCATCTAATATGCCGCGAGGGCCGATAGCCAATGAATATCCATTAATGGATTTATCAGAGCCGTTTTTCAACGACAGGAGGTAGTCGCCACCTTTGGGCTCGATGCTTATGACTTGCAGTGTTTGCGTTCTGTTTTCTACTTGAGGGGTTATCTGCTGAGACCAGATAGATCGTGGAGTCCAGATGGCCGTTCCTACGGCGGCCATGAGAATTAAAGCGAGGGCGCTTCCTTTAAAGGCTCGCCGTCCGAGAGGAGTTCTGTTTTTTTCCATTTGATTCTCCATGTTGGATGGGTTGAGGAGCTATTGATGTCACACAATTGCCGGAATCGTACTGCATCAACGTCTTACTTTACTGACGTGGGATTAAGCAGGAGCAAGACTCTATGAGGAGTGAGGCTCTTGCCAATCGAATCAAAGGCACGGAGAATATAGGGCCACCGACAACATCCGTCAATAACTCTTTTTTCGACTCTGCTGGCCGAGCAAGTTGAGCGTGAATCCAGGGCTACTTTCAGGCGATTCGCTATCGGGTTGTCGCTCTTTAATATCCGAACTGTTCGGATACCAATGCCCGACATGCCAAGCTCCACCGTCGTCAAAGTAGAGTTCATAGAGGTGTAATCTTATATCTGTGATGCTGCGGTTGGGCTCAAGCTGTCGCCAGTTGTTTGTGATGTAGGAATAATCGAAATCGGAAAAAGAGAGGGTGATGGTGTCGCCTGGCTTGAGCGCCAGGGGCGGCCTGTTCAGGAGAGCGGCTGCCGGTGCTTTCGGGTGATGCCCGTACATAAGAGTGTGGTAGAGGGGAGGAGTCTTTCCCAGTACTTGCGCGTCTCTCGGGAAGAGCAATCCGACACCGACATAGATGATGGTCTTGCCTGAGACATTTTCCATGACGATGGACAAGCTCTTGAACCAATCGTCGCCGTCGTCGGCAAACTTTTGATCCAGCTTAACCTCGCCTTTTCTGGTCTTGATGACTCTTAATTTTAGAGGCGCAGGTTTGCGCCACATCTTCGAGACGACTCTCTCCTGCGCCTGGGCCGCGCCGGCGGAAATGAGAGTTATAAAGAGAAGCACTACACAGGAAAGGGTGGCGGCGAAACGCTTGTAATACATCTGCTCCTCCTTCACGCAAAGCGGAGATGATGTGCGATGAACAAGAGCAGGACTCTTTCGCGGAGTGAGACTCTTGCCAACATGGGAGACGCGAGGAGTCTAGGTCGCGATCCAAGCAAAGTCAACGAGTTTATCTTGAGCGAGCTTTATCGTTTCTGCTGGCGCAGCAGATTGAGCATGAAGAGCAGTATTAAGCTCAAGGAGCAGAGACGAGGAAGACATCCCAGGCCCAGCGGCAGGTTTGCCGTCAGTTGTCATAAAGCCTGTGCCATCACCAAAGCTGATTCCGCTTACCAAAAGTTGAATCTTGATAGGGCCATGCGCTTCATAATCCGACATTCCGTGTTCCCATCCCCTCACATCTTGGTCAGGAACCTTTAAAATGCAGCTTTCCCCGGTTCGAGCGGAATATCTTCAGGTGTGGCTTTTCTATCTATTTTCAAGTAGTGCGTGCCTGCCATACTCTAACGTATATCCATACGGAGCCCCTAAAGGGCTTAGGACATCAGGCATATACAAAAGGATTCGCACATAGTAGATCGGCTTGTCCCCTGTGTTAGTAACTTCAATCTCTAAATCACGTAGCCATTTACTATTCTTTCTATCTTTAACCTTCAGCACGTTCTTCATCTTGATTTTGATAGGCAGATGCTTAGGTATCTTATCTTCGATGATCCTTTCTTGAGGCTCAGATTGTGCTGGCGTACTGATGCCGCACAAGATGGAGAGTGATGGTAATAACGCGAGCTGCAACACGGCTAGTCCAATGGCTCTTGAGCTTTCAGGCATGATTCTTACCTCCGTCACGGTGAGATGGGAGCAAGACTCGCTAAGGAGTGAGGCTCTCGGTACGGCGCGTGCAATCTATTGCCCATGCCCTGGCCTGTCAAGAACTTTTTCTCGACTGGCGAAACAGTGTGAGCGTGAAGAGCAGTGTTAGGAAGAGAGACATGGTGGTTCGTGATCTTGAGAGGGAATGCTATCTGCTGCCCGCCATTTCATAAGCGGCGGCGCGTTGGCGTAGCTGGTCTGCGTGGCGCTCGGCCGCATACATGAAGAGGAACGCGAAGAGGGTCAAGAGCAGCGGCAGACGCCATCGTTTTAGTCTCTCTACGCTCAAATCTTCCCTCCCTAATTAATCGCCGTCGAAGCGAGCTTGCCCGTTTCCAACTCGATGACGGCTTCGCCTGTGGCCGAGTCGCGCCGCTGCTGTTTGTGCTCGGACTTGGCGCTGTACATGGCCTGGTCGGCGGCGATCAGGAGTTGATCCAGGGTGTCGCCGTCAGCGCCGTAAGTGGAAGCGCCGACGCTGATGCCGACGCGCGCGTAGTGGCCGGGCCGGACGCGCAGGGTGAATTTGCGAACGCTGGTCTCGATGCGCTGGCTCAGCTCCAAGACCTGCTCGGCCGTCAAGTCCTGCACGATGGCGACGAACTCGTCGCCAGCGTAGCGCGCCAGGAAGTCGTACTCTCTCAGTTGCGCTTGCAGCAGGCGCGCTACCTCCCTCAGCATCTTGTCGCCCGTCTTGTGGCCGAACGTATCGTTCACCTGCTTGAAGTCGTCCACGTCCAGCATGATGACCTGGAACGGGCGGCCCGTGCGGCTGAAGCGCGAAGCCTCCTCCTCGAAGCGTAGGTACATCGAGCGCGCGTTCGGAAGTCCCGTCAGCGGGTCTGTCAACGCGTGAGACTCGGCCTCGGCGTGATGCATGGCGTTGGCCAGCGCGTCCGAAGCAAGCCGCGTGACGGTCTCCAACAGCCGCATGTGATCGTCCGTGTATTCGTGCAGCTCCATCGAATAGACTGAGAGCGCGCCGAGCAGTTGACCGTCCTTGAAGAGCGGCAGCGCGGCCATCGTGCGATATTGATTGCCGCCCTCCAGCTCGACGCCCGTGAAATCCAGGCTCGGGTGAATGTGATTGACGGCTCGCCGGTTGGCGAGCGCAAAGCCGGTGACGCCTTCGCCCGGCGCGACACAGCGCTCCCTGAGCGCCTCCGAGTTCTTGCCCGCCACGTGCGCCGCCGCCGCGTAGCCCTTCAGCTCGTCATACAGGTAGACGACACAGGTATCGAAAGGCACCAGATGGGCCACCTTGTTGACGAAGATCGAGAGCGTATCTTCTATGTCAAGCGAGGAGCCGAAGGTGCGCGCGATCTCGTAGAGCGAATAGACCTCGCGGTGTGCATTCTTGATCTGGTCATAAGCGAGCAGAGAGCCGCGCTCGCTCGTCTGCGGTATCTCCGGGCCAGCGAGCGCGCGTAGCTCCGTGTCGCACGCTTCGTGGCTCTGCGGCTCAAGGCCGAGCGCCGTGATCTCGCTGTCCAGTTGCGGCAGGTTCTCCAGGAATCTCTCGACGACCTTCGGGTCGAAGTGCGTTCCAGCCCCGCGCACGAGCAGCGCCGCAGCCTCTTCTCTCGTCATGCCGCGACGAAACGGACGGTCTTCCCTGACCGAGTCGAAACAATCTACGACGGAGAGGATGCGCGCCGTGATCGGAATCTGATCGCCCTTCAAGCCGTCCGGGTAGCCGTGCCCGTCCCACTGCTCGTGATGATGGCGCACGATGGGCACGACCGGATAAGGGAAATCAACTCGCTGCAAAATCTCCGCGCCGACCGTGGTGTGGACTTTCATCTTCTCGAACTCGGCAGAGGTGAGGCGTCCGGGCTTGTTCAGGATGTGATCGGGGACGGCCAGCTTGCCTATGTCGTGCAGCAGCGCCCCGGCCTTCAAAGCCTCTATCTCGCGCTCTGAGAGGCCGAAGACGCGCCCCATGCCGGCGGCATAAATCTGCACGCGCCGCACGTGGCAGTGCGTCGTCTGATCTTTGGCGTCAATGGCCGTAGCTAACGCCTCGACCGTCGCCAGGTGCAGGCGGCTCATCTCGGAAGCTTCGCGCGTCTTCTCATGCACGCGCTCGAAATAAATCTTGTAGGTCGCATAGGTCGCCGCAATCACCGGCACGCTCAACAGCACGTAGAGCACGCCGTAGTGCGAGACCGCGCCGTAGACGAGCGCGGCCGCAATCGCCCCGGCGAAGAAAGTCCATGAAGTCCAGAGATAGCCGTCGCGCCAGAACTTCCAGATCGAGCTATGGCTTTTGACAGCGTAGAGAGAAGCGACCAGCAGACCGTTCGAGAGGTATTGCACGAGCGCCATCAAGACCATCGGCACAAACAGATGATCCAGGCGCAGCGGAAGACCATGCAGCGCACCGCCCGCCGCGTCGCCGTAGAGCTTGAGCGTCAAGTAAAAGACGTTGCCCGACACCAGGACTGTGAGCGCCATGATGGCCGGCGCGCAGAGATGGCTCGTCGCGCGCTTCGTTGTGCGACGCGCGCTGACGTAAGAATCCATCACGCCTGCCAGGACGCCGGCAGGGACGCCCAGAAAGAGGACGCACAGGAAGATAAAGACATCGCCTGCGGTCAGGCTGGCGGTCGTATTGGGAATGCGTATCGGGTAGGCACTGGCGGCGGCCACCAGCGCCAGCAGCATGAGAAACTGGGCCCACTCAAAGGGCTTGAAGCTGAGGCACTGGTAGAGCGCCCAGAGGCACGCCAGCGCGCCGCAGACAACCATCACGGCCCAATACGTCCTGGCCGGGCGGTTGTAATCAGACATCTCTATGAGTTTCACTTGTGCTCCCGTGGCGACGACCGAGCGACGCTTGCAGGCTCCGAGCGCGCGTCTCATTGACCGTAGGACATATGGACTGTTCTCTGCCCCCAGAGTTTTTTTGTCCTCTGCCGGAAGCCTCTTGTTGGGAGCAACTCAACGCGATGGCTTCCGGCTGTGGACGGGCAAGAGACGGGCTTCACTTTTGGCATTCGCGCCCGTCTGTCTGGGGGTGAGAAACTGTGTGCCGGAGCTTTCTGCCCGGGCCCTCTCGCACGTGTGGGCCCATCGGCGCATGCTCGGCTTTTCAAATTGGTGCGGCTGTCGGGCCCCGTGCGGTGGGCCCGTGAAGCGCATAGGGCGCTTCGAGCCGCACCCTCTACTTAACAAGACGCGTGCCGCACGCGCAGCCCTTTCCGGCGCTCAAGGGAAGCCCTGATATTTCTGCATTTAACTGAGGAAAGCGGGAAGCAGGCGGGCCGTCGCGCGCGTCGCGCGATGGTCAATCTGACAGGTCAACATGATGATTCGGTCAGAGCACTTGACTGATCTCAGGCGCGGGCGGCTCCTGCACGATGCTCGCACTTGTCAACCTGTGCGGCAGTTGCGATCATCTAAGAGACTCCTCAAAAATTTTACGCGTCCCCGTAAGCGCCCCGCGATCTTCTCTTTAAAGAAATCTAACTGTCGGGAGAAGCTTATAGATGAATTCTTTCGTAAGTTTGCCGCTAAGACTTCGATGCTGGTCGGCTCGCCCTGGGCCTTCCTCTGTGCGGTCTTGATTATCGTCGTGTGGGCGCTCTCGGGCCCTGTCTTCGGGTACTCTGATACCTGGCAACTGGTCATCAACACGGGGACGACCATCATCACCTTCCTGATGGTCTTCCTCATCCAGAACACGCAGAACCGCGACGCCAAGGCCATACACCTCAAGCTGGACGAGCTAATCAAGGCCACGCGCGGCGCGCGCAATCACATGATGGATTTGGACAAGCTCTCGGACAAACAGCTCCGGGAGCTTGAAGAAGAATACAAGCGCATCTGCGCTGCCGATGACGAGCAAAGCGGCGGCAACGGCGGCCCCGGCCACGAGGCCGTCAAAGAAGAGATCGAAGAACGAGAGTCGGCGGGCCAGAGTAAGTGAGCGGCGCGCAACGGCAAATGTCTCTGCCCGAAAGTCTCCTTCCGTCCGAATCATTTTCCCCATCGGTTGACAAGCTTCGTCGGGGCGAGGCACCCTCTGTCATCCTGATTTTTCGAGACGGTAAGGCGGTGCAGTGTGGGCTTGGCGGGCAGCGAGGGGCGGGGCGCATCTTCGAGCGGCTATCTGGAGCTGCTGCGGGGCAACCGTGACTTTCGCCACCTGTGGCTGGGCCAGGTCGTCAGCCAGCTCGGCGATTGGTTCGACACCATAGCTCTCTACACGCTGGTGCTCACGCTCACGGGCTCGGGGCGCGCAATCGGCCTGGTGCTCGTCGCCCGTTTTCTGCCGAGCTTCATCATGGGCCCACTCTCGGGGGTCGTCGCCGACCGCTTCAGTCGCAAGCGTGTGATGATCGCCTCAGACCTCTTGCGCGCCGTCGTCGTCCTGGGGTTTCTGTTCGTGCGGCGCGCAGACCAGATGTGGCTCGTGTACGTGTTGACGGTGCTGCAACTGGTCTTCTCGACCTTCTTTGAGCCGGCGAAGACGGCGGCCATTCCTTCCATCGTCTCGCCGCGCGAGCTGCTTCCGGCCAACGCCATCGCGTCCGTCACATGGTCTGTGATGCTGACGCTCGGGGCTGCCATCGGCGGCCTTGTGACGGGTTGGTTCGGGACGGACGCGGCTTTCGTTCTGGACTCTGTGACGTACCTGGCTTCGGCGGCGCTGGTGTGGAGCGTGCGCTTTCCGAGCGTGCGCGAGCGCGTCAAGACAAGGCTCACGGTGGGCAAGGCGCTAGGGATCACGGACAGCCTTGAGGGCGCGCGTTATGTCCTGAAGCGCCCGCGCGTCTTTGCGCTCCTGATGGTCAAACCGGCCTGGGGTTTAGGCGGCGGCATACTGGCCCTGCTGGCCGTCTTCGGCGAAAAGATTTTTCCGGTGGGAGGGAGGGCTGCGACCGGGATCGGCGTGCTCTATGCTGCGCGCGGCATCGGCACGGCGATTGGCCCACTGGCCGCGCGCCGCTTTGCCGGCGAGACGCCCTCGCAGATGCAGACGGCCATCGGCTTAGCCTTTCTCTTGGGCGGCATCTTCTACGTAGCCTTCGGGCGCGCGACCGGCTTCGCCCTCGCCCTGCTCTTCCTGCTCATAGCGCACATGGGCGGCAGTATCCTGTGGGTCTTCTCGACAGTGCTGTTACAGCGGGCGGTCGAAGACCAGTTTCGCGGGCGCGTGTTTGCGGCAGAGCTGGCGCTGCTGACTCTGACGATGGCGGCGTCGAATTACGTGACGGGAGAGATGCTTGATCGCTTTCGTCTTTCGCCGCGCACGGTGACTGTGGGGATGGGCCTGCTCTTTCTGATTCCCGGCGCGCTGTGGTTTGTAACGCGCAGGTGGTGGGACGAAGGAAAGGATGAAGGAGGAATGCTGAATGATGAATGAAAAGCAGCAGGTCTTTCATTCATCATTCAGCATTCCTCCTTCCCCATTACCTGTTGATCTGGCTGAGGAGCTTGGCGGCCAGCTCGGAGTTGAGACGTTGAAGGGCCTGGTATTGTTCCATCGCGCCCGCGCGGTTGCCCATCACCAGATAGGTGATGCCGAGACCGTAATAGCCGTCCTCGTCCTGCGGCTGCATGCGAATGTATTGACGAAACTCGTCGGCCGATTCCGTGTAGCGCTGCTGCGCGCGGTAGGAGAGGCCGAGGTTGTAATGGGCCACGGCGTAGTCGCTCTTCACGCGTAAGGACTGCTTGTACTGGTCTATGGCTTCGGCCGTGCGCTCAAGCGCCGCGTAGGTGAGGCCGAGCCTGTTGTACCAGTCCGGGTCATTTGTCTTGAGGCGAACGGCGCGCTGCAAGGGCTCAAGCGCGTCCTGGTAACGCTGCTGGCTGTAGTAGGCGTAGCCTAGCTGGTAATAACCGTCGCCGTCTGTCGGCTCCATCTGGATGTATCGCTTGAAATGGTCTATGGCTTCCTGGTAACGCTTCTGCTGGCGATAGGAGAGGCCGAGGTTGTAGTAGGCGACGGCGAAGTCCGGCTTGAGACGAAGCGCCTGCGTATATTGCTCTATGGCTTCGGCCGGGCGCTGCTGCGCGTCATAGACTAGGCCGAGCTTGTTGTACCAGCCGGGATTTTTGGGGTCACGACGAATCGCTTCGCGCAACTGCTCTATGGCGGCAGGGTAATTGCGCTGTGAAAAGTAAGTGTTGCCGAGGTTGTAGTAGCCGTCTGCGTCCTCAGGCTTCAGGCGGATGTAGGTCTTGAAGAGGTCTGCGGCCTCGGCGTAACGCTGCTGCGCGTGATATGAGAGACCGAGGTTGTAGTAAGCTACGGCGTAATCCTGCTGCACGCGTATGGCCTGCTTGTACTGCTCAATGGCTTCGGCCGGGCGCTGCGTCGCGTCATAGGCGAGGCCCAGCCGGTTGTAACCGTCCGGGTCATTGGGCTCCATGCGGACGTATATCCTGAACTGCTCGATAGCGTCCTGGTAACGCTTCTGCACGGCGTAGGCGTTGCCCAGATTGTAGTAGGCGACGGCGTAGTCCGGGTCTAGACTGATCGCCTGCTTGTACTGCTCTGCGGCCTGCGCGTACTGGCCCGTGGTGTATAGCTCATTGCCACGCTTGTTAAGGGTTTCGGCGTCGCCGCCCGCCGCCGCAGGCTGGCTCGGCGCGGTCGTGGGCCGGGAAGGCGCAGAGCCGGAAGAAGTGTTGGAGGCAGCGCCCGAAGCGACGAGCGAGTTCAGGCGGTTGCGGGCCAGCGCGACAAAGCGCCCGTTTGGATAATCTTTCAGGTAGGCCCTAAAATCCTCCGGGTCGGTGCTATTCTTGATCGTCTGCCAGTAAGCTATCTCGACTCCGGGGTCGTCAGCCCTGCGCCCGCTCGTGGCCGCCGCCGAGGGACGAGTGCTCGGACGAGTGGTGCGCGGCGGGCCGGTCTTGGGCCTGCTCGAAGATGATTTGGGCGGCGGCGGCGTCAGCAGTCCAGCGCCTCCCTTCAGGTCTTGGGCGCGCAGAAGACTCCCGCTCAAGAGCAGGGTCGTCGTCAATAAAATGACACGTAAGTAACAGCAGTTATAGCGGAGGCTGGTATTCATCATCTTAATTATCCTTGAAAGAGGGCCGCTCGGCTTAACGGACTTAGCAATCGAAGAGAACCTTTTCGGCGAGGAGCGAGCATGACTTTCTTGCCGCCTTCGTACCGGCGAGACTATATCACAGGGCGGGAAAGAAATTAACAGCACTTGAAAACTTAAGGAGAAGATGAATGGAGCGAAGGAATGCTCTTCAGGCATTTTTGCTTTTGCTGGTGCTCGGCTGCGGCGCTTGGGCGGCGGCAGATGATCGTTTGACGGTCGATCTTTTTCTGGACTGGGAATGGGTCTCGGCACCGCAAATCTCTCCCGACGGCAGCCAGATTGTCTACACTCGCCGCTGGACGGACAAGATCAACGACAAGTACGAGACAGACATCTGGATTATGAACTCGGACGGGAGCCGCAAGCGTTTCTTAGTCCGGGGCTCGCAGCCCCAATGGTCGCCCGACGGCCGCCGCCTCGCCTACATCGCGCCGGGCCAGCCTACGGGGTCACAGATTTTCGTCAAGTGGATGGACACAGGCGAGGAGACGCAGTTGACCAGGCTTGAGCGCAGCCCCTCCAACTTGCAGTGGTCGCCCGACGGTCGCCGCATAGCCTTCCAAATGCTCGTCGCCGCAAAGCCCGGCCTGACCGTCAAGATGCCGCCGAAGCCGGAAGGGGCCAAGTGGGTTGACGCGCCGCGCGTCGTTGACCGCCTCAACTATCGCTCAGACCAGCAGGGCTGGCGGCCCGAAGGCTTCATGCACATCTTCGTCGTGCCTGACACGGGCGGCACGCCGCGCCAGTTGACCGACGGCGATTACAACCACGACGAGCCGCAGTGGACGGCCGACTCGCAGACGATAGTCTTTAGCGCCGTGCGCAAGCCCGAGGCCGAATACCTGCGCGGCGGCAAGGACATCTACGCGCTCTCGCTCGCGGGCGGCCCCATACGTGCCCTGACTGCGCGCAACGGGCCCGACGAGAACCCTGCCGTCTCGCCCGACGGCCGCCTGATCGCTTATACGGGCTACGATCAAAACGACAACACCTACAACGTCTCCAAGCTCTACCTGATGGACGCGAGCGGCGCGCAGCAGCGCGTCCTCTCGGGTGATTTCGACCGCGAGCCGGACAACCTGATCTGGGCCCACGACGGCAGCGGCATCTACTTTACGGCCGAAGACCGTGGCACGAATAATCTCTGGTTCGCGTCCGTCAAGGGCGGCGCGCCCGTACAGCTCACCCAGGGCAACCACCAGCTTCTAACCTCTTCGATCAGCGACGGGGGCCGCGCCACGGGCGTCCTCTCCTCGCCCACGGAAGCTGGCGATGTCGTCTCCTTCATGGTCGCTCTGCCGAAGACTCGGCCCGCCACGGAGCCTGGCGACTTTCGCGCGCCGCACAAGCTCACAAATGTTAACGACGATCTGCTGGAAGGCCGAAGGCTCGGCCCGGTCGAAGAGATTTGGTACGACTCTGTGGGCAACCGCCGGATTCAGGGATGGATAGTGAAGCCGCCCGACTTCAACCCGTCGAAGAAGTACCCGCTGATGCTCTACATACACGGCGGCCCGCACGCGATGTACGGAGTGGGGATGAACTTCGAGTTTCAGAACCATGCTGCCGAAGGCTACGTCGTGCTCTATACGAACCCGCGCGGCTCTACGGGGTACGGGCAGGATTTCGGCAACGCCATCAACAACAATTATCCGGGCCAGGATTACGACGACCTGATGACGGGCGTGGATGAAGTCATCAAGCGCGGCTACATAGACGAGCGCAATCTCTTCGTCTGCGGCGGCTCGGGCGGCGGGGTGCTGACGACCTGGATCGTGGGCCATACCGACCGCTTCGCGGCGGCCGTCGCCATGAAGCCCGTCATCAACTGGTACAGCTTCGTCGGCACGACGGACTTTTCCAATTGGTACTACAACTTCAAGAAGCTGCCGTGGGAAGACCCTGAAGAGCACCTGCGGCGCTCTCCCATAACCTACGTCGGCAACGTCAAGACGCCGACGATGCTGATGACGGGCGAGCTGGACTTGCGCACGCCGATGGAACAGACCGAGCAGTTCTATCGCGCGCTCAAGCTGCGCAAGGTTGACACGGTCATGGTGCGAATAGCGGACGAGTATCACCCGATCAACGCCGTGCCGGGCCTGCGTCACCCGTCGAACAGGATTACGCAGATACTCTACCTGCGCGGCTGGTTTGAAAAATACCGGAAGAGATGAGGTGAGCCCTCGGCGCTGGAATCATGCTTATAAAAATCGGAGTGATGGGCTCGGCAGATGATGCCCTGCCGGAGGGCGTGGCCGACGCGTTGCGCGAGAAGGCCGAAGCTCTGGGGCGAGCCATAGCCGACGTGAAAGATGGCGCGTTGATGACGGGCGCGACGACCGGCCTCGTCTACATCGTCGGCAAGGCTGCGTCTGCCTCGGGCGCGCTGCACATAGGCGTTTCGCGCGCAGCCAACCAGGAGGAGCATACAGCTCGTTATCAGCTTCCCCTTGACGCCTGCTCGGTGATCGTCTACACGGGCTTCGGCCTCAAGGGGCGCAACGTCGTGCTCGTGCGCTCGTGCGACATAGTGCTCTTCATAGCCGGTTCGATGGGCGCGCTCAACGAGTTCACCATCGCCTACGACGAGGGAAAGGTCATCGGGTGTTTGACGGGGACGGGCGGGGTGGCGGACGAAGCTGCGCGACTGCTGCAAACATTTCCGAAGAAGACTGAGGCGCGCATCTTTCAGGATTCAGACCCGGCCACTCTCTTGACGAGCTGCCTGGCTGCGCTGAAAGCTGGCTGAAAGAAGCGCGGGCTGGGCCAAGCTTGAAGATTGCAGACCTCAGCCCTGCTTCCGTTCGCCCTCTGCCCCGTCCGGTTGAAGTCCCGGCCCGCTGTTTTCAACCGAAACCTCCTCCTGCTGAGCATTGGCCTTGCCCGACTTGGCGGCCTCGGCAGCCTTGATCTCCTCGGCCGCAGCTTTCGCTTCGGCCTTAGCCTTCTCTTCAGGCGTAAGCTCGCCCATGTCGGACGGCGCGCCCGTAGATGTTGGCCCAGGTTGTGTGCCGGGCGGGACGGCGGATGCTTGCGCGCCTTGAGGCCCTGTGTCTGCGGCGGCTTTTGGGCCAACCGGCTGAGATGAAGGCCCTGGCAGCGGAGGCTGCGGCGGAGGCTGCATGTCTTGTAGCTGCTGGTATTTCTTCAACTGCCTGACCAGCTCCCTGAAGTTGCTCTCGCCCATGATGTTCAGGAAGCCGAAGGCCGCCGTCATGAATTGCAGGCGCGGCGTTTTCAGTAGCTCCTGATTGGCATAAATCTTCTTGACCTCTTCGTCAATATCCATCCGTTCCTGATTGCTGAGGTTCTGGTAAGAGACCAGGAAAGCCCGCAAAAAGTCGGGCGCTGTCTCAGGCTTATCTATGCTCTGCGTCTCTTCGTAGACTAAGTTCTGTCTTCTCGACGCACGGTAGCGGTCGATCTGCCGATCAACCGAAACCAGGAAAATGGAGAGCACGGCGTCTGGGCCCACAGCATAGTTTTCGCCGCTCTCCGTCTTGAAGTTGAATATCTTCGAGCGCATCACGATCATCGCGCCGAAGCCAGCGACCAGGCTCATCAGCAGCGGGTCGCTCGCAAGACCTGGAAATATTCTGTCCCCGAAGTAATGTAGAAGATAGAAGGCCGCCATTGAGATGCCGGCGTTGACGGCCAGGTAGCGGCGGCCGGGCGGGCTCGAAATCGCCAGGAACGGCTCGTCCCTGTAACGTGAAAGAATCTCCGAGGCCCCGACGCTCGCCCCTAAAATCCCGCTCAGCAGAAAGAAGACGTTGTAGTGGACGAAGAAAAAGAGAATTTTTTTGACCCGCACAGGGACTTTGAGCACGTCTATCTGATGAGTGAGATTGGCGTAATCTATATTGAGATTGAGCCACGCCGGATTGACGATCAGGATGATGAGAATCAGCGCGATCAGGGGCAAGCTTATCCGCTTCGAGTAATATTCGAGCCGTTGGAGCCGGCCGGGGGGCTGCTCAGAAGGAATAATGGTCTTGGGCATCTGTCATCTCCTACCGAACGAAATGAGGTAAAGCAAGAGGGTACGGACGACCTGCTTGAAAAGCTCATGAGACCGGGTTGGTAAAGAAACTGGCGACAGAGAATGGCCCAGGCGAGATAAACGAACAGTGCCGTGGAGCTTACGACACTGTTCGCAAAGAGGAGGCGGTAATTTAAAAGCGGCGCGTTATTTTTCGAGCAGCTCCTTTGCTCTGCCGGTCAATTGCATTAAGTGATTACCGTAGGTGTCCGGCTCAACCCTGATGTAGTAGCTCTTGGCCATCCACTCCGCGACCGGGGCCAGGTCGGCCGGCTCCATCTGCATCCGATCAGCCACATTATAAAGGCGCGCCACGCCTTCCATGTCCGCGAGAAGCCGGACGATTCGTTTGCCTATCGTCACAAAGGCCGGGTTCGTTTCTCGCCCGCCCCGGACACCGGGAAGAGATGCGATGTCGTCTTTGGTCTGAGGGCGCGCGGCGCGCGAGATGCTTCCGCCGCTGATCCAATCAGTACCAAACTTCTCTTTAATATCGACCATGCGCTTTACTCCTCACGCCGCGTACCGACTCAATCAAGTTGTCCGAAGGGCCTTCACTTGTATATAAATCTATCACACAAGGACGAAACATAGAAAGGAACTGCCCTCCGAGCAGGGCTCACTGGGATTCTGAACCTTGAGACTCGAAACCTTGAACTTGATCGAAGCCGGTCGCGTGAGCGCGGACTTGGCGGCCGCAGACCTGGAGCATCCCGACTGGGAGAAGGCGTCGGCCGTCACTATCAAGCAGTACTGGTCTGGCGAGCTAGCGCCGGAATGGCGTCATGCGGAAGCGCGCTTCGTCTGGTCTGAGGCGGCGCTCGGCGTGCGCTTCATTTGTCGCCAGCGCGAGCCGCTGGTCGTCAGCGCGACGCCGCAAACCGAAGCCAAGACCACGGGGCTCTGGGAGCGCGACGTGTGCGAAATCTTCCTTGCGCCTGAGCAGAGCGCGCCCGAGCGTTATTTCGAGTTCGAGGCCGCGCCGACGGGCGAATGGCTAGACCTCCGTATAGAACAGCTCGCGGACGAGCGCCGGACGGACTGGGAATTTCACTCAGGCATGACGGCCGCAGCAAGCATTTCGGACGGTCAGGTCACGATTGCGATGCGTATTCCCTGGGACGGTTTGGGCCACCGGCCCCGCGCGGGCGAGCGATGGCGAGCGAACCTCTTCCGCTGCGTCGGCGCAGGCACAGAGCGCGGCTATCTTGCCTGGCAACCGACCTTCACCGCGCGACCCAACTTCCACGTCCCGCAGGCTTTCGGCTGGCTCAAGTTTAAGGGATGAGGGCCGCAGGGATGAGGGTTGAATTAGTTGAGTCACTGCTCAAGTGGCTCATTCATTCAACCCATTTCATCCCTCATTCCTCATCCCTTCCAAGTATGCGTTGAAGCGTGTGCGGTCTGTGTCGCTCATCTCTGTGATGCGCGCGCCGATGAGGTAGCCGGTCTCGGCTTCGCTCTCGTCTAGCTGTTCGTAGCGCACGGGGGAGACCTGTAAGAGGATGGGCCCCTGCGGGTGATCGAGCGTGACGAGCAGGCGGCGTCCTTCGCCTGTCAGATAATGTTCCCCCGCCCGGATGGTCGGCACGATCAGGGCCAGGCCCGTCTGGCTGAGGTCGCGCGTGTGGCCTTCGACCTTTAAGGGGCGACGAGACAGCGCGCGCTCGGCGCTCGATTTCACGCCGAGCAGCGAGATTTGAACGCTCAGGCGTACACGGTAGCGACGTGCGCGGCGGCGATTGCCGGCCACTGTTCGCAAACGCGCGATGATAGAACGCAGCAATTCTGGCATTTCGCCTCAAAGCCTCGGAGAGATTCTTTAACTCGCGAGAGGATTGCCAGGAGCAAGTGAGGGGAGAGAGAAAAACTTTCCTGAGCGAAGGGACACGGCAGACGCCTCTCCCTTCGCTCTCCGGAGAATTACTGCGCGACGGGCGCGACCAAATCCAAATCCTTGCGCTCGCCCGCCTGCAAAGAGAGGCTCGGCGCGCGCTCGGCCAGCGCCCTTAGAGCCTCTTCATTGGAGGGTGGCCGACCCGCCCAGACGACTGCCCTGTATTCGCCTGGGCCCGCCGCGATTATAAACCGGCCATCGCTTCCGGTCACTGCAATTAAACGTCCGCGCCCCATTGGCCCAAAGTTTCCTGAAGCGGGAACGAGAAAGACCGTGGCTCCCTGCTTAGGCGTTCCGTCCTCGGAGACGACGCGCCCCGTGAGCGTGGCGACATTTGAAGAGAGCACTATCTGCACGCCGCTGATCTCCGTCCCGTCCGAGATCACCGGCGGCTCTCGCTGTATGTCCACGCCGTTCGCCGTGATTGATTTGACGTAGAGGCGCTGCGGCGCAGAGATGATGACATTCAGAGAGAGCGGGCCCTCCGGCACACCGCTGAGTGTGAAGTTGCCTTGCGGGTCTGGGCGGACGAAGGCGCTCGGGCGACGCTCGCCCGCCCGCATCTGCGAAGTGATGATGAGCCTCGCGGGAATCTGGCCCTCGCCTTCGATTGTGACCGTCCCCGAAACACGCCCGCCTTCGGAGAGCCTGATCGCCAAGCCTTTAACGTCGGAGCCCGCGACTGTCACGGCCTGCTGCTTCTCGACGAGCATTTGCGCCGCACCGACGCCCGGAGGCTCCGGCAACTGCGCCATCTCGCGCAGGCGAGGCGGAATCTCACGGCCGCCCGCCCCGCCCGCCCCTGCCATCATCACCGGGCGCGCACTCCGCACAGTGTTATCTCCTCCGACAGAGATCGTGTAATCGCCGTCCATCACCTGATCGAAAGAGAAGCGCCCTTCCCGATCGGTCTCCGTGATGCGGTCGTCCGTGCCCGTAGAGAAAGGCAAGTCCGCGTCTTCGCTCTGTCGCAGGCGCACGCGAAGGCCCGCGAGCGCGCGCTCGCTGCGGTTTGAAAGTGCAGTGCCGCTGACTGTGTAGGTGCTGCGCTTGACGAGAGTGATGTCGATGTCGCTCAACTCCCGGTCGGCCGAGACGTGAATGGGCGTGGCGCTGCGGGCGCTGGTGGCCGAGGGGTAATAGGTGAGAATGAGCAGGCCGCCGTAGACGCGCCCCTGCTTGTCTATGTAGCGCCTCTCCTGCAAGCGCGCGCTCAGGATGTAGTCGCCCGGCGGCAGCCCTGCGGCGCGATACGTGCCGTGCTCGTCCGTTATCACCGTCAGCCTGGTTGGGCCAATCCTGCGCCCGGCCGGCTCCGTCCGGCTCAGGAAAGTTAGCTGAGCATTGGCAGCGGGCTTTCCATCTTCGTAAAGGACGCGGCCAGAGACCTGTCCGCCTCCCCCGGCGCGCGCGACGCGCATCAAGACCTGCGCGTCCTGCTGTCCGTCCAGGGAAACCTCTGCGACGCTGTTACCGCCGGCCACTTCGTTCCTCATTCTGGCCGCAGCGAAGGCCGCGTCGTCGGCCTGCGGGTCGCCGCTCGGCAAAGGCAGGGCGAAGGCTTGAGCCGAGATCATGGGAGCATCCTGCGGGGTGGCTATGACGTAGTATTCGCCTGCGGCGAGGTTCTCGAAGCGAAACTCACCGCGCTCGTTCGTCACGGTCGCACCCATTGGGCCCTCTGCGCGCCGCGAAGAGATACGCACGCGCGCTCCCTTCACGGGCTCGTCCGTCCCTTCATAGAGGACGCGCCCCGCGAGGGTCGAATGGCCCGGCACGGTGTTGCGCGACGCAGGGCCAGCGCCGCTTCCGACCGAGACGCGCTCTCTTTGCGTTCTTCCCCGTTGGGCCCTTACGCCGTGGGCCAGGAGAACGTTGACGAGGAGAAGCGCCAGGATGAGAGCGATGCTTTTCGACCGCGTAGTGCTGCCAGGAATTGAGAGAAGTCGGATTGGTTGCGAGGTATTCATGCTCTTTCTCACTTGCCGGACGGAGGGTTCAAAGGCTTGCCGCCCGTGTCGCTGCTTCTGACGCCCGTCTTATCCAGGAAGAAGGAGAGGCGGCCCGTGCGTCCGTAGCGTGCGGGCTCGGCTCCCGCCGTAAAGCTCTTGGCGTCGGGGCCGAGCGTGATGTGAAAGCGATAGCCGGTTGATTCCGTCCCTTCGATGTCTTTCGGGATGAGGCCGGCCGAGATGAGCGCCTGTAGAGTGCCGTACTGTCCGTTGTGCTGCTGACTGTAGATCAACTGGGCGACGCTGATGCGCTGCAACATGTTTTGAACTTCGGTGTGATGCGTCTGGATGCGCGCGGTGAAGAAGAAGTCCTTGCCACTGCGCTTGACTATGGCCTCGTTCTCCTTATCGCCGATGATCCAGCCGCCGTTTCGGAGCATGAGCATCACGGCGTCGTCCTGCTGGGCCGAGCCCTGATCGTTATCCACCTTGATGAAGACTGTGGCCTTGTCGCCGCTGATCTGCTCGCCGCTGACCTGCACCTGTTCCGGCACGCCCGAGGCCATCTTCTCAAAGTCCGGCTGAAGGTCTGCGAACTCTTCCGCGCCGAGGCCGTCAATGGCCGGCTTGTAGATGGAGAGTGCAAACGCCTCGCGGAACTGTTTGAGGCGCAACAGGCGATAGAACTCGCGCACCGTCTCTGTCGGCGTGCGCTGCGGAGCATTCTGCGCCCCTCCGCCGCTCGCCCCCGCGACCGGCCCGAGCAGCAAAAGCGTCGCGGCGAGCACGAAAGCGGCGCGCAGACAAAAGGGTTTTCCCGTTCGAGTGTGCATCAATGTTTCTAATCCTTCGGCGTGACGAAATTGAGGTGCGCCTCAACTATAGAGGCTATAGAAGTGTAAATGGTTGGCCGCAGAAAAGGCAAAGGGATGAGGGATGAGGGATGAAAGGAAGCTTCCCAAGCTTGAATGCTTTCTCATTCATCCCTCCGCCCTCATCCCTGCTTTTCATCTTCCGACATCTCTTTCCTTGCCCGCGAGGAAGAACTCGCGCCCGACGAGGTAGAGGAAGAGCGTCAGTATCAGGAACGGGATGAGCGAGAGCAGGTCTGCGCTGAAGGTGTGCCCGGCGACAGTCCATCCGTTGACGAAGAACGGATTTTTCGCCGTCGACCAGGTCTCGAAACCCGTCAGGCGGGCGGCGATGCTCTCTCTCAGGTTGAGGAAAGCGTGGACGACTCCGGCGAGCGCGCCGCCTGCAATGTAGCCCGACGCCAGGAGCACGCCGGAGCTTCTGTCCCCTTCGGCGACCAGCTCTTCCTCCGTCAGCTTCTTGTGCGCGAACTTGCGCGCCAGGTACTTGTCTACGCCGAGGCGCACCATGCCGCCGACGAAGATCGGCGTGGACGTAGAGATCGGCAGGTAGACGCCGACGGCGAAAGCAAGCGACGGAATCCCCGCCAGCTCAAGCACGATGGCGATGAAGACGCCGAGCAGCACCAAGCCCCACGGAAGCTGTCCGCTCAGGATGCCCTTGATGATGTAGGACATGAGCGTGGCCTTCGGCGCGTTGTACTTGGTCACTGCGCCGCCGCCGCCCGGCCGCTCCGTGATGATGCCGTTAATGCCCGGGTCTGCCAGATAGACCGGCACGCCCTGATCGTTGACCAGGTAACGGCCCGTGGGCCCACCCGCCGTATCCGTCTTGTGGCAGACGAAATAGGTGGCCGCGTCCGAGCTGGCCTGCGCGCCCATCAAGCCTTCGCGCTTCAGTTGGCCCAGGGCGTTGCGCTCGCAAGTCTCCGTGTTGAAGCGATAGTCGGGCGCGAGCGCCACCTGCCTGTCCGAGACGGGGACGTAAACGGTCGAAGATTGATTGAGCCATAACAAGATGTAGCCGAGCACAAGGGCGGAGGCGAGCGCGCCGATCAGAATGGCTATCTGCTGGCTCTTTGGCGTCGCGCCGACGATAAAGCCCGTCTTCAAGTCCTGCGAGGTCGTGCCGCCGTTAGAGGCAGCGATGCAGACTATGCCGCCGATGGAAAGCGCCGTCACAAAATATGGCGGCGCAGTCCACCCGATAATCAGAAAAGCCAGGCAGGTCAAAAGCAGCGTCGCCACCGTCATCCCCGAGATCGGGTTGGAGGAGGAGCCGACCTCGCCCGTCAGGCGCGACGAGACGGTGACGAACAGGAATCCGAAAGCGACGATCAGGAGTGCGCCGACGATGTTAAAGCGCAGGTTCAGTTGCGGCGCGAGCATGATGGCGATGAGCATCAAGACGATGCCGCCGATGACGAACTTCATCGAAAGGTCGCGGTCGGTGCGCGGCGCGTTCTCGGTTTCCCCGCGCGAGCGCCGCAGGTCTGCCAGGCCCCCTTTCATCCCGTGCCAGATTATGGGCAGCGAGCGGAAGAGGCTGATGATGCCTCCGGCGGCGACCGCCCCCGCGCCGATGTAGAGAATGTAAGCCTTCTGAATCTGATCCACGCTCATGCCGCTGATGAGGTGCGAGGTCTCAGGCGGTAAGGGCTCAGCCAGCCCCGAGCCGAAATATTTGATCGCCGGGATGAGCACCAGGTAAGAGAGCACGCCGCCGCCCATCATGATCGCGGAGATGCGCGGCCCGATGATGTAGCCTACGCCCAGCAGCGCAGGGTTATTCTCAATCGAGACGGAGCCGCCCTCGAACGGACGGCCGAAGACCCTGGTCGGAACCTCCTTCCAGGTCTTGAAAATCTGTTGCAGCGCGTAGTAAGCGAAGCCTATGCCGAAGCCGGCGATGATGGTCTTGCCGCCGACGGTCGCTTCGTCCGCGACCTTCGCGGAGGCCGGGTCTTCGTGCGCCGCCGCGCGCGACTCATCCGAAGCGCCCGCCTTCAAGACCTCTGCGCACGCCGTCCCTTCCGGATATTTGAGGATGCCGTGCTGCTGCACGATCAGGGCGCGGCGCAGCGGTATCATCATCAGGATGCCGAGCAGGCCGCCGAGGACTGCGACGAGCATGACGCGCGTGATCTCAAGGTCGAAGCCTAAGATCATGATGGCGGGCATCGTCACCCCGAGGCCGAAGGCTATACTTTCTCCAGCCGACCCGGCCGTCTGCACTATGTTGTTCTCAAGGATGGTCGCATCCCTCAAGCCTATCTTCGAGAGCACGCGAAAGAGCGTGATCGAGATGACGGCCACCGGAATCGAGGCGCTCACGGTGAGACCGACCTTGAGGACTAGGTAGAGTGACGAAGCGCCGAAGATAATGCCGAGCAGCGTGCCCATGACGAGCGGCAGCGGCGTCAGTTCGCGCAAGCGTACGCTGGCCGGAATAAAGGGCCGGAACGCAGCCAGAAAAGGGTTCTCCGGTTTAGCTCCGACGATGTCCGGATATTCTACGGTCGAAGCGACATCGGGCTTCGGAGTTTCTACTTCAGTTGCCATCAGGAAATGACCTCCGACACAATTTTTACGAATTGGGGAGCGAGTGGGGTTTTACGGGCCTCTACTTTACCGCGCTCGGGCGCGCTAGAGCAAGGTAAAAGGCTAAAGAAAAAAGGGTAAAAGTGAAGAAGCTTTGACGGCTTTTCTCACTTTCACCTTTGACCTTTTTCCTTTGGCCTCTCTTGGATTACACTTCACCGCGACATTCCCCTTGTTCAGTCTCAATTCGACGGAGTCCTGATACGCATGTATAAACGAGCCCTGGCGGCCGCGCTTCCAGCCATCCTGCTTTTCTTCTCCTGCCTGACGGCTGCGAGGGCCGTTGCGGCTGCGAGCGTGCCAGCGCCCGAAGAGGTCTTGGGGTTTCGTCCGGGCAACGACCGGCGGCTGGCGAGCTGGACGAGCGTCGTCGAATACTTTCGCCGCCTGGACGCTGCGAGCGACCGTGTGAAGTTTGAAGAGCTGGGGCGGACGACTTTGAACGCGCCGTTTGTGATGGCGACCATCAGCGCGCCCGACAGCCTCGCGCGCCTGGATGAATACAGGGCTATTCAGGATCAGCTCGCAGACCCGCGACGGCTTGGGCAGAGCGCCGACGCGCGCGCCGCCCGGCTCGTCGCGCGCGGCAAGACCGTAGTCCTCATCACCTGCGGCGTGCACTCCACTGAGGTCGGCTCGTATCTCTCCTCAATGCTCATAGCGCACCGCCTGGCCTCGTCCGACGAGCCCGAAGTACAGGAGATTCTTCGCAACACCATCATCCTCCTAGTCCCATCGCTCAACCCCGACGGCGTTGACATAGTCAAGGCTTGGTACGACCGCACGCTCGGCACGCCTTATGAAGGCACAGACCCGCCCGTGCTCTATCACAAGTACGTGGGCCACGACGACAACCGCGACTGGTACGCCTTCACACAGGTCGAGACGCAGTTGACGGTAGACAAGATTCATAACGTCTGGCATCCGCAGATCGTCCACGACATACACCAGCAGGGCCAGTACGGCTCAAGGCTTTTCCTGCCGCCCTACATGCAGCCGGTCGAGCCCAACGTCCCGCGCCAGCTCGTCGCGGGCTACACGGAGCTGGGCAACGCGATGGCGGCGGATTTGCGCGCACGAGGGTTTCAGGGCATCACGACCAACTCGACCTACGACGCCTGGACGCCTGCGCGCGCCTACTCGCACTATCACGGCGGCGTCCGCATTCTTTCCGAGACGGCTTCGGCCAAGCTCGCCACGCCCATCAGTGTTAAGTTCGAGGAGCTGCGCTCGCGTGAGGGCTATGACCCGCAGAAAGAGTCCGCGAACTTCGGCCCAGTCTGGCGCGGAGGCCAGTGGCGCGTGCGCGACATCACCACCTACATGACGACAGCAGCCTTCTCGCTCATGCGCCACGCCGCACAGAATCGCGCCGCGTGGCTCAAGAGATTTTATGAAGTGGGAAGAGAGGCCGTGCGACCGCGCAAGGGCGGCGAGCTGTTCGCTTTTATCCTTCCGCCTTCGCAGAACCGTGGGGCGCTTCTAGCAATCCTGCGGCGCGGCGGCGTAAAGTTAGACCACGCGAGCGAATTCGCTTTCAACGGCACGCGCTATCCCAGGAACACCGTCGTCGTCCCATTGGCCCAACCGTACGGCGGCTTCGCCAAGGCGCTCTTGGAGAGACAGCAGTACCCTAACCTGCGCGACCGAGAAGGTAATCCGCAGGCCCCTTACGATGTCACGGCGCACACGCTCTCGCTCCTCATGGGCGTTGACGTTCGTGCAGCCTACAGCCCGTTCAAGTACCGCGCCTTCGCCGGCAGTCCTGACGCGGAGGATGTCCAGGTAAGTCTAGACCCTAAGCTGGCGCTCTATAAATCTCATGTCCCGTCTATGGATGAAGGCTGGACGCGCTGGATTCTTGAGAATTACGGGCCCAGCAATTCCGCTTCGCCCGGCAGGGTGACTCGCAACGGAAACGTGCGATACACCTCTGTGGAGGATAAAGAGATTCGGGCCGGGGGCTTGCGCGCCCGCTATAACGCGATCATCATCCCGGATCAATTGCCGCGCACAATCCTCGACGGGCACAAAGCGGGCACGATGCCCGAAGAATTGACCGGAGGGCTCGGCGCGGAAGGCGTGCGCGCCTTGCGCGAGTTCGTCGAACAGGGCGGGACACTCATCTGCTTGAACAGGGCTTCGGACTTCGCCATCGAGCAGTTGAGCCTGCCCGTCCGAGACGTGACCGAGGGCTTGAAGGAGACTGAGTTCTACGTGCCCGGCTCCATCCTGCGCACGGAACTGGACACGACGCACCCAGTAGCCGCCGGGATGCCTGCGGAGTCAATCGCCTGGGCGGAGGATTCGCCCGTCTTCGAGATCAAGAGCGACCCCGTGGCGCTCCAGCGCGTACGCATCATCGCGCGCTATCCGAGGAACTCTAACCCGCTGCTCTCGGGCTGGCTGCTCGGCGACGAGCGCATTCGCGGTAAAGCCGCCCTCGTCGAAGTCGGCCTCGGTCGTGGCCGCATCTATCTCTTCGGCTTCCGCCCGCAGTACAGGGCCCAATCGCTCGCCACCTACCCCCTGCTCTTCAACGCCATCGAGCAGGCGGCGGTAAGCGCCGGGCGAAGTGAGTAACGGCCTTCATCCGGCGCTACGAAAAAATAAACATTCGGGGCGGCCTTGTCGTATAATGTGCTTTGGGTGGACGCCCGGCAGAAGTGCGTAAAACTTGGAAAGCCGTCGCACAGGCGTTCAGGGCCAAAATGGTCACGCTTCTCATCACCTCGTTTCTCCTGCTTGCTGCAATCTCTTTCGCTATTTATTGCTGGCAACGCATTTCGTCTCATGAAACGTCCGAGCGCGCTTTACCGCCGCCGCCACCACCCGCTCGCGGTCTCTTCAGCGATCAGGATACAGATACGGCCCGCGCCCTGGAGGCGGAAGAGGGGCGTAAAGCTCTGGAAGAGAAGCGCGCGAGGCTCCTCGGCAGGGCCGCGCAGGGCGACAGGGCGGCGCTTCAGGAATCAAGCGAAGACCCGGAGTTATACGACGAAATTCTGGCTGCTTTCATCGAGCGCGCCGACGATTATCAGAAACTATTCGCGCTCGTCTCTTTCATTAAGCGCAGCGAACACTTAAGGGTCAATGCGCGCCTCGCCGAGAGGTTTCTGAACGCATGGCTGGCCGCGCCCGAGAGCCGCTCGCCTGCCATAGTCTTGCACCTGGCCGCATCGGCCGACAGCGCGCCCCTTTATCTGAGGGCCGCCGAAGCGGTCTTTGCCCTCTGGCAGGAGGGCCGTTTACAGAACATATCTGCGGAAGAGCTGCGCACGCTCTTTGACGGAGAGTACTGGCTGCTCTCCGCCGATTCCAGAAGCTCGGGCGCGGGCTTCGTCCTGAAACAAAAGCTGGCCCAGCTCAGGCTTGAGCTGGTCAAGGCATCACAAAAATCGCCTTTGTAGTCGTCTCCCTAAACACTTCTTCCCCTTTGAGGACTTTACGTCATGGACAACATTGACCTATGGGCTTTGGCCCCGGTGCTCATCATTGCTTTCGTGCTCTTCATCGTGCTCGTGGTTATCCTGCGCCGCATACTAGTGAACGTCGGCGCGAAAGAGATAGCCATTAAGGAGCGGCGCTATCTGGGCCACAAGATGCCTCCCGGACGCGTCGTCGCCACCGAAGGCGAAGTCGGCATTCAGGCCGATGTCCTGAAGCCCGGCCTGCACCTGATTAAGTATCCCTTCGAGCGCGTCGTCCATAAGGTTCCGCTGATAGAGATCGGCGCGGACGAGATGGGCGTCATCGAAGCCGTGGACGGCGAGCCCATGCCGCCCGGACGCATCTTCGCGACAGACCGCGCGCAGAACGCGCATAACAATTTCCAAGACCCGATTGCCTTCATCAAGCAGGGCGGCGTCAAAGGTATACAGATGCGTACGCTGCCCCCGGGCCTGTGGCCCATTCACCCCTACCTGTTCCGCGTCTCCGTGACCAAATCAACGGTCATCCCGCAGGGCAAGGTCGGCGTGGTGACGGCCGCAGACGGCGCGCCGCTTGATCCCGGACGCCTGCTCGGCAAGGCTATAGACGGGCATCGCAACTACCAGGACGCCGAGCAGTTCATAGCCTCCGGCGGGCAGAAAGGGCCGCAGGTGGACATACTCACCCCGGGCACTTATCGCATCCTGACCAACTCCGTTGACATTGGCAACACCAACCAGGTCAAGAACGGGCTCTTCTCCGTGCGGCTCTACGACGCGACCGTCATCAGCGAGAACCAGATCGGACTGGTCGAAGCCCTGGACGGCGCGCCCCTCGACCCGCGCGATTACGTCGCGCAGCCCGTTGACGGCCACGACAATTTTCAGGACGGCCACGAGTTCATAGGCCGTGGCGGACAGCGCGGGCCGCAGAAAGACATCCTTCTGCCCGGCACTTACTACATCAACCCGCTGCTCTTCAAAGTGATCCTTGAGGGCGCTAAGGAGGTCAAGCCGGGCGAGGTTGCGGTCATCGTCTCCAACGTCGGCAAAGACCCTTCGGACGAGGTGCGGCGCGAGATGGCCGCCAAGGTGCGCGAGCGTCTTGAGCGTGAAGAGAACGAACAGATCACGCAGGCTGCCGAGCGCCTGGACAAGCTCGCGGACGAATCACGCAGCGTCGAAGAGATTCAGCAGGACTTGATGTCTGGCGACCCGGCAGACCGTCGCCTGGACGAAGGCGCGCACGAAGCCTACGTCGTGCCTGAAGGCTATCGCGGCATACGAGAGACTGTTGTGGGCCCAGGGCGCTACTACGTCAACACGCTGGCGATCACGCCCATCGTTATCCCGACCACTAACCAGACGGTCGAGTGGACGGCCGGAGAGGTGGCCAACACCTTCGACCCCTTCGAGGTCATCTCCAAAGACGGTTTCACCATGCAGTTGGAAGTGAGAGTCGTCTTTCGCGTCAAGCCGGAGGACGCGCCCTTCATGGTCGCCAAGATCGGCTCCATTGATAAATTGATCCAGAACGTGATGCACCCTTTGATCGACTCAATCTTCCGCAACCAGGCATCCGAATCTTCGGCGATGGCCTACTTGCAGAATCGCCACGAGGAACAGGAGCGCGCCGAGGCAAGGGTTCGCGCGCACCTCTTGAAGTACCACGTCGATGTCGTCAACGTTTTGATCTGCCACATTCACCTGCCCGCAGAACTCATGAAGACGCAGACCGAGAAGATTCTCGCCGAGCAGCGCCAGAACATGTTCGACGCGCAGCGCGAGGCCGAAGAGAAGCGCATCCAGCTTGAGAAGATCACGGCGCAGGCTAACAACCAGAAAGACCTGATGGCCGCGCACGTCGGCGTCGAGATCGCGGGCAAGCGCGCCGAGCAGCGCAAGGCCGAAGCCGAAGGCGAAGCGCACTACATCCTCTCGACGGGTCGCGCCGAAGCCGAGAAGGTGCGTCTGATGGGCGAAGCGCAGGGCGTGGCCTACCACGAACAGGTCAACGCCCTCGGCGCGCAGGGCGTCGCGCTCGTCGAAACCCTCAAGGTGATCGGCGAAAAGAATGTCCGCATCACGCCCGACGTGATGGCCTCGGGCGGCACAGGCGACGGCGCAGGCAACATCGGCACGCTGCTCCTGCTCAATCTCTTCAAAGAGCGCTTGAACCTTCCGGGCGAGAACGGAGCGAAAGCGCCTGTCA
>DASVQF010000005.1:0-36057 GCA_036389315.1 Pyrinomonadaceae bacterium
GAGCGCCCGGCCTAAGATAAAGCTCAGTGCCGGGCGCTCGCCCCCTCTGGTTCCGCTATCTTGCTCACTGCTCAGCCTTTATGGTTGAGGCGTGATCTCCAGGCTCCATTTCTTCAGCTTGCCCACGTCCTGCCCCGCCAGGTCTGTGACGCGCAGCACCCAGCTTCCGCGCGCCGGCTGGCCGACAAGGCCGACCAGGGGCGAGGCCGGGGTGTTCGAGTCCAGGTTGACGACCAGATTATCCGCGCTGCCGCCGGTTTGGCCGTGGATGAGGGCCCGGCGCGCGGAGGGCGAAACAAGCTCTACGCGCAGGTCGCCTATGAAGGTGTGCTCGATCTCGACGGTCAGCTTGAGGCGTCGGACAGTGCCGGGCTGGTTGAAATTGAGGGCGCTGCTGATACCGGTCGGGTCGTTGTCCGGGATGGTCTGGTTGGGCGCGGCCTCAAGGCGCTGCACCTGGCCGACATCGCCCGTCAGCTCGATCTCTATATTCCACTTGTTCAGCTTGCCGACATCCTGCCCCGCAAGGTCGCGCACGCGAAGCGTCCAGTCGCCCGCGACCCCTTGCCCTCTCAAAGCGGCGAGCGCGGGGTTAGTGGCGGAATCATAGCTCTGAACCAGATTGTCCTGGCTCCCGCCCTGTTGAGCGTGAAGGAGCGCGGCCGTGCCCGAGGGGCTGACCAGAGAGACTTCCAGGTCGCCTATGTAGGTGTGTGTGATGTCGACGCCGACTTTTATCTGGCGTGCCGTCGTAGATTGGGTGAGGCGGATGGCGCTCGTGATGCCTGCCGGGTTGTTGTCGGGAATGCTCAGGGCCGGGGCGGCCTGGCCGCGCGCGACCTGTGTCGCCACGGCCTGCCCCGTGGTGAACTTGAGGCTGCTGCCGGGGGCGCTGATGTTGGCGATAATCAGCCCCGAGTCGGCGTTGTCCCACTGTCTTGACGAAGGGTTGGAGGCGTGCGAGAGGGCCGTGCCCGAAATTGCGCCGTAGAGGTCGCCGCCGTCGCCCCGGTTGTTATTGCGTTCCAGGTCTAGGCGTCCGTCGGCTTGCAGCAGGGCGCACTGGTAATGCTTGCTTGAGGAGCCTTCCTGAAACTCGTTCGAGCCGAGCGTGTCGCAGTGATAGACGGCCAGGCCGCTCGCGGGCAGGTGTTGATCCAGGCCGAGCTTCGAGCGGTTCTCGACGATGAAATACTCGTTGATCTTATTCGTACGATACTTCATGACGGTGCGGTAGTCGGCGTGGCGGGCCTCCTTTTCGCCCGGCTGGCTGAGGTCTACGACGTTGTCGCACCAGCCCGCAAGCTCGCGCAGATAACCGCAGACGGGCGACGGCGTGCGCCCGTTGTTCAGGTGATTGCCCGCACCCATCAGGCAGTACGCGCCGATGCCTGCGCTCTGCACCCCGTCGCCGTCACGGTTCCCGTAGTCGTACATGTCCGGAAAGCGGCAGAGCAAGTGCCCGTTCTCGTGGCAGAAGGTTCCGATTGAGAGGTCTGCGGGACTGTTGCCCAGACCCGTCAACAGGTAAAGATAGGTACGCATGTTGGCGAATCGCAGGTCTATGAAAGAGTTGTGCGGCCACAGCTCCTCCTCGTAACGAGACTGCCCGGCATAGAGGAAGTTCAGGGCGTCGATGAAGCCCTCGTTCCTTGAGTCGAACTGCTTGAGGTCAACGCCGCTCTGCACGACGAGCTGCATGGCCTCCGTCACCAGCAGGTTGTTGACGTAGAACTGCTGGTTCTTGCTCAGCTTGACGGGCCCGACGACTATGTTCGTGTAATCGAGCTTGCCGCCCGAGACGAGCATGAAATATTCGCGCGCCGAACAGAAGTTGCCGTTGCGCGTGTAGTTCTGCCCGTTCAGCATCTCTTCCACGTCGGCGCGGGTGATGGTCGTCGTGACATCCTGAAAATCAACCAGCACGGTGAGCCCACGCACGCGGCCAGTGCTGATGCGCCGCCCACTGAGCAGCCCGCTGTTGGGCCCAAGCGTGCGGAAAGTTTCGGCCCTCCCGCTTGCCGAGACCGGAGGCTGGCGCGAGAGCCGCCGCAGGTTGAATTTCTCCTGCCGGACGTTTTCGGGCTCTTCCAGGTGGCGGCGAAGCCCTGCGGGCGGCGCAGCGTTCATCGGCACGCCGCTCGAAACGAAGCGCTCGTTGATAACCAGCGCGTAACAGTAAAGGCCCAAGTCCGTGTCGTAGACGACCGTGTAGCCGTCCTCCGTCTCGTAACGAGCATAGTGCTCGTCGCCGACGACGACCAGCCGAACGTCTGGGCCATTCTCCTGCTTGAACGTCAATAGCTCATTAAAGATTCCGCTCATACGGGGCAATCTCCTTTCAATGGTGAGACAGAAACCGGCGCGGCGGGACAAAAGAGGGCAGTCGCCGAAGAGAGCGGCTCTCTCTTCGGTTAGCCCGCATCGCTCGGAGGGGTACGTCTTGCGATCTTGGCGGCGGCCTTCGCCGCGCGGACGTTGTCGGATTCTTCCAGGTGCGGGGAGAGACCTGCGGGCGGAGGCTCGCTCAACGGAATTCTGCTCGACACAAATCTGCCGTCCTCATCTCTGAGCGCGTAAGCATAGAGGCCAAGCTCCGGGTCGTAGACGACCGTGTGGCCGTGCTGCGTCTCATAGCGAGCATAGTGCTCGTCCCCGTTGACGACGAGCCGCACGTCTGGGCCGTTCTCCTGCTTGAACGTCATCGTCTCGCCGAATATTCCGGTCATGGCATGCTCCCTATCTCTGTGTGTCGAGAGAAATGAAAAATTTCATCTCCGCGCGACAGTATAGACCCTTTTCGGCTCTCGCCCTGCCTTGCGCGAAGAATTTTTCGCGCCGCGTGATTTATTTCCCTCCATAAATGCGCGTTAGATGGTGAAGGAACAAAACGGCTGGACTGTTTGAAAGAAAAGAAGGATAAGAGAAATGCGCAGCTTACGTAATTCAATCACGATCATCATCATCTCCATCATCCTCGCTCCGACTGCCTTCGCGCAGGACGAGACGGCTGCGGCGGCAGCTTCGACGCCAGCTTCAACGGCGGCCAGCACAAGCGCGCCTGCCGTGCTCGTCTCGACGACGGCAGACAATCTTCGCTTTACTTCTCCCGAGCAGGCGGCGCAGATGAGGCTTGAAGTATATGCTGCGGGCGGCCAACAGGTTTTCGACTCGGGCTTGCATAACGGAAACATCCTGGATTGGAAGCTGACGGAGGCGCGGCTGGCGGTGACGGACGGCTCCTACCTGTGCCTGGTGACGGTCAAGGATTTACGCGGCCGCGCCACACAGAGGTTCGGCACGATCTCCGTGCAGGCGGGGCAGGTCTCTGTCTCGCGCGCACGCGAAGAGGAGCTGACCCCGGCGCAGGCACAGGCTTTGGCCGCTAGCCGCCAGTCACAGAAAATCGTGTCTGCTGGCAGCGATACTGCTTTGACAATCGTGCGCGAGAACAATGCTCGTGCCCTGACCCTGACGGCCCATGACGGTCAGGACGGGCAAGTCACCAGCACGAGCGGAGGATTGACCTTCCGTACGGGCGACGCCCTCACTAACCAGGCCAAGGAGCGGGTGCGCATTACGCCTGAGGGGCAGGTCGGCATCGGTACAGACAGTCCTGAAGCGACCTTAGATGTGGCAGGAACAATCCGGGCTCGAAAGGGCATCGTGTTCGCCGACGGGACGGTGCTCACGACTGCGCCCAAAGCGGAAAGCCGTCTCTCAACCATCTCGACCACAACCACACCAGGCCAGGGCTTGACGACAAATACCACCGGCGCGGGCACGCCGAACCGCCTGACGAAATGGACTGACTCCATCGGCAGCCTCGGTGACTCTATAATCTCGGAAATTGGCGGCAACGTCGGTATCGGGACGGACACCCCGAAAGGAAATCTACAGGTTGCGGGAGCACCGCAGGCCGTCCTCTACTTGTCAAACATGAGTGCCAACGCTGATGAGAAGCACTGGTATTTTGATGCCGAGTTGTTTGGCGGCAGCAGCTATATGTTCTGGGGAGCAAATAATGATGCCACCAATAGTGGGACAAACTTCACGCGGATCAGACGCACAGGGGCCGCAATCAATGAATGGACGGTGTTTCCCTCGCTGGTTCTGGCCAACGATGGGTATGGTGGCGGGTCTCCGAATGTGCGCTCGGCTTCCAGCGTGCCGCTGACCGTCAAAGGAGTTGCCTCGCAGACTGGCGACCTCACGCGCTGGGCCGACAGCTCGGGCAATGTTTTATCGGTCGTCAACGCCGCCGGTAACTTTGGCATTGGAACGGCCGCGCCGACGCAGAGGCTGGAAGTAGCGGGCAATCTGAAACTGAGCGGCGCTAACAGCGGCATAGTCTTCTCCGACGGTTCCGTGATGACTACGGCGGGCGGCGGAAATCTATCCGGCACTAATGTGGTCAACGCGATAAACAATGCGGCGACCGTTGGGACGATCAACGATAACCGTTTGTCAAGCAACCTGGCCAGGCTCAATGGGGCCAACGCCTGGTCGGGCGCGAATGTCTTCGGCGCAGGGCTCTCGGCCAACAACGCGCTCATCACCAACGTCGGCCTCCCCGTCAACGCGGGCGACGCGGTCAACAAGGCTTACACGGATGCAAACTTCGTCAGGTTCGTCCCTGGCGCGGAGCAGCTCTCCGTGGGCGACGCCAACGGCACGGCCCCGATGATAAATTTGCGCGGCGGCTCGACCTGCTGCTCGGGCCCCGGCGGCCACACGCCAGCCTGGTTCAAGGTCTTTCAGAACGGCAGCTTCGTCGCCACCGGCAACCTCGGCATCGGCGTTTCTCCGATGCAGGGCAAGGGCTACCGCACCTCCTGGGACAGCTACAAGGGAGCGTTCCGCTCGGGCTACGCAGATAACGAGTGGGATGACGCGACGGTCGGCTTCTTCTCGTGGGCAGGCGGCAGCAACTCGACGGCCGAGGGCCTCTACGCCTTCGCCTTCGGTGACACGAACTTCGCCCGCTCCACGTCGAGCATAGCTTTCGGCAGCGGCAACGAGGTGAAGGGCGCTGCCGGGTTCTCGGCGGGCGCTGGCAACAGAGTGTGTGACACCTACGGCGTCGCCTTCGGCAACAAGGCGCAGTCGGGCGGCCCGCTCATCAACGGCAAGTGCGACCCGGACACCTTCAACATCCGTGGCCTGGCGGCGGTCGCCATCGGCTACAACGTGACGGCCGACCAGGATCATACGACGGCAATGGGCAAGTTCGCCTCGAACAACGGCTTCACGGGCACGTTCATCTGGTCGGACGGCTCGGCCCAGCAGAGCGCCGACACGTTCCGCAACACGGCCAATAATGAGTTCGCGGCGCGCGCCACGGGCGGCTTCCGCTTCCGCACCAACCTGGGCGGCACGACGGGCTGTAATCTTCCGGCAGGCTCGGGCGTCTTCAACTGCACTTCGAGCCGCGCGACGAAAGAGAACTTCCTACTCGTCCGAGGCGAGGACGTGCTCTCGAAGCTGCGCAACCTACAGGTGAGCACCTGGAACTACATCGCCGAGGGACGGCAGGTCAGGCACATGGGCCCAATGGCCGAGGACTTCTACAAAGCTTTCGCGCTCGGTACGGGTAACACCTCCATCGGCGTGCAAGACCTGGCGGGCGTCAGCCTCGCCGCCGTCAAAGCCTTGGAGGAGCGCACCGTTCAGCTTCAGCAGAAGATCGCCGAAGTCGAGCAGTTGCGCAGCCAGTTGAGCACGCTCGAACAGCGTTTCGCCGCCCTTGAAAAGCTTGTGCAGGCGGGCGGCAGCGCCCTGAACACGACGGCCGGCAACTGAAACCGGCCCGAGCACACGCTGCGAGCCGTAAAGCTTCGGCGCAGACAGACTCCGGTGAGAAGTCCTAACTTCTCACCGGAGTCTAAGTTTATAGAAGTATTCGCGCTCCTCCAGCCAAAATCCCACGCGCGCACTTGCGAATAGAGCCGTTTGTTCGTTATTATTCGTGCTTGAGAGTTGACACGGTTGGGGCTTGACAGAGCTTTACAGCCCGGTCTGCGCCCGGCCAATTTTCAAACTTTTGATAGGAAGCTCCGGAAGTCCTTCGTCTATGAATCGAACGTTTACTCGATTCTGAAATTGAATAGCCGAACCCGCTCGACCTGGGCGGGCTCCGAGGCGAAGGCGCTCCTATCGAATCCGATCTGAATAGCTGCCGTAGTCGGCACAAAAGTAAATTCGGTTGACGCTTTCAACGCTGCGGGCCCCCTGGCGCGGGCGCGAGCCTCTTCGGCGCGTGGACGGCCGACGGGAGAATAGCTCTCTCGTGGGCCCAACGGCCTGTGATGAATTTTTTGTTGAAGCGGAGACTATGTGGAGATGAGCGAGATCAACGTCCAGATTAAGGATGGCGCGCGTGAGAGCGTCGCCGCGCCCGTGACGGTCGGCGAGGTGTTGCGAAAGCTCGACCGCGATGCCTCGAAACAGGCTCTTGCCGCCCGCGTCAACGGCCGCGAGGTAGACCTGACGCACCGGCTCGACTCTTCGGATAACGGCGACACCATCCGGATTGAGCCCGTCATGCCGCAGACCCTCGAAGGCTTGGACGTGCTCAGGCATTCGACGGCTCACCTGTTGGCCGCCGCCGTCCTAGACCTTTTCCCCGGAACGAAGCTCGGCATCGGCCCGGCGCTGCTGGACGACCCGCGCTACGGCTTCTTCTACGATGTCATCGCGCCGCGCCAGTTGACCGACGAGGACTTGCCGGTCATCGAGAAGCGGATGCGCGAGATAGCCAAGCGCAACCTGGCCTATCGTCGTGACGAGATTCCGAAACCCGAAGCGATGCGCCTCTTCGCCGAGCGCGAAGAGCCCTTGAAGTGCGAGCTGATCGAAGAGAAGGCTGGTGAGAGGGTGAGCGTCTATTACATTGACGGCTCGCCGTTCATAGACTTCTGCCTGGGCCCACACGTTCCGAACACGAATCGCTTGCGCGCCTTCAAGCTGCTCTCGCTCTCGGGCGCATACTGGAAGGGCGACCCCGAGCAGCCGCAGATGCAGCGCATCTATGGCACGGCCTTCTTCACGCAGGAAGAGCTGGACGCGTGGGTCAAGCAGCGCGCCGAGGCAGAGCGTCGCGACCATCGTCGCCTCGGACGCGAGCTTGATCTCTTCTCCATACAGGAACAGTACGGCCAGGGCTTGGTCTTCTGGCATCCGAAAGGCGGGCTCGTCCGCAAGGAGATGGAGGACTTCCTGCGCGCGGAGCTGATCGCGCGCGGCTACGGCCTGGTCTTTACGCCGCACATCGCCAAGCGCGAGCTATGGTTCACGAGCGGTCACGAGCACAACTACGCCGACTCTATGTTTTCGCCGATGGAGTTCGAGGGGCAGGAGTTTCGCATCAAGCCCATGAACTGCCCGTTCCACATTGGCATATATAAGTCCGCGCAGCGTTCTTATCGTGATCTGCCGCTGCGCTACGCCGAGCTGGGCACGGTCTATCGCGCGGAATTGTCTGGAACGCTGCACGGCTTGACGCGCGTGCGCGGATTTACGCAGGACGACGCGCACATCTTCACGACGCCGGACGGAGTCAGGGCTGAGATTCTGGGCTGCGTTGATTTCGCATACCACATGTTCGAGGTCTTCGGCTTCAAGGACTTCAAGGTGGAGCTTTCGGTCAGAGGCAATGACCCTGACGCGCATTACCTCGGCTCGGACGAAGACTGGGAGCGAGCCGAGGCGGCGCTCGTCTCGGCCCTGAACGAACGCGGCATCCCGCATAAGCGCATAGAGGGCGAGGCAGTCTTCTATGGGCCCAAGATTGACATCCGCGTGGAAGACGCCATTGGGCGCACCTGGCAGTTGACGACCGTGCAGTTCGATTTCAACCTGCCCAAGCGTTTCGAGATGGAATACATCGGCGAGGACAATAAGCCGCATCAGCCCGTTATGATTCACCGCGCGCTCTTCGGCTCTATGGAACGCTTCTTCGGCGTCCTGATAGAGCATTACGCCGGGGCGTTCCCGCTCTGGCTCGCGCCCGTGCACGCGGCCGTGCTGCCGATCACGGATCGCGTCAACGAGTACGCGGAAACTGTTGCCGCACAGTTGCGCCGGGCCGGCCTGCGCGTCGAGGTGAACCTGCGCAGCGAGAAGATCGGCGCGAAGATTCGTGACGCGCAGTTGCAGAAGATTCCGTTCATGCTTGTGCTCGGTGACCAGGAGGTCGAAGAAGCCCTGGTCGCCGTGCGCGAGAGAAGCAAAGGGGACATAGGGAAGATGACGGTCGAGCAGTTTATCGAGACGGCGCGCGCCCTCATAGAGTCGCGCGCATTGGTCAACGAAGTCACGACTCCTCGGTCTGCCGCCCCGAGCCAATAGCAGACTTCGGGAACTGTTGACTACAACATTGGAGGTGCAGATATAGCTACAGGCTTTAGAGGTCGCGGACAGCGCCCCGACAATCGTCGCGCTCCTGCCGCGCGAATCAATGAGAGAATCCGCGTGCCGGAAGTGCGCGTGATTGATGAAGACGGCGAACAGCTCGGCGTGCTTGAGACGCGCGACGCCATTCGCCGGGCGCGCGAGCGTGGCCTGGACTTGGTCGAGGTCGCGCCCAACGCCGAGCCGCCCGTGTGCCGCATCATTGATTACGGCAAGTTCCAGTACGAGGCGAAGAAGAAGGCCAACGAGGCCAAGAAGAAACAGGTCGTCATCACCGTCAAGGAGGTCAAGTTCCGACCCGGCACGGACGATCACGACTACGATTATCGAATGAAGCACGCGCGCGAGTGGTTGCAGGAGGGCGACAAGGTCAAGGCGACGATCTGGTTTCGCGGACGCGAGATGACGCACCGCGAGCTGGGCGCGCGCATCCTTGAGAAGCTCGAACACGACCTTCAGGACATCGCCGAAGTCGAGGCGCGGCCACGCATGGAGGGCAACCAGATGTTCATCATCCTTGCCCCCAGGCGTCACAAGGGCGGCGGAAGCGGGGGCGGCGGTGGCGGCACGACGAAGCCGACTGAGGCGGCAACGCCTGGGCCCACGCCGCAGAGTTGAAATCTTAAATCGTTAAGGGAGCAAGTATGCCGAAACTTAAAACTCATAAAGGCGCGGCCAAGCGTTTTCGCTTGACCGCGACAGGCAAGATCAAGCGCGGCCATTCACATGCCCGCCACATTCTGACCAAGAAGACTAATAAGCGTAAGCGTCACCTGGACATTGACACGCTCGTCTCGGAAGGCGATCAGAAGCGCGTCGAGGCGATGCTGCCCTACGGACGTAGTTAAGGGATGAAGGATGAGGGATGAGGGATGAAAGGGGTTGAAAGAACAGAGCATTGAATGCTCTCTTTCATCCCTTCACCCTGCGGCCCTCATCCCTTAATAGAAAGGGGATTCTAGTTATGCCTCGTGCAAAACGTGGTAATAAGCGTCTTGAAAGGCGCAAGAAGATTTTAAAGTTAGCCAAAGGCTATCGTGGCACTAAGTCTAAGCTCTATCGCTCGGCCAAAGAGTCCGTCGAGCGCGGGCTGACCTTCGCTTACACGGGCCGCAAGCTGAAGAAGCGCGACTTCCGCAGCCTGTGGATCGTTCGCATAGGCGCGGCCGCGCGCTTGAACGGCCTCAACTATTCGCAGTTCATGCACGGGTTGAAGCTCTCCGGCATCGAGCTTGACCGCAAGGTGCTGGCAGACCTCGCCGTCAACCAGCCCGAAGCGTTCACGGCGCTCGCCGGGCAGATCAAGGCGGCCCTCGGCAACGAACAGCAACAGCAGCAGCAGCAGCAGCAGGCGGCAGCCTGACGAGTGAAGGATTCTGGTCATGCCGGAAGCCACAGAACAAGTCGAGCCCAAACAACAGGTCGAGGCTGCGCGCGAGGCGTTCGAGCAGGAGTTCGAGCGCTTTGCGCGCTTTCGCCAGGGCGTGCCGCAAGCCGCTGCTTTAACTCTCAAGGAGGCTGAGACGCTTCTGCGAGAGCTGGACGAGGTGCGCCGCCTGCACACGGGCAAAAAGAGCCGGTTGGCCCAGGCCAAGAAGTTGATCGGGCGCATCTCGCCGGAAGAGCGACCGGCCTTCGGCCAGGACGTGCAGCAGCTTGAAGCCGAGATCGCCGAGGCGCTGGACGAGACGGAGCACGCGCTCAAGGCTTACGCTGTTCAGGCGCAGCAAGAGCGCGAGCGCATTGACGTTACTCTGCCGGGCAGGCGCGTGCGCGTGGGCCACCTGCATCCGATCACGCTCCTGCGCCAGCGCATAGAGGACATCTTTGTCTCGCTCGGCTATTCGATTGAAGACGACCGCGAGATCGAGAATGACTTCTACAATTTCACGGCGCTCAATATTCCTGAGAATCATCCGGTCAGGAATCCGCAGGACACTTTCTACACGATTGATAACTACGCGCTCCGGCCGCAGACTTCGACCGTGCAGATTCACGCCATGCAGCGCAGGGGCGCGCCCCTGCGCGTCATTGCGCCCGGCCGAGTCTTTCGGCGCGACACGCCCGACCCGACGCATAACCCGATGTTCTTTCAGGTTGAGGGGCTGTGCGTTGATCGCGGCATCACGATGGCCCACCTGAAGGGCACTTTGCAGGAGTTCGTGCATCGCCTGTTCGGGCCCGAGACGCGCACGCGCTTTCGGCCCTCCTACTTTCCGTTCACGGAGCCGAGCGCTGAAGTTGACTATAGCTGCTTCAAGTGCGGAGGCGCGGGCTGCCGCATCTGTAAGAACTCGGGCTGGATTGAGCTGGGCGGCTCAGGCATGGTTCATCCGAACGTGCTGCGCGCCGTAGAGGTTGACCCGGAAATCTACACCGGCTTTGCCTTCGGCCTCGGCATTGATCGGATGTGCGCCCTGATGTACGGCCTCGACGACATCCGCCTGCTCTTCGAGAACGACGTGCGCTTCCTCGAACAGTTTAAATAGCAGTGACGAGCGGCAAGTGACGAGTGACGAGCAAAAGCAGCTTTCACTTGCCACTTGTCACTCGTCACTTGTCACTGCCTTATGAACATCAGTTACAACTGGCTTCGTGAATTGACCGAGACACGGCTGACGCCTCTTGAGCTGCGCGACCGCATGACGATGATCGGCCTGGCGGTCGAGAGCGTGCACGAGGCCGGGGATGATTTCGTGCTGGATTTCGACCTCACGTCGAACAGGCCCGACTGCCTGTCGCACCTGGGCGTGGCGCGCGAGCTGGCTGTGCTGGAAGACGGCGAGGTGCGTCTGCCCTCGGCGCAAGCCTCGGGCGCGAGCGGCATGACGGAGGCTTTCACTTCCGTCGAGATAGAAGACCCTGACTTGTGCCCGCGTTACGCTGCGCGCATAGTGCGCGGCGTGAAGATCGGGCCGTCGCCCGCCTGGCTCGTCAAACGCCTCGAAGCCATAGGCCAGCGCCCCATCAACAACGTCGCGGACATCACCAACTACGTCATGCACGAGTTGGGCCAACCGCTTCACGCCTTCGATTTAGCCAAACTGACCGAGCACCGCATAGTCATCCGGCTCGCACGCGCCAGCGAGCGACTGAAAACGCTCGACGGCGTGGAGCGCGAGCTGGATTCGGACATGCTGGTCATAGCCGACGCCGCGCGCGCCGTGGCTTTAGCGGGCGTAATGGGCGGCGAGGAGACGGAAATCTCCGCCGACACCACGGACGTATTGATCGAGAGCGCCTACTTTGACCCGGCATCCGTGCGCCGCACAGCCAAAAAGCTCGGCCTTCATACGGAAGCCTCGCACCGCTTCGAGCGCGGGACGGATTACGGCGGCGTGCTTAGGGCCCAGCAGCGAGCGGTCTCGCTGATCTGCGAGCTGGCCGGCGGCACGGCGACTGAGAACGCCCTCGACGCCTATCCGAAACAGCTTGAGTCGAGGGATGTCAGCCTGCGGCCCGAGCGCGTCACGGCCCTCACGGGTTTGGCCGTCGCAACGCCTGAGATTGAGCGCATTCTGTCCGCCCTGGGCTTCGCACATCACGCGCGCATAAGCGTCCTCGAAGAGGAGTGGAGCTTTCGTGACGGCGTGCCGGAAGAGGTCGTGCCGGGCGATTTGAACTCGCGCCTGACCTATGTCGTTCCGTCCTGGCGCGTGGATGTCGAGCGCGAAGAAGACCTGGTCGAAGAGGTCGCGCGCCACGTCGGCTACGACCTGATCGCGACGGAGCTTCCCGCTTCCAACATCGCAGGCGAGTACCAGCCCGGCGAGCGCCGTCGCCGAGGCCTGCGGCAGGTCTTGACCGCCTACGGCTTTGACGAGGCGATCAGCTTCGGCTTCATAGACACCGAGCACGACGACCTGTTCGAGCTGCTGCCCGAGATGGCGCGCACGGGCTCCGGCCCTGAGCGGTTCGTCACGCTGCGGAATCCGATCATCGAAGGCGCGACGCGCATGCGGCCGAGCCTGCTGCCCGGCCTGCTCGATGCGGTCAAACATAATTTCAATCACGGCACGCGCGACGTGCGCCTCTTCGAGACGGGGCGCGTCTTTGCGGCCAGCCGCGAGCCTGTGGCTCTGCCGGACGAGCGAGAGGCTTTCGCGCTTGTCCTGACGGGCGGCGCTCTCGAAGAGGGGCGCGCGTCCCCCGGGCGCGAGCTGGACTTCTACGATCTGAAGGGCGCGCTCGAAGCGGCAGCAGACGCCATGCATCTTCCGGCTTTGCAGTTTGCCCCGGCCAGCGTCAGGCACTTGCGCGCCGGGCAGGCGGCCGAAGTCAGTATTGACGGGCGGCGCGTGGGCTATCTCGGCAGGCTCGACGACGCAGTCGCCGCTCAGTACAAGTTTCGCCAGCCCGTGTACGTCGCGGAAGTTGATCTGACGGCGCTGCTCTCAAGCGGGGAGCGAACAATCGTCTACACGCCGCTCGCGCGCTATCCTTCTGTCGTGCGTGATGTCTCGCTGCTGGTGGCGCGCGACGTGACTTTTTCTGAGCTGCTCCGCACGGCCGAAGAGCAGCCGGTAGAGTACCGCCGCGCAGTCAGGCTGGTCGATGTTTACGAAGGAGAGAGCTTGCCGGAAGGGAGGCGCTCCGTGACGCTGCGCCTGGAATATCGCTCGGACGAGCGAACTCTGCGCGACGAAGAGGTGGACGCCCTGCACGCTCAGATCGTCGCGGCCCTCGAACAAAGGTTCGACGCGAAAATGAGGTCTTAGTAAAACGGAAACAGGATGAACAGGATGGGCAGGATAAAAAACAGAATCATTGCATTGCTTTCATCCTGTCTCTCCTGCCCATCCCTGTTAATTTCTTTTCCCTGTCGAATAAGTCTTGCGCTCATGTGCCTTGTAGTCGCATAATCGGTCGGCTCGTTTCGGTAAAGTTCCCCCCGCCTGTTAGAGGAGAAAAAGATGGTCGGATTATCCGGATTAGAGAAATTCTCACACCTTGAAGATAAAATCTACCGCACCATCGAGCTGACGAAAACGCTTCGCCAGGAGAAGGAAGGTTTGGAACGCGAGATCGCGAGCATACGGCGCGAGATCGGAAGCCTGCTCAACGAAAAGGAGCGGCTCGAAAATCAGGTCGAGCGGCTGCTCTCGGAACGCGACACGATTCGCATGAAGGTCGAAGCGATGCTCGACGCCATCGCGGCGCTCGATCCTGAAATGGCAGAGGCGGTGCGAAAATGAGAGACGCCCAGAATCGCATCAGTTTAGGCAAGGGAAATATGGACGCAGCCACGACGCCGACCATCCGGGTCGAAATCTATAATCAGACCTACAACATCCGCTCGGACGGCGACAGCGAGTACATCACGCAGCTCGCCGAGTTCGTAGACGCCCGGATGCGCGAAATCTCTTCCGGCACCCTCACCGTAGACTCTCTGAAGGTCGCAATCCTGGCCGCCCTGCACATCGCCGACGAGCTGCACCGCTTGAAGCGCCTGCACGAGCAGGCCGACTCGCAGCTCGCCTCGCGCAGCGCCGAATGCGCCGAGATGCTCGACCGCCTCCTCAAAGTGCGCTCCAACGTCGAGCAGCAGCAGCAACAGGGCACGGGCAACATCGCTTTCACATAAATCCGGCATCCGGCATCTGACATCTGGGCCCTTCTGTGTTACTATCCTCGGTGGCAGAGGGAATTGATTCTGTGGGGTTCGTCACCGAGTTACGATGATTGAGCCAACGCCGATAAAAAGGGAGACCAAGGCCGCTCAGGCCGGTGCATTCCTTCATTGTTAAGGAACTGCCAGAGGCTGCGGCTTACCAAGGGTCACCCACCTGTCTAGTGCAGGTTCAATTTCGGCTGCGGAACGGCCATCGCGGATGTCCCTCTCGCCATTTCAATTCCAGTGGCAAGTGAAGAGTGACGAGTGACAAGAAAGCAGAGGCTTAAAGCTTGTCACTCGTCACTGTTTTTATACGATGCGAATCTTAATGATCGGCGACGTGGTGGCGCGGCCAGGGCGGATAGCCGTGCTCGAACGCATACAGGATTTGCGCGAGCAGCACGCGATTGATCTGGCCGTGATGAACGCCGAGAACGTGGCGGGCGGATTCTCCATCACGCCCACGCTTGCCGCGCAGCTCTTCGACGCCGGAATAGATGTCATGACCTCCGGCAACCACATCTTCGATAAGCGCGAGGTCATTCCCTACATAGAGCGCCAGCCGAGGCTGCTGCGGCCCGCCAACTATCCGCCCGGCACGCCGGGGCGCGGGATATGGACGGGCCAGGCGGGCGGGACGCGCGTCGCCGTCCTCAACCTGATCGGCCGCGTCTTCATGCACCCGGTAGACGATCCCTTCCGCACGGCTGACGAGCTTGTCGGCGCGCTTTCACCCGAGATCAAAGTCCGCCTCGTGGACATGCACGCCGAGGCGACTTCGGAGAAGAGCGCGATGGGCTGGTATCTGGACGGCCGAGTCTCTGCCGTCGTCGGCACGCACACTCACGTCCAGACGGCTGACGAGCGAGTGCTGCCGGGCGGGACTGCCTACCTGACAGACATAGGGATGACCGGGAGCTACGCGGGCGTTATCGGGATGAAGAGCGAGGATGTCATAGCGCGCTTTACTTCGGCCGTCCACCGCCGCGCAGAACACTCCACGGGCGAAGTCCGCATCTGCGCCGCCGTCATAGACGTGGACGAAACCACCGGCCGCGCCCGCGAAATCTCTCGCCTCTCACTTCCTCATGAACAATAGAGTGCTGTTTAGGGCGGGTTCATTATCCTGCCTATCCTGCTAATATCTTAGTCGTCGGGTGCAATTCCGGCTTTCGGATGCAGGATGGTGGGCGTGGTGACGGGCGGAGAGGAGAGGAGCTTGTTGTAGGCTTCCGGGAAAGAGCGAACGCGGCCCTGTCCGTCCGTGACGACGTGGCCAGTCTCGCCTTCGGCGATGACCGCCCCGTCCGAGACGCGTATGATCTCGTAGCCGAAACGCATTGCCCGGCGGCGCTTCTCGGTAATGTGCGTGCGGACGATCAGCTCGTCGTCGAAGTAGGCTGGCGATTTGTAGCGGCAGTAGCTTTCGGCGACGACCAGAAATGCCTGGTCGTTCTCTTCCATCTCGCGGTAGGAAAAGCCGCGCGCGCGGCAAAACTCCGTTCGTCCGATCTCGAACCAGACTAGATAGTTGGCGTGATAGACGACGCCCATCTTGTCCGTCTCCGAATAGCGCACGCGCACTAAGGTCTCGTGCCATTCCGGCTCTCTGATTGCATCCGTTATGGTCGAATTCGCCATCATAGTGGACATCGCCTCCCACGCTACAGTCTTTCTGCCAGAGGGGTGTCTCTGGTAAATTAAGTTTTGCCGCGACTGTTTGAGCGGACTATAAGAGCGAAAGGTTAGAGATGTCAAAGAAAATCAGAGTTCGGGCAGCCGTCCTGCTGGCCGCGCTGGCGTGTTTGGCCCTGGTGTGGTCGGGCGCGACAGTGCCTTCGGGGTTGGCGCAGAGCGGGGCCGTCGCGCCGACCAATACCAAGAGCGCGGCCGTCGCGGCGGCGACGACGGAGGTCTTGCAGGAGACGAGCATGCTGAGGAAGCTTCCCATCCTGCGCCCGGTCAAGAGCGGAGCCCAATCGCGCGCCGAGATCGAGCGCATGATTATGCGCAACCTGGACGAAGACACTACGCCCGAAGAGATGCACGCTTCTGAGGTCGCGCTACGCAAGCTGGGCCTCGTGCCGCAGGATTTTCAGTACCGTCCCTTCATCATCAGCCTGCTCGCGGAGCAGGTCGCGGGCTACTACGACCCGAAGGAGCAGGAGTTTTTCCTCGCCGACTGGATTGACGTGGACGGGCAGAAGCCGGTCATGGCCCACGAGCTGACGCACGCCTTGCAGGATCAGCATTTCAACCTTCGCCGCTTCGAGAAATGGCCCAAGGGCGACTCCGACGCAGAGCTGGCCGCGCACGCCCTCATCGAAGGCGATGCCACGCTCGCCATGCAGCTCTACATCCAGCGCAACCCCATGCGCGCCATCGCCATGCTGCGCTCAATCGAAGCGAGCGGCTCTTCTTCCGAGCAGATTGACAAAGCGCCGCGCGCCCTGCGCGAATCACTGCTCTTCCCTTACGAGAAGGGAATGATCTGGGTGGCGGGGCTCTTCAAGCGCGAAGGTTGGGAGCGCGTCTCGAAGGCTTACACGGAGCTGCCGCAATCCACAGAGCAGGTGATGCACCTTGAGAAGTATTACTCTCGTGATGCGCCTGTGCGTCTGTCTGTGCCGGACATCACGGGTGCGCTCGGGCAAGGGTGGCGACGCATTGATTATGATGTCAACGGCGAATGGAGCTACTACCTGATACTGGACGAATATTTGAAATCGCAGACGGAGTCGGCGGCGGCTGCCGCCGGGTGGGGTGGCGACCGCTATGCCGTCTACGAAGGCAAGAACAAGGGCGAAGTCTTTATCGCACAGCTTACAAGCTGGGACACGGAAAAGGATGCCGTTGAGTTCTTCGACGCCTACGCCAAGCGCACAGCGCGCCGCTATACCGGAGCCGAAGAGACTGAAACAGAGGACACACAAACGGCAGCCTTGCGCGCCTGGCGCACCACGGAAGGCAACGTCTGGATGGAGCGGCGCGGCCAGCGCGTCGCCATTCTCGAAGGGCTGCCCGAAAAGGCTGACGCCAGAGCCTTGCTGAAGACCATGTGGCAGAAGGCTTAGAAGAAGTCTGACATGCGATGTATTCGACCCGCAATTGCTTCCGAGGCGGAACTCTTGACGGAACTGGCGCTGCGCTCGAAGGGGCACTGGGGATACGATGCAGAATTTTTGCGTGACTGCCGCGTTGATCTGACTGTGACGCCGCAGTTCATCAATTCGTCGCCGGTCTACGTGCTTGAGGAAGAGGGAAGGGTGGCGGGCTTTTACAGTCTGAGCGGGGAGGGCGCGGAGGTCGAGCTGATGCATCTTTTCGTCGAGCCGTGGGCTATCGGTCGCGGCTTCGGCCGCCTTCTCTTCCGTCATGCGGTCGAAGAGGCGCGCTCTTTGGGCTTCGAGCGGATGATGATCGGAAGCGACCCCTTCGCGCTCCAGTTCTATGAGGCGATGGGCGCGCGCCGCGTCGGCGAAGTCGCTTCAATCGTCCGGCCCGGTCGGATGCTTCCGCTGCTTCACTACTCTCTGCTTTCATCTCGCCAAAATAGTTCACAACAAAAGAGCACGCAGACGAGCCTGCCGTAGTTCGGGAACGTTGTTTTAGTACCGTGTCCTGTGCTATTTTGGGGCCCAATTTAAAGCTTTCAGGAATAGAACAACGGGTGAGCGGTCTGAACCGGAAGCGCGGCGCGCGGGGCGCAAAGGCGCGGTCGGTCTATATCGAGATGAAGTCTGAGGCACGACCGGCTTCCAAAGAAAAGTCCACGCGACTGCGCGCTCTGGCCGCAGAGCTTGAGCGGCTCGAAGCCAAGCTGCGGCGCGGCGGTGGCCCAGACAAGGTCGAGCGCCAGCACCAGCAGGGCAAGCTGACGGCGCGCGAGCGCATCGAACTGCTCCTTGACAAAGAGTCTTACGTGCAGGAGATAGGTCTGCTCGTCGCTTACGACCAGTACGAGGGCGCGGCTCCGGCTGCGGGCGTCGTCACAGTCTCGGGCCGAGTGGGCGGGCGCGAAGTCATAGTCGTCGCCAACGACGCCACGGTCAAGGCTGGCTCCTGGTGGCCCGAGACGATCAAGAAGATTCTGCGCGCGCAGGAGATCGCTATGCGCTCGCACGTGCCGATCATCTACTTGGTGGATTCGGCGGGCGTCAACCTGCCCTATCAGGGCGGAGTCTTTCCGGGACAGTACGGAGCGTCGCGCATCTTCTATTACAACTCGATCATGCGGCGCTATCTGAAGATTCCGCAAATCTCTGCGGTGATGGGCCCATGCATCGCGGGCGGCGCATACTTGCCGGCCCTCTCAGACCTGATCGTGATGGTCGAAGGGACTTCTTTCATGGGCCTGGGCGGGGCCAATCTGGTCAAGGGGGCGACGGGACAGACCATTGACAATGAGACTTTAGGCGGGGCGCGCGCGCACAACGAGCTGTCAGGCGTCGCGCATTACCGCGTCGCGGATGACGCGTCTTGTGTGGCTAAGATCAGGGAGTTTGTTTCCGAGCTTCCCAGCAAGCCCGCAAGCGCCGTCTCGATCACGGAAAGCGTGGAAGCGGCGCGCCCCGCGCCAGACCTCTATGACCTGATACCGGAAGACCACCGCCAGCCTTACAACATGCGCGCGGTGCTGGAATGCATCCTGGACGGCGGACACCTGGACGAGTTCCAGGCCGATTACGCCAAAGAGATATTGACGGGCCACGCCCGCCTGCGCGGCATACAGGTCGGCGTCATCAGTAATAGTCGCGGGATGATCAAAGCGCCGGGGGGCGGGCCCCCGCGCTTTGGCGGCATCATCTATGCGGAATCGGCCGAGAAGGTCGCCTACTTTATAGAGACCTGCAATCGTCACCAGACGCCACTCCTCTTCGTTCAAGACGTTTCGGGTTTCATGGTCGGGGCCGAAGCAGAGCACTCCGGCATCATTCGCGCAGGCGCGCGCTTTGTCGAAGCGATGGCGACGGCCACTGTGCCGAAGATCGTGCTCACGGTCAACCATGCTTCCGGCGCTGGCTACTACGCGATGGCCGGGCAGGGGTTCGATCCGGATTTCATCTTTAGCTGGCCGACCGGGCGTATGGGTGTGATGGAGGGCGAATCGGCCGTGCAGGCCCTCTTCGGCACGCAGTTGGAGAAGCTCAGGCGCGAAGGCTCTGAGCCGGACGCCGAGCTGGAGGCCGAGATGGAGCGTGTGCGCGCCTCTTACGAGCAGCAGTTGGATGCCAAGTACGCCGCTGCGCGCGGCTTCGTGGACGCCGTGATCGTGCCCGAAGAGACGCGCGACGCCCTGGAACTGGCCCTGCGCGTCTCGCTCAATTACTCGGGGCCGCACCTCGGCCCGTTCGTGCTACCGCACACGTTGGCTTGAAAGCGGGGCGCGAAGGCTGAAAAATTTTAGTACACAGAATCACTATCTTGTGCGAAACTATATAACCGATCTAGCTTTACAGTACTCAAGCTCAGCTTTACCCGACACCCCGGTCATGTTTTTCGCACATGACGCGAGTGTCGCCTGATGGCTCGTTTCAGGCGCGTGCGGGCCGAAATGCTCTCGCTTTATCATGGCGGCGGAAATAGCGTAGTTGGCTCGTAGTCTGGCTTCTTACATCCCGTTACTCTCATCAGAGCAGTATCGTGATTGCTGAAATGTTTGACACTTACCAAGAGTACCGCGCGACACAGGGGAAGAGTGCGCGATACAACAGAGAAGGAGAAACATCCGTGAGCAAGAACAGCACCAAACGTTACGTCACACTTTTGCTTGTGCTCGTCGTCTGCGCGGCCTTGGTCAGCGCCGACCTGGTTGTATTAGCGCAGAACGCGAACAGTAGCACGCCGGAAGAGACCACGCGCGGCGGCACGATGACCACGCAGAATACCAATACGTCCGGCACCGGCACGCGCCGGAGAAGACCGCGCCGCCGCGCCCGTGCCAACGCCAACACGATGGGCGACATGAGTACGACCGGCGATACGTCGGCCAATGCCAACACGTCGGGCGACACGACCACTTCGACCGGCGCTGGCATGGAGGCGAACGCCAACACCGGCACGACGACTATGGGCCGTGGCCGTCGTCGCGGTCGGCGTCGCGCGACGACCGATATGACCGGCACTCAGGCGAACGCCAACACCGGCATGACAACTGCTGCGGCCGGCGGCGAGCAAGCCGACCTGTCGGGCACTTATACGGGCAGGGTCGATTATCCCGACGGTGGTTTGAATGGGCCCGCCACTCTGACCATCACAGGCACGAACCTGACGATTACGCCCGAGGGCGGAGGCTCTGCCGTGAATGGCAGCATCACCGCCGTCACGACTCGCGGCTATACGGGTGCGACCATCATGTTCGGCGATAGGACGGCTCCGCCTGCGACGCAGAATCCTCCTCCTCCGCCGCTTCCGGCCGTCTCCGTGCAGGTCAAGCGGACGGGCGGCGGCCTCTGGATGAAGAGCGTTCCGGGCGAGCGTCGCCAGTTCTCCTTCACGTCGGGCGGCACTGGCGGTCGCGGTCGTCGTCGCGGTCGTCGCGGCGCTGACACGATGAACATGGGCACGACCGGCACTGAAGGGGCTGCGACCACGGGCACGACCGGCGATACGTCGGCCACCACGGGCGACACGAGCGGAAACGCTAACACCAATATGGGGACGGGCCGCCGTCGTCGCGGTCGCCGTCGGGGCAACCGCATGACGAATATGAACGGCAACATGAACACGAGCGGCACGGGCACGAACTCTAACGCGAACGCCAACGTGCCTCCGCAATAAGCTCGTCCGCGAGGTCAATCATTTGGACAGCTTCGGCGCGGGCGGCGCTCTCTCCTGAAAAGGGAAGCGCCGCCCGCGTCGCTTGCTTTGGCGAGCCGTAAAACGCTACTGTTTGAGAACGGACGAACGCAAAAAAATTATTCACGGTAGGCTTTGATGAAGGAAAAGATTCGCATTGCCAGCGGGCAGGGGTTCTGGGGCGACATGCTTGATGCGCCCGTGCGTCAGGTCGAGGGTGGGCCCATAGACTACCTGATGCTCGACTACCTGGCCGAAGTCACGATGTCCATTATGCAGAAGCAGCGCGCGCGTGACGCTGCGGCCGGATACGCGCGCGACTTTGTGCCGCTCATGCGCCAGATTCTTCCATGCTGCGTGGAGCGAGATATTCGCGTCACGGCCAACGCCGGAGGCGTCAACGTCGAGGGCTGCGCCGACGCCGTGCGCGAGGTCGCGCGCGAGCTGGGGCTGGCGGGAAAGCTTCGCATCGGGCTCGTCACGGGCGACGATATTCTGCCGCGCATAGACGAGCTGTTGGAGCGCGGCATAGAGCTGCGCAACATGGACACAGGAGAGCCGCTCAAGACCGTGCGCGAGCGAATCCAAAGCGCGAATGCTTATCTCGGCGCATGGCCTATGGTCGAAGCCCTCTCGCGGGGCGCGCAGGTCGTCATCACCGGACGCGCGACAGATACCGGCCTGACACTCGCGCCGCTCATACATGAATTCGGCTGGGCCAGAGATGATTGGGATCGGCTTTCGGCCGGAACCATCGCCGGGCACATCATAGAATGCGGCGCGCAAGCCTCTGGCGGTAACTGCCAGTACGAATGGCGCAACGTCCCAGACCTAGCAGACGTGGGCTTTCCCATCGTCGAAGCCTCGCCGGACGGAACCTTCGTCATCACCAAGCACGAAGGCACTGGCGGGTGGGTGAACATCCCTTCGGTCAAGGAACAACTGGTCTACGAGATGGGCGACCCCCGCGAATACATCACGCCCGACTGCGTGGCAGACTTCACGACCATTCATCTGGAAGATGCCGGGCGTGATCGCGTGCGCGTTTACGGCATTAAGGGAAGGGCGGCGACGGAGTTCCTGAAAGTCTCGATCAGTTACTCGGCCGGGTACAAGGCCGTCGGCACGCTCGTCTACTCATGGCCGGACGCTTACGAGAAGGCCGTCGCGGCCGACCGTGTACTGCGCGCGCGCCTTGATCGCCTCGCCCTCAGCTTCGATCAGGTGTTGACGGAATACGTCGGCGCTAACGCAACGCACGGCCCGCTCGCCGGGACGCCCCCGGCCGACCTGGCCGAAGTGCAATTGAGAGTCGGCGTGCGCGGGCCCGATAAAAAGGCTGTCGAGCGTTTCACGAAGGAGATCGCGCCGCTCATTTTGACGGGCCCACCGGCCGTGACTGGTTTCGCCGGAGGCCGCCCGAAGGTCGAAGAGATAGTCGCTTACTGGCCCGCGCTCATCCCTAAGACGGAGATCACTCCGCGCGTGGAGGTGACTGAGGCTTAAGCGAGCGCGAGGAGAAGGAAGCGGGCGCGCCGCTCTTCGATCACACGCGGTTCGGCGCAGAGACTCCCCTGTGGAAGCGCACGCGGGCAGAGCAGATGGCCGATTGCCGCGTCTTTAAGGTCAGGCGCGATTGGTGTCTGAGCCCCCGCGACGGGCGCGAGCATGACTTCTACTGCATCGAAGCGCCCGACTGGATAAACATCATCCCGCTGACCGCTCGCGGCGAAGTCGTCATGATCGAGCAGTACAGGCACGGCACAGGAGAAGTGACGCTTGAGATTCCGGGCGGCATGGTGGACGAGGGCGAGACGCCCGAGCGGGCCGCCGCGCGTGAGATGCTCGAAGAGACGGGCTACGACTCGGGCGAGGTTATACTGCTTGGCCGGACGCGACCGAACCCGGCGATTCAAGACAACTGGATTCATACCTTCCTCGCGCGCGACGCGACCTTTCGCCACGCGCCAGTCTTTGCGAGCACTGAGCATACTGTCGTGCGATTGGTTCCGCTCTCGGAAGTTCCCGCGCTCGTCGCCGACGGCACGATCAATCACGCGCTGGTCGTAGTAGGCTTCTATTGGTTATCATTGCATCAAGCCGGATCAAGAGAGGCCGCTCGGCAATAGGGCGAAGAGGCTTAGACGAGATTGATGTTCGTGGCTTACTTTGAAGTATGACGAATAGGAAAATTCAATTAATCAGGCTCGCGCACGCGCGTTCGGGCGATAAGGGCGATACGGCCAACGTCGGCCTGATCGCGCTGCGCGAAGAGTACTATCCGTTGCTCGTCCGCGAGGTCACGGCCGAGCGCGTCAAGCAGCATTTCAAAGGCATCTGCAAGGGCGCTGTCGAGCGCTTCGAGCTGCCAAACCTCGGCGCGCTCAACTTTCTTCTGCACGAAAGCCTGGGCGGCGGCGGGACGCTTTCTCTGATGACGGATGCGCAGGGCAAGACCTTCTCGACCGCGCTGCTGCGCATGGAGATAACGGTCGCGGAAGACGAAGCGCGCGACCTCAAGCTACAGTGAAGAGTGACGAGCGACAGGCTGGAAAAGCTTTTCTCTCGTCGCAGCTTTCTTATGAGTGACAAGCTGGTCAATCTGGATTCGATTCGCCACGGTTATGCGCAGGTCGGCGGCGTGCGCTTGCATTACGCCGAGCGCGGGAGCGGAGACCGCCTGGTTATCCTGCTGCACGGCTTTCCCGAATGCTGGTACTCCTGGCGACACCAGTTGATCGCTCTCGGGGATCGCTACCACCTGGTTGCGCCGGACATGCGTGGCTACAACTTGAGCGACAAGCCGCCGCGCGTCGCAGACTATCGCATAGAATTCCTGGTAGATGATGTGCTCGGACTTATGCGCCACTTCGGGGCGCGCGAGGCGGCCATCGTCGGGCACGACTGGGGCGCGGGCGTCGCGTGGGCTATGGCCCAAAGGCATCCCGAATATGTCTGGAAGCTGGCGGCCTTGCAGGTTCCGCCCCTTTCAGTCTGGCGCGACAACATCACTCTGAAGCAGGCGCTCAGGAGCTGGTACATGCTCTTCTTCCAGATTCCGCGCCTGCCCGAATGGCTGATGAGCGCCAGGGATTTCGCCCTCGTCGAGCGCACCTTCAAAGACACGGTCGCGCGCCCCGGAGCGTTCACGGATTCAGACATCGCCGTCTATAAGAAAGCTCTGCGCGAGCCCTTCGCGCTGACGGCCGCGATCAACTATTACCGCGCCAACTTCGCTTCATTCTTCCTGCGCAAGCGTGGGGCGATTGAACAGATGAGCGACGGGCGCGTGCGCGTCCCGACACTCTTTATCTACGGCGAGCAGGATCAGGCTGTCATCCCCGAAACTGTGCGGGGCGTCGGCCGCTGCATTGACGCTCCCTACACGGAGGTGAGGATAAAGACGAGCGCGCACTGGGTACAGAACGAAGCCGTGGAGGATGTCAACGAGGCGCTCGGCAATTTTCTCGACGCGCCTTAAGGGGGAGCCTGCCGGTTTCAGCAAACAGATCAGATGGAAGATAGAGAAGTCATCTACGAAGTGGACGGCCACGTAGCGCGCATCACGCTCAATCGTCCGGACAAGCGCAACGCCCTGAACGAAGCTCTCGTCGGCGGCCTTAAGGAAGCTCTGCGCGAAGCCGACACCGACGACGGCGTGCGCGTCGCGCTCATCACGGGCGCGGGCACGGACTTCTGTTCGGGCGCAGACCTGGCCTCCCTACAGCATATCTCTCAAAGCTCGGCCCTTGAAAATTTAGAGGACGCTCAATCCTTGATGGAGCTGTTCGCGCTGATTCGTCGCGTGCGTATGCCCGTCGTCGCGGCCGTCAGGGGGCGCGCGCTCGCAGGCGGCTGCGGCTTGGCGACAGCGTGTGACCTGGTGTTGGCCCAGGCTTCGGCGCGCTTCGGCTACCCGGAGGTGAAGATCGGTTTCGTCCCGGCGATGGTCATGGCTATACTGCGCCGCAACGTTTCGGAGAAGCGCGCCTTCGAGCTGATCGTGCGAGGGGCGGAGGTGAGCGCAACGGAGGCCGAGCGGATAGGTCTCGTCAATCACGTCTATACGGAAGAGGCGTTCAACTCCGAAGTGGAAGCTTATGTCAGGGGCTTTGGCCGTGTCAGCCGCTCCGCCGTCATGCTCTCGAAGCGCCTGCTCTACCAGATGGACGGCATGAGCTTTGAAGCGGCGCTTCAATCCGGCACGAACGTCAACACCATCGCCCGCATGACGGAAGATTGCCAGCAGGGAATCGCGCGCTTTCTCAAAAAGGAATAGCCGAAGCCTTTTCAAGGAAGCCTGAGCGCAGCTTCGCACGCACATTCAAGCACCGGATCGCCAATCTGATTCACGAGCCCAATGCTTAAAGCTTCCTCACTATTCACACGCCGCGCAGTCAGAAGAATCTCAAGAGCACGGCTCATCCCGATCAGGCGCGGCAAGCGCTGTGTGCCTCCCCATCCCGTGATGATGCCCAGACGCGCGCCTGGATGTGCGAAGACAGCGTCGCGCGACGCATAGCGCAGATGACAGGCGAGCGCCAGGTCTAAGGCCCCGCCCATGCAGTAGCCGTTGACGGCTGCGATGGTCACTTGCTTTGCATCTGCGATTCTCTGAAAGAGTCTCTGCCCGCGTCTCGCAAACTCTCGGGCCGCCTCGGGCAGCAGCGCCGCGATCTCGCGTATGTCTGCGCCGGACGCAAAGACATCGCCTGTGCCGGTGAAGATGATGGCCCTCAGATCATCGCGCGCCGTGAGCGCCGACACTGCTGCGTCCAGGTGATTGAGGGCAGTGGTGGAGAGGGGATTGCGCTCGGCCGGACGATTGAAGCGTATGATGGCTAGAGGCGGGCGCGACTGGACGATCAAGGGCGCGGCTCTCGGCTCTCTTTCACCTTCCGTCATTGTCGCGGGCGGACATTGTCTTGCAGGAACTTGACTATATCTTCCGTCGAGGTGCCGGGAAGAAAAACGGCCGAGACGCCCTGCTCCTTGAGTCGCGGTATATCTTCCTGAGGGACTATGCCGCCGACGACGACCAGGCAATCGTCCATCCCCTGCTCGCGCAGAAGCGAGACGATGCGCGGACACAGAGTATTATGCGCGCCGCTCAGGATAGAGATGCCGACCGCGTCCACGTCTTCCTGGAGCGCGGCGGCAGCAATCATCTCGGGCGTTTGCCGCAGACCCGTATAGATGACTTCCATGCCCGCGTCCCTCAGCGCACGCGCGATCACCTTGGCCCCTCTGTCATGACCGTCAAGCCCCGGCTTGGCGACGAGAACACGAATCTTCTGTTGAGACATAAATAGCAATCAGCAGTCAGCTCTCAGCACTCAGCTTCTCGGCCTTGATAGCTGAAAGCTGACTGCTGAGAGCTGAGCGTTCCTTAAATTGCTGGCTCCTCGTATAGGCCGTAAACGTCGCGCAGCGCGTCGCAGATTTCGCCGAGCGTAGCATAAGAGCGGACGGCTTCAATAGTCGCGGGCATGGTGTTCTCGCCGTCGCGCGCAGCTTTCCGAACTTTATCCAGCGTGTTCGAGACAGCCCCTTTGTCGCGCCGAGCGCGCGTCTGAGCGAGCCGCTCGTTCTGATGCTCGCGCACGTTTTCATTAATGACGAGGATCGGAATCTCCGCAGGCTCATCTTCTATCCTGTACTTGTTGACGCCGACGATGGTCTGGTCGCCGCGCTCGACGGCCTTCTGATAGTGATAAGCGGAATCCTGAATCTCGCGCTGCGGGAAACCCTTCTCGACAGCCTCGACCATCCCGCCCATGCCGTCTATCTTTTCAAAGTAGGCGAGCGCGCCGTCCTCCATCTTCTTCGTCAGAGCCTCGACGAAGTATGAGCCGCCGAGCGGGTCAATAGTGTTCGCCACGCCCGTCTCCTCGGCGATGATCTGTTGCGTGCGCAAGGCTATGAGCGCGGCCCGGTCTGTCGGCAGCGCCAGCGCCTCGTCATAAGCGTCCGTGTGCAGGCTGTTTGTGCCGCCGAGCACGCCCGCGAGCGCCTGCACTGCGACGCGGATGATATTGTTGAGCGGCTGCTGGACGGTCAGCGAGACGCCGGCCGTCTGCGTGTGGAAGCGCAATTGCATCGTGCGCTCGTTCCTGGCATGGAAGCGATCACGCATTACACGCGACCAGATGCGGCGAGCGGCGCGATACTTCGCTATCTCCTCGAAGAAATCGTTATGCGCGTTGAAGAAGAATGAGATGCGCGGCACGAACTCCTCCACGTCCAAGCCTGCGCGCACGCCCCACTCGACATACTCGATGCCGTCGCGCAAAGTGAAGGCAAGCTCCTGTAAGGCTGTCGCTCCGGCTTCGCGTATGTGATAACCGCTCACGGAGATCGGGTTGTACTTGGGCACATGGCGCGTGCAGAACTCGAAGGTGTCTGTGACGAGCTTCATCGCTGGGCGAATCGGATAGATCCACTCTTTCTGCGCGATGTACTCTTTCAAAATGTCGTTCTGAAGAGTGCCGGAAATCTTCTTCCAATCCGCGCCCTGCTTTTCGGCTACCACCAGGTACATCGCCAGCAACACGGACGCGGGCGCATTGATTGTCTGCGAGACCGTCACCTCTTCGAGCGGGATGCCGTCGAATAAGACTTCCATATCGGCGAGCGAAGAGACGGCCACGCCGCACTTGCCAACTTCACCCTCGGAGAGCGGCGAGTCCGAGTCGTAGCCCATCAAAGTCGGCAGATCATACGCGACCGAAAGACCCGTCTGCCCCTGGTTCATTAAGTATTTGAAACGCGCGTTCGTCTCTTCAGGTGTCCCAAAACCCGCGAACTGTCGCATCGTCCAGAGCTTGCCGCGATAACCCGTCGGATGTATGCCGCGCGTGTAAGGGAATTCGCCCGGAAAAGAGATGTCCCGCTCGAAGTCTATATTGGCAGTGTCGGCGGGCGTGTAGAGACGATTGACCTCGTCCAGAGAGACCGTCTCGAAGCGCTCTTTGCGTTCAGGCCGTTTGCGGAGGACGGGCGCGAGCCTTTCCTGCTCCCACCGCTCGACCGCTGCTTCTTCCGGCGAGACATTGTCTTTGATCTCAGGCATAACTTTCTCCGGAGTTGGTTGCCGCGCGCGCTCCTCGACGCGCCAGGTTGTTTAGCAAACTCTGCGAGTTAATTAAGAAATCGATATTAGTTGACCCTTATAGAGAGTGTCAACCGAGTCTTCGCGCGCTCAATCGTTGATTAAAAGAGAGGCGCGGCCAGGGTTGGCAGACCCAAGCCGCGCGCTATCAGGCAGGTTTATATGGTTAGTGGAAACGAAGCAGGAAACTAGCGGAAGGCGACAGGCGGAACTTGTATGATAGCTTCCTATGATAGCCTCCGCAGAACACGTTCTCCCCTTCAACTCTTATTCGACAGGTACAATGATCTCATTGGCCCGCACCATGTTGAGCCGCGTGCGCGCCGCCGACTCTATGGCGCGCGGGTCTGTGTGTAGACGATGAACTTCTTGTTTGAGTGCGGCGTTACTATTGCGCAGCACCTCGACCTCGGAATTGACAGCCCTGTACTGTTCCGAAGCAGCGCGAATCTCTGCCCGCGTGCGCATAGTGATCGTGACGCAGAGCGCGAAGGTTGCCAGGATGATCGTCGAGAAGAGCACCCAGGACGGGATCAGCCCGCCGCGACGGCGAACCTCCGTTCGCGTGCCGATAATCTCTCGTGAGATGTCCTGTACGGGTGCCAGTGGCGGAAGCGTGCGAGACGCGACACGTTGAGAGCGCAGGCGGCTATCAACCCAATATGTATTTGCTGCCATGTTCGAAAATTTCCCTCCAGAATTTGATCTGATTCACCCTGCGGCGTCATGGCTGACGCCGATCCTGCCTTATCTCAAGCCGGCCCGCGCGACCCACCTATGGCCGCCAGTTGTCCCGCTCAGGCTCGTCTCAGCAACAAACGCCTCTGAGAGCAAACCCGCAAGTGCGCCATCTTTCTCCGGAAAGTGACCTTTGAGCCGCAGGCCCGCAAGTTTTTCACCGCCACGGCTGGTTTTGTCTTCATTGATCGACGCTCCGCATCCTGGCTCAGGTTTTTCAGCCTGAATTGCCTGTTTTTGTCTCAAACCCAAGATAATGTGCCGACGAATGGCGTACGCCCCAAGGTAATGCGCTCGGAATGCTGTCAATCCTTTGCCTATCAATCATTTAGAGGCAAAGTGGCGGGACTGTAACATGCGCTAGTCGGGCTGTAAAGACTTTTCTTTACAACGAATTGGGAGGCTAAGTTCAACATTTACTTGAAGTAAGGAGCGTTAAACTATGATTGCGGCGAACAGTCGGCGAACGGAAATCCGCGATAAGGGCATTCCCCTCAGATGGTTATGTAGATGCAGGAGATAGCGGGTCGGAGGTTTCATCACAGGTGTGGAAAAGAGCTATCAATCGCCTAGCCGCCCGTCACATTAAAATTCGAGGCTGGAAACGAGTCTCATGTTAAATTCTGTTGACAGCATATCTTATTGTGCCTAGACTGTCCTTCACGTGGTTGGGTCAGCCCCCGGTTGATTCGACCATGCTGAAGCATCCTGCCGGGATTCCCTTCAGAGCGACCTTGCCCCACGCGTAAACGCAGCCAGCGATCTTTATCCGCGTCCCTGTTTTCTCAAGGCGATCCTCCTTCGCCCGAAGAAGTAATATCCGTGGGAACCCGAGGTCTATGTCAAATTCGCCGTCATCGGTAGCTTCCGAAAAAAGAGATAACCCGAACGCGCCCTATCACTTACCGCTGGCATCTATGGTGCGAGCCCTGTGTCGTGCAGCTACCACCGGGCCCGACCTGCTCTACGAAGTGATGCTCAAGCTGACGCTGATGATAGATGCTACGGCGCAAACCTATGGCTTGGCGACTTGGACGCAAAAAAACGGGGAGCGGCCGCGCCTGAAATGGGTCGAGGGTCTCACCCAGGAGGAGATTGCCGACGCCGAGATGAGCGTCACAACGGCGCTCTCAGCGCCGAACAGGATGATAGAGCCGAAGAGCGGAGATCAATCTATCTGTTTGGTGCTCAGCTCCGCCGGAGCCGGTCGCGAAGGGGCTGCCATCTATGGGCGCTGTGTGCGACCGCTCACGGAAAATCAGGCGAAGGAGATACGGATACTCTCGGATGTAGCGCAACTTGCTCATGCCCATGTTTCATTAAAGGGCGACCAGCAGCCTGTCATGCAGACGGCGGCTTCAACGGTCGTCGCGGCTTCCACTTTGCCGGGCATGGTTTTCAACAGCCGCGCGATGTCGTCCGTCTCTCGCGCCGTCGAGCGTATTAAGGATTCCGATTCGACCGTCTTAATCACGGGCGAGTCGGGCACGGGCAAAGAGCTTGTGGCGCGCGCCATTCATCGCCTGAGCAAGCGCTGCCTGGCGGAGTTCATCCCTTTCAATTGTACGGCGGCTCCGGCCGATCTGATCGAAAGCATGCTGTTCGGCCATCGCAAGGGAGCTTTCACGGGCGCGCATGCCGATTACGAAGGCTTAATCCGGGCGGCCGAAGGCGGCACGCTCTTCCTGGACGAGATAGGCGATCTGCCGCTCGCTTTGCAGCCGAAGCTGCTCAGGTTTCTTCAAGAGGGGGAAGTTCACACGCTCGGCGAGCGCGCTCCGCGCAAAGTGAAGGTCAGGGTGGTTGCCGCCACGCACAAGGATTTGGAGCGCGAGGTACGCGAGGGCAGATTTCGTGAAGACCTCTATTATCGTGTCGCAGCGCTCTCGCTGCATGTGCCGCCGCTCAGGGAGCGTCCCGAAGACACAGCCGCTTTGATCTCTCATTTTCTGACGCATTATGCGCGGCGTAACGACCGCGCGATTGCGGGCATTACGACCGAAGCAATCAACGCCTTGCAGAACTACGCCTGGCCGGGCAACGTGCGCGAGCTGGCGGCGGAGATAGAGCGGCTGGTGCTTTATACGGACGAGGGCACATACATTACTCTCGAACATCTCAACGAGCGCGTGCTGCCCGAAAGCGCGCGTTGCGCTTTGCAGACGAGGGAAGCGCCGGCAGACCTGGATCATCTCCTGGAAGATTTCGAGCGGCGCGTGATTACGGAAACGCTCAAGCGTCATGATTGCAACGTCGCGCGCACGAGCGCTGCGCTCGGCCTGGGCTCGCGTCAGACGCTCTATAAAAAGCTGAAGCGCCTGGCGATTGATGTCGGCGAGTTTCTACAGGAAGATACTGAGCCGGGTCTACAGTTGCGCGCCGAACGATAGGGCAATCGAAACAGGACGATGGAAAACATGCTGGTGAGCGTCCGGCGGCTGCGGGCCGTTGACGGGTGGGCCCACCACTTTCTTCTTTATGCTGATCTCTTACGGTCTATCTTTTCTGATAGCGCTCTTCATTCACGAGTTGGGCCATCTCTGGGCGGCGCGTGTGTGTGGCGTTCCGGCGACGGAGTTCGGGCTCGGATGGGGGCCGCGCGTCTTCTGTTTTCGATGGGGCACGGTCGAATACAAATTGCACGCGCTGCCCCTGGGGGCATACGTTCGTCTTGACATGACGGAGTTGCAACGCAGGCCGCTCAGCCAGCAAGTCTTAGTGATGCTGGCGGGCATCAACGTCAACCTGGTCGCAGCGGCCGTGACAGCCGGAACGCGCTTTAGCGCCGTCAACCTTTTGCTGGCTGCAACAAACCTGTTGCCTCTCTATCAGCAGGACGGGTGGAAGTGCGGCATGCTCATGCTGCGCGGCTTGCTGCGCCGCAGAAGCGCGCTCGTCGAATGGACGTTTACCGTTGCGGGCAGCCTCGTCAGCGCTCTCCTCTTCGCGGTTGAAACGCTTCGTCATCTATAAGCTCATCCACATCAAATCACACACGGAGGGCACAGAGTAAGACCGTTTAAGTCTTCTCTGTGCCCTCTCTGTTTTCTCTATGCTCGCGGCTTTAGCCTGTGGGCGTCACCTGCGGTTGAAAAGCCGTGGGCGGGTGACAACCGACGGCGACAATGGCTTAAAGCCTTTAGCGCAACGCGCTTATCATTCGAGTGAGAGCCTTCATGCCTCTGTTGGCCCAAGCGCGCCTGTCAACCGTGGGCGACATGGCCCATCCGACTGTTTTCAATCAACCCCTTATAAACATTGCGTTTGAAGCAGGGCGCTGACTTGCGGCACGCGCCTTGTAATAGGCGTCGGGCGTGAGCAGAAGCTTTGAAGCGTAATGCGAACGAAAGATTCAAAGGACGACGAAGAGGAGGAAAAGAAACTCAATGAAGGCAATCACGGCCAGAATGTTTATCTCGCTCATAGGCGTCGCGCTCGTCGTCCCTTTCTTCGTCATTGCGCTCGTCGTGGGTGCGCGCGCCGTGGCGCTCGTGCAGGGCGCGCAAGACGACCTGTTGCTCGTGGCTCTGGCTTTCGGTGGTGCTGTGGCGAGCGTCGTCAACGGCTTCGGCCGTCGCACCGCGAAGGGGCAGAGCAGTGAGAGAAACGCTGAGGTGAAGGCTCATCAGCCGAGCCCACAAAGCGCTTCGATGATCCACCTGGGCTATTAAATTTTTCCACGGCTCCTTCGGGCGCGGTTGCGGGGCAAGCGCAACGGGTCGTCCGAGATTGGGCCAAACCTTCAACCCTTCAACCACAACTTCTAAAGGAGCAAGCACAATGATTAAGAATTTCCTTCGCGATGAAACAGGTCTGGAATTGTCCGAGTACGCCGTTGCCGCAGCGCTCGTCGCCATCGCCGTCGTCGGCGCGTTCGGAACCCTCGGCACAACGATCTCTAACAAGATCGGTGATTTAACCGGCCACATCAGGGACGGTAAATAACTTCCGCAAATCGAGATCAAGCGCGCTCTTGCTCTTGAAAACAGCAGCAAGAGCGCGCCCTCAACTTCCGAGGCTAAGACGAGATGATTAAGAATTTCCTTCGCGATGAAACAGGTCTGGAATTGTCCGAGTACGCTGTCGCTGCGGCACTCATCGCCATCGCTTGCGCGGGAGTCTTTTCGCCGCTCGGAACAGCCATCAAAGACAAGATCAACGAGCTAAGCGCCAAGATTTAGTGACCAGTAGATTTTATCCAATCGAGAATTAGACGGAGCAATTACAAGAGATGGCCGCCCCTATTGTTCACATATTATTGCTCGTTCCCCTGGCGATCATCATCGCCTATTACGACGTGCGCTATCGTCGCATCCCGAATGCTTTTGTACTGGCGACGCTCGCGGGCGGACTCGCCATTAATCTCATCTTTGCGGGTCTCGGCGGAGTGCTGACAAGTCTGGGCGGCTGCGCTCTGGCTTTCCTTCCGTTTTTCATACTCCATATTTTCGGCGGCATGGGCGCGGGCGATGTCAAGCTGTTCGCGGCGGTGGGCGCTGTCGTCGGCACACAGATGGTGATCCCGACGCTTTTGATCGTCGTCATCACGGGCGGATTGATCGCCGTTTATTCGATGATCCGGGCGCGGACGGTGCGGATGACCATGCAGAGAGTCTTGATGATTTTGGTGGGCCTGCTGCCCGGATGGCAGATGCCGCGCTTTAGTGTGCCCGCTGATCGTCGCCACACGATCCCCTACGGGGTTGCCATCATGACCGGCAGCCTCATCTCAGTAGCCCTCTTCCGCGCCTGAGCAGCTAAGCTTGCGGCCAGAAGCGGGCTCGCATCTTCTTGAACGGAGAAAAGAGCCATGCGGAACAAACGTTTCCTGATCGTCCTCGGCGGCGCGCTCCTGTTCGGTACGCTCGCGGCCGTTTCCGTGAGCCGCTATCTTTCGAGCGCGCAAGCTTACACTAAAAACCTGAACAACGTCGTAGTGGCCAAGGTCGCCATTCCGCTTGGCACGAAGATCATCCCCGAACAGTTGAGCGTCGTGCAGTTCCCGCGTGAGTCCACGCCCGACGGCGTCTTCGATTCCGTGGACAAGCTGGTGGGGCGCGTGGCCGTCACTTACATCGCGCCGCGCGAGCCCGTCACAGAGGCCAAGCTCGCGGCCGAAGGCACTGCGGGCGGGCTCTCGGCCGTCATCCCCGAAGGATACCGCGCCATCACCGTCAAGGTTGACGATGTCGTCGGCATCTCTGGCTTTATCCAGCCGGGCGCGATGGTTGACGTAGTTGTCGTCATAGACCCTGCGGAGAACTCCACCAATCAAGACCCGATCTCGAAGATCGTCTTGCAGAACATCAAGGTCTTGGCCAACGGCCAGAACATAGACCAGCCGAAGGACGAGCGCGAGGCCGCGAGCGTCAAGGCCGTCACGCTTCAGGTCACGCCCGAGCAGGCCGAAAAGCTTGTCCTCGCCGCCAACGAGGGCAAGCTGCAACTGGTCATGCGCAACTCCATAGACCAGGACGACGCGCAAACCACTGGCGTCAACAAGCGCACGCTTCTTTCGGGCGAGCATGCCATGCCTGCGCCTTCGCCCGGCGCGCTCAAGAGCGAGCAGACGACTGCGCCTGCGCCGCCAGCGCCGCGTCGCGTCCGAACGGTAGTCGAAGCGCCAGCGCCCGCCGTAGCCGCGCCTCAAGCGCCTCCGCCGCCGCGCTCGTCGGTCGAGATGATCGAGGCGGGCAAGAAGCGCAACGTAGATTTCCCGTAATGATGAGCAATCAGCCGATTAACCGCTCGGCTCTCAGCCGGTAAGAAGAGAGCTGAGAGCTGAGCGGCTGGCCGCTGAATGCTTAAAGACTTTTCGCCACCAAAGGAGCTATCCAAATCATGCAGACCCGTTCTCCAATCGCACGCATCGTCACCCTTCTTTGTGCGGCGATGATCGTCTCCACAGTCGCCACGCTCGCCCGCGCGCAGGAGACCTCCTACAGCGCATCCTTCTCCCATAACAAGGAGGCCGTTCCGGTCAACGTCCTCGTGGGCCAATCGCGTGTCATCAACTTCGACCGCTCCATTGGTCGCTTCTCGGTCTCGAACCCTGAGATTGCGGAGGCCGTGCTGGTCGCGCCCGACCAGGTGCTCGTCAACGGCAAGGCTTTCGGGCAGGTCAACTTCATCGCCTGGGAACAGTCGGGCGGCAAGTTCCTCGTCTTCGACGTGTTCGTGCGGGCCAATCTCTCCTTGATCGACTCGCAGATTCGCGCGCTCTTTCCCAAGGACGACATTCGCCTCAGCCAGGCCAACGGCTCGGTCGTGCTTTCGGGCAGCGTCAAAGACCCGGCGACGGCCGCGCAGGTGCAGAACGTGGTCGAGGCCGCAGGCTTTAAGACCGTCAACATGCTGGCCTCTCCCGTGAAGAACGCCGCGCAGGTGCAGTTGATGGTGCGCGTCGCAGAAGTGAGCCGCAATCGCCTGAAAGACCTCGGCACATCCTTCGCTTACCAGGGCGGCAGCTCCGGCTCATACGTTAATTCGGGCCAGGGCCCAACCTCCCTGGGCGGCGTGACGAACGGCATCCTGACGAGCACGTTCTCAAACGCTTTGAATCTTTTCGTGATGGGCGGCAATACGCTGGCGATGATCCGCGCGCTTCAACAGCAGGGCGCTCTGCGCTCTCTGGCCGAGCCGAACCTGATCGCGATGGACGGCCAGCAGGCCAGCTTCCTGGCGGGCGGCGAGTTTCCCGTCCCCATTGTGCAGAGCGGCGATAACAGGACTTCCGTCACGGTGGTCTTCAAGGAGTACGGCGTCCGCCTGAACTTCAAGCCGACGATCATTGACGAAGAGCACATCCGCCTTGAGCTTGAGCCGGAAGTCTCGACCATAGACTTCTCGACCGGCATCAAGTTCGACGGCTTCGCCATCCCGGCCCTGCGCACGCGACGGGCCAAGACCGGGATAGAGCTGCGCGACGGCCAGAGCTTTGCGCTCGCCGGACTGCTTGATAACAGCGAGCAGCGCTCCTTCTCGAAGACTCCCGTTCTCGGCGACATTCCCGTGCTCGGCGCTCTCTTCAGATCGAAGTCTTTCCAGAAGCAGGAGACGGAGCTGATGTTCATCGTCACCGCGCAGCTGGTCAAGCCGGTCAACCCCGACGACCTGCCGCAGATGCGCGGCGTGGACGGACTCAAGAACGGCTCCCCGCTCGGCGTCGAGCCCAAGGGCGAGGGCATCACCGGCGACCACGGCTTCTCGACCGGCGACAAGAGCAGCGCCGCGCCCGGCGCCGCCGCCCCGCAGTCCCAGCCGAAGAAGGCCGACGACGCGAAGGATGCGAAGGCTTCGGTCGAGGTCTCGAAGAAGCAGTAGGGGCGGGGGTGAGGTGAAGGCGCAAACCCCCGCGGGCGGCGCCTTCACCCCTCACCCTGCC
>DASVQF010000006.1:0-9653 GCA_036389315.1 Pyrinomonadaceae bacterium
CCCTCGCCACTCCACAGGCTTCCTCAGCAGGTTCCCCCTGATCTCTATATCCGACGGGATGAGATTGGCTATCGCCGGGTCGCTGCCCCCGAACCCGACGTTCTCTCCGCTCGCTTCCAGGTAGTTGTTGATGATCTGGAAAGGGCCCGGCCCGTTCCATCCCCACACGGCCTGCGAGTCGTACTCCTTGCTCTTGAAATCTGAGATGTAGCTGTTGGTGATCGCAGTCTCGGCAGAGTTGAGGGCCACGCCTCGCACTACGCTTTGAGTCGGATGGGCATGGATATAGCAGCGGTCAAGGAGGAGGTGATGAGCGACCAGAGAGAGCGAGTTCTGTGCCGCAGAGCCGTCGCCGAGTCGGATCAACTCTCGGAGATAGACCGTTGGATTGAGGGGCGCGAACTCTATCCCGATGAAGCGGAAGTGATGAGCGGAGAGAGCGGTCTGGAGGGCCGGTTCATTATTGCCGGGAGAGAGGAGTTTGGGCATCAGCGGAGCGTGGAGAGGAGAGACGCGCTGAGAAGAGGAGGGAAGCGCAGAGAGGGCGGAGGATTGGATGGTGATAAAGTCGGAGCCGGGTTTATTGGGGAGGGTGAAGGGGCCGAGATAGGAGGCCCCGGCTTCGAGGATGATGGTGTCCCCCGGCTGTGCTTCGTTCAGCGCCGATTGGAAATTTCCGCCCGCTGGAACCGTCAGGGTCGCAGCCTGTGTCTGATTGGTTACGGAAGATATAAGAATGAATATGATTGAGAGGAGAATCAGTAGGAAGGCTCGCGTATCGAGCCCGCGGGTGATCGTCATTTGTCAAACCTCACTTCGGTAACCGGACGATCTCGGCGACTTGCCGGGCCGAGACTCCTGGCTTTGCGAACCCGCATTGCTGCGGGGGTGCCTTTAATCGGTGAATTTCTGCACTTACGGCGGCTTCGGAAGCACACCTTTAATGCGGCCTAGCGGCGATAATCCAGACCAACACAACCCTGTTTCCCTACGGCCGGAACTTAAAACGGACGCGGCCGAGTTCCTGCCCGAAAGCAGGGCTACGGGTTGAAAGCGCGTAATTTGTGTGGTTGGTTCGAAGAGAAAAAGGAGAGATGAAGACCTGGAACCGGGGATTGCTAGGGGCTAGCATTGGTGAGTGGTTCCAGCCCGACTTCAAGACCGCAGGCTTTACGGCAAAGAACGCCTTAGTGGCCGGATGCTCCGGCGACGTTCAAAACCTGGCAGCCCGCCGACTCTCCCAGCGGAGAGTCAAGAGGTTGAAGTTTGAGCTTTCTCCGATCGCCTTCGGCAACCAGACAATCTCCCCGGGAGTGTTCGCTGCTAACACGCTTACCCCAGGAGACTCACGGCTTTGCGTCCCTACCTCGCGGCAGGTTTGCCCTTATCGTATGCAATCATCGCCTTGCAAAAGATCGGTGTTGCGCTTGAAGCCATCCCGGCCTCTCGCAACCAAATGTATTAAACGATATTTGGCCTGGTTTGTCAATGACTGTTAATCGTTCAGATTGACTGCATTCCGTGCCATTCCCGTCCCTGCCCTGGAGCCATCGTCGGCCAGCTCATGATAGAGGCTGAGCCAGGCATTCTGGACTGCGGCCCAGCGGTATTTCTGGCAGGATTCGAGCCCCCGGCGCGCTATCTCGGAGGCCAAGTCATTATCTTTCAGCAGGCGTATGGCGGCGGCGGCCATCGCCTCATGATCGTCGCGCTCGACCATCAGGCAGGTCTCTTCATGCTTGACTATGTAAGGGATGCCGCCAGCATTGGTGGTCACGACGAGCAGTCCCGAAGCAAGGCATTCGGTGATCGAGCTTGGCATGTTGTCGAGGTTCGGCGCGTTCAGGTAGATGTCGGCGCGGTCGTACACCTCCGGCATCTTTTCAAAGGGGACGGCTCCGATAAACTCCGTATTGCGCAGTCCCAACTCGCGGGCCAGATTTTCCAGCGCGGCGCGCTCAGAGCCGTCGCCCGCGACGACGAGGCTGGCTTCGGGGAACTCTTTTTGAATGACGGAGAAAGCGCGCAGCACACAGCCGACATTATAGAGCGGTTCGAGCAGGCGGCTCGCCAGGAAGACAGGACGCAAAGGGCTGCGCTCGCGGTAACGAAAACGGTCAAGCTCAATGATGTTGTAGATGGCCGAGGCGCGCAAGCCGAAGCGCGCGAAAACATCTACCAGATAGCCCGAAGGCACGACGATCATGTGCGCGAGGCGAATGGTCGGGCGGGCCGTCCAGCGCCAGTTTCGCAAGTGGTCTTCGGCTTCGCCGCTGCGATAGTTAAGAATCGTCTTCTTGCCGTAGAGCTTGCCTATGAGGATGGCGGGCGCAGCCGAAAGCAGGTAGGAATAGTAGGAGGCGGAGAAAATATGCAGCACGTCGTACTTGTTGGTCTTCAGCAGAAGCTTGGCCCAGTAAACGAGCGTCGTCGCGACCGTGCGCACGTACTTGATCTTCTGTAGATTTCTGAGGAAGCCGGGCAGGCGCGGATTGACCTGCATGAACGTGACCTCAAGCGACTGCTCTTCGCGCAGGTGCGTGAGCAGGCGCGCGGCCTGACGGGCCTGTCCCCCGATCATGTCGAGCGAGGGCCCAAGCATCAGGATGCGGAGAGGCGACGACGAGCGCGCGGCCTGTCTTTCCGCCTCTTGGGCCCATCCGACTGTTTCCGCGTCCTGTTGCATGATTGGCATTGAAGCCGAAGTCCTGCTCAACAAAAAGGGTTTTGAGGCCAAACACTCTGCTGCATTCGGAAGACTGGCCGGTCAGTTGCCGCCGAGCCGCTGCAAATTGGGCTCGGCGGCGAGTGCGACGCCGCCTTCGGCTGACAGCCCTTCGGCGTCCTGAGCCGCTTTGGCCGTCTGCGGCGAAGCTGCTGGCGCGAAGATCGAGAACCGCTTTTCTATCAGAATGAAGAGGAGCGTCGAGCTGACGAGCGTCATAAAAAAGAAGACGGGCAGGCCGAGCCAAAAGGCTGCGGTCGCGCCGGGTGACGGAGGAATGACTTTTATCATCACGAGCGCTATGGCCTTGAGCGTCAGGCCGTGAATCAAATAATAGGAGTAGCTCATGTTGCCGAGCCAGCGCAGCGGCGTCCACGAAAACATCCGCCGCAGCAGTGAGCGCGAGCTAAAGCAGGCGAGCGTGAAAAGCCAGAAGCTAAAGTAGAGCGCCAGCACGCGGTAGACTTCACGCACTTCTCCGGGGCCCGTCTCAACAGGCAGGAGGCTAGGCCGCTCGGCCAGGGCGTAAACCAGCGGGAAGGTCAGAAGAAGTATGACCAGGGCCAGCCAGTCCAGGCGCGACTTCCCTGCTGCTCCGATGCCGTAAGAATGGATGGCCTCGAAGAGCAGGATGCCGGAGATGAACATGATGAGATGGATGCGAGAGTGTGTGCCGACCAGGCAGTACGAGGTGTAAAGGAGCGTCAGGGCGAGGAAGAAGAGGACGCGAAGCCGTGGGGCCCAGCGCTTCATCGCGAGCACGGCGACCAGAGTCGGTATCAGCAGGTAGTAAAAGAACTCGTAGCTCAGTGACCAGGCGACGGTGATAATCGGCTCGACATCGAGCAGGCCGGGCAGCAGCAGAATGTTCTGCAAGATGTAGACGGCAGCCGCCAGGGGCTCAGCCGGAATCCTGCTCTCGGCCGGGAACAGTACGGAGAGCACTATGTAGATGGCCAGCACGAACAGGAAGGCCGGGTAGATGCGCTGAATCCGCCGCTTGATAAAAGAGCCGTAGCGCGTGGGCTTCTTGAAGATCAAGCCGTAGATCAGGTAGCCGCTCAGGACAAAGAAGAGATCGACGCCGGCGAGGCCGATAGTGCCCAAGAAATCTGAAATCTCGAAGGTCAACGAACCCGGCCGGGCCCACACTTTAAAAAGGGCGTGATAGTGCACGAAGAAGACGAGCGTGACGGCCAGACCGCGCAGGCCCTCCATGGGCAGGTTGCGCTGCGCGCTACGAGGGTCTCCCAGCTCGTAGATACGGGCCAGCCGTTCACGCAATCTCTTGCTCCTCATGCTCAACGGGTTTCTCCCTTTTAGAAAAGAGTGTAGATGAAGGGAGCAAGGGCCGAGCTTTGGGCGAAAACCATCAATGCGCCGAACAGTAGCATGGTCACGATGATCGGCAAGAGCCAGAACTTTTTCCGCTCGCGCAAGAAAGCCCATAACTCCATTAGTAAAGACATCTCTGAAATCCTCCTCCTAAATCTTTCCGGGTGTCGTCCGCGCCGCGCTTGCAGACGACTCATCTGGGCGCGCATCCTTGTGCTGCGTATTGAGGATATTTGGTTTGCAACACCGGGCACAAGGATTTATAGATAATATCACTGATGGCCTGTGCGCCCTGCGGGGTGTAGTGAATGAAATCGTAGAAATAGCGTGAGGTCTTTGGCAATTCTCTTGCCAGGTCAATGACTAGGATACCGTTTTCTCTCCCGACGCGTCTAGTCACATCATTATAAATCTCAAGCAAATCCCAGTACATCTTCCCGTTCTGATGCGGCCCCTCGGTTCTGACTCGTGCCAGGTCTACGCCGGTCACGTCGTCCTGGCCAAAGCCAACGAGAAGCGGCTGGGTGACGAACACGGGCTCGATGCCAGCCTTGCGGCAGACCTCTATGATACGCCTCAGCCGTGCCTCGTAATCCTTCAAATACCGTGTCGTGTTGGCGGCCAGGTACTCCCGCTCCGCCTCATCCGATATGTCCAGGTAGCCCTGCTGAGTGAGGTTTACCTGATGATGCGTGAGCCCCGCCTGGTAGGCCGTGAAACTCCTGTACATGTTGAGAAAGAGCGCGACCACTTCGCTGTAGGCGGAGACGGATTTGATGAAAGCTTTGGATGATTCAAAATGGATGCCGCTCTTGACGTTCTCCGAATCCCACTCGGAGAGCGAGCCGATGGCGACATCGTTTGCGCCGATCAGAAAGAGCGCAACTTTGGGACGCAAGGCGACGATGTAGTCTTCGAGCAAGACGAGATGGCCGTGCGTTGAATGGCCGTCGAGCCCCGCGTTATTAATCCACATTGAGTGCTCTGAAGCTTCGAGCTGATGGCCCAGCCGGGCCGTCCACGTCTGGTCTTCGTTGAGAAAAAAGCATTGCGTGGTGCTGCCGCCGATGGTCACAATGGTCAGGCGCTCGGCAAAATCGGCGGGCGGATTCTCGCCGCGAAAGCCGAGCGAGTTCTTGACGATGGTCACTTCAGGGTCGAGGCTTTTGATGACGTTGTTCTTGATATGATAGGTCTTGTTGGTGACGAGGACGAGCCGGTTGCCCTTGATGCGCGCCTGGAAGGGGTTGTAGAAGCGCAGGAGGACTTCCAGGAGAAGCAGCGCGACCAGGATGCCGACCACGAGCAGCAGGAGATTGGCGAGCGCCGAGCGAAGCCTTGAGCGTCGCCGCTGCGGCGCGGCCGGAGTAGCTATCACTTCAGAAACCGCCACTGTCCCATCAAGCTCCTTCAGAATAAACGCTCAAACCCTTCCCTGCTCTGCCTCGTTCGCTCGCGCTTAATCCAGTAACTTTCCCGCGCGACCGCGCGACGGTTGAGCGGATCATGCCCGAGCAGCTTCGCTACCAGCCCGAACGGAGTGATGATGCCGTAAAACATCAGGAACAGAAGGATGCGGCTGTTGATGTAGCCGAGCACGCCTGCGAGCGTCATCCAGCCGTTGTGAAAGGCGCGGGCAGCGGGCGGCAGCAGTAAGCCTATGAGAAAGAGCGCGAGGCTGATCGCGCCGAGCACAGCGACCACGGTCATGCGCCCGCGATAAAAGTTCCAGGCCGCAATAGCTGCGAGCACGCCGCCCACAAGCAGAGCGGACTTACGCGCCTGCGCGTCCGTGACGGTTTGCTTAATCAAGTTGAAATTCCTCCTGCCAGCTTGTGTCTTCGACAAAGGCACGCTCGTCCTGCTCGCGCTTGTCGATGACGAAATCCTCGATCACGAGCACGTCCATCTCCGTGCGCATGAAGCAGGTGTAAGCCTGCTCGGGCGTGCAGACGATGGGCTCGCCCCTCACGTTGAACGAGGTGTTGACGAGGACGGGACACGCGGTCAGGCGCTCGAAAGCGGCGAGCAGATCATAGTAGAGCGGGTTCTGTTCCTGGCTCACGGTCTGCACGCGCGCCGAATAATCGACGTGCGTGATGGCCGGAATGCTTGAGCGCGGCACATTCAATTTCTCGATGCCGAAGAGCGCCTCTTCCTCTGTGCTCATCTGGCGTCGAAGGTGGGCCTGCACCGGGGCCACTAACAGCATATACGGCGAATCGCAATCCATTTCAAAATAGTCCTTGACGCGCTCGCGCAAGACCGAGGGGGCGAAGGGCCGGAACGATTCGCGGTACTTGATCTTGAGGTTCATCTGCGACTGCATGCGGGGCGAGCGAGGGTCGCCGAGGATGGAGCGAGCGCCCAGCGCGCGCGGCCCAAACTCCATGCGTCCCTGAAACCAGCCGACAACCTTTTCCGAAGCCAACTGCTCGGCCACATGCTCGACCAGAGACGAACGGCTCATGCGCCTGTAGCTTGCCCCTTTAGAGTCGAGGAACTCCTGTATCTCACGGCTGCTGAATTCGGGCCCGAGATAAGAGCCGCGCATTCCGTCGGAGCGTCCCTGGCAGACCTCTTTCACGTCGCGCTCGTGGCCGAGGTACTGATACCAGACCGAGAGCGCCGCACCCAGCGAGCCGCCCGCATCGCCCGCCGCCGGTTGAATCCAGATATTTTCAAAGGGCCCCTCGCGCAGGATGCGCCCGTTGCCCACGCAGTTGAGGGCGACGCCGCCCGCGAGGCAGAGGTTCTTTTCGCCCGTCTCGCGATGGACGTGTCGGGCCATGCGCATCATCGACAGCTCTGTGACCTCCTGCACGGAGCGCGCCAAATCCATCTCTCGCTGCGTCAACTCGCTTTCGGGCTTGCGCGGCGGCCCGCCGAAGAGCCGGTCGAAAGCCGCATTCGTCATCGTCAACCCCTGGGCGAAATTGAAATACTTCATGTTGAGCCGCAAAGATCCGTCCTCGCGCAGCTCAACCAGCTCGTCCAGAATCTTTTGCATGTACTTGGGCTCGCCGTAGGGAGCCAGCCCCATCACCTTGTACTCGCCCGAATTGACCTTGAAGCCCGTGTAATAGGTGAAGGCCGAATAGAGCAGGCCGAGCGAGTGCGGGAAATGCAGCTCGCCCAGCAGGTGCAGCTCGTTGCCGCGTCCGTAACCGTAGCTGCTCGTCGCCCATTCGCCCACTCCGTCCATCGTCAGGACGGCCGCCGTCTCGAAAGGCGAGGGAAAGAAGGCGCTCGCGGCGTGCGACTCGTGATGCTCCGTAAAGAGCACCTTGCCCTTGTAGTCGCTCTGTTTGGCGACTTGCTCTCGCGTCCAGATTTTTTCCCGCAGCCACAGAGGCATCGCCATCATGAAGGAGCGCAGGCCGCTCGGAGCATAGTCGAGGTAGGTTTCCAGCAGCCGCTCGAACTTCAGCAGCGGCTTGTCATAGAAAGCCACGTAGTCAACCTCTTCGGGCCTGATGCGGGCGTGGCGCAGGCAGAACTCCACGGCCGAAGCAGGATAGCGATGATCGTGCTTTTTGCGCGAGAAACGCTCTTCCTGAGCGGCGGCCACGATCTCGCCGTCGCGCACAAGGCAGGCGGCCGAGTCGTGGTAATAAGCAGAGATGCCGAGAATGTACATGCTATTTTACCTTTTGTGCGGGCGGCCCAAGTGTGCGCGCGCTCTTTCCTTTCCGTTTAAGCGCGGCACAGCCCAGCGCCCCAAGTAAAGCCTGCGCCGAAGGCCGGTAATAAAAGATAGTCGCCGGATTCTATGCGGCCCGCACGCCTGAGCGTGTCGAGCGCAATCCCCATCGAGGCCGATGAGGTGTTGCCGGAATCTTCCAGCACGCTGATGACGCCTCCCGCGTCGGTGGCAAAGCGCAAGCCCCGCGCCACCTGCGCGAGAAGATTGGCGTTGGCCTGGTGGGGAACCATCCAGCGCACATCGCCCACGGCGAGATTGTTGCGGGCAAGCACCTGCTGGCAGGCCGCCGTGATCTTACGCGAGGCATGCAGGATGACGGATTGGCCCATCATGCGCGCGCGATAATCGGCCCCGTGCTCTTCGGCCCCGTGCGAGCGCGTCGTGCCGAACTCCGTGCCCGGACAACGCACACCCAGATCATCGACGTACGTGCCGTCGGTGGCGAGCAGTATGTCAAGGATTTCAAGCGCGCCCGCTCGTCCCTCGCCCGAAACGATGAGGGCCGATGCGCCGTCACCGAAAAGCATGGAGGTCGTGCCCGACGTGGCCGAGAGGTCTAGCCAAGCTGACTGAATCTCTGCCAGGCAGATGGCGACGTGGCGCGCCTGGCCCGATGAGACGAGAGCACCAGCCAGTTGCAGCCCGTAGAGCGCATTGCAGCACGTGCCGCGAATATCGAGGCAGGGAATCTCTCTGAGTCCGACTATTTTTTGGACGGAAGGGGCGCTGCCCGGAATGAAGCGGTCGGGCGTCATCGTGCCGAACAGCAGGTAGTCAACGTCAGTTGGGGCGAGGCCCGCGCCTTCTAAAGCCTGTGAGAGGGCAGCGGCCGCCAGAGAGCTTGTCGTCGTGCCCGGCGCGGCCCAGTGCCTACGCCGTATGCCGGAGGATTTGAAGATCTGCGCCGGGTCGAGGCCGAGCCTTTCGGCAATCTCCTCGTTTGAGACGACTCTCTCCGGCAGACTCGCTCCCGAACCTGTAATAAAAGCTTTCACAGCTTACCCTTTGCGTGAGGCGACGTAGTTCTCTATGGCTTCAATGGTCTGGAAATTGGCCGGGTTCACGTCCGAATCCGGCACAGTGATTCCACACTCCTGTTCGAGCACGGCGACGAAATCTACGAGGGCAAAGCTGTCGAGCACGCCCGTTTTGAACAGATCATCCCCGGACTTGGGCTGTTCCGCGCCCGCCGTCTGTGCGTTCTGGTTGAGAGCGTCAATAACTCCCTGCGGTAGGGCCATAATATTTCGAGTCTCTCCTTACAAGTTACAAGTTGATCGTGAATGCGGCTCGGAGTTGAGCCAGATGAACCGGCTGACCACCGGCCCATCAAGTGTAACACAAATAGTCTCGCGCTGGCGTCCGGAAATTTAACTGGAAGCGCCCAAAGCCGCCGCCAGGGCGTCGAAATCGCAGCCCACGTCCCGGCCATCCGTCGCCCGCCCCTTATAGCGGCTTCCGGCCGCGAGGCGATAATTGCCATGAGCCCTGTCCATAAACTTCACGTCATCCAGGCGCAACGGATAGAAGTTGTCCGGCGGGTAAGTTCCCGCGTCGGCCCCGGCGATCACGTTCCTCCTGATAACTGCGCCCGGCAGATAGAGGTTGATGCTCGCACGTCCGGGCGATTGATTGCTCCCGAATATCCCGTAGACGTTGTGCGCCATCACGTTATTGGTCAAGACGAAGTTACTGCTTCCCCGCCCGTATGCGTTGATGATAGTGCCGCTATGAAATACTGTATTATGGTCAACAGTGACAGAGGAAGTCTCCGTCAGTTGCAAGAATATCCCTCCCCCTCCCCACCTCTCACTGCTGATGTCCTCGAACAGGTTGTTGCTGATCCTCAGCCTCTCCATCTGCTCGCTCGCATACTCATTATCCCTC
>DASVQF010000007.1:0-29147 GCA_036389315.1 Pyrinomonadaceae bacterium
TTCGTCACTGCGACACTGTAGCCGCCCAACGGTTGAGCTGAGCCGCCCCGGAGGCCGAAGGCCGGAGGAGTCGGCTTGAGCGATTTGTTAGACGCCCTCAAACGGCAACGAGCCACCGCGAGTACGCACCCCTCTCAGGTCAGAACCTGCCACATGTGCTCATCGGGAAGTCTGCTGCCCGAGCTCTTGGGCAAGCCCGATGAGACTTCCTTCGGGGCCACGGATGTAGCAGAGCCGATACGTGTCTTCGTACTCGACCACTTCGCCGACGAGCTTGGCGCCGCGTTTGCCGAGCCGGGCGAGCGTATCGTCGATGTCCTCGACGGTGAACATGACGCGGAGGTAACCGAGAGCGTTCACCGGGGCGCTGCGGTGATCGGCGACTACAGGCGGCGCGAGGAATCGGGACATCTCGAGCCGGCTGTGACCGTCCGGCGTACGCATCATGGCAATCTCGACGCGCATGTTGCGCAATCCAGTGACGCCGTCTGCCCAGTCTCCTTCGATTGGGGCACGCCCCTCGAGTTCGAGGCCAAGTTCGGTGAAGAACTCAATGGCAGCGTCGATGTCTTCGACCACGATGCCGACGTTGTCCATACGCTTGACCGTCATGATGTCTCCTTGGCGTCTAACGCCCGGCATCACCCGCCCGCCCGCCCGATTGTGGTGGATGAAATGATGCGTGTCGCGGGTCTGGTGCGTGCCGTTCCTATGCAAAGTCAACACTCAAGCCACAGCATTGAGCGCACGTAGTTTGCGATTGTACAAGCGATCCTCCAAGTACCAGTAGTCAAGCTCCTTCTTCACCATCACGAAGATGATCGTCAGCAACTTCCTCGCCGTCGCGCAGATCGCCTTGCCCGCCCCCTTCTCCCGCTTCTTCTTCCGGTAGAACTCCATCAATGGCGTGTCAGTCCGATTAACCATCGCCAGCACCGCCTGGATGCAGACCGTGCGTAGCCGCTTCCGCCCCCGCTTGGTAATCCCGCCGTGCCGCGTCGTCTCGCTCGATTGCTTCGTCGAGGTCGCTAGTCCTGTATAAGAGACCAGTTGCTTTGAGGTCTCGAATAACTGGATGTCTCCGACCTCCGCCAACAGACTGATGGCGCTCAAGAGGTTCAGCCCATGCACCTGAAGCAACCGCCGCAGTCCTTTGAGAGCTTGACCGTGCCTCGTCACCTCCTCCTCGATCTGCTTGATCTCGGAGTCGATGTGCTCAATCTGTCGCACGCAAGTACGCAACACGAGCAAGTCGGCGGCGGGAAGATCATGGCCACTCACCAGCCGACCGTGGCTCAATCGAGAAGCGAAGGCCGCGCGCGTCAACGCCACCCCGTTTCGGGAGAACGCGGCATGCGCCATGTTCTTGAGTTTCGTCCGCATTGAGCAGAGCGTCTCTCTGGCTTGGAGTAGCTGGCGCAGCGTCCTGACCTGCTCGCTTGGAACCGACACTTCGGGCAGCCAGCCTAACTTGAGAAAGCGGGCCAGCGCCGAGGCGTCCGCCTTGTCGGTCTTCTTCTTCGACTTGGCGATGACGCCGAAGCGGTAAGTGTCAACGACTACGACGCGGCTGACGTGGAGGCGGACCTGGTCGTAGAAGTAGTGGACGTTCTGCGTGGCCTCGACCGCTACGGCGTCCACCTTTCTGAGTCGCCGCTTGAAGCGCGAGAGTCCGTCGCGCTCGAGCGGGTAAGTCTCTATGCGCTGAGTGTCGTCTGCGGCGAGAAAGCAGACGACGAAGTTGGTCTTGTGCAGGTCTATCCCGATGTAGCGCATTACTGAACCTCCCCTTTAATATCGGAGGTCAATGCGGGCAGAGACTGCTCGGCGTAGCTCCACGCTCCTATTCGGGCTTCAATGTCCCACTCCGTGGTGCGGGCGGGGGCTCTTCTGGAAGACCACACTGTTAGCCGGGATCAGAGTCCCACAACGGCATCCGGCCCTCGCCCCGTCTCTCGCTCGCCGCCTCCTTGTGCGGCCAGCATGCTACACCGAACGCTCTGCTTGTATCACGACCTGTTAGGCGCGTATGTGGCTGTCACAGATGGGGTCCTCGGAAGATAGATTCCGGGATCATTGAGGGGCAGGGGTTAGTGCTAGGCCGCGGAGATATATTCGCCTTTTTTGGTGAATACACCTCCACGATGTCGAAAGACTGAAGCTCCAAGTCCCAATAAGGCCGCTTCTCGATTACGACCAGGTCAAGGTGAATAGCTCTCAACCCGCCCCCTTCGGCCATCCTGGAAAACACCATCACCTCTTTGCCTCTACGCGGCCCGAATCTGCTGGCGAATTCCTCTCACGCTGCGACAGGCCCCATCGCGCGGGCGAAGGCGGAGCATCGTGCCCCTGCGGCGACGTGGCGTTCACCCGGAACCGGAATTGCGCCACGTCGCCGCAGGGGCACGGTCAGATCGACAGTCCGACGTTGCCTTCCAGAACCTGTTGCTCGAGGCGCGGCCGCTCGCCCGGTCCCCAAAGCTTGGCGACATGCGCGACGCGGTAGCGTATCGGCCCGCCATCCGGGCTCGCGCTGCGGCTGATCGGCCGCGGGATGCACACGAACTCGGTTCGCATCTCATTGCCGGTGAGGCGCACCTTCGCGTAGCCGTGGCCGCCCATGTCGACGAACTCGAGATGCGGCGCAAGCTGCGGGTTCGAGAGCGCGCGTGCGCGCTTGAGGTCGAAGCTTTTCGCATATTCAAGGCAAGAGCGGACACCATGCCGTAGCAGCATATTGTAGGTCCAGTCCGGCTTACGGCCATCCGGCCGGTCAGCGAGGAACAAGGCGCGGATTGGCAGATTCTTGGGTAAGCGATGCTCATAGGCTTCCATCGCGCCCGGGCTTGCCAGCGACGCGCCGACGAAGCTCAATCCCACGGGTTCGAATTTCCGCGGCGGGAGCTCGGCGGCAGCATATCCGGCCCAAAAACTGTGACGGTCTCCGGATACGATGGCGAAGCCGGTGATCTTCGCTTCGCGCACGAGGTCGTAGATTTCCTTGCGCTCGAAATATGCTGAGCCGTAGTCGTTACTACCGAACTGCGCATAGGTGTCCGCGGGCCACGGCTTCTCGACCATTCCGGCGGGGAGGTTTTGCGGGTCCGAGCGCCAGTCGAGCGCGCCGTACGAATTGCCCCAGATCTTCCACGTCGCCGTCGATTTGCGCAGCCGGTCCTTGAACCACGCCTTCTGGTCGGCGCCGAGGATGGTCCGCGGCGGCGTCTCCTTGCGCGGATTCGGAATGCGCACATCGCGGAAGTGGAGTTCGGCGGGCGGCCGCCCGCCGTCGAAGGCGCGTCCCGCGTCGAGCGCGATCATCGCCTCCTCGGAAAACATTCCGTTGAAGGCGGGGTCATAAATTTTTCCAACCCCCTCGGCGTCAGTCGGGTCGTCGCCGCAGAAGCTGTGCTGGTCGGTAATGAGGAGGTCGAGATGCTTGCCGTAGCGGAGCGCCCGGTAAGCGATCAGGCTGCGGATCGCGGTCAGATTGTTCGGCTCTATCCCTAGCCCGTTCCCGTCCCACTTGTCGATCTTGACGTTCTTGACCGCGACCGCCCCGAATTCGGTAAGCGAGCCGCTCGGCGGCGACACGCGAGCCGGGACATATTCGAACCAGGCCTGGTTGGCGGCGACCTTGACGGTCTGGCCGGGCTGCGGCTCGCCGCCCGCCTGGACGATGCTTTGTCGGCCCTGCCACGAGAATTCGTGATTGTCCCAGATGGCGACGAACGGCCAGCGCGCGCGGGCATCCTGGAGGTCGGGGTCGGCGAGATAGCCCTTGTACACGGCGCGATAGCCGTCGACGGTCAGCGGGTAGTGGAGCTTGCCGCTCTTTCCCCCATCGGGAATGCGCGCGACCTCATAGATGGTCCGGTCGAAGCGGGTGTTTCCCTCTTCGGGATATTGAACGACCTCGTAGATGAAGTCGCCAAGGTGCAACACGAAGCCAAGCTGATCCTCCGGCCGCGCGCGTTCATCTTCGAAGATCATCCGGCGATAAGCGTTGAGCTTTCCTTCGTTGACGCTCTGGCAGCTGACGAAGGCGAAGTTCACAGGCCGCGCGTCGTTCGGCAGCGGCGCGGTGATGGTGCGGCCGATGCGGCTGCCGTTGCCGTCCGCGTCGGTGAATCGATACCAATAGACCCGCGTCGGCTTGAGGCCGCCGACGAGCACCCGGGCCGTCCAGTCGGTCGCCGGCGAAAGCGGAACGCGCGCCCGCGCCACGACCCGGCGGAACCCCTCGTCTTCGGCGACTTCGACCGTCAGTATCTGGCGCTCGCCTTTATCGAAGGGCCTGCGGGTCCACAGAATCACGCTGCCGGAGTCTGGGTCGCCCGAAGCGACACCCTCCGGGTAGAGATCGCGCCGTTCGCGCCAGCGAATGGTAGAGGCGTGTGCCCCCATTGAGCCCCACACCAAAGCCGCGCCGCAGAACGCGGCCTGTTTGATGAATTCTCGTCGGTTGACTCTGCCCATATCATTCTCCTGACTTCGATTCGGTCGCCGAGATGTCGAGACGCGCTGAAGCAGACGCGGGGATTATTCCTCGATAAAAGGTCATCTAATTACAAGTCCGGTTCGATGAAGTGTGAGGTCGCGTTGATTCGCGACACGCACCCTGCCCTTTGAATAAACCGTAGCGGCCGCCTGCTTCTTTGTGTCATCTGCGCTTTGGGCAGCCGTTGGGAAAGCTCCCTGAGCAGATGTGAGCAAAGCCCACAGTAGGAATATCATCAACGTTCCTCTCGTCAGATTTAATCCATCTCTTGGGAAGCAGTCTGGCCCGATATTTACAGCTTATTACGGGTGAGGATTTGCAAGGTTTCATCGGAGCGATCTAACGCTCGGCGTTACCCGCCCGCAAGATTAGATTTGATGACAGGCAGCGTGTTGGAGGTCGAGTTCGTACCGTTGTTCGGCCGCGGGCGGCTCAGAGTTCCTGGCCGAACATAATCCGGTGCCCGTCCGGGGTGCGTACGCCGAAATCGCGCATCCCCCAGGGCTTGTCTGCGAGACCCTGCATGAGCGAAGCGCCGTTCCCCAACACTTCCGTATAGAACTGGTCGATGCCCTCGACCGTGACGTACGCGAAGTAGGAATGGTCGGCCGTCTCGTGGCCCGGCGCCGTGTCCGCGCACTCGCCGAGCATCAGGCGGAACGACCCGCGCGAGAGAAACGTCCATCCCGGCGCCGTAAAATCTACCGCCATGCCGAGGACGCGTGTGTAGTAGTCCGTCGATGCGGCCAGGTCCTGGACGGCGAGCACGCATCGAACGCGAGTCAGGTCAGTCATTCACCTCTTCCCCTCTAATATGGACACCTTCCCGATGACGGAAGCGGCCTAACGCCGCGGTTGACCCGGCGGGAATCAACCACATAGCCACCCGAGTTCTCGATGACAATCAAGCTCATTCCGCTCGGGTCGAACCGCTTGTTAGACCGCACTCAGGTTGCGGCACGCCACTCGGAAGAATAATTCTGACTGTCGCGTGTCGCAACCCTCATGCGGTTCTAACTTTGTATTATACGACGAATTTGGCCGTATAATACTTTCCCTTATCTGGACGTGATTTCATTATCACCCGCCCCAAAGGTAATACTATCAGTGAGCGGGTGCATCCTGTGTATGGATAATGAAAGCGGCAAAAGCCGCTCCCGCGCGTCATCAAAAGTGCGGGAGAGCCCTAACATGCTTTGCCCGATAATTCCGATGGGCCAACAATATTTTGGCCTCACACGAATATGGATACTTATATTCGGTAGCCATTTTGAATTATCGGGCAAAGCAGCCCTAACATGTTTGGCGTTATCGGACACAGTTGTGCAGACCGCATCCGCACATTGGAGGGTTTCGGAAATTTAATAGGAGCGCCTGTTTTTCCTTCTGAATTTCGGCTTAACTTTAGCCATCATTTCATCAAGGAGAATTGCTTCCTGCAAAATCCGGAGCGTTGCTTCGGAATACAAATCCTCGACGGAACGTATCTCGAGATAACGAACCTGCTTTAGGTTTTCGCTTTCGCCGAGCAGAACATTGGGCTGCGGGGCAAGTTTATAGCCGTGCGGAAAGCCGAGTGTGATGTGATCCCGGTGGCGGTTCAAATAACAGAAGTTTCGGCGCAGGCTGTAGAAGGGGATTCTCCATTTGAGAGCGCAGGTGGCGAAGGGCGGCAAATTCTCATGCAAGAAAAGATGCGCCGCCGTCAAAAGCTCACGGACTTCCGTAGGGTTGGTCTCTTCGATATATTCTAAAACGCTCATCAAAATCCTAAGCGAATGAACCTCAAAACCAACTCCCCGCCAAATCCCAAAAAAAGATAGGAAAATAAGAGGCACTTGCACTGGCGTTATCGGACATACGCCGCTTAGCCTCGGTACTTACCGGCGTGATGCCCTTCGCTCGGAGGAATTCCCCGTGCCGCGCCGACTCCTGCGAATTGCCTCGCCGACCAGCGCCTCGATCTCTTCATCGCTCGCCGCCGGCGCACCCTCGCCTTCCGCGTGCGCTCGCTCCTGCGCGGCCGCGAAGCTCGCCTCCATCTCGCTGACAAGATCACGGACTGACGCACCTCTCCTCTCCGCCAATAATGCGTCAACCCGTTCGCGTATGCGTGAGCGCGACTCTGCCGTCATCTTACCTTTTAATGTCTTAAACTTCTTCGCCATCAAGAAAGAAAACCTCCTCTTTAAACCGGCTCCTGCCACCCTCCATCCTTCCACCGACTGCGGAACTCTCGACCCGCGTTCAGCGCATCTACCACCGGCATCAGGAAGTCGCGTATCTCACCGACCACCGCCGTCAGGTTCTTCCTTTCCGCGTCTAATCTTCCTTTGCGCAGGAACGCTTGCCACAGAGATTGCTTCGTCTGGTCTTCGCTGAAAGTATCGGTCAGTGCCAGGGGCACACCTTGCGATAGCGGGGTCGTGCGTCTCCTAAACGTCGCACTGATGGCCGCGGCGAGCACCCGGCCGTCGAACTCGCGCACGCGGCTCAGAGACCAGATGTCGTAGAAGTCCTTGATGCGCGTGTTGGCGATGTCGAGCGTGACCATCGCTTGGAATTTTTCCGCGATGGCGCTTTCCGGCGTATAGCCGAGGAGTCGCGGCGCGCCGAGATCGAGCAGTTGCGGTAACTCCGTCGGCACGGGCTGCGGGACCACTACGTCGCCGAAGCCGAAATCGACCTGTACGTTCAACTTTATCTTGCCGAGCGTCCCCTGCACCATGACCCGCACGCCCTGATATTCAGCCTCCTTGTTGATCGCCTCGCCGCGTATACCAGCAGTGTCAAACATGACGCCATCATCAACCCCGATCTCACAGCACTCGCGGACGACGCGTTCAAGATTTTCGATTGTGTTTGCCGTCTGCCCTGCGAGCATGTCCACGTCCATCGTGGGCCGAGCGAGCGGCGCTTCCCACGCCCGTAGCATCTGCGCGCCCTTCAAGACGAACTTTTCTTTGTACGGCGAAAGGCTGAAGCGGTACAGAAACCGCTCGATGGCGAAATACTGCAACAACTCATTAAATGGGCGGTTCGACGCGCGCGCTAGGTTGAGCAGTCGCTGGTGAACCGACGCGGCGAGGTTCGTCTTGGCCTTCTTCATACGAGCGCCTCGAGGTACGGTCGGATCACCCGCTCCACACGACACAGCCGCGCGTAATAGAGAATCTGCGCCGGCTTCGCCTTTCCCCGCGCTAAGGATAGCTTCAAGGCTTCGACCGCCACGTCCACACCCGTCTTGTGCCGGAACTTGAAGCAGTCGGCGACCGTTTTCGCCGGGCTGAAGAGACGAACCGTGACGCCCTCCAGCTTGTGCTTTTCGACCCCGGCTGAGATTGTTTCGTCAGAGAAGCGAAATATTCTGAGCGGCGGGTAGTCAAGCCGGGGCTGCTCTTTACCGTGCCGGATAGCAAGATAAACTTCGTGCGGCACTTCCGTGGTTATCCCGTGGAGTGAGAGCGCGGAGATGAGACAGATGACCCCGTCAGGCACTCTCATTGCGACTGTGATGAGGTCGAGGTGTTCGCTCTCCATCGTGTCCGCCAGTCGGTAGAGTCCGCGCCCAAGTTGCACGATTCGCTTCGCATCGCGCATCTCGTAGAGCGTGCGCGGGTGGATGCCAAGTTTGAGCGCCTGCGAAGTGCGCAGCATCCCGCCGCGCTGGCGGAAGACCCGCTCCGCTCTAGCCGTGATGTTTGATTCTTCTGCCACGATCTCATTATACTCCCTGTGGATAGTATTACCAATAGTTATTAACATGTTTGTGGGTTAATATCCGAGTGTAGCGAAGGAAGTTGGTGACGTGATCGGACGCAAATGTGCAGATAGCGTCTGCACATTTGATCCCCTGCGAAGTTGTTCTCTGGATCAAGTGAGCCGCACCGTCCCGGCACTCAGGCGTGCAGGACTCATGCGATCCTTCTACGGATAACCGACTTCGTAACCTTGAGCGTTTTACGAATCTGCCTGATGTCCACCCCGGCGACCTGCACCCAATCCTGCTCGGCCGTCTCAAGTAGTTCCTGCACACCGCTGCTGTGGTTCAGTCGGCGGCGTTCATAAATGACCGGCTGAAGTGGCAACCCGTACCGCTCGGCGAGACTTTGAAGCTGCCCGGTGGACAGTCATCGCCGGGCGCGAGCGTTGACATCGCGTCGAGTGCTGACGCCTTCGTTCCCGCGCCGGAGGGCGGCTCGATGCTTCTCGCAAACCCGGCGGACAAGATGATCTACTACTATTCGGAGGGCATGGCCGCCCCGATGGGCAACTTCCAGAACTACCGGCGCGAGCCGCGTGCCATCAAGGTCGTTGACCGCTCTTTGCGCGAGGAGTCGCGCGGCGTCTACGCGACGACATTAAGGCTGCCGAAAGACGGAACTTACGATGTGTCCCTCCTGCTCAATTCACCGCGCATCGTCCACTGCTTCGAGGCGACGGCCAAACCGAACCCGTCGATCAAGCAGGAACAGCAGACCGGGCTTCGCATCCAGTACCTGAGTAGGGAGCAGTCGCCCCGCATCAGCCAGAACTACAAAATCCGCTTCAAGCTGACGGAGGCGGCTACCGGCCAGCCGAAGGACGATCTGAAGGACGTGCGCGTGCTCTACTTCCTCTCCCCCGGCATCTGGCAGAAGCGCCAGATGGCGCGGCCTGTCGGCGGCGGGATTTACGAGCTGGAAGTCAATATCCCACAGGAGGGCGTCTACATGTTCTTCGTTGAGAGCCAGTCGCAGGGCGTACAGTTCAGAGAACTACCGTACCTAACTTTGCAGGCGAGCGCAGGACGCTGAGGAAAGAAAGATGAACAATAGGACTTTATCTTCGTTCGCGCTACGCGCGGTCGTTATGCTGGCGATGATGCTCCTGGTGGGCGCGCTCGAAGCGCCCAACATTCGGGCGCAACAGTCCGCGCCGGCAGAGTCGCCGAAGGTGTCCGAGCACTACTCGTGCCCCATGCACCCGTCGGTCAAATCCTCGAAGCCCGGTGCGTGCCCGCTGTGCAAGATGGACTTGCGCCTGACGCACGACGAAGTGGGCACGACGGCTGCACACACGGGCGCAAACGTCGGCGTCGCGGGCACCTCAAACTCAAGCCTAAGCATCCCCGACACCGAACTGCTCGACCAGGACGGGCGCAAAGTACGCTTCTACAGCGACCTCGTTCGGGGGAAAGTGGTCGCCATCAATTTCATCTTCACTACCTGCACGACAGTCTGCCCGCCGCTCGGAGCTACCTTCGCGCGCGTGCAGAAGGAGTTGGGAGAGCGCTCGGGGCGCGACGTACATTTCATCTCCGTTTCGGTTGACCCGGTGACTGACACGCCCGAGCGTTTGAAGGCGTGGGCTGCGAAGTTCAAGGCGGGGCCGGGATGGACGTTCGTGACGGGGGCGAAGCCGCAGGTGGACGAGCTGCTGCGCGCGCTCGCCGCCTCGACCGCGCGGCGCGAAGACCATACGCCGACCATCCTCATCGGCAACGACGCGCGCGGACAGTGGACGCGCGCCTACGGACTGACCGCGCCGAGCCGAATCGTCCAGATCATCAACGACGCGGCCAATGGCCGCCTCGAACAGAACACGAAGGAGTTGAAGTAATGATGAAGAGAGTTTTACTTGCTGCGATGTTTTGCCTGTCGCTCGCCGCCGTCGCTGCGGCGCAGGAAGTGAAGCCGCCCGCCCCGCACGCCCCGCACGCAGGTCATGGCACGCACATCGAGAAGGCGCACGAGCCGACCGTCGCCGAGAAGTATTTCTCGGACGTGGAGCTCGTCAATCAGGATGGCGAGAAGGTGCGCTTCTACACGGACGTATTGAAGGGTAAAACGGTCGTCGTCAACGCCTTCTTCACCACCTGCACCTCAGTGTGTCCCCCGATGAATCGCACCTTCGAGAAGATTCAGGAGGCGCTCGGCGCTCGCTTGGGCCGCGACGTTTTTCTAGTCTCGATCACGGTTGATCCAGCGATTGACACGCCCGCGCGCCTCAAGGAGTATGCCGCGAAGTTCCACGCCCGACAGGGCTGGACACTCCTCACGGGAAAGAAGGAGAACATTGACTGGGCGCTCTACAAGCTCGGCCAGTACGTTCAGGACAAGAACGAACACAAGACAGTCGTCATCATCGGCAACGAGACGACCGGCCTCTGGAAGAAAGCGTTCGGGCTGGCGAAGGCCGAAGAACTAATCAGGCTCATCGAAGAGGTGGCGGCCGACAAGGGAGCCGCCGCTAAATAAAAAAGCGATGCCCGCGTTCAAGAATGCTTAGAAGTCTCAAACTCGCCATCACCGTTCTCGCCGTGACGTTTTTCGTTGCGTCCGCACTCGTCGGTGCGCTCGCCGGAGCCTCGTCACGGCCGGAGCAAGGGACGCCGGAACTGCGACCGCTCACCGAACAGGAAAAGCGCGGGCGAGCCATCTACCTGCGTGGCGAAAGCGCGGCGGGGCGCAAAATCGTTGCAGTCGTCGGCGAGTTGGACGTGCCAAGCTCGACCGTGACGTGCGCGGGCTGTCACGGCGCGCGGGGCGAGGGCAAGACCGAGGGCGGCGTCACGGCGGGCAACCTCACGTGGTCGCACCTCTTGAAGCCTTACGGTCACACGCACCCAACGGGGCGCAAGCACGGCCCCTTCAACGAGTCCTCGTTCATCCTCGCCGTCACACAGGGCGTTGACCCTTCGGGTAACGACCTGCTGGTGGCGATGCCGCGCTACCGGATATCGGCTGAGGACATGGCCGACCTCATCGCCTATCTCAAGCGCATCGAGAAGGACTTCGACCCCGGCCTCAACGATACGAGCATGAAGATCGGCGTCGTCCTCCCCTCGAAAGGTGCACTGGCTGAGTCGGGCGCGGCGATGAAAGACGTGCTCGCGGCTTACCTCGACAGCGTCAATAGCCGCGGCGGGATCTACAACCGGAAGATTGAACTGCGCGTCGCAGAGGTAGGAGACGAGGCCGCGATAACGGCTGCCGCCGCACGCGCCTTCGCACGGCAAGAGCAGGTCTTTGCTTTCGTCGGCGGGGTGAGCGCCGGTGCGGACGCGGAGCTGGCGGAGCTGGCGCGCGACCAGGAGATTCCTTTCGTCGCCCCCTCGACGATTATGCCGCAGACCGGCTCTCCGCCGAACCGCTACGTCTTCTATCTCCTGCCGGGCGTTGCCGAACAGACGCGCGCCCTCGTCAACTTCGCAGCGTCCAAAACGGAGTTGAAGAAGATGCGCGCCGCAATCGTCTACACGGAGAACACGCTCACCGTTGCGGCCTCCTCGGCTGCCGATGACCAAGCGCAGAAGGCCGGATGGAGCGCGATCACAAAGCAGGCTTACAAACCGAACAAGTTCGACGCTGCGCGGGCCGCACGGCGTCTGAAGCAGGAGGGGGCCGAGGCGGTCTTCTTCTTCGGGGCGGGTGGCGAAGAGGCGGCGCTGATTAAAGAGGCTGCGGCGCTGGGCTGGACGCCACACTTTTTCTTTCTCGGCGTGATGACTGGAAGAGACCTTCTCGGCGTGGTGCCGACTGCTTTCAAGGGCAAAATCTTTCTCGCCTACCCGACCGTCCCGGCTGACCTTACCCCTGAGGGGGTGTCTGAGTTTCGCGCGTTGCGCGAGAAGTATCATGTCGCGCCGCGCCATACGGCGGCGCAACTCTCGGCCTTCGCCGCGGCCAAAATCTTCGTCGAGGGATTGCAGCGCGCCGGGCGTGAACTGAGCCGCGAGAAACTCATCACGGCGCTCGAAAGCCTCTACGACTTCGAGACGGGCGTCACCCCGCGCCTCACCTTCGGGCCAAACCGGAGGGTCGGCGCAGCGGGCGCTTACGTGGTGATGATTGACACCGAGAAAAAAGAGTTCGCTCTGGCGAGCGAGTGGATTAAGGCTTACTGAATAAAACTGAATCGGAATAAAAGATACTTCGGAGGTTTTTGATGAAAAGGTTTATTTACTTACTCTTCATGTTGGCTGCCGCGTCCGGCCCCATCGCCGCGCAGAGCGGCGCGAGCCAGACAAACGCCCCGGCTGCTGCGCGAGCCGCCGTCAAGCCCGCTCATGAATTAAAAGGCGCACACCCGTCCGTCGTGGCGCGTTCAACCGTGGCGGCGGTGGAAGAGAACTGTGGCTGCGAGGACATACGGCTGCCTGAAGTGCTCGCCGTCGTCAACGGCGTGAAGATCACGCGGAAGGACATCAGCCCGCAGACACAGGCGCGTGTGGTCGAACTCCAACGGCAGGTCATCGAGGCCCGCCGCCGCGAGCTTGACCTACAGATCAACAGCCTGCTCCTCGAAGCCGAAGCGAAGAAGCGCGGCGTGAGCACGACGAAGATTATCGAAGAGGAGATCATCGCCAAAACTCAGGAGCCAACCGAGACCGAGGCCCTGGCTTTCTTCAACCAGAACAAGGCACTAATTGAGAAACAGGCCGGGGCCGCCGTCGAGTTCAAACAGATTAAGGACAACATCGTCGCCCACCTGCGCGCCGAGCGTCGGCAGGGCCTTGCCAAAAAACTCTCCGAGCGCCTGCGCGCCTCGGCGGACGTGAAAGTTCTTGTGCAGGAGGCGACCCCGCCCGCCGACCCGTCCGACCGCGCGCGCCTCTTCGCTACGGTCAACGGCCAGCGCATCTTGTCAGGGGATATCGAAGATAGTCTCCATACGCTCGTCTATGGTGTGCAGGAAGAGGTCTACAGGCTGCGGCAGCGCGACCTCGAACTGAAGATTAACGACATCCTGCTCGCACAGGAAGCGCAGAGGCGGCAAGTCACGACGCGCGCCCTACTCGACTCCGAAGTGGACTCGAAGGCGACGCCCGTGACTGAGGCGCAGGCGCTAGAGTTTTACAACCAGAACAAGGAGAGAATCAAAGGCGACTTCGCGCAATTAAAGGGTGAGATCGTCCGTTACCTGCAAGACACGGAGGGGCGCAAACTGCTGGTCGCGTTCGCCGAAACTCTACGCAAAGGCGCGTCGCTTCAGACTTTCCTCGCCGCACCCAAGCCGCCCGTCTTTGACGTTGCAACCGACGACCAGCCCGCGAAGGGCGGCGCGGAGGCTCAGGTCACTATCGTCGAGTTCACGGACTTCCAGTGCCCGAGTTGCGCGCAGATACAGCCTGTGCTTGACAGGCTGGTTGGCGAGTATAGTGGACGCGTCCGGCTGGTCGCGCGCGACTACCCGCTCCCGCAACACGCTGATGCCTTCAAAGCCGCCGAAGCCGCGGAAGCTGCGCGCGAGCAGGGTAAGTACTGGGAGTACGCGGCGAAGCTCTTCGGCAATCAATCAGCGTTGGGGGTTGACCGTCTCAAGCAGTACGCGACCGAGCTGGGGCTTGACCGTGCCAAGTTCGACGCGGCGCTCGACGGCGAGAGATTTTCTGGGCACGTCCGACGCGATCTGATTGACGGCGACAGAGTAGGTGTCAATGGCACGCCCTCACTTTTCATTAACGGCAGGCGCGTCTCCGACCGTTCGTATGAAGGTCTGAAGGCGGAAATCGAGGCCGCCCTGAGCGTCACCGCAAGAAAGTAACAGGAAAGTAATAAGAGCCTGTTTCAAAACTTGCCACCGCAGGCACAGAGCTAAGACATAGAAAAAGAAAGAGAGATGAGAAGGGAGAGTTCCGGCGTCAACGCTCCCTCTTTATCAATCCTTCTTTGTTTTTCTGTGTCTCTGGCCTCCGCCTCTCTGTGGCTAATCCTTGTCTCGAAGAATGAACAGGCCGAGTCTGACTCGCGCGCGTCTCATCTTACCCGCGGCGTGATACAAGGTGAAACACAACCTGCTTCCGTGTGCTGCACGCTGAAACATCCCCGCCGGGATGTCCAACCTTCGGAACCTGATAATCATATTGTTATTTGATTGTCAGACCGCGACTCTGATGAGGCATGTCGCTTGCTAATCGCAACGGCGCTGCAAGAATTCACGCGATTGTCCATGGTTGTGCGAGCGTGACAGAACCGACGACGAAAGATTCTTTCGGCACGCGTTAGATCAGGCGGGTGGCACTAGTCACCGCTGGTAACCGCGCGGGTGGATGAAAAGCGGGCAGTTGCCCTCACATTCATTATCTCACCGTGCATACCTTCAACCTCGTTTTCCGAGCGGAAGATTCGGCGGGTAACCTGACGCCTACGGTTGCAGCACAAGTCGAATCTCGACGACCGAGCACGTCAAGATGAAAGTCAATGCCACGTGCTCCGCGGCCTTTAGTAGTTCACCATCTATACGTACAGGAAGAGAAGGAATGATTATCACGACTGCAATCAACAAACGAAGAATCATTGAGCGGCTCGCCCGCGCGACGATGTTCTGTCTACTCGCCTTTGCGGCGGTGCTGTACCAGGCGCGTGAGGCCCGCGCGCAGTGGGTGAATAACGATAACAACAGCATCAACAACACCAATTCGGGCAATGTGGGGGTTGGGACGACTGCTCCTAATCTTAAACTCGAAACCAAGGGCGTTGCAGGACTACCTGTTTCATCGGGGACAGCGCCGATTGGAATTATGCGTTTAAGCCAAGGCACTGGTGTAGGAGTCATTGATTTTGGATTCGGCGGGGACGCAGGCTATGGGTGGATTCAGGCCACCAGCAGCACTAACCTGTCCACGAATTTCGGTCTGCTGTTGAACCCCAACGGCGGCAATGTCGGCATCGGCACGTCAAGTCCGAATCAGGTGTTGGAAATCAAAAAGAATCAAGATGCTATTACTGGCATCCGGCTAACAAATACCACTCCAAGTGCCAAGGCATTCACATCGTACCAGTTTCAAACCGATATCGGGATAGCAGGCGCTTTATTTGCAAACAGTTCTGGCAATAGCTATTACGGCGGAGCGAACTCTCTCAATCTGGTTACGACCAATGGCGCACTTGCCTTTGGAACTAACGAGCTGATTCGTATGTATGTTTCCAATAGCGGTAACGTCGGCATCGGCACGAACTCACCAACAACCAGGCTTCACGTCGAAGGAGATGTCAAAGTCAGCGGCAACATCGCCGCCAAGTATCAGGACGTGGCTGAATGGGTTCCTGCCAGACAATTGATGGGTGCCGGAACGGTCGTCGTGCTCGACACGGAGCAATCCAATCAGGTGACAACTTCAAAGCAGCCATATGACACGAGGGTCGCGGGCGTAGTCTCGGCTCAGCCGGGAGTGATTCTTGGCGAGGCCGGAGAGAACAAAGCGATGATTGCCAGCACCGGACGGGTGAAGGTCAAAGTAGACGCTACGCGCTCATCCATCAAAGTGGGAGACCTCTTGGTGACGAGCGACAAGGAAGGTATGGCGATGAAGTCTGAGCCGCTCTCTTTGGGGGGCACACCGATTCACAGACCCGGAACTTTGATTGGCAAGGCGCTGGAGCCTTTGGAGAAGGGCACGGGCGAAATTCTCGTCCTGCTCAGCCTCCAGTGAGACGCGTGTCGAGTTCACTTTTCAGTGATGGCAAATAAGTACTACTCACAATAGATAAAAAGAGGAACTACGATGAACAGAGTGGAGCGATGGGGGCGTGGGTGGTTGGCGACACGGTGCGCTGGCATGTTCGTGTTAGCCCTGTTAATCATTGTGTCACAACCTGACAAGGCACTGGCCGCCGCTGTCGCTGCGCCAACGAATCTTGCCGTCACCTCAACTTCCAGCGCGCAAATAAACGTGAACTGGGCCGCCGCCGCTGGAGCGACCGGCTATAAGGTCGAGCGCGCCACAAGCATCGCCGGGCCTTTTAGCCTCGTCGGCAACCCGGCCACGAACGCCTTCACCGACACAACCGTCAGCGCGGGCACGACATACATCTACCGCGTGCGTGCCACAGACTCGGGCGGCAACCTGTCCGGGTACAGTAACAACGTGATGGCGACGGCCATGACCTTCGCTGACGACCCTCTCGTGTCCGGCGAGACGCCCATCAGAGCGCAGCATATGATGCAGTTGCGTGAGGCCGTCAACTCCGTCAGGAGGGCGGCCAGCCTCACCAACGCCACCTGGACGGACTCCAATCTAGTCGGGGCGACGGTTCGCGGCGTGCATGTGCAGGAGCTGCGTGATTCGCTCAACCAGGCGTTCACAACTCTCCAAGTCACTCTGCCCACCTACACCGACCAGACGCTAGCGACCGGGTCATCGGGCACCTTCATCAAGAAAGCTCACATCGAGGAGCTGCGCCGTTATACGGCCAGCATGCCGGGCCCGACCCAGACCCAGACCCCGATGCCCGCCGCGTGCCCGGCTCCGCAGGCGTGGCCCGGGAACGGCGACACAGTCGTCGCCAACGTCGTCGCGCTCGATCAGGTCATCTTCTACAACCGCCTGGGTGCGCTCAACCCGGCGGGCATGATCTTCGCCCTGGAGCGCGACGTAGTGAAGATCGACCCAGATCAGCCGTTAGGCCCTGGCAACGTGCAGTTGCGGCCCGACAAGCGACCGCGACCGCTCACGCTGCGGCTCAACGCCGGGCAGAAGTTACAGGTTAACTTCAAGAATTGGCTATCTCCCTTGCCGAAGGACGACAACCAGCCGCAGACGCGCGCGGCCTCTGTGCACGTGGTTGGCTTGCAGTTGGTCACTGGCATCAGCGACGACGGCTCGAACGTCGGGCGGAACGCGAGCAGCCTCGTCGCGCCCGGCGGCTCGGCTACCTATACCTTCTACGCCGAGCGCGAAGGCAACCACCTGCTCTACAGTACGGCGGCGACAACCGGCGGCGAGGGCGACGGCGGCTCGCTCGCCATGGGACTCTTCGGCTCCGTCAACGTCGAGCCGCAGGGGGCCGAGTGGTATCGCAGCCAAGTCAATGCCACGGAGATGATATACGCGACCAAGCTGAACGACGACGGCACTCTCGCCAGGACGCCCAGCGGCCAGCCAATCATCTGCTACGACGCGGTCTACCCGGCGGGCCACGCGCGCGCCGGCCAGCCCGTGCTGAAGATGGCGCACAACGGCGAGATTGTCCACTCAGACCTGAACGCCATCATCACGGGGCCGAACAAAGGTCGCTTCCCGGCGGGCACCTACCGCCCCAACGCGACCGAACCTGACCGCGAACAGCCGTTCCGCGAGTTCACAGTTGTCTACCATGACGAGATCAAGGCCGTGCAGGCCTTCCCGCAATTTAACGATGAACTGAAGGACACGCCCGGCGGGACGACCATGACCGAGAACCCGCTGGCGCACACTCTGCACAGCGTACGCGATGGCTTCGCCATCAACTACGGCACAGGCGGCATCGGCGCGGAAATCCTCGCCAACCGCTTCAAGGTCGGCCCGATGGCGAACTGCACCGAATGTCTCTACGAAGAGTTCTTCCTCTCGGCATGGGCCGTCGGCGACCCCGCACAGATCGTTGACATCCCCGCCAATACGGGTTCAGACGACACCGGCAAGCTGCCCACCCCAGGGCCGAAAGCAACGAAGGTGCTCTACCCTGACGACCCGTCGAACGTCCACCACTCGTACTTGAACGATCACGTCAAGATGAGGGTCGTGCACGCCGGGCCGAAGGAGCACCACGTCCACCACCTCCACGCGCACCAGTGGCTGCACACGCCCGACAGCGACAACTCAACCTATCTCGACAGTCAGGCCATGGGGCCGAGCTACTCGTTCACCACAGAGATCGCGCACGGCGGCTCGGGCAACCGCAACAAGACGCCGGGCGACTCAATCTTCCACTGCCACTTCTACCCGCACTTCGCGCAGGGCATGTGGGAGCTGTGGCGCACGCATGACGTGTTCGAGTCGGGCACGGTGGTTGACGGCGCAGGCCGCCCCACGGCCGGTTCACGTGCACTTCCCGACGGTGAGATTGCCGCGGGCACGCCGATTCCGGGTCTCGTGCCGCTGCCGACCCTCGCCATGGCCCCGATGCCGGGCGCACAGGTTAGCATCGTCAACGGTCAGCCGCAGGTGACCGGCACCGGCAACCCCGGTTATCCGTTCTTCGTGCCCGGCGTCGCGGGCCACCGCCCGCCGCACCCGCCGCTCGATACCATTAACGACGGTGGCTTGCCACGCCACGTCATCACAGGCGGCGTCGCCAAACACCACAAGGAGGAACTGCCCGAGTTCGACCTCGCAAAGGCGCGGCTCGACTTCGACAAACACGTGGAGACTGCCGACGCTCGTGCCGTCCCCGAGGACGGGACGCCGACCGAGAAGGCGGCCATGAGCTTCCACGCACAGCCTCAGCACACAAGCTATAAGCCCGACGGCACGACGGCCAATTTCAAGACCAACGGCTTGCCCGCGGTCGCCGGTGCGCCGTTCGCCGATCCGTGCCGCAACGATGCCGGCCAAGCCTTCGGCACATCGCGCCGCTACAAGTCGGCGAACATCCAGCTCGACGTGGCGTTCAACAAGGCCGGCTGGCACTTCCCGCAGCAGCGCATCTCGGTTCTGTGGGACGACGTTGCGGCCACCAGAAACGGAATGCGCCCGCCTGAGCCGCTCTTCTTCCGCGCCAACACGAACGACTGCATCACCTTCTACCACACGAATCTCGTGCCGAAGGTCTACGTGCAGGACGACTTCCAGGTGCGCACCCCGACCGACATCATGGGTCAGCATATCCACCTCGTAAAGTTCGACGTGCTGGCTTCTGACGGCGCTGGCAACGGCTGGAATTACGAGGACGGCACGTTCTCTCCAGAGGAGGTCGTCAGCCGCATCAATGCAATCAACAGGGGCGGCGGGCTGCTCCAGTTCGGCGGTGGCTCGCGCACGCAACTAGCCGCCGAGATGCATCCGCTCGGCACACTCGGCGCACAGACGACGGTGCAACGCTGGTTAGCCGACGATGTCTTGAACAATACCGGCAAGGATCGGACATTGCGCACAGTCTTCACACACGATCACTTCGGCCCCTCGACTCATCAGCAGGTCGGCCTCTACGCTGGCCTGGTTGTTGAGCCGCAAGGCTCGACGTGGCGTCACCCGGAAACGGGCCAAATCTTCGGCGGGCGCCTCGATGGCGGCCCGACGAGCTGGCGCGCAGACATCCTGACGGCCAGCCAGGCCGACAGCTACCGTGAGTTCCTGCTCGAATTCTCGGACTTCCAGCTCGCCTACAAGCAGGGCGGCGGCGGGACGGCGCAGAGCCCCGTACCCGACCCGGCCAACGTCATCAACCCGCCGGCCAAGAACGAGCCGGGCCTGCCCATCCTCGTGGAGCCAGCCCAGCAGTGCCCCGGCAGCAGCTTTGCGCCGCCGTGTCCAGAGGCCGTCTCCGCGGCAGATGTCGGCACGATGGTCGTCAACTACCGCAATGAGCCGATCCCGTTGCGCATCGTTGATAACCCAAACTCCTACAACCCGCAGCAGGTGGCGGGTGTGGCGGGCGACCTCTCGCACGTCTTCCGCTCAGACATCACGCGCGCCTACGCGCCGATGAACACGCAGCCGGGTTTCCTCCCGCCGCTGACACTCGACGTGAAACCGGGCGACCCGGCCACGCCGCTGCTGCGCGCTTATGAGGACGACAAGGTGCAAGTCCGCGTGCTCATCGGCGGCTTCGAGGAGGGACACAACTTCGGCGTTCAGGGGATGCGATGGCTCTTCGAGCCTTCGGATGCGAACTCCGGTTTCCGCAACAACCAGATGATGGGCATCTCCGAGCACTACGAGTTCGAGATTCCGCAGTTCCCGCGCAGCACCAAAACTGACACGCAGCAGTTCGTTGACTACAGGTATGCGCCTGGGTCGGCGGTCGACGACCTATGGAACGGGATGTGGGGAATGCTCCGAGCTTACGACGCCAAGCGTAACTCGGCGGGCGATGTCCTGTTGGAGTTGCCGAACAACCCGAAGGGTCTGGCGAAGATTGAAGACAAGAGTGACTTCAACGGCGTTTGCCCGAAGACGGCGATGGTGAGAGTTTTCGATGTCACGGCGGTGCTCGCGCGAGACGCGCTGCCCGAAGGGACGCTCGTCTATAACCATCGCGGAGGTCAGGGTGGACGGCTCAACGACCCGACGGCCATCCTTTACGTCCACAGCGCCGACCTCGACACGAACGGCAAGTTCTCGGATGCCGACCGAATGGTCGAGCCACTCATCCTGCGTGCGAGCGCAGGCGAGTGTCTCGAAGTCACTCTGCGCAACAAACTACCGGACGCGACTCCGCCTGATCTGGACGGCTTCAACACGATGCCGATGATCGTCAACCGCTTCAATGCCAACGAGATCAACCCGTCGAACGAAGTCGGGCTGAACCCGCAACTGGTCTTCTTCGACGTGAGCCACAGCAACGGCATGAACGTCGGGCACAACCCTGTACAGACCGTGAAGCCCGGCCAGAGCACGACCTACCAGTGGTACGCGGGTAGCGTCTCGGTCATCAACAACAAGTGGGTCGGCACGCCGGTCGAGTTCGGCGCGGCCAACCTCTCGTCGTCCGACCCCATCAAGCACAGTAACAAGGGGGCTATCGGCGCGCTCATCATCGAACCGGAGAATTCGAGCTGGCCGCTCTCCGAGTGGGTCCCGAACCCGGACACGAGCAGTCCAAGAACTCAGTTGAAAACGCGGGCGCAAGCGACCGTGACGCTCTATGGCGGCACCAGCTTCCGCGAATTCGTCGTGCTTTTCCAGAACGACCTCAACCTCAGGTTCGGCGACGGCTCGCCCATCCCGAACACGGCTGAGGCCGAGGACGCCGAAGACTCCGGTCAGAAGGCGTTCAACTACCGCACCGAGCCGATGTGGAAGCGCAAGAACTTCGCGCCGGACACGCCGCTTGAGCAGACGCGCAATCAGGACTTCTCTGATGCGCTGTCGAACTCGACGGCGGGTGGGCAAGACCCGGTGACTCCCGTCTTCACGGCCCGTGCAGGTGTGCCGGTCCGGTTCCGCATCCTGCACCCAGGCGGCCACGCGCGTAACAACGTGTTCCAGGTACACGGTCACATTTGGGAGGAAGAGCCGTACACCACCTCCTCGACCGTGCTCGGCAGCAATCCGCTTTCGGAGTGGAAAGGCTCGCAGTATGGCATCGGGCCGGGCAGCCACTTCGACCTGATCCTAAAGAACGGTGCGGGAGGTCGGTTCGGGGTGATAGGCGACTACCTGTTCCGCGACCAGGGTTCTTTCACGTTCGACGGTGGCTTGTGGGGTATCTTCCGCGTGACGCCATAGGGTGATGAAAGTAGATAGTCAATAATAGCCTCACCGGAGCGCAGCCTGCAATTGGTGCTTTTTCAGATGTAAACTTAGCAAATGCTGCTTATAAAGTAGCAAATAAACGAGGCGAATTTATGCCTCCGCCAAGGAAGTTTTTGCCATCAGGCGGTGTGCAAGATAGTTCCTCACTCACTCAACACAAACCATCGCACGTAAGGAGATTTTCATGAAGAGAATATTTGCGCTGCTGCTGGCAGCCATCTTGCTGTGTGCTTTTACCCTTCCGCTCGTGCATGTGCAGGGGCAGTCACAGCACGCGGATAAATTCCGCAAGGTTCAGAAACCCATCGTCGGCGAGTACATCGTGGTGCTCAACGATGAGACGCCAGGCTCGCAGGTCGGCCCGACGGCTAAGGGCCTCATACGCCCACACGGCGGGATAATCAAGTTCCTCTATGAGAGCTCGCTGAAGGGCTTTTCGGCACGGCTGACTGAGGCTGCTGCGGTCGCCATCAGCCAGAGCCCGCTCGTACAGTACGTCGAGGAGAACGGCGAGGCCCACGTCACGGACACGCAGTTCAACCCACCGAACTGGGGACTAGATCGCATAGATCAAAATTACGGGCTTGACCAGACCTACACTTATAACAGAACAGGGGCGGGCGTCGTCGCCTACGTCTTAGATTCCGGCATTGATGCCAACCACCCGGACTTCGGCGGACGCGCCTCCCTAGTTGCAGATTACATCGGCGATGGCTGCGGTGACTGTAACGGTCATGGCACAGCCGCGGCGGGTATTATCGGCAGCAACACCTACGGCGTCGCCAAAGGCGTGACATTGCGCGCCGTCAAAGTCTGTAACTCGCAGGGCAGTTGCCCGACCGACACCGTTATCGCGGGCGTCAATTTCGTCTCGCAGCAGAAGGACGCGAGCCCCTACATCCCGATGGTCGCCAACATGAGCCTCGGCGGAGGAGGTTCCACCTCGATGGATAGCGCCGTCAGAAACTCCATCAAAAGGGGCGTGACCTATGTCGTCGCCGCCGGGAACGGCAACACTTACGCGAACAACGTCTCCCCGGCGCGTGTCACAGAGGCGATCACAGTCGGCGCTGTGGACATCAACGACACGAGGGCAGTCTTCAACATCTACGAGGCTTCCAACTTCGGCTCAGTGCTCGATCTCTTCGCACCGGGCAAGGATACCCCCAGCACATTTCCGGGGGGCGGGCAGGTTAACTTCGGCGGCACTTCGGCGGCGGCCCCGCACGTCGCCGGCGTCGTAGCGCAATATTTGCAGAGTGAGCCGGGCGCAGCCCCCGTGCTCACGAGCTACGTCATCACGACCAACGCGACCCCTGGCGTCGTGATTGATCCGGGGCCATCGTCGCCGAATCGTCTGCTCTTCTCAGCCTTTGCGATGAGAGAGCCTCCGCCAGCGGATTCCGTGCCCTTCCACCGCTTCCAAAGCAATGGCTATTTCTACACCACTGTCTTCTCACAAGGAGCATCTTGGTCATACAACGGCATACAGTGTTACGTGCTCACGAACCAGACGCGGCCGGGTACAATTCCCCTCTACCGCTTCCAGAACCCACGCGACGGTCGCTTCTTCTATACGACCGATTACAACGAGGGCGCTTACGGGTTGAGATGGACTTATCAAGGGCCTGCCGCTGTGGTCTTCGCTGATGGCTCGACGCCCGGCACGGTTCCCCTCTACCGCTTCCGTGGCAACAGCGGATACTTCTACACCACAAACTATTACGAGGGCGCGAACGCCGGAATGATCTACGAAGGAGTGCAGTGCTACGTCTTCCCGTAGGTCGTCGCTTGAATCAGGTCTCTTGATTCGGCTCGGTGAAAGAGTAGTGGGTCAGTTTGAAATTCCGAGCCGTCAGAATTGAAAAGTTAGAACGAGCAAGGTTGGGAGGGGACGCGACCATCAATAATGTCCCCTCCCAATCGGCTTTAACTCTTACTGAAGATTGATTGTTTGGTCAAAGGCACCAAAGCCGTTGGAGGCATAGTCTATAAGCCACCTGCCGTCGCTCGTCTTGATGCTCAGGTCAGCCCCACCGTCACCGTCATAGTCCGCCGTCACCGGGGTACTGTCTGCACGGTTGTGTTGCGGGAATTACTTGAAGGCGAGAAGAGACTCTATCGAGCTTTCTGTCAGGCAGCAATACCGAAGAGGCTTTCGACGAATTTCATCTGCCCAATTACGTCTCTTCCGTCTATTCTTTTCACCTGACCCTTCCTTATCATCTGCATCGCCTCGATCCCTTCAATTGCTCGCTCGGCCGTATGGAACGAGCGACAACATTGCGCGGCTCGCCACCTCCTGCGCATCGCTCTGTGGTACTGGTCGATCACGTTGTTAAGATACTTCACCCGCCTCAGCTTGCAGTCGAAGGATAGTACCTTCTCTTTGACAGAGGCGGCGAATGCCTCAGGGTAAGAGGCGTGCTTGTCCCTGCTGATCGTAAAGGGCGACCTCCGATGGTCGGCTCTCAGCATCAACTTTGTGAACCGTTTTGCCGCTGAAATGTCCCGCTTAGCACTCAACATAAACTCGATTGTGTTCCCTGCCGAGTCGACAGCGCGGTACAAGTACTTCCATGCAGTCCCGACCTTCACGTATGTCTCATCAAGGCGGTATGAGGTGCCGCTCATCTTCAGATGCGGCCGCACCTGTTTATTGATCTCGGGCGCATAGCGTTGGACGAGAGCGGAAAATGGTGACGTGGTCTAGGTTCAGCCCGCGCTCGCGCATCATCTCCTCCAGGTCACGATAGGAAAGCTGGTAGCGGCAGTAAATGGTCTAATCACAAGTGACAAATTCTGCATGAGTCGCTCGGCCCGACTCTCCCTGAGTTGGCGTCGCAACATAGCTTGGCCTTCATGCTCGCCGGGTGGTGAACTTCCCCGCAGCGATACTTCGCCCGCTGGAGGGGAGTTATGAAACGTGCGTGGCGTCTACGACGAAGTGCAGAGGAGCACCTCGACGCTCTGACTCGGTGGGATCGTGCCCACCAACTTCTCCTTGAATGGTCTACTGCGCGCGTCACAACCGCTCCACCCGCGTCGCGTCTGACCAAGGAGACTTGTGATGAGAACTGCCATCTACGCCAGGATCTCGACCGTCACCCACTCGCAGCAGCACTCCATCGAGGAGCAGATTAGCCGCCTGCGTGCCTGCCTACTCTCGCGCGGCGAGGCCGTCGCTGACGAACACATCTTCCGCGGTGAGGGGCCAGAGCGGTGCCACACTTAATCGTCCCGCACTCGACCGTCTGCGCGATCACGTGCGCCTCGGCGACTACGACCGCATTCTGGTCACCAGCCCCGACCGGCTGGCTCGCAACTACGTTCACCAGATGCTCCTGCTTGAGGAACTCGAGCGCGCAGGCTGCCGCACCGAGTTCCTCGATCAGCCGGTTGGCGACACTCCACACGATCACCTCCTGCTCCAGATTCGCGGCGCGGTCGCCGAATACGAGCGCGCACTAATAGGAGATCGGATGCGACGCGGGCGCCTGGCGCGCTACCGGGCAGGGCTGCTGCTGCCCTGGACCCGCCCCGTTTATGGCTACCTCCTTGATCCTGAGCGCCGGCGCGATCCGAAGGGGGTGCGCGTCTCGGAGCCGCAGGGGGCGGTCGTGCGCCAGATCTTCGCCTGGTATCTGGAGGAGGGTGCCTCTTTGAGCAGTATCGTCAACAGGCTCTTTGAGCACGGGATTGCATCCCCAGTGGGCAGGCCGCGCTGGCGTCACACGACCGTGCGGTTCCTGCTTCGGAATCCGGCTTATACAGGCACACTCTATGCGTGTCGCTCGCGCGCCCGCCAGTCACTGGTACGGCGCTCGGCACTGCAACCCATCGGAAAACGTCACAACGACTCGGCGGCCCCGCGCCCGCGCGAGGAGTGGGTGGTGGCTGGCTCGATCCCGGCCCTCGTCACGCAGGAGCAGTACGAGTTGGTGCAAGAGAAGCTTCAGCGCAACCAGCAATTCGCGGCACGCAACAACACAGCTCACGACTACTTGCTTCGTGCCCTGATCAGTTGTGGCCTCTGCGGGCTGGCGACGACGGGGCGCACGGCCGGGGTCGGTTACCCCTACTACGTGTGTGCCGGGAAGAGGGCCGACGGTGCGGGCGGCGATCACCGTTGCCGGTCACGCCTGACGCCAGCCGGGCAGTTGGACGATCTAGTGTGGGCCGACTTGTGCGAGGTGATCCGGGAGCCGCAGATGATCGCGCTGGAGTTAGAGCGGGCGTGGGGCGGGCAGTGGCTGCCGGAGGAGATGCGGGCGCAGCGAGTGAGTCTGCGCAAAGCGCGCATGAGCCTGGGACAGCAACTGGAGCGGCTGACCGAAGCGTACATGGGCGGCATCATCAGGCTCGAAGAATACGGTCGACGGCGGCGGGAACTTGAGGAGAAGACGGAGGCATTCGAAAGCCAGGAGCGAGAGCTGGAGCAGCAGGCCGATCGGCGCATGGAGTTGAGCGGGATGGTGAGTCGGGTGGAGGACTACTGCCGACGGATCAGCGAAACGCTCGCTGGTGCGAGCTTCGAGCAGAAGCGGCGTCTCGTCGAGTTGTTGATTGACCGGGTGATCGTGACGGAAGAGGAAGTGGAGATCCGTTATGTCATCCCGACGAGGGAGAGCGGGGAGCACACACGTTTTTGTCACTTGCGGACAAACTATTTACCAGCGGACACAAAGGAGGATAATTCCTGGCTCGTAATGTCGCCACTTGAAGGGAGATTTAGATTGTTTCAACAGTATAATTACCCGGAGAGTGATGGATGAGCCAAGATGCGGATTATAGCTCAGAGGCTATATTTGCAACAGAGCCCAACGGGGTCGCAGCGAGCAAATCACTAACGTTATGGAAGAATTATGTTCTAACAGAGCTCCGTTTACTCGAAGATGAATACGTCAGTCTTCCAGACCTTGAGCGGGCCGTCCCTCCTGATCACCTCTAAACTCAAGAGGTCTGTTAACACCTCGTCGAGGCTATATTTTCGAGTTTTCCGGCCATATTGTTCGATAAGTCTTCATACTCGACAGGATTCGCCGAAGGACGCTCCACCCAGAGGAAGCGAACGGCTTTGGCGTGATTGTCGCTTAGGGAGATCTCAGTGATACCCCTGACAGACTTGAAGAAATTGAGGGCCGCCAAGTAAGCCCCGCTATCGTTGGCGCTCCACGCGAAGTAAGTCTTGGCCAGTGCCGGCACGGCCTCGGTCAGAACCTTCTTCCAGTTGAACAGGACATTCTTCATCTTCCTGACGACGATGCGGCGCGGCCGCCCCGGCACGTCCTTTTTCTCGATCAGCGCCTTGAGCTCGGCGTCTCGCTCCACCTGATCAAGAGGGGTGACGTGTTTGGCTATCTCGTCGGTGAAAGTTGTCCGGGCTTTTTCCTCTACTACGGCCGACGCTTCACGTATGTCCGAAATATAGTTCTGGCTCATGTTCACGCTCCTTCAAAGGCTGAATAATCACACTACGAAGTTGAGTGGCGGCAGCAGTTCTCCGAAGCCGATCCTCTCCTCGTTAGGAAAGCCCGGAAAATTAAAAGCCTTGTCCGCCGCCCGGATAACTTCTTCTGCCATAACGGCTGGCCCTCGGCGGAAGAGCGGGGGGTAGCACCACTCCCTGATCTTGTCCGTGTAACGTCCCAACTCGAAATTCCCGAGCGCACGGGGCAGCAGGAGGAGCCGCTGCCTCGGATCACTGACCAGTTTCTCCCAGACCACAGAGGACGCGAGGCGTAGGCTCTCGCTCTGGTGTTCGGGGACGAACATGGCCCGGGCGAAAGCGACCCGCTCGGTGGGCGGGATATGCAGACCGTTAAAGAGAGTGTCCAACTCGTATCCGCTAGTTCGGACAATGTACTCGATAGGCTCGAAGGGGATGAAGCCGATGAGGTCTTCCGGTGTCCAGAAGACAACGCCGAAGGTGCCTCTGGTAAGCGAGAAAAACTTTCCGATGGTGACCTCTCGTCCGACGTGGCGTGCGAGCAGGCCGAGGGCGGTGTTCTCACATTGAAACGTCCGCGAGAAGTCTTCCTCGGCATACTTTGTCCGCGACCCGTCAGGAGCGAAGGCAAGGAAATTGACGCGGCTGGCCGCGTCGATAATCTGAATCTCGATCTCTTCATTATCGCGTTTGACTACGATGCTGCGGCTGGTGACAGACTTTAGGACGCCGTGAATCTGGTGCAGTATGTGTACCGACGCGGCTTGCCGTATCTGCCCGATGAGCTCTGTCTTCTCCCCCTCGCCATCGGGGTCGTAGAACGGCGTCACCGAATCTAGCGTGAAGCTACCCGGCGATGGCCCCTCGTCAGGCGCGTAAAAGTCCCAATAGTCGAAGTTCACCTCTATCGTCTGGTGCCGTGCCATCCAGTCACTCATCGTGTTCAGTCGAGCGGCTGATAGGCCGGCGATCGTCCGGTGCAGCTCGTTGAGAATTTAGCGTACCCCGACCGCCTGCTTCGCACACATTACGATCAGAGGATGGTTGCAGATAAGCTTGATGATGAAGGGCAAGAAGATCGAAGGCCGGGAGAAAGCGTCCCACCGTCGCGCTAAGTGCCGTTGCAGTGCCTTAACGTAAAGGTAGCCGGGGAAATAAAAGATCAGGTCGGGCCGCTCTGTTCCCAGGAAGAGGAGTTCCAGCAGCCCGCGCCCCTGCCCTTCCCTTTGGTGAATAGCTTCCTCCCTGATTATTTCCAGAAGGCGGTGGAGCGGCATGTTGTATTCAAGCCGATGGTGTGTGAGATCGGTGAAGAGAAGCATGGGGGAAGGCAAGGAGTCATCATTAGTCTCTACTTGGTAATCTAACTGGGCGTAGACAGCAAGGCCTTCGAGGATGGGAGTATAGGCCCACAGCAGCGTCCACACGTTCTCCGGCAACGTCGCCCGCGCACAGCCCCCGCGCCGCCACTCTAACACTGCCTCGGCAGCGGCTCCGGTCAGAAACCAGCCGAGCCGACTAGAGCGGGTACACCAGAGGTGCGTTAACTCATGGAAAATGGTTGAGTACTCATGGAGCGGATAGTCGACAATGGGAACCATGATAGGTTCTTCCCGGCCCGGCTCGAAAGAGATCAGGGCCGTGAGCGGATTAAATGAGGCCGGCTGATTAGATGCCCATAGTTCCATGTGCTTTATCTCCATTGATCGTGAGGAAACTGGCGAACCGTGAAACCCAGTCACCCGTATGAGTAGAGGCTATAATTACAGTACGATATGAAAATGAGGAGCGGGAGAATTGCCAAAAGTATGCCCCGCCTACAGCCAAGCGAAACTGAAGCAATGTGGAGAGTAATCTTCACGCCAAGCTGATGTCAATAACTTAATCTCCATCCTCTGGGAAACGGAACAAAGATGGTATCCCCCTGCGCAAGGTCAAGATCATGGGCAAGACCGGATTAAGTGAACTCAAGGATTGGATAGGGAAAGAGCGGAAACAATGAGCTAAAGGCTGGACACATCAGCGGCAGTGGTTGA
>DASVQF010000008.1:0-142875 GCA_036389315.1 Pyrinomonadaceae bacterium
GGTTTTCAACCATTGAGAAGTGTCCGACCCTCTGTATAACTTTGATGACGTTGAAGCGTCCCTCAAACGCGCGCGGCACTTCGGGGAGGCGCGCCGACCGGAGTATATCACCGCCCCCGCCGCCCGCCGAAAGACCCCCGCCGCGACCGCCTTTCATAACTGGCACGCGCTTGCCAACGCCCACCCCTCCCTTTATAATCGCCTTGCTTTTTGGCGCGTTGGTGTAGTCGGCTAACACGCCGCCCTCTCAAGGCGGAGACCACGGGTTCGAGCCCCGTTAGCGCTGCTTTCCTCTCTTCAAGTCTCAACGACTACGGTCGAAATCCCGAGCCAGTTCCCAGTCCCCGTTCGACCGACGATATAGACGGGCATTCTTATTCTCCCGACCTTATAAACTTTCAGCTCGTCAAGACTCTCTTTCAACAGCTCAAGTAGAGCGCGATACCTCCCGGCCTCGGCGCGCCCCCGCGCTGCGCGCCAGCTCTCTTCAGACATGGCGACGCCGAAGAACTCATCCGGGCTCACGATCTCGACCGCAGCATCCTCTACCTGGCCGCTCAGGCCGAGGAGAAATTGCGGAGTCACTTCCGGCAACCCTTTCCAGTAAACGGTCTCGAAAGGATAATCTGACTCGCTCGTAAAAAGGAGCCCTTCGGTCAGTCGCTTCAGCTCAACTAAGATTTCCTCGTCGCTCTTCTGCATCCGGTCTCCCATAGAGTGTGAATCAAAAAGAAGCGGCCGCAAAGAGTCTTTGCAGCCGCTCCCTCAAGGCTCCGTGGTTGAGATTTACTTCACCTTACGGGCAGCTACTTGTGACCGTGTAGGCTACGCCGCTGTCTACGGCATTGCTGCCGCTTCCCTGATCGTGCTGAACCGAAACCTGCCGCGCCAGGGTCGTGCTGTTACCGGCCGCGTCTCTGACTCTGAAGGTAATGGTGTAGACGCGACCGTTGCCGCCGCCGTTGCGATCAGCTTTGAGCTGAACGGACTTGCAATCTCCGGCGATGATTATGTCTCCGCTCGCCGGGCTGCCCTCGTCGCTCGTGACCTTCTCTATCACCACGCTGTTCAGGTTGACTCCAGCATCGCAAGAGTCGCTGGCGCTCAGCACAAGATCGGCCACGCTGATCGCGTGGTACTGCTTGTCCGGAGGCCATAGCGAGATCATCTGCCCGTTCGAGACGATGGTCGGCGCGGTCGTATCAATTATATTGACGACGACCGTGTCCGTACCTACGAGTCCGCCCGGGTCTTTGACCGTCAGGGTGATGGTGTGCTGGCCGAAGCTCAGCGTGGTGTTGAGCACAGCCGTCGTGCCGAGCACCACTGCGCCCTCCTTCCACTCGTAAGAGAGCGGCGCATCGCCGTCAAGGTCGAACGAGGCGGAGCCGTCGAGCGTCACTGCGCCCGTGCACTCGATTGTCTGATCCGCCCCGGCGTTGGCCGTCGGCGCATCGTTGACGGGGCTGACCGTGATCGAGACCGTCGCCGCAGCACTCGTCAAAGCCGGGGACGCTCCATCGCCCGTGTCAGTGACCGTGAACTGGAAGCTGTCGGGCCCATTGTAGTTGGCCGCGGGCGTGTAAGTGAGATTAGGCGCGGTGCCGCTCAAAGTGCCGTGCGCCGGGCCCGAAGTCACCGTGTAGACGAGGCTGCCCGCAGGAGTCTCAACGTCGCTGGCCGTGAGCGTGATTGAGTTCGCAGTATCCTCAGGCGTAGTCACCGACTGCGCATTGGCGGTCGGCGCATCGTTGACCGCGTTGATCGTCACCGAGACGTTCCCCGTCGCCGTCCCTCCCTGACCGTCGCTCACCGTATAAGTGAAGCTGCCCGTGCCGTGATAGTTGGCGCTCGGCGTAAAGAGCGCCGCGCCGCTCACAATTGAGACAGACCCATTGGTCGCACCGCCGACGCTCTGAAGCGCAGGCGTTCCGCCATCCGAGTCCGAGTCGTTCGCCAAGACATCAACCGTCACCGGCTGGTCTTCGTCAGTCGTCGCGGAGTCGTCCACGGCAACCGGCCCGTCGTTGACGGAAGCGACCGTGACGTTGACGCGCGCGATGGCGCACTGAGCGGCAGAAGCGCCGTTCGTCGTGCCGTTATCGCAGACCTCATAATCGAAGTTGGCGGGCCCGTTGTAATCAGCGGCAGGCGTGTAGGTCACCTGCCCCGAGTTGAGCGCGACCGTGCCGTGCGTGTCAGGCGTTGAGATGACGTTCGTCACCGTCAATGTCTGCCCGGCCTCATTCGGGCCCGCGTTGTCGTTTGTGGTGAGATCGCTTGCGGGGAAGATTAAAGCTGTATCCTCCTGAGCATCCTTGTCGTCATTGACGGCCATGACAGCGTCGTTGACTTCCGTCACGTTGATCGAAACGGTCGCGGCGGTCGAGGTCAGATACTTATCCGCGACCGTGAACGTGAAGCTATCCGGGCCATAGTAGTTGACATCGGGCGCGTAGGTCAGGCTGTTGCCCGTGCCGCTCAAAGTGCCATGAGACGGCCCACCCGTGACGGCGTAGGTCAGCGTGTTGCCTTCGGCATCCGTGCCCGCGAGCGTGATCGCCTTTGTGCCGTCTTCGGCCACCGTGACCGCCTGCGCGTTCGCCGTCGGGCGAGTGTTGCCGTCGGCGTTCGCCTCGATCACGGCCTGAATCTCCTCCGGCACAGCGGAGAAGAAGTTATAGCCCGTCAGAGCTTCGACCTCGTCCACGCTGACGATGTAGCTATGCCAGTCAGGGTTGATGCCCTGCGCGTTCGGCATAATCACGCCGATGGTTCTTGTCGAAGTTGTGACGCGAGCCACGTCGTCACCCGCGTCGGCCGGAAGCACGAGCAGGACTTTCCAGGTCTTTTCGGGAACGACGACGCGCCCCTGATCTACTGTCTGCGTGATGCCACCGTTGCGGCCCGCGCCGCCCTGCCCGTAGCCGCCCGAAACGATGTAGACCTCGTTGCCCTGAGAGACCAGCGCGCGCGCGAAGCTCTCCAAGCCTTCCCACGTCACCTGATTATTATCGGGCGCTTGCGGAATCATGTTCGTCATCAGGAAGGTCGCAGCGTTCTCCGTGAAGTTGAAGGTGCGATCTGCCGAAGGCGTCATGTGGCCGCGATCAAAGCCTGTGCCGCTGAAGCTGAACTCGTTGACGTGATACCAATCGGCAGGCAACTCCGGATCGGCGCGGAAAGTGTTTGTGCGAGACTGCGGCCCGAACCAAGAGCTATCCAAGTGCCAGCTCGTCCAGTTCGGTATCGCCTTGCTCCTGTTGTACGAGAGAGCATACTCGGGCTTCTTCATCAGGTAGTCGTTCTCGTTCGCCACGTCGAACGTCGCAGGGCTCGGAATACCCATCACCAGATGCTCGTTCGGGTCGCGGACGACACCAGCACTGCTGACGGTCGTAAACGACCAGACTTTATTGGCTAACATCTGGTCGGGCGGGTCGTTCGCATCCTGGTCGAGGACGAGGTTCGCCGTGATCGTCACGGTGCACTGCTCGCTGTTGGCGAAATTCACCGTCGGGTTCAGCGTGTAGCTGGTGGGCCCACCCGTGACGGTCGCCGCGTGCGTCCCGCTCGGGCAACTGATATTGAACCACGAGCCGGAAACATTCACGGCCTCGCTGAAGTTGACGGTGATGTTGGCGTCAACCAGGACGTTGGTCGCGTTGTTGCTCGGCGAGGTGCTGGAGACGAACGGCGCTATCTCGCTGCCGCCGCCACCGCCGCCGCCCGGCGACGAGCGCGGATTGGGCGCTCCGACAGTGAAGTCCGAAGCATTGTTGTTCGTGTCCACGATGCCCGAAGCATCGCTGTTTCTCAAAGCCGCCGTCGTATTTGAAAGCGAGCCGGTGGCTCCTAAACCCTCGAAGCAACTGGCCGAGCCGTAGCCGACGAAATCAACTATATCCGGATCGTTCGGGCATGAACCGCCGAGCGAATCCTGGTTGTCAACCAGCGCGACCTTACCGTCGCTTAAGCTCATCGCGATCGTCCCCGTCGCGTTCGGCGTCGGAAGATCGACAGTGCCGCCATTTCCCTGCGCCTCTTTAATCAGGTAATACGCGCCGGGAGCAATCGAGCCGGAAAGGTCTGTCACGGCCCAAGTGCTGCCGCCGGCCGAGGCGTACTGCACAGACCAGCCGTTCAGGCTGACGGTGTTGGCCGTCGGATTGTAAAGCTCTATAAAGTCGTTCTTGTAAGTCGCACCGCTGTTTCCGCCGCCACCGTAAACCTGGCTGATGACTATGTGGTCTAGGTTCTCGGGCTGGACGTTGATCGTGATCGAGGTGGCTCCCGTGCGATTCTGATCGTCAACGATGGTGATGGGGATGACCTTCGTGCCGGGAGTCGTGTTCGGCGCGACCGTGGCGGAGAAGCTGAAGCTACTGCCGGAGCCGAAGAACTGCTGCTGGTTGGAGCCGCCGATGAGGTTCAGGTTGCCCGTCACCGTGTAGGACTGGCTCGTCGGGTTTGCGCCCGGCGAGACGTTGACTGTCAGCAGCGTCGAATCCCCTGCCTTCACGCTGGCCGGGTTAGCCGTTCCATTGCCCGTCGGATTGGTCGAGACCAGCGGAGCGACAGGAGTAAGGGCTACGCCGCGAAAGACCTTGTTAGCCCCGGCAGACACCACCGTCGTCAAAGAACCCGAAACAGCCGCGTTATATCCTGTGTTATCCGTGAACTTGAACAGAGAGCCGTTGCCGCTCCCGCCCGTCGCGTAAAGAGTCACGGAAGAGCCCGTCACGACGCCCGTCACGCCTCTTACTACGGTGCCTGTTGAGATAGTCCCGCTGGAAACCCAAGTGCCGCCAACAAGCGAGTATTTTTGAAGCCCGCCCGCGCCGGTAGCGTTGTCGTCGGCGACATAAAGCGTGTCCACGCCCGCCACGCCCGCGTTGAGGTCGGCAAAGAAAAAGCCGTAGGGGCTGCCTGCGTTTGTCGGAAAGCCCGGCAGGTTGGTGATCGCCTGCCCGGCAGTGGTCGGCGTGCCCGTGCCGACCGTTCCGATGCGGAGCGTGCCCGACTGGGCCGAAACATACAACTGGCCGTTGTAGATATTTGTCTGCCTGAGATTGGTCGAGGTGCTGTTTAGTTGGGTCGAAGTCGTGCCGCCCAGCGTCGTGTGGCGTAGGCCAGTATTATTGCTCGCTATCCAGAGATTATTGCCATTCGTGCTGGCGGCGCTTCTCGGATTACCTGTGCTATCTGCCAGAGCCGTCGAAGTATCAATGGTTCCGTTGACATCGACGAGCCCGATCACGCGGTTAAAGGTGGAAGCAGATGATGTCGCCACACTGGCCGTCCCCGTTGGCGCATCGTAACCGGCCACAACCAGGTATCTACCGTCGTCAGAGCGCGTCAGAAGCCCCTCTGTGGTGGCCGTACCGCTGACCGTCAATCTTCTGTTTCCTGCGGCGGTCGCCGTGGGCAAAGCGATTGACTGGACAAGCGTCCCCGTCGGAGTGTACTCGTCCAGGAAAGCAGCAGTGGCAGCCGATGTCGGCGCTGCGACGCCATCGCCAACGCGGAAGATGACCAGGTTGCCCGCAGTAAATGGGGACGCGGCGTGCGCCGTCGGCACGAGCGAGACGGGGAATAAACGCCCGAGCGGAGTCAGGGGAACGATCAGAGAGACGATCAAAAGAATGGTAATCAGTAGGGGGCGCAGGGAAGGCCGGCTATGGCTGCGGGAACTGGACATTAAATTTCCTCTCAAAGATAGGCCCTTTTATCAAGGGCATAGTTATAGGGGGATTTCTGGCTTACACCTTCGGAAACGCACTTCGCTCTTGTGTGAGAAAGTGAATTTTGGCGAAAGATATTGTTAACGCACGAGGGTACTTGAGCGTGACCTTACGATTACTACTGACTTTTTGCTTGAGACTTTACTGCTTCTTTAAGGTTCAACGGACTACCAGGAAGAAGAACATGTAGTTTAAAGATATAACCGGCAAAAGTCAACGAAGATTCGGCTTATCTTCTTTGGTTTATTCCGTTTCGCCGCCTTCGGGCCCATAAAACATGACCCAGACGACGAGGTCATCCGTGAAATCCTCGAAGCGGTGGACTATTCCGGCGGGGACGAAGAGCAGGTCGCCGGGGCCGAAGCTCTCCCGGCTCTCGCCGTTGACGAAGAAGCCTATGCCCGTGACGACGACGTAGAGTTCGTCGCGCGTGTGCGGGGTCTGGGGGTCAGACCCGCGCGGCGCATAAATCTCTATCACCAGGCTGCCGTGTTCCAGCACGGCCGCAAAGCCCTCTCCTTTTGGCCCAGGCAGTTGGCCCAGCGCCTCGCTCACACTGACCTTGCGCCGCTCCCTGCGCGCTCGTTTGGAATTATCCTCAAGACCTTCGCTCACAAATCGACCTCCTCAATGAAGAGCATCAAAAATAATTACGGTGAGGTTAACAAAGGTGAGACGGTTGACGACCGAAGGGGCGCGCGTCGCCAGGCCACGGCGGCGCGCTTCTCTTTCAGGATGCCGGGGGCATATTTTCTGAAAGCGCGAAGGACGAGAAGCTCTACCTGCGGCCGGTAGAGCCTGACCAAGCGGCGGCGCAGGCCGTCTCGGCCATCTTTGTTGAGCCTGTCCAGGTAAGCAGCGCCGTCCGCTTGCCTCTTCCAGTCGTTCCCAAGCTCAAGGTATTCGACGGCAAAGCTGCTGGCGACGGTTTGTATCCCGAACTCTGCGGAGACTGTGCGCGCAGTCCGGGCGAAGCCCTCAAGCTCTTCAGGCTTCCAGTCGCCTTCAGAGTCTATGATGTAGATGCCGGGCCGCCCCTCTCTTTCTATGCTTGAGAATCCGGGCCCGAGCTTTGGCGAGAGCGCGGCCAGCCGTCGCCAGAATCTTTCCAGCAGCGTGCGCTCAGATAGCTTGCGGCCCCCGCTCTCGACGACCTCAAGCGCGAAACGTTTTCCGGCCTCGCTCTTCTTTGACCCGATCACGGCCGTCTGCTGGGCCAGGTAGCCTATGATGTTCAAGGCGCGCCGTACGCTTTTGTCCGAAGCGCGCACCGTCAGTTGGGCCGACGGCACGACCGGAAAATCGTTATAGCCGCCGGGCCTGTAAGCCAATTCGATTTGCCGCGCGCCCGCTTCCCTCAAAGCTATGAGGATGATGCGGTCGAGGACATACTTCGTGATGGCCCGCCTGACGCCGTAAGGCAAACGCTCGTCGTAGAGGCTCGGGAACTTGCTGCTGTAGGGCGAAGAGTCGCCGAAGGCCAGCTCGAAGGCGAGCGTCCACCGGCCTTCTTGAGCAGGCGAAGAGGGGCCGGCCGTTGTTCGACGAAGGGTGCGATGAGAGTTAAGGGACTCGGCATGAGCCGGAACACAAGCCGCCGCGTAGAGCAGTAGCAGGGCCAGAAAAAGTGTTGACGCCGATCTCCTCTTTGATTTCAAGGGCCTCGGTATCTCTCCCTCCGGGAAGTTCCTTAAGAGACCGAAGAATCCTACACGATATAGTGCCGCTCACGCACCATCTCGCATAAGCGGCTTGCATCCCTCACGCGCCGGGCGATTGAAAAACTGAGATAGATAAGATATTAGTGCGCCGCTGCCAAGCGCGGGCACGAGCCTTGCTCTGCCGCTGCTTCACCAAGAGGAAACACCCTCGCGCGAGTGCTTCTCCTTCGGGCGCACCTTCTCGTCTCTACGAATCTTTTCCGGTGTGTGTTCGAGGCCGAAGCCGGTCAGGCTTCTCCGTCCGATCCGATCAAAAAGGAGCATGCCCCTTATGCGCTGCACCAAAGCTCTCTTCGCCACCATCCTCTTCACGCTGATGCTCTGGCCCTGTGGGCCCACGGCGATTGTGCTGGCCGCCGATAACATGGCCGAAGACACGCCGGAAGAGGAATCGGACGAATACGACGTGACGGCGCGCGTCATGCGAACAAGCATGCTTCAGGGCGAAGTCACCTTGCGGCGCGCAGGCGCAAAGGAGTGGGAGCGCGCGACTCTGAACCTGCCGCTGCTGGAAGGCGACACGCTGGCGACCGCAAGCGACGCTCGTTTAGAGATACAGATTGACGCGCGCAACTTCCTGCGCGTCGGAGCCGACTCCGTGCTGAGCATCGTCACGCTACGCGAAGGCGGCATAGCCTTGAGCCTGACGCAGGGCACCGCCACGCTTCGCCTGGCGCGCTTCGACGCCGCTCAAGAGTATTTCGAGATAGACGCTCCGAAGAGCACGCTCTCGGCCGAAAGGGCGGGCCTTTATCGCCTGGATGTGAGCCCGGAGGGGAAGGTGCGTTTCACTGTGCGCGATGGCGGGCGCGCGCGCATCTACTCCGAGACGGCAGGCTTCACACTGCGCGAAGAGCGCACGGCGGAGCTGACGGATTCCGGCGCGGAGGAAGGCGACTGGCAGATGGGGGCCGCCACGGCCTTCGACGCCTGGGACACCTGGGTCGAGGAGCGCGAGCGTTACCTGGCAGCGCGTTTACGCTACGAGGAGCGCGAGCGTTATTACGACCAGGACATCTGGGGCGCAGAGGAGTTGGACGCTTACGGTGATTGGGTCTCTGCGCCGGAGTACGGTGGCTGGGTCTGGCGTCCGCGTCCGAGCGCCGTGGGCAGCTATCCGAACTGGGCCCCGTATCGTTACGGTCACTGGAGGTGGCGTCCTCCTTACGGTTGGACTTGGGTCGGGGACGAGCCCTGGGGCTGGGCTCCGTATCATTACGGCCGCTGGGTCTATTACAACAATAGCTGGTGTTGGGCTCCGCGCGGCTACGGCTATCGCCAGCGGCGCAACTGGTGGCGGCCTGCCCTGGTCGTCGTGGCTAATGTTTCGACCTCTGACGGCGATCAGGTCGCATGGTATCCGCTGACTCACGGCCAGCACGACCCTTATCGTCGCAACAGGGGACGACACGAGGAGAGACCCGGTCAGCCGCGTCCTCATGATCGCGGCCGCCACAGGTGGCCCGTCAATCCGGGCGCAGTGACCTGTGTGCCCGCGCGCGAGTTTGGCAGACATTGGGCCCGCCCCAGACCTGCTACGACAGAGATAGCGCGCCGCGCAGCTAACGATGATCCGGCGCGCGCTCGCCTGCCCCAAGCACCGAGGGACGGCAGCGAGGACATCTCCGGCAATCGTGATCGTGACCGGCGGGCGCGCAATTGGCCCGCGCGTAACCCTTCCGTGAATCCGCCCGGCCACTGGCGCGAGCGGCCGACCGGCGCGGCCCTTCGCCAGCCCGGCACGCCGCTCGACAGAGAGTTACGCCGCACACGCTTCTACAACGGGCGCTCTCCACAGCCGTCGTCCTCCCCGGCAGAGTCAGGAGCCAGACCGGCAGACCCGAGCATAGGGGCCGTCGAGCGTCCCGCGCGAACCTCAAGACCGTCACGCGACCGGGACATGGACAGAGACAGGAGCTTCCGTAACAACTGGCCTTCGAGGGAGCGGCCTGCAAGAGAGCGACCTGCGAGGGAACAGCCTGATATCCCCGCTCGCACGCGCCCTCAAGACTCACCATTGCAGCGCCCGCCCGCTGTCTCGCCCGGCGAGGGCGGCCGCCCGCGTGAGAGAGAGCCAAGACAGCCGGGAGAGCAGAGGCAGCCGAGAGCGCCCCGCGCAGAACCCTTGCGACCAAGAGAGCCCCGCGCAGAAACTCCCGCGCAGCCTTCGGCCGAAGTTCCGCCGCGGCCGACAGACTCAACCGCTCCGGCAGACACAACCGGCCCGGCGGCACAGCCCGAGAGACCGCAAACAGCAGAGCGCCCGGCGCGCCCTGAAAGACGCGCGCCCGTCGAAAGGGATGAGCCGACGGATAGACCCGTGCGACGGCACGAAAGACTTGAGCCCCCGCAGCCGTCCAGTGCTCCTCAACCGCAAGCAGCAGCGCAGCCTGCGGTCGAAGCCGCGCAGCCTCGGCCGGAAGCGCCAAGCGTTGAGCCCTCCGCGCCCGAGCCTCAACCGGAACCGCCCGCGATTACGCCATCCGCACCCGCGCCTCAGCCTGAGACGCCCGCGCCTGCGCGCCAGGAGCCTGCGCCTCAAAGGGAAGAGCCCGTGCGCAGAGAGGAGCCGCCGCCCACGCCAGCGCCACCGCCGGAGCCTGTGTCAGCGCCTCCGCCACCACCGTCTGAGCCGTCACCACCGCCACCGTCACCGCCTCCCGCGCCTGATCCGCCGCCGCCTCAGCCTGAGCCGCCGCGCTCAGACCCGCCGCCTGCGCCCGAGCCACGGCAACCCGAAGCTGCCGCGCCGCCGCAGGACTAAACTATGAGCAAGGGAGCTTTTCAGAAAACAGGAATATTCAAGGAGAGAAAGAAATGAGAGTACTAATCTTCGTCGCGCTACTGCTTGGTTTTTCACCCGCCCTTCACACTGCTTCGACTGAGGCGTGGGCCAAAGGCGAGCCCGCCAGGGAGAGGCTGGGTCTGGTGCAGAAGATATATGTCGGCGACATGGGCGGGGCTGACGAAGCTGATCGCTTCCGCCTGCTGCTCGAAGAACAGCTCTCGAAAAGAGGCTTCACCGTGGTCGAGAAGGCTGAGAATGCCGATGCGATTCTCACGGGCGCTCTTTCAGTGCGCGTCTTCGACGACAAGTCCGAGGCGAGAGCTTTCGTCCGGCTGATGACTCCGACGGGCGAGCATATCTGGTCTAAGGACTTCGGCAACCGCTGGCTGGTCAATCCCTTCAGCCGCCAGGAACCCGTCAAGCGGCGCGCCGAAGAAGTCGCTAACCGTTTGCGCGAGGACTGGAAGAAATCGGGCGGAAAGTGAAATGAACAGGGATGAGGGATGAAGAAAAAGCAGCTTGCCTTTCATTCATCCCTCATCCTTTTCTTTACCCGCCGACGTGAACGGAGGGGCGCTTCTCAGGGTTTTTCTCGGCCTGGCGCAGGACTTCGTGCGTTGTCGGCGCTGTGTCTCCCTCTCCGAAGGCGATGTACTTTAAGAGGTAGCTCAAGGGGTTGCCCTCGCTCCATCCGAAGTAGACGTGCGGCAGCTTCCCTGTCTTATTGCGCAGGTGAAGAAGGAAGGCGGCTATGGCATTGGGCACAGCAGGGCTTTCGGCTCTCAGCACGCGATAACCGTCAACGCGGTCTCCCCTGACCCTCAACACTCCGGCGAACTCCGAAGCATCGCTCGGGCTGACCTCGAAGAAGATGATCGGCTCGCCCGGCGGGATGTGATTATCTTCGCGCTTCTCCTTCTCCTTCATCCGGTATTCGCTGGCGTCGCCACGGTCGCAGCGATTGGCGATGATGCGAATAGTGCCGCGACTGGCTTCGTCTATGAACGCCTGTGCGGCCGGGTCTAGCTCTACGCGATTGACTCTCAGCTCGGTCGTGCGCCAGATGCGCGAGACGAGCGAGGTGAAGATAATGGCGACGATGAAGAAGGACGCGATCTTGATGCCTTCGGGGCGCTCGATGATGTTGACGACGGTCGTGTAGCCGAAGACCAGGGCGATCAGGAGGTAGGCCCACCACGCACCGCCCTTGCGCCGCACGGAGAGCGTGACGGCCACCGCCGCCGAGCTCATCAGGACGAGCACGCCCGTCGCGTACGCCCCGCCTTGCGCGTCCACGTCTGCGCGGAAGATGACGGTCACGGCAAAGGCTATGGCTGTGAAGACCAGAGTCAGCGGGCGCGTCGCCCTGGCCCAATCAGGAGCCATCCCGTAGCGCGGCAGGTAGCGCGGGACGATGTTCAAGAGCCCGGCCATAGCCGATGCGCCCGCGAACCAGAGTATCGCAATCGTGCTCACGTCGTAGGCCGTGCCGAACCAATCGCCCAGGAAATGATGGGCCAGGTAAGAGAGGGCGCGCCCGTTGGCCTCGCCTCCGACCGCGAACTCTCGGGGCGGGATCAGTAGGGTCGTCACAAAGCTGCTCGCAATCAGATAGACGCTCATAATCAGGGCGGCCGTGCGGAGCAGCTTTTTCGTGTTGCGGATGCGACCCTGTAGAAGGGCCTGCGCGCTCGGCACGGGCACGCGCGCGCTTCGGGTAGTATGAATGTCGTCCAGCTCTTTCTTTGTCAGCGCCCTCTCGCCCTGCACCAGAGGCATGACGGCGACGCCCGTCTCAAAGCCCGAAAGACCGAGCGCCAGTTTCGGGAAGAGCAGGAGCGCGACGCCGATCATGGCGAGCGGGCTGCTGTGCGCGGTAAAGAGCGCCTGCTTCCATTCGGGAAGATGAAAGGGATGCGTCGCCAACTCGTATATGCCGATGTTGACCACGATCAGGTTCAGGAAGAGATAGATGCCGACGAGCAGCACGGCGAGCCCTATGGCTTCCTTGAACCCTTTCAGAAAGACTGCGCCGAGCACGGCGACGAGGACGAGCGTGATGCCGACCTGGTGCTTGAGAAACTCGGGCGTGAACGGATTCTCGATGACGTGGGCCGTGGCGTCTGCCGCCGAGAGCGTGATGGTGATGACGAAGTCCGTGGCGACGAAGCCCAACAGGACGAGCACGAAGAGCTTGCCCTTCCAGCGCGAGAGCAGGTTCTCAAGCATCGAGATCGAGCCTTCGCCGTGCGGGCTCTCCTCCGCCACGCGGCTGTAGATGGGCAGCGCGCCGAAGAGCGTCAGCAGGACTAGGATGAGCGTCGCGATGGGTGAGAGCGCGCCTGCGGCCAGAAAGGCTATGCCGGGTTGATAGCCGAGGGTGGAGAAGTAATCAACGCCCGTCAGGCACATCACCCGCCACCATGAATGCTGGTGATGCTGGCCTTCGCGCTCGTGCGGCCCTTCGACTTCCTTGATGCCCTTGAACAGCCAGAGCTTGAAGCGTCGTTTCGATTTGCTTTGCAGCACCGCCATCGTTTGGCCCTCCAAAAATCAGGGATATTGGAGTAGACCTTCCGGAACAAGACCCAAATCTTTCCGTACATGCAAAAGCCACCCGGGCGCTGGTGGCTTTCGCCAGGCGCTCAAGTGGCCGAGGCAATACGGAATCGAAGATTGGTCTGTTCTCTGTCTCTTCCGTACACGCCTACGAGGTTAGCTGACGGGCTCGGGCCTGGAAGTGCCCTACATGAACTGGTGGCGGCCCGGCGACTTGTTCGGAGCCGCCCCGTCATGATTCGCCCCTTATCCTGCGCTCTCAACTGAAGAGCGTCGGACGATGGTTCCCCCGCGCTGCTCTCTCTTTTCCTGCGAGCGAGCAGCTTCGGCAGACAATTTGTCAAATCAAATGCGATACACGGAAATACTACGCTCCCACCTGACGTAAATCAACAGCCCCTTCTGCCCCAGGCTTTATCCGCCGACGTGGACTGTCGGCCTGCGCTCGGGGTCTTTCTCGGCCTGGCGCAGGACTTCGTGCGTTGTCGGCGCTGTGTCTCCCTCGCCGAAGGCGATGTACTTTAAGAGGTAGCTCAAGGGGTTGCCCTCGCTCCATCCGAAGTAGACGTGCGGCAGCTTCCCTGTCTTGTTCCTCAAATAGAGCAGGAACGCAGCAATCGCATTGGGCACAGCAGGGCTCTCAGTCCGCAGCACGCGATAGCCGTCCACCTTCTCGCCCCTGATCCTGAGCACACCCGAAAACTCCGAGGCGTCGCCCGGCGTGACCTCGAAGAAGATGATCGGCTCGCCCGGCGGGATGTGATTATCTTCGCGCTTCTCCTTCTCCTTCATCCGGTATTCGCTGGCGTCGCCACGGTCGCAGCGATTAGTGATGATGCGAATAGTGCCGTGACTGGCTTCGTCTATGAACGCCTTGGCCGTTTGATCCAGCTCGACTCTTTCCACTCTCAGCTCGGTCGTGCGCCAGACGCGCGAGACGAGCGAGGCCAGCACGATGACGGCGATAAAGACCAGGGCGATCTTGATGCCTTCCGGCTGCTCTATGATGTTGGCGATGGTGGTGTAGATGAAGACGAGCGAGATCAGCAGGAACGCCCATCTGATTGACTCGCGCTTGCGCCAGGTCGAGAGCGTGACGGCAATCGCCGCCGAACTCATCAGCGCCAGCACGCCCGTCGCGTACGCGCCCCCCTGCGCCTCAACGTCTGCACGGAAGAAGAGGGTCACGGCGAAGCAGGCGGTCGTTAAGACCAGAGTCAGCGGCCTGGTCGCGCGGGCCCATTCCGGAGCCATCCCGTAGCGCGGCAGGTAACGCGGAATAATGTTCAGGAGCCCGGCCAGCGCCGAGGAGCCCGCGAACCACAGGATAGAGATGGTGCTCAGGTCGTAGATCGTCCCGAACAGGCTCCCGAGATAATGGTGGGCCAGGTAGGCCAGCGCGCGGCCGTTTGCCAGCCCAGCCTCCTGCGTCTCCGTCTCGGGGCGAAACTCCTCGGGCGGAATCAGCAGCGTCGTCACAATGCTGCTCGAAATCAGCAGCACGCACATAATCAGCGCGGCCGTCTTCAATAGCTTGCGCGTATTGATTATGCGACCCTGTAGAAGGGCCTGCGCGCTCGGCACGGGCACGCGCGCGCTTCTGGTGGTGTGTATGTCTTCCAGTTCTTCTGCCGTCAAGTCCCTCTCGCCCTTCACCAGAGGCATGACGACCACGCCCGTCTCAAAGCCCGAAAGACCGAGCGCCAGTTTCGGAAAGACCAGCAGAGCAGCGCCGATCATCGCCAGCGGATTCCCGTAGCCCTGGAAGAGAGCGTTCTTCCAATTCCTCAATGCTTCCGCATGCGTTGCGATCTCGTAAAAGCCCACGGCCACGATCACCAGGTTGAGCGCGATATAGACGGCGACCAGAACGACGGCGATGCCGATGGCCTCTTTGAAGCCCTTGAGAAAGACTGCGCCGAGGGCCCCGATCAAGATCAGCGTGACGGCAATGTGATGACGGCCAAAGAAGGCTGGCGCATAAGGGTTGTCGGCTATGTGAACGGCGGCGTCTGCCGCCGAGAGCGTGATGGTGATGATAAAGCTGGTGGCGGCAAAGCCGAGCAGGCAGAGGACGAAGAGCTTGCCCTTCCAGCGCGAGAGCAGGTTCTCAAGCATCGAGATCGAACCGTCGCCGTGCGGGCTCTCGGCCGCGACCCGGTTATACATCGGCAGCGCGCCGAAGAGCGTCAGCAGCACGAGCACCAGCGTCGCAATCGGCGAGAGCGCGCCCGCCGCGACATAGGCTATGCCGGGTTGATAGCCGAGGGTGGAGAAGTAGTCAACGCCCGTCAGGCACATCACCTGCCACCATGAATGCTGGTGATGCTGGCCCTCCCGGTCGTGCGGCCCTTCGGGCTCCTGCACCCCCTTGAAGAACCAGAGCAGAAATCTTCTCTTCGACTGTGTCTTTAAGATCGTCATAGTTGCAACCCCGTGACAGCGAAATTAATTGACGCCCTCAATTAATAGCACCACGTCTGCGAACCGTCCGATTTTGCTTCCGGATCATCCAACTTAATACAATAAATCGGCTCAAAGAAAAAGCGGCTGCCGGTACGGGAGGCCGACGGCCCGGAGGCTCCGGGGCCGAAAGCGCGGCGGTTTTTCTCAACAGATAGACAAAACCGTCCAAGCGTGATGCAATACGGCCGGGCACGCCCTTTCTCAATCATGTGCAAAGGCCCAGGCATCCGGCTGAAGTACCGGCGCACAACTTCGGATTATGGAACGAATCGTTTTCTTAGAGCGCGACACCTTCGTGGCGCATTTCCGCCCGCCCGCCTTCGAGCATGAGTGGAAGGAATATGCCAGGACATCTGCGGAAGAGGTTGTCGAGAGGCTCAGCGAGGCCACGATAGCCATCTGTAACAAGGTGCGACTGGGCGAAAGGGAGTTGGCCCATCTACCGGGCTTGCGCTTTATCGCCATCGCCGCCACGGGCGTCGATAACGTTGACCTCTCTTTTTGCAACCGTCGCGGCGTCGGGGTCGCGAACGTACGCAACTACGCCCGCCATGCTGTGCCCGAGCACGTCTTCGCGCTGGTGCTTGCCTTGCGCCGCAATCTCTTGAGTTATCGTCAAGACCTGCGCGAGGGGGCATGGCAAAGGGCCGCGCAGTTTTGCCTTCTCACGCATACTATTCACGACCTGCACGAAAGCACGCTCGGCATCATCGGCTACGGCGCTTTGGGCCAGGCGGTCGCGCGGCTTGCCCAAGCCTTCGGCATGCGCGTGCTCGTTGGCGAGCACAAGGGCGCTCAAGAAGTTCGGCAGGGCCGCGTGAGCTTCCGCGAGCTGCTCGCGTCGAGCGATGTCGTGACTCTGCATTGCCCTCTGACGGAAGAGACGCGGGAGATGATCGGCGCGGCGGAGTTTCAGTTGATGCGAGAGGGCGCGCTGCTGATTAATACTGCGCGCGGCGGGCTGGTCTCGGAGAGCGCGCTTCGGGAGGCGCTCAAGCAGGGCCGAATCGGCGGCGCGGGTTTCGATGTCCTGACGAGCGAGCCGCCGCGCGAGGGAAATCCCCTCCTTGATCTGGACTTGCCCAACTTTATCCTGACGCCGCACGTCGCATGGGCCAGCCGCGAGGCCATGCAGGCCCTAGCAGATCAGGTCATCCTGAACATAGAGGCGTTCGTCCGTGGAGAGCCGCGCAATCTGGTCACTTCTTCCTGACGCTCTCGACTGCTTTTCCTAATCACCAGGCTTCTTCGCAGACTTGGCGAGGCGCTCCGCGCTCTTTTTGAGCCAGCCGCTCAACTCTATGATCGTGTCCAGGTCGCGGCTCGCCTTTGCGCCGAGCCGCACGTCAATCAGGTTCGGCGTCTGGAAGAGAGGATTGGACGCGAAGCTCGTAATGCGCTCGCTGAGCGTGGAGAGCGCGGCCCTGATCGCTTCACCTTCAACGTCACCCTCTCTCTTTTCGAGCGGCCGTTCTTCTGCCGGCGGAGGAAGGCTGATGTTATCCTTGAGGCGGCGCGCGCGCTTGCGCACCTCGGTCGCCATCTCGGCGAGGCTTCTGTAATCCGGCTCAGCCCGCGACCTGAGCGCCAGGGCAAGCTCGCGGTTGATGTCCTGTATTTTCCCAAAATCCTGCCGCGTTTGCTCTATGATCGCTTCGAGGCGGGCGGAATTGGCCGACGCCTTCGGCTCCGTGCTGTTCAGTAGAACCTGAAGCTGGCGTTCATGCTCGCGCACTGCGCTCTCGCGCTCCCTGTCCCTGCTCGGAGACGTGCCCGTTGCGGGAGCGCGTTGCGCCGCAGCCGTGTTTGATAAAAGCAGCAGGAGCACCGACGCAACAGAGAGCGAGATAAAATTAATGGGCGACCCGACTCGATTCCGTTCCATAGCTGACCTCGACAAATCCAGCAAGGTTCCAGGCGGCGTGCCAGTATAATCCCGCTCTGTCTCCGGGCACAATCAGCTTTCCGGAGCAGAACTCTATGGCAGACAATTTTGACATCATACGCGCTTCGACGGTCAGCCTTGAAGAGTTGGCCCAAGCCTTTACTTCAGCCTTCTCCGGATACTTCTTTCCGATGTCGCTCAACGCAGAGCAGCTCGCGCGGCGCGTCCGCTTCGAGCAGCTTGACCTTCATCGCTCGCTTCTGATGTTCGCGGGCGGGGAGCTTGCGGGCATAGCGCTTCTCGGGCTGCGCGACTGTAGGGCCTGGATAGGAGGCTTCGGCATTACCGAAATCTATCGCGGGCGCAAGCTCTCGCACCCGTTGATGAGGGCCATGCTGGCAGAAGCGCGCGAGGTCGGCGCGCGACGCTTGAGCCTGGAAGTGCTCAGGCCGAACCAAGCGGCCTTTCATTTATACGAGCGCGCGGGGATGAAGATTACGCGCGAGCTGATTATCTTCGAGCGCGACGGCCTCGCCACTTCACGCCCTGACGATGAAGGAAGAAGGGAGACGCCTTCGCTTTCAGAGGCGAGCGCCTCCGAACTGCTCAAGCATTTTCATCGCTTACACCGGCAGCCCCCGGCCTGGCAGCGCGACCTGCCTGCGCTCGTGGTGATGGACGGCCTGCGCGGTCTCTGCCTGGGCGAGAGGGATTGGCCCAAAGCCTATGCGCTCTTGCGGGAGGGGCCGGGCGGCGTGACCTCTGTCGTCGATCTGGCGGCGGCTTCGGCCGAGGCGGCCCGTGCGCTCTGCGCCGGGCTGGGCCAAGTCGCTGGCCCGCTGCGCGTCACGAACGAGCCAGAGGAGAGCATCTTCAATGCGCCGCTCAAGACATACGGTTTCAGAGAGCTTGAGCGCCAGCGCGAAATGGTCATCACGCTCGAAGAGGAAGGACGAAAAAGCGAAGAGCCGTGAGGACGAGCGCGGCTCTTCGCTTCTCTCTTTCTGAGCGGGTTGTGGACGGGACTATTTGTCAGGACGCAGAGGTCTCTCCGGCTCCGGCTCCCTCTCCGGTCGCGCCCGCCTCGTCATGATGCTCGGCCGTGTAGAGGCGCAGAATATCCTGGCCCTGGCGCGAGCGCGGGTCTATGGTGCGCAGGTGCTTACGGCCCTGCATCTCCCAGATGGCCGTCACCTGTCCATCCTTTTCGACGGCGTGATAGGTAATCTCTTCAGTCGCGGCTGCGGCGGGCGACGCCTGGCTCTCGTCCGCTTGTCCGGGCGCGGCGGCGGCGGCCGCGTCAGTCTCATTCTCTGCCATGTGAATCTAAACGCTCTCCTCTCCTCGGGGCTTCGCTGGTTGTGTTTGGATGCAGGGATTGTGGCACAGCCCCGTCGCGCATGTCTAGCAAGCAACGGAAATTAACAGGGATGGACAGGAGAGACAGGATGGAAAGAAAGATCATCGCCTTTTATCCTGACAATCCTGTCCATCCCTGTTAATTCTTCTTAGCGCCCGTCTCTTCTTCGTCGAGGCGCTTGACGAGGTTGACGTATTCGCCGGGGTCGAAGCCGTTGGCGCGGAAGTAGTCTATGAGGTCGCCGTCATTCCAGTTGACCATCGTGTTGACGACGCGCACGCCCGCGCGGCGAAACCTCTCGCACAGCTCGTCCAGCAGGGCGCGGCTCACGCCCTGGCCGTGATAGTCAGGGTCTACGCCGATGATCTCAAGCCAGCCTGAAAGCTCTGTGGCGAACTCCCAGCCGCGCACGTCGCCGAGGACGAAACCGACGACGCGGTCGCGGTGCTCTGCGACGAGGCAATACTCGGGCGCGCGCGCGATGTAGGCCGCCGCCTTCGTCTCGTAATAGGCGGCGTGCGGCTTGCCCGTGATCTTCTCGTCCAGGCGCAAGACCTGGTCTATGTCGCGCACGGTCATCCGGCGCAGGGTCAAGTCCGGCATTCGTCTGGCCCTGTGCGCCCTGTGACGACGCACGCCGCGAATCATACGCGCGGCGACCTTTCGCACGAGGCGCGGTTTGAGTGACCGACCGATGATGTTGCGATACGAATCGTGGCCCGACACAGAGTCGAACAGCGCATCATACATCAAGGGGTCAACCTTGCCGACATCAATCATCGGGTCTAGAAAGAGTCGCGCGCCCATCATCATCAAGCGTCGCACCAGCACGCCGTAACGATAATCTCCGAACAGGTCTCGACAAGCGCGACGGTAATGCTCGAAGTCGCGGCCCGAGACGCCGTGCTCGATCATCACGTCGGCCGCGCGAACGCCTGTGATGATCGCCGTGTTGATGCCCTTGCCCTTAAAGGGGCGAAGCCACCCCGTCGCGTCTCCGACCAGCACGTAGCGATGCCCGTAAGCTCCGCGCGCCGGAGACGAAGGGAAGCGCCCCTCGTAATAGTTGATCGCGGCGGCGTCGAAGCCAGGCAAAAGCGCCTGCACCTGCGGCATCTGTAGAAACATGTCCAGGTCGCGCGACGTGACCTGCTCGCCGGCGATGTTGACCAGGATGTGATCGCCCTTCGGCGTGATTGCGCCGAACTCTATGCGCGGGCAGTCGATGGGCAGCAGGAAAGCATGGACTATGTGGCCCAGCTTTTCCGTCTGGAAGCGCGCCGTCGTCTCAATCGTCGTCAAGTAGCTCCTCAGCCACTTCGTCGGGCGCTCAAACCCTCCGCCCCCGGCGCGCGCCGTCACGTCTTCAAAGACCGAGAGCATAGCCTCGTCCAAACCGAACGCGCCGACCACTACGTCCGCGCGCTGGTACAGAGACTCGCTGTAGATGCGTACTTCGTCGAGGCCCGCGCCGCGCACGAACTCGACGCCCGTGACGCGCGAGTCAACGACCTCAGCGCCAAGCTCGCGCGCGCGGTCGAGCAAAAAGCGGTCGAAGTCCGCGCGCTCCACAGCATAAGTTGCGCGCCCATGCTCAAGCTGACCGGCGTGCGCCCCGTGCCCCGTCAGCAGCACGTTCTCGCGCGTGCCGTGCAGACGATAGCCGAAGATTTGGCGCTTAATCAGCTCGCGCGGCAACTGTACGTCCAGCTCACGCGTGAGCACCTCTTCGATGGGCGGCGAAAGCACCCCTACGCACTGGTTGGCATGAACGTTGAAATCCTTCCCCTCAAAGATCACCACGCGCAACCTGAGCGCGCGCTCGTCAGCCCTCTGCAACAGCTTGATGGCGCACGCCGCTCCGCCCGGCCCACCGCCGATCACCACAACCGTCGAGCCATCATGTAATCGGCAATCATTCATTAACCTTGAACCATTACGGGGCGCAGGGCGAGGGCCAGCTCGACGGCGCGGCGCGGGGTGACGACTCCCCAGCCCTGGCGGTCTACTTCGATTGTGGGGAGGCGCTCGGCCGTCTCGATCAGGATGCGCTTCGTCTGCTGCGGCGAAAGAGCAGGGTTGGCTTCGAGCATGCAGGCGATGATCGAGGCGACGATGGGCGAAGCGAACGATGTCCCGTCAACGTACTTGTAATGCTCCGTGATGACGTTGCCCTCGCGCAGCTTGATGGTGATTAACTGCCGGAGCAGCGGGATGGGCAGGTCGCGTGCCTCGTCCAGGTCTTTATCAACGCCGAGGTTGGCTTCGATCAAAGCGCGCAGCTCCGTGTCGGACGCGGCGTCGAGCCGGGCGAAAAGCTCCGCTTCCTCGGCCGTCGGCGTCCCCGGAAGGATGGGCGCTGGAACCCAGATGCCGGGCGCTATCACTTCGGGCTTTTGAAGGCCGTCAACAGTGGGCCCATAAGAGGAGCGGTACATGCCGCGACGTGCGCGGTCGAGCGAGTTCTGATCGTCGAGTCCGCCGACCGAGATGACCGAAGGGCAGCTCGCCGGAGGCAGAACGGGATGGCCCGGCGCGTGACCGGCGTTACCGACAGCGCAGACGATTATCAAGCCTTCGCGCACGGCGCGCTCGATTGTTTGGGCCAACGCGTTGTGCAGATAGGACGATTCCTCGTCGCCGCCGGCAGAGATGTTGACGATGCGGATGCGGTACTCTTCGCGGTGGGCCAAGACCCATTCGATGCCGCGCTCTATGTCCCGTTCGGAGATGCGCCCGGACTTCGCCAGCTTGACGAGCACCACGTTGGCGTCGGGCGCAATCCCGCGATAGAAGCCGCCGGAGAGCCCGCCGTTTCCGGCCGCCACCACCGAAGTCATCATGCCGTGCCAGCTCGAAGGGTCTGGCGTCTCAAGCGTAGTCTTGTCGCCGTCGGCTTCGACCAGGCTGTGATAGGCGAGGATGCGGTTGACGGGCGTGGTCAGGTCTGTGTGCGGGTAAAAGCCTGAGTCGAGAAAGGCCATCGTGATGTCGCGGCCGGTAAAGCGCTCGTCGGCGTCGAGGCGCAGAGGCGTCGAAAGCACGTAGCCGCCCTGCTCGAAGACGGCCGCGTTGACTTCCAACTGCACCATCGCGCGCTTGAACAACTCCACGCAGCGCGGGCAGATTTCCGTGAGCAGCGCCCCGGCCGGAGCGTTGGCCGCAACGATCTTTTTCATCTCGTCGGGGAGAGCGTCGAACGGGACGAGCCCGTCGGGCGATTCGCGCCCGCAGACGGGACAAGTGGGATGGCCTGCGGCTTTGTCCGAATGAAGCTCGGACGGCTCGACCGAGATGGTTTCTTCCGACATTGACCCTTTGCTCTCCTCTACTCTTTGACATCTTCTACTGCCTGGCTCGTATGATGGACGGAAAAGTTGGATTGATGCAAGCGGTCAGGAGAGCGGCTCCGCTGTCGAGCTGAGCGCGGGGCTTCATCGGGTTGTGAAACACGCGCGGGGCGTGTAAGGTATTTCCATTCCAGGCGACAACAGCGGCGAAGGAGGCTCGGAGGATTTTCATGGCTCAAGAGCAACCATCGGTGGGCGATATTTTTCGGCAGGCGCAGGAGATGCGGCGCGCCAACCCGCAGCTCTCTTACAAGGATTTGAAGGCGCAACTGCTTAAAATTTTCCAGGGCGCTCAGTTTCCGCCCGTCTATAACCTGGCCATCCCTGAGCAGGACTCGCGCGCGCCCCAGGAGGACTGGTCTGCGGGCCTCCCCCTGATGTTGCGCGGCATACAGCAGCAGGACTGGAAAGAGATCATCAACGGCGTCGTCCTGAGCCTTGAGCAGACGGAGAACTACGAGCGTGAGCGCGGCGATGACCTGACGCGCGACGATTGGCACGACCGCACAGTCGGCATAGAGGGCCAGATACAGAAGGGCGTCGGCAAATGGATGCCGGAGGGTTTGATGGCGCTCGCCGAACGACAATCGAAGAAGTAGGAAGCGGTCGGCTATCAGCTTGGGAGCGTTATGAGCTTTCTCGGAAATCTTTTCAACGATCCGCTCTACCAGAAGGGAGAGCCGCGTGCGCCCCGAGAGGTCGCGGACGCGGAAGTGATTATCAGTCCGGACACGCGGCGCGCAGAGAGGCTTCCGCCCGGACAGACGCGCACGCGCAAGTGGCCCGTGCTCGACGCGCACGGCACACCGGAGATTGATCTTGCGACGTGGAGATTCGAGGTGGACGGGCTGGTCGAACGCCCGCAAGCCTGGTCGCTCGACGAGTTCATGCAGTTACCGGCCGTCCGAGTCTACGCAGATTTTCATTGTGTCACGCGCTGGTCGCGCCTGGACAATATCTGGGGCGGCGTCTCGACGCGCGAGTTCGCTCGCCTCGTCGGCATCAAGCCCGAGGCGCGCTTTGCGCTCGCCTTCGGCTATGACTACGGTTGGAGCACCAATCTCCCGCTCGAATATTTTCTCTCGGAAGACGCGCTCTTCGCCTGGTCGCACGACGGCCAGCCCATCCCTGCCGATCACGGCGGGCCCGTGCGTCTGATCGTCCCGCAGCTCTACGCATGGAAGTCCGCGAAGTGGGTCAAGGGCGTGCGCTTTCTCGAAGAGGACGAGGCGGGCTTCTGGGAGCGTGGCGGTTATCACATGCGCGGCAATCCCTGGAACGGAGGGGACGGCGAGCGCTTTCGCTGGCAAGAGTAAGAACATTTGAGTGTGCAGAAAGAGAGAAGCCCGACTGTTTCATCCGTAGCAGCCGCCTCAGCGCCGAAGGACGCGGCGGCCGTGATACTTCTGCGCGAGAGTGCGGCCGGGGAGCGCGAAGTCTTCTGGGTGCGGCGCAGCTTGAAGCTGGCCTTCCTCGGCGGCTTTCATGCTTTTCCGGGCGGGCAGCGCGACACGGGCGACGAGGCCGTGCCGGTGGAGAATGCTCCGGACGCTGAGACCTCGGCGATGATCGCCTGCGCGGCGCGCGAGTTGTTTGAAGAGCTGGGCGTGCTGGCTGCGCGCGGGGCCCACCTGACGAAGGGACAGCGGGCTTCGCTGCTCGATGATCTGGAATCGGGGCGGATGTCGTTTGCGGCGCTGCTCGATCATTACGGCCTGCGCCTGGACGCGCGCGATTTCACCTTCGCCGGGCGGTGGGTGACACCGGCCTTCAGCCCGCGCCGCTTCGACACCTGGTTCTTTCTGGTCAACTGCCCCGTGGGCCAGGAGCCGCGCGTCACTGAAGGCGAGCTGGACGCGGGCGAATGGACTTCGCCGCGCGAAGCTTACGAGCGATGGCGGCGCTCGGAAATCCTCGGCGTGCCGCCGGTGCTTCACGCCTTACGCACCCTTGCCGAAGGTTTCACGCCCGATCTGGTCGAGCGGCTGCTCTCCGTCCCGCAGGCTCATCGCGAGCCCGTGCGACGCATAGAGTTTCGTCCGGGCTTCATCTGTTTTCCCGTGCGGACGAACACCTTGCCGCCCGCGACGCACACGAACTCTTATATCATCTACACCGAGCGCGAGCTGGTCGTGATTGACCCGGCCTCGCCTTTTGAAGAGGAGCAATCGGCGCTCGCCGCCTGCATAGACGAGCTTGTCCGTGAAGGGCGACGCGTGCGTGAAATCATCCTCACGCACTTTCATCCGGATCATGTCGGAGGCGTCAAGGCTTTGTCCGAGCACCTGGGCGGGAGCGTGCCTGTAGCCGCACATGCCTTGACGGCCGAAGAGCTCAGGGGCACGATTCAGGTTGACCGCCTGATCGAAGACGAAGAGGTGATCGAGCTTGACGGCACTCCGCCCGTCAGGCTTCGCGCGCTGCACACGCCTGGGCACACGCGCGGCCATCTCTGCTTTTACGAAGAGCGGACGGGCGCTCTCGTCACGGGTGATAACATAGTGGGCCTCGGCTCAGTCCTGATAAGCGCGCCCGAAGGCGACATGCGCGCGTACCTCAATTCGCTTGAGCGCCTGCGCTCGCTGCCTCATCTGACGGTGCTCTTCGGCGGTCATGGGCCCGCGATGGGCAACCCCCTCGCCAAGATTGACGAGTACATCAATCACCGCTTAGAGCGCGAAGCGAATATACTGAAGGCCGTGCGCGAAGAAGCAAGGACGCCCGCCGAGATAGTCGCGCGAGTTTACACGGACGTTCCGCCCACGGCGCACCAGATGGCCGAGCGGGCAGTTCTCGCGCATCTGGAAAAACTATCGGCCGATAATCTGGTCACGCGCACGGACGACGGGCGCTACACGGCCAATGATTTGAATCCGTCTGCGAGCTAAGGAATTTTTCAAAAAGGAAACGGGTTTCGACAATGGGATTAGCAAAGACTCTAGGTGAACTCAAGGCGAGCGGGTATCGTGGGCGCTCCGTCAAGGACGAGCTGCGGGCCAACCTGGTGCGCAAGCTCCGTGCGGGCGAAAAACTTTTTCCCGGCATTGTCGGCTACGACGAGACTGTCGTGCCGCAACTCGTCAACGCCATCCTGGCCCGTCACAACCTGATCCTGCTGGGCCTGCGCGGACAAGCCAAGAGCCGCATCATAAGACAGTTGACGGAGCTGCTGGACGAGCAACTGCCCATCATCGCCGGCTCCGAAATCAACGACGACCCGTTTCATCCGATCAGCGCCTACGGGCGGCAAAGAGTAGAGCTTCACGGCGACTCGACCGAAATCAGTTGGGTCGGGCGCGACTCGCGCTTCGTCGAAAAGCTCGCCACGCCCGATGTCACCATCGCCGACATCATAGGCGACGTAGACCCGATCAAGGCTGCCAAGGGCGGACACCTCTTGAGCGACGAGCTGACGATTCACTACGGGCTCTTGCCGCGCGCCAATCGCGGCATCTTCGCCATCAACGAGCTGCCAGACCTGGCCGGGAAGATTCAGGTTGGACTTTTCAACATCATGCAGGAGGGCGACGTGCAGATCAAAGGCTATCCTGTGCGCCTGCCGCTCGATGTGATGCTGGTCTTTTCCGCTAACCCGGAAGACTACACCGCGCGCGGCAAGATCATCACGCCTCTGAAAGACCGCATCGGCGCGGAAATCCTGACTCACTATCCGTCGGAGCTGCAACTCGGCGTCGAGATCACTCGGCAGGAGGCTTGGACTGAGCGCGAAGGCATGCAGGGCAGCCTGCGCATCCCCGAATTCATCCGCGACCTCGTCGAGCAGATAGCCTTCGAGGCGCGCGACGACCAGCGCATAGACAAACGCTCGGGCGTCTCGCAACGCCTGCCCATCACCGTCATGGAGTCGGTCGTCTCCAACGCCGAACGCCGCTCGCTCCTCACGGAGGAGGACGAGATCGTGCCGCGCATCTCGGACATCTATGCGGCCGTGCCTTCGATGACGGGCAAGATGGAGCTGGAATACGAGGGCGAGCAGGTGGGCGCAAACCGCATCGCCAGGGATTTGATTAAGCGTGCCGCCGGAGAGATATTCGAGGGCTACTTTGTCGGCATAGATTTCTCGGACGCCGTGCGCTGGTTCGATCAGGGCAACAACTTGAGACTCGCGGACACGGTCTCGGCCATCGAATGCATGAACCTCTTGGAAGCCGTTCCGGAGCTGATCGAGACGGCGCTGATTCCCTTCGACTTCAAACGCTCGGACGAACAGCAGACGGTCTCGGCCTGCGAGTTCGTCCTCGAAGGGCTTTACGCGCAGAACAAGATCAGCCGCAACGAGGAGGGCGGCTACACGGCGGCGACCAAGGCGCGCAAAGACCGTCGCGGAATGATCTATGATGACCTGACCGAGACGGGCCGTTACAGTTGAGCTGTAGTCTTTTTTCGGAAAGGCAGGAGAGAGAGATGTCTTCTGAGCTTGAATCCTACGTTCGGAAATTTACCGAGAGAGGCTGGCGCGTCTTCGACCACGCAGTCCGCGAAGCGCGCCGCCGAGACCAGCACCTTGTCTCGGTCGAACACATCATAGAGGCGCTCGCTTTTGAAGAGCACGACCTCTTCAACGCGCTCATGCGCGATCTCGCAGTAGACCCGCGCGCCGTGCGCGACCTTCTCGAAAAGCGCCTCGACGCTTGCCCGCGCCGCACGGGCCCATCCGTGCACGTCGCGCCTGAAACGATAGAGTTGCTCAAGCGCGCTTACAGAAGAGCGCGCTATAATCATCGCACGCGCATTACTGCGACCGACCTCTTCATCGCGCTCTCGCAGGACGAGCACAATCCGTTCTACGAGCTGCTGCAAGCGTCGCACGTCGATTTCGAGTCGGCCGTCCTGACCATCTACGACCTTGAATTGGTGATGGAGAACGTGCGCGTGCGCGTGAGCAAAAGCTCCTACGCATTCCTGCCGGGCGACCTGGTACGCATCAAGACCGGGCCCTTCGCCAGCTTCTCCGGCACGGTCGAGGCGGTAGACAAAGAGACGGCAACGCTCAAGGTGAGAGTCACAATCTTCGGCCGACCCGTAGCCCTGGCCCTCACCTTCCGCGATGTCGAGAAGATAAAATTTCGCAGCGCAGCTTAGGTAAAAGAAGTAAATGAAGTTCACACGCTATTCAAAATTCAAGGGGCTCGATGTCTCGTCCATTAACCTGGGCGATTTGATGGACGCGCTCTCGGATTCGATTCTGCAATCGGGTTACGACGAGGATTACTATTGGACGCGCCAGCGCAGGCCGCAGGACACGTCGCTCGACGCCTTGCGCCGCGCGCTGCTTCAGGCGTTGCTTGAGCAGGGCTTGATTGACGAGCAACAGATAGCCGAGATGCTCGCCGACAACCAGGGTGAGTTCAAGGGCTCGCAGCTCGAAGAGATGCTCAACCAGTTGATCGAGCGCCTTGTCGAAGAGGGCTATCTGAATCTGAAGGAGGAGCAGCCCCGAAGCTCGCGCGAGCAACGCCGCAGAGGTGGGCGCGGCGAGGTCTCCGAGCCGCTGCCGCGCAACGTCCATTTCGAGGTGACGGAAAAGGGCCTGGACTTCCTGGGCTATAAGACGCTGCGGAATCTGCTCGGAAGCATGGGCAAAAGCTCTGTCGGGCGACACGATACCTCTCATCTTTCGACGGGCATAGAGGCGGCTGCGGCCTCCAAGCTCTACGAGTTCGGCGACACGATCAACCTGGACGTGAACACGACTCTGCTCTCGGCCATCCAGCGCGAGGGGTTGGGCGTGCCGCTCAACCTGGAATACAAAGACCTGCACGTTCACCAGTGCGATTACCAGTCTTCGTGCGCGACCGTCGTGATGCTCGATTGCTCGCACTCCATGATCCTTTACGGCGAAGACCGCTTCACGCCCGCCAAGAAGGTTGCGCTCGCGCTCGCGCATCTGATTCGCACGCATTATCCGGGCGACTCGCTCAAGGTGGTGCTCTTCCATGACTCGGCCGAAGAGCTGCCGATGGCTAAGCTGGCCACGACTCAGGTGGGCCCATATCACACCAACACGGCCGAAGGCTTGCGACTCGCGCGCCGTATACTGCAAGCGCAGCGCAAAGAGATGAAGCAGATCGTGATGGTCACGGACGGAAAGCCCACGGCCTGCTTTCTCGATTCTGCCGCCACGACTCCTTTCGGGAGCAGCAGCCGTCGCGGTGCGGATGCGTTGGGCGGCGCTTCCGCAGGCCGTCGTCTCTACAAGAACTCCATGGGCGGCGACCCTTTCGTCATGGCCGAGACCTTCAAGGAAGTCCAGGCGTGCCGCAAAGCCGGGATCATGATTAATACTTTCATGCTGGCGAGCGACTATTACCTGGTCGAGTTCGTCAAACAGATGACGGCCATGACGAGCGGCAAGGCTTACTTCGCCAACCCTAACAACCTCTCGCAGTTTGTCCTGATAGATTTTATGAGGCGCAGAACGAGCCGCATCAAATAGACCGAGAGGGCTCCGACGATGAGTAAGACAAGAGTGCGCGGAATCGAGATGGCTTACGACGTGGAAGGCTCCGGCCCTCCCGTCCTATTGCTTCACGGTTATCCTTTCAATCGTTCCATGTGGCGCGAGCAAGTGTTGGCTCTGCGCGAAAGCTTTCGCGTCATCACGCCAGACCTGCGGGGCTTAGGCGAGAGCGAGACGGACGGGGATGAGCCCGCCCCGATGATCGAGATGGCAAGAGACATGGCCGCCCTCCTCGATCACTTGCAGGTTGACAGGGTCGCGCTGGGCGGCCTCTCGATGGGCGGCTACGTGGCCCTGGCCTTCGTGCGCCGCTTTCCGTTGCGCGTGCGCGCGCTGGTGCTCGCAGACACTCGCGCGCAAGCCGACACGGACGAGGCTCGCCGGGCGCGCGAGGAGCAGGCCCGCAAAATCCTCGAACAGGGTATGAGCGCCATCGCCGACGATTTTCTCAAGAAAGTGCTCGCGCCCGAAACGCTCGCGGGGCGGCCCGAAGTGGTCGCGCGTGTGCGCGAGATGATCTTGAGCACGAAGCCCGAAGGGGCTGCCGCAGCTTTGCGCGGAATGGCCGTGCGCAGCGACCAGACAGGCTTCCTTCCAAACATCTTCGCCCCCACGCTCATCCTCGTCGGAAGCGAAGACAAATTGGCGACGCCGGAAGATGCCGAATTGATGCGCCGCGAGATTCGCGGCTCGCGCCTTGAGACGCTAGAGGGCGCAGGCCACGTCTCAAACATAGAGCGCCCCGCCCACTTCAACAGCGTGCTCGTAGAGTTCCTGCGAACGCTGCAACCGTAGACTTCTTAGGTGGACGAGACCCGCTCTATGAGTGAGCCCTGGAAATATTGTATAGAGGAGCGCGTGCGCTGGGGCGACGTGGATGCCGCGCGCATCATCTTCTACGGCGCTTACATCAGATTTTTCGAGTTCGCCGAGACGGAGCTGTTTCGCGCCGTCGGCCTCTCTTACGGCGTGATGTTCGACGAGTTGGACGTGTGGCTGCCGCGCGCGCACCTGGAATGCGACTTTCGCAGCGCAGCGCAACTGGACGAGCTGCTGGAAGTCTGCGTCTGGGTCGGGCACATGGGGACGAAATCCATCCGCCTCAACTTTGAAGTGCGCCGCACAGGCGAAGCCTCACTCGTCGCCGAAGCCCACTTCGTCCTGGTCTCCGTGCGCCGCGATACGTTCGAGACAGTCCCCGTGCCCGCAGAACTGAGACGCCGCCTAGCGCCCTACACTCAACCCGGAGAGAAGGGCTTATGATTGACGACACCAGTCTCGAATTCGACATGTTCGAGGATATGCGGCGCAAGCTGGTCGAGCTTTTTGTGACCGAAGGCTACGAGCGGCTGGAAGCGGAAAAGATCGCGCTCTACGTCGTGCAGGGAGTGCGCGAAGTGCCGAAGCTGCTGGCGGCGCTCGCCGAAATCCGTTCGCACGCGCACGCCGAAGTGCTCAAAGCTTTAAGCGATGTCCTGGAAAACGCGAACGCGCTAGAGAAGGCCAAAGCCTTGTTGATTGAACACGGAATCAAGGAACAGGAATGAGAGATGATGAGGGTAAAGCTCTTTCACACTGCTTCCGATCTTCGATCTCTACGCGTCAGATCGGCCACAGCGCGCGGCGCGCGAGCGTCCGCTTGAGGTCTACGTACCCTTGATCGCCAGCGACCAGTTGGCCCAGGACTTTGCGTATCCCGCGATGAGAGCGCGCAAACTCTATCATCCTCTCGGTGAAGGGCGCGCCCCAGAAGCTTCCGTAAAATCGCCTGCGCATGTGCGAGGCGCGTTGCAGCTCGCGGCCGAAATCCGCGCGCCATCGCCTCTCGTAATCCAGGGGCTTGCCTTCGAGATAGCTTTCGGCGAATAGCTCCGCCGAGCGCAGAGCGTAATAGATGCCTTCGCCCGTGACCGGGTCTGCAAACCCGGCTGCGTCTCCGAGGAGGGCCCAGCCCGGCCCGGCGGCGCGTCTCTTCTCCCAGGTCTCGACCGCGAGGCCGGGGATGCGCGCCGCGTAACGCTCCGCCATCGCGCCCAGCTCTTTCCGGACAAGCGCGTCGCCGCCCGTCCGCCCAGACCAGATGCTCGCCTTAGGGCTCTCGCGCTTGTGATAGTAACCGACCATGAAATCCCACAATAGGCGGTCGAGCGCCTGATGATTGAAAGCATCCTGCGAAGTGGCTATGCCGAAAGAGATATGGTCTATGCGCGGGAAGGCCCAGGCGTAACCGGCCCAGCCCGGCAGGAAGGCGACGATGGTCGGCGCTACTGCGTCCTTCGGCAGAGGCGTACGGTAGCCGAAGGCGACTTCCATCTCGGCCGGCGGCAGCGGCCCTGCAAGACGTTTGGCCACGGGAGAGTTCGCGCCGTCGGCCGCAACCAGCATGGGCCCATTCCACCTTGCGCCGCTCCTTGCGCGCACAGTCCAGCTTTCATCTTTCCCAGCCGCGTGCGGCTCAAGCCTGACCTTCTCGGCGAAGACGTGCGCGCCCTTCGCCCGGGCCCTCTCGCGCAAGGATGAATCGAAGGCCACGCGCGAGTAGATGGCGAAGGGCTCGGCCAGTTTCAGCGAGAGCCGTTTGCCTGAAGGAGCATACATTTCAAGATCGTCAACGAGTCGTGCCGTAGTCTCTAACAGGTGCGGCCAGGCTTTGAGCGCCTTAGAGGTGACGCCGCCGCCGCAAGCTTTCGGCTCGCCTTCGGGCCGCCCGTCAAAGAGCGCCACACGCACGCCGCTCTGCGCCAGGCGCTCAGCCGCGAACGACCCGGCCGGGCCCGCGCCGATAATCAAGACATCGTATCTATCGCTCATCATCGGGGAACATCATAAAGGTCTTGACGGGCGCGGCGCAATTCAGGCTTGCGAAGTGGCGCGCGGCCTATGATAAAATGCGCGTGTTCCCCGCACAGAAGTTGACCGCTCAAGCGACCACCGCTCGCGAGAGGTAGCGCTTGAGGCATCTCTCTTTTTACAAAGCGAGCGGAAAGGACGCCGCTACGTGTCGCACGAGTGAGTCTGTGAAAGAGTTGGAGACAAGTCATCTGGTCTTCGCCGGCATCGCGCCGCATCCGCCCATCATGGTGCCCGAAGTTGGAGGCGAGGCCATATCGGAAGTGCGCGGCTCAATTGACGCCATGCGCAGCTTCACCGAGCGCATCATCGCGAGCGGAGCGGAAACGGTCGTGCTCATCTCGCCGCACGCGCCCCTTGACGCGCGCGCCTTCGTCGCCTACGAGGATGCTGAGCTTTACGGAGACTTCGCGAGATTCCGCGCGCCCGGCGCGAGCGTCTTAGCGCCGCTCGATCAAGAATTGTTAGAGGCGATCAGGCAGGTGGCTTCCGCACAGGGCTACGAGGTCGTCAGCCTGGAAGGCTACGCGCTCGATCACGGAACGGCCGTGCCGCTCTACTTCCTGCAACGCAACGGTTGGAGGGGCTCGGTCGTCGCGCTCGGCTACACCTTCCTCTCCGATCAAGACCACGTGCGCTTCGGCTCCTGCATCAAGCGCGCGGTCGATACTACGGCGCGCCGCACAGCCTTCGTCGCGAGCGGCGACCTGAGTCACCGTTTGAAGCCCACAGCGCCCGCCGGTTACAACCCCCAGGCACACCTCTTCGACGAAGAAGTGGTCGCCTCTTTGAAAGCCGGGGAGCCGACGCGCATCGCTCGCATCGATCAGGATTTGAGAAGGCTCGCGGGAGAATGCGGCTATCGCTCCATGCTCGTCGCCCTCGGCGCAATCGAGGAGGTCGAGCAGGATTGCGAAGTTCTGCATTACGAAGCGCCGTTCGGCGTCGGCTACTTGGTAGCACAACTCGCGCGAACAGCGACGGCGGACACACTGTCAAACGACCAGACACAACGTAGCACGCCCGAGGATGAGACCGCGCAAGGCGAGACGCCTGCGACTGCTCAGCAATCCTTCCCAGACGTTGACTTGCCGGCGCTGGCGCGGCGGGCCGTCGAGAGCTTCGTCCGTGAGGGCCGCGTAATCAAAGCTCCTGCGGACAGTTACGATCAGCCGGCCGCCTGCTTCGTCTCAATTAAAACTATCGAAGGAGACTTGCGCGGCTGCATCGGCACGATCAGCCCAGTCAAAGCGACTCTTGCCGAAGAGCTGATCTCGAACGCCATCAATGCGGCCACGCGCGACCCGCGTTTTCCACCCGTCACGGCCCCGGAGTTGCCGCGCCTTCGTTACTCGGTTGACGTTTTGCATGCGCCTGAGCCAGCCACGTTCGAGGAGCTAGACCCGGCACGCTACGGCGTGATTGTGGAGGACGAAGCGGGCTTGCGACGGGGCCTGCTTCTGCCAGACCTCAAAGGCATCGAGACGGCCAGCCAGCAGGTCGAGATCGCCGCCCGCAAAGCCGGTATTGTGCCGGGCACTCCTCTCAAGTTCTCTCGTTTCCGTGTCGAGCGTTTTCGCGAATCAGCAGCCCCCACCCACGAACATCCGATGATTAAGGAGCAGACAAATGGCAAATGACAATTTCAGCAAATCCACTATGGACGATAGCCCGGCCGACCCGGATTTGAAGCCCGACACCACGCCCAACGCCGTCGAGGAGAATAATCCGGCCAATGACCAGCGCTCGCTTGATATAGGTGAATCGGGACAGTTTGCGCCCGGTGGCTATTATAACCAGCATGGCGTGGCGGAATCCGACCGTCTAGACCTGGACGAATTCACGGCCACGCGCCCTCCGGATGAGAAGAAATAGCCGGGCGCTCGCGGGCTAGGAAAACGGCTTCGCGCGGACAAAAAATTCCGCTGCATACGCGATATATGCAGCGGAAATATCCACAGGAGGAAAAGGAATTACATTGTAAAGGAAGGAAGCGCGGTGTGTCAAATAGTCTCGCCAGGCCGCGCTTCTCCTGTATCAAAAGCTAGACATCGAGGTTCTTCACGTCGAGCGCGTTGTCCTCTATGAACTTCCTGCGCGGCTCTACGGCATCGCCCATCAGGACTGTGAAAATCTGGTCGGTTTCCACGGCATCATCTATTTTCACCTGCAAGAGCGTACGCTTTTCCGGATTCATGGTGGTCTCCCACAACTGTTCCGGGTTCATCTCCCCGAGGCCCTTGTAGCGCTGAATCGTCAGGTCTTTCTTGGCCACGGCCAGCACGCGCTCAAGCAGCGCCTCACGCGTCTCGATCTGCTCACTTGAGCCATTCTCTCCGGCCACAAAGGGAGCCGCCAGGCGGTCTTCCAACTGCGTGTAAAGCTCTACGGCCTTCTGAAACTCTACGTAGCTGGCCAGATTCCAGTCAATGCAGACGCTCGCCCCTGAATCGGCCGTGGTCTCTATCTCCCACAGCCCGTGATCCTCGTCCGTCGAAAGGTCTGTCTCATAGCCTTCATCGGCCAGAAAGCCCTCTATGCGGGCCATCAGGTCGTCGTTCTGGAAGACGCCGCGAAGAGTCGCTCCGTCCTCGCGCAAAACACCCTCGCGCCCGCCAAAAGCCTCAAGCAGCGTGTTGAGCAGCCTGGCGTCGCCGCCCAGCCTCCGAGCAGCCTTTTCGCAATAGCGCTTGAATTCGACCATCTGCTCCAGAGCGCGCGCAAGGTCACGACCCTCTATGACGGAATCCGTGGTGAGGGATTTGACCTTGATGTCGCCGGTCGCCTGCCTCATCATGTAGCGCACCATAGACCTTTCGTCCTTGATGTACTCCTCGCGCTTGCCTCGTTTTACCTTGAACAGCGGAGGCTGGGCGATAAAGACATGTCCACGCTCCACCAGGTCTGGCATCTGGCGATAGAAGAAGGTCAGAAGCAGCGTCCGTATGTGGGAGCCGTCAACGTCGGCGTCCGTCATCAGGATGATCTTGTGATAACGCAGCCTGCCGAGGTCGAAATCGTCCTTCCCGATGCCGGTTCCGAGAGCGGTAATCAGCGTTTTGATCTCGCCATGACCGAGCATCTTGTCGAAGCGGGCCTTCTCGACGTTCAAGATTTTACCTTTTAAGGGCAGAATGGCCTGATTCTTCCGGTCGCGCCCCTGTTTGGCCGAGCCGCCAGCGGAATCTCCTTCTACAATGTAAATCTCGCACAGGGCGGGGTCGCGTTCCTGGCAATCGGCCAGCTTTCCGGGAAGCATGGTCGAGCCAATCGCGCCCTTGCGGACGATCTCGCGGGCCTTTCGGGCAGCCTCGCGTGCGCGCGCGGCGTCAACGGCCTTTCCGACGATCTTGCGGGCCACGGTCGGGTTCTGCTCAAAATACTCGGTCAAGCGTTCGTTCAGGAACGATTCCACAGCGCCCTTAACGTCGGAATTGAGCTTGCCTTTGGTCTGCCCCTCGAACTGCGGCTGCGGCAGCTTGACAGAGATGACGGCCACTAAACCTTCGCGCACGTCGTCGCCCGAGAGCGAGCCTTTGAAGTTTTTGGCCAGCCCGGAGCTTTGCGCGTAGGCGTTGACGGTGCGCGTAAACGCCGAGCGAAAGCCAGAGAGGTGCGTGCCGCCGTCTACCGTGTTGATATTGTTGGCGAAGGAATAGACCTTCTCGTCATAGCCGTCGTTGTACTGTATGGCGACCTCTATGGAGAGCGTGTCACTCGCGCGCTCGAAATAGAGCGGCTTATCGTGCAGCACAGTCTTGTTCTTGTTCAGATGCTTGACGAACTCGGCGATTCCGCCCTTGTAATAGAACTCGTGAGAGCGCTCAGTCTCTTCCCTCTCATCACGAATGGTTATGCGAATGCCCTTGTTGAGAAAAGCCTTTTCGCGCAGGCGCTCTGACAGTTTGTCGAAGCTGAAAACGGTGGTGTCGAAAATCTCCGTATCGGGCTTGAAAGTAATCTTCGTGCCGCGCTTACGCGTCTTTCCGGTCTGCTCAAGCTTAGAGACCGGGATGCCGCGCTCGTACTCCTGCTCGTAGGTCTTGCCGTCGCGCCAAATCTCTAAGCGAAGCGTTTCCGAAAGAAAGTTGACGCAGGAGACGCCTACGCCGTGCAATCCGCCGGAAACCTTGTAGGCGTTGGAATCGAACTTGCCGCCGGCGTGCAGCTTGGTCATCACGACTTCGGCCGCGCTCTTCTTCTCCTGCTTATGGTAATCGACGGGGATGCCGCGACCGTTATCGACGACCGTGATCGAATTGTCCAGGTGGATCGCGACTTCGACCGTGTCGCAGTAACCGGCCAGGGCTTCGTCAATCGAATTATCTACAACTTCATAGACCAGGTGATGCAGGCCCAGGTCGCCGGTCGAGCCGATGTACATCGCAGGGCGCTTGCGCACAGCGTCGCGTCCTTCGAGCACGGTGATCGAGCTTGAATCGTAGGCCATATTTTTCTTCTTTGATAAGGTTGATGTTGCTGTTACCAAAACAGTCTCCTCTTCGTAAATGCCGCTCATTAAAAAATCCCTAATTTAGATGCCGTCAGTGGCGCTTACGCTTGATGGCAGGGCTTCGGTTTTGACCATCCCGTCCCACACCTCGTAAACATTTGCGCGCGCGACGAACTGCTCGACGAGGCTCTCCTTAGAGGTCGTGATAAAGGTCTGAGTGCGCCCATCGAGATATTCCAACAAGAACTTTATGCGCTTTCCGTCCAGTTCCGCATCCACATCGTCTATGAGGAAAAGTGGATACTCGTTGTGCCATGAATAATACACCGAAATCGCTGCTAAGTCAAGTATTATCAACGCGCTACGCTGCTGGCCGGAGCTTCCGAAGGCCCGCATGTCTCGTCCGTCAAACAGTATCTCAAGCTCATCCCTGTGAGGCCCTATGAGGGAGTAACCGGCGGCCAGCTCGGCCGTCAGACGCAGGTTGAGGCGGTCGGCAATGAGCGCCTCGTAACCGTTCAAATCCCCTTTGCCTTCGAGCGACGAGACGTAACGAATTGTGATGTCCTCGCGCCCGAAGAGACGACGCTCAAGCACCTTTCTCAGCCGTTCCACGTAGTCCGCGCGAGCGCGATGAATCTCTGCGCTCAGCGTGATAAGCTGCTCGTTCCAGGGCGCGAGGATTTCCGCGACCTGCGCGCCTGTCATCTCCGATTCCGAAGCGTCTTGCAGGAGCCGGTTCTTCTGCTTGATGACGCGGTTGTAATCGGCCAGGGTCTGAACGTAAGCCGGATGCAGCGAGACTACGCCGCGATCCAGGAACTTGCGGCGAGCGTCGGGCAGGCCGCGCACTATGTCCAGTTCGTCCGCCGTAAAGGCTACAGCGTGAAGCTGCCCGAGGTAGCGTGCGACGGCCTCGCGCTTACCGTTGACGGAAATCGCTTTCGTCTTGCCCTGGATTGTCACCTGCAAGTCGCGATGAACTTCGCGCGTGCGCCCCACACGACCACGCACGACGGCCAGGTCTTCGCCGAACTTGACGGCTTCATGCGGACGCTGCGTGCGAAAGGATTTGGTAGTGGCGAGAAGGTAGATGGCTTCGAGCCAGTTGGTCTTCCCCTGGCCGTTATCGCCGTAGATGATATTGAGCCCCGAGCCCCAGGAGACTTTGCCGCTCAAATTCCTGAAATTATGAGCCTCAAGCGTTTCGAGCAGCATGTGGCGATTTTAGCATACGGCAAGCCTTGCTCTCACAGATTTTCGCCAGGCTAAGCGTTTTGATAGAATTTCCCTTCCGGCAGATAGCTGTCTTCAGAATAGATGAACGAGACTCCCCACAGGATTTAAGCTAAAATTTTTTGAAGTAGGCACAGATGAGAAAAGTAGTGACGGCGATTAAATTGGTTTTGATAATCGGCTTGATGTGTCTTTACCTCATCGGCTTGAATGTTGGGAGCGCAAGCGACAACTCAAGCAGTAACGTTGAAGGGCAGGTGACATACTCGAAGGACATCGCGCCGATATTGAATAAAAACTGTGTGACCTGTCATCGTCCCGGCAACATCGCGCCGATGTCGCTCATGACCTATAAGGATATTCAGCCGTGGGCTCGGTGGATTAGAGAAAAAGTTGTTGCCCGCGAAATGCCTCCGTGGCATGCAGACCCACGTTACGGCGAGTTTGCAAACGCGCGCCTGCTCAGCCAGCTAGAGATTGATAAGATCGTCGCATGGGTCAATCAGGGAGCCAGGGAAGGAGACCCGAAAGACCTCCCGCCCGCGCCTCAGTTTCCCGCCAAGTGGGGGATCGGACAGCCTGACGTAGTGTTGACGATGCCGGATGATGCCTCGCTCGGCACTGAAGGCGTGGACAAGTACCTCTACTTCAGAGTTCCGACCAGCTTCAAAGAGGACAGGTGGATTCAGGCAGTGGAATTCCGCCCCGGCAATCCTAAGGTCGTCCACCACGCAGTCGCTTTCATAGAGCCTCCGGATAAAACCATGTTCCAGCAGGGGCCTTCTTCTATCGAATTGATGGACGGCACGATCACGCGCGTCAAGCCTGACGCGCCCGTAGTCAACGACGGTTGCCGTGTCGAAAATAGCGGCACCGGAGGCAATAACGATAGCGAGATTCTCTCCGTCTATGCTCCCGGCAGAGAGCCTGACGTATGGCCCACGGGGACAGCCAAAAGGATTCCCGCCGGCTCGAACATAATTTTTCAGATGCATTATTCAAAACCGCCTGGGCAGGCGGAGAAAGATCGCACGACTATAGCCCTGACTTTTGCTAAAGCGCCCGTGGAGCGAATGGTGGGGACTCGCAGCATTAGCAACTCTCTGTTCCTGATTCCACCGGGCGCGGATAATCACGAGGTCACGGCTTGCTGGACATTTCAGCGTGACATACAGGTGCTCAGCTTTATGCCGCACATGCATATTCGCGGCAAGGACATGAAGTACGAGGTCATCTATCCGGACGGGCGACGAGAGACGTTGCTATCTGTACCGCGCTACGTTTTCCACTGGCAGACGCTATACACACTGAAAAGGCCGCTCGCAATTCCGGGAGGCACGAAGTTCATCGTCACAGCCCATTTCAATAACTCTTCGATGAACATGCACAACCCGGACGCGACGAAAGCCATCCGTCACGGCAGCTCGACTTATGACGAGATGATGATCGGCTTCGTCAACTACACGGTTCCAAAACCGTTGGAGCAGGTGATAGTAAAGCTCGACCCGCAAGTCTTAGACCGCTACGTCGGCCGTTACCAACTCGCCCCGGACGCCGAGTTGGAAGTGTCCAGAAGCGGCAATCGCCTTTTCGTCAAATCCCAGGGCAAGAGCATAGAAATCTTCCCCCTCTCGGAAACCACATTCTTCTCCAAAGACGTAGACTCACAGATCACTTTTATAAAAAACGATAAAGGTGAGGTGACGGAATTCATCGTCACCCTGTTCGACCAGATGGTCAGACTCAAGCGGATAAACAGGCCGCCCTCTACGGGCAAAGCCCAGTAGATTGTGCGTCAAAAAAAGCGTCTCTGCTCGTTCCGCACAGAGACGCTTTTTCGTCAGGTTAAATTTTCAGGCTATCTCGCCGGCTCAAATTCTCATCGGCATCACGACGTATTTGTATTCGTAGTCGGGATTGCTCGTCGGACGCAGTTGCGCCTGCGAGTTGCCGTCCTTGAATTCAAAGGCGATCTCGCCTTCGCCGATGACGTTGAGGAAATCCTGTAGGTACTGGGCGTTGAAGCCTATCTCGACCACGTCGCCGTTGTAGTCTGTGGCAACAGTTTCGCGCGCCTCGCCTTCCTCGGCGTTCTGCGAGCTGATCTGTAGCTGGTTCGGGGCCAGATGAAAACGTATGGCGTGCGAGCGGTCGTCCGCCATCAGGGCTACACGGCGAATGGCTTGGTTCAAAGAGACGTTGTCGAAGACTACTGACTTGTCGTTGCTCTTCGGCATGACCATCTCGTAATTGGGAAACTGGCCGGAGAGCATGCGAGAGATCAAGAGACGCGGGCCGACCTCGAAGTAGATGTGGTTCTCGTCCGCGCCCAAACTTATCTCGCCTTCGTAATTGGCCGTCAGCTTGGTCAGCTCTGCCAGCGTCTTACGGGGTATAAGCGCGTCTATTGCCTCCCTGGACGCGTTTTTTCCCAAATCCTGACGTGCGACATAGGCCAGGCGGTGTCCGTCGGTTGTAACCATCTTTGCGCCCGATTTGTCGAGGATGAATTTCGCGCCCGAAAGCGTGTAACGCGACTCCTCCTGCGTGATGGCAAAAATGGTGCGGTCAATGAAGGATTTGAAAACGTCTGCCGGAAGTTTGGTCGGCGCGGATTTGAAGCTGGGCACTTCTGGGAAAGCTTCTCGGGCCACGCCGGCGATCTTCGAGCGGAAGTTCTCGCACTCGACCGTCACCCAGTCGTTTTCCTCCTTACGGAAGCGAACGGTCGCGTCCGGCAGCAGACGCGAGATGTCGAAAAGCTTGCGCGCCTGGACGCACATCGAGCCGGGCTTGCCTATCTCGGCCTCCGTCTCGCAGCGAATCGTGACATCCAGGTCTGTGCCGATCAGGCGGATGGTATTCTCGCCGACCGATTCGATGAGGATGTTCGAGAGGACGGGGATGGTGTTTTTCTTCTCGACGATACCTTGAACGAAACCTAGCTCTTTCTGTAGAGCGTTCTTGCTGATGCTGAACTCCATTTAGAAAACTCCTCTTAAGCGAATAATGGCTGATCCAACTTTCGGATATTTATACAACACTTAAAGCCGCGCGCCTTTTACTATCAATACTAATTAAATACTATGTATATATATATAGTAGTAGTAGTAGGGCCTGTGGAAATGTGGAAAAGTCACTTTATTGTTGACAGCAAAGGAATTGTTTTCCACAGGGGTTGTGGAAATCGCTGTGGAAAACCGAGCGCGCCTGTGGAAAAGTTTTCCATTTTAAAAGTTTTCCACATTTCCACAGCCCCAATTATTGCAATGCCTGTGGAAATGTGGAAAACTCGAAGTTAAATATTATGTCCAAAGAGCTTAACCGAAAACCGTACTGTGGAAAACTTTTGACCCCGAAAATGGGCTAACTACTTGCAAAGATTGTCCATAAGGTCGCTCACGACCCTGTGGAAATTTTGATCCTTCAAAACAAGGGCTTCGATCTTCTCTACGGAGTGAATGACGGTCGTGTGATGCTTGCCGCCGAACTCTCTTCCGATCTCCGGGAAGCTATGTTTGGTGAGCCGCTTGCACAGGTACATGGCGACCTGGCGGGGCACGGCGATCTGCCTGGTGTTGCTCTTGGAAGTTAGCTCGTCAACGCGGAGGCGATAGTGTGCCGCGACGGCCTGCTGAATCTGGTCTATGGTGATTCCGGCCGGTTGATCGTCTTCGGCTATGTTGCGGATGGCGTCCTGGGCTAGCATCTTGGAGATAGGCAGCCCGCGCAGGGATGAGATGGCTACAAGGCGCACGAGCGAGCCTTCCAACTCGCGTATATTGCTCTTCACCTTACTGGCTATGAAGAAGGCCACGTCGTCCGGCAGTTGAACGCCGTCCAGGTCTGCTTTACGTTTGAGAATAGCCACTTTCGTTTCAAGGTCTGGAGGCTCCATGTCCGCGATCAATCCCCACTCGAAGCGCGAATGCAGACGCTCTTCCAAAGTGGGTATCTCGCGGGGCGGGCAGTCCGAGGTGATGACTATCTGCTTCTGGCCGTCGTAGAGAGCGTTGAAAGTATGGAAAAACTCTTCCTGCGTGCGCTCTTTGCCGGCCATAAACTGTATGTCGTCCATCAAGAGCACATCTATCGAGCGATATTTTTCACGAAAAGTCTGCGCCTTGTCGTAGCGAATGGCGTTAATCAGCTCGTTCATGAACTTTTCCGCCGAGATGTAGGAGAGGCGCAGATGACGGTTGCGCTCCTTAATGGCATGGCCTGCGGCGTGCATCAGGTGAGTTTTCCCTAAGCCCACCCCGCCGTAAATGTAGAGCGGATTGTAGGTTTTGCCCGGCGCTTCGGCAACGGCCAAAGAGGCTGCATGAGCAAACTGATTGCAGGAACCGACGACGAAAGTCTGAAAAGTATATTTGGGATTAAGCGACAGCTCTATCGGCTCTATGTCAACAAAGGTCGTCGGAGCGGGAGTCAGGCCGTCGGATTCGGCCGCTTCCAGAAGCGTAAAGAGGCTTTTGCTCTTGCCGTTACCCGTGGCCGTCTCCGGCAGGCTATAGCTGCCCGCGTCTCGACTCTCTTCCAAGCTGTCACGGGTCTCTTCCTCTTCAACCATCCAGTCCACGTGATATTCGGCCAGGTTCAGCTCTTCCAGCGACTCGCCCAGGACTTCCGAGTAGTTGGAGCTGACCCAATCCTTGACCACCTGGTTCGGGGCGCGCAGGTGTAGAACCTGCTCAGAATCATCGCAGCCCTCGAACTGTATGGGGCGAAACCACGTCTCAAAACTCTGGCGGTTGAGCCGCTTTTCGACGGCGTGAAGAATATCGCTCCAGAGCCGATTCTCGATCATAGTACTCATGTCTTATCCGTCCTGTCTCATTAAAGACTCTTCACGTTGCGACCCACGAAGATCGTCGCAAAACGATACAGGTACTTCGCTTTCTTCTTTTCAAGCTATTCCTTGAGTGACACGGCGGAAGGTATTGTAAATGCACCCTCTTGGTCACTTTTTCACCCCTCGTCCCGAAAGTTTTCCACAAGGTTTTCCACAGGGCTGTGGAAAACTCGGGTATACTTAAAGTAAAGCTTTAAGTATTTATTTATCAACTACTTACGGGTTCAAAGAGGCGTCGAAACGGGGCGGAGACTAGCATAATATGAGCCGAGAAGCAAGGGAAATCCACAGGCTCGAAGAATATTTTTTCGTGCCCCTGCGGAACCCTATTTTTACCTGGATTTTTCAATTCTGTAACATGGCCGCAATCGGCTCGTTGAATGGTTTTAGGACAGGTCGGTCTGGTCAAATTGGTAGGCGGTCTACGCCGCAGCGCCTCTCTCCCGGTAAGAAAATAGCCTTTGGGGACGCCTTACGGGCCTGCTTTTCTTGACATAATGCCGGAGGCGCAGTTAGTCTTACACTTTTGATTTGACCGGAGAATAATTGACTATGTCGAAGCGCACATTTCAACCTAACAATCGTCGCCGGGCCAAGACGCATGGCTTTCGCGCGCGCATGGCGACAAAGAACGGCCGGCTGGTACTGAAGCGTCGCCGCGCTAAGGGGCGCAAGCGCCTCACGCCTTCGCACTACTAGAGACCGCCCCTAGGCCGCTTGTCCAGACAGAATCATCTGCGCGCTTCTGACGAGTTTCGCCGCGTGTACGCCACGGGGAGGCGTTATGATGGCCGCTTGATGACTGCTTTCGTACATCCCAACGATTTACAGCATCATAGATTAGGCGTCACGGCATCGCGTAAAGCGACGGGTAACGCGGTGGAACGTAATCGCGCGAAGCGTTTGCTGCGCGAGGCTTTTCGTTTGAGCAAGGCCGAGCTGGACGGCCTGAAGCTGAAGTATGATTGGGTGCTCAATGCCAGGCGTTCCCTGCTCAGCGTCAAGCTGGACGCGCCTCTGGAAGAGTTTCAGAGGATCGTTCAGCGCGCGGCCAGCGACGAGAGCAGGAGTCAGTCTGAAGGCGAGCGGTAGAAGGCAGTGAGGATTATTTTAGTCGCGCTATTGAAGCTCTACAAAGCGGCCCTTTCGCCACTGCTTCCGCCCTCGTGCCGCTTCGTTCCAACCTGCTCGGAATACGCGCGCGAGGCCATTGAGCGGCATGGGGCCATACGCGGCACCTGGATGGGCGCGCGCAGGCTTCTGCGCTGCCACCCGTTTCATCCGGGCGGATATGATCCTGTTAAGTGAAGAGCAAAGTCGCTATCCGCTGTACCCGGAAATTTTTTTAGATTCTCATTTGAAAGCTGACAGTTAAAAGCACATGCAACAAAGGCGTTTCGTTCTCGCTCTTCTACTCTCTGCGGTGATACTTTTCGGGTGGGGCTACCTTCAGCGCCGTTTCTTCCCCGCGCCGCCTGCGCAGCAGAACAACGCCAATACTTCTTCGCCTCAACAGCCGGCTGCTACGCCTTCGACGCCCGGCGCGGATAGCACACAGAATCAACAGCCGCAGCAAGCAGCAGCACAGCCTGCTGCCACGCAGGACGCGACGCCGCAACGATCTATTTCAGTCAAGACGCCGCTTTACGAGGTCAAGCTGGATAACAGGGGCGCGGTCGCAACCAGTTGGATTCTGAAATCTCTTCCCTCTAATAGTGATAATCCTGGGCGAGCATTGTTCTCTGTCGCAGGCGACAAGGATAACCCGCAGCCTCTGGAGCTGATCCCGCAAGAGGGTGTGAAGAGAGGGCGCGAGCCGTTTCAGATAGTGGTCGGAGACCAGAACCTGGACGCGCTGCTCGCTTCGAGAAATTACCAGGTCAAGGGAGCTGAAGGCGATGGCTCGGAGCTGAATCTTGAGCTGGGCCCAGGCAAGCCGCAGCAGACTTTGGAGTTTGTCCTGCAAGATGCTGCCACAGGGATCAACCTGACCAAGCGCATCACCTTCTACACCGACCGCTACATGGCGGATATTGAAGTAACCTTAGCGCGCAACGGCCAGCCCGTCCCTGAAGTTAAAATCCTGATTGGCCCAAGCATCGGCGATCAGGGTGTGAAGCATTACAGTTTCTACTCCGTCGCACCCGAAGCGATTGCCGTCATCGGTGACAAGGATGAGCGACATCACGCCGAGCAGATCAATCATCAGAACGGTGATCGCCTTGTGATGAACGGCCCCGTTGATTGGGCCGGCGTCGGCGACACTTACTTCGCGATGATCGCAGTGCCGTCGAGAAAGAGCGAAGGACTGGAGTTTCACACTACACAATATGATTATCAGGCGAACGGAAAACCGGAGTCCAGGTACTTGATCTCGGCCCTCGTACCCATACCGGCCGACGGCTCACCGACGAGAGTTTATACTGGGCCCAAAGACCACTATCTGCTTACTTCGGCGAGCCAGGAGATCAGCCAGAGGCTCAACCCTCAACGCCAAGTAGACCTTGAAAGGTCAATAGATTATGGCTTTCTGGGCAGCATCTCGCGCCCGCTGGCGGTTCCCATCCTCTGGTCTATAAAGAAGCTCTACCAACTGACCGGCAGCTACGGCATCGCCATCATTATCTTCACGATAATTATTTATTCCCTCTTCTTCCCGCTCAAGTGGCGTTCGTCCAAATCTATGAAGAAGGCGCAGAAGCTTGCGCCGCGCATGAAAGAGCTGCAAGAGAAGATCAAGGGGATGAAGCAGGACGATCCTCGTCTTAAAGATTTACAGATGGAGCAACTGCGTTTGATGAAGGAGGGCAATCCTCTCGGCGGCTGCTTACCTCTCCTGATACAGATGCCCTTTCTTTTCGCGCTCTATCGTGCGATCACCATCTCTATTGATTTCCGTCAAGCGCACTTTCTCTGGATACCCGATCTGTCAGCGCCCGAGCCCTACATGATACACATGCTGCCGATCCTGTTCGCCACGTCCATGATCGTGCTGCAACTGATTACGCCAGCGCCCTCGGCCGACCCTCTTCAGCGCAAGATGATGGCCATCGGCATGCCTCTCTTCATGTTGTATATTATGTGGAGTGCGCCTTCTGGATTGTTGGTCTACTGGATAGTCGGAAACATCGTCGGCTTCAGTCAGCAGGTGCTCATTAATCGCCTGACGAAATCTGAAGATGATGAAGAACCGCCCGAGGAGAAGCGCGCCGCTTCGCGTTCGACTAAGAAGCTGAGCACGGCGCGCGTCTCACAGGCTTGACGGCGCACGCCTTTAAGTGAGATGAAACTCTACACAGTTACTCTACGAAGATGAGTGAAGCATGCGTACAGGCACAGGATTTTTTGAACGCCATTTTTGACGGCGTCGGATTCAAGCTGCGTGCAACCGTGGGTGAATCTACTGAAGGGTGTCTGCTGGCGATAGAGGGCGCTGATTCGACCTTGCTGCTCAACGAAGGCGGTGAGCTTTTGGAAGCGTTTCAGCAGCTTGTCAACCAAGCTTTCGGTCGTGCTCTGCCGAGGGGCGAGCGCATTGTTTGTGACGTAGAAAACTTTCGCGCTACGCGCGAGGCTGAGTTGCGCGCGATGGCCAGGCATGCTGCGCAGCGTGTACGCTCGACCGGCGTCGCTTTCACTTTTGGGCCCATGAATTCAAACGAACGCCGCGTCATTCATCTTACCCTCGCACACGAAGATGACCTGCACACGGAATCGGTCGGCGAAGGCGACGCGCGCCGCCTCAAGGTCAGTCTCAAATCTTCCCCCAAGTAAATAAACTCTCTAAGGGAGATTGCGCGCCACAGAGATCATTGCTCGCGCTTTCTCTCTCTTCTTTTCCGCAAGTGTCCAGAGCAGACACCATCGTCGCTTTATCAACACCGCCAGGCCGTAGCGGCATAGGCGTCATACGCTTGAGCGGCACGCGCTCTCTTGAGATAGTACGCGCGCTGATCGGCGACGCTCATTTCAATCCTGAGCCGGGCCGCGTGGCCTTAAAGAAGCTTCGCGACACCGCGACCGGAGAAGTCTTAGACCGCGCTCTCGTCACCTTCTTCAAATCACCCCACTCGTTCACGGGTGAAGATGTCTGTGAGCTAAGCTGTCATGGCTCGCCTGTTCTGCTCAGACATTTAATAGACAACATTCTGGCCCTCGATGCGCGCTTGGCCGAGGCGGGAGAATTTACTTTGCGTGCGCTCTCGAACGGACGTTTAAATTTGAGCCAGGCCGAAGCCATTCGAGACCTGATTAATGCCCGGACGAACGCCGCCGCACGCCAGGCTGCACGACAACTCGGCGGCGAGCTGTCGGCCCGTCTTCAGCCCATCAAAGAGGCTCTGCTCGACATCATAGTTCCCCTGGAATCTTCCCTGGAATTTGTCGAAGATGATCTGCCGGACGTGGCCTTCGCTACGCTCAAAGTAAAACTCGCGGCCTTGATCGGTGAACTCGAAACGCTCTCCAACACTTTCCGCTCCGGACGCCTTTTGCGCGAGGGCCTGAAGGTTACTCTGGCGGGACGGCCGAATGTGGGTAAGTCTAGTGTTTTCAATAGTTTACTTGCCGCCGATAGAGCCATCGTCACAGATGTTCCAGGGACTACTCGTGATAGTTTAAGTGAAGTGATAAGCTTGCAAGGAGTTCCGGTTCTGCTGACCGATACGGCTGGCGTGCGCGCTTCTGCGGACAAGGTTGAGAGTCTTGGTATAGAGCGCGCAAGGCGTGCGATGGCGGACGCAGACCTGATCGTGGTCATTGTAGACGGCTCAGAGCCTTTGACCAGCGAAGACGAGGAAGTCTTTGCAGATGTCGCAGCGAGCCCACACATTATTGCTCTCAACAAGAGTGACCTGGACTCTTTCGCACACAATGGTTTCAAGGTAAACGGCGAGGGCTCGCCTGTCGTTCATATTTCCGCCAAGACGGGTGCAGGACTTGAGGCTCTCAGGGCTGCTATACTGGAACCGTTCGCATCTTCTGAAATGCAGAGCGACGGACTGCTTATTACTGATGCGCGCCATTTCGACCTGCTGCGCCGCTCCCAGCAAGCGCTTGAGTCATCCGTCACGCTGCTCGATGAGCGTGCCAGCGAAGAGCTTGTCCTCGTCGGTCTGTATAATGCTTTACGCTTTCTCGGCGAGATCACGGGCGAAACGACTCCCGAGGACATCTTGTCGCAAATCTTCGCGACCTTCTGTATAGGGAAATAGCCGGCCATGAGTTTTGATGAAGTTTTTGATGTGTTGGTGATCGGCGCGGGCCACGCCGGGTGCGAGGCTGCTTCGGCAGCGGCAAGGCTCGGCGCGCAGACGGCCCTTGTGACACTCAATCTGGACTTGATCGGCCAGATGTCTTGCAACCCGGCCATCGGCGGCATCGCTAAAGGCCATCTTGTACGTGAGATAGATGCTTTGGGCGGAATCATGGGGCGCGTTATTGATCGTACTGGCATACAATTTCGCCTCCTCAACCGCTCGCGGGGCCCCGCCGTTCAATCCCCACGTGCCCAGGCAGACCGCTCCCTCTATCGCAAAGAGATGCGGCGCACGCTTGAGGCAACACCAAACCTGCATCTGCGTCAAGGCTTAGTTGTTGATTTAATTATAGATAACGGCCGGATCGAGGGGGTAGAGCTACAGGATACGCGCCGCTTTCGCGCTCGCTCTGTAGTCGTCGCGACCGGAACCTTCCTCAACGGACTGATACACACAGGCCGCCGAACGCATACGGCCGGGCGTGCAGGTGAGCCCGCCTCCATAGAGCTGGCTGAAAGCCTCAAGCATTTAGGGTTTCCCGTGGGACGTTTGAAGACCGGCACGCCTCCGCGTCTAGACGGGCGCACTATTGACTGGGATGCGTTCGAGCCGCAACCCGCGGACGAACGGCCAGTCCCCTTCTCATTTGCGACCGACCAGATAGACCAGCCGCAGATCACTTGCTACATAGGCTATACGACGGACAACGTACACGAAGCGATTCGCTCGAATCTGCACGAATCCCCGCTTTATTCGGGTAAAATCAAGGGAATCGGGCCGCGCTATTGCCCCTCGATTGAAGATAAGGTAGTCAAATTTGCGGATAAGAACCGCCACCAGCTCTTTCTTGAGCCCGAAGGGCACGACACGAACGAAGTTTACCTGAACGGCTTCTCCACCTCCCTGCCCGCAGAGCTTCAGCAGGAGTTGGTCAGAATGATTCCGGGGCTCGATCAGGCGCGCATTATTCGGCCCGGTTATGCCATCGAATACGATTTTATCGATCCACGTGAGCTGACGCCATATCTTGAGACCGTTCGTATCAAAGGGCTTTTTAATGCCGGGCAGATTAATGGGACGACCGGTTATGAGGAGGCCGCCTGCCAGGGCTTGATCGCCGGAATCAATGCCGCGCTCAGCGTTCAGGGGCGCGGGGGTTTCCGCCTCAAGCGCGAGGAATCTTACATAGGCGTGCTGATCGACGATCTTATCACGCAGGGCGTTGACGAGCCTTACCGTATTTTTACTTCGCGGGCGGAGTTTCGCCTGGCCCTTCGCTACGATAACGCAGATGCCCGTTTGGCCCCTTACGGGAAAGAGATTGGCCTGGTTGGTGACTCGGATTGGGAGCGATTTAATCAGAGGCAAGACCGCTTGGCACGTCTGCACGCTGCGCTGAATGGAACTCGTCTAAAGCGCTCGGATGTAGCCTATTCTTCTCTTTCCAGGACTTTAGGCTCTGATCTGGGCGATTCGATCACTCTGGCCCAGCTCGCACAGCGACAGAACGTCAACCCGGCCTTGATTCAGCAGTTATTGCCCGCAGACCTGCGTACGCTCATCAGCCTGCGTGACCTGGAATCTGCCCTCGCCGATTCCCTTTATCGGGGCTACATTGAGGCCCAACGAGCCACTTTTGATCGCTTGAACCAGCACGACGGGCTCGTCATCCCATCCGGCTTCAAATTCCATACTGTAGGCGGCCTCTCGCACGAGATGATCGAGAGGCTTGAGCGCGCGCGCCCCCAGACCTTCGGGCAGGCGCGACGTATCCCCGGATTAACCCCTGCCTCCATTTCGACCCTGCTCGTCCATCTCGATATGCAGCGGGTTGCCTGATTTATTATTCATGGTTTCACGTGTCCCCAACTCTCTCGGGGACACGTGAAACATAATTTTGAAGATTCAAATTTCAAAATTGGTGGCACGTGAAACCTCTTTTAGACGAAAATTGTGGCGCGTGAGCCTGACTTATGTTAATTTACGCGTAATTTCGGCAAGAGGATTGGTTAAGGCTCACAATAATGGCTAAAACCATTGCAGTGGCAAACCAAAAGGGGGGCGTCGGTAAAACCACCACAGCAGTGAATCTAGCTGCTGCTCTTGCCGTCTCTGAAGGGCGGGTGCTTCTGGTAGACGCCGACCCGCAAGCAAACGCGACATCCGGCGTTGGAATTCAACGAGGAAGTTTCCGCCGCAGCCTCTATCACGCTCTAGTCCTGGACGAACCGCTCCACAACATCATACAACCTTCGGAGCTTCCCCTCCTCAAAGTCTTGCCCGCCGATAAGAATCTGACCGGGGCAGAAGTAGAGCTTGTGGATGCTGAAAGGCGCGAATACAAGCTTAGAGAGCTACTAAAGGGGCTGGAGTTCGAATACGACTATATCATCATAGATTGCCCTCCATCTCTGGGTCTTTTAACTCTCAACGCTCTGACCGCCGCCGATTCCCTGCTTGTGCCTATTCAGTGTGAATATTACGCGCTTGAAGGCGTGACGGAATTGTTTGATACCTTAGCCCGTATCAGGCGCGTTCTCAATCCTAGCTTGACGATAGAAGGTCTGCTATTGACCATGTACGACGAGCGGACGAATCTTTCGGCTGCCGTGGCGTCCGATCTACGAGACTTTTACGGTCAACAGGTATTCGAGACGGTGATCCCGCGCAACGTCCGCCTGGCAGAAGCACCCAGCTACGGTAAGCCTATTATTTTGTATGACATACGTTCGCGCGGCGCGGAAAGCTACCTTCAATTAGCGAAGGAGGTTATGGCTCATGACAAGAAGAGTACTAGGCAGGGGCTTGAGCGCACTGCTGTCGGATACGGCTCCGACGGCCAATGAAGAACTGCTCGAAATAGATATAGACCTGATAGAGCCAAGTCCTGCGCAGCCACGCACGCACTTTGATGAAGAGCGTCTGGAAGAACTGGCCCAATCAATTCGCTCCAACGGCATCGTCCAGCCGTTACTAGTGCGCCGTCGCGGAGCGCGTTACCAGTTGGTCGCGGGTGAAAGAAGATGGCGCGCGGCGCAACGCGCGGGGCTGCAAAGGGTTCCGGCTGTGGTGCGCGATATTCCGGATGATAAGCTTCTGGAACTGGCTCTAATCGAAAACATACAGCGCCAGGAACTTAATGCCATCGAAGAAGCCTATGCCTACAAGCGGCTCATAGACACACTGGGACTCACCCAGGAGACGGTCGCACAACGCGTCGGGCGCGATCGGTCTTTTGTCACTAATTATCTACGTCTATTGCGTTTACCGGAAGACATTCAACGTCTCGTCGAAGAGGAAAAGCTTTCGATGGGACATGCCCGCGCGTTGCTCGGCGTAGACGACGCAGATATTCAGCGTCGCATTGCGCGAAACATCATGGAGCAGTCTTTATCCGTGCGTGAAACTGAGCGGGCGATTAAGCGGATCATCGCCGGTGCAAGCCCCGCTACAGCAACACTGCCGCCAGCAAAACGCGATGATGCAAACATTCGAGCCGCCGAGAATAAGCTTCGACGCCGCCTTGGAACTCAGGTACGCGTCATGCCCAGCCAGACCGGAGCTGGAGGCAAGATCGAGATAGAGTACTATAACGAGAACGACCTTGATCGCATATATCAGCTTTTGATCGCAAGCCAGGAGCCAGCGGCACCTTCCCTCTAATCCATTCCTTCTGAAAGCATGCCATCAAATAGTATGATGGGCTGCCAGTGAAATTCATGCTTTTCATTGGTCTAGGTATATGACGAGAATTCAATGAACACAAACGCTCGGCCTCAAAGCCGGAAGCGTTTGTAAAATCGAATCGAGGATAACCACAGATTCGGAAGTACAAAGTACAATGAAGAAAAGACTGACTGAAATGGTCTCCTGTGCTGGTTGAGTGGCGAAGCTCGCGCCGCGCGATTTAGCCCAGGTTCTGGGCTCACTACCAGCACAACCTAAGAATGAAAACGTACTGGTCGGGTATGACAAGGCTGACGATGCTGGCGTGTTTCGTCTGAGGGATGACGTTGCGCTAGTGCAAACAGTTGACTTTTTTACTCCCGTAGCAGATGACCCGGAGATTTATGGTCGTGTAGCAGCAAACAATTCCCTGAATGATATATATGCCATGGGCGGAAAGCCTGTCACTGCGCTGTCCATCGTCTGTTATCCGCAAAAGGAGGACTTGAACGTCCTGCAACAGATACTCAGTGGCGGTCAACAGGCTATGAACGAGGCTGGCGTAATCGTGCTCGGCGGCCACTCCATTGACGATGCGGAAATAAAGTTTGGCTATGCCGTGACTGGTATAATCAATCCTAATAAGGTAGTAACGAACGCACATGCGCGGCCGGGAGACGTACTGATTTTGACTAAGCCCATAGGCACGGGTGCCATCAGCACAGCTATCAAGCGCGGGGTAGCACGAGCCGAAGCCGTTGATGCGGCGATGAAGACGATGACCACCTCGGCTGCTTCGGCTGCCGAAGCGATGCAGGCCCTAGAGGCACATGCTTGCACGGATGTAACAGGCTTCGGCTTGCTCGGACATGCTTACGAGATGGCCCGTGCAAGCGACGTGTGTCTGGTAATCGAAGCGTCGCGGGTTCCATTACTACCTGACGTATTGGAGTTGATTGCGCAGGGGATGCTCACGCGCGGCGATAAAAATAATAGGGCATACGTGGGTGAGACGATTGAAATCGCAGAGAATGTCTCGCGCGAGATGCAAAGTGCGCTTTTCGACCCGCAGACGGCAGGCGGCCTTTTGATTAGCGTTGATCGCTCTAAATCAGAAGCTTTAGTCAATAAAATTGATGGAGCGGTAATCATCGGCGAGGTTCGGCAGAGACAAGGCCGTTTGATTGAAGTCGTATAACGGGCGCAGTAATCAGATTTTGAGCGACAATCCTGCCGAAATATGATAAAAAGAAAGCTGTCTTTATCCTCGCCTGAGCTTTAACTATCTCTAAGCTTCATCTCTGGCTCTCCTTGCGAGGGGGAGAGACGAGAGCAATTGTCGCCTGTTTGGTTTCGACTGAACGGGCGACAGTTGCTTTAAAGAGTAAAGTATTTGAGCGGCATTCATCACGGCACGGTATGCCGCGTTGATAGCTAACAGCTTCACTCGACCGATTGCCACCGCTCCTTGACTGCTTGTGAAAATGCGTGCTAGACTCGCAAGCTTTTGATAAGCGTAAGCTTTCTCGAATATACAACCTGCAAGCGAGACTTTATTTAAGCCTTACGATTGTTATGATCTTCCTGGGCTTCGCCGAGAACTCTATCCAGCTCGTACCCGACGGTACGCTCTTCGTTCACATCGCGCTCATCTTAATAATGGTGGCTGTCCTCAACGCCACGCTTTTCAAGCCCATCAATCGTATTCTGGAAGAGCGCGAGCGTCGCACGCGAGGCCGTTCGGGCAGTGCCCGTGAAATCCTGCGTGATGTCGAGGAGAAGATGAGTCTCTACGAGCGGACGCTGCGCGAGGCTCGTTCGGAAGGCTACCGTCTGATGGAGCAGGAGCGTGCGACGGCCATGCGCGAGCGCCAGATCAAACTGGACGCCGTTCGGGAAGAGATTGGGCGATCCATAGCCGAGCAAAAGGAAGCGATCAATGCGCAGGTGGAGCGCGCGCGCACGACATTGAAAGCCAATTCGATACAGGCAGCGGCCGAGTTGGGCGCTCATATTCTCCATCGCCCGTTGAGTTCTTCTGTCGTGCAGGGGCTCGGCTGAGGTGGACGGATTCAGTTATGCATAGTGCTTTCATGACATATATGGTTTTGCTCTGGCTGGCCGAAGGGGAGGCCGCGCCGTGGTGGAACAGGCCGGGCCTGGAGCTCTGGAAGTTCTTCAATCTCTTTCTCTTTGTCGGTGCTCTCGTTTATATCCTTCGCCGCCCCGTGAGCGATGCTTTGCGGGCGCGGCGTGAAGGCATACGGCGAGAGCTGATGCGCGCTCAGGAAGAGCGCGACGCAGCCAACGCGAAACTTGAAGAGGTCAAGGTGCGTCTGGCGCGTCTGGATGAGGAAGTCGCAAGCGTGCGCGAGCAGGCCAGAAGGGAAGCTGAAGAAGAGCGCGAGCGCATTCGTCGCTCGACGGATGAAGAGGCGGAGAAGTTGCGCGAGCAGGCCCGGCGTGAGATAGAGAGTGCAGGCAAGGCTGCGCGCCACGAACTGAGGCGCTTTGCCGCCGAGCAGAGTGTGCGGCTGGCGGAAGAGATGATCCGGCGCGACATACGGCCCGAAGACGATCAGCGTCTGGTCAATCGGCAGGTCGAGGAACTGGGGGGAATCAGGCGTTGAGCGTACAGACGGTGGCCCGCCGCTACGCAGCGGCGCTGGCCGATGTGGTCACGGCACGGGGCGAAGCCCGCCAGGTACAAGAAGAGTTGTCTGCATGGGAATTGATGATGCAGTCGAACGCGGGGCTGCTGGAAGTCTTTCGTAATCCGACCGTTCCCTACGAGCAGAAGCGAAAGGTCTTGACGGCGCTCGTCGCTCGTACGCGCGTGAGGGCGACGACGGCCAATTTCCTGCAAGTCCTGCTGCAAAATCAGCGCCTCACCGATCTGGGAGAAATCAACAAGCGTTTCGCGCAAGTGCTGGACGAGCGCGCGGGGGTCGTCTCGGCCGAGGTGACGACGGCCCGTCCCGTCCCGGAAACTTCGCAGGAAGCCTTGCGCGCCCAGCTCTCAAGCTTGACGGGCAAGGACGTGCGCTTGACCTTTAAGACCGACGAGGAGTTAATCGGCGGCATGGTGACGCGCATCGGCTCGACCATCTACGACGGCTCGGTGCGCAGCCAGTTACAGCTAGCAAAGGAGAAGCTGGCCGGCAAGTAACAGGCAGGGCTCGCGGCTGAGGGAAAAGGCTTTTTCGGCCACGGCGTTCTTTATCACAGAGGAATTATTATGGAACCGATCAGAGCTAACGAGATCAACGAGATTATTCGCCAGCAGATAGAGAACTTCGACGGCGGCGTGACCGTCTCGGAGGTCGGAACGGTGATTAAGGTCGGCGACGGCATCGCCGAGATTCACGGCCTGGAAAAGGTCATGGCCGGCGAGCTTCTGGAGTTTCCGCATGACGTGCGCGGGCTGGCTTTGAACCTCGAAGAGGACAAGGTCGGCGCGGTGCTCTTCGGCGATTTCCAGAAGATCAAAGAGGGCGACATAGTCAAGCGCACGAAGCGCATTATGGAGGTTCCCGTCGGCGACGCGCTCGTCGGCCGCGTCGTTGACGCTCTCGGCAATCCGATTGACGAGCGTGGGCCCATCATCACGGATTCATACATGTCCATCGAGCGTATAGCCCCCGGCATCATTGATCGCCAGCCGGTAAAGGAGCCTCTGCAAACCGGGCTCAAAGCGATTGACTCGATGGTTCCGATTGGGCGCGGGCAGCGCGAACTTATCATCGGTGATCGTCAGACGGGCAAGACCGCCGTGGCCGTCGATACGATCATCAATCAAAAAGGGAAAGACGTGATCTGCATCTACGTCGCCATCGGCCAGAAGGCTTCGACCGTGGCGCAGGTCGTCAAGACGTTGCAGGACTTCGGGGCGATGGACTACACCATCATCGTCAAGGCCACTGCCTCAGACCCGGCGGCGATGCAGTTCCTAGCGCCTTATGCCGGCGTCGCTATGGGCGAGTACTTTCGCGACAACGGTCGTCACGCTCTGACCATCTACGACGATCTGTCCAAGCAGGCGGCGGCCTATCGTGAAATCTCGCTGCTGCTTCGTCGTCCGCCCGGACGCGAGGCTTATCCGGGCGACGTTTTCTACCTGCACTCGCGCCTGCTTGAGCGCGCGGCCAAGATGTCTGACGCGAGGGGCGGCGGCTCTCTGACGAGCCTGCCCGTGATCGAGACACAGGCGGGCGACATCTCCGCTTACATTCCGACGAACGTCATTTCGATTACGGACGGCCAGATATTCTTAGAAGCAGACCTCTTCAACAGCGGCATTCGCCCGGCCATCAACGTCGGCAACTCTGTCTCGCGCGTGGGCGGCTCGGCGCAGGTCAAGGCGATGAGGCAGGTCGCGGGCACGCTCCGTCTGGACTTGGCCCAGTTCCGCGAGCTGCAAGCCTTCGCGCAGTTCGGCTCCGATCTTGATAAGGCTACGCAGGCGCAGCTTTCGCGAGGCCAACGCCTGACCGAAATACTGAAGCAGCCGCAGTATCAACCGATGGATGTCGAAAAGCAGGTCTTGGTCATTTGGGCTGCGACGAACGGCTACGTTGACGATGTGCCGGTTGAAAACGTCCGCCGCTTCGAGACGGAGCTGCTGCGCTTCGTCGAAAACTCTCATCCGGGCGTGCTGCAAAGCATACGCGAGAAGAAGACGCTGACCGACGACATTAAGAACGATCTCAAGCAGGTGCTCGGCGATTTCAAGGATCGCTGGAGCGAAGAGACAGCCGTGGCTAAACGCGCGGGCGTGGGCGGGCCCGCTCCGCAAGCGACGCCGCAGAGCGCGACGGCCGCGCAGACGACTGCCGCCGGGGCATAAAAGCAGTGGCGAGTGACAAGTGACGAGTGACAAGCAGGAAACGGCTTTCATCCCGTCACTTGTCACTCGCCACTTATCACTGATGATATGGCGAACCTCTTAGACATCAGGCGACGCATCAAGTCTATTAAGAACACGCAGCAGATCACCAAGGCCATGAAGATGGTCTCGGCGGCGAAGCTGAAGCGCGCGCAGGATCGCGTCACGACGGCCCGTCCCTTCGCCAACAAGATGCTGGAAGTCTTGAGCGAGCTGGCTTCGCACACGGACGAGGACTTTCATCATCCGCTTTTGGACGCGCGCGGCGATGAGCGTTACCTGGTCGTGCTGATTACCGCCGACAAGGGATTGTGCGGCGCGTTCAATACCAACCTGACGAAGGCAGCGCAAGCCTTCATGCGCGAGAACGCCGATAAGACGGTCGAGATGCTGCCGGTCGGCCGCAAAGGGCGGGATTTCTTTCGCCGTCGCGGCACGACCTTCGTCGAAGAATACATAGGCATGACGGGCAAGGGGCGCGTCGAGTACGGCGAGGCGGTCGAGCTGGCCCGAAGCGTCATCCGTCGCTTCACAGAAGACACAGAGCTTGATAAGGTCTTCATCATCTACAACGAATTCAAGTCCGTGCTTCAGCAGAGAGTCATCGTCGAACAACTCCTGCCCGTCGCGCGCACGCCCGAGCCTTCCGTCCAGGCGGACGCCCTAGACCCGACGCGCCCCGTCATCTTCACCGAATATATCTACGAGCAGCCGCCCGAAGAGATTTTCAGCCGGCTGCTTCCGCGCCTGATCGAAACGCAAATCTTTCGCGCGCTGCTCGAATCGGTCGCCTCCGAACACGGCGCGCGGATGACGGCTATGGATTCGGCCTCGAAGAACGCGGGCGAACTGATCGGCACGCTCACGCTCAACATGAACCGCATACGCCAGGCGGCCATCACCAACGAAATCATCGAAGTGGTCTCCGGCGCGGCCTCCGTCTAAAGGATAAAGTCAAGAATGAAAGGGAAGGGAAGCTGACTCCGAGTCGCTTCCCTTTCGTCTTAGTAAATGGAAAGAGCCATTGATGCAGAAGCGACCTGGGGCGGGCGGGCCTGGCGCTATCTGCCGCTTCTCGTGTGGATGGCTCTGATCTTCTTCTTTTCGACGGGCGAGCTGTCGGCCGGAAACACTTCGCGCATAGTGCGCCCCGTGCTCCTCTGGCTGTTTCCGGAGATCAGCGAAGAGCGCATAGCCTTCGTGCACTTCCTCGTCCGCAAGGGCGCGCACTTTACCGAATACGCCATCCTGGCTCTCCTGGCCGCGCGCGCTTTCTCCACTTCGTCGCGTGCGCTTTTGCGGCGTCGCTGGTTCACCTGCGCGCTCTTGCTCGTACTCTTCTACGCGCTCTCGGACGAATTTCATCAAACCTTCGTGCCCTCGCGCACCGGCTCCATCTACGACAGCCTGATAGATATGAGTGGTGGCCTCATGGCGCTCCTCTGCCGCAAGCTCTGGCGCAGGCGAAAAGAGAAGCGGGACTGACCTTCTCATCCTTGATTTTCTTCTTCTCTCATGAAACTATTGAAGCTTGAAGTTCCTGGGATTTTGGAGCGTAGCTTGAGAAGGAGATTTTGAAGCACATGGGAATCCTTGACAGACTTAATCCCCTCAATCAATTCATCGAAGTCATCGAGTGGCTCGACGAGACGGGCAACACGATGCTCTATCGTTTCCCCGTGCAGGATCAGGAGATCAAGAACGGCGCGCGCCTGACCGTGCGCGAATCGCAGGCTGCGGTCTTCGTCTTTCAAGGCCAGATCGCGGATGTCTTTCCTCCTGGCTTCTACACGATTGACGGGGGCAACACTCCCATCCTCTCCAAGCTCGGCGCGTGGAAATACGGCTTCAACTCGCCCTTCAAAGCCGAAGTCTATTTCGTCAACACCAAGCAGTTCACAGACCTCAAATGGGGCACGATGAATCCGATCATGATGCGGGACGCGGATTTCGGAATGGTGCGCCTCAGAGCCTTCGGCATCTACTCGATGCGCGTCGCAGACCCGCGCGCCTTCATCAAGGAGGTCGCCGGCACTAACGGCCGCTTCGAGACCGAAAACATCGAGGGCCAGCTCAAGCGCACGCTCGTCAGCGGCTTCACGGACGCGCTCGGCGAATCGAAGATCGCTGCGCTTGACCTCGCTTCCAACTACGACGAGCTGGCCCGCTTCAGCCGCACGAAGCTGAACGAGGAGTTCAAATCCTTCGGCCTTGAGCTGACCAAATTCATCATCGAGAACATCTCCTTGCCGCCGGAGGTCGAGGCGGCTATGGACAAGCGCACTTCGATGGGCGTGATCGGCGACGTGGGACGCTACGCGCAGTTCCAGGCGGCCGACGCCATGCGTGACGCGGCGCAGAATCCGTCGGGAGGCGCGGGCACGGGCGCTGGCTTAGGCGCAGGCTTCGCCATCGGCAACGTGATGGCCGGGCAGATGGCCAACGCCATGAACCCGCAGCAACAGCATCAGCAGAACACTCAAGGGGGAAGCCAGACGGGTTCCGCGACCGTCAAGTGTCCGAAGTGCGGCGTCGCCAACACGGGCGCTTCCAAGTTTTGCAACGAGTGCGGCGCGAAGCTTGAAGTCGCTGCGTCAACTGTGCCGTGCGTTAAGTGCGGCGCTGATCTTCCGGAGGGCGCGAAGTTCTGCAACCAGTGCGGAGCCAAGCAGGAGAAGCCACGTTGCCCGAACTGCCAGGCGGAGGCCGCGCCCGGCGCTAAGTTCTGCAACGAGTGCGGGACAAAGATCGAAGGTGGTGAGCCGACCAGTTGACCGGAAGTGAAGCTTTCTCTGACGGGAGCGCCGAAGCACTTACGCGTTTTACTCGGCGCTCCGAACTTCTCACGAAGTCTCCTCTAACAAACAACCGAACAGGGGCATCCGAAACTTGATGTGCGATTGGGCCCACCGCGCCTGAGAGCGATGCGAGAGCGCGCGACCCAATGTTCTTCGGCGGATAACCGTCAACATCCGTTCCACTCTCCTGAGTCGTAATGTTATTCTCAGGCCGTCTCCGAAGATTCGTTTGGCTACTCTTTTCGGTCAGGAGCACCAGGACTTTATGTTGAGACATTTCCGACGACCTCGGCGCGTTTGTATCACGGGAATGGGCTGCGTCACGCCCGTCGGGATCGGGCGCGAAGCGTTCTGGCGCGCGCTGCACACAGGAGAGAGCGGCGTCCGGCGCATAGAGTCATTCGATGTCGCGGACTCGCCCGTTAAGATCGCGGCCGAAGTGCGCGGCTTCGACTGGGAGGCCCAGCTTAATCCGAAAGACCGCAAGCACGTCCCGCGCACAGTCCCCCTGGCCCTCGCGGCCGCGCGCGAAGCCCTGGACGATGCCGGAATCCAACCGGGTGATCTGACCCTGGCGGAGCGGCGCGAGATAGGCGTCATCCTCGGCACGGGCGGCGGCGGCCTGGCCTTCACAGAGCATCAATACGAATACTGGTACATTGGCCCACGCTACAAGGCTAGCGTCTATACGATTCCGTCATCCACGCACGGCGGTCTGTCGAGCGAGCTTTCGATGGTCTTCGGCCTGCGCGGCCTCTCGCACATCATCTCGACGGGTTGCACAAGCTCGACCGATGCGATTGCTTATGCGGCCGAGCACATCGCGCTCGGGCGACAGGAGGCCATGCTGGCCGGAGGCGTGGACGCTCCGCTCGCGCCCGGCATCCTCGCCGGGTTCAATCTGATGACAGTGCTCACGGCCGCATGGAACGAGGAGCCGGAGCGCGCCTCTCGTCCCTTCTCGCGTGATCGCTCGGGGATAGTCCTCGGCGAAGGCGCTTGGATTTACGTGCTCGAAGAGTACGAGCGCGCCCGTCGTCGCGGCGCGAGCATCTACGCAGAGATTACGGGGTACGGCGCGACGTGCGACGCCTATCATCGTGTGCGGTTGGAAGAGACCGGCGACGAGCCCGCGCGTGCCATGATGCTCGCGATGGAAGATGCCGGGCGCACGGCCGAAGAGATTGATTACGTCAACCTGCACGGCACTTCGACCGTTCTCAACGACCGCATCGAAACGCACGCGCTCAAGCTCGCGCTCAAGGAGCATGCTCCTCGCATTCCGATGTCCGCCACCAAATCACAGCTCGGCCACCCGCAAGGGGCGAGCGGAGCCGCCGGACTCGGCGCAACGCTTTGCGCCATGCAGACCAGCCTGATTCCGCCGACGATCAACCTGGACGTGCCCGACCCGGAATGCGATCTCGATTACGTGCCGAAGGAGGCGCGCGAGCGTAGCGTGCGCGTCGCGCTCTGCAACTGCATCGGGTTCGGCTCCAAGAACAGCGCGCTCGTCGTCGAAAAAGTCTGAGACATGTTGCTTCGGAATAGAAATCTCTTGGTTTGAACGAAAATCTGGAGTATAAAACAGGCGAAGGAGATCGAAAATGAGATACCTCACGGCCCTGCTCTTCACGCTTCTTTTCCTTTCATCCTCAACACCCGCGCAGGAGGTGGAAAAGAATCTCATCACATCAGGTAAGCGGACGCGCGCCTATTACCTGTTCGTGCCGAAGACTGTCAAAGCTCCGGCCCCTGTGATCGTGCTGCTTCACGGGTCGGGCCGCAACGGCTCGATCATGGTCGATAAGTGGAAAGACCTGGCTAAGAAAGAGGGCGTCATCCTGGTCGGCCCCGACGCCGTCAACCCGCAACAGTGGAGTATTCCGCATGATGGGCCCAACTTCCTCCATGACGTAGTCGAAGAAGTAAAAGCGAAGCACCCAGTAGACCAGCGCCGCATCTACCTCTTCGGTCATTCGGCCGGGGCCTGCTACGCGCTGCAAATGTCCCTGATCGAATCGGAATATTTCGCGGCGACGGCCATCCACGCTGGCGCGCTCAGCACGGAAGACTTTTCGCTCTTCCAGTTCGCGCGGCGCAAGACTCCGATAGCCATCTGGGTCGGCACTGTTGACGAGTTTTTCCCCTTAAAGGCCGTGCGCGCGACGCGCGACGAGTTGAACCGTCAAGGCTTCGCTGCGGAGCTGACGGAGATGCCGGATCACGACCACTGGTATTACGACCTCGCTCCGAAGATCAATCGCAACGCCTGGGACTTCTTGCAGAAGCACCGGCTCAACGCCGATCAGAAGTTCGAGCAGTATGACATCAACTAGCCGTCTTTATGTTCGAGCGTTTCCGCCAGCGTAGCTACGAGCTTGAGCACCTTGATAAGGGCGATTACACGCCCGAAGAGTACGAGGGGTGCATGGTCGAGCTGCGCCTGGTCAACGAGTACCTGGGGGACGCGAGCGCCCTGGCGCGCACGTTGTTTCCGGAGGTCTTGCGCGCGGGCCTCTGTGACTTCTCCGTGCTGGATGTCGGCGCGGGCTCGGGCGAGCTGCTGAGAGTGACGGCACGTTGGGCCCAGAGCAGGGGAAGGCGCGCGCGGCTGGTCGGGCTTGAGCTTAACGCGCGCTCGGCCCGGGCGATTCTTGAAGAGTCTCAAGAGTATGCTTCGATCAGCGCCGTGCGTGGCGATGCGCTCAGGCTTCCCTTCGAGGATAGCAGGTTCGATTACGCCATCTGCTCGCTCTTCACGCACCACTTTGAGGACGAAGGGGTCGTCAATGTCCTGCGGGAGTTGGCGCGCGTGGCCCGTCGCCGCATCATTGTCATAGACCTTAATCGTCACCCTCTGGCCTACTTTCTATATACGACCGTGGGGCGGCTCTTTCTGCACAACCGTTTGCTGCGCGAGGACGGCGCGCTCTCCATCCTCCGCAGCTTTCGCCCCGAAGAGCTTTGCAGCCTGGCGGAGCGCGCAGGGCTCTCTCAGATCAGCGTGCGCCGCCGCTTCCCCTTTCGCCTGGTCTTGAGCGCGGACGCCTTGAAGGAGCAGGCCGCAAGCGCACGGCGACTCTCTGTGACGACGCGCGCGGCCTGAGAGAAGAGAAGAGCGCGATGGACTTAGCCTGAAGAGCATGATGAGCGACACGTCTGACAGCTATGATTGTATTATCGTCGGCGGCGGCCCCGGGGGAGCAAGCGCCGCGATTCACCTGGCCACGAAGGGCGCGCGCGTGCTCCTGATCGAGCAGAAGAAGTTTCCGCGCGAGAAGCTGTGCGGAGAGTTCATCTCGCCCGAGTGCCTTGAGCACTTTCGCCACCTCGGAGTCGCCGAGAGCATGGGCGTCGCGGGAGGCGTCAATGTCACCGAGACGCGCTTCTATTCGCGCAAGGGCGCGAGCATCTCAGTCCCTTCGCAGTGGTTCGGCCAGAGCGAGACTTTGGCGCTCGGACTGAGCCGCGCGGAGATGGACGAGCGCCTGCTCAGGCGCGCGAGTGCCGTCGGAGTCCAGGTTATTGAAGGCGCGCGCGTGAATGCTCTCTTAATGGAAGAGGGGCGTGTGTGCGGAGTGCGTGTGAAGGCGGGCGCGGCGGCGCGCGAATACAGCGCGCGCGTCACGATTGACGCGACCGGAAGATCGCGTGCCCTCTCGCGAGTCGTCGAGCAGCCCTCTCATCACGGGCGCGCTCCCTTCGTGGCCTTTAAGACGCACGTCTCGGGGGCGTGCAGCGACGCAGGCTGCTGCGAAATCTATTCCTTCCCAGGCGGCTACGGCGGACTGGTTCCGGTCGAAGGGGGCTTGAGCAATCTCTGCTTCATAGTCTCGTCGCGGGATGCGCGAGTGCGACGGGGCGATGCCGAAAAGGTCGTGCGCGAGATCGTCATGACCAACCAGCGAGCGCGCCGGACGCTCGAACGAGCGCGTGCGCGCACGGAATGGCTGGGCACTGCGCTCGAAGGGTTCGGACGCCGCGAGATCACGCCCGCCGAAGGGCTGCTCGCGGTGGGCGACGCCGCGTCCTTCATAGACCCGTTTACGGGCAGCGGCATGTTGATGGCTTTGGAGAGCGGCGAGCTGGCGGCACGCGTGGTCGCGCGTTGGCTGGACGCAACGGGGGGCGCGACGGCTCGCCTGGCAGAGTTGATGAAGGAATACCGCGCGCTTTACGGCACAGCGTTCGGCGCTCGCCTGCGCGTCTGCTCCATGCTCAGGCGCGCTGTCTTTATTCCGCGACTGGCCGACGCGGTGATCTTCACGCTCGGCACGAGCGCAAGCGTGCGGCGACGGCTTGCGCGCTCGACGCGTCCACAGTTTTCATGAGCGGCGAGTGGGCCCAGGCCGAGGGGATGGCCCAATTTATTCGTGCGCGGCGAGGCGGAAACGCTATGCACTTGCCACGGGCCCTTGTTTTGCGGTACAAAGACGGCGCGCTCGTTGAAGAGATTGCTCCCGGTGCTAAATTCGATTCGTCAGTTTGTTTGGGTCTGCAAAATTATTTCCCGAACCGCAAGCCCGGAGCCTACTTTGAACGAGCAATGATCCTGTTTCAGTTTCGCACCCAACGTAACGTTGTCTAGAATCTCGTATGGACACGGCGTCTCTCTCGAACATTGGGCGAAACTTCCGAATCTTCTAAATCAGTTTGTCTAAGGAGTATACGATATGCGTGCGTTCCCTCCGCAAAGGCTCTCGGGCTACGTCCGACTTCTGTCCCTCTGTGCGGCTGTACTGTGCTGCGCGAGCGCCGCTCTGGCGCAGGCGCAATCGAATGCCGCAGACCTGCGCGGCTTCATCCGAGACCCGGCGGGCGCAGCCGTGACGGGCGCTTCCGTCACGGCGCGCAATCCCGCGACCAATATCACGCGCGATGCGACGACTAATGGCGAGGGCTTCTACCAGATCGTCAACTTGCCGCCGGGCAGTTACGAGATCACGGTGGAGGCTGCGAACTTCAAGCGCGCCGTAGTCCCTTCAGTCCAGCTTACGGTCGGACAGCGCGCCGATCTGGACATCCCGCTGGAGATCGGCGAGGTCGGCGCGGAAGTCACCGTCACGGGCGCGACCACCGAAGTCGTTGAGACTTCGCGCACGGCCGTCGCCACCACCATCGACCAGCAGCGCATTGATAACCTGCCGATTAACGAACGAAACTATCTCTCGTTTGCGCTCACGACTTCTACTGTGACGCGCGACAACGCGCGCCCGATTGGCCCAGCGCCGACATCTGGACTCAACTTCGGCGGACAACGTGGACGCTCAAATCTGATTCAGGTTGACGGCGCAGACAACACTGACAACTCCGTGAACGCTTCGCGCTCGACCGTCAGCCAGGAGGCCGTGCAGGAGTTTCAGGTCGTCAGCAATTCATACGCGGCCGAGTTCGGACGCGCCGCGGGCGGTGTCGTCAACGTCGTCACCAAAGGCGGCGGCAACGAGTTTCGCGGCAACGTCTTCGGCTTCCTTCGCCACAAGACCATCCAGGCGCGCAACCCCTTCGCCCCCGTCATCGATAACGACCCGAACAAGAAGCCGCCCTTTACGCGCGCGCAGTATGGCTTCACGCTGGGCGGCCCCTTCGACCGTGACCGCACCTTCTTCTTCTTCGCCTTCGAGCAGCGCCGCCGTAACGAGTCGGGCTTCTTTACGAGCGACGTGCGCGGCCAGGGCGATCAGCGCCTCGGCTCATCTGTCACGATACAGGCGCTTCCCGCCGGGCTACCGGGCGGCGTCAGCGCGCTCTTTCCTGCGGCGCAGACCTTCTCAAACATCACGGCCCAACAGGCAGCTTTCATCACAGGGCTGGTGGGCCAGGCCCAGGCGCTTCTTGGCAATCCGGCGACGTTCGCGACGGGTGTGCAGGCGTTCGGCGGCGCAGTCACTTACGCATATCTGGCTTCAAGCGGAGGCTCGACCGGCCTGAACGGCGTCAACCCTTTGGTCGTCGCACCGCTCATCTCCGTCGTAACCAATCCGGCCTCGGGCATCTCGGCCATAGGGCCGGGGCAGACCATCGGCGGCCGCTTCCTCTTTGCAGGCACGCCCGTTCCGACGCCAGCCAATAACAACATCATCCCAGGCTTCACGACGCTCAACGCTTTGGGCCAACCCATCGGTTTCCAGCCCCTTCTGCAATTGCAGCGTATCTTCCCCGTGACAGAGCGAACAGCTTTCTCTTCGTTCCGCCTGGATCACCTGATTAATAAGAACAACCAGTTCACCTTGCGCTTCGGCTACAACCCGAGCGACATCACGGGCATTCAGGTCGAGTCGCAGAACCAGTCTTTGGGCCAGAACGACTTCTCGCGCACAGGGATTCAAACATTGAAGGACTATGCGGCTGTCGCCTCTTTGACCTCGACGCTCTCGAACACGATGGTCAACGAGGCGCGCTTTAATTTCGGCGAGCGCCGCGCGACCTTCAAGTCGGGGAACGGCGACGCCGTGGCCTCCAACATCACGGGCACGGCCTTCATCGGCCGCGAGCTTTTCTCGCCCGTCGTCCGCACAGAGACGCGCTTCCAGTACACGGACAATCTCAACATCGTGGCGGGAAATCACACTCTGAAATTCGGCGGCGACCTCAACTTCGTCCGCATCCCCGAAGCGATCTTCGAGCTGAACTTCGCCGGGCTCTTCTTCTTCGGCAACACGTCTGTGTCGAGCGTGCCGGGCTCGCCCGACCTGACTCCCGTGCAGTCTTACGGCCTGGGCCTGCCTTCGACTTACATCCAGGGCTTCGGCAATCCAGTGAGCCGTCTGAACAATAAGCCGATGGCTTTCTTCGCGCAGGACTCCTGGAAGATCAGGCCGAACCTGACCTTGAACTACGGCGTCCGCTACGACTACGAGCTGACGCAGCAGATCGCGCCCGTCGGATTCAGCGACCCGCTCTCAGGCATCAATCTTTCCCCGGCGGACATCCTGGCGGCGCAGGACGTGCTCGGCGTGCAGCAGGGCTTTCCGCGCGATAAAAATAACTGGGCCCCGCGCTTTGCTATCGCCTGGGATCCACAGAACAACGGCAAGACGGTGATTCGCGCGGCCTACGGCCTGTTCTACGATCATCCGCTGTTGGCCGTCGGCTTCAACTCTGACATCGCCGACGCCGCGCAACAGCAGCAGGCGACCTTCGTCGGCTCAAGCAGCGTTGGGCCCACTGCGCTCATCAACGCTTCGCAGATTTTCCAGGGGACAGTGATTCCCTGTTCGCTTCCGGGCGCAGTCGCGGGCGTGAACTGCACGCCGGGCGTGGCCCGCAACGCGCAGTACCAATTGGGTCGCCAGCGTTTCAACGATCAGACCTTCCCAGGCTTCGGACAGATTCTTCCTTTCACCTTGCCCGTCTCGAAAGACTTTGAATACGCCTACGCCAATCAGGCCAACTTCACCATCGAGCGGCAGTTGACCAAGGACATGTCCATCTCGGCCAGCTACCTCTTCGTCGGCACGCACCACCTGCCGCACCCGCAGGACATCAACTCGCCGCGCGAAGACCTGTTGGCCCAAAACTTCATACGCTTCGCGGGCCGCTCGCCTCGCAGCTTCAGCGAGGCCGTCGCGGGCGTCTCCATCCCGGCCACGACGGCCGCCGGAGTGCCCCTCGCGCCGGGCACACCCTTCACCAACGCCTTCGGGCAAACAATGATCGTTATCGTGCCCGGCTTGATCGCGGCGCAGGCTGCGGCCCCGACCGTGCGCGTGATCTCGCCTGCGGCTGCAAATCTTTTCCGTCCGAACGCGCCGAACTACTTTCTGGTGCAAGCTCTGACGGGATTGACGCCGACGACCTTCAACACGCTGCTCGGAGGCACGCTGCGCACGCCGGGCATCGTCTCGCCCTTCGGCGACGTGAGCGCGCAGCTCTCCACGGGCAACGCCAACTACAACGCTCTGAACGTGGATTTAAAGAGGAGGTTTGCAGACAACTTCCAATTCCTGGCCTCCTACACCTGGTCGCACTCGATTGATGATTCGAGCGACTTGCAGACGCTCCTCAAGCCGCAGAACAATCGCAACTTCAGGCTGGAGCGGGCCGACTCGCTCTTCGATCAGCGTCACCGCTTCGTCTTCAGCGCCGTCATCGCTTCTCCGCAGACGTGGCGTGGCTCCGACGGCTTCCGCCGCTTCCTCTCGGATTTCACCGTCGCTCCGATCTTTGAAATCTCTTCGGGGCGTCCCTTCAACATCCTTTCGAGCGTGGACACAAACTTCGACCAGCAGAGCAGCAATGACCGTCCGAGCGTCGCGCCCGACGGCACGCTCTGCGTTCCCGGCACTCCGAACACTCCCTGCGCCGCGATTACTCTTCCGGCCAGCGGGAGCCTCGGCCGCAACCGTGGCATCACGCACGGCTACGCTTCTCTGGACATGCGCCTGACGCGAGCGATTCGCTTCGGCGAGCGCGTGCGCCTGGACATCATCGCCGAAGGCTTCAACCTCTTCAATCGTTTCAACGAAGCAGCCGCTTCGCCCTTCTTTGAAGATGTCAACGCCTTCCGTCAACGCGACAGCGCCGGCCGCTACTACAGCCGCCCGACGGCCGCCTTCGATCCCCGACAATTCCAGTTCGGCGTGAAGCTGAACTTCTAAGCGCAGCAGCCACGACGAGCGATCAGGGCGCAAACTCTAAGTTAGAGTTTGCGCCCTCCTTATTTTGCGCGCGGCCTGCAAAGCCAGTCTGCTGGCGCGGTCGGGGGAAGTCCGTTAGAATATTTTGCGGCCGCATTACGCAGAGGCCATTGTTCGCAGGCTTGAGCATTGGTCGTCATTGGAGAGAGATGAGTTCGGCGTTTCCCCCTGGCGTTCGTTTAGGGCGCTATGAAATCAGGTCGCATCTCGGCACGGGCGGAATGGGCGAGGTCTATCTGGCCCAGGACATGACGCTGGGGCGCACGGTGGCCTTGAAATTCCTGCCCACGGATGTCGCGCAGGACAGCCAGCGGATGCACCGCTTCATACAGGACGCCAAGACCGCTTCGGCTTTGAACCACCCGAACATCCTCACGGTCTTTGAGATCGGCGAAGCCGACGAAGCCAACTACATCGTTACAGAGTTCATAGACGGCGAGACCCTGCGCCAGCACATGCGGCGTGGACAACTCAGCTTGCGCGAAACCCTCGACATCAGCATCCAGGTCGCCTCGGCTCTTTCGGCCGCGCACAGAGCAGGCATAGTGCATCGCGACATCAAGCCGGAAAACATCATGGTCAGGCACGACGACCAGATCGTCAAAGTGCTCGACTTCGGCCTCGCCAAGCAGCGAGAGAAGACGATTTCGCCATCGTCTGCGAACCATGAGGCCGAAACCCTCATCATCAATACCAATCCGGGCGTAGTCCTCGGCACGGTCTCTTACATGTCGCCGGAGCAGGCGCGCGGGCTCACTGTGGATGAGCGCACGGACATTTGGTCTCTGGGCGTGGTGCTCTACGAGATGGTCTCTGGCCATCTGCCCTTCGAGGGCCCAACCTCGACCGATGTCATCTCTCTGATATTACAGAGGGAGCCCACGGCGCTGACCCTCTCTTCGCGCGAGGCTTCGGAGCGGCTCGACGAGATCATCGTCAAGGCGCTGGCGAAAGATCGTGAAGAGCGATACCAGAGCGTCAAGGATTTGGCCCTAGACCTGAAGAGATTGAAGCAGCGCCTTGATGTCGAGGCGGAGATAGAGCGCAGCGTACCGGCCGAGTTGCGAGAGACGCGCGCCGCCGCCATCGAGCGTAAGAGCCTTGAGACGGCGCGCGGTGCAAAGGCGCGCACGACGGCCGCCTCGGCTCTGGACATGCACGCAGCCCCGCCGGTTGCAGGCGACCCGATGAGCGAAGCGCGACGCACGATGCTTCATGCGCTGATCGCTTTCGTGTTGCTCGCGGTCGCGGTCGTAGGGATCACGCTCTTCTATCACTACTCGCGCCGCGCGCCCTCCTTGACGGAGAAGGACACAGTCCTGCTCGCCGATTTCGTCAACACCACGGGCGAAGCCGTCTTCGACGGGACGCTCAAAGAGGCGCTCGCAGTGCAGTTGGGCCAATCGCCGTTTCTGAATCTCTTTCCCGAGCAGAGCGTGCGCGAGACCCTGGGTTACATGGGCCGCTCGGCGGACGAGCGCATCACGCGCGACATTGGGCGGGAAATCTGCGAGCGGCAGGGAATCAAAGCCCTGCTGATTGGCACAATCTCCGGCCTCGGCAGCCACTACGTCATCACGCTCGAAGCCTTGAACGGGCGCACGGGCGATACGTTCGCGCGCGAGCAGGTCGAAGCCGAGAGCAAGGAGCAGGTGCTCGGCGCTCTGGGCCAGGCAGCGTCGCGCCTGCGCCAGCGCCTCGGCGAATCGCTCGGCTCGATTCAGAAGTTCAGCGCGCCCGTCCAGCAGGCGACCACTGCCTCCCTTGAAGCTTTGCGCGCCTTCTCCCTGGGCGACGAGCAAAGGGCCAAGGGGCGCTACATCGAAGCCATCCCGCATTACAAGCGTGCCGTCGAGATCGACCCCAACTTCGCGCTCGCCTATGCGCGGCTGGCGACGCTCTTCGGCAACCTCGGGCAGCAGGAGCAGGCCATAGAGGCTTCACAAAAAGCTTTCGCTCTCAGAGACCGCGTCAGCGAGCGCGAGCGCTTCTATATCTCCGAAAAATATTACAGCCACGTGACGGGCGAGACCGAGAAGGTTATCGAAGTCCTTGAGCTGTGGACGCGCACCTACCCGAACGATCACGTGCCGCATAACAACCTGGCCATCCAATACGCGAAGCTGGGCCAATGGGAGAAGATGCTCGCGGCAGCGCGCGAAGCGGTACGGCTCAGCCCGGCCACGGTCGAGCCTTACGCCAATATGGCCGTCGCCTTCATGGGCCTCAACCGCGTGGACGAGGCCAGAAAGGTGCTCGAAGATGGAGTGAGGCAGAAGCCTGATGCCGGAAGCTTTCGCAGCTTACTCTACAAGCTGGCATTCATGCTCGGCGACCGGGCTTTGATGCAGCAGCAGGTCGATTGGGCCAAAGGCAAACCATTCGAGGCGGCTTTTCTGGAGATGGAGGCGAGCACGACCGCCTACAGCGGCGAGCGGCGCAGGTCGCTCGAACTGCTGGGGCGCTCCATCGACCTCTACAAAAGCCTCGGGCTGAAGGAGAACGCCGGGCAGACGCAGGCGAGGATGGTTATGGGCGAAGCCTTCTTCGGAACCTGCTCGCAGACGAGAGCCAAAGTGACCGAGAGCCTCACTCTCACGCGCAGCTATGGCACGTTGATGAACGGAGCCTATGCGCTCGCCCGCTGCGGCGAAACGGCTCAGGCGCTCTCGCTCACAGAAGAGCTTGGCCGTCGTTATCCCTCAGACACAGCCATCAAAGGCGTCGGCCTCCCGATGATCAGGGCCGCCGTCGAGCTGAGTCGCAACAATCCGGCGCAGGCCGTTCAATTACTCGAACCAGCCTCGCGTTACGAGTTGGGAGAATTGACAGGATACTTCACGGCCTACCTGCGCGGCGAAGCCTATCTTCGTCAACGCATGGGAGCGGAGGCTGCCGCCGAGTTTAAAAAGATACTCGATCACAGGGGCATAGACCCGACATCTCCGCTGCTGCCCTTTGCGCAACTGGGCCTGGCGCGCGCCACCGCGCTTCAGCCGGATCGGGCGGCCGCCCGCCGCGCCTATCAGGACTTCTTCGCCCTTTGGAAAAATGCCGACGCAGACCTCCCCACTCTGAGAGAAGCCAGAGAAGAGTACGAGAAGCTGAAATAGGGCGAGCCGCCCGCGAAGCCCCTCTTGCGGGCTGAAAAAAAAGCGAACCCTATCGCCTGACGCTGCATCGCAATGGGAGCGCGCTTCGGAAGAGGAGCCGAGCGCAAGCGCGTCAGTTGAAAGAGCAATATTGATGAGGATCAAATCCATCTCACGCTTTATTATCACGGTCGGCGCGCTCCTGGCATTTACCGCCACGGCCTTCGCGCAATCCGGCTCGACCAGGCCGCGCCGCGTCAATCCAGTCTCGCCCGCTCAGCCTCGCTCGGAGTCAGGCGCTACCACTACGACGCCGCCCGCCACGCCGGACACTTCCACTACGCCTGCCGCAGGCGTTGGCGCTACGCCGCGACGACGCAGCAATAACTCGGTCGCCTCCACCACCGGCACAGGGTCAACCAACACTGCGCGCGCTTACGAGTTGCTGCAACAGAAACAGTACGCGGCCGCCGCGCGCGAGGCCAAACAGATTGCGGCCGTTAACCCCACAGACTCGGAGGCGTGGAAGATCGCGGGCTTTGCCGAGATCAATCTCAAGCAGTACGAAGCGGCCGCCGCAGACCTTCAAAAAGCTTTGGACTTGCAGCGCGCCGCCAACCAGGAGGACGCGAACACTGTTGACGCATTGGCCCAGGCTTATATCCTGACGGAGAAGTTTACGGAGGCGCTGCCGCTGCTGGTCATTGCGACGACGCGCGCGGGCGCTCCCGCTCCGGCCAGCATGTTCTACTATCGCGGCCTGGCCGAATACCAGACGGGCAAAGCGGCCGATGCCGAACGCTCCTTCAACGCGGCGGTCAAGGCCAATCCGAAGGACGCCGCCTCGCTCTATTATCTCGGGCAGATAGCCTTCAAGGCCAATCGATTGGACGACGCGATTGCCCTCTTGAATCGTGCGACCGTCAATGACGCGCGCATCGCTTCCGCCTGGTCGCTGCTGGCTGCCGCCTACCTGCGCCGCGCAGCTTCTCAAACAGTCGAGGCGAAGGCTGACGCAGATTACCTGGGCGCAGTCCGCGCCGGGGAAAGCCTCACGCGCCTGCGCACCGACGCCGAGGCGGCGACGCTCTTCGCTCAAGCCCTGATCGGAGCCAAGCAGTTTGCGCGCGCCGCGACAGTGCTTGAGCGCGTGACCACCGGAGACGACGCCAAAGGCGTGACGCTCTACCTGCTCGGCGTGGCCCACTCGCGGGCCAAGAATTTTCCGAAGGCGATTGCCGCGCTGGAACGAGCGGCGGCGAAGAGTCCGGAAGACGTGAACATCTATCGCGAGCTGGGTTACGCCTACGAAGTCTCCAAGCAGTATGCCAGGGCGCTCACAGCCTACGAGAAGGGAGCCAGCTTAGCGCCCGCCGATACCGACTTCAAGGAATCGGCCGAGCGCGTCCGCCCCTTCGCTCAAAAACAGTGATGAGTGACAAGTGACCAGCGGCGAGCAAAGACAAAAAGCTCGCTGCTCGTCACTTATGACTTGTCACTCCCGACTGCTCTAGAGTAGCATCGCCGCTATGAAGAACTCTATCGCCTTGAGCCTTCACGTGCGGCGCGTGATCGCAAGCCTGGCCATTCTTTTCGCCGCGCTCGTCATGTCTTCGCCGGTCGCCAGCGGTGCGACCTGGAACGGCATAGAGCCTTTGAAATCCAGGCGCGCCGATGTCGAACGCGCGCTCGGCAAGCCCTTGCAGGATCAGGCGGGCGAAACCGGAACGCTCCATTTCAAAGTCGCGGGCGGGACGGTTAAAGTCGCTTTCGTCACCTCGCGCTTCATCGCCACGAAGAAGCTTTCGCCGGAGCTGGAAGGCACAGTCCTACAGATAGTCTTGCAGCACGCGAACTCTAAAGAGACGCCGGAGTCGCTGACCATCGCGGGCAATTCCAACTTCGAGCGGCAGGAGGGGCAGGGAGGCGTCGTCTATCGCAATCTCAAAGAAGGCATCGTCTACACTTTTCTGGGCGGAAAGCTGAAGACGACCTACTTCACGCCTTCGTCCGAGCAGTGGGCGCGCGCACAAAGGGCAGGCTAAGCCGAACGGCCATGAATAATCTGTGATGAGCAACCCCTTGCACCATTGAACTCATCACTTATTACTCATCACGATTGATGACTCAAACTTCATGGGTAGCGAAACGGTCAACGAGGACGAGGCGGCGACGACTCGTGAGGCAGGAGAAGGGCGGCGCACCCGGGGCTGTCCGGCCTGCGGCGCTCTGGCGCGGCGTGCGGCGGCGCGCTTCTGTGCGACCTGCGGGCGCTCGCTGGACGAAGGCTACCTTCCGGCCGACGGCCTGCGCTCCTCTTACCATTTAGGGCAGCGGCAGCAGCCGTCACAGAGCCGCAAGCCTAAAGGAGCGCCTCCGGAATTTCAGATGACGCCAAGCTTTTCTTCCACGCACGGTAACGCGACGGCCCATACTGCGCTCGCTTTTCTGACCTACTCGCTGGTTCCTTACTTAGGGATTCTTTTTTGTCCGGGCGCGGTCGTGCTCGGCGGCATCGGCTTGGCCCGGTCTCTGCGCGCGCCCGGCAGGGGCGGACGCCGCGCCTCTTATGCCAGCATCTTCGTCGGCCTAGTTGTTCTCTGCGTGCAGGTACTACTCTGGTGGATCATCATCAAATTGCCGGAATGGACAAGACCGTTATGAGCATTATTTTATGATTCGTCTCGCCAGGGTCGTCAAATCCAACTCGCACGTTGATTACGTCGGGCGCATCATTGATGCGCTGGACACGAGTGCGCCGCCCGGCCCCGAAGACTACGGTTTCGCGCAGTTCGTCTCCATCCCCCTGGACGAGGAGCAGGAGGTGGTCGGCGTCATCTACAACTCTCTGCTCGCCAATCCTGATTACGGGAGCTACGGGCCGCGCCTTTCGCCCGCGACCGATCTGTCCGTGCTGAGCCCGGATTATTTGAACGAGCAGGGCGTGCTGATCGGGATACTGCTGGTCGGGTGGCGCGAGCGTGCGACTTCCCTGAGTCATCAGGAAGTGCCGCGTCGAGTGGTTCCGGTCAACCAGGACATCTACGCCCTGGGCGACGACGAGGTGCAGAAGTTTCACGCAGACCGCGAGGGTCGCGTGCAGCTACACTACTACTCGCAGATCATCACGCACGCGGGCCCGTTCAGCGTCTCTTTGATCGAGGCCATCCTGGGACAGCTTGAGGCCGGGTGTGGGCCCGAAGACAGGCAGAGGCTCTGCGTGTTGAAGGGTGCGTTGATGTGGCAACGCACGGTCGGGGGAATGCGTCTATAGGGAACTTTTCCGCGGGGAAAAACTACTTGATTTCGAGAGGGGAGACAATCATGAGAAATGTTTTCAGCCTGGCGGGTGCGGCCCTGCTCGTCTTGCTGCTCGTCGGCGCAACGCAGGCGCAGAGACCGCGCAGCGTGGGCGACTCTTCGACGACGAGCGCGACCGTGTCAGCGCCGCAGACGGTCAACGCCAACTACGAAGGCGGCGTCTTCGGCTACAACAAAAAGATCAACGGCACGCTCTCTTTCGACGACAGGAACGAGCGCCTGCTCTTTCGCGACAAGCAGCAGAAGGAAATCCTCTTTATTCCATACAGGGCAGTGCTCTCGGCCTTCGCCGATACCAAAGCTAAAAGACCGATAGCCTCAACCGTCATCAGTAACACTCTTCCTTACGGTCTCGGTCTACCGGCGCTGCTTTGGAAGAAGAAGTTCCGTTACCTGACGATGCAGTATCGCGACCCGGACACGAACGCCGAGGGCATCACGAGCTTTAAGCTTGAGAACAAGGAGACGTTGGAAGCCATGCTGAGCGCGCTGGCGGGAAAGGCTGGCCTGACGCAGCGCGGCGAAATCTACGTGCGGCGCACGGGACAGAACAGCAGCCAGCAGCCCTGACGCCTCCCGCACTGAAACTTTAATCGGAGCGCAAAGAAGAAATGGCGCGGCCCCGGTCTCCCCTCCGGCCGCGCCATTTTCCTTTGCCAGCTTTCAGTCGGAATGCGATTTCCTAATCGGCTCGTCAGTGGTCATGATGAGCGCCGGCGGGACGCTCGCCCTGGTAAATCTCCGCGCCCGAGGCGACGAACTCCGCCGCCTTCTCCTTCATCCCTTCCTCTAGCGCGACCCGTTCGTCTAAGCCCTGCTCGGCGGCGTAGTTGCGTACCTCCTGCGTGATCTTCATGGAGCAGAAGTGCGGGCCGCACATGGAGCAGAAGTGCGCGAGCTTAGCGCCCTCCTGCGGCAGCGTCTCGTCGTGATACTCGCGCGCGACTTCCGGGTCTAGGGCCAGGTTGAACTGGTCTTCCCAGCGAAATTCAAAGCGCGCTTTGGAGAGCGCGTTGTCACGAACCTGCGCGCCCGGATGGCCCTTCGCGAGGTCTGCCGCGTGCGCGGCGATCTTGTAGGTTATCACGCCCTCCTTCACGTCCTTCTTGTTCGGCAGGCCCAAATGCTCTTTCGGCGTCACGTAACAGAGCATCGCCGTGCCGAACCATCCGATCATCGCCGCGCCGATCCCCGAAGTGATGTGATCGTAGCCGGGCGCGATGTCCGTCGTCAGTGGGCCCAGAGTGTAGAATGGAGCTTCGTGACAGATCGAGAGCTGCTTGTCCATGTTCTCCTTGATGAGGTGCATGGGCACATGGCCCGGCCCCTCGATCATCACCTGGCAGTCATGCTCCCAGGCGATGAGGGTCAACTCTCCGAGCGTCTCAAGCTCCGCGAACTGCGCCGCGTCGTTGGCGTCGGCGATGGAGCCGGGCCGCAGCCCGTCGCCCAGTGAAAACGAGACATCGTAGGCCGCCATGATCTCGCAAATCTCGCGAAAGCGCGTGTAGAGAAAACTCTCCTCGTGATGGGCCAAGCACCACTTTGCCATGATCGAGCCGCCGCGACTGACAATGCCTGTCGTGCGACGGGCCGTCAGAGGAATGTAAGGCAGGCGCACGCCCGCGTGGATGGTAAAGTAATCGACGCCCTGCTCGGCCTGTTCCATGAGCGTGTCGCGGTAAATCTCCCACGTCAGTTCTTCCGCCCGTCCGCCGACTTTTTCGAGCGCCTGGTAAATCGGCACAGTCCCGATGGGCACAGGGGAGTTGCGCAGAATCCACTCGCGCGTGGCGTGTATGTTTTTGCCCGTGGACAAATCCATCACCGTATCAGCGCCCCAACGTGTAGCCCAGCGCATCTTCTCGACCTCCTCTTCGATTGAGGAGGCGACGGCCGAGTTCCCTATGTTGGCGTTGATCTTGACGAGGAAGTTGCGCCCGATAATCATCGGCTCAGATTCCGGATGATTGATGTTGGCGGGGATGATCGCGCGCCCGCTCGCAACCTCCTGACGCACGAACTCGGGCGTCACGAAACGGGGGATGGAAGCGCCGAAGCTCTCGCCACGGTGCTCGTGCAGGAGCGAATCCCTGTTCTCGGAAGCTTCAAGGGCAGAGGCGCGTCCCATGTTTTCGCGAATCGCTATGAACTCCATCTCGGGCGTGATCTGGCCACGGCGCGCATAATGCATCTGCGTGACGCGCTTCCCCGGCAAAGCCCTGAGCGGCGCACGCCTGAGGCCCGGAAAAGGCTCAAGCCGCCCCTTCTCTTTAGCCCTGGCGTACTCTTCGGCCCCGGCCGTCAAGTAGCCGTTGTCCTCCGGCTTAACCTCTCGGCCCGCGTATTCTTCGGTATCGCCGCGCGCTATGATCCAGCCGCGGCGCAACGCGGGGAGCCCCTCGCGCACGTCGCAGCGCACGGCGGGGTCATCCCACGGCCCGCTCGTATCATAGACACGCACGGGCTCGTTCGGTTCTACCTGGCCGTTGAAATTCCTGGTCGGGTTGAGGGCGATCTCGCGAAAGGGAACGCGCACGCCCGCTCTCGGGCCCGCGACGTAAACCTTGCGCGAATTGGGAAGCCTCACTTCGTCGCTTCTGTGTTCTTTGGTCTCTGTCTCTTGTTCTCTGCTCATAAGCTTTTCTGTCTTTCTGGCCGGACACATGGGCCCAGGCCCGAAAAAGGAAAAGACCGCTCCACACTCTTAAAAGGGATAAAGCGGTCTTCGCCTGTTGTTTCTCCCTTCGACGGTGCTAACCGTATCAGGTTCAAGGGGTCTCACCAGCAGCGGTGACTCTCAGCTCCGGGCCTCTCGGACTACTTCTCAGGCACGGCGCTCCCCCGAAAACTTTCTCAAATTTTCAATGGGCCCAAGCCCTCATCCGCCGATGAAACTCATCGTGCGGTCGGGCTGGCGAAATTCGGGGTCGTTGATGAAGTGGCGCGGCTCTTTCTTCATCACGACGCTTTCGATAAATTCGACGATCTCCCGGCGCGAAGCATTGCTGCGCAATTGATCGCGCAAGGAGTGCTCGACCGTGGAGAAGAGGCAGGTTCTAATCTGCCCGTCGGCGGTCAGGCGGATGCGCGAGCAAGCGCCGCAGAAGGGCTCTGTGACGGGCGCGATGATGCCTATCTCGCCGGGCGCGCCGTCGGCAAACGAGTAGCGCGAAGAGGTCTCTGAGCCGCGCCGGACGGCCAAAGGCTTGAGCGGGAAACGCTCGTTGATGCGCCGGTAAATCTCCCGGCCCGAGACCACATCCGCGCGCGACCAGTCGTGACCGGAATCGAGCGGCATGAACTCTATGAAGCGCATACTCAAGTCATGCTCGCGGGCGAAGGCTGCGAAATCGGCGACCTCCTCTTCGTTATGGCCGCGCACGATGACGGCGTTGATCTTGATGGGCGTAAGGCCAGCGCGCCTGGCCTCTGCGACGCCTTCGAGCACCCGCTCAAGCACGTCCACGCCGGTCATGCGCCGGAACATGTCGCGCCGCAGGCTGTCGAGGCTGATGGTCACGCGATCAAGCCCGGCCTCTTTCAGAGAGAGGGCGCGGCCGGGCAGGAAGTAGCCGTTCGTGGTGAGCGCCAAGTCCTGCAAGCGCGGCTTGAGGGCCGAGAGCTTTCGGATGAGCGTCTCAATATCGCGTCGCATCATCGGCTCGCCGCCCGTCAGGCGAATCTTCTCTATCCCGAGCGCGACGAAAATATCGGCGGCATATTCGATCTCTTCAAAGGAGAGCATCTGCTCTTTGGGCGCGATGGGCGGCTCGCCGTGCGGCAGGCAGTAAAAGCAGCGAAAGTTGCAGCGGTCGGTCACAGACACGCGCAGGTCGCGTATCTGACGGCCATAGGAATCTTTGAGTAAACCGGACATCTCTAAAACTTCACACACAGGGCCGCGCCCGCCTGATTTAAGCCGCGCGCATTCAAAGCATAATCATACGCTCGTTGAGAGGCCCGCTCCAAGCCTGCCCGGTCAGCGAAGGACGCCTTCCAGCGTCGAAGGGTCGTCGAGCAGAATCCATTCGACGACGGAGAGCGGCAGGCTGCCCTGTTGTATCAGCTCGTCATGAAATTGTCCGAGGCGAAACCGTGCGCCCTGCCGGTCACGATAGCGACCGAGCAGGCGCATGATCTGCCACTTGCCAGTCATGTAGTGAATCTTCTGCGAGGGCGAAGTGGCCGCTCCCGCCGCCTCGCCTTCGGCCGCCTCGCGGTCTAGCCCGCCCGCCTCCATGAAATAGTTGACAGCCTGCTCAAAAGTCCAACGCCCCGTGTGCAGGTTGACATCCACGCCGATGCGCGCCGCGCGATAACGTGACAGTCGCAAGACCTGTCCCTGCGCGGCAGAGTTGTCTGGATAGAGCCCTGTACGCATCAGCATCTCTTCGGTGTAGAGGGCCCAGCCCTCCTGAAAGACTCCGTCGTTCTGCTGCCGCCTGATCTCGTCCTTGAGCTGGTTGGCGATGGAGATTTGCAGGAAGTGGCCCGGTATCCCTTCATGCCCGAGGATCGGGCGCGGGTCTTCGATGGCTGCGCGAATATAAAAGTTACTCGACTTCGGGTTGTAGGTCGGGATGAAGTAGAAGCCGCTCGCGTCCTTGTCATAGAGGCCCGGAGGATTCATAAAGCCGCCGGGGCTGGTCGGCTTGAAGGCTTCCGGAAGCTGGCGAATATAGAATTGGCCCAAATAGGCCGGAAGCGTGACGAGGTTCTTCGTCCTGAGGAAATTAATCATCTCCTCCTGCCGCCGCTCGTAGGCTTTGAGGAAAGCCTCCTGATCTGCGGGGATGCTCTTGCTTCGCGCCGGGTCTGGGTTGGCGAGCGACGGGTCTGGCAGCAGTGATTCGAGCGCGCGATAACGCGCCAGCTCGGCCTCTCCGAGCATGGCTACCTGGCGCGCGTCGAGCGGCAGCAGGTAGACGTGCTTCAAGAGATAATTGTAGTTCTCCTCGCCCATCGGCCGAAAGGCCACCATCCCCGGCAAACGCCCTTCCAGCCAATCCGCATAAGCGTGTATGGCCGCAATCGCAGCATCGCGCGCCTTCACCAACTCACTCATCTCTGCGGCCGAAAGATCGCGCGCTATCGTCATCAGGCTCTCCTTGAAGAGACTGTCAACGGAGCGAGCGGAATCTATCGCCAGTTGAGCATAGAGACGCACGGGCCGTTTCAGATTGCGCTTGCCCTGCTCAAGGAGCGCGGGCATCAGCTTCAGGCGGGCCGTCGCCGCAAGGGCACGGGCGCGCGGCGTGTCGTACTCCTTCTTGAGCAGCGAGAAGATAGAGTTGCTGCATTCGTCCACGTAGGTCTGCGGGTCTGTCTCGACGAAGTTCATCACGCGGTCGAAGAAGGCCACGCGCTCAAGCTGTGCGCGAAACAGTATCCAGTCTATGCGGTCGTCCTTGGCCCACCCGGCAGTCTGCATCGCCTGCACCTGGGCCAACAGCTCTCGGACGTGCTCGCGCCGACGGCTGACGGCCTCTTCCGAGTAATCCGTGAGGCGATTGTCCCAGGTATGGAGCCCCTCGTAGCTGCTGCTGACGGGATAGTTCTCGTTTCGCCAGCGGTAATACTCATCGGCCACCTGGCGCAGCGCGGCCGGGGAGCCTGTGGTCTGTGCCGTGTTCTGTGCTTGGGTCATGACGGAAGCTAACGCCAGGAGCAGGGATGCGGTCAAGAGATATTGGATGAGTCTCATCTGTGATCCTCTGTTTGTTCAAGCAGTGTGCGCGCGTTGCGTTGAAGCCCGGTGAGCTTGGCCCGCTTTACGGGGCTGCGACGAAAACGCTCGCTGTACTCGTCGGGCGTGAGCGCGAGAATCTCGGAAAGCTCAAAGGTAGTGGTTCCCGCCCTCGGCTCGAAGCGCGGCTCCCTAGTCGGCTGCTCGAAGCGATTCCACGGACACACGTCCTGGCACACGTCGCAGCCGTAGAGCCAGCCGTCCATCCGGCCCGCCACCTCCGCAGGAATCGAGTCGGCGCGCAGCTCAATCGTCGCGTAAGAGATGCACTTGTTCGAGTCCACGACGTAGGGCTCGGTGATCGCGTTCGTCGGGCAGGCTTCGAGGCAGAGCGTGCAAGTCCCGCAATGATCTTCGACCCGCTCCGTGTCGTACTCAAGCTCAAGGTTCGTCAGCAGCTCGCCCAGGAAAACCCACGAGCCGTACTCGCGCGTAATCAGGTTCGAGTGCTTGCCTATCCAACCCAAGCCAGCCCTCACGCCCCAAGCCTTGTCCATCACGGGCTGAATGTCCACGCAGGTCTTACCTTCCGCCTCGGGCCATTGCTCTTTCATCCAGGCCAGAAGCGAGCGGAGCTTTTCGGCGACCACTTCATGATAATCATCGCCCCACGCATAACGCGAAATCTTGCCCGTCGCGGCCCCCGGCCTGTGTTCGTGCGGCGTGTAATAGTTGAGCGCGACGACGACGACCGAGCGCGCCGCCGGGAACAGGAGTCGCGGGTCTGCGCGCTGCGCCGGGTCACGCTCCATCCACCGCATCTCTGCATGAAAGCCGCGCCCGAGCCACTCTCGCAAACGCTCGCCTTCGGGCACAAGCGCCTCGGCGCGCACGAAGCCTACCTTGTGGAAGCCTTCGGCGTAAGCCCGCTCCCTGATCTTTCCTGAGAGGAGAGAGGCGCGCTGCTCCGCTTTGTCCTGTGCGACGCTCATAGAGTAGTTTCAACGTAGCCTTTTGAAGCTTGCAATGAATAGTAAGGCCCTTAGCCACCATTATCAAGCAGGTGTTACTATGCTTCGGTCGGAGCAGGTGTCCGAATGTTTGACCGGGAGAAGCTGATGTCAATGTCTGAGAGTTCTGCCGCCGGTACTCGTGGAAATCTCGCGCCGGACGTTTACCGCAGGCTGTGTCGCGCCCGCGCGTTCATGGACGCTTACTACGACCTGCCGCTCGACCTCGATCAGATTTCACGCCGGGCCTGCTTCTCGCGCTACCATTTCATACGGCTCTTCCGCCAGGCTTTCAACCAGACGCCCCATCAATACCTGACGCGCAGGCGCATTGAGAGGGCCAAAGAGCTTCTGACCTCCAGCCGCCTCTCCGTCACGGATGTCTGCTTCGAGGTAGGCTTTCAGAGCCTCGGCTCCTTCAGCAGCCTCTTTCATAAGTACGTCGGCCACGCTCCCATCGCTTACCGCGCCAGAGTCTCCATGCATAAGGTGACGGCCCAACCTCATGTCCCCTTCTGCTTCCTCTTCATGCACGGCATCCGAGACGGCGCGGCCCGCCAACTTTAGCAATTTGGTTTTCTCGTCACCCTGAGTCTCTTTGTGTCGCAGGTAGAGGGTCTTTGATCTCGTTCTCATCCTTACCTGAGACGCTGGGAGCCTCAGCGGCGACGGCCGTCAATTGCAAGAATGTTGCACAAACGGACACGCGACCGCGTATCTGCCTTCAGCCAGTCTTCCCATAACGGCGCTTATCTACTTGACTCAGAATACAGTCAGAGGATAGAACCAGCCATATGACTCAATTCTTCATCGACTTATGGGCCTTCATTTTAGCGGTATTGAGTAACTGGGTTGCTCTTATGAGCGGCGGCATCATCTCCGTGTCGCTCGCTCTCTGGGAGAGACACCGAAAGAAAAATATTCCGTCAAAGTGGTACTGGGCCTTAATCGCCTTCTTTTTTGTTCTTCTTGCTACATTCTTAGCCTGGCGTAACGAACGCGCCACACTCACCCAAACACAAAAAGAATTAGCCGACGCTAAGAAGCAAAAAGATTTTAGTCTCAACGGCCAAATTGAGAAAGTTATAATTGATGAAGGGGCGGACGTTAAAGGGGCGCAAATATTCTTACTTCTTTCGGTCCGAAATATAGGCGACCGCCCAAGTATTGCCGAAAAGTATAAACTTCGTATTGAAACAGTCAATTTCCAAGACAGCGGTGAGGCTCAGACGATAGACAAAGAATACTCCCTTATGGATAAGACAGAAAAGATCATCGTTCGTCCCGAAGAGTCACTTATCAAAAAAACTAATTCCCCTATTCCAGTCGGCCAGAGAGAAAGCGGCTGGTTAAGATTTGTTGTGCCACACGTAAAGCCAGACTCCATCCGGCAACTCAGTGTAAACTTCACGGTCTTCTTTACTGATGTCTCAGGCAAAGCTTATTCAGCAGATTACCACCTGCCTGAGAGTGTGAAATGAAGCAACATTAACTATCGGGGAACTATCCGATGCCAACACCCCAATAGGCTAATAAGCTAAATGTTAAAGGGTGCCAAGTTTAGCTTTCAACTTCACAAGTATGACGCCAGAGCATCATATCTGGTTGTAATTGGCTTTGTGAGACTGACTATTCTAAAGGGAATTGTCAGCCATGGAAGAATCTGGCTAGACACACAAGGAGCAGTATTTACTGAGCTGTAATATAGGAGCCTTCGACCGTGATAGGCACGCCACTCTGGGTTGAGATTGCAGTAATGATGTCTTTAAACGTTGCGTTTTTGAGAGTCAGGTTTAAAAGAGGCTGCGCCTCTCCTGGATAATCTTTTATTGCAAAGCCAGTGAGAAAGGCTAGTTCATCTAGAATCGTCTTCAAAGTGGTCTTGCGAAAGCAGACATTTATTCTTTCTCCAGATACTAATGCTTTATGCAAGATTTTCAAGGTCTCGAAGTCATTACCTGAAACCCGCACCTTTCCGTTTTTCGAGATGGCTTCTAGAACATCCCATACCCCGGCATTACTGAACTCGATGTTGTAAGTGGCTTTTGTGTCTGTAGGGAGAAACACAACGTCCCTGCCGATTGCCTGAGCAACTGTCGATGCCAGTTGCTTGCTATTACTGTTACTCAGTCGTAGCGTAATAGAACTATAATCCAGTGGCTCATCCGGGCTAGGGCCTCCACCACTGCTTTTGCAACTAGCCCAGCACGCGCCGTTCGAGCCACAGAAGGCCGTACAGCCTCCTGGGCAACTGACACTGGCTGTGCAACTTCCATCGGTGGCCGTGCATGAACAGGAATCAGCGAGAACGTTAACTGGTGGGAGAATACTAAGCAGTATTCCGACTGCTAGGGTAATCGCGGCCAGATTCTTCATCTTTGAGTCTCCTTGGTAAGAAAGGATTAGATAAGGCCCGAGTAGTTGAGGGTTCCCGAGAGGCGCTCAACTGCCGGAGTAAAGGTTGAAGATAAAAGTAGACTAGCAGCGTATCGGCTGTAATAAGCTGTTAGTATTGTCGGTATGAAGGAGTCGGCTCGGATGCTCCTTCTTGAACACAAGAGTTAAACCGGATTCCGGTTAAATGTTCCCCGTAATTTAGATCGAACGAAGGATAGCTCACTAACAAGGGCAAGATCAGGATGCAGGGAACTTGAGTCAATCATGCTAGTGAGACCTAAGAGTTCAATTAGCGAGGATGCTGAGGTTGCTTATACAACGACTACTAATCGTTGTCAATACTAAATTTTCTGGCTCTTGCAAATTTTCTTGCAATTTAAGAATTCATAGATTTGAAAGTCAGTACTATAGCGTATTTTCATAAGAGGATTTCTTACTCTTTCACGAATATCGTTCGCCAAATGTCTAAGCATATCTTGGCTCGGCTTCGCCTAAAAAGTGGCTCTTGATCAAAAACTAACGCTTGTCTTTCGGGATGATGCTTTTGTATCTCTTCCGAGGTTTCTTACTTTGTAGGTTTTGATGGCGGGTCTTGAGGATTGCGCCAAGCGTTTGATGTGAGAGGCCAAGCCTGCGTGCCGCCCGCGTGACGCTTCCTCGCTCCTCTTTTAATGCTTGCTCAATAAAGCGGGCTTCATACTTCAAGACAGCTTCCGGTAACGTGAACAACTCATCTAGGTCAGGCCCATACAGCTTATGAATGACAATGCGAGCACAGGTACGCAAGCGTGCTATCTCTTCTGCATCTTGTGTGACTGAGAGCAACCTATCGGCACGCTGATATAAGTGGTAGAGCCTTCTTTCTGACAGAAGTTCTCCAAGTTCTTCTATCATTGCCACGGCAGCACTTCCTGCACTGGAGAATGCGCCCGCCTGTTCTGCCGTGTTAATGGCACGCCGAAACGTATGCAGTGAGTCCTCATAGTTCATCTGACGCGCTTCAATAGTGGCTTTGATTCTGAGCGCATCAGCTAAAAGTCCCTGTTCTCCGCTTTTCTCGAAAGTATCTACGACTTCGATAATGACGCGCCCAGCTTCTTCATAGCGTTCCTCCGCCAGTAGCACCCGTGCTCTAGTCTCTTCCACTTGAGCCACATTGCCGGGGTCTTTAAGACGAGTGAAAATACTATATGCTTTATCTAGATGCTCATGGGCTTCCGGGTAACGTCCGAGCTTATAGAGTAGAAAAGCGAGGTTGTTTAGGTTGTTTCCACAGTATCGGATATGCCCAGCTTGCTCATAATGATAAATAGCGGCTGTGTATTCGATGATGGCTTTATCTAAAAACTCAATCCGACCTTGAGAAAGCCTTCTCAGCACCAGCCCCATGTGCCCATGCCATCTGCCCTTCAGGGCATGAGATGCGTTTTCAAACGACGGTCTAGCTTCTATTAAAATGTCCTGTGCTTCTTCGTACCTTCCGCTAAAGATTTCTACCAAGGCTCGGACAACGACAATTTTACCGTACTGTTCTGGCGTTGCTCCGGTACGAGCTTGATTAAGGACGATGCGCGCTTCTTCATAAGCACCCGTGCGCCAGTAACAGACACCAAGCTCATATTGCGCTTCGGAGACTTTAGTTTTCAGATCGTATGCTTGAAAGATGCGAAGCGCCTCGGTGAGCAGATCTTTGGCTCTTTCCTGTGTATCTTTAGCCTGCGCGTCTCCAAGAAAGGCGGACAAAGACCCACACCGTAACAACACTTCTGCGGTAATCTTAGGCGGATAGCCGCTCACGTTAGGACGAACAGCTACGCCGCGCCATAACTCGCCTAGAACCTCTCTTGCCTCTTCGTACTGCCCGGCATAGATCAGTTCATCTGCTTTCGTGCATCTTGCGAGAAGGTCTTGTATAAGTTCTGTTAAATTCATGTGAGGTCTGCCTTTCACGGATTTGCAAAATCTTTTTCAGAGGACAAGCCAATGCGAAAACTGATTCAGGCGGCACTGCTGACTCTGGCTCTTACTGCTTCGGTCTATGCCGGAGAAATGGGACAACCCATTGCCGCAGGAGAAATAGGGCAACCCGTTGCCGCAGGAGATTTCCCTTTCGGCGTATCAGCCACAGGTGACATTCCAAACGATGTCACAACTGCGGACGATATACCGTTCGGAGTTCCGCTGCTAAATCTGGTGCTGATACTGCTGTAAGACTTCTAACAGTTTGGGAGCTTGGCTGTCGTAGCTGGCGGCACAGGGTTAGTGTGCCCGCGTATAATAGCAAGAATTGTTGCAATCGGCGCAGCTATTTTCCGCCATGCAAAAACTTTTGCAAGTTTGGAAACTGTCTTATCCTATGCCGCTTGAGCCCAAAACATCGGTTTCTTGTCCTATTGCTCCCTTTTCCCATTATCTCAAACCGACGGTGACGGTGGAGATCGCAGGCGAAAAAGCCGGATTTCATCAGGCATGAATGAAGGAAACTTTCACATTAGCAATTTTCGAGAAGCCAACCTGGGCACTCTTTGATTATCCTCACGTCGAAGGAAGGAGAAGGAGAGCCATGATTACCAAGATGTCGCACGCCACGGTCTACGTCACAGACCAGGAGAAGGCGCTCGAATTTTACCGGGACAAGCTGGGGTTCGTCGTCCGCACGGATGCGACGATGAGCGGGTTTCGCTGGCTGACGGTGGGCCCACAGAGCCAGCCCGATTTCGAGATCGCGTTGATGGAGCCCGCGCCCGGTTTCCTCTACGATGAAGAGACGGCGGCGCAGATCAGGGCCCTCATCGAGAAGGGCGCGCTCGGCGGGGGCGTCTTCGACACGGACGACTGCCAGGCCACCTACGAAGAGCTTAAGAGCAAGGGCGTCGAGTTCATGCAGCCTCCGTCCCCGAGGCCCTACGGCATCGAAGCCCTCTTCAAAGATAACTCTGGCAACTGGTTCAGCCTGACCGAGCGCAGGGAAGCTTGAAAGGGGAAAATACTGATCCTGCCATTCTTGCCAAAGGGACTCCGACCCGCTAATCTCAACGGGTGCACCAATCGCTTTCAATCAGGAAGAAGGCCGGGCGGCTTTTGTTCATCGGCCTGCCGGGCACGCGCCTCGACAGGCGCATGCGCAAGCTGCTCGGCGAAGTGCAGCCGGGCGGCGTAGTCCTCTTTGGCCGCAACGTCGAATCGGCAGAGCAGGTGGCCCACCTCAACGTCCAGATACGCGACGCCGTAGACCATCCCGTCCTGATCGCCGTTGACCAGGAGGGCGGACTCGTTGACCGCTTCCGCACGATCTGCGAGCCGAGCCCGTCGGCCAGGGCCGTGCGTGATGCCGGTCAGGCTGAGCTTGCGCGCAAGTTCGGCGAGTTGACGGCGCGCCTGCTGCGCCTGCTCGGATTTAATATGAACTTCGCGCCCGTCCTGGATCTGTCGGGCGACAACCTTGAGAACGGCCTGCGCGGCCGCACCTTCGGCCGTCATCCGTCGGATGTCTCAAGGCTCGCGGGCGCATACCTCGACGGCCTTCAGGGCGAGCGCCTGGTCGAAGGAGTGGCGGCGGGTCGCATCATCGGCTGCGGTAAACATTTTCCCGGCCTCGGTGGGTCGAGCGTTGATTCACACCGCCGTCTTCCAGTAGTCAGCCATTCCTGGGAAGAGATTTTCGAGCGCGACCTGGTTCCCTTCATGGACTTGATGTTTCACACTCCGGGCGAGCGCCTGCATTCCGTGATGGTCAGCCACGCAGCCTTTCCCGAGGTCTCCGAATTTCTTCAAGCCTGGTTTCGCCGCACGCAGGAATTGCCGTCGCCCGAGAGCCTGCACCAGCTTCCGGCCACCATCAGCGGCAACGTCGTGATGCGGCTGCTGCGCCAGGCCCTCAAGTACGAGGGCTTAGTGATTACGGACGACATGGAGATGGGGGCAGTGGTGCAGACGCTCTCGGTGGCCGAAGCCTCTTTGCGCGCCATCCAGGCCGGCTCGGACATGATCTTGATCTGCGAGCAGGAGGCCAATTTCGTCGCCGCCCGTGATGCCGTGGTCGAGGCCGTCGAGCGCGACGACCTCTCCGTCGAGGCGCTCGATCAGTCCGGCGAGAGGCTTGACCGCGTGCTTGGGATTGCGGGCGAGTACGAGCCTTTCGACCAGGAGGAATTTGACCAGGTCTCGCACGACATGGCCGAGCTTAAACTGGCCCTCAAGGCCGCCGAAAATAATGAGGAGTATGCTCCGCTCTACGGCACGGCGGAAGGCAGCGAGCGCCACTCCTCGAACTTTTAGCGGACGAACAGACCCGTAACGTGTGCGGCCCACCTAGCTTGGGGCCGCCTCGTCTACGGGTCTGGTTTCTCTTGCGATAAAGGACGGACGGGCCGCTAATCAATTCGCTGCATCGTGATGGTGACGAGCGGGTCAGCGCCGGCAGTCCGGCTGTACGAGACCCAGAACTTGGCCTTCGGGTAACGCACCATCTTGTACATCGAGCCGTCCGGCTTGGCTTCGATCTCTGAACCGAGGACGCCCTTAGGCTGCGGCGTGTTGCCTCCCAGGCCTAGATAGTTGATCGAGATGGCATAGGTCTTGTGCGCCTTGTCGTAGAAGACCTGCGCCGACTCCTTCTCGCCAAAGACGAAGAAGTCCTGGTCGTCGCTCTTGTCCTGCGGCGCTCCGAGCTTGGCGCGCGCCTCGTCTGCCGTCATCCCGATCCGCACGCCCTTGTATTCGCTAAAGGGCGGCTCGTCCTCGGCTTTCGACTGGCCGGCCGCAGCGGCATGAGCGTCGGTTGTCCGCACGGAGCGGTTCTGCGCGCTGGCGCGCTCTGCGACGCTCGTCGAGGCCCACACGAGGGCGAGGGCCAGCAGTAATACTCCCGGCAGTTTAGAGATAATACGGTCTTGCTTAAGGTCTGACATAGTAGGTTTTGGCTCCTCCTTCCGTGGAAGGTACTGCGATCAGGGCAATCGCAGCAGGGGTGTGATTCAAAGGCTGGACGGGGAAGAATAAGGTCTCAGGCTAAGGTCTTTAGCGGAAGAGTCTCCCGGCGTCACCGAGCCCTTGTAAATTTTCCGGCGCGACAATAAGGCAAGATGGGCTTCCGAGTCAATGGCCTTCCCTACGGTTTTTCAGCCTTGCAGCGTCTCGCGTATATATTCGACGTAGCGCGCGCGGGCATCGTCGTTCATCTCCGTGATGAGCATCCCGACCAGAAAACCCTGTTCCGTGGGAACCTCTTCGCCCCACTCCGTCCTGCCTTCCGTGACGTGCTGGTAACGGACAGGAATCGCCGTCACGTCGACGGAGCCGGTGGGAAGCGTCAATCCGACCTGCATCGTGCAGTCTCGCCTGTCCAGAAAAGCCTCGTCTATGCTGCGGGCGGAGATGATGACGGCCAGGCCCGTCTCGCTGATGTCGTGCGTGTAGCCGATGCAGGTCAGCACCCGCTCACCATCCTCTGCCGTCCGCTTGGTTACGAGCACCAGAACCCTGATCGCAAGCAGAGTCCTGTGTCTGCGAGTCGTGCGGCGATCATTCTTGTAGAGTGACATCGTAGCTCTTTCAGCCGAGGTTTAGTCTCCCGCATACACTATGTCATTCTCCTGCGAGGCATGACAAGCTTTTTGTTCGGACGCAGAGGAAGAGAGCCGGAAGAGAAATTAACAGGATGGACAGGATAAAAGAGAAGCAATAGTTCTTCCATCCTGTCCATCCCTGTTTCGTTTCTTCTTTTAGAATCATCGGGCCCAGACGCCGGGGATGGCGGTCGCGCACTGCGGGCACTGGCCCGCGGGCGTGACTTTCATCCGGCGTATTTGGTAGCCGTAACGCTCGACCAACAGGTAATCGCAGGAGGGGCAGTAAGTGTTCTCCCAGCGACCGACCCGGCCCGGCAAGTTCCCCGCGTAGACGAAGCGCAGGCCCGCCTCGCGTCCGATCTCGCAGGCGCGTATGAGCTGCTCGGCCGTCGTGTTGGCGTTCTCCGTCATCTTGTAGTCCTGGTGAAAGGCCGTCACGTGCCAGGGGATGTCGGGCGAGACGCTGGCTATGAAGTCGGCCGCGCGCCGTAGCTCCTCGTCGGAGTCGTTGAAGCCGGGCACAACCAGCGTCACGATCTCTTCCCAGAACCCGCGCTCGTGAACCATCTTGACCGTTTCCAGGATGTTATCGACCACGCCGCCCAACTGCCTGTAGTTGCGGTCACTCATAGACTTCAAGTCGATCTTATAGCAATCCGTCCACGGCCTGATGTAATCGAGCACCTGCGGCGTCGCATTCCCGTTCGAGATGAAGGCCGTCTTAAAGCCTGCGGGCCGCGCCAGCTTAAAGACCTCCACGGCCCACTCGGCCGTAATCAAAGGCTCGTTATAACTCGTCCCGACCATCCGCGCCCCGTAGCTTCGGGCGAGCGCCACCAGCCGCTCCGCCGTCACCACCTTCGGCGCAACCCCCGCCGCATCATCACGCAAAGTCTGCGACGTTAAAAAGTTCTGGCAGTTCGAGACGAGAAAGAAGCCTGCGAGGTAGTTATGCTCTTCCTCCACCTCCATGTTGTATACGTCCCCTTCATAATCAATGAAAGAGAGATCGCGTAGCGGAACCAGATAAAAGTCTTTCGTCTCAACCACCTTTCGCGTCATCTCGGCATTCTCGTACCACAGGACAGTATATTGATGAGGAGAAGGCTTGACCGCGCGGTTCTGAATGACCCCCTGCTCCGGTATCGCGACCCTGTAGATCGACGGCAGATATCCCAACTTCAGTGCCAGCCACACAACGCCATAGGCCATGCGCCTTGAGACGGTGGTGACGCTCGTCTTTCCACCGGCGTAGCGATGCCCGTCGCCTTCGACATACGCATCCAGGAATGCCTGCACAATCGGGCGATGTGCGTCGAAGAGCATTTCGGGCACACGCTTTTCTGTAGAGTGCTTGCCCGCCAGCGACCTGAATAAAAGGGCTGCGGAAGATTTATTGACGCTAACGGCCAGCGTCGTCGCACGTTGCACGAGTGCTGCTTTAACACCCAGGCATCGCTCAATCAATCGCACAGTTTCACCGGCCAGCTCCGTCTCTGCCTGTGAAAAGCTGAAGTTGAGGACGTGGCTTTTCGGGCGAGTTTTATCACTGCAAACGGAGCCTCCGGCGCAATAAAGCCCGAGCAGGCGCGCCATCTCCGCGTCGAGAGGAATCGAAACAGGTATTCCCGGACGATGCTCGTTAGGAAAACGAATCCTCTGATCTTCAACTATGGCGGCGCGCGACCTGACCTCTTGCGCTAAACCGCGCGCTATCTTGCTGCGAACATGCCGAACGTAGGAGGCCGTCTTATCCAACCTTGTGCCGATCTGGCGTGAGGTTTGGCCGCGCAGCGTCGCCTCGGCTATCTCTTGACGGGCATCGGCCGTCAGCTTCCACGCTACGCGATAAGCAGGCGTGTGCCCGCTCAACTCACTCGATACGTTCACTACCTGGGGAGACGAAAAAGCGTAATGACGCGGTATGGCCAGGTAATGCTCGCGTGTCAACTCTTGCGCTTGTATGGGAGCCGGAGGCGTTGCCGCATCAGTCGTTGCATAGAGGCGATGGTCGGCCGTACAGCGCAGCTCCGGCAGATAGTAAGGACGCAGGACGGCGAGCCGCCCGCGATATGAGTGCTTGAAAATCCCGCGCACCTTTCGCAGCTTTCCGCTGGCAGCCACCGCCCGGAGCTTATCGTCGTAAGCTATCTCGGCATCCGGATGCTTATCAATTCGCTGAGCCGAAGCGAACAGCTCCTCGAAGCTTGCGGGCCCGCGCTCTGTGACGACGACCGTGTCTCCTGTAAAGCAGTAAGCGCAGTGAAGGTCGCAGCCGAGCATCCCGAAGGTGAGCGTGTCGGAGCCGGGCAGGGCGTGAAAGAAGGGCTTCTTTTCGGTCGGGTCGCAGGCGAGGGCCGCGACGTAGTTGGTGGGAACCATCAGGCGGCCGCCCTCGTTGTAGCGCACCTTGCAGATACCGCGCTTGCCCTCCTTAATCAAACAACGGTGGCCGCAGGCGTAGCAGCGCAAGTCGCCGCCCCGTAAATGTTCGGTCAACTCGGGCGCGCCTTCGGCTGTTAATTCATCCAGGACTTCGGCCAGCGAGGCCGATCTACTACTCATTGGCATCTTCGGAAAACCTCTGTCAATAGCGCAAAAACGTTTGAGCAATTATACTACTTATGCCGCTCGGCAATCAGCCTCCGGCAGCGGGCTTTTCGTCCCGGCTTTGAATTATGATTATCGAAGAACTGACCGTTACAGCCTTTCAACAACACACGCGCGTCGTCGGGTGCGAGCGAACCGGCCGGGCCATCTGCATTGATCCGGGCGACGAGGCCGAAGCGATTGTCGAAGTGATAGGACGGCGCGGCCTTGAGTTGCAGGCCATCGCGCTGACGCACGCGCACATGGATCATGTCGGAGGCGTCGCGGCCCTCAAAAAGCTGCTCCCCCGCGCCGAGATCATACTGCACGTCGAGGACGAGCCCCTCTACAGGGCCTTGCCTGAGCAGCCCTCCTGGATAGGCGTGCCGCGAGCGGCGTGGGCCCATCTCGGTTTCGATTACGAGGAGCCGCCCGCAATCGACCGCTACTGGACGGACGGGGAAATCTACGGCGTGGGAGAGCTTCGGTTTCGCGTCATACATTGTCCGGGACATACGCCCGGCCATGTCGTGCTCTTCAGCGAAGAGGAGCGAAAGGTTTTTGTCGGCGATTGTTTGTTTGCGGGCTCTATCGGGAGGACGGATTTGCCGGGCGGGTCTACGGAGCAGTTGATGGATTCAATCATGAATAGAATCGTGCCGCTCGGCGACGACGTGGTGGTCTATTCGGGTCACGGCGAGCTGACCACCATCGGGCGCGAGCGGCAGACCAATCCTTTCCTGACGGGGCTTTACTCGCTCGGGCGCGGCGCTCGTTTTTAGATGGAGCTTGAAATTACCCGGCGGGTCTCTTGCGCAATCGCTCTTCTTTCAGCGTCTCCCACTTCTGCTTGATCTCGCCTTTAAGCTCGCCGGGCAGCGTTTCGACCGGCACATCATTCTCGCGGCAGAATTGACGCCACAGGATAAAGCGCGCGTCATACTGTCCGGTCTCGTCCGAAATCTCATTCGACACGACAGGCTGCTCTTTGCTCTTCTTGTCAGTCACCCTCTTCTCGTTCCCTCAGACACTTTCTGAAATTTTAAGCCTTGACGGAGCGCCGACAGTTTAGCAAATGCAAGGAGAAAAGATTAACAGGGATGGACAGGATGAAAGCAGAACGTTGCATTGCTTTCATCCTGTCCATCCTGTCTATCCCTGAATCCGACGGCCGCTACAAGCCGACGATGTCTTTCTTGAGCGAGCTGACTAAGGCCAGCACCTCGTCCTGCTCTTTCTTCGGCACTTTGAACTTGTCCAGAGTGGCGACGAGCGCCTTGGCCGAAATGTCCCAATCGCTTTCCGTGATCTTCAGCCCCGTATGAGCGGTCTTCATGTCGCGCCCCGTATAGACGCAGGGGCCGCCCGTCGATTGGCACAGCAGGTTAAGCACGTGCTGGCGCAGCCGCTTCTTGGAATCGTCGCTGAGGCCGACCAGAAAGCGCGAGAGCTGTTTGTCCTCGGCCAGCCGCCGCAGGAACTCGTCCGTCACGGCGGCGAGCGCGTTATAGCCGCCGAGCCTTTCGTAAAGAGACTTCTCTTTTGTCGTCCCTGTGTCCTGGGCCATAACAGGCTTTGCGGCCCAACCCATCACCACTACAAGTAAGGGCAGAAGAAACAGCTTCGTCCATAAGCTTGGCTTTCGCATCTTCAGTCTTCTCCTTTTCAATGATTGGTCAAATCATTTTCCCCCCTCGCGCTCGATCTCCTCCCCGGTCAAAAGCCTTCACACGGCCCCTCATTACGCAACAATTCGGGCGGACAAAGCAAGCCCTTTCCCGGATATTCCCGAAGCCCCGGATCGAAGGCCGAGCGCCGTTGCGACCCGAGACTTCGGGGCGGCCGGGGCCGAGAACTCTTAGCGAGGCATCAGCACAGTGTCTACGACATGGATGACGCCGTTCGATTGATAGACATTGCTGACCGAGACGTTCGATGTGTTCCCCTTCTCGTCGCGCAAGACTATCTGGTCACCGCTCATCATGGCCGTGAGCGTGCCGCCGCTCACGGTTCTGAGCGCGGCGCTGCCGCCGCCCTTCTTGATAAGGCCCATCAGCCTCCGACCGTCGTACTTGCCCGCGACGACGTGATAGGTCAGCACCCTGGTCAGCATGGCTTTGTTCTCAGGCTTGAGCAGCATCTCGACGGTTCCCGCCGGAAGCTTATCGAAGGCCGCGTTGGTCGGAGCAAAGACCGTGAAGGGCCCTTTGCCTTTGAGCGTCTCGACCAGCCCGGCGGCCTTCACGGCGGCCACCAGCGTCGTGTGGTCGGCCGAGTTGACCGCGTTATCAATAATATCCCTGGTGCGGAGCATCGGCGCGCCGCCGACCATTGGGTTCTCCTGCGCGCGGGCGATTGCTGTAGCGAAGGCGAGTGTTGCAAAGACGAGCAGCAACGTAACGAAACTCTTTCTCATTTTCTTCCTCTCATTCTCCTCAAAAATTTTTTCAGCCAGACACACCTGGGCCAACCACTGCGGGCCCTCTCCTGTTTTCCGAGCACTCTGACCTGATTTACGGATGGCGTGAAGTTTTAGGATTTAAGAAGGCGGAAAAAATTTTTAAGGATTGAATTTCAGGAGATGGGGCTGAGCAGGTACTTGTCGCCCGTGGGCGCGCTCGCGCCCGATTGCGGCTCAAGCGTGACGGCAAAGACAGAGGCTTTGCGCCCGGCCTCTGGGACGCGGTCGTGCATCACAGCGCCGCCGCGCGCGTCCGTGTTGAAGACCCCGCCGGGCACAGGATGCGCGAGGTCTTCTATGTACCAGAGCTGATACGCCTTGCCCGCAGGGGCGGGCGGAAGGTTATAGGCGAAGAGCATGGCGCGCCCCGTCTGCGGATCGAAAGCAAGCCGCGCGCTCGCCTCTTTGGCCGCAGCCGTCCCCGAGAGCTGGGCCATGCGCGACTGTGGCGCTGTCAAAAGCTCTCTCGCCTCGCGCTCCTCCGCGACCTGTTTGGCGAGGACTTCGACGGCCGTGTGCTCGCGCTCGTAGCGTCGCTGCAACTCGTTAAAGCGACGCAAGAGCACCAGGAGCGCGGCCGTGAGCGAAAGAATCGCGACCGTCGCGGCAATCGCGCCGAAAGAAAGGGAAGCGAAGCTTCGGCGGCTGCGTGCCGAAGGTCGCATCTCGACGACCTTTGCGCCCAAGCTCTGAGCGCCCTCAGTCTCGCCTTCAACGTCGCGGCTCGCGCGGCTTGATCTTGAAGGCTGAGCTATGGTGCGTACGCTCTCAAGAATACGTGTGCGCAACTCAGGCGTGGGCTCTGCGGGCGCGGACGTGAGCGCGAGCGCGGAAGCCGTGTCGAGCCAGAGTGCGGCCTCTTGGCTGCACTCCCGGCACGTCGCCAGATGCTCTTCGAGCGCGCGCGCTTCGGAAGCGTCAAGCGCGCCGAGCGCATATACCGCGAGCATCTCCTTGTACTCTTCGTGCCTCACCTTGAGCCTTCTCAGCCTCTCGCTACTCTGATGTGCGTAGCCTCTTACTCGTTTGACGCTGCGCCGACCGTTTTTTAGAGAAAACCTTTGAGGCGCTCGCCGAGCAGCTCCCTGAGCTTTATCATCCCCGAGCGCATCCGCGTCTTGACCGTGCCGAGCGGAGCGCCGAGGCGGCTTGCGATCTCCGTTTGCGTGAGCCCTTCAAAGTAAGCCAGGACGAGCGTCTCGCGCTGCTCGCGCGGAAGCTCGCCCAGGCACTCGCGCACCACTGCGCTCTGCTCTGCCCGCATCGCGTCCTGTTCCGAATCCGAGACGCTTTCCTCCGTCCCCTGCACGGCCTCGTTCGCCGTGCGCTGCCTGGACTCCAGGGCGCGCAGGCGGTCAATAGTCCGGCTGCGGCAGAGCGTAACAAGCCATGTGAAGGGGCGACCACGCGATTCGTCGAAATCCGCCGCCCGCTTCCAGACCTGTATGAAGACATCCTGTAAGACATCCTCTGCCTCCGGGCGGCTATGTAATATACGTAGGATTAAACCGAAAAGGATTAGCCTGTAACGGTCGTAGAGCGAGGCGAGCGCCTGCTCGTCGCCGCGCGCAATCGCGTGCAGAAGCTCCGTATCTGACGTTTGCGCTTGTTCGGGTCTCAACGCCTTCGTCGCCACAAGTCCAGAAGTAACGAGCGCCCATCTTATCCGAGACGGGCCCCCATGCGCCAGCACTTCCACAGCCCCGTCCATTAATAAGTTTGAGCGCAAGAGTCGGATAGATTTCGGAGCGCGCTCGCCCTTAGAATGCTTTAACGTGGAGGTGCTAGGAGCGTCATGGCAGAGGAGCAGGTATTGATTGACGAGTTGCCGACGATGGACGAGGAGACGCGCTGGCAGGCTGTCGCGGCGCGCGAAGCTGCGTTCGACCGTGTATTCTTCTACGGCGTGCATTCCACAGGCATCTATTGCAAGCCGTCCTGCCCTTCGAGACGCCCGAGGCGCACGCAGGTCGTCTTCTTCGATTCCACGGAGCAGGCCGAGGCCGCGCGCTTTCGTCCCTGCCGCCGCTGCCGCCCCGCGCATGGGCCCAAGCGTGACGCGCAAGCTGAGATGGTCGAGCGGGCCTGTCGCCTGATCGAAGCTTCCGCTACGGGCGCGCCCTCTCTGGCAGAGCTTGGCGCAAGGCTCGGCGTGAGCCGCTACTACTTACAGCGGACGTTCAAGAAGCTCCTGGGCGTCAGCCCGCGCCAGTACGCTTTGGCCCAAAGGGTCAGCCAGTTCAAGACCAGAATCAGGGAAGGAGAGAGCGTGACGGGCGCAATGTACGAGGCGGGCTACGGCTCAAGCAGCCGTCTTTACGAGCAGGCGGACGCGGAGTTGGGGATGACTCCGGCTTCATACTCGCGCGGCGGGGCCGGTGCGCAGATCAAGTACGCGGTCGCCGCTTGCGAGCTTGGGCCCATACTAGTGGCGGCGACCGAGCGCGGGCTGTGCGCCGTGCGGCTAGGCGACACTGGCGCGCAGCTTGTAGCCACGCTCCGCGCCGAATTCCCCTCGGCCGAGATCAGCGAAGACCGGCTCGCCCTCGGCCTTTATGTTGAAGCCCTGCTGCGGCACTTGGCCGGACAGCAGACGACCCTGGACTTGCCGCTCGACGTGAGGGCGACGGCCTTCCAGCGGCGCGTCTGGGAGGAGCTGCGCCGGATTCCCTACGGCAGCACGCGCTCTTACAGCGAGATCGCACGAGCCACGGGGCAGCCCCAAGCTACGCGCGCAGTCGCGCGAGCCTGCGCCTCAAACCCCTTAGCCATCGTCACGCCCTGTCACCGCGTCATACGCGAAGACGGCCACCTGGGCGGCTATCGCTGGGGCATGGAGCGAAAGCGTAAACTGCTCGCTAAGGAGCAGGAGCGTAAATCCCGCGCGCCGGTTGAAGAGATTTATAGTAAGGAGTAGACATGAGCCAGCCGCCGTTACGTCGAAAGCGTAGCGGCGGCTGGCTCATGGATAACAGCGATGGTGCTGCGGCTCAGGCGATGGTGATCTCTTCGGAGAGATACACGTCCTGGATGGCGTTCAGGAGTTCGACGCCTTCGTTCATCGGACGCTGGAAAGCCTTGCGGCCGGAGATGAGGCCCATGCCACCGCCGCGCTTATTGATGACGGCCGTGCGGACGGCTTCGGCCATATCGCTCGCGCCCTTCGATTCGCCGCCCGAATTGATGAGCCCGCAGCGGCCCATGTAGCAGTTGGCGACCTGATAACGCACAAGGTCAATCGGGTTATCCGTCGTCAGCTCCTCGTAAATCTTCTTGCTCGTCTTCCCGTAGGAGCTGCCCTCCATGTTGAGCGCGTTGTAGCCGCCATTTCTTTCAGGAAGCTTCTGCTTGATGATGTCCGCCTGAATGGTCACGCCGAGGTGGTTGGCCTGGCCCGTCAGGTCGGCGGCCGTGTGCATGTCGCCCTGCGAGGTCTTGAACTTCGGGTTGCGCAGGTAGCACCACAGTATCGTCGCCATCCCAAGCTCGTGCGCGTAGGCGAAAGCCTGGCTGACTTCTGTGATCTGGCGCGTGGACTCTTCCGAGCCGAAGTAGATGGTTGCGCCCACGGCCACAGCGCCCATGTCGTGCGCTTGATCGACGGTTCCGAACAGGACTTGGTCGAACTTGTTCGGGTAGGTCAGCAGCTCGTTATGGTTGATCTTGACGACGAAGGGAATCTTATGCGCGTACTTGCGCGCGACTATGCCGAGCACGCCGAAGGTCGAGGCGACGGCGTTGCAGCCGCCTTCGATGGCTAAGCGGACGATGTTTTCGGGATCGAAGTATTGCGGGTTAGGGGCGAAGGACGAGCCCGCAGAATGCTCTATGCCCTGATCCACAGGCAGGATCGAGAGATAGCCGGTTCCGGCCAGTCTCCCCTGATTGAAGAGCGTTTGCAGGGAGCGAAGGACTGCCGGCCGCCTGTCCGAGAGCGACCAGACGCGATCAACAAAATCCGGGCCCGGCAGTTGAAGCTGATCTTTCGAGATCGTCTTCGACGTGTAATTCAGGAGCGCCTCTGCATCCGCCCCTAACAACTCTCCAATACGGCTGAGCGATGCTCCCCCTGTGCGTTTAAGTTCGGTAGCCATTACTTCTCGTCCTCCTCCTGACGCGAGAATTCGGTGTTGCCTGTAGCTTGTGCGGTTTTGTCGAACCACGGATTATAGCACAGGCGCAGATGGTTCTCTCACCGCGAATCTGTCCCTGGCGAGCCTCTCCTCAGTCGCCAGTCGTCCTGTTAATTTTCTGTCTGCAAGGTGAGCTGGCGAAAGGCTTCGCGCAGGCGCAAGGCGACGCTGCCGACCGGCACAGTGTAGCGGTGAAAATCGAACGTCGTCACGATGGCGACGCCGAGCCCCGAAGAGGTCAAAAATATCTCGTCGGCGTCCGACAGGTGCGAGAGGTCGTAGACGCCCTCGACGTGCGGCAGCGATAGCTCATTGGCGAGGGCCAGGACGCGCGAGCGCGTGATTCCGGCCAGCGCGCCCGTCGCCAGCGTCGGCGTATGAATCGTCCCGGCAGTCACCCAGAAGAGATTGGCCATCGTCGCCGAGACCACCTCGCCGCGCTCGTTCAGCACCACAGCCTCGTCGAAATCTCTGGCCCGCGCCTCTTCCCAGGAGAGCGCGTGCTCAAGATAGTTGACGCTCTTAATCCCCGCAATCGGTGAGAGCGTGTTGGTGCGATACGGCGAGACTGTGAGAGAGATGCCGTCGCGCTCTACCTTGCGCGCGTCGCCCGTCATTATCAGCAGCTCAGTCCTCGGTTGGCCCAGGCCCTTAATCTTCCAGACGCCACGGTCTGCTCCGCCGAAGAGCGTCAGGCGCGCCCGTCCCTCCGCGACCTCGTTGGCAACGATAAGCTTGTCGAGCAGGGCGGCGACGGTCGTCTGATCTAAGCTGCGGCAATCGACGCCTGAACGCTCGGCGTGGTCTATGAGCCGCATCCAGTGCTGCAGCCAGAGGAAAGGCTTAGAGCCGTGGATGGCGAGCGTGGTGAAGACGCCGTGGCCGTAAAGCAGCCCGGAAGCCACAGGCATCAGCCGCGCCTTGCTCGCCTCAATCAAACGATTGTTGAATATCACATGAGAGTGCATCTTTCCTCTCGCCATCCGAAGCAAGCGCAGGATACAGGAAAATTGCTGTCCGGGATAGAAGGGCCCTGATTTATCTGAGCGCCCGCAGCAGCGCCCGCGCCTTGAGGAGAGATTCTTCGTATTCGAGCGAGGGGTCGCTATCGGCGACGATGCCGCCGCCGACGTTGAAGCGCGCTGTGTCTTGGCCCAAGACCATCGTGCGAATCGCGACGCTCAAATCCATCCGGCCGTCGAAAGAGAAATAACCTATGGCTCCCATCGAAAGACCGCGCCGGGCCCGCTCGACCTCCTCGATAATCTCCATCGCGCGCCGTTTCGGAGCGCCCGTGATCGAGCCGCATGGAAAGGCCGCGCGCAAGAGGTCGCCAGCCTCCACGTCGTCGCGCAAACGGCCGCGCACTTTCGAGACGAGATGGAAAAGCGTCGGGTGCTCCTGAATGGCGCACAATTCGGCGACGTGGACGGAGCCGTAGAGGCAGACGCGACCCAGGTCATTGCGCAACAGGTCAACGATCATCACGTTCTCGGCCCGGTCTTTCTCGCTCTCTTGAAGAGCGCGGCGCTGTCGCTCGTCCTCGGCCGCCGAAGCCCCGCGCTCTCTTGTCCCCTTGATGGGCCAGGCTTCCACGTATCGCATCCCCGGGGCCTCGGTGCTGACTCGCAGGAAACGCTCGGGCGAGGCGCTCACGACCACGTCTTCGGGCCTGCGTATGAAGGCCGCGAAGGAGGCCGGATGCTCCTCGCGCAGCCGTAGAAAGATCATCTCCGGCGTCAACGCTTTGTCCAGTGGGACGGAGAGCTGCTGTGTGAGGTTGGCCTGGTAAATATCGCCCGCCGCGATCCGCTCTTTAATGCGCTCGACGGCTGCCATGTACTCTTCGCGCGTAAAGTTCGACGCCATCTGCCGCGCGCTCACTTCGGGCGCGAGGCTCGGGAAATCCGCTCGACGGCTCGCCCCCGAAGTGAGCACGCGGAAGCTCTGTTCTAAATGCTCAGCCCCGTCGCGGGTGACGAGGTACGAAGCGCCGCGCGCGTAGTCATGTATGACGAGCGTGTCGAAGAAGGCAAGCGTGGCGTCGGGCTCGGAGGTGGGCCAGGGCGCGGGCCCGCTGCGCGGGCGATCAAAGAGGCTGGCCTGTAGGTCGTAGGAGAAAGTCGCTATGCACGCGCCGCAGGCCGGCACAATGGCTTCCGTCGCTTCTGTCGCTTCTGTCGTAGTGCGCGGCCGAGAGTATCTTCTGAGGCGCTCGTCGAGGAGCGAGAGCACGTCGCCACGCACCAATTGCTCTGACCCTGCTTCGCGCCCGGTGATGCGCAACTCGTCGCCACGCGCTTCTATAGTCTCAATGGGGTCGAAGCCGGCAATCAGGAAGCGCGCGTCGGGCGGGCGCGCTCCACCGCTGTCGAGGACGTGTACGCGCCGTTCAGTCTCTAAGAGGAGCAGCGCCCGCAGCAGTTCATCGGGCCCGAGCCCTATCTCGCGCACAAACACGTCCGGCCGCCTCCGCCCCATTTTCGTTTAAGGACTCTTGCGATCTATCACGACGACGGCGTGCAGGCCGTCCTGCATGAAAGTGAGCGTCGCGGTCGCGCCCGCCATCTCGCGCAGCAACCGGCCGGGAGTGCTCTCGTCGGTCGGTGCAGAAGGTTGGCGAGGGTCTAAGACGCTGCCGTGCAGGCTGCACGCGACAGCACGGCCGTCGGCGCTGACCACGTAGCGCCCGCCTTCGGGGCAGAAGAGATGCTCTGACTGCAAGCGGTCGGCCGCCTGCCGGACTAATTGATCGAGCTCTTCTCCCGTGGGCCCACCGGCGCTTCCCCGTGCGCGAGCCGTCAGCGCGCGGCTGACGCTAGAGAGCACGCCCAGGTTGTTCAAGCAGGCTTCACGATCATTCTCGGCCCAGCTCAGACGAAAGTCCGGCAAGACCTCGTTCCAGTTTTGCGGGCGCACGCGCAGCATGGCGTGCCCGACGGGGCCCAGGTCTCTGACGAGCGCGCCCGCTGTTGCTGCTGTTGCGGAGGCGGCGCGCGTGCGCTCCGACTCCATCGCCGCCAGGTCTTCGAGTATGAAAGGCTTGGTCGCGATATAGAGGACGCCTCCGATGCGGGCCCAGAAGAAGCGCAGCTTGAGTGGGCCAACGCGCAGGCCGAAACCGCGATAAACCTGATCTTGGCCCAAAGGGAACTTGTAGAAATCCGGCTCCAGGCTGAGCCAGCCGCCTCGATCTTTGTGCCGCGCGATGATCGCCAGGCCCGTGTCCGATTTTTCCAGGAAGCGGTCTACTACACGGGCGTCCTGCACAGGGATGGCGAGGTAGACGGGAGTGTTGAGCGCGGCGACGGCGAACCCGATCAACAGCTCATCCGTGCCGAGGGAGCGGGCCCTGCCCGCAGTGCTTCCGACCAGCATGCCTAACAGGCTCGCCATGTTGAGGTCGAAGGTCGGCGTGGCGTCGTAGACGTGCAGGCTCACCTGGCTGCCCAGGCCCTTAGAGAAAAACTCAGACAGGTTGAGACGGCGCGCCTCGCTATCGTTGATGCCCAGGTCACGGAGGAGCCGGTCGTAGCTCTTATCGCGCTCCGCGCGCTCTATCTCCGGCATGAACTGCTCCTTGTTCAGGCGCGCGGCGATGCTGAAGATATTTCGCTTCGGGACGGGAAGCGAATCCAGAGCTTCGGGCCGTCCGCCTAAAACACCAGCGAGGCCGGTGTAGAGGGAATTATCTATGAGCGGCAGCACGATGGTCTCCAATCGGTACTGCTCGGGCGTGATACGCATGCGAAGCGCCACGGGGTCGAAATAGATTCGCCAGTAGCGATTGTATTCCTCAAGAAAAGAGTTGTACTCGTCGGCCTCAAGTCCAGTCACTTCCGCGACGGGGATTTCTATGTTCGGAGTCAGAAATCCCGCGCGACCGTGGCGCGAACAGACGCCGCCCGTACCATCGGCCGAGAGAGAATACTTGCCGCCGTCCGGGCACGATAGCTCGCCCTGTCCGAAAAGACCGGGCGAGCTTTTCGTCTCCGCCAGCTCTTCCAAAGTCTCCGGCCAGCGGCCGCGCTCCGTGCGATAGAGCATCGCCGCATGCCCGATCATGCGCAGGTGGTTGTAGCAGAGCATGCGCCGCCGCTCGGTCAGCTTGAGCTGTGGGCCCATCAGGCGGCGGATGAAGGGGTCTGAGAGGTAGACGAGCCCATCTTCTTCCTGAGCGCCGCGCGGCAGAAGGGTGCGTATGTAGGCGAACTCCGCAGCCTCTCCCAGCCTGCGCACAGCCTGCCCGCCCTCGCGCCTTCCTTTGATCGCTTCTATCACACGTTGCAGGGCGGCCAGCGAATTACTGCGCACGTGAACTTCCGGCGAGGGCGTCGCAGCATAGACGCTCACCTCTCTGTCGGGCGTCGCCAACTGCACATAGTCAACGCCCATGAAGTTCCCTTGCGCGCGCCTTGCGTCCGAGTGCTCTTTTTCCGCTTCGACCAGAAAGGCTTCCATCCGCGCCTGGAAAATCTCCGGCTGCTTGACCTGGAAGATGATCGTCACGTCGCTGCCTTCGCGGGCGAACGGGTCGCTGCCCGTGACGGCGACTTCCTTGACCACCAGATCGTAGAAGGGGCGCAGGGCAGGTTCGGTCTTGAGGGCAAGCTGTCGCTTGATGCGCTCTCCGACCTGCTGCGTGCGCGCTTCGCGATAAGCCTGGTTGAAGAGGTGCGTGCCCCACAGGTCGCTTGCGTCCATCGCTTGCAGCAGCTTGCCGAGCGAGCGGAACTCTATGAAGTAAAAGTCTTCGGGGACGAACTGGGCCAGCGGCGAAATCTCCGGCCGCCTACCGGCAAGCATCTGCTGCCACGGATGGCTCTTGATGGTTGGGCCCGAAAGAGTAGCGACCTGGACGCGCTCACGGCGGCGTTTCTCCTGGGCCGCATGCGTGAAGGGGTCGTCCGAGGTGTGAGGTATGAACTGCTGAGCCTGTGCTGTCTGCTGTTGCTGCGCCCCCCGGCGCTGAGTACGAGCGCGCCTGCGCGTGCGACGCCGAGTCATCTGCGCTGCCGGCGCTCGGACGCTGGCGTTCGCGTTGACGGCGGTCGCCGTCGTCGTCATTGTAGTGGTGACAGTCGTCGTGGTCTGCGGCCTTGTGCGCGCGCCTGTGTTGACGCGCATGGTGTCGAGTTGCAGGCTCTCCTGCACGGCCAGCGCGCCAGTGAAGATGCTGAATAGATCGACCTGATTTGTGCGCTGCGTGCGCGCGTCCCTGCCCGACGTGCGCGCGATAAAAGTGTCTATGCGGCCAGCGACCTCGTCGAAACGGTTCTGCCTGACAGCCAGTTGCAGCGCCACGTATTGCAGGTAAGCGTCGTCCGGATATATCTCCAACTGGGCCAAAGCCTCGTCGAGCATCCAAGCCTGTGCAGTCAGAGAAGAAGAAGAAGAGCTTGCCTGCGGCCCTCCTCCCTGCGGCACGGCCCGCCCCATCGCGCCCGCCATCACTCCCGCCAGGACAATCCAACTCAGAGCCGATTGCAAACGACGTTTCATACGCTCGTCCTCTTCATCGTCGAGATCGGAGCTAGAGCATAGCCGAACAGACTGCACCCGGAAGACAGAGGATAGGACACTTCCTCAACTGAGACACTTGGGCCCACTGGGGCCGGACTACTTCTTTTTCCCCGTCGGCAGGACTGTCTCTAAAGTCCAGTTCGCCACGGCAAACTCGTCCCTGCTCTTAATGAGCAGCCATTGCCTTTCGCGCCCACTCATCCTGACCAGATTGAATTCCCCTTGAAGCTTTCGACCGAAGAGGCGAAACCCGAGCCGACCCCTCTTGAGCGCCGCGAGGGGCTCGCCAGCACTCTCATAACCTCCATTATCCCAGATCAACACTTCGCCCGCACCATATTTCCCCTCCGCAATCCGCCCCTCAAACCCTATGTAGCTGACGGCATGATCTTCAACCTCCACGGCCAACCGCTTGACGGCCGGGTCAAGCGACGGCCCCTTCGGCACGGCCCACGACTTCAACACCCCGGCCATCTCCAACCTGAAATCAAAATGGAGCCGTGAAGCATGATGCTCATGCACCACAAACCGCGCTTTGTGAATTTTTGAAGCCATGACGAGTAGCTCAAAGAAGGTGATAACTTTTCATTCCGCTGCTGCGACTAAAACATCCGCCTGCATCTTGCGGGCGAGCGAGGTGCGCCAGGTCTCTTCGAGTTGGCCCAGGGGGAGGTTGACGACCTCTTCGCCGTCGGCGCTGATGCGGAGCCCGGCCGGGCTTGTGCGGCCCAGGATGGTGAGGGGGCAACGGGTGCGGGCGGCTATCTCTTCCAGTTGGCCGAGGGCAGGTTCGTTGAAGCTGATGATGATGCGCGAGGGCGATTCGCTGAAGAGACGCGCCGCCGTGGAAAGCGTGCCCGTGAGATCAACGTCCGCGCCGACCGCCGCGCGGTTGAGCGAGGAGAAGCAGCATTCGGCCAGGCTGACGGCCAAGCCGCCGTCCGAGCAGTCGTGCGCGGATTGGAGCAGACCGGCCTCTGCGGCCAGCAGGCAGGCTTCCTGCACGGCACGTTCTCGCTCAAGGTCTAGGACGGGCACGCGCCCCTCTTCGATCATCTCTTCATTGGAGCGCCCTAAGACATCTGCGGCGTAGCGCGAGATGGAGAGGTCGTCGCCCGTCGTGCCCAGGAGAGCGATCATATCGCCCGCCGCCTTGAAGCCGGGTTGAATAATGCGGCGCACGTCTTCGACGAGGCCGACCATGCCGATGACGGGCGTGGGCAGAATGCCCCGGCCTTCGGTCTCGTTGTAGAAAGAGACGTTGCCGGAGATGACCGGCGTGCCGAATGCACTGCAAGCTTCGGCCATGCCGTCAATCGTTTCGGAGAATGACCACATCACTTCGGGCCGCTCGGGCGAAGCGAAGTTGAGGCAGTTGGTGATGGCAATGGGCCGCGCGCCGACGCAGACTACGTTGCGCGCCGCTTCCGCGACGACAAGCTTTGCGCCCTCGCGCGGATTGGCTGCGCAGTAGCGCCCCTGCCCGTCCAGGCACATCGCCAGGGCACGGCGCGTCTCCTTGATACGCACGACGGCAGCGTCAGCGCCCGGCAGCACGGCCGTATTAGTCCTGACCATGTGATCGTACTGGCGATAGACCCACTCCTTTGAAGAGATGGTCGGGTCGGCCAGGAGCCTGAGCAGGGCGTCGTTGTAATTGACGAGCCCGCTCTGCGTGCGCGGAGCCGCAGGCGCGGAAGTCTCGCTCTCATCCGTCTTCTTCTCATCAACTGTTTCGCGCAAACGCTCCGGCGCTCGCATGGGCCGCTCGTAGCGTGGCGCTTCGTCCGTGAGCGCGGCCACAGGGATGTCCGCGACCTTTTCCCCGTTGTGAATGACCTGAACGAAAGAGCCTTCGACGACGCGGCCGATGACGACCGCGTCCAGCTCCCACTTGCGAAAGATGTCAACGACCTCGCGCTCGCGCCCCTTGTGCGCGACGATCAGCATCCGCTCCTGCGATTCCGAGAGCATCATCTCGTAGGCTGTCATCCCTTCTTCGCGCTGCGGCACAAGACTCAGGTCAAGCTCTATGCCCGTGCCCGCGCGCGCGGCCATCTCGCAAGAGGAGGAGGTCAGGCCGGCCGCGCCCATGTCCTGAATGCCTGCGACCGCGCCGCTGCGCATAGCTTCGAGGCAGGCTTCCAGCAGAAGCTTTTCCAGGAAGGGGTCGCCCACCTGCACGGTCGGCCGCTTTTCGAGCGCCTCCTCGTCGAACTCTGCCGAAGCCATCGTCGCGCCGTGAATCCCGTCGCGCCCCGTCTTTGCGCCGACGTACAGGATGGGATTGCCCACGCCCGTCGCCTTGCCGAAAAAGATTTGATCGTGGCGCACAAGGCCGAGGGCGAAAGCATTGACGAGCGGGTTCAAAGTGTAAGCTTCGTCGAACTCGACTTCGCCGCCGACCGTGGCGACGCCGAAAGCGTTGCCGTAATGTGCTATGCCTGCGACCACTCCGGCCAAAAGCGCGCGGTTGCGTCGCCCGTGGCGCGCGTCGTCCAGAGAGCCGAAGCGCAGCGAGTTCATCGCCGCGACGGGTCGCGCGCCCATAGTGAAGATATCTCGGAGTATGCCTCCGACGCCCGTCGCCGCGCCCTGGAAGGGCTCTATGAAGGAAGGGTGATTGTGCGACTCGACCTTGAAGGCGGCGCACCAGCCGTCGCCTATGTCAACGACCCCGGCGTTCTCGCCCGGCGGAACGATGACGCGCGCGCCTGTCGTGGGCAGCCGCCTCAAGTGTACGCGCGAAGACTTGTAGGAGCAGTGCTCAGACCACATGACGGAGAAGATGCCAAGCTCGACGAGGCTGGGCTCGCGCCCCAGCAGCTCTTTAATACGCGTGAATTCTCCAGCGGTGAGATTGTGTGCGGCGAGCAGTTCGGGAGTAATCATAAATGAGTGACAAAAGAAGAATGACTGCGGATGAATTAGAGCAGGAGATTTTAGCCTGTCACTTGCCGCTTGTCACTTTGTCAGTTGCCACTTTGTCAGTCGTCACTTTCTCAATGGCCGCGCGCAGCTCTTGGGTGTCGAAGCGCCCCGTGTGCTTGAAGACCATTTGCCCCGTCGAGTCGTAGAGAAAGGTGGCTGGCAGCGCCCCACGCCACTCGGGGTCAATCATGGTGATGACCAGATCAGGGTCTACGACGTTGAGGAGATAGGAGGGCAGCGGCGAGCGCATCTCGCGCAGGAAGTCGGCGACAGTGGTCTTGACATCCGCCGGGTCGTCCAGAGAGATGGTAATCAGCTCAAGATTACGCTTGCCATAGTCGGCATTGATCTTGACGAGGTCTGGAAACTCTTCGCGGCAGGGCTCGCACCATGTCGCCCAGAAGTTGACGAGGAGCGGGCGCGCCCCCGTGCCCGCCTCGCGTTGCAGAAGCTTCTTTAGAGCCTCTTGGTCAATCTCGCGAATGACCGGGGCGGCGCTCGCCTCTGCGGGCTTCTCCTTGTGCGCCTGCCCGTTCCTGCCGTTTTGCGCCGTCGCCGAATGAAGAGGGATAAACAGGAGAGACAGGATAAAGAAAGACAATACTTTCTTTTTTATCCTGTCTCTCCTGTCCATCCCTGTTAATTTCTTCCTTTTCATTCCTCTAAGAAGCCCGCTTGATGGAGCAGCCGAAGGCGCTCGCCTCCGTCTTGACGACGGGTTTGCCCGCGAGCGTCGCTTCGATGGCGTCGCGCAGGTCGTTGGCGTTGACCAGCGAGACGTTGCGATGATTGTCTATGCGACCGTGGTAGACGAGCTTGTTCGAGGCGTCCAGGAAAAAGGCTTCCGGGGTGCGCTCGGCTCCGAGCTGGTCGGCGATCTTGTTGCCCTTGTCCCGCATGACGGGGAAGGTCAGGTTGTTGGCCGAGACCTGCGTCTTTATATCCTCGACCGTCTCCGTCGAGTTGGAATTGATGCCTACGACGTTGACGCCGCGCGCGCGATAATCGACGGCCAGCTTCTCTATGCGCTCGATGTAGTCACGCACTACGGGGCACTGCGTCGAGATGAAGATCAGGACAGTCCCGTTCTTGCCCTTCAGCGAAGAGAGCGTCTGCTCCTTGCCGTTGGTGTCCGTGAGCTTGAAATCCGTAATGGTCGAGCCGATAGTGACGACCGACGTTTTATCGCCAGTGGGCCCAGCCGTGACGGCCACGACGAAAGTGAGCGCGAGCGTGAATGCTAAAGAGATGGCGAATGCGAAGCGCTTCTTCATGGTCTTGATTTTCAGAGACTCCTTTCAAGGGTATTCATATGAGTTGAAGCCAGAAGATTAACAGCCCCGGCGAGCGGGTGACAAGCCTGCGGGCTCAGTTCACTGCATAAAATGTTGGCGTACACGCGCGTCCTGTGATAGTAAGATTAGGACGTGCTTCATCCGAAAGGCTTCTGCCGAGAGGTCAGGCCCCATGCTAAAAAAATCAGGCTTCATGCGCCGCCGGGCCAGAGCGTTTGTCACAACTCTCTTCACCCTCAGCCTCCTGCTCTGCACAGCCGCCCGCGCTGAGAGCAAACAGGCTCAGTCCGCACAGGAGGGCGGCCAGCGCCTCGGCGTGCGCCTGCGCTCCTTTATTCCGACGGCTACGGGCAGCCTGCACTTCGAGGCGACGCCCGAAGGCGGAATCGTTCGCCTCACAGTACTGGGCCTTCCGCGACCCGAGACGCTGATGGCGGCGGCGCGCACCTTCGTCGTCTGGGCCTCGGCTTCGGGCGCGCGCGTCGTGCGCGTCGGCGAATTGCAGACGGACGCGAGCGGCAACGGCGGTCTCCAATTCACACGCCCGCAGGCGCTAGAGAGCTACAGCGTGCTCGTCACGGCCGAGCCCAACGCGACGGTCGAGAAGATGACCGGCACAGTGGTCTTCGCCTCCCTCGCCAACGAGGTGACGGCCTTCTTCGCGGAGGTCGATAAGAAGATGAAGAGGTCGCAAAGGGCCGCGCGCGAGCTGAACAGGCGCGCGCAGCTCAAGCGCACGAAGACTGTGAACGATTTTTACGGCGAGGTGGACGAAGCCTTGAGGACTGCTCCGGGCGGGGCCAGATTGCTCGAACTGTTCGGCGATCAGATAGCGCCGGGCGCGCGCGGCCGCGCAGACGTGACTACGCTCTCGCTCAAAGCGTACGTGCGCGCGCGCTTCCAGAATCTCCCGCTGCCCGCCACGGTCAACGCCAACACTTACGTCCTGTGGTCTGTCGTGCCCGACGGACGCATCACTTATATGGGAAGCCTGCCGCAGACGAGCGACCTGGACGATACGGACATCTACGTCAGGGTCGGCGGCTTCACCTCCGAGTTCGACCTCTTCGTGACCGCCGAGAAGCGGCGGCCCGTCGCCACGCCCTCAACAGAGCGCGCCCTCTCTTCGCGCAAGCCTGCGCTGCAATAGAAAAAGCGAAAGCGGAGGATGAAAAGCATTCTTTTCATCCTCCGCTTTCGGCCCCTCTCCTTACTTTACTTGATCTCCGCGAGCGTGGCGGCGAGCGAGCGAAAGATGTCGCGGCCGTCCGATGAGCCTAGCAGGTCTTCGCAGGCGCGCTCGGGATGCGGCATCAGCCCGAGCACGTTGCGCGAACGGTTGCAGATTCCGGCAACGGAACCGCGCGAGCCGTTCGGGTTGCTCTCGGCGGTCGTCTGCCCGCGCTCGTCGCAATAGCGAAAGACCACGCGGTCTTCCCCTACAAGCTGCGCGTAGGTCTCGTCGTCGCAGACGTAATTGCCCTCGGCATGCGCAATCGGGATGCTGAGCACGCTGGCGCGCTCCAACTCGTTGGTGAAGGGCGTGTCCGTGGTCTCCACTCTGACGCGTACGTGATCGCAGATGAAATGGAGGTCGCGGTTGCGTATCAGCGCGCCGGGCAGCAGGCCCGCCTCGCAAAGGATTTGAAAGCCGTTACAGATGCCGAGCACGAAGCCGCCGCGCGCCGCAAACTCCCTCACCGAAGCCATCACGGGCGAGAAGCGCGCCAGTGCCCCGGCCCGCAGGTAATCGCCGTAGGAAAAGCCGCCCGGCAGGATCACGGCATCATAGCTCGTCAGGTTCGTGTCCTGATGCCAGATGAAATCCACCGGCTGGCCGACGTGTTTGGAGATCACGTGATAGGCATCGTGATCGCAATTCGAGCCCGGGAAAATGATGACGCCGAATTTCACCTATTCTATCTCCACACGGTAAGCTGCCACCGAAGGGTTCTGTGAATACTAATTTAGCTCAGCCTCGGGGGTTTGCGCCAGCCATAAAAAGCGAGTAGGCGCGACCGCTTTTGGAAGCTATCGCGCCTACTCAATTCGTGGTCAATGTCCTCACCCCATCAACCACTTGAGACGGAGGATTCACCAACCGTCCAGTTGCCCTAAATATATCCGAACTGTCCCGGAATAGCAACACTATAAAATGGCCCCGGCTCCACGGGCCTTGCTTTTCCCACAGCCAGCGTGTGAAGATCAGGCCACTCGCCCCTGTTAGCGCCACCGAAGGGAAGAAGCCTGTCCTGGGAATAGAGCAGGCTTTCTTCGCTTAATTGGCCTCTTCTATCTCGACGCGATAATCTTCGATGACGGGGTTCGACAGCACTTCGCGCGCGATGCGAAGCGTAGCCTCGCGCGCCTCCGTCTCGGGCAGAGAGGCGTCCAGGGCGATCTCGAAATACTTCCCCTGGCGGACATCCGCGATGCCGCTAAAGCCCAGCAGCTCGACCGAGTGATGTATGGCCTTGCCCTGCGGGTCAAGGACACCGGGCTTCAGTGTGACGTAAACTTTTGCTTTCATATGCTCGCTCGCTCTCTCTTGCTCCGTCCGAATAGTACGGCAAAATGTTGCGTCAGGTATAGTCATTGACATAAGATTTGCCCCGCTCGTTCCAGACCCGAAAGTCTAAAGCAGTTTTGGCCCGAATACTTTTACCGATAGAGGAGAAAATCGCAATGCAGAACCCGCCGCCCACTCAACAAGGCTATGGCTACGGCCAACCATACGGCACACCGCCCAACGCGCCGCTTCAGCCGACGCCCGGAGGTGGGCCCAACGATAAGACGGCCATCGGCCTGGACGCGAACCTCGCTTCCGCGCTCGGCTACCCCATCGGGCTCATCGCCCTGATCGAGATCATCATCGAAAAAGAGAACCGCTTCGCGCGCTTTCATGCGCTGCAATCACTGCTGCTTAGTGTCGGTGCCGTAGTGATCTTGATCGTGCTCAGCATCTTCGTCGCAATTCTCTCGGCCATCTCTAGTTACCTGGGGCTGCTTGGCCTTTTCCTCCCGCTTCTCTGGCTGGCCTACTTTGTGGGGATGCTCTTCTGCGCCTATAAAGCTTACCAGGGTCAGATGTTCAAGCTGCCTGTGATCGGCGACATGGCGGCCAACTTCGCCAACAAATAGAGCTGTCAGCAGCCGGGCTATGAAGAGCGCCTCCGTCACGCGGGCGGGGCGCTCTTTTAGCTTTCAGTCCATCACTGCGAGCCGTCGCCGAAGACGCGCTCGAAGATCACATCCACATTGGCCAGGTAAGTGTCCAGCGAGAAGACGCGCGCGATCTCCTCCGCCGTCAGGTGCGCTTTGATTTCCGGGTCTGCCGAGACCAGAGTTTGAAAGTCCGCGCCCTCGTCCCAGACCTTCATGGCGTTGCGCTGCACCCATTCGTAGGCCGCCTCGCGCGCCGCACCGCTCCTAGCCAAAGCCAGAAGCAACTGGCCGCTGAAGACCAGGCCGCGCGTCGCCCCGAGATTCTCAAGCATCCGCTCGGGGTAAACCACCAAACCGTCCACGAGCCCGGCCATCTTTTGCAGCATGTAGTCCAGGGCGGTTGAAGCGTCAGGCAGCACGACCCTTTCCGCCGAAGAGTGCGAGATGTCGCGCTCGTGCCAGAGGGCGACGTTTTCCAGTCCGACGATGCTGTAGCCGCGAAGGGTGCGGGCCATTCCACAGATCCGCTCCGACAGTATCGGGTTGCGCTTGTGCGGCATGGCCGAAGAGCCCTTCTGCCCGCGCTTGAAACGCTCCTGCGCCTCGCGGACTTCCGTTCGCTGCCAGTGGCGAATCTGTAGAGCGAACTTATCCAGAGACGATGCGACGATGGCGAGCGTCGTCAGGTACTCGGCGTAGCGGTCGCGCTGGATGACCTGTGTCGAGACGGGCGCAGCCCCGAGGCCCAGCCGCGCGCAGACGCGCTCTTCGACTTCGGGAGAGAGATGCGCGAACGCGCCGACAGCGCCGCTGATCTTGCCGACGGCAACGGTCTCCCGCGCACGCAACAGGCGCTCGCGGTTGCGCCCCATCTCCGCATACCAGAGGGCGAAAGTGAGGCCGAAGGAGGTCGGCTCGGCGTGAACCCCGTGCGTGCGTCCGACCTGCGGCGTCTGCTTGAACTCGTAAGCGCGCCGCCGCAAGACCTCCATCAGCGCGGCGGTCTTCGCGAGCAGCAGGTCGCAGGCGTCTCTGAGCAGCAGGGCGTTGGCCGTGTCCACCACGTCCGAAGAGGTCAGGCCGTAATGGACGAAGCGCGCGGCCTCGCCGATTGATTCGGCGAGGGCCGTCGTGAAGGCTATCACGTCATGATCGGTCGTCTTCTCAATCTCGTTGATGCGCTCGACCGTGAAGCGGGCCCGTGACTTGATCTCCACGACCGCCTCGCGCGGAATCGTCCCCATCTCCGCGTGGACTTCGCAGACGGCCAGCTCTACCTCCAGCCACTTCCGAAACTTGTTCTCTTCAGACCAGAGCGCGCCCATCTCGGGCAGTGTGTATCGTTCAATCATAAGAACAGTGATAAGTGGCGAGTGGCGAGTGACGAGTAAGAACAAGCCTTTTTTAGCTTGCCACTCATCACTTGTCACTCGTCACTGCTTTAGGGCGTCCGAGTTGACCATGTAGCCGGCGAGAAGCCAGCGGCCTTCGCGTTCGACGAGCGTGAAAGTCTCCATCCCTTCGCCGCGCTCGAACCTGGTTTCGTAGCGAATGACCAGGCGGTGCTCTTCAGCGCCCGCCGAGCCCGTCCGCCGCTCGTCGTGTACGGTCTGTCGCGCGCGCTCCTTCGACTTGCCGAGCCTGGCCCGCAGCGTCTCGAAGATCGCCCGCGACTGTTCGGGCGTAGAGGTGCGCCGCCACTCCTCCGCAGCCTCGCGGTAAATCTCCTCGTCGCGCCCCTCCTCGATCTGCGCCGCGACCCTCTCGACCCTCGCCTGCGCTTCGTCCGGGATGCGGCTCTCCCGTTCACGCTGTTGGCCCACGCGGCAGGCGGGCGTCAAGAGAAGAAGCAGGACGAAAAGCAAGGACGGAGGGCAGAGGGCGGAGGGATGAAAGAAATACTTCTCAATCTTAATCGCTCTTACTTCATCTCTCATCCCTCATCCCTCATCCCTTCAAAGTTCTATCCAGGGCGTCGGCTCTTTGGGGAACGAGAGCGTGATCTCAGTCTCGGCCTGAAAGAGGGGGGCGCGTTGTTGTAGGGCGACTTCGGCGCTAATCTTGGCGAGGTAAGGGTTGTTGGCGCGCTGCGAAAGATGCGCCAGGACTATGTGGCGCGCCGTGCCGTCGAAGCCGTCGCGCAGCCACTCGGCTACGTCCTCGTTCGAGAGATGGCCCGTGCGCGACAGGATGCGCTGCTTCAGCTCCCAGGGGTACACGTCGCAAGCCTTGAGCATGTCGCGGCTATGATTGGATTCGATGATGATGGCGGCGCAGCCCCGCAGCCGCTCCATTATCAGCGTCGTGATGTGGCCGAAGTCCATCAGAGTGGCGACGCAGACCCCTTCGTGTGTGGCCGTAAAGCCGAAGTTGTCCGCGGCGTCGTGCGGAATCGTGAAGGGATGAAAATCAATCGCGCCGATACGGAAATCCCTGCTCGACTCGATCTCTTCGACGCGGTCGCGCAAGGCGTCTGCGCGCTTGCGCGGCTCATCATTCGAGACGCCGCGATGCTCCGCGATATAAGCTTCGCGCGTCTCGCCCGAAACGTAGACGGGACAGCGCAGGCTCTTCAAGAGCACGCGCAAGCCCCCGGCATGATCGCCATGCTCATGCGTAATGATGACTCCGTCCAGGCGCGCGGGGTCTTCGCCCAAGAGGGCCAGCCGGCGGATGGTCTCCTTCGCGCTGAGGCCCGCGTCAACGAGCACGCGCGTCTCGCCCGCCGCGAGCAAGACAGAATTGCCGGTTGAGCCGCTGCCCAGAACAGTGAATCTCATATCGCAAGGCGAGAGCGGTCTACGCGGAAGCCGTTGAGGTCGCCGAGGGCCGCCAGGGCCATCCCTTCGGAGGTGAAAGAGGCGCGCGCCACTCTCTGCACGTCCTCGGGCGTCACGGCTTCCAGGCGCGAGATGATCTCGTCGGGCGTGACGCGGCGGCCGTGTATGATCTCCTGCCGGGCCAGGGCTCCAGCGCGCGCGCTCGAAGATTCAAGTCCGAGCAGGATGGAAGAGATGGCCTGATCTTTGACCAGGCGCAGCTCTTGCTCAGTGACGCTCTCGCGCACGGCGCGGCGCAACTCCCTCAAGGATAGCTCCAAGACCTCGTCCAATTGCGCGGGCGAGGTTCCCGCGTAGATTGTAAAGACGCCTATGTCCGAGAAGGCGCTTGCGCCCGCGCCCACTGAATAGGCCAGGCCACGCTCTTCGCGAATGGATTGCCACAGGCGGCTCGAAGTCGAGCCGCCGATGATCGAAGCCAGGAGGCTTCCGGCATAGCGGTCTGCGCTCTTGGCCGAAGGCCACGGAGCGGCGACGATCAGGTGTGCCTGTTCCAACTCCTTCTTGCGCTCGACGAGGATCGGCGCGGCGGCGACCGGCACTGCCGGCGCTTCAGCCGTGGCGGAAAACTCCTGCTTTTTCGTCCCTCCTTCGCCGAAAGCGCGCGCGGCCATCTCGACCAACTGCGCGTGCTCTATATTGCCGGCGGCGGCGATGACCAGGTTGTGCGGCTGAAAGTGGCGGGCGTGAAAGCCTGCCGTCGTGTCGCGGTTGAAGGTCGAGACGGTCTCGGGCGTGCCTTCGATGGGGCGGCCCAAGGGGTGATCGGGAAAATAGGCCGCGTTGAAAAGCTCGCCCAAAAACTCGTCGGGCGTATCTTCGACCATCTTCATCTCTTCGATGATGACCTTCTGCTCGCGCTCCAAATCCTCGCCGTCAAAGCGCGGCGCGGCCAGCATATCCGACAGCAAGTCAAAGGCTTGCACCAGGCCGGTGTCGGCCACCTTCATCGTGAACCCGGTCATCTCGTGCGTCGTGTAGGCGTCTAGGTTTCCGCCCAGACGGTCGCTTTCGATGGCCAGATCGAGGGCCGTGCGACGGCTTGTCCCCTTGAAGACGGCGTGCTCTATGAAGTGGCAGATGCCGTTCATCTCCGGCCGCTCGTGCCGCGAGCCGCGCCTAACCCAGATGCCTATAGTGACCGAGCGCAAACCCGGCATCTGCTCCGTCAAGATGGTCAGACCGTTCGCAAACCTGCTTGATTGAACCTGATCTAACATAGCCTGTTAAAGATTAAACTCCGTGGGCGAGAAAATCGCGTGCGTTAGAAAAAATTATCGTAGCACGCGGCCACCTGAGCGGCAAACCAAAGGGCGCTCGGGAGGAATCCAAGCGTCACTGAAGCGTAGTTGTTAGCTTGACACAATTCGCGGGCTTGGCGGAAAATGGCCTCTTCCCGAGAAGGCTCGCCGCCTGTGTGTGTCGGCTGTTCCGGATGACCCTCGCTTGAGCGTGCCCTTCGCCGGGCCCTCTGGATAAAAAGTTTGGTGGGAAAATCTTCGCCCTGTGGCCATCAATAAGTTGAACGATAGTCTCCCCGTTACGGACGTGGCACTGTACAGACAGAGTTTCGTTTGAGTGGGGCTCGGGCCCTTCGCCTGAAATTCTTAGAACCAGGGACAGAAGGCTCGGCCTTGGAGGTTTGGCCGCGATGAGAAAAGCATTACATGCCGGATTGACAGTGCTTGCGCTGCTCGCAGTAGCGGGCGCGAGCGCGCCTTCTATTCTGGCCAGTGGCAGTGGTAGTCGCGCTCTGGGAACGGTCACAGGCACGGTCGTAGATAACAAGGGCAAGCCGGTGGCGGGCGCTATCGTCTCTCTGCTGCGTGAAGGCGCGAAAGAGGTCGTCAAGCAGACGCGCACAGCCACGGACGGCACTTTCTCCGCCAAGATCAACCCCGGCCGCTACAGCGTTCAAGCCATCGCCGAAGGTTTCAATGCCGCGCTCTTCAGCGCCGTCGAGATTCGTCCCTCAGACCAACTGATCTATCGTTTCAACCTTGAGCCCATAGGCAGCGGGCGGACTGCGCCCGAACGCCGCCGCGACCGCGACGATGCCAAGTGGCGTCTGCGCGCGCAGCAGGGCCGCCGCTCTGTCTTCCAGATTCAGGAGGGCGACGACGAGGCCGTCAGGGCCGCGCTCGGCATAGAGACGGACGCCGACGCCTGTGAGGCAGAGCTTACGCTGGATGCGAACGCGGGCGCGAGCGCCGCGCCGGAGGCGGGCCGCGTGCATGGCGTGATCGAAACCTACGCGGCCACCTCTGCGAGCACTTTTGCTCCCGCTTACACGGGCATGAACTTCGCTCTGGCGAAGCCTTTGAGCCAGAGAGTTGACCTGATCTTCGCCGGGCAGACGGGCCTCGGCCAGGGCGCGCCGCAGCGTCTTGAAGTCAGTGCGCGCGTGCGCGCAGGTGATCGTCATCGCCTGGGCCTGAGCCTCGGCGGAGTGCGCCTGAACACGCTCGGCTCTTTTGACGGGAAACGAACGTTGGGCCAATTCTCCGTCCGGGCGGTTGACGAGTGGATCGTGAGAGACGGCGTGGTAATCGTGTTGGGCCTGGATTATTCGCAGTTCTTCGCGGGGGGCCGCGACCGCTCGTTGAGCCCGCGCCTCGGCGTGCAGTTCGACGCTAATGCACGCACGCGCGTCAAGGCTGCCTACGCGCCGGGCGGCGAAGAGATGCAGACGCAGAGCATGGCCGCCTTCGAGGGGCAGCAGATCAGTTTCAAACAGTCCGGCGCACAGCCCATAGCGCTCGTGGACGGGCGCGCTGTAATGGAGCGCAGCCGCCGCTTCGAGCTGGGCGTCGAAAGAGTTCTCGATAACGAATCGAGCGTCGAAGCCACTGCCTTCTTCGATACCACGTCCAATCGCGGCGTCGGATTGATGAGCACGCCGCTGTCGGCTTTTGCCGGCGAGAGCGGCGCGGCCCTCATCCGCGTAGCTAACCAGCAGGGGGCTGCGCGCGGCCTGCGCGTGGTCTATTCGCGGCGCATCAGCCAGGTCTTCGGCGCATCGGCCGGCTATTCGTTCGGGCGCGGGCAGAGCCTAGCCCGGCAGCGCGGGCTCTCCAGTCCGGCAGACCTCTTCGATAACGGACTGTTCCAGACGGCGGCCTTGCAGCTCACCGCAGACTTCGAGACCGGGACACACGTCCGCACGGTCTTTCGCTTCTCGCCCGGCGCGACCGTCTTTGCCATAGACCCGTTTGCAGGTCGCCTGGCCGTCTACGACCCGTCCCTGAGCATCCTAGTGACGCAAGACCTGCCGACCTTCGGCTTGCCCGTTCGCGCCGAGGCCATCATAGATGCGCGCAATCTGCTGGATACGCAGGCCACGACGGAAGATGACGACTCGCTGCTGACGATCATCTCGGGCCGCCGCTCGGTGCGTGGGGGAATTTCAGTCAGGTTCTAAAAGGCAGTGACAAAGGGAGGTCGAAGGATGAAAGGGAGAGGCTGATGCTTATTCCTTTCCTCTTTCCGCCTCCCTTTTATCATCTGCGAGTCGCGAGCCTTCTCCAAAATCTCGGAGGAGTCCAAAATCTTGGATAAAACGGCACAGGCGCAAGGGCGCGTTGCCGGGGCCTGAAGGGCTTGGGCCCATGACGGCCAGCCTGGAATAAGGCTTGCCTCTCTCTTTAACTTTGAGTTGCGGCTCGCTGGCCGGTCTGTGGTTGGGCTCGCTTGAGGTCGGAAAAGGTTTGTCGGTCTGGAAGGATGAAAGCATCTGTGCTGACAACGCGTACGCTAGTGCTGCTGGTCGTGGCCGCTCTGCTGGTCGCGGCCGGCGGGCTCAATTTCTGGCAGCGTTGGAAGCAGAAATCTCCTCCCACAGACGGCATCCTCTGGACTCAGAAAGATAGCGCGATTGTCGCCGAAAGGGTCGCGCCCGGATTGACCGGCGCGCGCGCAGGCGTCCTGCCGGGCGATCACCTGATAGCCGTCAGCGAAGACGATGTTCAGTACGATTCCATAGACCAAGCCTCTCTGGTTCAAGTCTACCTGGAAGAGGCAGGAGTCGGCGGCCACCTCTCATACCTGATCGAGCGTCCGACCTTTCCCGAAGAGACGCGCTATTACTACATTGACCTCTACGGCCTGGATCAGGTTCCGACCTGGACGACGCGCGAGCTGTACCTGAACCTGATCGGCCTGGTCTATCTCTTCGTGGGCTTCTTCGTCCTCTTCAAGCAGGGAGGCCGAGCGCCTTACGTAGTGCATTTCGCGGCGCTCTGCCTGGCGGCCTTCGTCTTTCATTTCTACAAGCCGACGGTCACCTATGAAGACCTAGACCTCGCCATAGCGTTTTTAGACGACGCGGCCTTTATCCTCTTCGCGCCGCTCTTCGTTCACTTCTGCGCCATCTACCCGACGCGCTATCGGCTCTCGAACGAAAGGCGCTGGCTCGCGGCGCTGCTCTACTTACCGGCGGCGCTGCTCATTGCCGCCGCCGTCATCAACTACTTCGAGCCCTACCTGCACGTCAGATTTTCCGACGCGGCGACGGGGTGGTATTACCAGGCGATCTTCCTGCACTTCTGGGTGGCGCTTGTGGTGAGCGGCGCGCTGCTGGTGCGTACCTTCCTGAAGAGCCAGGCGGCCGTCGTGCGGCAGCAATTGAAGTGGGTCGTGTGGGGCTCGGCCCTTGCCATCGCTCCGTTCTCGCTCTTCTACGCAGTGGGCTACGTGTTCGGGCTTGAGGGCAATCGCTGGTTGACGGACGCTGCGCTGTTGCCGCTCATCCTGATTCCGCTGACCTTCGGCAACTCGGTCGTGCGCTATCGCCTGATGGACGTGGACATAGTGGTGCGCCGAGCCTTCGTCTACGCGCTCACCACTCTTGCCATCTCCTTGATGATCGGCGCGGTCATCTACGTCGGCATACTCTACGTGCTGGGCGTGGAGACGACGCTGCTGAGCCTGGGGAGCCTGCGCGTCATCGTCGCCGTTGTCTCGCTGTCTGTGATCGTGATGGTGGCTGCGCCGATCAAGAACTTCTTGCAGGAGCACACGGATCGTTTCTTCTACGGCGAGCGCTACGACATGCGCAACGGCCTGCTTGACTTCGGGCGCACGCTTTCGGCCACCACGGCCCTAGACCCACTGCTGGACGCGCTCGTCAGCCGCTTGCAGCAGGTCTTGAACGTCAAGCGCATAGCCATCTTTATCGAAGACGAAAACGCACCGGCAGGTTATCGCGTCGCGCGCACCGCAGGGCTCTCGACCGCGATGGTCGTGCCGCCGGATTTTCGCGAGATGATTCGCACGCGCTCGGCCGAGACGGGCGTCGTGCGCGCAGACGACCTGGATTTGGTGCATGAAACCGTAGGGTTCGTGCGCCGCACGCTCCACTACTATGTGCCGTGCGTGGTGAGGGGGCGGATGGTGGCTGTCATTGGATTGGGCCGCTCGGCGGACGGCGCGCTGCTCTCTTCCGAAGACGTAGAGATACTGCGCACAGTTTCGGGCTACGTGGCGGTCGCCATTGAGAACAGCCTGCTCTACCAGGAGCAGCAGAAGCGCGCCGCAGAGCTTGAGATGCTCAAAGAGTTCAACGAGTCAATCGTTGAATCCATAAACGTCGGGCTGCTCGCAGCAGACCTGGACGGCTACGTCACGCACTGCAACTCTGCGCTCGAAGAGATGCTCGGCCTGAGCCGCGACGAAGCCATCGGCCGGAAAGTCGAAGACCTCTTCGCGGAGGATTTCTCCGAAACCCTCAAGCAGGTGCTTGGGCCCGGCCAGTGGCGTTTGACCGAGCTTCGCCACATCTACAAGCTGCACACGGCGACGCGCGTCGGCCGTCCCCTCGTCTTAAACATCGCGCTCGCGCCCTTACGGAGCGATTCCGATGACCGCATGGGCGCGCTCGTCGTCCTCGAAGATGTCACGGCCCGCATGCGCCTCGAAGAGCAGTTGCAGCAGAGAGAGAAGCTCTCCTCGATCGGTCTTTTGGCGGCGGGCGTGGCGCATGAGGTCAACACGCCTTTGACGGGTGTCTCCTCCTACACGCAGATGCTTTTGGGGATGCTTCCCGAAACAGACCCGAAGCACGCGCTCTTGCAGAAAGTCCGGCGGCAGGCTGACCGCGCCTCCAACATCGTCAATAACCTCCTGAACTTTTCGCGCACGGGCTCGGCCACGGAGTTCACCGAAGTAGACGTGCATCGCGTGCTCGACGACACCCTGCAACTGCTTGAGACGCAACTGCGCCGTAACCAGATTGAGATAGAGCGTTGTTACGACCCCGACCTGCCGAAGGCCCTGGGCAATCCCGGAAAGCTGCAACAGGTCTTCACGAACCTGATCTTGAACGCGCGCGACGCCATTCCTGACGGCGGGCGCATCACCCTGTTTACGGCTTCGACCGATGGCGAGACAGTCATCGTCGAAGTGGCAGACACAGGCATAGGCATTGCACCCGAAAACGTCGCGAAGATTTACGACCCGTTCTATACGACGAAGGGCGTCGGGCGCGGCACTGGACTGGGCCTTGCCGTCACCTACGGCATAGTGCAGGAGCATTCGGGCCACATCTCCGTCGAGAGCACGCCGGGGCGCGGCACTACCTTCCGTATCACGCTGCCGACCGCGAGCGCGCGGGCCCGTCTGCAAGCCGCCGGAGATTAGAAAAGAAGGGACAAAGGGCCGGGACAAAGGAGAAGGGGAGCGGGGCATCTTATTCCCGTTGCCTCTTCGGATTCCGGCCCTTTTTCATTTTATACGGGGCCGCGTTTATAATACGGAATTGAAAGTGAAGACGGAAAGACGGATGGCGAAAAAGGGTTCGGTGCTCGTCGTTGACGACGAGGAGATCATGCGCGACGTGCTTGAGACGCTGCTTTCGGCGGAAGGCTATCGCGTTGATCTGGCGAAGACGGGTGAAGAGGGCTTAGAGGCATACGGGCGGCGCGCCTATGATGTCGTGCTGCTGGATGTCTCGATGCCGGGCATGGGAGGCTTGCGCGCGCTCGAAGAGTTTTTAAAGCTGGACGCCGAGGCAGTGGTCATCATGATTACAGCCTACGCGACCTTTGACACGGCGGTCGCGGCCTGGGAGAAGGGGGCCATCGGCTGCATTCGCAAGCCGTTTCAGAACGAGCAGATCACGAGGACGATTGCCGCTGGCATCAAGCGCCGTCGCAAGGAAGAGGAGCGGCAGACCTTGCGGCGCGCGATGAGCCGGGTGGTAGATCGCGGCTCGATGGTCGGGCGCTCGGACGTGATGCAGGAGGTCTTCCGGCTCGTAGACCAGGTCGCGCCCGCGCGCTCCACAGTCCTGATTACAGGCGAGTCCGGGACGGGCAAAGAACTGATCGCCAAAGCGATTCACGAGTCAAGCCCGCGCGCTCAAAAGCCTTTCGTCACCGTCAACTCTTCCAACATTCCTTCGGAGCTTTTGGAGTCGGAGCTGTTCGGCCACACGCGCGGCGCTTTCACGGGAGCGGTCGCGGCCAAGAAGGGGCTCTTTGAAGTGGCCGACGGCGGCTCCATCTTCCTCGACGAGATCGGAGACATTCCTCCCGAGACACAGGTGCGGCTCCTGAGAGTCATACAGGAGCGCGAGTTCACTCCCCTGGGCGACACCAGCCCCCGACGCGTAGACGTTCGCATCATCGCCGCCACCAACATAGACCTCAAAGAGGCCGTCCGCCAGGGAGGCTTTCGCGAAGACCTCTACTACCGTCTCTCGGTCGTGCCGATTGAGCTTCCGCCTCTACGCGACCGGCGCGAGGACATCCTGCCGCTGGCCCAGCACTTCATACGCAAGTTCAACGAAGAGAATGGCCGCCAGGTCTCGGAGCAGATCGCGCCCGAAGTGCTCGCGCTCCTTGAATCCTATTCCTGGCCCGGCAATGTCAGAGAGCTTGAGAACGCCATCGAGCGGGCGGTGGTGATCGCGCCCGGCGAGGAGATTACGCGCGAGTGCCTGCGCTCAGAAATCAGCGACCCGCAGACGGCGCACGCCGCGCGCGAAGGCTCAGGGCTTGCGCCCGTCCTGGACATCGGACGTGGCATCAACTTCTACGACGAGGTGCGACATTTCGAGATGGACTTGATTCGTCGCGCCCTGGAACAGACAGGGGGCCATCAATCGCGCGCCGCGCGCCTTCTGGGCATGAACGCGACGACCCTCAACTCTAAGATCAAGACCTACAACATCAGCCTGCGTCCGTAAGCTGCGGCCGGGGCGGTTCGCGCCGCGCGTTCTCGGAAAAAGATTGACTGGCCTTCCTCCCATGAGATAAAAGGAGCGCACTATGAATGTTAATAGCAGCCGACGAGCGCGAACCCGAACAAGCAGCACTCACAGGACGATACTATGCCTGCTGCTCTTAATCTCGGCCTGCCCGGCGGCGCTCTCGCAGAACGTGCAGAGCGCGCGAGCCAACAGCGGCTTCACGCTGACCAAGCGCGTCACGGAATACGATGACAGGGGAAACGCCTTTCCCTCGCTCATGGAGACGCTCTATTTCTCTTCTACCGGCAACTGGCGTTACGTCGGAACCTATCCGAACGGGCAGGTGGTCGAGACGATTTACCTGTGCGGGAGGGGCGTCTTTTTCCACGATCATAGAAACGAGCAGTTGGTGAAGTTCGGCAGCGTCGGGGGGTGTCCTGGGCCCACGACCGCAGAGTTGCTGCAAGCCGATCCGAAGTTCATCAACACGGAGTATGTGCTTGACCGCCTGGCCTATCTGCATCGCAGAAAAATCGAGGGACTTCTGGAGGAGACCTACTTCACGCCCGAGACGGGGCCTTTCCCGTTCAAGCGCATCACCTACTACGACCGCTACAAAAGGGTCGAGGAGCCTGTCAGCCTGGTCTTCGGCGAGCCCGACGTGGCACAGCTTCGCGGAGAGGATTACCCCATCGTCGAGCAGAAGCCTGTTCATGTCGGCGACCTGACAACTAAAATCCAGGAACAGCCCGCCCCCCAATACCCGGCCTTAGCAAGGTCAGCCGGTCTCTCCGGCAAGGTCGCAATACAGGTGATCGTCGATGAGACGGGGCAGGTCATTAGCGCGAGAATCCTGGGCGGGCCACCCCTGCTCGGAGAGGCAGCGATGGAAGCCGCCTACAAGACGCGCCTCACGCCCACGGAAAAGGACGGCAGGCCGATCAAGGTCACCGGCTATCTCAACTATCAATTCAAACCGGAACCGGCCGTAGCCAGTAAGCCCAAGTAAGCCCGACCAAGCGACACGCAACTAGCCGCGTCTTCTATTCAAAGCATTAAATTTATGGGGCTAGTATAGAAGAGAGCAGAGCTATTGAGCCATTCTAGCTGGCAGAAAATGATGCCGGTTCAAATTCGCTGCGATCTGTAGTGAGCAGCGACCTGATGCAACAAAACTCTTTGCTGCTCTATACAAGCTCACCCGGCGACTGTAACGAGACCCGGCGTAGTCGGATGCTTATATTGATGATGGCTAGCTTTGGTTCCGACCCGAGACCGGCCCTCCTTCTCAATCAACTTTACGAGGTCTCGTACTTTCACTCTTCAATTCTGATGCGCCAAATGGTCGATGCTCCGCCATGCCTGACGACAGAATTAACTCGGCCCGCGCGAGAAGCCTTCAAGATAGGGAACAAGACGACGATGAAAGCAAGGCTATCGAGCACTCCGGTTGAATGAGTTGTTAGGCATCGCCGTTGGTTTCGGTATTGTATTTCATGTCTTTGGCGCTCCCAATGTGAACGGCAAACCACATGGGGTCGTTCCTTTCAATTCCCGTCAAAAGCCACCGTACCTCATGTGCTCCAGCGTAAAACCGCGCGCGCTTCAAATATGTCTCTGCTTCTGGATAAATCTTATAAAACCGATTCATGAATGACTCGCCGTAATTATAGATGATTACGCCAAAATCAATTGCAGGATCACCCAAACCAGCGCAACCAAAATCAATGATCCCGTTAATCCGCTTCTTCTGCTTATCAAACATAATATGGTATGGCGGAATGTCTGTATCTACCATTTTAAGCTCATACTGGAAATTACTCTTGTCAGACAGGTGAGACTCAAAATGTTCTGCCATCCACTCGCACAAGTGCGGTAACAAAAGAGGAAAAACTTTGTCCCGGATTCTCTGATACACACTCACCCAACCTTCATGTTTCATTAGAGCATCCGCCATAGGTATTGCAAAATCTGAAATTTCAGCGATAGGAACACCATGTAACTCTTTGAAGAATTGGGCCAACTGGTCGGCAATAATTTGCTGGTCATCTTCCGGCAATCTCATGAGCATGTCACGACGTAAGGTCTCTCCGGGAATCAACTGATAAGCCAAAGCATCTTCACTATCATAAAGCGGCAAAGGAATCTCAAGCGAGATGTAATTTCGTAACAGCCGCAGCAACTCTGATTCGTTTTTCAGATGTTTGAAACTGTATTCGTGCTTCGGAAAGCGAAAAACCACTTCGCCATTAATTATCACAATATCATTCATCAAGCCTTCGCGGTTAAGGCTGATGCTTTCGATTGTAATTTCTGGGGCGATCTTGCGGATGCGATTTTCGTAGGCTTCAAGTTCATTCATACCGCTCATTTTGTTTCAAAGGAACCCACAGCGCAAGATGCCTAACGCCCGAATTAACCGGCCCCGCGCATTCAGCATCCAATTTACATCAAGGAAATCAACGATGAAAGGTAAGCTATCGCGGGCTCGGGTTGAATGGGTTGTTAGGCTGGCCGGCAGCCTAAGGGCCGCTTCTGCGGGAGTGATACGCCTAGCGGCGAAACCAGGGGAATCTAGCTCGCCCAACATCAAGGCGCTTCAAAAGTGCGAGCCAGTCTTGCTTCTCTTCGTCGCTGTCGCGAATGACTGAGCGCTCCTCGCTCGTCGGCAGCGGCATCTTCAAGGCTGCGCCTGCCATTTGAATTAGCTCATCAACCGTCGAGCATCGGATGCCAAAATCAGTATGGTATCTTTCATTCAGATCGCATGCTAAACCAACGACAATACAGGCGGCACTGAGCGCCTCTTTGGGGGGGCGCGGCGAACCCTCTTTATCATCACCGCGCCAGACAAAGACTTTAGCGCCCTTTAGAGCCTCCGCCACTTGAGCCTCTGAAAAATTAACGATCTCTCTCACCCTAGCCCCATATTCTTTCCGAAGTAATTGCGCCGTTTCGGGGTGTTTATGGCGTCTAGTCATGTAACAGATCACGTCTTCTTTGGGCCGGCCGTCATATTCAAAGACAGAGCGATCAATGCTAGGTAGAATGAGCGCGGTCGGGATGTGCGGGTGCTGCCGTTTAACCCACTGCAAGATTTCGTGTGATTTGCAGACGACCAAATCCGCATGGGGCTCAATGGGCGAGTGCTTTCCTAGCGCATAACAAATATGATATTTCCCCTTCACGTATGGCTGGTAAATCTCCGGATAAATTAGAATATCAGGCGAATAAGAATATCGATATGGCTTACAATTGTGTCTGAACCATGAGGCCAACTTCGCCCCGCCTAATGGCTTGATCCGGCTGCGACCAAGATCATTTAACCACTCACAGACCGAATAAAGGGATTTCACCCCCCCACCCCGGAAGGATGGGGCAAAGATAATGGAGTTAATGGTTCGTCCCATCCGATATAGGTTACCCCTCCTCCATGCAGAGTTGCCTCGGCTCACCGTTCCCGGCCAACCGGAGGCCGCCTAACGCCTGAACTAACCGGGCGTGAGCATACAGCATCCAATATTATTGGAGAAGACAATGATGAAAGAAAAGCTATCGAGTGCTCCGGTTGAATGAGCCGCAGCTTCAAGATTATCTGCGGCTCGCTCAAAAGGGACGCTCATAAATTCCACCTTTATTGTCCAAGCTGGTGGTCAGGCTTCTCGGCACGAACATCAGGAAATGCGCGCAGAAAGAATAGGTGAGAATAGCTATGCTAATTCAGAAAGTGACCAATAATAGATTGTGAAAAAACAAGCTCAAGCTCGCGTAACACAACTCGGCCACGACCAAGAGGTACAGGTATCTTGAAGTTAGTATGAAGGATTATCGGTACAGATTCGCCGTCCAGGGTGATATGCGACGGGATATTATCAGCGTCCTCACCCTCTTTGCGAAGACGAATGGCCGCTTCAGAGCGATTTTGCGGATTCAAAGTGACGCCAATGGAGTATCCTCCCTCATAATCATTAAGTATCTTCTGTTGCACCTCCGGTCTCTCTAGCAAATCAGCAAGACGGTCTTGATTCATGGGCCTCCAAGACTCGGAATATCTGTGGCAATCTTACAACGTTTTTCGTTTCATAAACTTAAATATAGCTCTCGCGGGGTTGGGTTGAATCACTTGTTAGAGAGCGCCCGGTTCGCAGTGCGCCTGTTATATTGATTAATCAACTCGTTCGTTACATCACACTCTTTCGCCACATAGATGATCGCATCTTTCATCTTGCTTCTATCCAAGACAACCAAATAACCTCTCTTCTTCGCTATTGATTGAAGAACCTCGGCAATAGCTTTTCTATGAGGCTCAACTATCGCCTCTATCTGCCGATTATATGCTTCCTCATACTCCCCGCTCAGTCTCTCCAATTCCGCCTCTAAGCCCTCAACCTCATCCACCTTCTGCCTGAGCCACCCGATATTCGCTCCGTTTATTTGAGTGGCTTTATTAATTTCATTAATAATTGACTGATACCGCTCTCGCAGTTGTTGCAACTGAGTGCGACGCGGTTGTAAGTCATGCTTAAGGCGGCTTACAGCTTGCTCTAGTACAATAATGCCGTTCTGAGGATGAACGAAGGTTTTTGAATCGATCACAGCGACAGGGCATTGAGCGTAGCTCAGGCTAGCAGCACATAAGATGAAGGAGATTGCGGCGAATACCAGTTGTGCTTTCATTGTTTACCTCATTGTTCGTCCGGTATTTACCCGATAGCTGTCTAACGCTCAAATTAACCGGCGCGCGCACAACGCCGAAACCACCAAAGTCAACGATGAAAGGCACGCTCACGCGCGGTCGGGTTGAATGCGTTGTTAGGCGCGTTTTACGAACGACTTCATGTGCCCTACAGATATGGCTTGTATACAGCCACGAGGCATCTCGCAAGCGCGCTCATCATATCCTTCCCATAACGGACTGACACTCTAGCTCTGGTTTCGCTACCCTTTACCTTGTCGAAAACTTCCCTGATGATCTTTAACGGGTTCGCCCTGAATGCGTCTAGTGTCCTTGTATGTACAAAACCCAGGTTATAGAGCGACTGTCGCTCGTGTTCAATTTGCGGGTGTCCGGGCTCTTCTATAAAAAGCATCTCAGGCGCTTCAGGGATGTCTGACATCATTGTAGCGAAGATTTGTTGTGCAGCAAGGCCGCCTCTACCCACAAATAGCGCGCAGGCTGCATACCAGTACATTAATCTCCCAGGATCCTCCAATTCCGTTGAGCTGCCGTCGGGAAGATATAAGGTGTAGAGAAACTTCTTAGTAATGGGAGATTTTTTTCTCTCCCGTTTGCCTTCGGGTGAAGTTTCCATTGCGGGAATCAGCACCGCAAAGCCCCGGGGTGTGTCCAATCTTACTGCCTCGTGCAGGTCATCATATAGCCTAAACCATACTGGCCCGCCCCCGCCGAAGACAAAGACTACTCGACGATCTCGGCTCGCTTCTGTGAGTGCGCGATACCCTGGATTGCCCAGCAGCGCCGCACTATAAATAGGTTCATAGAATAACCCTCCGACGAAGTTACAATCTATACTGCCATGTCCCAAGTATACTTCATATTCGCTCCCGGCAAACTCAGGAGGCGATATAAATGCCTTGTCTGCTTTACGGTCGTAATCCTCAAGAACGGTCAACAGGTCAGCCATATACCTGTCAAACAATCCGCCATGACGAAGAACCCATCGGACGGTTGAAGTTAGCAGATGGTCGGTAATGATTACACATTTCATGTTCAAGCGGGACGCAACTTCAACTGCAATTGGTTCTCCACAAGATATCATTAAGGTTCTATCATGCTTGCGTGGTTCAATCTCTTTACACATCATAGCCATTATATTTTCTAAATTCTGGAAGGAATGGGCTCCATCGTTCCTGTCAAAAGGAGGTTTACGAAGTAGTTCATAAGTTTCCCGCGCATCGACCCAACCGGCTTTTGATTTTGCTATACGTAAAAGCTCTGGTGATCGGAGAATGAACTCCTTTTTGACCGTTACTATCTCGTATTCAAAAAAGTCATCCACTCTTTCCGGGAATGGGGTGATGATGCCAATCAAGGGAGCCAGAGTTTCTAAAATCAGCGCTTTGGCTATTACACAGGCAAGTTCATTACCCCCAGCCTGGTCAGAATGCGCCCAGATGATTGCATTTAGCTTTGTTGGTTGGCGGACACCAATTGACTCGACACCGTTTGTGTCTGGCGAACCTGATTCTGTGGCTAACTGAGGCGAGGGATTTTCTTTCTGCTTGTTTCCTGCTTCACTCATATTACCCCTCCTGGGAGCGCCTAACTCCGGAATTGACCGGGCGCGCATTCAACGTCGATAGATTCAAGTTAACGATGAAAGGCAAGCTCACTCGCGCTCCGGTTCAATGAGTTGTTAGCCCGCCCGTGGGGTCATACCATTCGAGCTGCACTCTCGCTTTTCTGAGCTTCAACACATGAGGCCCGGCTCGCCTGGTTATATGAATCGTGAGCAACAGTGTCAAGGTATACGCCTACGGAGCGTGTCAATGTCCTGAGCGCAACGCGCGTTTTCACTGTTTCCTTCAGAGCCGTTTTTATTGACTATTCTGTGTAGACGAGTAAAATAGCGCCAACTAGCCAATGAGAAGGACTTTACTCTCACAAGCTTAGGAATCAATTGGCAGCCGTCCCAAAATCTTTGGAGTACTCTTCATGAGCCAATTTCCATGTGATTCTAGAATTACCGGGCTATTTCAAAAATAGCTTGTAACAATCTTTATTTCAACCTCCTAAGTATAGGGAGATAAGCAGAGCTATGAAATATCAGAAACTTCTTTTCCCATTGCTTCCTATTATTTATTTAGCGTTATCTTTCTCAGGGTGTGGCTTAGGCGGAATTAAAGACTCCGTTGATAATGCAGTCAGCGTGATAGATGAGGGAATTACGACGATTGACCAAGATTCTACGAAATGGCAAGCAACCTTACAGGAGATTTCAGAGAAGCTGCCAAAAGATATACAAAGTACGATTAGGAACGAAATGGATCAACTCGTCGCTCGCAGTATTGCGCGCGGGGGCATCGAGTTCAGGTGTAACACTGATTTCTTAGGTCAACGAGCTACTCAGGGACTCAAGCGCATTAAAGCGATGTTATTAAAACAGCAGCCTGAGCCTATTCAGCCTTCATTTTGTCAGGTCAGTCCAGAGGCGCTGATCCTTAATGCGCCGAACAGCAGCAGGCAGACAATTTTGATCGCCGGTTATGACATGGATCAGGTAGATAAAAGCGGACAGCCCCTGCGCGTCGTGCTCTTCTCAGACAAAAACGGCGCTAAGGTTAACCTGGATGAGGGCCGGATAGGACGCACGACACATTACTTGATTGCCCTCAATGTTGCGGGCGCGGATTTTGAGAAGCTCTTGCGTGATAAGCAAATCTCAAAAATTAAAATATCCTGGGGCGATAATTCGAAGGGTTTTCCTGAAGTCTTGGTCGTGCCTAGAGAAGCGCAGACTGCGACTAAGCCGAATGTTGTCCTCGGCCCAGTAACGTATATGCCGCCCAAGACAGGTGGTGATGCGGATTTTAACTCGAAGCCTGACCATCCTATGGCGTACACGGTGAAGGGTGAAAGCAAGATTGACGGTTCCAAAATCATGGTGCACGTTTACATGAGGGGGGCGGAATCACAATCCGATTGGACTAAGGTGGAAGGATGGGGCCCGTGGCAAACCGCTTATACTGCGCCGCCTGGATGGAAGATAAAAAGCGTTAGACCGGTAGGAGTATCGGAAACAACTGGTAGTACAGCATCGCATAGTAAAATCATTGCACATTTGTCACAGGGAGAAGTAGTCAATAAGTTTGAGATTTTTGGCGATACCGAAGGCAATGATGCCGGAATTTATACCCGTGTGACCGCTTACTTTACTCCTGTGACGATTGAACTGGAAGAGGTTGTTCAATAATCTTCACTATCACCTCCCAATGTGGGTTCGGGGCTGCTCTTCTATGAATTGATTTTCGAGAAAGCCGCACCGAACTTTTCCTGCTGGCGAGAATTCTCATCAGCCCGACTCAACTTTTCTGGCGTGCATTAACGTGAAAACTAAGGGGCTTCATATATGATTAAACTCAAGAGAGATCGCTTCCAGTTGGTGGCGTCTCTTTTTCTCACATTAACTGCTATAAATATGATGATTACGTCTACTTCCTCATCAACGCAAAAGCCAAGCATCAAAATCGTTTACGCTGGACGGCTGATAGATGCTGTGACTGACCGAGTTCGCACAAACGTCTCCGTGATTATAGAGAATGGCCGGATACGTGAAGTGCAAAACGGTAAAGCAGCAATACCAGACGCGGAAATCATTGATCTGAGCGATTCGACCGTGATGCCGGGCTTGATCGACTGTCATACTCATCTCACCTTTCAGCTAGAGAAGGGGGGGACACTAAAAGACCTCCTGCTCAAACGGAAAGTAGATTTCGCCATTGCGGCGACCGTTCACGCGCGCCGCACGCTACTGGCCGGTTTTACGACCGTGCGTGATGTTGGAGCGCCAGACTTCATTGACGTGAGCCTGCGCGATGCTATCAGAGCCGGGACTGTTCCCGGCCCGCGAATGTTTGTGGCGACCTACCTGCTGACTATCACCGGCGGACATGGTGACTTTTCCTCGGGGCTTCGTGAAGAGTTGATGCCGGAGCCGGATTTCCGTCGTGGCATCGTCAATAGCCCGGAAGACGGAGTTCGGGCTGTGCGCTATATGATTAAGTACGGCGCGGATCACATTAAGATTGTGCCCACAGGCGGGGTGCTCTCTCTCGGTGACACCCAGGCAGGAGAACAGCTCACGTCAGCGGAAATGAAAGCCATGATAGAAACGGCTCACATGCTGGGACGGAAAGTTGAGGCTCATGCTCACGGAGTTGCTGGCATCAAAGCTGCTCTGCGCGCGGGCGTGGACTCCATCGAGCATGGCACTTATCTTGACGATGAGGCAATAGCGCTCTTCAAACAACATGGGGCCTATCTGGTCGCAACCATTAGCGCAGGCAAATGGACGGAAGCAAAAGCCAGGGAAGGTTGGTATCCGCCGGTTATCGCAGCCAAGGCAGAAGGATTAGGAACGCTCATTCAAACAGCCTTCGCCAGAGCTTATCGCCAGCAGGTCAAAATCGCATTCGGGACAGATGCAGGAGTCTATCCACATGGGCAGAACGCGCTGGAGTTCCAGTACATGGTTGAGGCAGGCATGTCACCGATGCAAGCCATTCTGGCCGCGACTCGCAACGCCGCCGACCTGCTCGGACAATCTAACCACATCGGCACGATTCAGCCCGGTCGCTACGCAGATCTCGTCGCCGTTCAAGGAGACCCTCTTACGAACATCAAACTGCTCCAAAACATCAGCTTTGTCATGAAGGAAGGACAGATTTACAAAAGAGACGGTACTCCCACCCTTCAGTAACCTAAACGAGCTTGAACTTGCCTGCGTATCACTTAAAGTGAGAGAGCTACGGGCGCGCATGCTTCCGGCTACGTCTGTAACGATGCCTGGGTTTATTACTGTATTTTCAAGATAGCGCCGAACGCCCGAATTGACCCGCCGCGAGCGAAGAGCCTTCAACCCACGACGCAAGGAAGCATCTTGAAAGGGATGCTATCGGGTGGTCGGGTTGAATGAGTTGTTAGATTGCGTGTTACGATAAAGGATACGGTTTGAATAAATATTTTCTATCTTTGCCCTACCCTTCAGAATTTCCATTACGTCCTTCACTGAAATAGCGGTCAACGACGGTAATCAGATTCCTGAGATTTTCATCAGTCTTTTTTACATTCTCTTCCGTACGCACCTGTGAGTCAACGAGTGCCGAAATCCTCTCATCTACGTCATCAACCCGCTTCTCTGTGGCTTCAAAACGATCAAGTGTCGCCTTCGCTAGACGAGCAACAATGTCCTCTAGCTGCCCCAGTTTAGACGCAAACTGCGCTTGCTGCTCAATGATAAATTCCATTTGCTTTTCTATATTTTCATCAGCCATTTCAATAAACCTCTCATAGAATCTTCGATTGCAGTTTAGCGAAATTATCAGTGATAACCAAGCGCGAGCAATCTAACGCCCGAATTAACCGGGCGGGAAGCATTGTATCAAGCCTTCAAGCCTCGCGGATGAAATGCAAGCTGATTCCGCTCCGGCTCAATGAGTTGTTAGATGTCGGTTACATTTTTAGATTATTCAGAGATTAGGAACCATTGACTCATATTCTTCTTTCATCCTATTCAACTGCTCATGTAAGCGGCCATTTTCAGAACTCTGCTCTCTCAATTTTTCAAGCTCCTGGATTCTACGTAGAGCCTCCTCTCTTCCGTTTCTGAGTCCGCTCATAACATCTTGCATCAATCTATTTCGGGAATATTCTCTAGGCAAGGACGGGTATTGGATGATCAGTTCGTCAACGAGTGACTGATCCACATCTATCCTCAAGGAGGATACTTGCGCTCTGAGTTTTTCCAGTGTTTCGGCAGTCTCCTTTTCCGGCGCACTAAGAACATCCTGTAGTGCTGACAGCACTCGCGTAAGTTGTATTTTGCGGCCCCTCCGTCGGGCCTCTATGCTGGCAGCAGTTTCAACCTCGCCTTCATACGTGCCATCATCAAATATCACAGTACCGATTACAAGCTTTTTCTGCTGGGGTGGATCAGGTACAAAGCCCTGCGGTGTCATACGTCCACCGCCCCCATTTATGCTTACGTGATCTTGATACGTTGCGCCTGGTTTCATGATTGGGCGACCGGGGGAGCCTTGTGTAGTTTGAGAGTTTCTGCCCCCCTCCTCATCTACATAGTAATTAAGTGCGATAATGTTCTTAGAGGAAACGTTTCGCAACGATAGCGAGTAGAATGTTGATGAGGGCCCTTCACGATCAAAATTTATGATCTCGACAGCTTTCGAATTGTTCACCAGCTTGGGTGTGATAGCGGGCGTTGGGTCATCTATCCGGGGCTTCACTCTTACTACTTTAAGCACCACAGGAACAACCCCGAACTCCTTCAATTCGCGAATGCGGACAGTCTCTCCTTCGCGTGCTAGGTAGCTGGCAATCTGTTTCTCTGTTTGGCCGTACTTTGGGCCTGGTGCGTCAACCGGCTCAGAGTCATCAAAGACTGCCGCCACCTTGATTCTTACTGCCTCACCTTCCATCATGGAGCGAATCCTGAGACGGGTGAGTGGTGCGATCCCAGCCGGTTGCTGCCATGTGGAGAGCCACTTGAAATGGCTTGTTTCCATAAAGCCACCCTCCGAGGGTGGGCCTAACACTGGAGATTGAATCCCGGGCTGAGCACTGTCTACGATCTCGATGGCGAAAGTGGAATCTGAGCCCGCTTGTTTCTGCTGAGCATCAACAGAAATCAAGCCTGGAAGAACAGTCGTAGCTAGAGCAGCAAATACAATAATCCAAAGTCGCATCATCACTTTCCTCTTCATGTACTATTCCCGTCAGACACCTAACGCCCGAATTAACCCGGCGCGAGCATACAGCATTCAATATTATCGGAGAAGATGACGATGAAAGAAAAGCTAAAGCCAAGACACCAAGAAACAACAAAATCAACAATTCTGACCCTGTTGATTTGCCGGTATGGCACGGAAGGACGGGTAGAGTAAGGCGAAACCCAGTACATCAATTATTAGTTTCGGATGGGTAGAGACGAGCGTCTCTACCCATCGTACGCATGCTCATAGGATAACCCTGGGGCAACCGAGCTGCTTCGACCTGGCCTCCAGGTCTGCAATCCTCTTCCTGATTCTTTTCACCTCATTGATGTCATCTTCGCCCTCCAACGATTCTTGTAGGGACGCGAGTTCTGTGGCAATTTTCTCACATTGAACAGGGTCTGCCGGAGGTCGCGGAGCGTCCAGATTTGTGAAGGCCACCCTGATTGACCAATCGCCATCGCCGCCAGTCTCTGTGCCGCTCCAGCGTCGCTCGAAGGCTTTCCTATTACCGTTTGCAAAGTCGTCCTGAGTTACCCGGAAGGTCTCAGTCCCGATTTGGTCGTCGTTGTTGCGGACAGTCCCGAACCCTGCGATTTGAAGCCCCGACATGGCTTCGAGGACTGCGCCCTTCACCATCTTCTCCACTAGGGTCTCTACCTGCGCGATTTGCGCGTCGATCTCATCCTCAGACGGCTCCGCGACGGCGTTTTGAAAACTCGCCATCGCCTTCGCCACGCCGAGCTGAACCGCATTGACGAACGCATTGTAGCCGGCGACGGCGAGTTCGTTGGGCCAGCCATCTTGCTCCATTAAGACGACGACCAGCCCGGCGATTCCGGGCAAATCATCGCCAACTATCTCTCGGCGGATCGGGTCGAGGACTGGAATCGGTTTGAGCAGCGTGTTGTGCGTACCGAGTGTCAGAGGCACGCTGACTCGGTCGCCGTCGCCCACGTCCGTATCGCCGAGGTTACCGTGATTTCCGTTAGTGGAAAAAACCTTCGGAAAGCCGATTAATCCGGCTGCATCCACGGCGTAACTATCGCCGTCTATCTTGAAAAAAACGGGCCACAGGTACGGCTCAGCGTCGCCCCATCCGTCGGCTTCGTCGTGACACACTATGTCTAATATCTGGGTTCTGAGATTGAATGCTGCTCTTGCCATGTCTTCCTCCTCTGTTCTGGCTGTTTGTTGTCATGCAGCCTGACGCCCAAACTGACCGCGCGGCGCGGGTAGCTTTTAATTCCACCACGGCAAAGGAGTGATGGAAGCCATCGAGTCCGCGCTCCGGTTGAATGAGACGTTAGACCGCGCCGGCCGCACACGATTGCTGTGACTTAAATCTAATGGTGTCCCTGTTGCTTCAGAAGTCAATTTCCGGCGGGACGACCGCCACATTACCGGGTTCGACGTAGTAAGTTACTGTGGCATCCTTTGAAACGCGCATCTGGATACGCGCAGTAAAAACCGACCAACGCGAGACGACGAGGCGCTTGACGTTCTCGCCGTTAAGGGTTTGCTTCTGGCGGTCAACTCCGAACCACCAACCGGAGTAACGAATCTTGATTTGCGCACCAGCGGGTAACCGGAAGAATGCGGTGGTCGTGACATTCCAGAATGTTTCAAGAGTGCGCCAGCTTCCGGCTTTAACAGTTTTCGTACGCAGGGGCATTGCGTCTCCAATCCTACTTACTAGAATCAGTCTCCATATATATATGTCAAAATGTGCGAGATCTTTCTAATAGAGTCAAAGCTTGAAATACCGGGAAGATTAGTACCTCCGCTTGCGAGCATACCTCGGACAGGTATTTATGAGGCCGCTTCCAGCAGTAAATGAGGCTAACGAGAGAAGTTCCAGTTAACAGGTAAGCGAAGAGGCTGCGCGCGGACGGTATTCCTACCAGAACCAAATAGCAATGCTTAGATAAGTACTCGCAACCGGGATCAGATTCAGTAGCGGCCTAACGCCCGAATAATCCGCCGCCCGACAATATCACACAACCCAACCGAAACCGACAAATGTTGATGAGAGGCAAGCTGAGGGCGGTCGGGTTCAATGAGTTGTTAGACGCGCTTACCCACTAACAAAGCCGCTTGCGCTGGCTCGAATAATTTTACCTGAGACTTAACTGCATGCAGATATTCATTGACATCTGTGAGACACTGTAATTATCTTTGGTGCGCTTAGATTTTGAATTTTGCTGACGATGGCTTGAACCTCGTTAGCCTCACGCAACTTTATACGCTGCAAATTGCTACATGCTGCTGTAGCGGTTCCGTCTTCATTTCAAGGAGAACGGCCATTGACTAGCAAGCCAAAAGCTCGACACACAAAACGCTTTCTCTCACTGCTGCGTCCTTTTCTGTGGATAGTACGTCACTTTCTAGCACCGCTCAAAGAGAAGCTTAAAATAATAAATCAATTATCTCACTGGCCTAGAGAGTTTGTGGGATACATGATACCTGTAGTTGGAGCAATTGTCTTTATGGCCATCGCCATATACGTAAAAGGAACACACGAATATGTGTATGACATAACTAGAGATCTAGCAATAGGATTTATCGTTGCTGTTGTAGTAACTTTCATTTATGAAGTCTTTGCAAGAAGGCGATATGAAGACAAAAATTTTATAAACACGCTTCAGGTAATTATGAACGAGGTGATTCATCAAGATGTCTGGGGAGAAATAAGAAATCAAGTCATAGAAAAGAATATGATGCGCGAGAATGTAGAGATAAGATTGAGTTTAGAGCATGAAGAAGGACTGCAAAAAGGGCAAATGGTTTTATGTTTGGAGGTTGATTATGACCTTTGTGGCTTAAGGTCGAGGCAGGAGAGAGCCAAGATAAGACACTATCTTGATGATCATATTAAGTGCAAGGAAAAAAAGCTTCCTCGATTTGAGATGGTTGAGATCGTGGATAGAGCTAATTACCAAGGCCCTGGACTACGAAAAAAAGTTAAAAATGGTGTTTTTTCTGCTGATGTTATTCTGAGGTCTAGATATGAAAGGCAGCAACTTAGAATCAATACACGACGAAAAGAAATAACTTATGTCCCAGGCTCTTATATCTTCATGATGGGAGAATTAACCAGAGGGATTAGTTTTAAGCTGGAAGGGCTCCCGCGCGAGATAGAAGCTCACTTACATATGTGGCCTCATACAGAAAAACCCGTTCCCCTAAAGACAGGTATAACTTTCACAGAGTTCGATGAAACAGTTCTACTGCCAGGCCAAGGCTGTGAATTTCGATTTTACCCGCACCACCTTACAGCGAAACCTGCAACGCATGAATCTCACACTTCCTCTTAACGAAGCGCCTAACGCCCGAATTGGCCGGGCGCGGAGACCACACCGAAATCCATCAAGTTGACGATGAAAAGCAAGCTAATCCGCGCTCCGGTTGAATGAGTCGTTAGACCGCCCATCACCAAGCTCTTCTATACATCTGTAGTGAACAAAAGAAGACATATCCAGATGATTCGTCTTCTTTTGTATCCACTTGAGCCCCTATTGAGAATTAAAAAGTAGCATTTAAGGGATACATTATATCCGGGAACAACGGAATAGTAATTGCAAAAGATGATAGACATTGTCGTCCTCGCTTTTCCGCCTATGAGGGCCTCTACTACTACCCTCGTAGACCATCTTAAGGAGTAAAAACAATGACTTACATCTTTCGTGGAAAACTCTGCGGGCTGATTTGTGCTGAATGTCCTGAACCGCTTGCGAGCGTAATTGTGCGGCTCTATCGCAATCGTGATGCGCAGACCGTGACGGCCTTAGCCGTCGCCAGCCCTAAAGAAACCTTCGCCCTCTTGACCGAAGAGCAGGTCGATGAGAAATCGTCGGAGTTGATTGCCGAAACCAAGACCGATGAGGATGGCAACTTCACCTTTGAACTCAGCGACAAGGAGCGCTACAACGGTGAAGCGTTTGAAGTCGATGTTTACTGCGGCACGGTGCCGGGGCTAAAACCGGGGCCGAAGCCGCCAACGCCACTGCAATTTTCCATTACGACCTTGCAGCCTCGCTGGCGGCAAAGGGAGGAGGATTTCGTGGCCGTATGGGACTACTGCCTGCCGTATCGCTTCTGGTGTCTGGTGCGCGGTCGTTTCGGCGCGTGGACGATTTGCGGGCGATTAAGGACTTGCGCCTCTCCCCAGACGCCGATTGTGGGTGCTACCGTCAGAGCTTTCGATGCGGATTGGTGGCAGGATGACCCGCTTGGCTCTGCTGTCACGGATACGACCGGACGTTTTCGTATTGACTACACGACGGCTCAGTTTCAAGTTACCCCCTTCTCTCCCTTCATTAATGTGGAATGGGCGAGCGGCCCTGATGTCTATTTCACAGCCGAGCTTGGCGGCGTCAATATCCTTAACGAGACGCAGGCGCAGGGTCGCAGCCCGGGACGCGAAAATGTTCCGCACTGCTTCTGTGTCGAGCTCTGCTCTGATGAGGTGCAACCGCCCGACGTTGAAGATGTTCCACATTGGCAGCAAGTGGAAATTTTCGACATTCATCCATTCCCATCCGGTTCGACCACCGGTTTCTCTGCGGAAGGTTATGCAGGCGGGCCTGCAAATTCTTACGTCTTCGGCGGCGGCGTGACCTTGAAAGGAAACTGTCCGTTGCGCAATGTCGCAGCTCCGGCAAATGCGCTCGAATATCGTTTCCTCATCGGCGAATGGACGTGGCCGGGCGGAGTTGACGACCCCAGTGCGCTCCCGACGGTTGCGCCTGTCGCCATGACACCCGTGACGCAAATCGCCACAACGCACGTCGGCTATGTGTTCTACACAAATGGACTTGGATTTTCCGACTCGGCGCAAGTCCATATCGGCCCCGGCGACCTTCTTCCCGACGGATGGATTAGAGTTGACAACAAAGCTGTTACGGTTGACATGCGAGATGGAACGACCAGCGTCGTCAACGTAAACAATCCTGTTGGCAACTTCCTGCGCACCTTCGATTTGTTTGTCTTAAACTCGCCCGCAATCACCAGCGCACACCCGGCAAAACTGCCCGGTGGCTTGCCCATCCTTGATGCGGGACGCTCTTTGACTACAGTCGAACGCGAACCGATCCGACGCTACCGGCTGGCGTTTGAAGTGCGCGACGGAGGGTCGTTCGCAATCGTTGCGACCGATACTCTGGATTCCATCGTGCTTGATAATTCTCCGGTGGCTGTGGCTCTCGATTTAGAAGAACTTCGCACTAACGCTTGCAACCCGGTGTCGGCAGCAGTGCATATTCTCTACACGATTGATCATCCGCACTTGCGGTTCTTCAGTCTCGGAATCTCAAACAACACCGGCGGCGTGCATCCGCCTCCGCCATTGCCAAACGGAAATTTCGCTCCGCCTCCTCCGACAAGTAATTATCTTTTCAGGGGCGGCGCAGGAGGCCCCCATCAACCGGGCAATAACGGCGGGTTTTTCGTGAACGTCTCCGGCGATCCGCCATGCGCTTACAGAGTAGCGTTGTCTTGGCAGACAAGGCATTACCTATCGTCTGCAACCGGCACGGAGCGCCTCTACTGCAAGTGACATTAAGTAATGTTGCATTCGCGCCGGCATCTGTCCGGCGCGAATGCAATAAAAAAAGCTCATACGGAAAGTGGAGATGATAGGTGTAGGATGCCAACAGTCAGACCGATATAGGCTTATCAGTACTGTTCTGTCTAGCCCACAAGGACTTCCAGCTTTGGACGCCATCGTCCCATTCTTCCAGCACGGCGACTAACGGAATAAATCAGCCTCATCCCGCTCGCGTCAAATGCGACGTTAGACCATCCATTAATTCTATCATTCAACTCGGCACATAGTTTTCTTAGCTGCATTACTCAAAGCTTAGCTCTTTTGTTTACGCGAATCGTGTCTAACGCTCGAATTAACCGGGCGCGGACACAACGCCATAACGGACAAGTTGCCGATGAAAATCAAGCTAATTCCGCTCCGGTTGAATGAATTGTTAGATGCGGCTTGAAATTTATACGCGCCCTTTACTGGTTATATCAGCTTGGTTGCTCATTGAGGTTACGCACCGGCGAAAGAAGCAGCCGAACAAATGGGAGAAACATCCCGCACGCGCCGACGACAAGTGTTATCCGTAACCCAATCGCCTCTCCTAACAAACCGGCAAGTAACGCACCTATCATCATAGCGCATACGTTGATAACACGAAAACTAGCATTCATCCGCCCCTGTAACCTGTGCGGGGTTATTGCCTGCCGTAAGCTCATTAGGTTGATCCCGTGTACCTGAATGCCAAGCGCGAGGAGAAAGTGTGCTGCAATAAGCATTGAAACCGTTAGTAACCTTGATCCACCAGCCAGTGGTATAAGAGTGACGGCAAAGGCATTAAGAAGTGTCGCTCCTACCATCGCTCGCCCTATGCCATAACGCCTTGCGACGCGCCCGGCCACGAGCGCGCCCAGCAGAAAACCGGGGCCAAAAGCGGCCAGGATGACGCCGAGCAGCACAGGCTCGATGTGAAGCTCACGTACAGCATACAGAATAAGGATGGTTGAGATGACCAGCACAAATAGAAAGTGAAGAGCAATGGCTTGAGATAGGGGGCGTAGGACGGGGTTGCCAAAGACTACTTGAAGCCCCTCTCTGATTTCAGATCGTACGCTTCGCCGCTCAACTGACAGCTTGAGGTCGGGTTCAGGAGTACGAATCAGCCAAATGAAGAAGGCGGAAAAGATGAACGAGATAACATCAACAAGGATCGCCATCGGAGCTGTGAGCAATTGCACCAGCACACCCGACAAGCTTGAACCCGCGATTGACGCTACTGATTCGGTGGCTGACAGTTTACTGTTACCTTCAAGCAGTTGTTCACGCTCAACAATTGAAGGAAGAAAAGCCATGTGAGCGATTTCTGAGAGGATCGAGAGCGCGCCAAAGAGGAACCGCACGATGTAAAGTTGCCAGATGTGCAGCGCGCCTAGAACAGCGGCCAGCGGGATCGTTGCGGCGAGGAGGCCGCGTCCTAAATCTGTTCCAATCAAAAGCGGGCGTCGCCGCGTACGATCTACTACTACCCCGGCAAACAAACCAACCAATGCAGCCGAAGCAGAAGCGACCGCGTTCAACATGCCTATCTGGACAGGTGTCGCCTGTAAAGTCAGAACTGCGGTGAGAGAGTAAGCGAGAGATGCTAACTGTGTGCCGAAGATGGAAGTGGTCTGCGCGCCCCACAATTTAAGAAAATCTTGGTGACGCCAAAGCCCTGTAAGTTGTGGGCGCATGTAAATTCCATTAATCTAACTGCTTCGTTCACTCACTTCTTTTTATCTATACGGTAAAACCCTGAGATTGTTCCTACGAAGCGACGCAGCATCTAACGACAGAATTAACCGGGCGCGGCAGAAAGCATTCAATATATGCCGCAAGGAAGATTGATGAAAGCCATTTAATCCGCGCTCCGGTTGAATGAGTTGTTAGGCGGCGACGTAAGAGTATAGAGACACATTAGTTCTAATGTGCTTAGCTTCTCAAGCTACAATTTATCGAATACCATTCTTCAATTCACCAGGCCATTCTTATTATGGTTTGGCGCGCAGATCAAATGCGTAGACCGTCCCCTCTTGCACACCAACGAACAGCATATCGTCGGAGCTACCGATGCTCCTGATGCAGCCCTTTACATTCAGCTTCCATTGCGGCTCTCCGTCCGAAGCTCGGAATGCAGCTACTTCACCGCGACAGTTCCCGGCAATAATGAGTCCTTTCCACATGTGAGGGCGCTCCGAAGCCCACTCAGGGGACGACTTTTGTTTCCAGCGCACACCCGTCAGCTTGGAATCAACCGAGATAATATAACCCGCCCGCTCGGAGACATTTTCCAAAAACATGAAAAGAGAATCCGCGGCGAATGTCAGCCTCCCAACGGGCGTGGCTTCAAGAGCTAATTCGGCTACGATTGCCCCGGTCTCGGCATTCAGGTGATAGACGTGCTGGTCAGTCGTGCCGACATACAGGGTCTTGTCCCGAAAAACAAGTGAAGTTGAGGTGGCCGCCATAAGCTCTCGCTTCCACATTACACGACCAGACGCCGCATCCAGCGAGTAGACGACGCCGTCTACTCCTGTGAAGTACAGCCGATTGTCGGCAGCCACGGGTGATTTGATTGGCGCACAGTCTTTGTTAGGAGTGTTAGTCGAAAAACTCCAGTTTAGACCACCGGTATGAAGATTGACGGAAGACCACTTATCCTGGAAACTTCCGAAGTACACATTCGAGCCAAGTTGAGCGATGGCCGTCGGCACGCTGGTCGAACGGTACTTCCAGCGCACTTTTCCGCTGCTCCTCTCGAAAGCATAAACGTGTCCAATGCCATCCGGTGCGCAGGAATAATCGGTGCCGATGAGGATTAGGTCACCTGTGACTAACGGGTCTCCGTGGAAGCTCACCTGCTTGCCGTCCTTACGGATGTCATAGCCCCACTGCACTTGACCCGTAGTCTTGTTAATGGCGTAGAAGGTGCCCGCACAAGAACCGATGAAGAGTAAATCCCCAGCGACCGTGGGAGTGGAGAACACTCAACCCCCAGTATCATATTGCCAGAGCGGCTGCGGTCGAGCGGTAAAGGGCGATTCAGCCTCTTTTTTCTTGGCAGTCTGAGCGCAGTTCAGAGATGCCATCGCCAGTAAAATGAGAGTGGAAATGAAAACCCGACACTTTTTCACAGCGACCTCCATAAGAGACTTACCAAGTCCTAATGCCCCAATTTCAATTAGACGCCTAACGCCGGAATTAACCGGGCGCAATGAACCGCGATTACAACAAAGTCTAGCGCATGAAAGCCCATCTGTTCGCGCTCCGGTTCAATGAGTTGTTGGGCGCAGCGTTATTGAAATGCGGCGGCTTAATAAATACTAATCAGCTTGAGGCTGAAGACTGACTCGGCATTGAATGCCCGTGGCATTTATGGTCGGTTCATGAAAGAAGTAGGTTAGAGTTTTTGTCTCACCTGCGTTAAATTGCAGCTTTTGGCTCCGATTCCATTCTCCTTCCGACGTGCTGATTTCCGGCTTAATCCTAATAAGACCTGCTTCTCCAAGATTCTTCACCATTACACTTAGCTTAACGCCCGCATCCGGCTCACCATTTATGAGCCCCACATCAGATTCACACCCGAGATTGGAGGCTCGACCCTTCGCTTTACTGTTTAATATGTCACAGGCTAGCAGCGATAGCATCAAAAGGGCTATAGCCGCTAAGAAGACAGCCAAGTTAGATATTTTAGATGTTTCGGTTTTCATCACTCCTCCTAGTGAGATTGCGGATGTAGCTGAGGTAACTGCGAGGGATGGGCATTCTATCCACTAACCTCAGATATGACAAGTTTTTTAACATCGAGACTAGCGCCCAACGCTCGAATTAACCCGCGCCGAGCATACAGCATTCAAGCCACATCGGAGAAGACAGGCATGAAAGAAATGCTGTCGAGCGCTCCGGTTGAATGAGTTGTTAGGCGCGGAATGGATCATACAACGCTGCCAGAATCTTGTATGAACTCAGCGTACCTCTGGATGAAAACTTACAGAGGAATACCCGGCCCCAGCGCGCCGATAAAGGCTAGAGCGCAGAGCGCGCCAGCTACAATCCACCCGACACTTCGAGGAACCATGAAGGGATGTTGCATTGGTGTGGGCGCTGCGGGAACCACTAACGGCAGAAGTAAGAGCCAGAATGTAACGCCAAAGGTGCCGCCTATCGCTGGAATTTGAGCCCACTTAGCAGCGAGCGGGCTGAATAAGGCTGCTGTAACTGTGACAATCCCGCCAGCCACGTAGGCGGGCGCAACCAGAGCCCACGCGCCAGACCGCGCGGCACGCCCTCCGAAGCCAATCAGCTTGCCCAGCTCGGCGCGACAAAGCCGGAACGAGAACCAGCACGCCACAGCGCCCGCCACCGTCAGAGAGCTTCTCCAAACGAACTGCTGAGGAAGCTCATAAATAATGTTGTACCAATCTCCGAACATGATGATGGGGGATACCAATAAGTATGTGGAGGGGATAAACAGGTTCACGCAGATTGAAAGCCAGAGGAAGTAGCGCAACGCCAGCGAGGGCTTCCGCCACGCCCGCAGCAACCCGAGACAAACAAGTGCGACTAGCCAGTTGGCTGCGCTACCCGCGACGGCGCTTATGCGATACTTCCATAGAGGGAGTTCCGGGGCAAT
>DASVQF010000009.1:0-23160 GCA_036389315.1 Pyrinomonadaceae bacterium
TGCATCTCAAGCTTCAAGTCTTGAGATGCAGACGGCCGCCCCTTCCATGTTCAGAGCTGCTCTTGCGGGGGAGTTGAGCTATCAGGGCCTCCCGCCGCCGAGGATACTGCGCACGCGCCGCTCGGCCTCGTTGAGGGTCGAGCGCACTTCACGCTCAGTCCTGTTTCCGTTCCTTTTCGCGCGAGTGTTGTCGGACTTGCTGGCCCTCGTCTGATTGCCGGAACGGCCCGACGAACGATCTCCGCCCGAGCCGGAAGAGCCGCGCTTGTCTCGCGAAGATGTGCCGCTCGACCCCGTCGTCCCGGAGTTGTCCTCGCCCGTCGTCTCGGTCGTGGCCGCTTCCGTGTTGCTGTTCTCGGTCGTGCTGGACGTAGTGTTGGCATTAGCGTTATTGCTGTTATTAGCGTTCTTCTTAGAGCAGCCGGCGGCGGCTATGGCGACCGCCGCGCTCAGGCAGATCATCAACAGTCTACTCTTCATTCTTAATTATTCTCCTTCGGATGGGAGCTTCGGACAGTTGTCAAGCGCAGGATAGCTCGTTTAGGCGAAAGCCTCTGACGGACAGCCGCTATCTTACCAGAGACGACACCAAGAGCAAGGAGGAAGGAGGAAGGCGGAAGGATGAATGAAAGACAAACTGCTTTTTATTGATCCTTCCGCCGTCATCATTTCTTTTCCCTTCTTGCTTTCGCCTAAGGATTCCGGCAACAATGAGCTTCGCGGCTGCATCAATGCAAGTGTAACCGAGCCGCCCGCGCGGAGCAGCCGTGACCAGTAAATCCTTAAATATTTAATGGAGCGAAGGAGTAATAGTTTTATGAATCACACGGGTTCAGCCTCCAGGGCCACACGCCTGGCTTCGACCTGCCTGCTGATTTTGGCCGCCTTCTCCCTCGTCCTGGCGCAATCGGACGTGCCGCGCCAGACGGTCGCCGTCACCTATCCGCTGGATCAAACCATCAACGTCAAGTTTCGCGGCACGACGCGCCTGCCGCGCTTGAAGGGTGAAGCCAAAGTCAGGCGCGCTGGCCGTCGCGGCACTCGCGTCGAGCTGAGCATAGAGAATCTTCCGCGCGCTTCGGAGCTGGGCGGAGTTTATACGACCTACGTCCTGTGGGCCATCTCGCCCGAGGGGCGCGTCGACAATCTCGGCGAGGTCAAGCGCAGCGGCAGCATGATTATTGATTCCAAGCTCGACGTGACGACCCCGCTTCAGAGCTTCGCCCTCATCCTGACGGCCGAGCCCCATTTCCTCGTCCGTGGGCCGAGCCGCATGGTCGTTCTGGAAAATCTTCCGCCCAGCAACTCGAACGGCGCGGACGTGGCGACCATCAACGTCCAGTACATGGGCAACAGCAGCGACTACTTCAACGACCCGCGCGTGCCCGAAGTGGCCGACACGGATTACCGCAAGACGCCGACCTCACTGCTCGGCGCGCGCCAGGCGATCAATCTGGCGCGTTACGCCGGGGCCGACCGCGAAGCGCCAGACGAGTTGAGGGAAGCGCAGACGCAGCTTGAAGAGGCCGAGAATGCCTGGCGTCTGAAGCAGTCTGAGTCAGAGGTGGATGCCATAGCGAGGCGCGCCGTGAGCCTCGGGGCGAGGGCCGAGGAGATGGCCGAGACGCGCCGCGCCGCCAAGCAGCGCCGGGACGAAATCGCGCGCCGCGACGCGGCCGTGCGCGAAGCCGAGCAGACGGCCGCCAACGCCGGCCAGGAGATAGCCAACCTGCGCTCGGCGCTGGCGCGTGAGCAGCACGCGCGCGAGCTGGCCGAACGCGACGCTGCCAACGCTACGCAGCAGCTTCGCGACCTGCGCACGGAGTTGGCGCGCCTGCGCGACGAGCTGGAAGCGGTCAGGGTCGAAGGACAGGACGCGAAAGTTAAGCTGGCGCGCATAGAGGGCGAAAGGCAGGCGCTCGAAGCGAGGCAGGCAGAGGAGCAGCGCGCCCAGCAGCTACGCGCGTCGGCCGCGACCCTGAAGCAGACCTTGTCGCGTTTCGGCACTGTGCGCGAGACCGGGCGCGGCCTCGTCCTGGTATTGCCTGAATCCGTGTGGGCCAACGCGCGCGCCAGCCAGCTTGCCCCTGCGGCCAACGCCAAGCTTGAGCCCCTGGCGGCCCTGCTCGCCAACAACCCCGACTACCAGATCACAATAGAGTCCTACACGGACAATCGCGGCGAAGAAGCCTCTTTGCAACAACTGACGCAGGAGCGCGCACAAGCCCTGGCCCAAGCCTTCGTCGCGGCCGGAGTGGAGAGCGCGCGCATACAGGCGAGCGGCATGGGCGTCGCCAACCCCGTCGCGCCCAACAGCAAAGCGCAGGGCCGCCTCCGCAATCGCCGCACGGAGATCACGCTCACCCTCACCGGCAACCAGACCTCCACCGCTATAAACCAGTGACAAGTGACGAGTGGCAAGTGACGAGAGAAAAGCTTATCCTTTACTCGTCACTTGCCACTTGTCACTCGTCACTGTCTTCATTATGTCTCTGCTCGAAGTCATACAGCTCATCGGTTACGGTACGGGGGCGGCGCTGCATCTGTGGATGGGGGCGCTGCTGTGGCAACGCCGTCGCGCCCTGGTCAGCGTCGAGCGAGTCCTGCTGGCCCTGACCGTAGGCTTCGGCCTCTGGCACGTCAGCAATCTCGTCATAGCCTTGCACGGCATACTCGGTCTTGAGCGAGAGCACTGGGCCACTCTGCTCCGCCTGGCCGACACGCTCGCCGTGGTGAGCATCACGCTCTCCTACTCTTTTCTCCTGCACGTCCACCTGCACCTGTGGGCCAGCGCGCATGAGCGGCCGCTGAAAAGGTTCGAGCGGTGGCGCGTTTATCTCTCCTACATCCCGGCGCTCTTCCTGTTGATCGCCGTCCCGCCGCTCTGGCGTGGGCCCTATGCGCCGATGTTCGAGAAGCTCTCGCACCTGGTCTTGCCGTTTGTGCTGTGGGCCGCCTACGTGCTCTGCTTCATAGCCGTCACAGACCTCTTGATCGCGCGCCGCTCCTCTTCGCGCAACGAGCGCCGTGCGATGAGCACGCTGGCCGTCTCTTTCATCATGATAGGCATGCTGCTGGTCGCCGTCTACGCCCTCGGCCTGGGGGCGGGGACGACCTGGGGCATCTACTTACAGACGGTGGCGAACCTCGGGTCGCTGCTGCCTTCGGCGCTGATCGCCTATTACATCTATCGCTATCGCTACCTTGAGCTGATTATCAAGGAGAGCCTGATCGCGGCCTCTTTCGCGGTCGTCGTCCTGACGGCTTATCTCTACGGCATACGCACGCTGGGCGGCTGGCTGACGGCGCGCTACCAGCTACGGGCGGGCGTCGTCGAATCGCTGCTGATTCTCGCGCTGACGCTCCTGGCAGCCCCCTTGCGCCGCTGGATAGAGAAGCGTTTTCACAGCCTCTTTCAAAGAGAGGCGACGCTCTATCGCGAGGTCGTCGCGCGCATAGCCTCGCAGGCGGGGCAGTACAGGCAATTGCCCGAGCTGCTGCGCTTCGTCGAAGAGCGGACGGCGCAGGCGCTCTCTTTGCGCCGCGTTCGCATTCATCTTCAAAGATCAGCGCGCGAGGATTCGCACGATTCCTCCAACATGGCTTACAAGAGTGCGCCCCCGGAGGAGGAGCAGCCGGCGGAGCAGGACGAGCATTTGTCGGCGCTCACCCGTCGTATTCTGGATGAAGCGGGCGCGCATGGTTGGACGGCCGTGGAGGGCGAGCGGGCCCTGCGCGAGCTGGGGTTCGAGATGGCCTACGTCTTGCGGCGCGAAGAGCGCATGGTGGGATTGATGTTGATTGACGGCGCGGCCGACGCCTTGACGCCGGATGCGCGGGCAGTGCTTGAGGTGCTCGCCGGGCAGGTGGCGATTGCCGTCGAAGATTGCCGCCTGGTGGAAGAGAACGTGTGGCTTGAGCGCAGGCTGGCCCAGGGCGAGCGCCTCGCCGCTTTGGGCCAGATGGCCGCCACGGTCGCTCACGAAGTTCGCAACCCACTCTCTGCGATCAAGTCCATCGCGCAGGTGATGCGCGAGGACGAGCAGTTGTCGCGCGAGTACGGGCGCGACCTCAACCTGATCGTCGGCGAAACGGATCGCCTCAGCCGCAGCGTCACGCAACTGTTGAGCTATGCGCGCACGACTCCTCCGGCCATAGCGCCCTGCGACGCAGAGGAGCTGGCGCGCTCAGCCCTTGAGCTTTTCCGGGCCGAAGCCTCTGCGCGTGACATTCAACTGGAATGCTTCGCCGAAACGGACTTGGAGCTTGACGGGGTGCGCGCGGCGGCCACCCGTGATGCCCTGGCCAACCTGTTGCTCAACGCGCTGCAAGCGACCCCGCAGGGCGGGCGCATCCGCATAGAGGCGCGCACGGACGGCGGAGACCTGATCTTCACAGTTACGGACAGTGGGCCCGGCATAGCTCCGGAATTGCGAGACCGCATCTGGGAGCCCTTCTTTACCACGAAGCAGCGCGGCACGGGCCTCGGCCTGGCCATCGTGCGCAAGCGCATGGAAGACATCGGCGGCACGACGCGCCTGTTGGCGAACGACGACGAGAGCGCGGGAGCGCGCTTTGAGCTGCGCCTGCCCATGAAGAGAAGGGATGAGGGATGAAGAGAAAGCAAAACAGCTTTTCCTTCATCCCCCATCCCTTTTTTTAATCTTCTGCCACTTTTCCCCCCGCAGCGCGTTACAACAAGCGGCAAGTTAAAGAGGCCCGGAGGAGCCGGACTTCTGCTTTTCTTCCGGGCCCATTTCTGATAGGAGAGGTGATATGTCGCTCATAAGATTCAAGCGTAGGATGTTTCTCCCTTTGCTCGCGCTCTGCTGTGTGCTGCTGATGGCGGGCGCGGCGCTGGCCGAGGGCCAGGGCCAGCCGACGACGGCTTCGACCGCCGCCGCGAAGGACGTTGACCTTGAGATCAAGCTATACCTGCTCGTCGGCTCAAGCGGCGGGGGCGAGGCTGCAAAGCCTCCGGCGCAACTGGACAGGGCCGTCAGGCAGCTCAGCTCGTCCCTGCCCTTTAACAGCTATCGCTGGGCGGGCACTTTTATTAGCCGCGTCAGCAACGGCAGCAACAGCAACACGAAAGGCCTGGCCGGGCCGCTGCTGGCGACGACTCCGCCAACTTCGAGCACGCCTTCCTTCTACGACCTGACGTTGAATAACGTGAGCTTTGGCACGGGCGGCGACGGTCAGGAGGTGATTCGTCTCATCCTGCAATTCGGCGCACGCCTGCCAATCACGGTCGGGGGCGGTGCAAGCGGCCCTGCGGCCGTCAACTACGAAGCGACGGGAGTCAGAACCACCGTCAGCGTAAGAGAAAACGAGCCGGTCGTGGTCGGCACGATGAGCCTGGGAGCCTCAAACGAGACGCTGGTGCTAGTGGTCGTCGCGAGGAGAATCTCCTGAAGGGCGGGCTTCCGGCGGCCCCGACAATAATTGGTGGACATTTTCGTTTGGGAGGAGCAAGATTAGGGCGACATTGAAAGGAGTCTCTCTATGACTCGGCGTACATTTCTCACGTCGTTCGCTTTTACCCTGATTATTCTGACAACCACTGCTTTCGCGCAACTGCCTTCGCCCGCGACGGAATCGAAAGAGGAGAAGGAGAAGGCACAGAAAGAGCTTGAGCGTAAGGCCGTGGCCCTGCTCGACGAGACGCTCGCCGGGATACAGGGGCTCAGGCTCGCCGAGAACCGCTCGCTGATCGAGGCGCAGGCGGCCGACTTGCTCTGGAAGCGAGACGAGAAGCGGGCCCGCATGCTCTTTCGCGACGCGATGAATGATCTGGCCGCCGCTTTGGTCAACGGGCCGGAGAAGAGCGAGCGGGGTATGAACTCTTACTGGATGCTGGTGCAGGCGCGCGCTCAAACCCTGCAAATGATCGCCGGGCGCGACCCGCGCTTCGCCTTAGAGCTGCTTCGCTCTACGGCTCCTCCTGCCCCGGCCGACAACTCCTTACTCGGCGGGAGAGATCAGGAGTTGATGCTTGAGCAGAGCATCACGGCGCAGGTCGCGGCCGACGACCCGAAGCTGGCGCTACAGATGGCCCAGGAGAGCTTGAATAAAGGCGTCTCCTTCTCAATCCTGACTACGTTGCTGCGCCTTCAGCAGAAGGACGCCGAGGCGGCCACTCAACTCGGCGCAGACATAGTCAAAAAACTTCAGTCGGAAAACCTCACCGCCAAACCCGAATCCATCTTCCTGGCGATGCAGCTTCTACGCCTTGCCCTGCGGCCGCAAACACAACAGGAGATGATTAACGCGCGAGGCTCGCTGGAGAACGGGCCGGAGGCGAAACAGTTCAAGCTGGATGAGCAGGCGACTCGTGATCTGGCCGACGTGGTCATCGGCGCGGCCCTCAGGCCGTCGCTGCACGCCCCCGGGATATTGATGCAAATGCAGCCGCTCATGCCCGAGCTTGAGAAGCTCTCGCCGACGCGCGCCTCGCAACTCCAACGCCGCCTGGCGGAGATGGAAAAAAACCTAGACCCGCAGGCTAAGTCATGGATGCAGTTTGAATCTGCCATGCAGGGCGGCACGCCCGACGCGATGCTGGAAGCTGCGGCGAAAGCGCCGGCAGAGATGCGCGGCAGCCTGTATCAGGCTGCGGCCTGGGCCCTGATGCAAAAGGGCGAGACGGATCGGGCCCGCCAGATCATTACAGAGAACATGAGCGGGCAGGAGCGCGAGCAGGCCCTCGCGCGTCTTGATCGCCTGGTCATCATGCGCGCGATTGAGAAGGGAAAGCTGGACGAAGTCAAACAGCTCATCTCCACTATCCGCTCGAAAGAGAGAAAGGCGAGCGCGTTGGCCCAGCTCGCGGTCGGCGTGGCGGCGAAAGGCGATAAGAAGAGTGCGCTCGCGCTCTTAGACGAGGCGCGCTCGCTGATCGACCGCCAGCCCGATAACGATAAAGAGCTTGAGGCGCTCCTGGAAGTCGCGCGCGGCTACGCGCTGGTCGAGCCCTCGCGCACCTTCGAGCTGCTTGACCCTTTGATAGATCAGGCCAACGAGATGCTGGCTGCGGCGGCGCTGCTGGAAAAGTTCGGCGCGGGGCCGGGCCTATTCAGAAAAGGCGAGATGCTGCTGTTGCCGGGGATGAGTAACATGGGCAGCACCTATACTCGTTTCATGAAGGCCCTGACGGAGTTGTCGCGCGTCAGTTTTGACCGCACGCGCTCGACTGCCGACAGGTTCTCGCGCGACGAAGTGCGACTCATGGCCCGGCTCATCATAGCGCAGAGCATACTGTCCGACCGCCCGCAGAAGAACGGCGAGTTTGACGGCATGGAAGGCTTCGGCCGTGGGACAGCGATTATTGTGGGTAACTGATTAGATCAATCAGTTACCCACAATAATCGCGCATACGCCCGTCCGCGAGGCGCACTCTGCCTGGGCCCATACCTGAGCCCTCAACCGTCTGAGCTTGCACGCCGGCGCAGATGCCGAGCAACAGACATGAGAGACCCGCTATCATCCGGGTCAGCTTTATGACGTTTCGGCTGAAGCCTACTCTATTCATAGCGCAGAGCGACCAGCGGGTCTACTTTCATGGCGCGCCGGGCCGGGACGTAACAGGCCAGGAGCGCGACCAGGAGCAGCAGCGCCGAGACGCCCAAGTAGGTCAGCGGGTCTGTCGCCGTCACTCCGAACAGCAGGTTCGCCATCAACCTCGTGAGCGCGAAAGCCCCGAGCGCGCCTAAGACTTCTCCGATCACCGTCAGTGCCAAGCCCTGACTCAAAACCATCTTCAGGATGGCCCAGGGCTGCGCGCCCAGCGCCATCCGGATGCCTATCTCGCGCGTATGCTGCGTGACCAGGTAAGACATCACGCTGTAGATGCCGACGAGGGACAGAACCAGCGCGAGCCCGGCAAAGATCGACAGCAGCATCATGTTCAGCCGCGAGCCGGAAACCGACTTTTCGATCACGGTCTGCATCGCCTGCACGTTATAAACCGGCTGGTTCGGGTCGACCGATTGAACTTCGCGCCGAATAGCTGCCGTCAACGCGGTCGGGTCGGATGCTGCGCGCACGACCAGGGTGCTGCTGCGCTGCGCGCTCAGCCAGATGTTCTGGGTATAGGGTGAAAAGACCTCCGGCCTCACGGACAGAGTCAGGCCGGACTGCTTGACATCGCCGACGACGCCGACGATGGTCACGGCATCTGACCCGTCCGGCTTATCGTTGAGAATGCGCTGCCCGAGGGGGTCTTTGCCGGGCAAGAGCTTTTGGGCGAAAGCCTGGTTGACGATCACTACCGGCGTGGCCTCGTTTCGATCCCGGTCTGTGAAGAAACGGCCCTTGAGGAGCGGGATGCCGAGCGCGCGGAAATAGTCCGGGCTGACGGTGCGGAACTCTACGAGCGGGCCCTGTCCCTTGGGCTCTGGCGGTTGGCCCATGATCTGCACGCTGCCGTTGTAACCGTACTGCTGAATCGGCAGCAGGTTGATGATGCCTGCCGCTTCGACTCCCGGCAGAGCCGAGACCCTTGAGAGGACTTGCTGGTAGAAAGCGACGGCCGCCTGCGTATTATACTTCGCCTCCGGCAGCGAGATTCTCATCGTCAGCACATTCTCCGGCCTGAGTCCGGACTGTATCCTCTGCACGCTGAGAAAACTCTTAATCAGCAGCCCGGCTCCGATCAGGAGCACGAGCGCGGCCGCCACCTCTGCGACGACCAGCAAGCGGAGCAGCCAGTTGCCGCGCGGCGTCGCCCCCGCGCTCCCGCCCTCTTTGAGCGCCTCCTGCACGTCCGTCCGGGATATTTGCAGGGCCGGGGCCAGGCCGAAAGCGATGCCCGTCAACAAAGAGAGCAGGAGCGTAAATCCGAGTATGCGCCAATCCAGCCCGATCTCGCTCGCGCGCGGCAAGTATCCGGCGGCCAGCGCGACCAGACCGCTGATGCCCCACTTAGCGAACAACAGCCCGGCCATCCCGCCCAGCACCGCCAGCAGCAGGCTCTCCGTCAAGAACTGGCGCACAAGTCGCCTGCGACCGGCACCGAGAGCCGCGCGTATGGCGATCTCTCTGCGACGCATGGCGGCGCGCGCTAGAAGCAGGTTGGCGACATTGGTGCAGGCGATCAAGAGCACGAACCCGACCGCGCCGAGCAGGATGAGCAGGGCCGGACGCAAATAGCTCACGGCCTCTTCGCCGATCTGCACGATGGCGACGCCTCTCTTCATCTGCTCATTCGGATACTGCTGCTCAAGGCGGCGTGCAATGGCGCTCATCTGCTCCTGCGCCTGCTGCAAGCTGACGCCCGGCTTGATTCGCCCGAGCACCTGGAAAGCATGGCTTCCACGATTCTGTAGCTGCGTCGGCGTAAAGACCAGAGGAACCCAAAGCTCAGTCGTCCAGCTCGCGGTCGATTGATAATCGAAGCCGGGCGGCATCACGCCTACGACCTGGTAGCTGTCGCCGCCCAGGGCTATGCTCTTGCCTATGATACCGGGGTCAGCGCCGAAATTGCGCTGCCATAGCTGATCGCTCAAGACGACGACCTGACCTTGGCCGGGCTGGTCTTCATCCTTGAGAAACGTGCGCCCCAGGCGGGCCTGCACGCCGAGCACCTCGAAAAAGTTTGAGGAGACCTGCATGCCGGAGACTTTTTCGGGCTGATCTTTGCCCTGGAGGCCGAAGTTGGCCCACTGATAAGCGGCGAGCCCCGTAAAGACCTCGTTCTGCTCGCGCCAGTCTTTGAGATTCGGAACCGAGACGGAGCCTGTGCCGCCCTGCGGCAGCGCCTCGTAAACCTTCACGAGCCGGTCAGGGTCTTGGAATGACAAGGGGCGCAGCAGCACAGCGTTGACGACGCTGAAGATGGCGCTGTTGGCCCCGATGCCTAAAGCTAAGGTGATGATCGCTACGGCCGTAAAGCCCGGCTGCTTGACGAGCACGCGCAGGCTGTAGCGCAAATCCTGAATCAAGGTTTCGACCCACCTGAATGTCCACATCTCGCGGCTCACCTCCTGTAGCAATGTCTGATTCCCGAATTCTCTCCTGGCGGCATAATGCGCCTCTTCGGCCGACATCCCCCGAGCCACCATCTCTTCCACCTTCATCTCAAAGTGGAACCGCATCTCCTCTTCGAGCTCGCGGTCGAAATCCCCCGGCCGTCTGAAGTGGAAGAGGAGCCGCCTCCAAAATTCTCTGAGCTTCTGCATGAGACCTCTCAGGTCGTTTGCATGACGCGCGCGATGGCTTCGATCAGGCGGTCGAAATTGGCTTGCTCGACTGCGAGCTGCTTGCGCCCGAGCGGGGTCAACTCGTAGAAGCGTGCTTTACGATTCTTCTCCGATTGGGCCCACTGCGAAACAACCCATCCCTTGACCTGTAGCCGTTGCAGCGCCGGATAGAGCGAGCCCTCTTCCACGTGCAGCACGTCTTCCGAGACCTGCTTGATGAACTGCGCGATCCCGTAGCCGTGCGCCGGGCCGCGCATGAGCGTCTTCAAAATCAGCATCTCCAGCGTGCCGGGCAGCAGGTCGTTTCTGGAAGGGCTTCTTACCATAGCCTATCTATCTCTTTTTTAGGTATATATAACAAAGGCATTATTGTGTCAACGATTCGTGCCGGGGCCGGGGCCGAACTTGCGCCGTTTCAATTAGAGCGGGAGCGGCGGCTTCGGTTAAGATTTGCCCTGCGGGGAAGGGCGCTCGAACGGGGAAATGTTTCCTGGCACGCAACGTGCTGGGAGATTCGCTTCGGAGAATCTCTGTTATGACGCAAAGGACAGAAGAGGAATTGCGCTTACTGATTGTTGACGACGAAGAGGCTGCGCGGTACGGGATGCGGCGCGCTCTGAGCGGGTTCGGCTACTCGATTGAGGAGGCCGGGAGCGTCGAAGAGGCGCGCCGAAAAGTTGGGGAGCAGCCGTCCGACTTGCTGCTCCTGGACGTGAACCTGCCGGGCGCGAGCGGCCTGGATTTCCTGCACGAGCTGCGCGGCGCTGAGAAGGATGAAAGGGATGTGCCGCTCGTCATTCTGATTACGGCGCACGGCTCGGAGCGCATGGCCGTCGAGGCCATCAAGTCTGGCGCGCACGATTACCTGGCTAAGCCCTTCGAGGTGGATGACCTGCGCCTGGCCGTCAAGAACGCTTTCGAGACCGTCAGGCTGCGGCGCGAGAACCGCTCTCTGCGTCGCCGCATAGAGATCGAGGGCGCGCAGCGCGGCTCTTTGATCGGAGCTTCGGCGGCGATTGCCCGCGTCCGCGCCTTAATCGAAAAAGTGGCCGAAACCGACGCCACAATCCTTGTGCGCGGCGAATCCGGCACGGGCAAAGAGCTTGTCGCGCGCGAGATACACGAGCGCAGCACAGTGAGGCGCACGCGCGCTTTCGTCGCCGTCAACTGCGCCGCGCTGCCTTCGGAGCTGATCGAATCGGAGCTGTTCGGCCACGAGAAGGGCTCTTTTACGGGCGCGGCGGCGCGGCGGCAAGGGAAGTTCGAGCAAGCCAACGGCGGCACGCTCTTTCTGGACGAGATAGGGGATATGAGCCCGAATGTGCAGGCCAAGCTGCTGCGCGCTCTGGAAGAGCGGCGCATAGAGCGGCTCGGCGGCAACGAGTCCATAGCCGTGGACGTTCGCATAGTCAGCGCCACGCATCGCCCGCTCGAACAGGAGATCGCCGCCGGTAATTTCCGCGCAGACCTCTTCTATCGCCTGAGAGTCGTGACCATAGAAATTCCGCCGCTGCGAGAGAGGCGCGAGGACATCCCTGTGCTGGCCGCAAACTTCGCGCGCCTGGCCTCGGAACGCTACGGCCTGCCCGCTCGCTCGCTCGCGCCGAGCGCCCTGCGCCGCCTGCTCGAATACAACTGGCCGGGCAATGTGCGGGAGCTTCGCAACGTCATAGAGCGCGCGACCATCCTCGCCGAAGGAGACGAGCTGACGGCGCGCGACCTGCCCGAAGAACTGCATAACGGTCATGACAAGCCCGCTGCGGAGGCTTCGCCGAACGTGGTTGTGGAGGAGCCGGGGGGCTTGCGTGTCCCGTTCACGGCTGACTTTCGCGAAGACCGCCGCGAGTTCGAGCGCCGTTACATAGCCCGCTGCCTGGATGAATCTGGCGGCAACGTGACGCGCGCCGCGAGCATGCTCGGGATGCATCGCCAGTCGCTTCAACACAAGCTGCGTGAGCTGGGCCTGGCGCGCCGCTACGTCTCTGTCTCACAGGAGGCGCAAGATAAATCCGACACCTGACGGCGCAAATTTCTGCTCAATGTCTGAGAGTCCGGGCTTTTCCCGGCGGCATGAGCTTTGCTGAATCTAGACCTCTATGAATAAGAAGCTGCTGATCTTGATATTAGGCTTGACGATGTGGGCAGGTCTTCCGGCGACGCCCGCCCCGGCCCAGGAGAAGAGCGCAAGAGCTTCGCGCAGGCATCTCATCATCTGCGTTGACGGCGTGGGCTTCTCGCTCGTTGAGAAGATGCGCAGGGAAGGGCGCTTCAAGCAGTTCCGCGAGCCGGCGCGCATGATCGCGCCGTTCCCGACGCTGACCAACGTGGCTATGACGGAGATTTTGACGCCTGCGGGCGCGTCTGCTTCGCCCGGGTACGAAGACAAGTTCTTCGACGTGGAATCGAATCGCATGCGCGGGGGACTCGTCGAGCGGTTCCAGAACGGGCGATTCATCAAGGGGACTTTTCGCGAGCTATTCGATTATCACCCTTCGGCGCTCAAGAGCGGCCTGGGCTATGCTGCGCCTCCCCTCAGCACCTACCTTGAATCTCTGACAGACCTGGTGCGCCTGCGACAGAAGTTCCGCGCCTCCCGCGAGCCGGTCTTTTTCGCTTACACGGGCGCGACCGACTCGTTGGCCCACCTCGGCGGCGAGTGGCTGTTGCGCAGCTTCCTTGCGCGCCTGGATGAGACAATCGCAGAGATCATTCGTGACAGTCCTGGGCCCATCGAAGTGACGATCTTTTCCGATCACGGGAACCACTTCCGCGATTACAAGCGCGCTTCTCTGAAAGCTGCGCTGCGTCGTGCGGGGATGCGGCTTGACGCGCGCGTCCGTGATGAGCGCAGCGTAGTCCTTCCGCAATACGGGCTCGTCGGCTGCGCCGTCGTCTTCACGAAAGAGAGCAACGAGGCGCGTCTGGCCGGGGCTTTGTCGGAAGTCAAGGGCGTGGACTTCGCTGCATACGAGACGGGTGGCACGGTGCATGTCGTGACGGCTCGGCGCGGGACTGCGCGGATTGAGCGGCGGGGCAATCGCTTCCGCTACAAGGCGGACGGAGGCGACCCGCTATCGCTCCTGCCCGTTGTCTTAGTGCTTCAGGCCAGGGGCAAAGCAGACGCCGAAGGCTTCATCGCCGGGGCGGATTGGTTCGAGGCGACTCTTGAAGGCGAGCGACCCGACGCCGTGCGGCGCATCTACGAAGGCTTGCACGCGCCTATACGCAATCGGGCCAGCCTTGTCGTCAATCTCGAAGACGGCTATTACGCCGGAAGCTTTTCCCTGGACATCTTCGCATTCCTTCAGGCGACGCACGGCAGCCTCGGCCGCGAACAGAGCTTCGGCTTTCTCCTGGACACGGAGCGCGCCCTGCCCACACACCTGCGCGCGGAAGATGTCTGGCAGATGATCGGCTCGCCGGAGCTGCGCAAGCAGGCCGAGCATGGGCCCACGGCTCACCACGGATTCTGAGCAGTAAGAGCGTCTCTCTCGCGCGAGAGAGAGAGACGCTCTTACACTTGCAGCATTGCTCTTAAGGCTGCGGCTGTCCGCCCTTTCCTTCTTCTACATTCTTCGTGTCGCTCTTCTGGCGCAGCAGGTTCTTGAGGCCGAACAGCGATTCCAGAGTGTCTTGCCAGAACGGCGCTCCGGCGCTCAGCAGCATCACCATGATGGCCCAGCCGAGAATCGTCTCCACCACATCTCCGAAGGAGTATTTGCCCGCCGGGATACCTTTGATTTGATCCCACGTCAAGGGCTGTATGCCGAAGGATTGATAAGTCCTGACGAGATTGTCCACCTGCGCGACCTGCTCCTGCACTTCCTCTATCGTGGCCGGAGTCTCTGTCGGCGCGGGCGAGGGGGCTGCGGGAGCCGCGCCGCCGGTTGGAGCAGTCGTGACAGCGGCAGGCGAAGCTGTGGGCGAGGTCACGGGCGAAGGCGAGGCTGCGGTTGCGGGAGAAGCCGCAACGGCGGGCGAAGGGCTGGGGGCGACTGAAGGGCTGGGCGAGGTTGAAGGCGTCGGTGTCAGAGCGCCCTGGGACGCTGCATTGACCTGCCGCGCAGTGGTCAGAATGTCCGGGGCCTGCTGGGCTATGACGGCCGTCTTCATCGGGTCGGCCTTGATGGCGCGATAGATGCTGAAGAAGTTGGCGTTGAGTATGACTACGACGCCGATGGAGATGACGAGCGCGACCGTTCGCATGTGGCGCGTGTAGCGTTCGTCGAAGCCTTGCATGACCGTGTCGTACCAGACCTCCACCTGTTGTAGCCTGGCGAAGAGAGGAGCAAAGGCAGCGTCGAAGCTATTACCGAGCTTGACGATCCTTTCGGCAATCATCTTCAAGCCGGAGTCAACTCTCTCGACGGCCGTCAATCTGCCGGCGGTCTGTTGCTCAAGTTCTGTGGCCGCGTCTATCTGCTCCTGCACTTTGGCCTGCTGCGCGTCGGCCAGCGCCTTCTGAGCATCTGCGCTCGCCTTTTGCGCAGCCACCAAGTCCTGGTGCACGCTTTGTTGCACCTGTCCGAGCATGTCCAGGACTTCGGCGGCCTTGATTTGGCGCAGCCTGTAGAGGTCTCCTAAAAAGACTGCCGGGTCAATGTTGCCGGTGCTGGCGAGCGCCTCAAGGTCGTGTATGAGCGGCATGATAGCGCCCTGCATGGCGGCGAACTTGGCGCTCGCCTCGCCCTGAAGCAAAGTCGTTTCAATCTTGCCCAGCTCATCCTTCAACTGTTTGATGCCCGCCAGGACTTGCTGGAAATTGCCGACCGTTCCGGGCAGCAAATCCTCAGCCCTCACTCTGGTCAGCACCTTCAGCAGGTCGCCTTTGGCCAGAGAGTCGAGCATCGGATTGCCGAGCAGGGTTTGCCGGCCCATCTCCTTCAAGCGGTTGGTTACTTCCGTGACCAACTCCTGCGGGGTTTTAGTCGTAGCGCCTGAAGTGCCGGCGGCCGGGGTGCGCGTGATCGTCTCGAAGAGGTCTTCGAGCGAGTTGAGGATTTGGTTCGATTTGAGCTTCAAGAGCTTTTTCGCCAAAGTCTGCAAGGACTGCACCACGAGGCTCAAAACAAGAATCACGATGACCATCGCAATCAGGGTGTCCAAAATGCTGAGATCGAGCATACTTTCTCCTTTTTTCGTTTGGGCCGACCGACGAGAGTCGGGCCGGCGCTGCGGAAGGCTCAATGACCAAATGGCTTTTCAATGACTGGTTAAAGGTTGATGACGGATAAGCCGGAGCGCGCGCGTGCGAGGAGACAAAGGATCAAGCGGCAGCGCCAGCTTTCGGCGCTGACTCTCCTGTGGCTGCTAAGGATGATTTTAGGATTGAGTAGCGCGACGCTAGAGCGAAGAGCGTACGAAGCCTATTGCAAGCCCCGAGTGTTGTCAAGATATTTCACAGCCCGGCCCCCGCGTTGGGCCAACCCGAGGGCCCATGCCTTCTATTTCGTCATGAACGTCCAGGACACTGTCGAGCAGCGCCACTTCCTGCCGCTCCTGTCCGGCGTCACGCTGCCATGCCAAGCGCCCTTGCTGTCTTTGCTCACGCTCAACTGCGTCCGGGAGTAAACGCCCTTCTCATAATCGAAGGTCACGCCGTCGTCGTTGTGGAGCGAAAGTGTCCCTGCCTGCTCTCCGTAATGGCGAATCTCTATCGGTAGGATTTCTTCCGGGCCCGGCATCCATTGTCGCTCGCCGATCACGGGCACAAGGCTGCCGTCCCTGACGAAGAACGGAATCTGCGAGAGCGGCGGCCTCACCTCTATCGTCTGATTCTCGCCCGCGAGCTTGCCGGTATAAAAATCGTACAAGCGGCCCGCCGGCAGAACGACCTTGCGTGACTTCACGCCCGGCGGAACGGGAGCCACCAGCAAAGCGTCTCCGAGCATGTACTGGTCTTTTACTTCCTCCACACGTCCGATGACATAAGGGTTGGCCGTGTCGTCCAGGCTGCCCGTCTCTGCCTCCGGCCCGGCCTTGAAGCCCGGCACGAGCTGCATCGGGCGAATGACGGGCGTACCTCCGTAGTGGTACTCGGCGAAAGTCGTGTAAAGGTAGGGCAGCAGCCGCATGCGCAGCCAAGGCGCTGCACCAGCAGGCCATAGGTCTGGCGCAGTTGCTCGCCGTCGCGCCCCGAATAAGCTCAATAGTCAAGGCAGATCAGCTTCCGACTCACTTTCTTCACGATTAATCCTCTTGACACGAGTCGCCTTTCGCATCTACGCTGGCAGTGTCGGTGTTTTAGAAGCTGGTCATTGCCCTTACTCTAAAATTGCATCCTGAAGAACAACAACACGGGCGCGTCGTCCCATCGCGTGCGCGCACGGATGTCAAAGACCGGAGTATTTGCAGCACCATCGTTTCATAGACAATTGAGCGGCGCGGCTCTTTTCGTTTCACGCTGAAAGGAAGAGAGCGGCCAACCGAACTCTGCGCACGAGTGGAACTCTGCGCCGGGCAGTCCCGGCTGAAAAACCGGGGACGCGGCGTACTCATCAACGCAACCTCATCACAAGGAGACACAACAGATGCTCTTTTCTCACCTCGTAAAGCACGTCACCGGACTGCTTCTCATCCTGACCATCATCCTGAACGGTTGGAGCGCAAAGCCTACTGCGGCGATGCTGCTCAACGAGGCCGATTTAATACTTAACGTCAGCGCGCAGCCGGGCGTGGTCGAGCCCGACGGCGTGGTCAACTTCAACAGCACAATCTATAACTACGGCCCCGATGATGCGACGGACGCGACCTTGACGGCGACGCTGCCGTCCGAGTTCACTGTCGATACGGCTTCGACTCCCGCCGGCTCGTGCACGATCACGCCCATTACGGGCGGCGGAACAACCGTCACCTGCCCGCTCGGAGATATGCTCGTGTGGGATGTGCAGACGGCCACGATCAGCGCGACTGTCACGGCCACAGACGGCGTGAACCTGGAGGTCGATATGACGGTCGAGAGCCTGTTGACAGACCCCGTAGCGGAGAACAACTCGGCCAGCCCGCTTGTCCTCGTTCGAGACTCGCAGCCCGGCCCGAGCGGCGCGCTCGCCTTCGTCACCTACAGGGATGGCGATGCGGAAATATATCGGACGAATGCCGACGGCAGCAGTGTCGTCAACCTGACCAACAATGCGGCCTATGACTGGGAGCCCGCCTGGTCGCCCGACGGCACGAAGCTGGTCTTCAACAGCGACCGGAGCAGCGCGGAAGAAGTCTGGCTGATGGAGTCCGACGGGAGCAATCCGACGCGGCTCACCACCAACGGCTCGAACGGCGTCTACTTCGCCTGGTCGCCCGACGGCACAAAGATCGCCTGGCAGAACTGGAACAGCACGACCGATCAATACGACATCTGCGTCGTCAACGCCGACGGCACGGGCTTCAGCAATCTGACGAATGATGCCGAGTATCAGAATAAGCCGCAGTGGTCGCCGGACGGCACGAAGATTCTCTACGAGGGTGAAGTCTACGACAGCCTGACCTCGACCTATCACTCCAACATCCTCGTGATGAATGCCAATGGTAGCAGTAAGACGAACCTGAGCAACAATGCGACGGCCGAAGACTTTGCGCCCGTCTGGTCGCCCGACGGCACGCAGATCGCTTTCGATAGAGGAGTGGATGACCCAGGCATCTACGTGATGGACGCGGACGGCACAGATCAGGTGAGGCTCACGACCAACGACTACGACGGCTCGCCTTCGTGGTCGCCCGACGGCACGATGATCGCCTTCTCACGTTTCACCAGCTCGATCAGCATGATCTTCGTGATGGACGCGGACGGCACAGATCAAGCGCCGGTCTTTACGGAGAACTTCAACGACGGCGCGCGAGTCGAATGGTCGCCCGACAGCACGGGCCTCGCCTTCGATACTTACCGGGACGGCGACAGCGAGGTCTACGTCGTGAACGTGGACGGCAGCGGCCTGACGAACGTGACAGGCGACGGCGACTACGATTTCGAGGCCAAGTGGCAGCCGCCCTCGCCCTGAGCCCTTAGACGCTGACGGTGGAAGTGGGCCTGCGCTTTGCTCACTTCCACCGCCGCGTGACCAGCTACAAAAGGACGCGTACAATAATCAGGCTCTTTAATTCACGAACGGAAAATCAAAAGAGATGAAAGCACGCGTCGATGCCATTGTTCAGAGAGAGCAGGCCGAGTATCTTGACCGCCTGCTTCCGGCCAGCACCGGCCTCTTAGCCGAGATGGAGCAGTATGCTGCCGCGCACAGAGTTCCGATTGCCGACCGCGAAGTGGCGCTGTTTTTGGAGATCACCGCGCGCGCCATCCGCGCCCGCAGGGTTCTTGAGATCGGGATGGCAATCAGCTATTCGGTCATACACCTGCTGCGCGGGATGACGGCGGAAGGGCTGGTCGTAACCATCGAGCCGAGCGAAGAGATGATCGCTCGCTCGGAAGAGTATCTCGCGCGCGAGGGCCTGCGCGAGCGCGTACGCATAGAGCGTGGCCGCGCGCTCGATGTCCTGCCGCGCCTCACGGAGACCTTCGACCTGGTCTTCATTGACGCCGTCAAGGAAGAGTACGCAAAGTATCTTGAGCTTTCGCTTCGACGGCTGCGCGAGGGCGGAGTGGTCATCGTCGATAACCTGCTGTGGGGCGGACAGGTCGCGGGCGAAATACGCTCGCCCGACCAGCAGGCTTCGACCGAAGCCCTGCGCGCCTTTAATCGAGAGTTCGTCCGCCACCCGCTCCTGCGAGCGGAAATCCTGTCCGTCGGCGACGGCCTGGGCTACGGCGTCAAGACGGGCGAAGCACGAACTGTTGCCTGAAGATGATCGGATAATGAAGATCGTGAGAGAGGGCCCGGAGGCACACTCCTTCGCGCGCGACACAGTAGCGCAAGGCGGCGTCATAGCATTCCTCACAGACACCTTCTACGGCCTCGGCGCAGACCCCTTCAACCGTCACGCGCTCGCCCGCATCAACCAGTTGAAGGGACGGGACGCGGGCAAGCCCGTACTCGTAGTCCTGAGCGACGAGAGCGAAGCAGACCGCTTCATAGAGAAAAGGTCTGAGCTGTTCGACGCCTTGAGCGCGAAGCATTGGCCGGGGCCGTTGACGCTGGTCGCGGCGGCGCTTGAGAGTGTGCCGCAGGAGATCACGGCCGGGAGCGGGACAGTAGGCTTGCGCCTGCCTGCGGACGAGAGGGTGCGCGAGCTGGTACGCAGTTGCGGAGGGGCGCTGACGGCCACTAGCGCCAACGCGGCCGGCTCACCTCCCGCGCTCACGGCCGCAGAGGTCGCACGCTATTTCCCCAATCTCTTAGACCTCATCGTTGACGGCGGCGCGGCACGCAGCTCGAAGCCTTCGACCGTGCTTGATACGACTGGCGTGGGCGTGCGCCTCATCCGCGAGGGCGCTGTCTCGCGCGCGCAGTTACGGGAGACGCTCGGGCCGCTGGGCTTCGACCTGTAAGCGAGCTGTAAGAGAAAAGGGCCATGCCGCTCCGGCATGACCCTTTTCGCAAGTGGCCTCGATCTTTTTCTTAGCTCTTTCGGACGAGCCGGATGAGGACGGGCTCGTTGAGATTTCCGGCATCGAGTGTGACAGTCTGTTTGACAAAGCCAGGGGCTTCGATGGTAAGTCTTAACTGTTGGCCCATGTGCAGCGGAGGAAGCACTGCCTGCCCCGCAGCATTAGACCAATTCCAGGCTTCACAGAGGCGACCGCCCGAGCGTTTCGATTTCAATTCGACCTTCGCGCCCTGAACCGGATTGCCGGCCGCATCGACGACGCGCGCATCCACGCGACCGACGCCGTCCAAGCCTTTGGGAGCGCGGCCCATGTTCTGTAAACCTGTGTTCTGCGCCAGAGAGGCGACGGCCGTAGCGGCAACAATAAGCACGACGAGGAACAGCTTACGCATTCTTTTATCTTTCTCCTGATCTTGTGATTGATTAACCGGAGGGGGAACTGCACGGCTCGCGCTAAGGAAGCGGAAACGCTCTGTTCTGAAGCCATTTTCCGCGCTCTCAAGAGCGTCAGAAATTAGATGCCAAAAGCACGATTCGGTTGCCTGTGATTAAAGATTTTGAGGCCGTCGAAAGGGGCACGAAAGCCCCTAAAATAGGGGCTTTTACGAACTATTGCTCGAACGTCAGGCTGCGCACGAAACGCCAGTCGCCGCTGGCGTCGATCTTGATGTTGCCGACGTTTTTGCGGGCGACGACCATGTTGGCCGGATACCACATCGGCAGCATGGGCACGTCGCGGCTGATGGTCTCCCAGGCGCGTTTGTAGAGCGAGCGGGCCTTCTCTCTGTCGGCGGTGTCAATGGCCTCTTGAAGGATTGGGTCAACCTCCGTGTTGCGATAGCGGCTGCGGTTGAAGCCCACGCGGTCGGCCACGGGGATGCTCGAAGAAGAGAAGAGGTCTTTCAAGAAGATAGGGTCTTGATTGCCGCCGACCCAACTGCCGGTCGTCATCTGGTAATTGCCCTTGAGCTGCTGGTCGCGCAGCGTGTTGCTCTCGACCGTATCAATCGAGACGGGAATGCCGACCTGCTTGAGCTGGTTCTGGATGACGCCGGAGTACTGGCGGGCAGCGCCGCTGCTGGATGAAATCTTGAAGGCTATGGGCTGCGGGAAGCGCATCTGCGGGCCGTCGCCGTCAGGGTCGCGAAAGCCAGCCTCGTCGAGGAGCTTCCTGGCCCTTTCGGGATCGTAGTTGTACTTCTGCCCGGGAGTGTAGGCCCAGGACTCTTCGGGCAGAATGGAGTGAGCTATGCTGGCCTGCCCGAGCAGCAGTTCGCGGATGATGCTCTCGCGATCAATCGCGTAGGAGATGGCCTGTCGCACAGCCGCCTTGTCGAGCGGCGCGCTCTCAGTATTAAAAGTGATGTGGACGATGTTCGCGCCGGGAAACTGCTCGACCTTCAGGTTAGCGTCCTGCCCGAGCGACTTGAGGGCGTCGGGCGTCAGGTTCGTAGGCAGCGGCGCTAGATGAACGCGGCCCGTCCTCAACTCGGCCTGTAGCGCGTTGGCGTCTGCGATGACACGCACGCGCAAGAGCTTGATCTGCGGCGCGCCTTCCCAGTATCCGGTGTTGGCTTCCAGGTCAAGTACCTGTTGGGCCGTATCGAAGCGGACGAACTTGAAGGGGCCGGAGCCTACGGGGTGTGCTTGCTGTGTGGCGGCGCTGCCCTGCGGAATGATGGCTATGGGCACGAGGTTTGAGAGGAGCGAGAGCCAGGGCTTGCGCAGGCGGATGACGAGCGTGCGCGCATCTGGCGCTTCGACGCCCGTGATGAAGGGCTGACGGCTCGAAGCCGTGCCCTCGAAGAAGCTGGCGGCCTTGCCCGAAGAGGAAGCCAGCAGAGTGTCTAAGGTGTACTTGGCATCGGCCGAGGTCAAAGCCTTGCCGTCGTGAAACGTCACGCCGTCGCGCAGTGTGAAAGTATAGGTCAAGCCGTCTTCGGAGGGCTTGACCTCAGAGGCCAGCTCGGGGACGTACTCGAACTTCTCGTTCTTGCGCACGAGTGAATTGAACATCAGGACGCGCACGCGCTCCGAGGCGGCGTCAACGGTGGACGCGCCGATGGGGTCTAGGGTCGCTATGTTATCGGAGAGCGCGATGACGAAAGCGCCGCTGCGCGACCGGCATCCGGGCAACGTGGCGGACGACGCTGCGAGGAGGAGCAGGAGCAACAGCACTGCGACGCGGCTAGCGCTCATTTGATCGTTCCTCCGTAGGTGTAATTGAGTTTCCGATTCAGCTCTGCGATCTCGTCCGACAGCTCGCGAAAACGCTCGGGCCGGAAAGGGAGCGGCGGTTGGATGAGGGCTTTGAAAGCGGCGATGCGCTCTAAGGAGAGTTTGATACGCTCCGTGGAAATCTCGCCCGAGCGCGCCGCCTCAAGCAGCGCCGCGTAGCCGCGCCGAATAATGTCCGGACGCGAGCAGATCAAAAGCATATCCTGCCCGGCCTGGAATGCGCGCACGACCGCCTGCTCTATCTCGCAGTGCTTGCTGATCGCGCCCATCTCCAAATCATCCGTCAACACTAAATGCCTGTAGCCAAGCTCTTCGCGCAGCAGCCTGGTCGAGATGTTGTAGTTAATGGAAGCCGGCTCGAAGCGCCCGCCCGCGACGCCCTGACGAATGTCTATCTTCGGGAAGCCGCCGTGACTGACCATGACGGCGCGCACGCGGTCGTCCTCGCGCTGGAACAGTTCTATGTACGGGGCCAGGTCCTGCGCTATCAGGTCCTCGTGCGACAGGTGCACGACGGCCATCTCGTCGTGCGTGTCCACCTCGCCCGCGCCGATGCCCGGAAAATGTTTGAGGCAGCCGAGGAGCCCCGTGCCCTGTAGGCCGCGCATGTAAACGGTCGTGTAGCCGAGGACTTCGCCGGGCGAGCGGCCGAACGAGCGCGAGTAAAGACCGTTCGAGAGCAGGTCGCGCTCGTCTGTCATGATGGACATGACGGGCGCGAAGTTCATGTTGAAGCCGAGGAGGCGGAGGATGTCGCCCGTGATGCGGCCGTGCGCGCGCGCGCCCGCGAGGTCGCCGTGCTGGCGGATGACGCGGGCCGCGGGCATCGGCGTGCAGATTTTACGGAGGCGGTCGACGAGCCCGCCCTCCTGGTCGATGCCGACCAGCGGCTCGACCCGCATCATCGAGCGGACGCCGTCGAGCAGCCCGCGCAACTGTTCAGCCGTCCCGACGTTGCGCCCGAAGATGATGACGCCGCCCGGTTGCACGTCTGCGACGAGCGAGCGCGTGTCGGCGTCGAATTCAGTCCCCGGCAAGCCGATGTAGAGCAGTTGCCCGATCTTTTGTTCCAGCGTGAGCGAAGTAAATGTGTCAGTCATCAGCGTTCAAATGGGTAAATTTCTGTGTTTGACGAAAAGGGTTGAGGGGGTACAGAGGGATGTCCGACGGGTGCGCGAAAAATTAGAGACGGCACGGCGAGGGGGCGCTTGCGAGCGGCGACCGG
>DASVQF010000010.1:0-8534 GCA_036389315.1 Pyrinomonadaceae bacterium
AATACCTTGAGCATCATCGGCATCCATCGAATAAGGAAAGTGACCCATTCATCTTGGAATGAGTCAGACTTTCAGTCTCGGTGCAACCTATGCACTTTCAGTGCATAGTGGTTTAGTTTCCGTGAATACTCTATTTCGGCATCTTTCTCCAGGGCCAGTTCGCCGGGGCACTGCGTCGGCTTGCCCCAAAAAATAAGAATGGATGATTGGCCCTCCTTCGAGCATAGAACAGCCCAATCAGTCTGCCCCTTGAGGGCGAACGAGCCGCGAATGAGATTGTGAGGCGTCGAGATGTCGTACACCTGCGGGACAGTACAACGACGAGACTCAAGCTGGCTGAGCACCTCGGGCGGAAGCTGGGCGAAAGCCGAGGGCGGAAGCCGTCTGGCTTTCTGGCCGGATTGTTCTCTTTCACTCGGAGTCGGGGAGGCTTGCTTCGCGTCTTTGCTCGCAGCCGCCGGACTCCGATTATCATTCGTCTTCCCGCCACATCCGATCAACGAGATCAGCAGCAATGAACACCCGGCGAGCTTCTGTTTTCGTGACAGGCAGATCATAGTCGAGACGACGTTAACGCTTCCCGGAGTAAGAACACAAAAGATCATTACTCCAGGAAGTATTAGGCAAATGACCAGGCAAAGCCCGAGGGACGCTCCGGCGATGAAGACTGAATCCCAAGCTATCTGTCAGCGCCGGGATGAAGCTATCGTACGGTGAAAGTCAAGCGGTCGGCATCCGTGCCGGTGCGGGTCGTGCCGGGCACGATTCCGTCAACGGTGGTGAACAGCACATTCTTGCCCGCCTTGAGCGGCGACAGTTCGAGCTGGAACACAGCTCGAAGCGTCTTCCCTTTCGGGTCTGTAGCTTTGAAAGCGCCGGTCACATCCTGATTATTCAAGGTCGCGCGAAACGTGCTCAGGTTGACGACCTCTCCATTACGACCGAACTCAATATCGACCTGCACGGGCGCGGGCTTGACGGCCGCCTCCGTAAGATTGAGAAACGAGAGAAAGCCGTCAACGGCCGGTCGCCTGTTCCCTTCAAAGATTGTTTGAGAGTAGTGCGGCCCCGTCGTAGTGCCCTTGAAGCTCTGGTCTAAGGCGCTCGGCCGTAGCTCAGCGCCCGTGGAATATGGAATATCTACGCCGAGCACAGGTATTCTGGTAAAGCCTTGAGCGAAGAAATCAATGAAATCGGGAGGGTCTGGGCTCTCGAAGGAAAACCCGCCGAGGCTCTACCCGCGCTTGATCTGGTACGGGCTCGGCAGAGGTTGACCGTCGTCCTCGGCATCGGGCGCAAGCGGGGCGATGTCGCCGACATCGGTCGCCTGAAAATCTACGGTCGAGCCGTTTTGCCACACAGCGCCTTCCCACCCCTGCGGCAAGCTCATGTCATTAAACCCGAGCCTGCTGCCGGGGTACTGAGCCGCGTATGCGTCTGCCAGACCGATGAGCGATTGGTTGAGCCCATGCGTCCCGTAATGGTTGCTCGGATGGACATCAAAGGGCGGCTGATTGCCGACCAGGTCATAATTAGCACCCGCTGGCAGCTCTTCCAGCCCGTCAACCTGCACTGAAAAAAAGACGGACGAAGGAGTAACGGCGTGAAGGATTGTCAAGAATTTCAATCAGACGCTCCCCGCGTCGCAGAGACAGGACTTGCAGGCCGCTCGCTCCGATTCGATCCGACGTGCTATGATGTCAGGGCTTTTTGACCTCGCGCACCTCACAACCTGACGGCGTGCTCGCAAGAAAGGCACGCCAATAACCTTTTAAGGAGAACAAAGATGAAGAGACCGCTATTCCTCACACTAACGCTGGCGCTGCTGCTCGTCGCCTTTTCGACCCAGGCGCGGGCGCAGAACGCCAACTCGAATACGGCTGCGGGCACGCCCGCCGCTAATTCAAACGCCAACGGCAACAAGAAGCGCGGCCCGGTCTTTCGCGCGACCAAAGACCAGATCATGCAGGCGCAGGCCATACTGAAGCAGCGCGGCTTCTACGCGGGCGAGCAGACGGGCAAGCTCGACGCGGGAACGCGCGAGGGCTTGAAGAAGTACCAGGAGGCCGAAGGGCTCAAGGTGACGGGCACGCTCAATAAGGTGACGCTTGAGAAGATGAACATCACGCTGACGGACAAGCAGAAGACCATATAGGCAAGCTTTCTTCTGCCTGGTCTGAAGCTCAAGAGAGAGAAGCGCGAGAGTCAAAGAGAGAAGCGCGAGCACCATACCTATTATCAAGATAGAGGCGCTCGCGCTTCTCTCTTTTTCCGAGAGCTTCCGGCGTCCGGCTCAGCCGAGCATGCGCTCGATCACAGCGTAGCTGGCTTCGAGGGCTTCGGCCAGTTTTTCCGGCTGGCTGCCGCCGCCTTCGGCCATGTCCGGTTTGCCGCCCCCGCGCCCGCCGACAATCGGCGCTAGCTCTTTAATGACCTGTCCGGCCGGAACGCGCTTGAGCAGGTCTTGGGAGGTGCGTACGATCAAGGAGACTTTGCCCTCTCCGCTACGGCCTAGAACGACTACGCCCGAGTTGATCTTCGCCAGCAGCGTGTCGGAAAGCTGGCGCATCCCCGAAGCGTCTAGCCCGCTGGCTTCGCGCGCCAGAACCTTTATGCCCGGCGCGACCTCGCGCGCTTCATTGCCGTTGGCCGCAGGGCCCGAGAGCGCGCCCGTCGCAATCTTCAACCGCAACTCTTCGGCCTCGCGCCGCGCCTTCTTCAGCTCTTCCTGAAGCCGCTCGACCGTCGTGGGCAGCTCCGCGCGCGAAGTGCGAAGCTCCGTGGCGATGCTGTCAACGAGCGCCTCTGTCTCCTGAAAACGGGTGAAGGCATCGGCCCCCGTGACGGCGCGGATGCGGCGCGTCCCCGACGCTATGGACTCGTCGCTGGTGATCTTAAAGAGCCCTATGTCACCTGTGGCGCGTACGTGCGTGCCGCCGCACAGCTCTTTCGAGAAGACATCGCCGGAGAGGCCGGGAACCGTCAGCACTCTCACACGCTCTGCATACTTTTCGCCGAAGAGCGCCATCGCCCCAGACCTCATGGCATCTTCCAGAGAGAGCACGTCCGTCTGCACACGCTCGTTGCGCAGGATGTGATAGTTGACGAGCCGCTCAAGCTCGGCAATCTCTTCGCGCGTCAGCGGTTGAAAGTGCGAGAAGTCGAAGCGCAGGTAGTTGGGCGCAACCACCGAACCGGCCTGCTTGACGTGCGTGCCCAAGACTTCGCGCAGGGCTGCATGAAGCAGGTGCGTCGCCGTGTGATTACGACGAGTCGCGTCGCGTTTCTCCTCGTCAACCTGCGCCACGACCTCGTCGCCCGTGCCGAGCGAGCCGCGCTCCACTGTGACGCGATGAAGGATCAGGCCGCCCGTGGGCGAAACGGTATCGTTGACGAGGACGTGTGTGTTGGGCCCGGTAAATGTTCCCGTATCGCCGACCTGCCCGCCGGATTCGGCGTAGAAGGGTGTGCGATCAAGAATGACCTCGCCCTCTTCGCCTTCAAGAAGCTCCTGCACTTCCTCTTCGCCGCGCACAAGGGCCAGGACGCGCGCGCCTTCAAGCCGTGTCCCTTCGTAGCCTGTGAACTCGTTCGGGCCCGTGCGTTCTGCTATCCGCTCGTAGACGGGTTTCGTCTTTACGCGCGCCGCTGTCCCTTGCTCGCGCACGCTCGCGTGCTGAATCTCGCGCAGCGCCTCTTCGAAGGAAGCGTTGAAGGCCGCCTCTTCGACAGGGAAGCCGCGCTCTTCGAGGCTGACGCGAATCAAATCGCGGGGTGTGCCGAACGTATCGTAGAGGCGCGCCAGTTCTTTATAGTCCGGCAGCGCGCCCGCCTGCGTCGTGGAGAAGAGCGCGTCGAGCTTTTGCAAGCCGACCGTGAGCGTGGAGCCGAAGCGTTCCTCTTCGAGCTTGACCATGCGCTCGATGAATTCGCGCGCCGATTCCAGCTCGGGATAGGCTTCGCGCATTAACCCGATGACGAACTCCGTCACCTTGTAGAAGAAGAGGTCTTCCAGTTGCAGCGCGTGGCGACCATGATAGATGGCGCGGCGCATGATCTTGCGAAGCACGTAGTTGCGCCCCTCGTTGCCGGGAAGGATTCCGTCGGCGATGGCGAAGGCCGTGGTGCGCGCGTGATCGGCTATGACGCGCATGGCGAAGCCCGCCTGCGTGTCTGGCTCGTAGTTGCGGTCGGCCAACTGCGCCGTGAAATCTATGATCGGGCGAATCAGGTCTGTCTCATAGTTGGATGGGACGCCCTGCATCACGGCCGCTATGCGCTCAAGGCCAGCGCCCGTGTCCACGGAAGGCTTCGGCAGAGGCGTCTGGAGGATTGCGCCGCCCGGCGTCTTGCTGCGCTCATACTGCATGAAGACCAGATTCCATATCTCTACGGTCGTGTCGCCGGGGCCATTGACGAACTCAGCGCGATTCTTCTCAGGGTCTTGCGGGTCTTCGCCCATGTAGTAATGAATCTCGCTGCAAGGGCCGCATGGGCCCGTGTCGCCCATCTGCCAGAAATTGTCCTTGTGCCCGAAGCGAAGGATGCGCTCGGTGGGCGCGCCCACCGCTTGCCAGAACTGTTCGGCTTCGGTGTCGGGCGGGACATCCTCGTCGCCCTCGAAGACCGTGAACCAGAGGCGCGCAGGGTCTAAGCCATACTCGTTGACCAGCAAATCCCAGGCGAAGCGTATGGCGTCCTCCTTGAAGTAGTCGCCGAAGGAGAAGTTGCCGAGCATCTCAAAGAAAGTGTGATGGCGCGCGGTCTTTCCGACTTCGTCCAGGTCGTTGTGCTTGCCGCCTGCGCGCACGCACTTCTGCGCCGTGGTGGCGCGCACGTAATCACGCTGCTCAAGGCCGAGGAACGCATCTTTGAACTGGTTCATCCCGGCGTTGGTAAACAGCAGCGTCGGGTCATTGGCCGGAAGCAGGGGGCTTGAGCGCAAGACCTTGTGGCCGTGGCGCTCGAAATATTCAAGGAATTTTTGGCGAATCTCGTTTCCAGTCATATCAGTTGAGTCCCATCATGCTCAGATAAACATGAAAGTTTAGCACGCCGCAGGAGCACTGGCGAAGCCGTAGGCTTGAGGGCTGGAAGAGAAGGGGAGGCGCAAGAAGCTGGCCGGAGCGGGAGGTTTTACGTGTTCTCCGTTTCTTCGTCGAAGCTGGTCTCGGAGAGGGCGCGCACCTTGCGCACGACCAGGTCGTAGGAGAAGCCCTGGCGCAGCAGGTGGTCGAAGAGGCTCCTGGTTTCGGCGCGGTCTCTCGGGCGACCGCGCAGGCGCGTGCGTCGCTCTATGGCGCGCTCGATCAACTCTTCTTCCGAAGTCTCCTCGAAGACCTGCTTGATGGCTTCGTCGGCCGTCTCGCGGTCAACCTTTTTCAAGGCGAGAGCGCGCTGCAAGCGGCCGCGCCCGACAGGCTTCTGCCGCACTTGAAAGGAGGCGAAGCCGAAGGCGAACTGCTTGTCGTTCAAATAGCCGTACTCGCCGAGCTTCTTCAGAACGGCGTCCACGACCTGTTCGTTCGTCCAGGCTTTTTCCAGAAGGCGCTCGCGCAGCTCTTCTACGGAGCGGGGCTTGGCCGCCAGGAGCTTGACGGCGCGTTGAAAGGTGCGCTCCCTAGCCCGTTCGGGGTCAACCTGCCGCTCGGGCCGCGAGCCCTCTAAGTCTTCGTTGATCTGCCGCTCCTGCGGCTTCCACCTGCGTCTTGCCATTTTAGATTTTGGATTTTAGATTTTGGATTGGAAATTAGCAATCATCTAAAATCAACCGGGATGGACGGCGTTCTCATTATAGACAAGCCTGCCGGGCTGACTTCGCACGACGTAGTGGCGAGAGTGCGGCGCACGCTCGGCGAGCGCAGAGTCGGGCACACGGGCACGCTCGACCCGTTTGCGACGGGCGTGCTGGTCTTGCTCATCGGCCGCGCGACGCGCCTGGCGCAGTTTCTCGCGGGCGCCGACAAGGAGTATGAAGCCCTCGTTCGTTTCGGCTTTGCGACCGACACGGGGGACGTAACCGGCCGAGCCGTCGCGGAGACGGGCGCGCTTCAGTTGGCGGCAGAGCGACTCTCGCGCCTGGGCGCGGGCGAGATTGAAGCGGCGCTCTCTCGCTTGCGCGGCGAGATAGAGCAGGTTCCGCCCATGTACTCGGCCAAGAAGGTGCAGGGGCGGAAGCTTTATGAGCTGGCGCGGCGCGGCTTGGAGGTCGAGCGCCCGGCCGTGCGCGTGCGGATTTACGAGCTGGAAGCCCTGGGTGGAAAGGACGGCGCGCTGCTCAGTCGCAACCCCGAAGGGACGTGCGACCTGCGCTTGAGGGTAGTCTGTTCGGCAGGGACTTACGTGCGCGCCCTGGCCGAATCTCTGGGCGAAAGTTTAGGCGTGGGGGCGCACCTGGCCCAGTTGCGCCGCACGCGCGCAGGGAGGTTGAGCCTTGAAGCCGCCCTCACGCTCGAAGAGCTTGAAGAGCGGGCGCTCTCCGGCAGCGCCCGCAGCAGTCTGCTATCTCTTAACGCGGCGCTCTCCGAGATGCCTTCCCTGCATCTAACGGCCAGCGATGCCGAGCGCGCTCGTCACGGCGTCGCCGTGCCTGTGCCCGCCCAGGAGGAGGAAAAATACCTGGACGGGCAGTGGGTCAGGATGATTGACGAAGCGGGCGATTTTGTAGGGGTCGCCGTGTACCGGGCGGAGGCCCCCGCTTTGCACCCGCGCGTCATCCTCGCGCCGGAAAAATAGGATTGACCTACGCCCCATAGGCTTGTGCTATACTTGGTGGCAGCAGCAGTCCGAAGGAGCGCACTGTCGAGTCGGGCCGCTCAGCGTACGGTGGCCCTTCGCCCGTGTCAGCTTCATTTGAAACATGAAAGCTCATTGACAGGCTTCCACGCTATCTTCAGGGCCGCGCTCTCTTTTCTTGGCCCAGCCTTCGGCCCCTTTGATTGCCGGAAGACCTAACGCTTCAGATCATTGAATATTATTGAGTCGGGGAACAGTCTCGACGCCCAGCGCCGCACGCTTTGACGCGCGAGAGCGACTTTCCGGCGCGGATCGAGATCAATCCTGAGAGCAATCCGAGACGGGGCCCGCCGGGAGCCCCCGTTTTGCTCGAACTGAGGGCGTGCTTTCTCCACACGCTATCTACTGCGCGCGAAGCCAGAGAAGAGGTATCAAGACGGCTATGCAAGAGCAGGATGGCAAACATCAATTTAATATCAGCCAGCGATTGGAAGACCTGCGGCGAGACCGCGAGGCCCTGCGCTGGGAAGGTTCTTTCCGCGATTATTTCGAGCTGGTCGCACAGAATCCGCGTCTCGCCCAACTCTCGCACGCGCGCATCAACGACATGATCCACGCCTCGGGGGTCGAGAAGCTGAACGAGGGGACGCGCGACGAGATCGCCCGCTATAACTTCTTCGCCACGGAGCTGTTCGGCATCGAGGAGCCGATTGCGCGCATCGTCGAGTACTTCAAATCGGCGGCGCAGCGCCTCGAAGTCCGCAAGCGCATACTGCTCTTGATGGGCCCGGTGGGCGGCGGGAAGTCTACGATTGTGACGATGCTCAAGCGGGGCTTGGAAGAGTACACGCGCACCGAAGGCGGCGCGGTCTTCGCCATCAAGGATTGCCCGATGCACGAAGAGCCGCTGCACCTCATCCCGCACGAGCTGCGGCCCGAGATAGAGAAGCATTACGGCATCTACATCGAAGGCGACCTCTGCCCGCAATGCCGCTACGCGCTCGAACATGAATACGGCGGACGCCACGAGGACGTGCGCGTCCAGCGCATACTCTTCTCCGAGAAGGAGCGCGTCGGCATCGGAACCTTCGCCCCTTCAGATCCCAAGTCGCAGGACATCACGGAGCTGACCGGCTCCATAGACCTTTCGACCATCGGCGAGGTTGGCGTCGAGTCAGACCCGCGCGCCTATCGCTTCGACGGCGAATTGAATATTGCCAATCGCGGCTTGATGGAGTTCGTCGAGATGTTGAAGGTGGACGAGAAGTTTCTCTACTCGCTTTTAACTCTCTCGCAGGAACAGAACATCAAGACGGGTCGCTTCGCCATGATCTACGCCGACGAAGTGATCCTCTCGCACTCGAACGAAAACGAGTACGTCAGTTTCGCCGGCAATCGTAAATCCGAAGCCTTGCAGGATCGCATCATCCTCGTGCGCGTGCCCTACAATTTGCGCGTCTCGCAGGAGGAACGCATCTACGGCAAGCTGCTCAACCAGTCGGAAGTTCTGCGCAGCGTCCACATCGCGCCGAACACGCTCAGGGTGGCGGCGATGTTCGCCGTCATGACGCGTCTGGAAGAGCCGAAGCGCGCGGGCGTTGATGTCGTCAAGAAGATGAAGTTGTACGACGGCGAGGACGTGGAAGGCTACAAGTCGAAGGACGTGCGCGAACTGAAAGAGGAGACCGTGCGCGAAGGCATGGACGGCATCTCCCCGCGCTACATCATCAACCGGCTCTCCGGCGCGCTCGTGCGCGACGGCGTCACCTGCATCAACCCGATTGACGCCCTGCGCGCCA
>DASVQF010000011.1:0-484494 GCA_036389315.1 Pyrinomonadaceae bacterium
GTAGACGAAATAGCCACGGTCTCTGAACTCAGGAGAGAGATAGATGCCCGAAGAAACTGCCAGCCGGTCGCAGGAAGTATTCCCCTGCGGGCAGTTGTTGATCGTCGAAGTCCAGTTCGCAAAGCCTGCCGGTTCGGGCAGGCGGTTGAGGAAATCCATGTAGTGCTGAGTGACGAAGAAATTAGTCCCGTCAATCGGGTTGGCAGCGGCGGCCGCATCATTGCCGTTATCGGTGATCGTAATTGTCGCGCTGCTCGGCGTGCCGAGTGCTACGCCGCCCGTCGGATTGCTCAAAGCGAGGGTGAAAAGCTCCGGCCCTTCGACATGCACGTCGTCGACGACGATGAGCGGAATGGTCTTGGAGGTCTCGCCCGGAGCGAAGCGCAGCGTGCCGACGGCCGTCGCGTAGTCGCAGCGCGAGGAAGCCTGGCCGGTGAGGCCGCTGAAGGCCGGGTTACAGTTTGCCAATCCGGAAGTATCCGAAGAGGCGTAGTTGACGGTGACAGCCAGGGCCATGTTGCCCGTGCGCGTGACCGTCACGTTCAATGAGCCTGCGCCTTCCGTCAGGCTGTAGCTGCTCTGGCTCAACTGCACTGTGTTGTCTATGACCGTGAGCGTCGCGCTATTGCTCGTCGCGCTTCCGAAACTGTTCGAGACGACGGCGCGATATTGCGCGCCGCTATCGAAAGTCGAAAGGGCCGGCGTCGTGTACGTAGCAGCGTTCGCGCCCGGAATGTCTGTGCCGTTCCTCTGCCACTGATAGTTGAGAGGCGTCGTGCCTGCGGCCGCGACGCTGAAGGTTGCTGTCTGGCCCACGGCCACTGTCTGATTCTGCGGGTGTTGGTTGATTGTCGGCGGCGTCTGGACTGTCAAGGTGGCGATGTTGCTCGTCACGCTCTGAACGCTGTTCGACACTATGACGCGATATTGCGCGCCGTTATCCGAGGCAGTCGTGGGCGGGGTCGTGTATGTCGGAGAATTTGCACCCGAGATGTTTGTACCATTTTTCTGCCATTGATAGCCGAGGGGGGTCGTGCCGGTCGCGCTGACGCTGAAGGTGGCGGTCTGCCCTAGCGTGACCGTCTGATTCTGCGGGTGCGTGGTGATGGAGGGCGGCGTCTGGACTGTCAACGTGGCGCTATTGCTCGTCGCGCTTCCGAGGCCGTTTGAGACGATGACGCGATATTGCGCGTTGTTATCGGAAGCCGAGACGGCAGGCGTCGTGTATGAAGACAAGTTTGCGCCGGGGATGTCTACGGTATTCTTCTGCCACTGATAGCTGAGAGGCGTGCTGCCTGCGGCCGCGACGCTGAAGGTTGCTGTCTGGCCCACGGTCACGGTCTGATTCTGCGGGTGCGTGATGATCGATGGCGGCGTCGAGCTAACCGTGAACTGAACACGAAAGACCGAGCCCGCTCCCCTCGCCAGGTAGTAGAGGCTGCCGTCGGGGGCGACCAGCAAGTCAACCGGATTGGCTATCCCCGTGGCGAAGTCCGTCGCCGTGTTGTTGGAGGGGTCTAGGAGGCGAATCCAGCCCGAACAGAAATCGGCGAAGAAATATTTGCCCGTGTAGCTCGCCGGGAACTGCACCACCGCCGGATTATAGAACGCGCCGCCCGTGATGGCGCACCCCGTAGTCGAGCTAAAGCCGTGCCCGTAGGTGAAGAGCGGATTGCGGAAACTCGGATTAGCGCACACGCCCTCGCAGGTGGGCCAACCGTAATTTGATCCGGCAATGCCGTCGTTGATCTCTTCTGTAGTGACCTCGCCGACATCGTTGATGAACATGCGCCCCGTGCCCGGCTGGAAGGCGAACGTGTACGGGTTGCGAAGGCCCAAGGCCCAGATAGCCCGGTTATTACCCGTGGCGCTGTTGAAGAAGGGATTATCCGAAGGGATGCTGCCGTCCGAATTCAAACGCAGGATTTTGCCCAGAAGGTTGTTGAGCGTTTGCGAATTGGCCCCGTTGGCATTCTCGCCGACGGCGACATAGAGCTTGCCGTCGGGGCCGAAGTGCATCGCGCCTCCGTTATGATTGGTCGCACCCAGATTGTTCAACTCCAGCAGGACGAATTCGCTGCCGGGCACGGCCACGTCGCCGTTGGCCGTGGCCGTGAAGCGGCTGACGCGGTTGTGTACGGCCGGAGTCGTCGCCGTGTAATAGATGTAGATGAAATTGTTGTTCACAAAGTTCGGGTCAAAGGCCACACCGAGCAGGCCGCGCTCGCCCTGCGAATCAACATTCACAGTCAGAAAAGGCGCGGGGAGCAAAGCGCCGTTTTTGATGACCCGAAGTTGTCCCGTCTGCTGGCACACGAAAATCCGTCCATCTGGCGCGAGCGCCATAGCTGTCGGATTCGTCAGACCGCCCGTGACCTGCGTCTCTGTAAAACCGCTTGGAAGCGTCGCAGCTTGAGAGGCAACCGGGCAGGCTATGAAAAGGAGCGCCAGTATTACTGTCAGGCTTGCGGGCTTGAAAGGAGAAATCCTGTGTTGTAGCCGAGCTGTTTTTGACTGCTCCGAACGCTTCTCACCGAAAAACGATAACGCCATGATGACCCTTTGCGAACGTAATACGTTTCCACGCAATTCAACTCGTTGAAGTTGAACGACGGGGAATTTCCTTTAAAGATGCGTGGGGAGCTTTAGGGGCTGCGCCGTATTCTAAGAGAGTTCTTCCGTGATTGCCAACAAAATTTTGGGAATTCCATCAGTAACTCTTCTGTTCCGCCTGGAAATTGGCCGAGCGGGCCAGTTCTTCAATGGAAGCGAAGAGGCGCTCGCGCTCGGTTTCGTCCCGCGCCTGACGGTAAGCCATCAGCAGCTCTTTGAGCGAGGCCAGCTCTTTATAGAGCCCGGCGTTTTCAATCGGCGGCGTCAGATATGAGATCAGCTCCGCGTAAGAGCGGCGCTTGGCTATGGAGCCCTCCGAAGGGTTATTGACGCTGTAGACATAGACGTGCGGCAGCTCGCCGATCAAACGATCAGGCCAGCACTTGTCCGACAGCCCGACCTGCTTGCCCGGCATAAACTCCAGCGCGCCGTGCGTGCCGACGTGCACTACTGCGTCCGCCCTGAAGATTTTTTCCAGGTAAGTGTAGAGCGCCATGAAGCCGTGGTGCGGCGCGCCGCTTCGCGCCATCAGGAGCCTGAGCGGGTCGCCCTCATATCCGAAGGTCGGCTGCACGCCGAGAAAGATTTGCCCGAGCATGAGGCCCTCTACAACCAGTTCGCCGCCGAAGGAATTGATGCTTCCGGGAGCAGGGCCCCATTCCCTTTCTATCTCCGCGACGTATGGGCACAAGCGCCTGTACTCGTCCACACTCATGCGATAAGCGACGTTGGCGTTCGCGCCGAACTGCTCCGAGTTCCCGCCGAGCAAACGTTCGCGCAGCTCATCCGGGCCGGACGGAAGCTCTACCCTGTAGCCTTCGCCCTCCAAGCGCCTGAGCATCTCCCACACGCTCGGGAATACGTCCAGGTCGGCCGCCGTGCCGAGGTTCCCCTTGTTGGGTGGAAAACAGAAGAGGAGCAACGAGAGGCGCAAGTCCGCGCGGGGCGCTGTGCGCAAGGTGTTCCAGCGGCGCAGGCGACGCGCCAGGCGACGGCAGCGGTCTTCCAAAGGTTCGGGCTGAGCGGCTCCGCCACGCATGCCGCCATAGACGAAGGCTTCGGTCGCCCCATCTATCTCCGGGATGGCGACCTGCATCCCCGCCTGCACTGGATTGAGTCCTATCCCTGAAGCCTCCCAGGCTTCTATGCTCTGCACGTCCAGGCTGACTGCGGAGCGCAGCGGGCGATTGAGGTCTGTCAGGAAAGTGGCGGCCGCCGCGCTGTCGTTCATCGCCGGGCCGCCGACGAAGCTGAAGCCCGTGAGCGAGACTATCTGGCTGACGCGCGAGCGCCGAGCCGTCTCTCCATTGGGCCCGGAGCCTTCCCTCTCAAGAAAGAACTTCTCGCACACCTCGCGGTTATCCATGAGCGTCGAGATGGCCGGCAAGACCGAGAGCCCTTCGGCCTCTATGGCGCGAATCAATCCGTCGTAATGCCGACGCGTGCGGCTCACTATCTGCGGGCGCATCAACAGCAGTCCGATGGTCTCTTCGGCCGCAAGCACTCGACCGCTCGCCGCTTTCGTTCTGCGCCGCGCGCTCCACTTCCGATAAGCCTCGAAGGATTCAAACAGGTCTGGCGCGTCGGGGTGGTAGATGGCTACGGCAGGCATCCTTTCGGGCGCAGGCACACGGATGTCTGCCTGCCGGACGCGCTCGTCTCCTGCGGCGTAATGCTTAATCGCATAGAGCAGCATCGAGCGAATATTGGCGGGCGTCGGTTGCAGAAAATAGGAGAACAGGTAGAGGTAATGCTTGATGTCGCGCAGCTTCCCCCTGGCAGGCACGAAGCGCAGCAACCCCGGCAGACGATCAGCCAGCTTCAGATATTGCGTATGGCTTCGTCGCGCCCCTGGACTCTTGTGGGCCCGCGCCTGCTTGCCCATCCACGAGCCGACTCGACCGATCAGGTGACGGGCCCTTCCGGCTCTCCGTGCGTTCCCTTCCGTCTCATCCTTCTCCGCGGCAGTGCCTTTCAACGAACGCAGCAGTTGACCGAAGTCCAGTTGGCCCATGCGCGTGCGCCGCATCAGGTCTGGCATGCAGTTGATGACGACTACGGCCTTGTGATGCTGCCCGTACCGCTCAAGCGAGGCCAGCAGGCGCGCCCCGTTCTCGCCGTCCATGACATGTATGACGAAGACAATATCCGCGTCACAGAGGTCTTGCTCAACCTCACGCCATTCATCCTCAGAGAGCGAGAGGCCGAAGTTGTAAGCAGCTATGCGCAGCCCGAGCCCGTACGCACGATTGATCTCAGCCTCCGCCTCCCTCAGCGGCGCAAGCAAGCTCGACCCGACATAAAGCACTATGACGTTCAACGCTTCTCCCTCTAAATTAGAGCCTCGCCTTAGCCGACACCTTCCAGTTGATCTTCGAGTTCGGCGAAAATCTCGCGCAGGCGACCTATCACGGCGGCGTCTGCCTGCCAGTAGCCGCGCCCTTCGGCTTCGAGGAGGCGCGCGACGAGCGAGCGCGACGAATGCGGGTTGAGCGTGCGCAGGCGAGAGAGCATCTCTTCGTCGAGCACGAACGTCCTGGCAACTTCCGTATAGACCCAGTCGTCCACGGCATCTGCTGTCGCGCTCCAGCCGAAGGTGTTGGCGACGTGGCTTTCGATCTCGGCCACGCCGCGAAAGCCGTGCTTGAGCATCCCTTCGTACCACTTGGGGTTCAAGGTCTTGGCGCGCGTCTCAAGGCGGACGGTCTCTTCCAGAGAGCGTATGCGGGCCTCGCGCGCGAGCGCGTCCGAGAGATAGATGGCGGGCCGTGTGCTCGCCCTCTTCTCGACGGCCTTGGCGACGCCGCCGAGGTATTCAAAGTAATGATCTACGTCCGTAATGCCTATCTCGAAGGTGTCTATGTTCTGGTAAGCGGCCTCGACGCGCGAGAGCGCCCGATCCATAGCGCGCCGCGCCTCGCGTCCCTCGATTGTCCGCCCGTGGCGGTCGCGCCCGTAAGCGAAGCACTTGCGCGTGACGAAAAGCTCGCCGAGCACATCGTCGCGCTCCCACTGCGAGTCCATGACCATGAAGTTGACGTTGGTGCCGTAATTGCCCGGCGCGTTCGAGAAGACGCGCACAGAGGCGTCGTCAAACGAGCAGCGTTCGGCGCTCATCTGTCCCGTGACGTGATGGCGCAGGTAGTTCATCTCCGGCGGCTCGTCCAGTGAGGCGACCAATCGCACGGCCTTATCGAGCAAGGACATGGTCGCGCCGAACAGGTCGCGGAAGATGCCCGAGACGGTCATCACGACATCTATGCGCGGGCGCTGCAACTCTTCCAGTGGGATTGCTTCGACTTCGGTCGCGCGATTGAGTTGGTCACGGCGGGGCCTGACTCCGAGCAGCCACAAAGCCTGGGCCACGCCTTCGCCCTGCGTCTTGATGTTGTCGAGGCCCCACAAGACCAGAGCCATCGAGCGCGGATAGCGCCCGCGCTCGCGCACATGTCGCTCAAGCAGCGAGTTGACTACAGCTTCGGCCCGTGCGTAAGCAATCTCGGAGGGCACAGTGTAAGGATTGACGGCGTGCGTGTTGCGACCCGTCGGCAGGATCGAAGGGTTCTGCACGATGTCTGCGCCCGGGCCCGGCTCTATGTATTCACCTCTCAGCGCACGCACGAGGGCGTCCAACTCCCGGTTACTCTCTAGCTGCTGCGAGATGGTCTGAAGCAGGGCGAAGAGCGGGCTGGACTGCTCGGGCAGGACGCGCGCCGTTTCGTCCAGCCAACGGGCGGCTTCGTCCACGCCGCTTGAGATGAAGAGCGCGATTGCCTGTGTGACTATCTGGTCAACGCGCTCGCGCTCGGCGAGTCCTCTCTCCGATGCGCGGCCCCTTTGAAGCAGCGCATTGTATGGGCCCATCCCTAAGCCTTCGGCGATCATGTCGGGCAGGGCGCGCGTGCCCGCTTCGGGCCTGTCGAAGGAGGCCACCATCCGCAGCATATCCGCGTGGGCCCTTGAACCGGGCGCTCGGCCGAAGACGTGAAGGCCGGTCGGAATCAACCTCTGCTCGATCTCGACGACCTGCTCGTAGAGCGCGAGCACCCTCCGGTCGCGCTCTGCTGCGGAAACCTTTTCGCGCTCGGCAGTGGAAATCTCGTCCGGCCCAGTTGTCTCTTGATTGTTCACCGTTCGCCTCAAGCGATCAGGGAATATCCCTTTGGATTGGAAGCAAGCGTGGTGTGACGCCCGCCGAGCGTCTCGGCCAGGCGCTCGGCCTCGCCGCCCCGTAGAAAGTGGTTCTGCGTATCGACGACTATCGTCTCGACGCCCGCTTGCCTGAGCAGTGCGCCGAGGCGTCTGAGTTCTTCGGCGATCACGCGCCCGCGCGTCGCGCGATCAAACGTCTCGTCATCCTGTAAAGCGACGTTGGCCCGCCCGTCCGTGAAGAGCAAGAGGCTGATCTCCTGAATGCCTTCGCGAGCAGCGCGCCGTGCGACCTCGACGGCTGCGCTGAGGCCCGCCGAGAGTGGCGTTGCGCCGCCGACGGGCAGGGCGTCCAGCATTCGACGGGCGCGCGCTACGCTCTGCGACGGCGGCAGCAGCAACTCCGCTCCCTGCCCGCGAAAACTGAGGAGCGCCACGCGGTCGCGCCGCACGTAAGATCGTTGCAGCAGAGTTGCGAGCGCGCCCTTCGCCTGGCCTATGCGGTTGAGGGCCATGCTGCCCGAAGCATCTACGGCGAAGATGAAGAGAGCGCCCCTCTTCCGCTTGAAACGCTTATAGCGCAGCGCCTCTTTATCAATCCGGAGCGGCGCGGCCTGCTGTTTTGTCGCAGCCGCGCGCAGCGTAGCATCCAGGGCTATCTTCCCCGCGCCGGACGAACAGGTCGCGGCGCGCACGTAGCGGCCGGCGAGCGAATTGTAGGAGCTACGGCCGCCCTCTCTTTGTCGCCGCGAGGAAGAGGCTCGCACCCCTGCGCTTCGTCTTGAGAAAGAGTTGTGAGCGAGCGAGTCTTCCGCGAGGCTCGCGCCGGGTAAGGGTGGGGCTTGATGACCTGCGCCTCCGTCGAGCGTGCCGTCCAAGCCATCGCCTGCGCCACCACCGTCTCTATTATTCGAGCTTCCGTTACTGGAGCCGCCACGATCAGGGCGGGCCTTCTTCGTCCTCTTCTCCGGCTGCGATTCATCTTCCAAGAGCTTATCTTCCGTCCGCGTTGACTCGTCTTCTCCGGCCGAAGCGGGAAAGAGATTTTCAAGCGCATCCTCAATGCGCGCGGCGCTGGAGGTCTGCTCAAGCGGGTCGCGGCGCAGCCGATGGCGCAGGGCCATCACGGCGACGCGACGAACATCTCCGGCCGAGACGGCGCGCCTGCCCTCAAATGCTGCCAGCGAGCGGGCGGCGCGCGCGATGGTCAGCTCGCCCCTGTGGCCGTCCGTCCCAAGCTGCAAGCAAAGCTCTGCGATGCGACGCAGGAGCGGTCGCGGCAACGTGACCGCAGCGAAGCTCTTGCGTGCGCTCATGAGCCTGCGGCGCAGGCGCTCCTGTTCGGCATGGGCCGCTGCTCGAAATTGAAGAGGGTCGCGCTCGAACATGTCGCGGCGCTCGACTATCAGGACGCGATTGTCCAGGTCGCCAACAGTTCTGACTTCGACATAGAGGCCGAAGCGGTCTAGGAGCTGCGGGCGCAGCTCGCCCTCTTCGGGATTGCCGGAGCCGACGAGCACGAAGCGCGACGGGTGAGTGATAGAGATGCCTTCGCGCTCGACGACGTTGCGGCCCGTCACCGTCACGTCCAGGAGGAGATCGACCAGGTGGTCTTCAAGCAGGTTGACCTCGTCAATGTAGAGGAAGCCGCGATGAGCGCGTGCGAGCAATCCGGGCTCGAAAGCCTTGACGCCTTCCGTGATGGCGCGCTCGATATTGATCGTGCCGCAGACTCTATCCTCGGTCGCGCCGAGCGGAAGCTCTACCACCGGCACAGGCACGCGCTCTCGCCGCAGCTTCTCTCCCGCCTGTAAGCGCGCCGCGCAGTCCCCGCAGAGCTTGCCCGTCTCCTTAGCGTCGCAGCCGAAGGCGCATCCCTTAACCCGCTGCATCAAGGGCAGGAGGTCTGCCAGCGCGCGCACGGCCGTTGACTTGCCCGTCCCGCGATGGCCCATCACGAGCACGCCGCCGATACCCGGGTCTATGGTGTTTAAGAGCAGGGCCAGTTTCATCTCCTCCTGCCCGACGATGGCCGTGAAAGGATAGACGGGCGGGCCCGGCTCTTGCGGCCTGGTGCGGGCGGAAGCGGAGCGGCTGTGCATCTTCAAAAGGGCCTCAGAGCTGAAGCTTTAGTCTTCGGACGATCTCAGTTTTATGAATGTGTGACGGGTTGTGCCGGCAATTGTATTTTCCGAGCACAAGAGCGCACTGTTATCTTTTAACCGAAAAGCTGCGGGGGCGGCAAGCGCTTCGACGGAAAGGGCGGATGACAAAAGCTTAGCAACTCGGCTATCATGCCGGAGCATCAGTTAATAGATCATGGCGCTCTGGCCCGAGGCTTAATAGATTTACCGAAAACCGCTTCGACCGGAATCGCTTTCATCCCGTACCGCAAAAATCAAATGTCAGCTATCGAAGAGACCAAGAAAGATACAGGTGTAGGCCCGGCCCTGAAGGCCGCGCAAGGGGCCTCGGCTCTCGCGCCCCTGACGTGGCTGTTGAACCTGCTCAGCTCCGTGCGCTTCGGCGTCGTGCTGCTCATCCTGACGGTGGCCGCCAGCATGGTTGGGATGCTCATCATGCAGCAGAACGTGGAAGGGTTCGATAAGTATTACGCCGCGCTTACGCCCTCGCAGAAGCTCCTTTACGGCAGTCTAGGGTTTTTCGACATCTACCACTCGTGGTATTTCAACGCGCTGCTCTTAGTCCTCTCGCTCAACATCATCCTGGCTTCGATTGATCGTTTTCCGAAGACCTGGAAGATCATTTCGCGCCGGAAGCTTGAGGCCGGGCGCAAGTGGCTGCAAGGCCAGCAGCAGCACGCCGAGGTCGCCATCGCGGCCGAGAGCCGGGGCGCGTTGGCCGAGCGGGTCACCCAGGCGATGAAGAGCGTCGGGCTGAAGGCGACTGTAACCGAGAAGCAGGGACGCACCTATGTCTTCGGGGAGCGCGGCGCGTGGAACCGCCTCGGATACCTGGCCGTGCACGTCGCGCTGCTGACCATCTTCACGGGCGGCTTCTTAACGGCGCAGTTCGGCCGCGACGGGCAGATGGCCTTAACGCCTGGCTCCTCCGCCAATGAGATGACGATGCTCTCTTTCAACCTCGATCAGGTGGCGCAAGTGCCCATGTCTCTGCCCTTCACCGTCGAGTGCACGGACATCCAGCAAAAGCTGATCGAGCGCGACGGCTCGCTCATGCAGAGCAACACGCTGGACTGGCTGACCTGGATCAAGATCAAGGACGAGACGGGCGAGCGTTCCGCACTCGTTCATCTCAACGAGCCTTATGATTATCGCGGCTACCGTTTCTTTCAGGCCAGCTACACCTCTTTCGGGCAGGCCCGCTCCATCAAGCTCCGGCTGACGCCGCAGCAGGGGGGCGCTCCCCTGGAAGTCCAGATTCCGCGCAACGGCTCCGCGACGCTTCAGGACGGGACGCGGATTGAGTTTGAAAACTTCCAGCCCGACTTCACCATCGGCGCGGGCGGCAAGCCGGATTCGCAGAGCGGCGATTACAACAACCCGGCGGCAATACTTCAGGTCACGACGCCTGCGGGCGAGCGCAAGACCGTCTACGCTTTCGCCATGGAGTTGCCCTCGGGCGCGCCCGTCGGTGCGCCGTTCGGCGGCTACAAATATCGCCTGGCGGAGTTCGAGAAAGCGCCGCTACAGCACATCCTGGCCATCCAGAAAGACCCCGGCAAGATTCCCTTTTACCTGGGAGGGCTGCTGCTCATCCTGACGCTCGGCGCGGTCTTCTTATTCTCGCACCAGAGAGTCTGGGCCTTGATCGAGCAGCGCGCCGAAGGGGGCTACGCGGTAGTCCTCGGCGGCAATACCAATCGCAACAAGCTGGGTTTTGAAGATCGCTTTAAGAAACTGGTCGCCGCCATCGGCGCGACCGACAAGCCTCGCGAGGTACAAGCATAATGAGTGAAGTTCTAAATCAAGAGACAATGGCCGCGCTGCCGGACACTGACAGAAGATCGCCGCTGCGCTCCTACTTGCCGGCAATCCTGGCCGTCGCGGGCGCGCTTTTGATGGTCGGCCTGCGCGTGCAGGTCGGCGCGTCCTTCATCTCGGACGGAGCGTTGATGATGCTGGCGCTGGCCTGTTACCTGACGGCCGCTACGTTCCACTTGATGAATCTCTACGCGCCTTCGGAGATGGCCCAACGGGTCGGGCTCTGGACGGCGACGGCAGGCGTCTTCTTCAACCTGTCGAGCTGGGGCGTGCGCTGGATCGCCGCACACGATAGAGAGCTGGCCATCCTTGCCAGAAACGGCTACGGGCCGGAGCAGATGCCCTGGTTTTTTCGCTACATTCCGTTCGCCAATCTCTATGACCTGAGCCTGGCTTTCGCCTTCGGCGCAGGCATCACCACGCTGCTCATAGCGCACCGTAAGAGCTTTCGCTCTCTCGGCGCTGTCTCTCTTCCGCTCGCGGCTCTGATTCTGCTGCTGGCGCGTTTCATCGGCAACGAGTTTATTGATCTGCCGCCGATTCTGGACTCATACTGGCGGCCGATTCACGTCGGCATAGCATCGCTCTCGTACGGCGTGGCGCTGGTCTGCTTTGCCGTCGCAGTCCTCTATCTGCTGAAGGACGGCGTGAAGACGGAGACGATGGCCATCTGCTCAAGCATCTTTGCGCTCGGGGTCTTTGCCACCATCAGCAAGTATTCGGTCTTTACCAGCCTGACCTACAGCGCGTCAGTCTTTCTGCCGCGACAATCGGGCGGGCGCATGCCCGTGCCGCTGCGCGCGGACATTCCCTGGGTTGGGCCAATGCTCGCGCTGGCCGGGCTCCTGCTCATTGCCACTATCATCGCCTTCGCCATCTATCTCGCCAAAGACGATTTGAAAGCGCGCGCCTGGGGCCATCGCCTGCTGAAGCTTTCGCTGGTGGTGCAGGCGGCCGCGATAGCCTTCCTCGTCTCGCAGATCAAGACTTTGACCGACATTGGCCCACGCATTCAGCAGAAGTTGGCCGCAGACCCGCTCGGCTACGAACGGCTCGGCCGCTGGATGGCCGAACAGGAAGGCTTAAGGGCAGAGCAGATAGCACAGATTCCCGTGGAGCGTTTGGAGGGCGTGGCGCGGCAGTTCGTCTCGCAGAATGCCTCGCGGCTTTTCCTGAGCACGAACGCCAACCCGGTGGAGCTGGCCGCGCTGATTACGGCTTTCGCCGCGACGCTCTTCGTCATCATCTTCAGCTTCCGCACAGAGCGGCTCAGGGCTGCGCTGCCGCCGAAAGAGAAGCTCGATAGCATGATGTACAAGACCGGGAGCGTCGCGTTTGCGATGCTGGCGATGCTGTTGATAACGGGAGCCGTGTGGGCCAACGAGTCGTGGGGACGATACTGGGGCTGGGATTCTAAAGAGACTGGGGCGCTGGTGGCCTGGCTTACTTACGCTGCCTTCCTTCACACGCGCATCTCGCGTGGTTGGACGGGCCGCAGCTCGGCATATTTCGCGCTCATAGGCTTCCTGCTCGTGATCTTCACGTACCTGGGCGTCAGCTATCTGTTGCCCGGCCTGCACTCCTACGCGTAAAGCGAAATGACGAGCAATGAGTGACGAGGGAATAAGCAGCAGCTTTTCACTCGTCACTCGTCACTGTTTTTATGAATAAAGAGAACGTTCTATTCTCCATCATCGGCCTGTTGCTGGGCTGTATCATCGGCTTCATCTTCGCCAACTCTGTCAACCAGCAGGGCACGCTGCCACGACAGACGCCGGCCCCGCGCCAGAACGCCAACCTTCCGCCCGATCACCCGCAGATTCCCACGAACGGGGTGGCCGATCAGGGAGGGGCTATGCAGGAGGAGGTCACGGCGCAGATTCAACAGGCGCGCAACGAGCCCAACAATTTCGACGCGCAGATGAAGGCGGCAGACCTTTTTTACCAGATACACCGCTTCGATCAGGCCATCGAGTTCCTCCTCAAGGCCAATCAGCTCAGGCCGGACGCTTACGAGGCGATTGTCAAGCTGGGCAACGCCAACTTCGAGACAGGCAATTATGAGACGGCCGCGAAATGGTATGAGGCCGCGCTCCTCAAGAATCCCGAAGACGTGAACGTCCGCACGGACATGGGCCTCACCTTCTTCCTGCGCACTCCGCCCGACTACGAGCGCGCCGTCAAGGAATATCGCGCCTCGCTTCAACGCGACCCGCGCCACGAGCAGTCTTTGCAGAACCTCGTCGTCGCCTTAACCAAGATGGGCAACGCGCGCGAAGCGGAAGAGGCGCTCTCAAAGCTACAGGAAGTCAATCCCGCAAACGAGGCGCTCTCAAAGCTCCGCTCAGACCTGGACGCCTTGAAATCGCAGCCCAATACAGGAGCACCGGCAGCGAAGAGATAAAGAGGAGTCAGCACCGCAAGCCGTTACTGACTTTACTCAATCGCGATGGCGAAGTCGCGCCCTTCCCAGCGCGCCGAGTTGTGCCAGTAAAAGGTGAACTTCAAGACCTCGCCCGCCCGTAGCTCTCCGGCGGCGAACTCGTGAGCGTAAACACCAAGTCCCTCGTCCGCCAACTCCGCATCGCTCACGCTCACCCATTCGTTTGCTGTCCAGTGAAGGCGTCCGGGCGCGTTGACCTCTATGCGCAGCGGGCGGCCTGAGCGCGCTGCTCGCAGCTTATGATTGAACAGCCAGGCTTGCAGGTCGCTCTTGACGCCTTGCTCTATGTAGCGCAGGCGGACTGGCTCGATCAGGTCGAAGACCCTGCGGTCGCGGGCCGAGCGCAGGAGCTTGATGTATTCGGCGTGGGCCCATGCGAGCGGCATCGCGGAGCCCGTCGGACGCCCGCAGAACATCTGCTTTTCAGGGATGTCCACAGTGTCCCAGACCTGTTCCGGAAGCATCGCTCCGGCGTTGGCGAAGCACTCCATGGCCTTGATGTATTCGCTCACGTCTCGACCGGCCGCTATCTCGTAGTGGCCGCGCTCGCCCGTCAGAAGCGGCCACGCGCGCCCGACACCCGTGCCGTCAAACGCATCGCCGTTAGCCTTCTGCCCGTAGCCGTCGTGATTGTAACGTCGCCACGAAGGGCCGCACGGCGTCAAGACCTTCAAGACTGCATCGTAAGCCAGGAGCGAGTTGACGATGTGCTCGTCCGTCGCGGCGCGCAATCCGTAGCGAACCAGCTCAAGAAAGCCGCCGTCAATGATGTCGTAAACGGGAAAGCCCGACTCTTCGGCCGGGAGGTTGTTGATATAGATGACGCCCGTGTTCGGGTCGTCGTCCGTCTCAAGTGTCTCTGGGTCTAAGGAGTCAAGGCGAACATAGTATTCGCTGTAGCCGCCGAGCGAGCCGCGCGTCGTATACGTCCAGCGTTCTATGTTCGAGGCCCAGTAGTCGGCCGTCTTCAAACAGAGCCGCGCCGTACTTTCATCCCCGCGAGCGCGCGCAATCTCGGCCGCACAGACGAGCGCGGCAATCTCGGCCGCGAGCGTCGAAGGCGAGATGCCTGCGTCCTCTTCCCAGCGTTCCTGCGGCGAAGCGGGCCCGCGCCTGATGATGTAGGAGGCTGCCAGTCTGACCATCGGGTAAGGGTCGAAACCGTCGAGCAGGTCTTGGGCCCACAGCCGCCATGCGAGCATGATGGGAAAGGCGACTTCGTCCAGTTGGATTCCAGTCCAGTAGGGACGGCCGTCCACCCAGCAGTTCTGCGGCATCCCTCCGTCCGGAAATTGAATCCGGGCCAGGTAACGCAGCACGCGCAACGGCAGGCCCGTGATGCCGCACGCCAGGGCGGCCGAGGCCGACTGGCAGAGGTCGCGCGGCCAGACCAGGTGATAGCCGCCAATGTCCTGATCGCCGTGTATCTCGCCCCACGGAATTGAGAGCGACGCGCAGACAGCGCCCTTATGCTCGCGGTCTTCATGGGCGCGCAGGATCATCGCGCTCGTCAGAAGGGTGCGCCCGCCGTCGCCGCTCATCCCGCTCAAGTCCGGCAAGTGGTCGCAGTACGTGTGCCAGGAGTTCATGTACTCTTCGCGCGCCGACTGCCAGCCACGATCAAGTGAAGCGATGCAGGCGCGCGCCGCTTCCTCCACTGTCCGGCCGAAGCCTATGGCGAGCGTCCATTCCCTCTGCGCGGAAATATCCAGTTGGCCCACGAGCGCAATGTTGCCGTCCGTGGCCGACTCGTACTCCCAATCCAGGCGAAGGTTCTGGTGCAGGTCTGTCCAGCCGTCGCTCGCGCCGACGAAGCCGCAGGAGCGTTTGAGGTAAGGCACGGAGGCGACGACGGCCAGGGCCGTGCCCGCGCGCTCTGCGACCAGGCACGAGCGCCCGTCCACTTCCACGGCGCGCCCACTGTTCTGCCGTCCCTGGTTGCCCAGGTGCGGCGCGACGAGGACGAACATCTGGTAACGAGCGGCTTCGGGTTGGAGCGCCTCGTAGCGCGTGTGCACGAGGACTACGGGAGAGCGCGGGTCTGTGATCGTCTCCTTAATGATGCGGTAGCGGCGGGCCCAGTCGCTATTGGTCTGGCGAAAGGCCAGCGAGCGCGGGTCTGCGTATTCCAGCCGGTGCTCAAGGTCGCGCTTCTCTTCGTGAAAGAAGGTGCGGCCGTCCGTGATGAGGTATTGCGCGTCGCGCGTATTGGCCTGGTCAACGCGCGGGAAATATATCTCGTTGAGGATGCCGTAGGCGAGCGTGAACCAGACGGGCGAAGCGTCGCTCAGGGCCGTGCCCACTCCCTCCTTTGAGCTGGAAGTCCACTTCGGCTCGATGCCGGGACGCCCGAAGGCTTCGCCGTCCATGCGCTCTTTTTATCCTTTATGGCTCGATTGACATCTTCAGAATGGACGCGAGAGAGATGCGCTCAGTCCTGGCCCCGTTGCTGGAAACGATGACGATCTGCCCGTTCTGCACCGTCACGCTGCGGACTGTGCTCATAAAGCGCTCCTGCCTCATGCCGTCACGGGTCTCGATAATGAGCCGTGGGTTGAGAGTTGCCGGGGCCGATGATGAAGATGAGACGGACGAGCTTTCGGTCGAAGTCTCGCCCGGTGACGGCTGCGGTCTGGTCGTCGCGGCCCTTGTGCTGCTGCGGCGTCCCCGGGGCCGTCTCCCGGTGCGGGCTGTTCTGACGGGCTCAGGCTTTGTCGCGGCAGTCTCGGCGGGCGCAGAGGCTTCCGTCGCGGTCGAAGAGGGCTGAGCAGTGGCAGCGGTCGTCTCCGGGCTTGTCGTCTCCGTGTTTGCGCTCGCAGTGGTCTCGGTGCTGGAAGGCGTCGGCTCCGGCTCGTCTATGCGAGCGCCCGACGAGGTGACGCGCCGGACGCTTCTGTCCGTGCGCTCCGAAAGAGTAGGTGTCAGGCTCTCTTCGGGCGGCGTCGGAGCAGACATCACCGGCTCGAAGGTTCCGGCGAAACGGACGCTGTAGGTGCCTTCGTTATCGTTAGGGCTGCGGGCCTCTACGCGCAGGATGAGCGATTCGCGCTGCCGCAGGAAGATGGTTTTGGTCGCGCTCGTCGGCTGCGACCCGGCATAGATGCTGATCTTCCCCATCGGGCGCAGGCTTCCGGCCGTGAAGATGTCCACGTCGCCGTTCAGGTTGTTGCTGGTGACTGTGAAGACGAAGTCGCCGGGCGTGCCCGCCAGAATGTAATAGTGGCGCGTCAGGCGCGCGTCGCCAATATCACGCGCGGCGATGCGGCCGCCGATCTCGTTTGTGCTGACGGCCGTGGGAAAGCCCAAGTCCTGCGACTGCGCGGCGGCGCTCAAGGCGCTCAGGAGCAAGAGGAGGAGTGCAATGGGCAGCCGTCCTGCGAGCCTGTGACGGCCGACGATGGCGTGTCTGGAATCGTTCATGCGATCTACCTTAAACGAGCAAGCCTCTGTCTCTGACGGTGATCTGCCAGCGAGACCTTCTTAAATCCTGGGGAGCACGTGACCGGCTGCCTAAAGGTTAGCAGATTTAGCGACAGAATTCGATAGACGCCCCGGGCCCGGAAGAGCCCGGCTCCGTGCGCGCATAATCTGATTGACAAAGCGGGTGGCAGGCGCTATTCTCCGCGCGCCGCTCACCACGGTTTTATGGCCCTCGCTCGGCATCCACCTGAGTCCTAACCTTTAATCTCTGAGAGCAATCCGCTCACTTGAAATCGTAGGAGGCACAAGTCATGGCCCAGACCGGCACAGTTATCCCAGAAGGCTTGAACCTGCGCGCCACTCCGGGCGGCACTATCATCAAGGTCTTGACGCAGGGCACGACAGTCCAGATCATTCAGGCGGCGGGCGATTTTCTACAGGTCAGCGTCAACGGACAGATGGGCTTCGTCAAAGCCAGCCTCATCAAACCGGACGCAGCGCCGCAGCCTACGGGCGGCGCTAGTAGTAGTAGCGGTGGCGCGGCGCTCCCGTCGGGAGGCTTTAGTATCTCGGGCAACCAGGTTCTAGACTCCACCGGCGCTGTCGTCGGCAGGAAAGTGGGCCCAGGCATCTCCGTCATCGGCAAGACCACCATCAGCCAGTTCGTCAGCACTCACGGCAATAGCTTTCCTACGCTCTCGCCCTCTCGCCTGAGAGTCATGCAGGCCGTCTCGGTCAACGAAGGCCGCCTCGAAGCGATCAATACTTTCGATAACGCCTTTCTGACGTTCGGGACGTTTCAATGGACGGCGGGTGTGGGCAGCGGCGCGGGAGAGCTGCCCGCGCTGGTCGCCCGCCTCAAGCAGGCGAGCACAGATGTCTTCAACCAGCTCTTCGGCCAGTCGGGGCTCGGCATAGCGTCGCTGAGCAACACGCCTGGCCAGCCGCCGGGCGGATTCTTCTCCTTAAACGGCGCGCCCGTCAGGACGGCTGCCGATAAGGAGAACAAGCTGCGCACGCTGGCCAGGGCTTTTCAATTCTACCGCGCGGGTCACCATGACCTCATGCGGCAGGTCGAGATTGAACAGGCCGCGAGCCGCATAGACCTCTTCTATCGCGATGCCAGCCACCGTGTCAGAGGACGCTTCATCGCAGACTTTGTGACCTCCGAGTTCGGCGTGGCATTGCTTTTGGACGAGCACGTCAACCGGCCCGGACACGTCCCGAGCACGCTCGCCGGAGCCGTCAACCAGCTCATCTCCATCATCGGCAAAGACGACCCGGCGACCTGGACGGATCAGGACGAGCGCCGCCTGATGGACATCTATATCCAGAAGCGCAACCAGACGAACATGACCGATTCGCAGAACCGCGCTAACCGTATCCGGCAGGCAGTCTCCGCAGGGCTCGCCTCGGACGCGCGCGGCTCATTCCAGGGTTGAGTTACCCGCAAGCAGGAGATTAAAATGCGCGGGCAGGAGTAAACGCACAGTGCTTCCCATTATCATCATCGCCATCATCGGCACGGTACTCGCCGTCGCCGTCTATCAACTGATTATTCAGAAGTATTACTGGGGGCCCAACGGCCCGCCCGGCAAGAAGGAGACGCGGAAAGGGAAAGCAGACGGGAAGGAATGAAGGCTGGCCGGGCGCACAAATCTCAATCCATTTAACGACTCTCGCTCTCGCTTCCGTCTTTCTCCTTTGGCTTTACCTCGGGCCCTGGGTGCGGATCGACGCCGAGCGTCCATTGCGGAGGGTCGCTCGCCGGGAAAGACTCCTTCAAAGTCTCGTCAATCTCCTCCTCGCTGATCCTACACTCGCCCACAGCCTCTTTCTCTTCAGGCTCAGAAGACTCCGCCATACTCTTTCACCTCATTAGCCTCAGTACTCGACAGCGATTACAGATGACAGGATAGAATCAAAAACCCACGGGCACAATAAAAATCGGGCGACCGCTCGATTGAGCGATCACCCGACTGAAAGAGTTTTGATGCCGAAGGGGGGACTCGAACCCCCACGAGTTACCTCACACGCCCCTCAAACGTGCGCGTCTACCAGTTCCGCCACTTCGGCTTATTGATCTCGGACGCCTTGGGTTGCTTCAAAGTTATCAACTACTCGACCGGCCGCTCTACTTCGTTGCCGGTGACGAGGCCGGAGCCTGTGGGCTCGCGGCCGGAGCGCCGGTCGGAGCCGCTGCCGGTGATGCGGTCGTCGTCCCCGACGGAGCCGTCGCGGGCGAAGGCTGCTGCTGCTGCGGACTGGGCGACGCAGCCGGCTGCGCGTCGTCCGTGGCCGACTGCAACACAGAGCGATGGCCCAGGATGGGCAGCGAGAGTATCAGGGCGATCAGCATGAAGAGAGCCGCCGCGCCGATGGTGATCTTGGCCAGGAGCGTCTGCGTGCCGCGCGGCCCGAACGCCGTGCTGGAGACGCTGCTCGAAAAGAGCGCGCCCGCATCGGCCTTGCCCGGCTGCAAAAGCACTGCGACGACCAGCACTATGCAGGTCAAAATAAAGAGACCGTATAAAACGTAAGTGACCAAAACTCTCCGCCCTTCAACTTTATCTATTGTAATTGACGATCTGCGCGAAACTTTCGGCCTTGAGGCTTGCGCCGCCGACGAGCGCGCCGTCAATATCTGCCTGGGCCATCAACCCGGCGATGTTGTCCGGCTTGACCGAGCCGCCGTACAGGATGCGCAGCGCCTCGGCGGTTTCCGTCGAGTACTTTTCCGCGAAAACGCGCCGGATAAACGCATGCATTTCCTGCGCTTGCTCCGGCGTCGCGGTGCGTCCCGTACCAATCGCCCAGACGGGTTCGTAAGCAATGATAATACGGGCCAGATCGGAGGCTGTCAACCCGCTGAGCCCTCCACCCAACTGCCCGCTCACCACCCGCTCGGCGTTGCCCTGATCGCGCTGCGAGAGCGTTTCGCCGACGCACAGGATGACGGTCAAATCGGCGGCGAGCGCGGCCTGCGCCTTGCGGTTAATCATCGAATCGGTCTCGAAATAGTGCTCGCGTCTTTCGGAGTGGCCAACGATGACGTGCGTGCATCCGACATCGCGCAGCATCACGGCGGCCACTTCGCCAGTGTGCGCGCCGTACTCCATCTCGGTCGAGCAGTTCTGCCCGCTGACCTGTATGTTCGAGCCTTCGAGCCGGTCGGCCACTGTCTTGAGCGCCGTGAAGACGGGCGCAACGACCACCTCGCAATGGTTCACATTGGCGACCATCGGCTTGAGGCTCAAGATGGTCTCGACCGATTCCGAGACCGTCTTGTACATCTTCCAGTTACCCGCAATGACAGGTTTTCTCATAATCAGCTTTCGGCGCTCAACCCTGAGCCGTCAGCTTTCCACCATTTGCCGAAAGCTGGCGGCCGATGGCTGACCGCTTATTTATCATTTAAGGCTGCGACTCCAGGCAGCTCATCGCCCGCGAGGAATTCGAGGGTCGCGCCGCCGCCCGTAGAGATGTGCGTGATGCGGTCGGCCACGCCTGCCTTCGTCACTGCGGCCACGGAGTCGCCGCCGCCGACGATGACCGTCGCGCCCCGGTCAGCCGCCTCGGCGACGGCGCGCGCGACGCCGATTGTGCCTTCGTCAAAAGGAGGCTCCTCGAAGACGCCCATGGGCCCATTCCAGATAATCGTCTTCGCGTCCCGTAAAGCCTCCGTAAAGTGCGCGACCGTTTCCGCCCCGATGTCGAGGCCGACGAGGCCCGCATTGGTGAACTCTATCGGAATGGTCTTGCGACTCTTGAGCGGGTCATAGCTGTCTACGACCTGGTGATCTGTGGGAAGCAGCAGTTCGACGCCCGCTTCTTCGGCCTGACGCCTGATGCCGCGCGCCGTCTCAAGCATGTCATTCTCGACGAGCGATTTCCCCGTCGTGAACCCTTCGGCCTTGAAGAAAGTGTAGGCCATCGCCCCGCCGATCAGGAGCTTGTCCACGCGGCGCTCGATCAGAGCCTTAATGACGGGAATCTTGTCAGAGACTTTGGCCCCGCCCAGGATACTGACGAAGGGATGCTCCGGATTGCCGATGACGCGGCCGAGGTAGGTCAGTTCCTTCTCCATCAGAAGTCCGGCCGCAGCGCGCCTCACGTGCTTAGTGATTCCGGCTGTCGAAGCATGAGCGCGATGCGCCGCACCGAACGCGTCGTTAACGTAGAGCCCATCCGACAGGCTCGCCAGCTCACGAGCGAACCCGTCGTCATTCTTCTCTTCTTCCGGGTGAAAGCGCAGGTTCTCAAGCAGCAGCACGTCGCCGTCGCCCAGAGCCTCTGCTTTCGCCCTGGCCTCTGTGCCTATGCAATCCTCCGCGAATGAGACGGCCTTGCCGAGCAGGCCCGCGAGATGTTCGGCCACCGGGCGCAGGCTGTACTTCTCCACGCGCTCGCCCTTGGGCCGCCCGAGGTGTGAAGCGAGAATGACACGCGCTCCCTGCCCCGCAGCATACTCTATGGTCGGCACGGAGGCGCGTATGCGCGTATCGTCCTCAACCGCGCCCTCCTTCACGGGCACGTTGAAATCCACGCGCACGAAAACCCGCTTGCCCTTCAAGTCCAGGTCTTTGATCGAAAGCTTCATAAGACAGTGACAAGTGACGAGTGACGAGTGACGAGTGAAAAGCTTTCCAGCTTGCCACTCGTCGCTTGTCACTCGTCACTGCTTTTAGAGTCCTTTTTGCGCGATGTATTTGACCAGGTCGCGGACGCGGCAAGAGTAGCCCCACTCGTTGTCGTACCAGGAAAGTATCTTGACGAGACGGCCGCCGATGACCTTCGTGTACTCGGCATCGACGATGGACGAGTTCGGGTTCTTGCGAAAATCCACGGAGACCAGGGGCTCTTCCGTGAAGGCCAGAATGCCGTTCAGCTCTTCGTTGGCAGCATCCTTCAAAGCCTTGTTGACATCCTCGCTCGTCGTCTCCTTCTCAACTTCTATCACGACATCTACGAGCGAGACCGTCGGCGTCGGCACTCTCACGCTGATGCCGTCGAACTTTCCCTTCAGCTCGGGCAGCACGAGCGCGACGGCTTTGGCCGCTCCCGTCGAAGTCGGAATCATGGAGAGCGCGGCGGCGCGCGCACGTCTTAAATCCTTGTGCGGCAGGTCTAGCAACTGCTGGTCGTTCGTGTAGGAGTGGATGGTCGTCATCTGGGCCGTGCGAATGCCGAAGCGCTCGTGAATGACCTTGGCGACGGGCGCGAGGCAGTTGGTCGTGCAGGAAGCGTTGGAGATGACGTGATGCTCGGCCGGGTTATATTTGTCCTCGTTGACGCCGAGCACAATCGTTATATCTTCCTGCTTGGCCGGGGCCGAGATGATGACTTTCTTGACCGAACCGCGCAGGTGCTTTTTGGCGTCGGGGGCGTTGGTGAAGCGGCCGGTGGATTCGATCACGATCTGCGCGCCGACAGATTCCCAGTCAATCGCGGCCGGGTCTTTTTCCGAGAAGACGCGGAACTCATCCTCCCCGACCTTGATGCCGTTCTCGGTGGCCGTGATCTCGTGGTCGAGGTTGCCGAGCACGGAATCGTATTTGAGAAGATGAGCGAGCGTGTGTGTGTCCGTCAGATCGTTGACGGCGACGAAATCTATGTCGGGGTCGCCGATGCTGGCGCGCATGACGTTGCGCCCGATGCGTCCGAAACCGTTGATGCCGACTTTTACTGCCATTTGCTTCGAGCCTCCTAGCCTTGCGTTTTTGGGAAGCAAGAGTCCCACATGCGAACAAAATGGGGCGCTTTCGGAGTCGCCAGCGCCCTTTCCCTCTTGGGATTATCCCTGATGAAATTCAGGAATAGGCTTTGCTTATGAAAAAAAGGCAAGATAATGCGCGCCCGGCTCGACTGTCAAGCCACTCTCTGATAGCGAACCGCTGAGGATTACTCCACAGGGAGTGTTTGGGTCGAGCCGGCGCTCCACTCCTTGCCCAGATGGCCCGTCTCATAGCACTATATTGTTGAAACCGGGCGTCCCGCCATGACGTAGTAAGCTAGTGACTTGCCGCGTTTTACCCGGGTAGTGAACAGTGCTCGACCGAGGATGTGCGGCGGCGGCCATCACATCAGTTAATCATTCAAGGAGCTTTCGGTTTGATGTCTATTTATGTTGTGCGCCGGATTGTAGAGGCGTCCCTGTTATCACTGGCCATAACTTGCATGAGCCTCGTGGCTTCGGCGCAAACGCCCACCGCGCCGCCCCCCACGCCTGCGCAGCAGGATGCCACGCGCCCTCCCGGCACTGAGCGAAACCAGCCACTCCCCGAACAGGCGCGCCCGACCACGGCAGACCCGACCGCGCCGCCGGGCACTACGCGTCCAGACCCGCAAGCGCCGCCGGGCACTTCCGTCGCGCCGACGACCACGACGAGCGTGCCGACCACGGACACCCTGGCCCAGCCCGCGACGACGACCGCGCCCGAGACGGCGACGCCCGAGACGAACACGACGGGCGACACTACACAGACCGGACAGCCGGGTCTGCCCGGCTCGAACGTGCTTGAGCCGCGCGCGCCCAACTTCCCGAGCGACACTCCGCGTCCCGTGCCGCCTCTGCCCAACTTGACGCGGCTCGGCGTGACGAGCGACAACACGCTCGCGCTCTCCTTAAACGACGCCATCCGGCGCGCGCTCGAAAACAACAACAACATAGAGGTCGCGCGCAACGACGTGCGCTTGAACGAGACGACGTTGCGCTCCTTGGAAGGCATCTACGATCCGGTCTTCAATTTCAACCCGCAGCTTACAAACCAGGTGCAGTCGCAGCAGAGCACGCTGGGCGGCGGCGCGACCGTGACGACGACAGACCTGACCGGCAACACGCAGCTCAACAAGCTGTTCAGCACGGGCGGCGGGAACTACAGCTTCTTCTTCAACAACAACCGGCGGACGACGACCAACAGCTTCAACGCCTTGAACCCGGTCTATTCGGCGAGCCTCGGCGTCACCTTCACGCAGCCCCTTCTGCGCGACCGCTCCATTGATCGCAACCGCCGCGACATACGCATCCAGCGCAAGCGCCTCGAACAATCCGACGCAGACTTTCGCCGCCAGACCATAGACGTGATCGCCCAGGTGCAGCGCGCCTACTGGGACTTGGTCTTCGCCCTGCGCGACCAACAAAACCTGATCGCGAACCTGAACCTCTCAAGAGAGCTGTTTCGTCAGACGGAAGCGCGCGTGGCCGCCGGCGCGAGCGCGCCGCTTGAGCGTGCAGAGGTGCAGACGGAGCTGGCCAACCGCGAATCGGCCTTGCTGCAATCCACACAGTCCGTCTCCATCGCCGAGAACAATCTCAAGCAGTTGATTATCCGCGACCCGAACGCGCCCGAATGGACTGCGCAATTGATGCCGACCGACCAGCCGACTTTCGATTCCAACCCTGTCAAGTTGGAAGATGCGCTGGCCGAGGCTCGGGATAACAGACCGGAGTTGCGCCGCCTGCGCCTGCAAAACGACATCAACGACATAGACATCAAGTTCTTCAGGAACCAGACCAAGCCGCGCATAGACCTGCAATCCACGCTCGCCCTGACCGGACTTTCCGGCTCGCCCGTGCGCGAAGACGGCACGGCCCCGCTCATTGCCGGAGACGTGACGCAGAACACCAGCGCCTTCCTGCTCGATCAGATCAACCAGGTGCGCCTGCTACAGGGACTCCCGGCCGTCACGCCTCCGACCGTCACGACGGACAACGGCGTGCCGTCGAATCTGGTGGGCGGTTACGGGCGCACGCTGGCAAATCTATTCGGATTAGACACGCGCAACATAGTCGTCGGCGTCGCGATACAGATTCCCTTCCGCAACCGCACGGCCGAGGCCAACCTGGCCGGCGCGCAAATTCAGCGCACACAGCTTGAAGCCTCCACGCGCTTGCAGGAGCAGAGCATAGAGGTCGAAGTCCGCAACGCCGCGCAGGCTGTCGAGACGGCCCGGCGTCGTGTCCTGACCGCGCGCGCCGCACGCGAAAACGCCGAGTTGCAGCTACAGGGCGAGCAGCGGCTCTACGCCGTGGGCCGCTCGACGACGTTCCTTCTCTTCCAGCGCGAGAACACGCTCAACAACGCGCGCAATCTTGAGCTGCGGGCCGAGACCGATTACAACAAGGCGCTGGCAGACCTTCAGCGCGCCACCTCCACGACCTTGCGCGCCAATAACGTCATCGTCGAAACACCCACCGTCCCCTGAACTTTCTCCTGCCACTTCCCGGCCGGAAGAGAAGCGAGCGGCGCGCTGCGACAGTTGACGGTGCGCCGCTCACGCTCTTATAAGGGATGAGGGATGAGGGATGAGGGATGAAGAAAGCTCAACTGCTTTTCATTCATCCCTCATCGCTCATCCCTCATCCCTCATGAAGATTACCGCGACGATCATTACTTTCAACGAGGCCGGGAACATACGCGCGGCGTGCGAGTCCGTCTCATGGGCCAACGAGATTCTCGTCGTCGATTCCGAGTCCACGGACGCGACGCGCGAGATCGCCGAAGAGTGCGGCGCGCGCGTCATCAACCGCGCGTGGCCGGGCTTTGCCGCGCAAAAGCAGTTTGCCGCAGACCAGGCGAGGCATGAGTGGATATTCAGCCTGGACGCGGACGAGCGCGTCTCCGACGAGCTACGCGCGCAGGTAGAAGACCTGCTTTACACGAGCGAAGAGAAGCTGGCGGACGGCTATCGCGTCCCGCGCCGCACCTTCTACATGGGCCGCTGGATTCGCGGCGGCGGCTGGTATCCGGATTACCAGCTTCGGCTTTACAGAAAATCGCGCGGCCGTTGGAAGGGAGCTTACATACATGAATCTGTGAGGATGGAGGAGGGCGCGCGGGTGGAGAATTTGAGGGGCGACCTTCTGCACTATACCAATGACGGGGGCGCGGCCAGGCATCACAGGATGATCGGCGAGCGTTACGCGCCACTGGCCGCGCGGCAGATGTTCGAGGAGGGACGGCGCACGACGCGTGCGCGCATAGCCACGGCGGGCTTGGCAGCCTTCATCCGCAGCTTTCTCCTCAAGGGCGGCTTTCGCGACGGGCTCGCGGGCTTCTCCATAGCCACCTTCGCCGCTCATCACGCCTTCCTCAAACATCTTCTGCTCTGGGAAATGCAGCAAGGCAGTGACGAGTGACGCGTGAGGCGCTACTGGCCGTCTGCGTTTGTGATCTTCAGGCTTGAGGCGGGAAGCAGTTGTCTCGGTGTCGGAGCGGCGACGGCTTGCGGGACGGCCTGTGACTTAACGGCGTCTGCGAGCAGTTGATCCTCCATCTGCCTGTGATCCCAGATGCGATTGCCCTGATCCAGGATGGCGAAGAGGATGAGGCCCGCGTCCTGCGTGTAGACCAGACCCGCCAGGCTGGACATCCCGCCGTCAACTTCCGATGTGAGCGTGCCGGTCTTACCGACCACAGCGCCTTCGAGGCCCGTCCCGGCGAGCCTGCGCCGCAGAGTGCCCGCATCGTCGCTCGCCACGGGCATGATGTCTGTCGGCTCCATGCCGTGCCGCCGGGTCTCTTCCACCAGCGCGCGAATCACCGTCACCACGCCCCGCGCCGTCATCCGATTGTGCTCGCGCCCCGATACGCGCTCGATGGTGACTTGCTCCGGCGGAAGCCGAAGCTCATCTACTAGGAACTGCTCGACGCCCGTGGGCCCACCGATCAGCGCGCCAATGCGCTCGGCGACGAAATTGCTTGAGCGCGCGTTCATGTAGAGCAGCAGGTCGCGCAGGGCATAAGAGTTGAAGATGAAGAGCAAGCGCCCGGAGGGCTGCTCCGCGACGCCGGGCTGTGGGCTGCCCAGGTTGAGAGCCTTGCCGAGCCGCGCTGCGGATTCCTCCGCAGATTCGCTGAAGTTGAAACAGAAATCGGGCGAGACCAGGAGCCCTTCGCCGACGCGCTTGATGCCGCGCGCCTCTAGCTCTTTGGCGATCAGGTTAGCGCCTATCTCTCCGAAGGTCGGGTCTGAGCCCATGACGTAGAGCTTGCCGCGCAACGTCCCCTTCGGGTCTGGCTCGCCGTCGGCGTAGACGCGTATCTGAAAACGGAAGTCCGGGCCGAGCCTTCTCAGCGCGACGAGCGACGTGGCGAGCTTGATGAGCGACGCCGGGTTGAAGCTCTCGTCCACGTTATGCGAAGCGTAGGTGCGATCACCCTTGAGGCTCTCGATGAGGACGCCGTGTGTTTCCGGCTGCTCTCCGCGCTCGCCGTACCACTGCGCCACGTCGAAGAGAGGCTCGGCGCTCGACGCGGCCGTCGGCGCGGGCGCGGTTGCGACGCCGCTGCCCGGTCTGGGGTCTATCGCGTGCTTGAGCCGGACGAGGGTGTTTCTGGCCAGCGAGTATGGAATGAGGCTGAGAGCGAAGATAATAATGCCGCCTGCGAGCAGCATGATTGCGATTGGCTTCCGAGGGTTCAAACACTCTCTCCGGCTCATTTATATCTTTCGCAAACAGACGCGGAAGCCGTATCATGCTTAAAGGTCGCGGCGGGCGTCAAGTCGGCCGGAAGCTCAAATTGGGCCACCCGGGGGAAAGACGCTCTCGCGCCGGGTAAATCCAAGCCCTGAGCGATGAAGGATTGGGCCCACAAAAGCGGCCCGCGAAAATCTTAGACCCGAAGCATGATGCTCCTTTACAACCTTTTTCTCCCGGAAGCGACGCTCGGGCTGCCTCTCTGGCTCGCGGCTCTGTTCACAGGCGTGCTGGGGGCAATTATCGGCAGCTTCCTGAACGTCGTCGTCCATCGCCTGCCGCGCGAACAATCCATAGTCTTCCCTAATTCCCGCTGTCCGGCGTGCAGCTCGACCATACAGCCTTACGACAACATACCCATCATCAGCTATCTCGTCCTGCGCGGTCGCTGCCGCGCGTGCGGCACGCCGATCTCGGCGCGCTACCCGGCCGTCGAAGCCTTCACGGCGCTGCTCTACGTGGCGGTCTTCTTGCGCGACGGAGCAACATTTGCGCTCCCCTTCGACCTGCTCTTCGTGACCATGCTCGTCGCGCTCATCTTCATAGACGCCGAGCACATGATTCTGCCCAATGCGATCACCTATCCGGGCATCCTCTTTGCGCTCCTCGCGCGACTGGCGCTGCCGTACCTGACGGGCCAGCCATTCTTCGACGACTTGGGGGCTCAGATGACAGGCGCTCCTCCCGATTGGCCCATGTGGGCCACCTCTCTTGTGGGCGCTGTGGTGGGGGCGCTCGCCGGTGGCGGCTCTTTGTGGCTGATGGGTTGGCTGTGGGAACGGCTGCGCGGCGTGGAGGCGATGGGCCTCGGCGATGTCAAGATGATGTTCATGGTCGGCGCTTACCTCGGATGGCGGCTGACGACTGTGACGATCTTTCTGGCCGTCCTGACGGGCTCGCTGACAGGGATTGCGCTGATGCTCAGGCGCGGCCGCAGAGACATGCAGATGCTCCTCCCCTTCGGCATCTTCCTCGGCGCAGGAGCCATCATCTCGCTGCTCGTCGGCGGCCTGATAGTAGAGTGGTACGCAGCCCAGTTTAGAATATAGTGAGAAGTGACGAGTGACGAGTGACAAGCTGAAGGAGCTTTTGTCTTTAACTCGTCACTCATCACTTCTCACTCGTCACTGTTCTTATGCGTTATCGAAGTCGTGTGCAGTTGGTGCTGGCGGTGCTGGTGGGCCTGTTTTTGCTGGCCAACCTGTTTGCCGTGCTGATGATCGCGCGGGCCTCGACGGCGACGGCGGCCGCGCGTGGGCCCATGCTGCTGGCGATTCTCGTCGTCACGCTCATCATCAGCCTGCTCTGTCTGGTGCTGGTGCTGCGCTGGATGCTCAGGCCCTATCGCCAACTTGTCGGCGAAGCGGAGCGCGCGCCTATCGCGCAGCGTTCCGGTAAGGCGCGCGACGAAGCCGAGTTCGTGCTTGAGACTTTCCAGTCGGTTGTCGCGCAGCTACAGGCCCAGCGCCGCGAGCTTGAGCTGTTGTCGGCGCGTGCGAGCGAGCGCGCCGACTCCGCCGAAAAATTCAGCGAGCGCATCGTCGCCAGCGTCCCGTCCGGCCTCGTCGCCTTCGACGCCGAGGGACGCGCCACGGTCGTCAACGCGCCCGCACGCGCGCTCATAGAAGCCGACGGCGAGGCCGAGGGACAGCACTTGCGCCGATTGCTTCAGCGCGCGCCCGACCTGGCCGAGATGGTCGAGCGGTGTCTTCAGACGGGCAACCTCTATCGTCGTGAAGAGGTGATAGCGACCGCCGCCGACGGGCGCGAGCGACGGCTCGGCGCGACCGTCGCACCGATTGACCCGACGCCTGAGCACGGAGCGCGCGGCGCTCTCTGCCTGTTGACGGACATTACGGAAGTCACGCAGTTGCGCGAGCAGGTCGCGCTGAAAAGAAATCTTGAGAGCCTGGGCGAGATGTCCGCCGGGTTGGCCCACGAGTTCAAGAATGCTCTGGCCACGCTGCACGGCTACGCGCAGTTGATGCAGCGGCTCGAACTGGACGAGCGCGGGGTGACGGCCGCCGCGTCCCTCTTGCAGGAGGTGCGGAACCTCTCGGCCCTGGTGACGGCCTTTCTCAACTTCGCGCGCCCGCAACCGCTCGAACTCACGGACGTGCTCCTAAGCGAGGTCATAGAGGACTGCGCTCTTGAGCTTGAGAGCTTCTACCGGGAGCGTCGCATCCAACTGGAGATCGAAGGCGACTTTCCGCAGGTGCGCGCAGACGCCCTCGTACTCAGACAGGCTTTGCTCAACCTGCTGCGCAATGCCGCCGAGGCCATCACGGAGGAGCAGGCGACGAGGCGCGTCCATGTGCGCGGGACGATTCAACGCGACGGGACGGGAAAGGCTTGGGCCCACGTCGAGATCAGCGACACGGGCAGCGGGCTCGCCCAGTCCGATCTTCAACGCATCTTCATTCCCTTCTTCACGACCAAGACGAAGGGGCACGGAGTCGGCCTGGCGCTCGCCCACCGCGTCATCACAGACCACGGCGGCACGCTCTCGGCTGCGAATGGGCCCACGCTCGGCGCTGTCTTTACCATTCGTCTCCCTCTGTGAGCGTGACCGTTCTATTGAGGCGCAGTGCCGGAGCTGATCGTCAGCACGGAGATTTCGGGCGGGACGCGAAAGCGGACGGGGATGATGCTGGTTCCTATGCCGGGCGTGACGAAGAGGTGATGGCCGTTCTCCGCTACGTGGCCGACTGCATAGCGCCCGCCGAAGCGCGAGGGCACTACGCGGCGGCCCAGGAGCGGCAGGTTGACCTGCCCGCCGTGCGTGTGGCCCGCGAGCGTCAAAGACACCCGCGCAGGTATTTCAGGAAAAATGTCCGGGTTATGCGTGAGCGCGATCACGGTCGCCTGCTCAGGAATTTTCGAGAGCGTGGTCGTAATCAGAGGCTTCCTAGTCCAGAGGTCTGCGAGTCCGGCTATCCAGATGGAGCCGCCGTCGCGCTCGACCTCGGCCGAATCATTTTCCAGCACTCGAACGCCGACATTATTCAGAGCACGCGTAATACGCTCGCCGCCGTACCACCAATCGTGATTGCCCAGCACGGTGAAGACTCCCAGGCGTGCGCGCAAGTTCTTCAACTCGGCGGCAATCAGCTCAGGCTCGACAAGCTCGCCGCCCAGGACATCCTGAATCACGAAATCTCCCGCGATCAGAACGAGGTCAGGCTGCTGCTCGTTGACGCGCGCCACCACCTCTCGCAGCTTTTCGATAGTCACGCCCGGCGCGCCGACGTGCAGGTCTGAGATCAGGACAATACGCAGGTGGTCGAACCCTCCGGGCCATCCTTGAATGACTATGGTTTCTTCCCTCACGACAAGGCGGCGCGGCTCTATGAAAAACGCCCACAGCGCCAGCCCCACACAAACAGCCAGCACCGGGCCCAACACCACCAGCACAATCCTCTTCCCGCGCTTCGATAGAAACATAATCACGAAGGGATGAGGGATGAGGAAGAAAAAGGATGCTTTTCTTCATCCCTCATCCCTTATCTTATATTCGCTCCAACGGCGATCAACGAGGGCTGCGATGTCCGGGCGCACGATCAGCTCGGCCGGATAGCCTGGCTTCATACGCGCGTCTATGACGAGCGGGGCGCGATAAGCTAGATGGTGGCGGCGCACGGACGTGTCTGCCGGATAGATGTCTGCCGCCGGCTCGAAGCGCGTCCAGGTGGCCCACAGAAAGTCTTCGACCCTCTGTGCGACGCGCGCATCGTCGTGAAGGACGACGAGGGGCCACGGGGCGAATACTTCCTGGCGCGCGAGGCGGGCGGCCTGTTCAGGATCTTGCGCAAAGGGCAGGCCCTCTAAGACCAGGCAGCCGCCGCAGAATACTTCGGCGCGCGAGACATCGCCCGGCAACGGGGCGCGAAACTCACGCGGCAGCTCGCGCCGCGCCTCCCCGAGCCCGAGCAAGATAGCCTTGCTCCCCTTATTGACCACGCCGCTCGTGTAATCGAGCGTGTCCATAGAGAGGTTCGAGAAGATAAAGAGGTCTGTCTCGAAGCGCGTGCGCGCCAGCACATGCTCTAAGAGCTTGCGGAAATCTCGCAGGTCTTGCGGCTCGTCCGTCAAGATCAGGAACTTGGTCAAAGAGAGCTGGCCTTCGCCCAGGATGCGAAAGCCGGAGACGAGCGCCTCGCGCGCGTAACGCTCGCGCACCACAGCAGCGCAGAGCGAATGAAAGCCTGTCTCGCCGTACGTCCACAGGTCGCGCACGCTCGGCATCACGAGCGGAAAGAGCGGAGACAAAAGTTTTTGCAGGTAATCGCCGATGAAAAAATCTTCCTGGCGCGGCTTGCCCACGACGGTCGCGGGATAGATGGCGTCGCGGCGATGAAAGACCGCCTCCACGTGAAAGACAGGATAATCGTGCTGCAAGGAGTAGTAGCCGTAGTGATCGCCGAAAGGGCCTTCCGGCCGCCTTTCGCGCGGCGGAACCTGGCCCACTAGGGCGAACTCCGCCTCGGCCACAAGCCTGTGATGCCCTTCGCCCAGCGGATTCTTCGTCACCCTTACTTTTTCACCCGCGAGCACGGAGGCGAGCACAAGCTCCGGCACGTCTTCCGGCAGCGGCGCAATCGCAGAGAGGATGAGCGCGGGCGGCCCGCCCAGGAACACTGTCACGGGCAGCGCACGGTTCAAGCTTTCGGCTTCGTGATAATGAAAGCCGCCGCCCTTGTGTATCTGCCAGTGCAGCCCCGTCGTGCGCGCGTCATAACGCTGCATCCGGTACATCCCCAGATTGTGCTTGCCCGTCAGCGGGTGCTGCGTGTAGACGAGCGGCAGCGTGAAGAATGGCCCGCCGTCTTCCTGCCAGGTCGTCAGCACGGGCAGATCAAGGAGGCGTGCGGGCCTGTCCATGACCTGTGTGACGGGCGCGCGCCTCGTGTTGCGCGTGCCGAGGCGCAGGGCTTCGAGCGCCAGCGAGCGATGCTGCCAGAGCTTAGCGGGGCGCGGCGGCAGGAGCAGCTCCGCCACCTCCACCGCCTGACGAACGAGCGCCTCCGGCTTCGGGCCAAAGGCGCGCTCGATGCGCCGCTCTGTTCCGAAGAGGTTCGTCACCACAGGGTAGCGGCTTCCCTTCACTCGCTTAAAGAACAGCGCGGGCCCGCCCCCGGCGATCACACGACGATGAATCTCGGCCAGTTCCAGGTAAGGGTCAACTTCCCTTTCAATGGTGACAATATCGTTCTCGCGTTCGAGCAGGTCGAGGAATGAGCGTAGGTTCGGATGCATGGTTTTCGGAAGCGACAGTATAACCTGCTTGGGCTTAAGCTGCTGTCACAGCCCTCAAGGGGTTGCCTGCTCTTCTTCCTCTTCCTCTGTTGTGTGGCCTGTCTGGCGGGGGCGCGTCGGTTGCGCTGGTTCGGATTGACGGCGAGTGATCTCGCGTATAGCGAAGCGGGCGGCGTTGGCGACGCGCGGGTCAAGGGAGGTGGTGTAGGGATTGATGCGGTCTATGGTCTTGTCGTCGCCGAGGTGGGCCAATACCTCTAACAGGTAAATCTTCGCGTCGTCTTTGATCCTCTCCAGGAAGATGTAGAGGGGCTCGGGCCCTTCGAGCTGTGTGAGGTAGCTCGCGGCCTGGCTGCTGCGCGAGCTGTCCAGGTCGCGGACTATTCGGAAGAGCGTCTCGGTCTTGCCCATCCGATAGAGGGCCCAATCCAGCGCGAGGCGCACGCGCGCATCCTTTTCCTGCAAGCGGTATCCGGCGACGAGCCTTTGCTGCTCTATCGCGCCTCTGCGCGCAAGCTCTTCGGCGGCGCGCTGGCGCGCTAGCGGATCACGGCTCGCAAGACGCTCCGCGACTCGCGCCGAAGCACGGGCGTTCTCTGCCACGCTGTCGTCCCCGTCTTCGTCTGATTGGGAGCGGGCCGCTGCAGTCAACCCAGCGGCGCAGACGAAGGCGAGCGCACAGAACAGCGCGAGCGCCCGTTGAAGATTGAAAGGCTTGGAATGTTGCTTTAAATACACCTTAGCGTCCTCGGAGAGCGCAGACGAAAGCGATACCGTTAGGGCTTGTTCCGAGCGCCCGCGCTCGTCTTTCTCAGATTGGCGGCGTTCAGATCAAGCTCCGATTCACGAATCACTTCGACGTTGGGGAACTGTTTGCGCAGCTCGTCCATAAAATCGGCGGCGTTACCGACGATGATGATGGAAGCCTCTTTGGCCGCGAGGCGCGAGCCCGCGAACCTTTGTATCTCGCCGGGCGTGATCGCCTGCACGTTCCTGATGTAGTTGTTGATCTCGTCCAGGCTCAAGCCGTAGAGGGCGAGCGAGCCGATCTGTGTGACGAGGCCGCTCGTGGTCTCAAGGGCGCGGCCGAAGCTGCCAATGAGGACGGCCTTGCGCGGCGTCAGCTCCGTCTCCGTGATCGCTTCGCTCGACAAACGGCCAAGCTCGCTCAAGAGAAGCTGTGCGACCTGCGGGCCCGTAGCGTTCTTGGTCTGCGTCTCGGCCGTGAATGGGCCCACGTCGCGCCGCACGTCCAGGTTGCTGCGCGCGCCGTAGCTCAAGCCTCGCTTGATGCGTATCTCCTGATTGAGCCGCCCCGAATATCCGGAGAGCACGGAGTTGGCGACGATGCCCCGGAAGTAATCCGGGTCTGTGCGCTTGAGCCCGGTGCGGACGAGGACGACAGCAGCTTGGCCTGCGTCCGGCTTGTCAATGACCAGCACGCGCGGCGCAGCCTGCACGGCTACCTCTTTCGCCGCCGAGGGGGCGGGAAGCTGGACGGAAGGCTTGGGCCAATCGCCGAACATCTTCTCGGCGAGCCGGAATCCTTCGTCGGGCTTGACGTGGCCGCCGATGACCAGGATGGCGTTGTCCGGCCGGTAATAGGTCGAGTGGAATCGCACTATGTCTTCGCGCTTGATGCGTTCGATGGTTTCGGGCGTGCCTGTGAGCAGGTGGCCGTAAGGCGTTGGGCCAAAGAGCAGGCGCGCGGCGACGAAGCGCGCGAGGCGGCCCGGATTGCTCATGTCCACGGCGAGCTGGTCGAGTAGCTGCTGGCGCTGCCGCTCGATCTCCTCTTCCTTGAAGGCAGGGTTGCGAACGATGTCGGCCAGGATGGCCATCGCCGGATCGAGCTTGGTGGACATGACGCCGATGCGCGCGGCCGAAGCGTCCCAGAGCCCGCCCGATTCGATTGTGCCGCCGAGCGCCTCTATGGCTTCGGCGGTCTGCGGCGCGGTGCGCGTCGCCGTCCCTTCGGTCAGGAGCCCGGCCGTCAGGTTGGCAAGGCCGCCAAGCTCGGGCGGGTCTGCCTCGCCGCCGGTCTTGACGAGAAGCTGAGCGGAGGCGAGCGGCACCTGGCCGCGCTCGATGACGATCACGCGCAGGCCGTTCTTCAAAGTCTTCTCGAAGGGCCTGGGCAGAGTGACGGGACGCGGAGCCGAAGGCGGCGGCGGTGTCTCCTGTTGGGCCAATGATTCAAACGACATGGTGGTTATCATCAGGGCGACGAGCGCGACATAGATCAAAGTAGTGCGGCGGAAAGCTTGGCGTATCATCTCGGTTTCTTCTCCCCTCCAAATCGCACTAGAAGAGCGCCCTCGCTCCGGCGCTGCCCTCTGCCTGAGCGGTTGAGTGTGAAGCCCTGGCGGGCGCGCCCGGCCTCATCGTCTCCGGCAAGTAGGTGATGACGACGCGATTGGTGTCGGTGAAATACTTGCGCATGACGCGCTGGATGTCTGCGGCGGTCACGGCCTGAAGGCGCTCGATGTCCGTGTTAGCGCGGTTCGCGTCGCCCAGGAGCACAGCAGCGTTGCCAATCGTCAGGGCCTTATCTTCGTTCTTCTCGCGCTCCCTCAGCTTGCTCGTCACCAGCAGGTTCTTGGCCTTGTCCAGCTCGGCCTTCGAGACTGTCTCGTCCTGTAGGCGCTTGATCTCCGCGAAGAGCGAGCGCTCGGCGTCCTCCACCTTCTTATCGCTCGCCAGCGTCACGTTGAGAGCGAAGAGACTGGCGTCTTCGCGCAGGTCTGTGTAGGAGTTGGCCTCCTGGGCCAATTGCTGCTGGTAGACGAGCGATTGGTAGAGACGGCTGGACGTTCCGCCCGACAGGACGGCGTCTGCGACCCGCAGCACTATGGCTTCGGGGTCGGAAGCGGGCGGCACAAGATAGTTGACGGCGATGGCGGGCAGTGGAACGTTCGAGCCGTAATCGGTCACACGTTTTTCGGCCGTGCGCGCGGGCTCCTTAACTCTCACGCGCGGCAGCGGCGCGCTCGGCTTCGGGATGCGCCCGAAATATTTATCCACCCACGCGTCCAGTTGCTTTTGATCGAAGTCGCCGGCCACCACCAGCGTAGCGTTGTCCGGCCGGTAATAGGTGGCGTGAAAGGCTCGTACGTTTTCGAGCGTGGCGGCGTCCAGGTCTTCTATGCTGCCGATGGTCGGGCGCTTGTAGGGATGGCGCGTCCAGGAGTTCTGTGCGATGAGCAGCTCAAGCTTGCCGTAAGGCGGCGCGAGAATACTCTGGCGGAACTCTTCCTGCACTACGGAGCGTTCGGATTTGAAGTTCGGCTCGTCAACGTTGAGGCCCGAGAGGCGGTCGGCCTCGGCCCATAGAAGCGTCTCAAGATAATTTGACGGGACGACTTCGTGATAGACCGTCACGTCGTCCGTCGTGAAAGCGTTGTTCGCACCGCCGACATCCTCCGTCAACCGATCCATCATCTCGGATTTCATGTTCCGAGTGCTCTTGAACATGATGTGCTCGAAGAGATGCGCGAAGCCGCTCCGGCCTTCTGGGTCGTCTTTCGAGCCGACGTGATACCAGACCTGTATGGCGACGGTCGGGCTGGTGTGGTCTTCCAGGCTGTAAAACTTCAGGCCGTTGGCGAGCGTGCGCTCTTTGAATTTCAGTGGCGGCATAAGCGTCTGCGCAGAAGCGGTCGGAAATAGCTCGTGACTCAGGAAAGCCATCGCGCACAGGATAAGCAGAACGGGGTAGAAGGGGCGCATAAATGTTTGCTCCGGAATCTTCGGCAAATCTTCGACAGTCAACGAGCGCGGGACTCTTTGCGCCAGACTTGCTGCGTCCTCAGTCCCTTCGCCCACGCGCTTTGGATGCGCCTTTCAGGAAAGGATGTTGCACGGCGCTTCCAAAGGGGATTGATGCGGTACAGCACCAACCTGCTCACAGCGCTCTCGATCTAATCGACATCGAGCGGATTGATGTAAGGCTTGTCCTTATCCTTTTCGGCGCGCTTCATGGCCTCGCGGAATTTCTCTTCGAGCAGCCGCTCGCGGTCTTTGAGCGAGCCCAGCTCTTGCTGAAAAATCTGCTCGCGCTGCTGCTTCTGCTTGTCCAGACCCTTGAGCATCTCGTCGAAAGAGGCCAAAGGTTTCGACTTCTCCTCGTGTGAAATAAGTGCTCCCGTCTGCGCGTCAATCGTCAGCGTCGCTTCGCAGCACGGGCAGATAATTGTAAAACGCGATGTCGCTGCCATAGCTCTCTCCTCTCTTGATGAAGGCTCGGCCCATTTGTTGACAGTATAACAAAGCCGACGGCCCAAACTCGAACGAGGGGGCCCGCAGAGAAAAGAGAACGGGCAAGCCCTCGTTTCGGGCCTGCCCGTCCGGTATTTCGCGCAGGTTGAGATTTTGAAGCTCAGAGAAGCTAGGGCGTCACGGCATTCTTGACAGCCTTGCCAGCCTTCTTCACACCCTTAGCCGTCTTGCTTCCGACAGTCTGTGCGCCTTCGACAGTCCTTTCGCCGACGGTCTTAGCGCCCTCCTTGGTCTTATCCACGACGGTGCGTCCCGTATCTGCGGCACGCTCTCCGACCGCCTGCGCGCCCTCTTTGGTGGCGGCCGCAGCGTCCTTAGTCTTGTCTACGGCCGTGGCGGCAGCCTCCCTGGTCTTATCCGCCACGAACCCGGCGGCATCGGCAATGGCGTCGCCAGTGTCTTCGAGCGCCGTGGCGACTCTGTCTTCGGGCAGGTCTTTGGGCTCACCCGTAACGGGGTAGACCCTGGCGCTGCGCTTCCCCGCAGGAGTCGTCGTCACCACGACCTTCGAGACGCGCGTGTTGTTCTTGAAGGTACGAGTTTCGGTCTTGTTTCCGCTGGCATCCGTCGAAGTGGCTATCTCGGAATCGCCCGGAGCCGGGCGCGTTTCCTGACTCGTCGTTGTGCTCGTAGTCGTCGCGACCGTCGTCGTGTTAGCGTTCGCGGCAGTGTTCGTGTTCGTCGTCGTTCCGGAATCGGAGCAACCGGCAGCCAGGCCGGCCAGAGCAAGCACTCCGAGCCCGGCCATCAACTTAATACGCACGGCAGTTACCCTCCCATCAGTCTTTATAAACTTATGCCACTCGATAAATGGCAACCATCGTGCCAGTATGAGAGAGACCTAAAACAGCGGTAACGGCATGAAAGTGGGGCAAAAGGCGAGCAAAAGCGTACGCTGCGGGCCCGTCGCGTTTTCTTACAATACGATTATTTTTCGGGGAGGGAAGGGAGGATTACTGATAATTGGAGCGCGAGACGGGGCTTGAACCCGCGACCCTCTGGTTGGGAACCAGATGCTCTACCACTGAGCTACTCGCGCCTAATCTTCAACCCGTTTGACTGAGCGGTATGAGAAGAAAATCAACAGCCCAGTTAACTTTTTGACTCTGACCATTCAACGTGGACGCCAACCTTAAAGAGATACCGGCTGCGCCGAAACTTTCAACCGGGACTAAATATACTTGACCATCTTCTGGATTCAAAACGGCGAAAAGGTCTGCCAATCCGTGATAGCCTTGCTTGGTAGCACCGTTCCCCGATTGACTATAGCTATTAAAGTGCAAGACTCCTTGTCTGACCCTTCCGGTTTTACACTGCACGCGTCGCAAGCTTACCGAATCATCAACCACAAAATCGTATTTGTGTCCTGTCCCGAAAGGTACAGATACCAAGTAACCCGCCGTGACAGGGCGGCCAGGATTTTGGCCTCCGTCAAGTTACCTTTTTCCCTGGTTTGCACTGATACGCCATATCCGTTCAAATGCAAATATGGAGGTGGAAGGATGAAGACAGACTTGCTGAGCTGGCTTCATCTTCGCGCTGGCGCAAAGATAATCAAACGGGTGCTTGGCTGTCAAATCCGAAGCTCGGTTGCCTGGCTCAAAATTTGATGTAGCGTTTCATGAGGTCGTCCCAGTGCCCTTGGGCCTTGAGGATGATTTCGGTCACTTCGCGCACAGCGCCGTAGCCGCCCGGTAGTTGTGTGACGTAGTGTGCGGCCTGACGCGTCTCGCGCGTCGCGTCGGCGACGGCTATGGCCAGCTCGGCGCGCTCCATCAGAGGGATGTCAACCACGTCGTCTCCGATGAAGGCGACTTCGGACTCTTCCAGCTCGGCCTCTTTGAGCAGCTCCTCGAAATCCTTGATCTTGTCGAGAGCGCCCTGGCGCAGGTACGTCACACCCAGCTCGCGCGCGCGGCGCGAGACGGCGCTCGACGTGCGGCCGGAGATAATGCCTGAGCTCAAGCCGGCGCGATGCAGGAGGACGAGCCCATGCCCGTCGCGTGTGTGGAAGAACTTCTGCTCCTCCTTTTCTCCCACAAGCTCTATGCGCCCGTCCGTCAGCACGCCGTCACAATCCATCAACAGCAGCCTGACGCGCGCCGCTCTGCGCTCAATCTCGGCAAGCTCGTACATACTCGCTCTCTATTTGACCTCGAAGAACTGTATGGCGGCGAGCTTCCACGCTCCGCCCGTGCGCGCGAGCACGTAGCGGGCCGTGCCAGACTGTTCGCGGCCAAGCTCCTTGACCGTCAGCTCGACATCGGCCGCGAGGCGGTTGGCGTCCAGAGGCTCCGTGCGCAGGACGCGCGTTTGCCAGATTTCGGGCTGGCTCGAAACGATCCCACGGACGAAGGGAACCAGCTCGCCCGAGACGATCTGCGCTTCCAGATCGGCTTTCCTGCCGCTCTTGATGACCTGGTCTAGCTGCGCGATAAATTTCTGCGCCTCGCTGTCTACTGTCGGCGTAGCGCCTGCGGCAGCCTCGGCCTTGATGCGCGCCAGACGAGCGCCGAGAGTGGAAGCGTATTCGCCCCCGGCGCGCACGGCGTCGTTGAAGCGACGCGCGGCTTCTGCGGCCTGCCCGCGCCGCGAGCTGATCTCGCCCAGCCCGAAGTTGGCCCAGGCGAGCGCCAAAGGGGTCGGCAAGCTTTCATCCAGCGCCGCGCGAAACTCTTTCTCAGCCTCGTCCAGCTTGTTCTGCGCGAGCAGGGAGCGGGCCAGCAGGATGCGCGCCTCCTGCATGCGCGGCGCGACCGAGAGCAGCTCGCGCGTAATCGCTTCGGAGCGCGCATAGCCCTGCTGGACGAAGGCGCGCGTGGCCTCGGCGAGCGCATCCTCGCTTAAATCCCTGCGCGGCACGATGTCATTGGCGTAGTCCAGTTGCGGATAGAGCTTGTCAGGATCAATCTCGACACGCACGATGCGCGACTGCGTTTTGAAGACGGCCTCGCCGAAGTCTCGCGCCGGGATGGTCGCATCCGTCGTGATGCGCTCGCCCCGGTCTGTGGTCGCCGCGACTTTGACTGTGACGGCGAGCGAGCCAGCGTTGCGCAGGGCCGAGACCCACTGCCCGCCGCGCTGCTGCGGCAAGCCTACGAGCAGATCCATGTCGGTCGGCTTATCCAATTCCTCGTCGAGAATCGCTTTGACCTGCGGGCCGCCCTGCTCGCTCAGGGCCGCGCGAATGGCCGTGAGCGTCAGTCCGGCTTCGTCACGGGCCGCTGCCTGGAGCTGCGCGCGAATGGCCTGGATGAAGGCTTCACGACCGAGCGCGCGATCAACCAGCCGCCAGATCATCGCGCCCTTGTTCGTCACGGAAGCGAAGTAGGTATCGTCGAGCGGCGTGGTGAGCGAGAGTGGCGCTTCACGCCGGGCGATGGCCGTGTAGGCTATGCGCTCGCGCATGCGCTCGGCCTCGGCCGTCTCCGCCCCGTACTGTTTCTCGAAGAAGAGTGCGGCTAAGTATCGCGGCAGCCCTTCGCGCAGCACGCCCGAGCCCTCGCCGCGTATCGGTGTGGCTCCGCCGATCCACAAACGCGCGACCGCCTCGCTGATGAGCAGCGCCGTCGTCGAATCAACCTTCGTCCGGCGAAAGGCCGCCGCATCGAGCAGCACGGTTCCGCCCTCGCTGAATCCAGCGCCGCGCTCGACCGCGACCAGGCGAACAGGACTATCCGGCCCTGGGCCCAGCAGCCCGCCGTAGAAGGTGCGCGCCGCAGCAGCCAGCGCCATCAATGCTTCGGCCTGCTTGCGCTCCTCCGCGCCCGCGCCTTTCGGAAGCCAGGCGCTAATGCCAGCCGTGGGCCCAGCGCCCTCGCTTATGTCCCAGTTGCCTGTCAGAAAAAAGGGCTGAGCGTTTAAGCTCTGCTCGTAGGTCATGCCCGTGGCCTTGCCTGAAGAGACGAGCATCTCGCCGGGCGCACCGCTTACGGTCAGGCGATATGGAGCCGTGTCCGTGCCGCGCACGGCGAACAAGGTGTTTGCCGTCGGGAACCACAGGGAGAGCGGAAGGAACTGTGTTCCCAGGGGCGAGATGGCCGTGAGCCCATCGTTTTCGACGACCGGGAAACGATAATCCAGAGCAACGTTGATCGTCGTGTTGGGAGCGACGGGCACAGGCGTATTAATGGTCACGCGCTGAAGATTGCCGCGTGATTCGTTAATCGAGCGAAAGGTCGCCGTCGAGTCGTTGACAGTCGCGGTCTTGATCTCGGCCCTCGTGCTCAGGCGCAGAGAGATTGTCTGGCCCGCGCCCCGCCCGACGTTTCGCGCCTTGAGGAGCGCGCGAGCATTCAGCGCGCGGTCTGCCGGCGACGTGTTAACAGTAATATCAAAGCGCGTCACGACCCACGCGGCCCGCGCTTCATCCTGCGCACAAGCAGGCGCAGGCGCGAGCAAGAGCGCAAGGAGCGTGAGCAGGCATAGTAAGAGTGAAGAAAAGAGCTTGTTCATAAGTTGCAGCTTAATAGTCCTGGAAGCTTTGCACGCCGGGCGCATCGTCGGCGTAAGCCTAACTCAACTTGCAGCAGCTTCGGTCGCCGGCTCCACGCGGCGCACGAGCGCGTGTATGTCGCGCAACATCGTGAGCAGCGGGCCCAATCGCTCAAGCGGGAGCATGTTGGGCCCATCCGAAGGCGCGACCTCCGGGTGGTCGTGCACCTCCATAAAGACCGCGTCAACTCCGCAGGCGACTCCGGCGCGAGCGAGCGGTTCGATGTACTCGGAGAGCCCGCCGGTTGCATGGCCCAGGCCCCCCGGCAATTGCAAAGAGTGCGTCACGTCGAAGACCACGGGCGCGCCAAACCGGCGCATGATCGGAAACGAGCGCATATCGACGACCAGATTGTTGTAGCCGAACGACACGCCGCGCTCCGTCAACAACAGCTTTTCGCAGCCGGCGGCGCGCGCCTTCTCGACAATGTTGCGCGCATCGGCGGGCGCAAGGAACTGCCCCTTCTTGACGTTGACGGCGCGGCCGGTGCGCGCGGCTGCGACGATCAGATCGGTCTGGCGCGAAAGGAAGGCCGGTATCTGAAGCATGTCTGCGACCTCTGCGACTTCTTCGACCTGACTGATTTCGTGAATGTCTGTGACGACGGGCACGCCGACCTCTTCTTTAACGCGCCGCAGGATGTCTAAACCCTCGCGCATGCCTGGGCCGCGAAAGCTTTTGATGGACGAGCGGTTGGCCTTGTCGAAGGATGATTTGAAGACGTAATCGAGCCCGGCCGCGCGCGCGCGCTCGGCGCACTCGCGCGCCATCATCAGCGCATGCGCCTCGGATTCGATGACGCACGGCCCGGCCAGCACAGAGAGGCGTCCGTCACCGAAGACGGCGCTGCCCACGCGAAAGGCTTTCGCGGCTAACTCTTTCTCATCACTCTTCATCGTTTAAGTTTTCCTCTTGCTCGGTCGGAAGCCTTAGAAGGGCCTCTTGATCGCACGCTTGAGCTTGTTGAAGAAGCCGCCGCCCTGCGCCGGTTGCTGTCGTCTCTGCGCGGCTGGCGACGACTGCCTGCGCCGCTGGGAGCTGCCGCGCGCGTGCTGTGCCGGGCGATTATCATTGTCCGGCGTAGTAGCAGCCGCGCTCGGCGAGGGCCCGGGTGTCGGAGCCGCGTCAGTAGAGCCTTCTTTATCGCCCCCCGCCGTCGCGTTGGCCGCATTCGCAGCCTCGGCCGAGCCGTTCATAGTATTCTTCGACTTGCCCGAAGAGCGCGTCGCCAGGACGGCGAAGATCACCACGGCCAGCATCAATATTCCAAGACAGATGCAGGTCAGCGCGACCGGATGCCTGAGCCAACGCAGCCAGACTTCGGGGCGCTCAAACAGCACCCGCACCCTTGAGAAAGAGTGTCGCGCCGGCGCAAGCAGCGCGATGGTCGCAGGCGATGCGTCCGCCAGATCATTTGAGGGCGCTGGTGCGACGGGCGCGCCCGCTACTGCATGCGCAGCATTTCCCCTGGCGATGTCTGCACTCTTTAAAGCTTCGCCGGAAGTGATGCTGGCGCGATGCTCGCGCACCCTGACCATGTCTACGACGAGGCGGCCCGAAGGAGTTTCCGTTCCGGCCCCGCGCAGGCTCTCCATAGTGGGCGCGCTATGACCGCTCGCATGCTCAAGTCCGAGCCGCTCGGCCGTCTCGTAAAGCTCGCGACGAAAAGCGCCAGCGTCGGGCGGTCTGTCCCCCGGATTCTTCTCTAAGGCGTGAAGCACGACCTCTTCCAGGGGCGCGGGGATGGAGGCGACGAACTCGCGCGGCGCGCGGGGCACTTCCTTCGAATGCTTCATCGCGATGGCAAGCGCCGTCGAGCCCGAAAAAGGGGTCGTCCCCGTGAGCATCTCGTAGAGGATAATGCCGAGGCTGTAAACGTCCGAGGCCGGCGTCAGCTTCGCGCCATCACACTGCTCGGGCGACATGTAGCGCGGCGTGCCGATCATCACGCCCACTTTGGTCAAGGTCTGCTGCTCGTCCTCCTCGTCCTCTATGGCTTCGGCGGCCAGCTTGGCGATGCCGAAATCGAGCACCTTGACGACGGGCGGCGCGTGCTTGCGCTGCACGACGAAGATATTGCCCGGCTTGAGGTCGCGATGAATAACCCTGGCTTCGTGCGCGGCCGCCACAGCCGCAGAGATTTGGAGCATCAGCGAGACGGCGCGCGCGGCATCGAGCGGAGCCTCGCGCGCCAGGACTTCCTTGAGCGAGCGCCCGATCAGCAACTCCATCACGATGTAGACGAGCCCGTCCTGCGTGCGCCCGAAATCGGTCACGGCCACGGCGTTCTGATGCTGCAAGCGGCCTGCGGCCCTGGCTTCACGACGGAAACGCTCCTGCGCCTCTTCGTCTTCGACAAAATGGGGGTTCAGAACTTTGATCGCTACGGGTCGGTCGATCAAGAGATGCGTCGCGCGATAGACTGTGCCCATCCCGCCCTTGCCCAGGCGCTCGTCCAGGCGATACTTGCCGTCCAGGGTCAGGCCGACGAGCGGGTCGACGGGCATGGGCGAAGCCACGGTCGCGTCGGCGCGCAGCAGAGCGCCGTCCGACGGACACGCCTGCACGTCGTCAGCGTAATCCCGACCACATGTAGGGCAATGAAGCATAAGAATCGTCAATGCACTCGGGCTCGGGCGAGCGGCCTCCCCTGCCAGCCGCCGTCAACACTGAGGCCCGCCACATAGCATAGTATACTTCTCGCAAATGTATGAAGCGGTACGGAGTAGGGTTCTGTTCGTGACCGAGTGAAGAGGAGGAGGCAGTGAGGCGCTCACTTCTTCTCCTTCCGCAGCCAGCGGTTCAAATCCTCCTCGGGCAGGGGACGGCTGAAGAGATGGCCCTGGGCTTCGTCGCAGCGGAGCGTGCGCAGGAATTCGAGCTGCTCTTCCCTCTCCACCCCTTCGGCGATCACCCTCAGCCGCAGGTTGTGGGCCAACGTGATAATGGCCTTGACGAGGGCGGCGCTGTCCGGGTCTGACGGCGTATCGCGGACGAAAGACTTGTCTATTTTCAGGATGTCTATGGGCAGGCGCTTCAGATAGCCGAGAGACGAATAGCCGGTTCCGAAATCGTCAATCGCCACCCTGACGCCGATCTCCTTCAGCTCGTTCAATGTCCCGACGGCGCTCTCGGCGTTCACCATGATGGAGCTTTCCGTCAGCTCTAAACAGAGCCGCTCGGGTTGCAGGCCCGTCTCGCTGAGCGCATCCGAGACCATCTTGGAGAGGGACTCGCGCCTGAACTGGTAAGCGGAAAGATTGACAGATATTCGCAGTGGGCCCAGGGCCCCCAGGGCGGCCCACCTTTGACTCTGTAGACAGGCCGCGCGCAACACCCATTCTCCTATCGGAGCGATGAGCCCAGCGTCTTCGGCAAGCGGGATGAAATCCATAGGAGGAACCAGCCCGGCGTCCGTCTGCTGCCAGCGGATGAGCGCCTCGACGCCGACCAACTGCCTGGAACCAACCTCCACCTGCGGCTGGTAATGCAGCACAAACCCCTCGCCCTCAAGGGCGCGGCGCAAGCCGTTCTCAAGGGCCAGCCGCTTGAGCGCCCGTGCGTTCATGTCCGATGTGTAGAAACGGTAGCCGCCGCCCTCCTGCGTCTTGGCCTGGTAGAGGGCGGCCCCGGCGTTGCGCAGCAGGGTGTGCGCGTCCGTCCCGTCTTGCGGATAGATGCTGACGCCTATGCTGGCCGTGATGTGAAAGTCCTGCCCCTCAAGGCTGAAGTGCGGGTTGAGCGCCTGATGCAGGAGGTGCACTGTCTCTAAAATGTCTTCGGCCGACTTGATCCGCTTTGACAGTAGGGCGAACCCGTCGCCGCCAAAGCGCGCCACGGTATCAACTGCGCCAACCTGGTTCTTCAGCCGCTCTGCAACCGAGCGCAGCAGACGGTCGCCTATCCGGTATCCGAGGCTCTCGTTGATCTTTTTGAAGCTGTCCACGTCCAGCAGCAGTACGGCCAACATCTGCCCTTCCTGGCTCGCGGCGGCCAGAGCTTCCGTCAGTCTCGCCTCGAAGAAGGCGCGGTTGGGCAGGTTCGTCAGCTCGTCGTAGCGGCTGATGCGGTCAAGCTCGGCCGAGCGCTGCCTGACCAGCTCTTCCAGGTCGCTCTCATAGCGCCGCTTCTCCTGTCGCAGCAGGTAATAATCCATCGCGCGCCGGATGACAGCCTCGACCTGCCGTATGTCGAAAGGCTTTTTAATGTAGTCGAAAGCCCCGGCGCGCATGGCCTCGATGGCGCTGTCAATGGTCTGCTCGGCGCTAATCATCACGATCACAGCATCGGGCGCGCACCGGAGCGCGAGCGGAATCATTTCCAGGCCGCTCATCCCGTCCATGCGGATGTCGGTCAAAACCAGCGAGCACTGCTCGGCGCGCAGAATCTCCAGCGCCTCTTCGGCCGAGCCCGCAGCCCTGCACTCGTAGCTCTCGTGCAACAGCTCGGACAGCATATTCCTGATCCCCGGCTCGTCATCCACGATCAGGATACGCGCCTCGCAGCCGGCGGCCGCTCTCATCTCTTCTGTGCCTCTGTGCGGGTGCAGCGGTGAGGATTCCTTCACGGCTGGGCCTCTGTTCAGGTCGGCGAGTTTCATTAGCATAAACCTCCTCTGCAAGGAGATATGCGGCGAGAGGCTGAGGTCTCAATTCTCCCCGGCGAGACACGCTCGCCAAAATTTTTGCAAGTAGCATTATACTATCTATTAAGAACAAGATAGAAGCCCCATGTATGAAAACCGGGGCGCTCTCCCCGGCCGGCCCCGGCGCGGCGCTCTACGGCTTTGCGCTTCCCCAGCAACGCCTGATGGGCGCAAATCCGTCCAGAATGGAGAAGACGCCCTGGACGAAATCCCGTCCAGTCCAGCTTGAAGCCCTGGCCAATCCCCTCTGCACCAGGGCCGAGCGCAATCCGGCCTCTGTCAGAAGAGAGTTCAAAGTTTCGGCAATCTGCTCAACGTCAGTAGGGTCAACCAGCAGGGCTGCTTCGCCAAGCTGCTCGCGCGCGCCCGAGACATCGGCCGCGATCACAGGGCAGCCCAGGGCGAAGGCTTCCAGCGGAGGCAGATTTTCGGGGCCGAAAAATGAGAGGTAAGTCAGCGCCAGCGCGTTGCGATAGAGTGCTATAAGGTCGCGGCGCGAGACGAAGCCGGGGAAATGGACTTGGCCAGCCAGCCCCAGCTCCGCCGCCAATCGCCCGATATAAGCCTGGTTCCCCTTGTCCGAGCCGACGAAGACGACCGGCGGAGCCGACCCGTAACGCTCGCGCAGGCGCAGCACGGCCAGCAGCAGGTTGGCGTGATTCTTATGCGACCAGAACTGCGCCGGGTAAAAAAGGTAGCCCGGCGGGAGCCTTAGCCTGCCGAGCACTTCGGCCCCGTCACAGGGCAGGGCGTCGAGCGCGAATTGCGGCGTCGGGTGCGGAAGGACATGTATGCGGGCGGGCGGCACTTGGTAAAAGCGCTCGATCTCCTGGCGGCCGGCCTCGGTTCCGGCGATGACGGCGGCGGCGCGTCTCAGGTAGGTCGCATAAAATTGCTCTCGTCGTCGCCAAGTCCCGCGCGCGCTGACCTCCGGAAACCAGGGCTGCAAACGATGCTGTAAGTCCCAGACCGTGGCCAGGTAAGGCAGGTCTACCTGGACTGCCTGGTCGCCTACGAACCACATGAACTCTATGCGGCTGTCTTCGATCACCTGCTCGATTCTCGTCTGACGCCGCCGGCCGAAAGCCACCAGCGCGCGCCTTGCCCCTGAGACGATGCGCTGGCGCGGCGTGCCTGGGAAGGCAGAGGCTTCTATGCGGTTAGACCCGGCGGCGGCGGCGATGACCGCTTCCGGCTGGCGGCAGAGGACGACGTAAGTGTGATTTGATTGCCCGGCGAGTTCCAGGAGGGATTGAAAAATATCTTCCTGAAATGTATAGCCTCCGCCAACCTGCGGGGAAGAATCTTCCAGAAAGACGCCTACTCTCATCTACTCGAAGTCGGAGTTTCCAGATACCGTGCGGTTAATCATCCAGGCGGCGCGCGACGGCCAGGACATGCCAGGTCTCTTCGGTGATCGGCTCTTGCTCGGAAAAGCCTGCGAGCCACTTGACGGGCCCAAGACCGGCCGCAGACACCAGGGCGGCCATCTCCTGAACCAGAAAATAACGGCACGTCATGGTCTGCTTAGACGCGTCGTAGGTTCCGTCCCGCCTCAGCTCATAGATCGTGTACGAGACGTGGGCCAACTGCCTTTCATGTTCGAGCGTGGTCTCAGAGATGCGCAGCAGCTCCCCCCAGGCTTGGGCCCAACGGCGAACACGCACGCTCTCGTAGCTGCGCAGCATCGCCGCACCGTGCCAGAACTCGAAGACGAACAGCCCGCGCGGACGCAGGTGCGCTCGTACCCCTGCGAGCACGCGGCCGAGGGCTTCATTCGTCACAGCATAGCCGATGGAATCGAACATGCACACTACGGCGTCGAAGGGGCCACCCGCCTCGTCCAGCCCGGCCTCCGCAAGCTCTGTCATATTCTGGCGGCGAAACTCCACGCGGGAAGATGCAACTTCGGCTTTGCGGCGCGCCCTCGCCAGCATCTCCTCTGAATCGTCTGTGGCGAGGATTTCGTACCCGAGCTTTTCCAGCGCGAGCGCGTGCGCGCCAGTACCGCAGGCCAGCTCAAGCACGCGGCGCATGGGCCCGGAGCCGTACTGTTGCAGGCACCTGTGGACGAAAGAGGCTTCCTCGCAGTACGGCTTGTCCGCGTAGAAAATATCGTATAGCTCCGCGTACCGGCCCTTATACGTGCTCATATCTCTTCTAATAATCAGGCCCCGCCTTTGACTGCCAGGAAGCCTACGTCTTTAGTGGCGACGGTCTGCGCTCCGATCAACAGAGAGCTTTCGCCGCCCTCGTCGAACCTGAACAGGATGCTATAGCGAGGCGCAAGTCGCGCTGCGATAGCCTCTGAGGAGACCAGGACGAGAGGCTGCGTGGTGATTTGATCTTCCAGGCCGGGAGGTAATGGGCCCGGGCCATGCGCCGCCAGATGGGTCGTCTGACGGGTAAATAGCGCGCCCTCGCTTTCATTAACACCCTCGACGCCGACCCTCACTGCCGTTCGCGTCACATATATATACCTGCATCCGAGGGCAAGTAAATCATCAATCATCTTTAATGGATCATAAGTATATTGCAGCGTTCCCTGCGCGACGATCAGATCGAAGCTCTCGGGCGGGGCCGTGGCCGAGCCCACGTCTTCAAAGAATTTAAGGCGGTCGTCGGAAAAGCCTCGTCGGCCCTCGGCAGCCATCGCGGCTGTTTCCACGACCGACCAGCTTTTAATCCTCCCCGGCAGCAGCCGGCTCAACTCGAAGTAGCTCGCGCCACAAGCGCCGCCCAGTTCCAGGACATTAAGGGCGCGCTGCGGAAAGACGTAAGAGAGGACGAACATGTTCTGAGCGGTCTGGCGCGTTTTGACAATCATGCTTGTCGAAGAGAGCAGAGCCTCTCTGAATGCGCTCGTCTTTCGTGAGACGACCTCGACGACTCGCGGGTCTTCGTACGTGTCGCAGTCCCGCGACGCGTCCTCAAAGCTTTGATACTGCTTCAGCGCAGAAGCGGCGCTGCGGCGAAGCCGCCTGACCCTGTAAGCGATGGGCGGAATAAGGTCTTTAAGTTCCATGACGGCCTTAGAGCAGGTCGCCGCGAAAGATAAGGCTGAAAAACTCCGGCAGGCTGCTCAGCCACAGCGGGCTCAGCGGAGCCGCAGCCCTCACCTCACTCTGCGACCTCTGACCGGAAGCCCGTCGAATAGCATCGGCTATCGTCTTGATCGTCTCTTCGGAGAGCGTGTAGGTCGAAGGCAGGTAAAGCCCCGTCTCCCACAAACAGTCGGCTACCGGGCAAGCGGTCTCACGAAAGCCCTTGAGCCTGCGAAGACAGGGCTGCTGGTTCATCGGATAGAAGAAGGTTCGCGTATCTATGCCGGACTCGCGCAGCCGCTCCATCAACTGGTCGCGCGTCATGCCGAACGAAGGCTTCACGACCACGGCGTACATCCAGTAAATATTTCTGGCCCAGGCGGCTTCTACCGGAAGCTGCAAACCCTCTATGCCCCGAAGGTGATGATTATAGGTATGCGCGACGCGACGCTTCTCGGCGATGATCTGTTCGATCTTGGCGAATTGGGCCAACCCCATAGCCGCCTGATACCCGGTCATGCGAAAGTTATAGCCGGCCTCTTCATGCCGAAACCGCTGCTCTGTGAAGGCCAGATTACGCAGCAGCCGAAGGCGCTCGGCCAACCGCTCGTCGTTGGTCGTAATCATCCCTCCCTCGCCAGTCGTAATCACCTTATTGGCATAGAAGCTGAAGCATCCCATCTGGCCGAAGCTGCCCGCCGGGCGGCCATGACAGGTGGCCCCATGCGCTTCGGCGCAATCCTCTATGACGACCAGTTGATGGCGGCGCGCGATGTCCATCAACCGATCCATCTCGACCGGATGCCCGAAGAGGTGGACGGGGATGATGGCGCGCGTCCGTTCTGTGATGAGCCCTTCGATGAGGTCTAGGTTGAGATTCCAGGTCGTCTCTTCGGAATCCACCGGGACAGGCGTCGCGCCGTTATGCACGACGGCCAGCGCGGTCGCAATGTTGGTGCTCGCGCTGACGAGCACCTCGTCGCCTGGGCCAATGCCGGCCGCTGCGACGGCCAGGTGCAGGGCCGACGTGCCGCTATTGACGGCGACGCCGTGCTTGCAGCCGCAGTAGCTTGCGAACTCCCGCTCGAAACGTGCGAGCGAATCGCCGAACAACCCTGACAGCTCGCCGCGCCGCAAAGCCGCGACGACCGCTCGAATCTCGTCCTCACCGATTACTGGCTCGAAAACCGGAATCATCATGCCGCCCTGTTCCCTGACCTTATTCACTAGCGCCACGGCGCGAAAGATTTATCATTACGCACACGAACACTAAAGAGCTAATCGCTCGCAGTTTTTAATGTGAGGCGGAAGCGCCGCGTGTGCCGCCTGTCACGGGGCGAAAGTCCGGACGTAGGGACTGCGGCCCGAAGCGCACCGCAAGCGCCTGCGCTTCAAGCCGAGAGGGGGTGAGTTATTGAATTACTTAATACGTCGGGGTGTTGTTAGAAAGATTCCACAGGGCTCCATTTTTTCCTGGTTCCTCGCTCGGAGTAAAGGGTGCGCTTCGGGCCCGTCGGGGTCGCAAACGAAACCGGGCTTGCGCATTGTCGCGGGCCTACGAAAAGCTCAGGCCCCGTCCTCTTCACTCTGAAGCTGGTCGCGTTCAAGCGCGTAGTATACTACATCTACGTTGTAATAGTGTGCATCCCGCTCGTACTTCATCCCGATCTTCTCCATCACGCGATAGGAGCCGACATTTTCGGGGCGCGCGATGGCGACTATGCGCTTCAGGTTCAGCCCATTGAAACCGTATTCGACGGCCGCGCGTGCGGCTTCGGTCGCGAGCCCCTGGTTCCAGTACTCCTTCGCCAGCAGGTAAGCGACTTCGACCTCGGGCGTCTTCTCCAACACCTGTAGGCCGCACCAGCCGATCAACCGGCGGTCGGCCTTGTGATCTATGGCCCAGATGCCGAAGCCGTGATTCTGCCAGTGGCGAAGGATGGCGTCAATGGTGTTTTGGGTCTTCTCTCGCGTGCGGGGGCCGCTCACGCCCAGGTACTTCATCACCTCGGCGTCGCCCGTGATGAGCGAGAGGGCGTCCAGGTCGTCCGGCGTAAACATACGTAGCCGCAGTCGTGAGGTTTCGATCTCAGCCATCTATTTTTCCCTCTTGCCTCTTTAGTCGTCGCCCGCCACGCCCGCGCGTTCGTGCGCGAGCATCTCCACCTCGCCCTTCTCGACGGAAGTCTCGTTGCGTAGGCGATTCTCGTAAGCGGCGCGCACGAAGGAGGCGAACAGCGGGTGCGCGCTGAGGGGCTTGGATTTGTATTCGGGATGAAATTGGCAGCCGAGGAACCAGGGATGCGTGTCGCGCGCGAGTTCTACGATCTCGACGAACTTTCCGTCGGGCGAGACGCCGCTGAACTGTAGCCCGCCGCGTTCAAGAGTCTCGCGAAACTCGGGATTGAATTCGTAGCGATGACGGTGACGCTCGCTGATCTCGGCCGCGCCATTATAGACTTCGCGCGCCAGAGAGCCTTCCGAGAGCAGGCAAGGGTATGCGCCGAGCCTCATCGTGCCGCCCATCTCTTCCACACCCACCAGGTCGCGCAGCTTGAAGATCACCGGATAGAGCGTGTTCGGGTCAAACTCCGTAGAGTCCGCGTCCTTCAATCCGCAGACGTTGCGCGCGTATTCGATGCAGGCCGTCTGCATCCCCAGACAGATGCCGAAATACGGAGTCCGAGTCTTCCGGGCGTAGCCGATGGCCTTAATCATCCCGGCCACGCCGCGCTTGCCGAAGCCGCCCGGAACCAGAATCGCGTCGAAGTCGCGCAGGCGATCTTCGTAATCGTCCTCCATCAGCTCTTCGGATTCGATCCAGCGAATCTGCACGCGCAGGTTATTGGCGACGCCGCCGTGCGTCAGGGCTTCGCGCAGAGACTTGTAGGAATCCTCAAGCTCGACGTACTTGCCGACGATGGCTATGGAAGCCTCGCCCGTCAGGGGCTCCCTGATGGTCGAGACCAGCTCGCGCCAGCTTGTCAGGTCTGAATGCGAGGCGCGCTCCGTCAACTGAAGCAGCGTCACGATCAGCTCGTCCAAGCCCTGCTCATGAAAAGCGAGCGGCACGTCGTAGATTGTGTCCACGTCCTGCGCCGTGATAACAGCGTTCTCTTTAACGTTACAGAAGAGCGCGATCTTCGAGCGCAGCTCGCGCGAGAGCACGCGATCAGAACGGCACAGCAGGATGTCGGGCGCGATTCCGATCTGCATCAGGTCGCGGACGGAGTGCTGCGTCGGCTTGGTCTTCAGCTCCCCGGCGGCGGCGATGTAGGGCACAAGCGTCAGGTGTATGTAGATGACGTTCCCGGAGCCCTCTTCGTTCCCCATCTGGCGTATGGCTTCGAGGAACGGGAGCGACTCGATGTCGCCCACCGTGCCGCCGATCTCGACGATCACCACGTCGGGCGCATCCTGCGCGGCGACGGCGCGCACGGCATCCTTGATCTCGTTGGTGATGTGCGGGATGACCTGTATGGTCTTGCCGAGGTAGTCGCCGCGCCGCTCCTTTTCGATCACGGAGAGATAGATTCTTCCGGTCGTCCAGTTATTCTTCTGCGACAGGCGGGCATGTGTGAACCGCTCGTAATGGCCCAGGTCAAGGTCAGTCTCCGCGCCGTCGTCTGTGACGAAGACCTCGCCGTGCTGGAAGGGAGACATCGTGCCTGGGTCAACGTTGATGTAAGGGTCAAGCTTCATCAGCGCCACGCGCAGGCCGCGCGCTTCCAACAAGCACCCGATTGAAGAAGCCGCCAGGCCCTTGCCCAGGCTGGAAACCACTCCGCCCGTGACGAAAATATATTTAGGCATCCGTTCACCTCAAGAAAGCAGTGATAAGTGACGAGTGACAAGTGACGAGCAAAACAGGCGACGAGTTAAAGGCTGTTCAGCTTGCCACTCATCACTCGTCACTCGTCACTGTTTTTATGATTGCGCGCACGCGCTCTAAATCTTCCATCGTATCCACGCCGATTGAGGCTTCTGTGGCCTCAAGAACGCGGATTGTGACGCCCCTCTCCAGCGCGCGAAGCTGTTCGAGGGCCTCTGTCGTTTCCAGTATGGTGTGGGGCCAGCCAGCGTATTCTAACAAAAAGGCGCGGCGGTAAGCATAAAGCCCCGTGTGCTTGCGAAAGAGCCGGACGAGCGACGGGTCGCGCCTGAGCGCCGCTTCCAGGCTGCCATGCTCGCGCACGGCCTCGCGCGGGTAAGGAATCGGAGAGCGCGAGAAGTAGAGCGCCCGCCCGGCCCTGTCCGTCAAGACCTTGACGACATCCGGGCTCAGGACATCGGCCCAGTCCGTCATCTCCTCCGAGGTCGTCGCAATCAGCGCCTCGTCGTCGTTTGCGAGCGCGTCAACCACGCGCTCAATCGTCTGTGGAGAGATTAAGGGCTCGTCGCCCTGGACGTTGACGATTATCTCTGCGTCTTCGAGCGCGGCGGCCACTTCGGCCAGGCGGTCGCTGCCGCTTGGGTGATGCTGGCCGGTCATGACGGCCTCGAATCCGGCGGCGCGCACGGCCGAAAGGATGCGGCGGTCGTCCGTGGCGACGATGGCGCGCGTGACGTTGCGGGCCGCGAGCGAGCGGCGCACGACATGCACGATCATCGGCTCTCCGGCAAGCTCAAGGAGCGGTTTGCCGGGCAAGCGCGTCGAAGCGTAACGTGCAGGGATCAGGGCGACGGCGTTTGTCCGAGGGTCTGAGGCCGTGTAATTCACGGGGCAACAAGATAACTCGCCGCAACACGAAAAGCAAGGGATGAGGGCGGAGGGCGGAGGGATGAAAGAAGGATGATTCAAGTTGGGCGCTCATAGTTTCATCCCTCCGCCCTCATTCCCTCATCCCTGCTCTTGTTTGACACCGCCGCGCCTGCGGGCTACCATGCCGCCTTTAGCAGCCCTGACAGAATCTTTGTGCTCTAGCTGTTCATTTCCCTGATGATTAGCCGGTCATTCATGACGAGCAATCAAGCGGCCACTTCTTAAGATTATGGGTTTCGCCACTACAGCCATACATGCCGGGCAGGAGGAGAAAGACCCTGCGACGGGCTCCGTCACTGTTCCGATCTATCAAACTTCGACCTACGAGCAGGAGGGCCTGGGCCGTCATAAGGGGTTCGAGTACGCGCGCACGCAGAACCCTACGCGGCTCGCCCTGGAGCGCAATCTGGCGGCGCTCGAAGGCGCGCGCTTCGGCTACGCCTTTGCCTCGGGGATGGCTGCCATAGACGCCACGCTCCGACTGGTCAAGGCGGGCGAGCACGTCATCGTCTCCGATAATACTTACGGCGGGACGTTTCGCCTCTTCACGCGGGTGCTGGCCAATTACAACATCGAGTTCGATTTCGTGGACACGTCCGACGCCGCGAACGTCGAAGCCGCCATCAAAGAGAATACGCGGATGGTCTTTCTGGAAACGCCGACCAACCCTGTGATGATCGTGACAGACCTTCAGGCCGTCGCGGACGTGGCGCACAGGGTCGGGGCGCGCGTAGTGTGCGACAATACTTTCATGTCGCCCTACTTGCAGCGTCCGCTCGATTTTGGTGTTGACATAGTGGTGCATTCCACGACTAAATACCTGAACGGACATTCGGACGGGGTGGGCGGCATAGTCGTCCTGAACGACGAGAAGGATGCCGAGTGGCTCGCCTTCATTCAGAATAGCGCCGGGGCCATTCTCTCGCCCTTCGACTCTTTTCTCGTCCTGCGCGGCACGAAGACCCTGGCGCTCCGTATGGAGCAGCATGACCGCTCGGGCCGCGCCGTCGCAGCCTTCCTCGAAGAGCATCCGAAGGTGCAGAAGATTTATTATCCGGGCTCTCTGTCGCACGCCCAGCACGATCTGGCCAAGCGACAGCAGAAAGGTTTCGGCGGGATGGTCGCCTTCGATGTCGGCTCGCTTGAGGCTGCGCGCACCGTGCTCGAATCTGTTAAGCTATGCACACTGGCCGAAAGCCTCGGCGGAGTCGAGACGCTCATTTCGCATCCGGCGACGATGACGCACGCGTCAGTCCTGCCGGAGACGCGCTCCCGTCTGGGCATCACGGACGGCCTGGTGCGCATCTCCGTCGGCATCGAAGACACGGACGATATTATTGCGGATTTGGATCAAGCGCTGAATAAAATACAGTGATGAGTGACAAGTGACGAGTGACAAGCCGAAAAGCTTTTCCCTTTAACTCGTCACTCGTCACTCGTCACTCGTCACTGACTTCTTATGATTATAGAGCTTCACGCAAAATCTGACGTTGGTCGTGTACGGCGTGGAAACGAAGACAACTATCTGCTGCTCGATCTCTCTAGCGGCAAGACCTGGACTGGCTCGGACGGTGCGGAGCCCCCGGCAGAGTTGCGCCGAATCGAAGTCGGCGAAAAGGGCGTGGTCTTTGTCGTCTCAGACGGCATGGGCGGCGCGCTCGCCGGCGACGTGGCGAGCCGCATGGCCGTCGAGACCGTGCGCGAGATGCTCGTCGGAAGCGACGGCGACGGCGACGACGGCTGCGACGAGGAGACTCCGCTGGTCGAATGCCTGCGCAACGCCACCGTCTACGCCAACCTGGCGATCCATCACAGAAGCCAGGAGGATACGCGTTGCAGCGGGATGGGCGCGACCTTTACGGGCGCGGCCGTCAAGAACGATGTCCTGGATTTGGTGCAGGTCGGCGATAGCCGGGCCTACGTCCTGCGGGGCGACGAGATACGGCTCGCCACCAAAGACCAGTCGCTCGTCCAGCAGTTGGTGGATGTCGGCCAGATCAGCGAGGAAGAGGCCGAGACGCACATGTTCCGCAACGTCATCCTACAGGCCCTCGGCGCACAGAATGAGCTGTCGCCCGTCTCGGGCCGCATACGCATCCGGCGCGGCGACATCCTGCTGATCTGTAGCGACGGGCTCTCGGGAAAGCTGAGAGCCGAGGACATGCTGCGCATCGTCAACGACGCGGGGGGTGATCTCGCCTCTGCCTGTAGCGCGCTCGTAGATGAAGCCAATCATCGCGGCGGTGAAGACAACATCACGGTCGTGCTGGCCCGCTTTACGGGCGACGATCTGGAAGAGCCAACGTCTGCGCGCATCACGGTCGAGCTGCCTCCGATGGAAGAAGACACAACGCTCGGCGACACAGAGTCGCTAGCTTCCTCGGAAGCGCCGACAGAAGTTCCCTAGTCTCCATTTTTCTGAATCGAACATCCATAAATATTGACAAGTGGCCCAGCCATCAGTAACATCCGTTGCGTTTCTAAATCTGAAGCACCAAAGCCGCAGTTTTCTTCCGCTCTACATCGGCGGCGCGTGATTCTGACACGAGCAGCATGCCTTTAAGCCAAACTAGATTTCCGTCCCGTTCAGGATGATTCCAAGTCGCACAACCAACTCTTCAGACCTCTTCGCCGAGAAGCCTTCATGCCCGACACCGGGCCTCGCAGTATCTCGGCGAGGGCTGAAATTCTTCCGGGTTGCTCCCAAAACCCGACCCCCGGAGCGCGTGAGCGCAGCAAAAAACGATACAGGCTCGTCTAGACTGAAACGGCCACGCGCCCAGAAAGATTAGGAGGAGGATTTCCACATCATGTTTCGACGTTTGATTAAAAAGAAGATTCTATTTCTCGCGGCCGTCGGCGCTGGTGTAGCGGCGCTGGCGCTGCCCGCTACGACCCGTCCGACATCTGCCGATGACCTGACGGGCCGCGAGCTTTTGAGCGTAACCAGAGTCGCCCAAGGGGGCAGCGAGTACGCCAACTTGCAGTATGTGACGGCCAGGAGCGGCGGTTTCGTCAACGTCGCTGCCATCGCCACGCCCGGCGCAAGCGCCGTCACCGGCATGGTCGAGCTTCGTTTGAACGTCACGGACTATCAGGACAGAGACCTGCGCCGCCGCCTAGACATTGCGCCTGCGGGCGGCATCATCGCCGGGCCCACGTTCCTAGTCTACACGGGCACGGAAGGCGGCGGAATGTTCTCGGGCAATCCGTTCCGCGTCAGCGAAGTGGCGGCCTCGCGTCAATGGGCCCTGATGGGCTTCGGCACGCTCAACCGAGCGGTCAACGGCCAACTTGTCACGGCTCGCCAGCGCGACGAGGGCAACAACTACGTCGTCGAAGTCAAGTTCAACCCGACCGACACGATTCGCTTCTGGATTAACAAGGACACCTTCCTGACCAGCCGCGTTCAGACGCGCTACAACAGCCAGGTCATGGTCGAAGAGGATCGCAGCGACTATCGCAGAGTGAGCTGCATGATGCTTCCCTTCCGCATCGTCACCAAGCTGCGCGGTCAACGCCTGGCCGACCTGACCATGGACAGCTACGACCTGCAAACGGCCGTCCCGGCCGCGACCTTTACCATCACGGCCACACACTGAAGTAAGTATCATTAAAGGAAGAAAAGAAGCGGCGCGTCCATTCACGAATGAGCGCGCCGCTTCTTTTGCCCCTGCTTGTGCTTGAAGATCAAGCCTCCTCTTTCTTCTCCGGCAGGGATTGCTGTCGCCAGTCCGGGCCCTGCCCGAGCCTGCGGACGTAGATGGACGCGCCCTGCACTCTCAACACTTCGACGCGCTCGCCGGCTTCCAGCGGCTCTTCACCTTCGGCCGGGTATGCAGTCCAGGTCGAGCCGAAGACTTTGACCGCGCCTTCGTTCAAAGCGCCGCGACTCGAAGAGACCACCGTGCCGATCTTACCGGGCAGAGCATCAACGCCCGTCTTGAGGTCTGTGCCATGCTTCTCGCGCGAAAAATAGTTGACGAAGATGGTGCGTGAAGCGGCCGTCAGGGCGACGGAGACGACCGCGAAGATGAGGAACTGTAACGGCAGGCTGTGGAGGCCGACGATTCCGGCAAAGGCCGCTGCGAGCGCGCCGATGCCGAACCATAAGAGGACGAAGCCGGGGGTGAAAACCTCCGCGATGATGAGAATCACGCCGAGCACCGTCCATAGAATCCAGGCTATATTATCCATCGACGTTTCCTAGAAGGTAAGCCGCCGCGAGCCCCCAGCGCCCGCTCATCCTCTCAGCACGTTCTTCATGACGAACCAGATATTCGCCGGGCGCTCCGCCAGGCGGCGCATGAAGTACGGATACCAATGCTTTCCGTACGGCACGTAGACGCGCATATTGTAGCCGTCGCGCGCGAGCTTATCCTGTAGGTCGCGACGGACGCCGTAGAGCATCTGGAACTCGAACGCATCCTTGCTTATTCCCTCGCCGCGCATAAAACGAATCGTCTCGTTAATCATATTAGGGTCGTGCGTGGCTATGCCGTGATAGACGCCCGACTTCAGGAGCAGCTTCATGACCCGCACGTAGTTGGCGTCCACATCCCTCTTATCGGGAAAGGCGACCTCGGGCGGCTCGTTGTAAGCGCCCTTGCAGATGCGTATGCGCGCGGGGATTTTGAGCAGGTCAACGGCATCGTCGTAGGTGCGGCGCAGGTACGATTGCAGGACTATGCCGACATCGTTCAGGCCGAACTCGGCGCGCAGGCGCTTGAAAATATCTATCGTCAACTGCGTGACATTGGATGCCTCCATGTCTATGCGGACGAAGTTGCCGCGACGGGCCGCGTCGGCGACGACCGTGCGCGCGTTGCGATAGGCCAGCTCCGGGTCTATCTCCAAGCCGAACTGCGTGAGCTTGATGGAGACGTTCGAGCGGATGCCCGTCTCGTCTATGCGCTCAAGGATGCGCAGGTATTCGCGCACTTCGGCTTCGGTCTCGGCGGCGCTCGTGACAGACTCGTTCAGATGATCGAAGGAGGCTGTGCAGCCCGTCTTGTTGATTTGGCGGATGGCTGTGATGGCCTCTTCAATGTCCTGGCCGGCCACAAAACGCGTGGTCAGCTTCTTGAAAGGGCGAAAGCGGGTCGCGAAATCTTTGAGCCCTTCTCGTCTTGACAGGTACAGGAGCGCGTTTCTTGTCACCATGTTCTTTGAAGCTCGTCAATCCTTGCTCTTCAATCTCAATCTGATAGCTTGTCCCTCGTCGCCGCTGTGGTATGCTTGGCGGCGCTCGGTTCGCCACCTCGTACTATTTGAACGACAGGGGAAGCAAGCGTGGTCGCCCGCTCCGGCCGCCGCGCTTAAGGGCCAACGCCGCATGCGCTGGAAGCTGTTACTGATCACATCGCTCGTCGCAACAATCATCGGGGCAGGTTTGCCGCTCGGCATAGTCCTTGGTTTTTCCGGCTCGACAGATCACGTGGTCAAGCCGAACGTCCTCATCCTCAGCACGCTGCTCATCCCGGTCGCGGCGATCACGGCGGCGACTCTCTTCGTCTATCGCCACACGGCGCGCAGGCGGCGCTTGCAGGCCGCTTTGACCATGCTGCTCTCGACAACCCTGACGCTGGCCATACTGCTCTGCGGCTCCGTGCTGCTCTCAAAGCCAGCGCCCGCGACCGACCCAGCGCCGCGCCGCAACGTCGGTTGAAGAGCGCGCCCGCTCACTCCGGCGTCGGCTGTACTGGCTGCCCGAGCCCGATCTCCTGCTGCACGGGGCGCAGGGCGTCAATGACGAAGCGTATGTGCTCGTCCAGGTCAACGCCCAGCTCTGCGACGCCCTGCCGTATATCGTCACGATTGACCGTGCGCGCGAAAGCCTTGTCCTTTAGCTTCTTCTTGACGGAAGAGACTTCCAGGTCATCCAGGCTGCGCGAGGGGCGCACGAGCGCGCACGCGACCAGGAATCCGCACAGTTCGTCTGTCGCAAACAGAGCACGCGCCATCACAGTGTCGCGCGGCACGCCCGTATAAGTCGCATGGCCCATAATTGCGCGAATGATGCGATCAGGATAGCCGCGCCCGCACATTATCGTGGCCCCTTTAAAGGGATGCTGGTCGGGGGCCGGAAACATCTCGTAGTCGAAATCATGGAGCAGCCCCGTGATGCCCCACTCGTCCACGTCCGCGTCCGTCCCGCCGTAGCGCACGGCGCACGCTCGCATAGCAGCCTCCACGGCCAAAGCATGCTTACGCAGACTATCCCCCTTCGTGTACTCGCACAACAGCTCCCAGGCGTCGTTTCGATCAGGCGACATGGTTAAGGGATGAGGGATGAGGGCCGCAGGGATGAAAAGGTGTTGAGTGATAATTCACTTCTATCGTGATTAATCATTCATCCCTCATCCCTCCGCCCTCATCCCTTCCCTTTATCCCTCCTTTAGTATTTCGCGCGAGATGACTATGCGTTGAATCTCGCTGGTTCCTTCGTAGATGGTCGTGACGCGCGCGTCGCGGTACATCCTTTCGACCGGGTAATCGCGCGAATAACCGTTACCGCCGTGAATCTGCACGGCATCGGCGCAGACACGATTGGCCGTCTCGGAGGCGAACAGCTTGGCCATCGCCGCGTAGTAGCCCGCTCGTTTATGGCCCGCGTCCTTCAAGGCTGCGGCGCGCAGGGTCAGCAGGCGCGCGGCCTCCGTCTCTGTGGCCATGTTGGCGAGCTTGAACTGTATGGCCTGAAACTCCGCTATCGGCTGGCCGAACGCTTGCCTGTCCTTGGCATACTTCAGAGACTCTGTGAGCGCGCCCTGCGCTATGCCTGTCGAGAGCGCGCCGATGCCTATGCGGCCGTTGTCCAGGCTGTTGAAGGCCACGCGCAGCCCGTTGCCCTCGCCGCCGAGCACGTTCTCCGCAGGCACGCGTACATCCGCAAAGCTCATCTCGGCCGTCTGCGAGGCGCGTTGGCCCATCTTGTGTTCTATGCCCGCGACCGTCAGGCCGGGCGTGTCACCCTCGACGATGAAAGCCGTGACGCGTGACTTGCCGTTGTCGCGCCCCGTCACGGCCATGACGATATAAGTCTGCGCTTCGCCGCCGCTCGTGACCCAGGACTTCGTGCCGTTGATGACGTAGGCGTCGCCGTCGCGCACGGCGCGCGTGCGCAGATTTGTTGCGTCCGAACCGGCATGCGGCTCCGAAAGGCAGAAAGCGCCGAGCGTCTCGCCGCGTGCGAGAGGGATAAGATATTTCTTCTTCTGCTCCTCAGTGCCGAAGCTCAGCAGTGGGTAGCAGCAGACGGAATTGGTGACGCCGACGATGACGCACACAGAGGCGTCTGCGCGCGCTATCTCTTCAAGGGCGACGGCGTAGGCGACGGAATCGAACCCGGCCCCGCCCCACTCTTCCGGAATAATCATCCCGAGCAGGCCCATCGCGGCCAAGCCCTTTAACTGCTCGCGCGGAAAGCGCGCCTGCTCGTCGTACGGGTGCGCGCGGGGCGCGACTTCGGCGGCGACGAACTCGCGCACGGAAGCCTGCACCATCCGCTGCTCTTCGGAAAGCTCAAATTCCACCCTTCAGGTCACTCCTTTTTTCTTTGAAACTAGCACGGGACACGAGAGATGAACAAGCCTTAGGGGGGCTCGCGGCCAGCTTGCCGCACGTTTTGCTTATCAATTAGAATGACCTTTGTGCTGAAAGAGTTGGTGCGCAAGCGATGAAAGTACTCCTGCTGATGGTCTTGGCCGCTTACGTCGTGGCGGCGATCCATTACATTCTGGCCTTCGTCAACAAGCGTCGCGCGGCCGAGCGAGTGGCCTTCGCATCGCTCGCCACCGGACTGACGATGCACACGGCGATGCTCATCATGGACTGGACGCAGGAGGGCCATTACCCGCTTTTCGACCTGCGCGAAACGCTCTCTTTCCTGGCCTGGACGCTCGTCATCAGCTATCTGCTGACGCTGAGCCGATACCGCGCGGCGGCCCTCGGGAGCTTTACTATTCCGCTGGTCGCAGTGCTTATCTTCATCGCGACGGTGATTCGCGACAAAGGGGCTACGGCCGGCGCGGTGACGACGACGAGCGCCGCCGCATGGCTCTTCCCCGTGCACACGACGACGCTGCTTTTCGCTTACGCCTCTTTCTTCGTCGTCTTTATCGCGAGCATCATGTACCTGGTGCAGGAGCGCGAGCTGAAGCTCAAGACCTTCGGCGCATTTTTTCATCGCCTGCCGTCGCTCTCGACCGTCAACGAGATCGCCACGCAGGCCGCCGGCATCGGGTTGACGCTTTTAACGCTCGGCATAGCGACGGGCATGCTCTGGTCTTCGTCGCGCGACGGCCGGCTCTGGCATAACGACCCGAAAGAGATTTTCGCGGCCCTCACCTGGCTGCTCTACCTGGCGCTGATACTGTACCGCTCGACGGCCAGTTGGCGCGGGCGCAGAGCCGCCTGGCTGGGCGTCGCGGGCTTCGCCCTGGTGCTTTGCACCTTTCTCGGCGCGCGACTGATCGGAAGCTATCATGTGTTCGGATAAGCCGATTTTGGATTTTAGATTTTGGATTTTGGATTGGCGGGAGACACTGTTTGAGAGCCCCGATTCCGGAATTCAAGACGGCAGGAAAGCTTTTAATCTAAAATCCAAAATCTAAAATTATTATGTCCATTGTCCTTGTTGGGCTCAATCACAAGACCGCGCCGGTGGCCGTGCGCGAGCGGCTCGCTTTCACGGATGAAGCGTGCGCCGAGGGCTTGCGCGCGCTCGTGGACGGCGAGGTCGTGCGCGAAGGCTTGATCGTCTCGACCTGCAACCGGGTCGAAGTCCTGACGGCGACGGGCGCGCCACACGCGCTCGAAGGCACAAAGCGCATCACAGAGTTCCTCAGCGAGGTGCGTTCTATCCCTTACGAAGTCATCAATCAGCACCTCTACAGCCACGCCGACGACGCAGCCGTGCGCCACGTCTTTCGCGTCGCATCGAGCCTGGATTCGATGGTCGTGGGCGAGCCGCAGGTCTTGGGCCAGGTGAGGCGCGCCTATTCGCTCGCCGTCGAGTCGGGCACGGCGGGCCGAGTCCTCAATCGCTTAGTCCATCACGCCTTCCGCGTCGCCAAGCGCGTGCGCTCAGAGACGGGCATCGCGGCCTCGGCCGTCTCGATCAGCTACATGGCGGTGGAGCTGGGGCGCAAGGTTTTCGGCTCGCTCAAGGGCTGCACGGTGCTCCTCGTCGGCGCTGGCGAGATGGCCGAGCTGGCCGCGCGCCATCTGGTCGGCGCGGGGGCCGCGCGCGTGATGGTCACGAACCGCACGCACGAGACGGCGCAAAAGTTGGCCCAGGAGGTCGGCGGCGAGGCTGTCGATTACGCGTCGCTGCCCGGACGCCTGGCCGAAGCAGACATCGTCATCTGTTCGACGGGAGCGCCCGACTACATCATCACCCCGCGCCTCGCCCGCGAGGCTTTGGAGAAACGGCGCAACCGCCCGGCCTTCCTTATAGACATCAGTGTGCCGCGCAACATAGACCCACAGGTCGGCGAGATCAGCAACCTTTTCGTCTTCGACATAGACGACCTTGAAGCCTTCATCGCGTCCAACATCCGCGAGCGCGAGCGCGAGGCAGAGCGCGCCGAGCTGATCGTCGAATCCGAAGTGATGCAGTTTCAGCAGGCTTTGCGCGCTATGGACATTGGGCCCACACTCGGCGCGCTCAGACAGAAGTTGCAGACCATCGCGCGCGAAGAGCTGAAGCGGCAGCGTCATCGCCTGGGCCCACTCTCCGAAGAACAGGAGCGAGCCATAGAATCGCTGCTCGTCTCGACCGTCAATAAAATCTCGCATCCGGTCATTCATCGCATGCGCCGCTCCTATGACACAGGCGAGGAGGAGAGCATCCGGGCGTGGCGCGAAATCTTCGGCCTCGAAGCGGAGACGGAAGCGGACGACTTTGGGGACGACGGGACGGAAGCAGGCCGGGAAAGAAGTTAAAATCAAGCGGGATGAAAAAACGTCTCATCATAGGCTCGCGCGGGTCTAAGCTCGCGCTCTGGCAGGCTGAGTGGGTGCGCTCGAAGCTCTCCGCGCTCTACCCGCACCTGGAAATTCGCATCGAGATCATCAAGACCAGCGGCGATGTCTTGAAAGACGCGCCGCTCTCCGTCATCGGCGGCAAGGGAGTCTTCACCCGCGAGATTGAAGAGGCGCTGCTTGACTCTTCGATTGACCTGGCCGTCCACTCGCTCAAGGACTTGCCGACTGCCTTGCCCGCAGGGCTCACCATAGCCGTCATTCCTGAGCGCGAGGATGCGCGTGACGCCCTGGTGCTGCGCTCGGACTTCTCCTTAGCGGAGCCTTCAATCAAGAGCCTGCCCAATGGGGCAGTCATCGGCACTTCGTCTCTTCGGCGGTTGGCCCAACTGAAGCACTTGAGGACTGACCTGGAGATTAAAGAGCTGCGCGGCAACGTGGACACGCGGCTGCGTAAGCTGGACGGCGGCGATTATGACGCGGTGATTCTGGCCTCGGCTGGCTTGCGGCGGCTGGGCTTTGCCGAGCGTATCAGTGCGCCCGTCGCGACGACAGAGATGCTGCCGGCCGTCTCGCAGGGCGCGCTCGGCATAGAGACGCGCGCGGCGGACTCTCTGACCAGAGAGATGCTCGCCCCGCTCGATCACGAGCCGACGCGCCTGGCCTGCCTGGCCGAGCGCGCCATGCTGCGGGGCTTAGGCGGCGGATGCCAGTTGCCAATCGCGGCGCACGCAACTGTGAGCGGCGACCGCCTGCGCCTCGAAGGATTGACGGCGGCGCTTTCGGGCGACCCAGTAATCCGTGACGAGATAGAAGGCCCGGCCGTCGAGGCTGTGCAGCTCGGCGAGACTTTGGCCGCGCGGCTGCTCGAACGCGGCGCAAGCTCGCTGCTCGCCGGGCTGACTACCTAGAGACTCCTTTGACTCATGCCTGAGACTAAGACGGAAACTTCGGACGCGGCCCACGAGCAAAGGCTCAAGCCTTTGGCCGGCCGCACGGTTGTCATTACGCGCGCCCGCGCTCAGGCGGCAGAGTTCGCCGCAGAGCTTGAACGCTACGGCGCGCGCGTCGTCGCCTGCCCGACCATAGAGATCGTCGAGCCGGAAAGCTACCAGCCGCTCGACGAAGCGATTGCCAATCTTTACGGTTACGACTGGCTCATCTTTACGAGCACGAACGGCGTAGACCATTTCCTTCGTCGTCTCGCGGAGAGCGGGCACGAGACCGAAGAGCTTGACGAGCTGAGAGTCTGCGCCATAGGCGAAGCGACCGCAGAGCGTTTGCGCGAGGCGAGCATCCACGTTGACGTGATACCAGACCAGTTCAAGGCCGAAGGCGTCTTCGCCGCTCTCGAACAATACCTGGGCGGAAGCGAGCGGCTGCGCGGCCAAAACTTTCTGATTCCACGCGCGGCGGTCGCACGCGACTACCTGCCGCGCGCGCTCGAAGCGGCCGGGGCGCGGGCCGACACAGTCGCCGCCTATCGCACTATTCAACCACGCTCGTCTGAGCGCGGCCGCGTCGAAGCGATGCTCACGGGCGGCGCAATCGATTGCATCACCTTCACCAGCTCTTCGACCGTCAATAACTTCGCGCAGATGTTCGAGGCCACAGACCTGAGCGCGCTGCTCAAAGGCGTCGCCATCGCCTGCATAGGCGACATCACAGCAGCCACGGCCGCCCAATACGGCCTTCACACAACCATACAGCCCCGGGAATACACCACGCCCGCCCTCGCCAGGGCCATCGCCGACTATTTTAAGGGATGAGGGATGAAAAGATGTTGAGTGGTTAATTCACTTGAGCAGCTCACTCGACCAATTCCTCCCTCCGCCCTCATCGCTTATCCCTTCTATGCTACACTGCGATTATGAGTAAGGGACGCGTCCTGATTGTTGATGACGAGCCGGATGTGGCCGATCTGCTGCGTGAGCAGGTCTTGGAGTGGGGCTACGAGGCGGCCGTGGAGGGGGACGGGCTGGCCGCGCTCAAGCGGGCCGAAGAGTTCCTGCCTGCGGTCGTCATCACGGACGTATTGATGCCACGCCTGGACGGCTTCGGCCTGCTGCGCAAGTTGCGCGAACGCTACCCCGAAATGGCCGTCATCCTGCTGACCGGACAGGGTTCGGTCGAGATGGCTCTGCGCGCGATTCAGAACGAGGGCGCTTATCATTACTTCGAGAAGCCGCTAGACCTCTACAAGCTGCGCATCATCGTCGAGCACGCGATGGAGTACGGCGAGACGCGGCGCGAGAACGAGACGCTCCGTCGGCAACTGCGTGACCGTGGCGCGTTCGGCGAACTGGTCGGCGACTCAGACGCCATGCGCAAGGTCTATGCGCTGATCGAGCAGGTCGCGCCCTCTTCGGCTTCCGTTCTGATTACGGGCGAGTCGGGCACAGGCAAAGAGCTGGTCGCGCGCACCATTCATTCCTTGAGCCCGCGCAAGGCCGCGCAGTTTGTCGCCATCAACTGCTCTGCCATCCCTGAGACCTTGATGGAGTCAGAACTGTTCGGCCACGAGAAGGGCGCTTTCACCGGCGCTGCTGCGCGAAGGCAAGGCTGCTTCGAGCTGGCCAACGGCGGCACGCTGCTCCTGGACGAGATAGGCGAGATGCCCACGCTGTTGCAAGCCAAGCTGCTGCGAGTCCTCGAAGAACGCACCATCCGCCGCCTTGGCAGCACGCACGAGATACCCGTTGACGTGCGACTTTTAGCGGCCACCAACCGCGACCCGCACGAAGCAGTCCGTGACGGGCGGTTCCGCGAAGACCTGCTCTATCGCCTCAACGTGATTACGATTGAGATGCCGCCGCTTCGTGAGCGCAAGAGCGACCTGCCGCTGTTGGCCCAACACCTGGTCACACAGCTTGCCGAGCGTCACAAGCGACCCGCACGCTTCTTCTCGCAGGCGGCGCTCGAAGTCCTGCGCGCGCACTACTGGCCCGGCAACGTGCGCGAGCTGCGCAACGTAGTCGAGCGCGCCGTCATCATCTGCTCCGGCGATCAGATAGAGCGTCATCACCTCGCGCCCTACCCTGTCGAACAGCGCGAGCGCGTCCGCCAGGAAGATACCATCACGCTGCCCGTCGGCACGCCCATCGAAGAGATGGAGCGGCAGATGATTATGCGTACCTTGCAGAAGACCGCCAACAACAAGACGCGCGCAGCGGAGCTGCTGGGCATCAGCCTCAAGACCCTGCATAACAAGCTGCGCCTCTATCGTGATCGCGGGCAGTTGCCCGAGGGCGACAGGGCGCAGGCGCAGGCCACGGACGGAAATCACTACAAGCCATGACTTACACTTCCCCGATTCGCCTCCTGTCTCTGAGCCTCCTTCTCTTCTGGCTCAGCTTCACGCCGGGCTGTGTCGAGCCCGAAGCCCCTCCGACCAGGCAGCAGCAGAAACAACGAACGTTGGCTCTCGTCAGCCTCTCCGACTCGGAAGTCACAGTCAAGAACCTGGACAGCGCGACGCTGCCGGACGTGATCCTGCTCATCAACGTCAGGCGTCCCGGCGAAACGGTCGTGCAGGCGGGCGTGGGCGACATCGCGCCGGGCAAGACCGTGAACGTCTCTTACGCAGACTTCACGGACGTGGACGGCAAACGCTTCGACGCGTCGAAGACCAGAATCTATACCGTGGCCATCAAGACGCCTGTGGAAACCAACGCGGACGGCTACAAGACTTTTCTCTGCTCGACGAACATCTGCCAGCCCGCGAGCGAGTAGCCTCTTCGCCCGTCAAGCGGAGGCGAGGCGCGCCGAGAAGATGGGCTACCGGCTTGCGCTCGGCCTCTATTGAATGTTATTCATCGCGGGCATGTCGCTGCTGCTCTTCTTCGTTGACGGACTTGGTATCGGAGCGCGTGGGCCCTTCAATCCTTTGGACGGCCTGGACGGGGCCGCGCCGCTCGCCGTCTTTCAGGACGAGGAGCCCGATGTCTCGCACGACGGAGTGCTCGTCCGCACGGACGCGCGCCTCGGCGTCGAGGGTCGCCCGCAGAGCGCCTCGGGGCAGACGACCATCCTGACGGGCGTCAACGCCCCGGCCCTGCTCGGCTATCACAAGCAAGGGTTTCCCAACGAGGCGCTGCGCGAGATCATCAAAGAGCATTCGATCTTCTTGCAGCTCAAGCGCGCGAGCGTTGGGCCCAACGCCTTCGCCAACGCTTATACACAGAGATTTTTCGAGACGCGCCCGCGCTGGGTTTCCGCCACGACGGCCGCCGTCGAGGCCGCCGGGATGAGCTTTCGCAGCACGGAAGACCTCAAGGCCGGGCGCGCAGTCTTCATGGATTTCACCAACGCCTTCCTCAAGGAGCGCGGCGAAGAGGTCTCTTTGCGCTCGCCCGAAGAGGCCGGAGCCGTGCTCGCACAGATCGTCCGCGAGCATCGCTTCACGCTTTACGAATACTTCATCACGGACAAGATCGGGCACGCGCAGGACATCTCCGCCGCCCGCGTCTACCTTGTGAGCCTCGCCCGCTACCTGCGCGCCGTGCTCGACCGCCTAGACCTCTCTGAGACGACCGTCATCCTGACGAGCGATCACGGCAACATAGAGGACTTGAGCATTCGCAACCACACCTTGAACGAAGTGCCGACGCTCGCCTGGGGGCCGGGGCGCAGGATTGTGGCCGAGCGCGTGCGCAGCCTGGCTGACATCACGCCCACCATCATGGAGATTCTCAGACAGGAGACCGTCACAAAGGGATGAACGCTCAGGCGAGAGTTGCGGAGAACGGGGAGAAGAACGACCCGCGCGAGGTCTTCGGCTGGCTGATGTACGACTGGGCCAACTCGGCCTTCTATACGACGGTGGTGGGCGCGCTCTTCGGGCCTTACCTGACTTCGCTGGCGCAGGCGGCGGTCGGCGAGAACGGGACGGTCTTGAGCCTGGGCCCACTCGGCGCTGTCACGGCCAAATCGCTCTCGACCTTCAGCATCTCCGTCGCGGTCTTCTCGCAGGTCTTCATCCTGCCCGTACTCGGGGCCATCGCGGACTATTCGCACCTGAAGAAAAGGCTGATGCAAGTCTTCTGTTACACGGCCGTCGCGGCCAATTGCCTGCTCTTCTTCGTCTACGGCCGACTATACCTGATGGGGGCCGTGCTCTTTATCATCGCCAATCTCTGCTACGGCGCGTCCATAGTCTTCTACAACGCTTTTCTCCCCGAAATCACGACCGAAGACCAGCGCGATAAGGTTTCCAGTCGCGGTTATGCGCTTGGCTACCTGGGCGGCGGGCTCTTGCTGGCCTTGAACTTTCTCTTCGTCGTCTTCGCGCCGCGTCTGGGCGTCTCGACCGGGATGGCCGTCCGGCTCTCGCTGCTCTCGGCCGGGGTGTGGTGGGGCGGTTTCGCCGTCATCACGTTCAGGAATCTGAAAGCGCGCGGCGCGGCGCGCTCGCTTCCCCCGGGCCAGAGCTATCTGACGATAGGCTTCACAGAACTGGGCTCGACCTTTCGCGAGCTTTTCCGCTTGCGCCACACGCTGCAATACCTGATCGGATACCTCTTCTATAACGACGGGATTCAAACCGTGATCGGCGCGGCGTCTGTCTTCCTGGCCCAGGAGCTTTTCGTCGCGCGCGGCCTAGAGGCCCCGCAATCTTTCCTGCTCGGCATCTTTCTGATGGTTCAGTTCATAGCCTTCGCAGGCGCTCTGATCTTCGAGAGGATTGCGCGCGCCTTCGGCACGAAGAGGGCCATCATGATCGCGCTCCTGATCTGGGCCGCGATAGTCATCTACGCTTACGGCTTCCTGCAAACCGTCAGGCAGGCTTGGATCATGGCGGCGATGATCGCCATCGTCCTCGGCGGCTCGCAGGCGCTCTCGCGCTCCCTCTTCTCACGCATGATTCCCGCAGGGCGCGAGGCTTCGTTCTTCGGCATCTACGAAATATCCGAGCGCGGTACAAGCTGGATCGGCCCGCTCGTCTTCAGCATAGTCGTCGCCAGCACGGGCTCTTACCGCCAGGCCGTGCTCTCACTGATCTTCTTCTTCATCACCGGACTCGTCATTCTGTTTTTCACCAACACAGACCGCGCCGTACACGAAGCCGGAAACGCCCTGCCGGAAGAGGCCGCGCGCGAGAGGCTGCGAAAGGGCGCGAACTAAGAGAAAGCTGAAAAGTAAGAGGCTATCGGGAGGCTTTAGCGCCTTTGCCTGTTGGCGGCGCGCGGTCTTGTTGCGCCTTCGGCCGAACGTTCGAGACAGGTGTGAGAGCAGTAGTAGGATGGGCCCACGCGTCCCCCCAGCGTGACCGAACGCCCGGCAGGCGTCCATGTCCCGCAGGCCAGACAGCGTACGAGCCGCTCGCCCTCCGCCGTGGAGCGACGCGTGGGGCCGCCGCTGCTACTGCTGCGGCTCTCTCCGGGGGCGCTCATGCCGCGCAGGTCGCGCACAATGCCGAGCACGCGGCGGGCCGTGGCGATATAAGGGCGCAGACGCCAGTAGACGAAGGCCAGCAGGAGCCCGAGCAATAAGAGAAAGATTAAGAGCTTCAAAACATCTATTCCTGAGTCTTATTACGGCTCTGCGCCATCTGCGCGCGCAGGTCTGAAAGAGCGGGGTTCTGTGGATTGAGCGCGCTGAGCTGGTCAATCATCTTCTGCGCTTCGGCCGTCTGGCCCACACTGATGAGCGCGGCAGACAGATTTTGCAGCGTCGGCTCGTGGCGCGGGTCTAGGGCAAGGGATTTACGATATTCGGCGATGGCGCGCTGCGGGTCTGAAGGCTGGCCGAAATAGTATGTCAGGCCGAGGTCTGTCCGCACGTTCGGGTCGTCGGCCTTCAGCTCCAAAGCCTTCAGGTAATACTCACGCGCTTCCTTGAAATAGGCCGGGTCTGTCGCCTGGCCCATGTCGAAGAGCACATTGCCGAGCGCGACCGTAAGATCACGATCTTTCTGGTCGGCCTGGTAGGCGCGCTTGAGCATACGCGCCACGTCGGGAAGAAGAGCTGCGTTTCGCGTCTGGTTGGCGTAGCGATAAAGCACTATTCCGAAGTTTCGCTGCAAGGCAGTATCCTCGGGCCGTGCGTCCGCTTTGGCTATGGCATCACGTATCTCCGCTTCCGTGGGCCCGCCTTGCGCGTTACCGGCGGGGCTCTGCCCCTCCCCCGCGCCCGGCTGCTGCGCGGGCGTAGAAGCCTGGCGCGCCGAGGCCGAGCGCGCGCCTTCGGACGCCTCATGGTTCACCCGGTTGGCGAACATAAAGCCTATGATGAAGCCGAGGAGTAGTCCGATGATGGTGTAGAGAACGTTATGCTTTGTCACTGTCGCCTGCTCCGGAATCGCTACGCCTTGAGTGTAGCAAAAGCCCTTGTAAAAGGCGACGCGCGCCCCTCTCCGCGAAAGGAGACGGCGCGCGTCTTATCGGACTAAGCTTGAGGGCCGGAGCATCCTTAATCCGGGCTCCGGCCGAGTTCTAAACGGGAGAGTTCTCAATCATCGCCGGAGGCTTGTTCCGGAGAGACGTAAGGTACGTCATGTGCGCGGCGTCGCGGCATGGGGTCTGTGGAGCGCCGCCTCGGCGTAGATTCCATCCTGCGCCGGTCTATGCTTCCGGGCGGAAGGCCGCGCCCGTGTATGGCTTCGGTCAGGATGCGTGTGATCTCTTGCGAGAGGGTGCGATGCTCGGCCGCTGCGCGGCGACGCAAAGACTCTTTAAGCTCATTCGGCACATAAGCCCCAATGAACACCCCTTTTCGGTTTGCCATCTTTTCTCTGCCTCTCCATCGAGATTATGTTACCGATCAGGTGAAAAAGACTCCTTACAACCCCCGCCCATGTCCGGTTTACCATCCGAGGCCATGCAATGTGAGAGCAAGTCTGTAAGCCGAATTCTGTTCTCCGGCCTTGCGAGCCGGAGCGGCGATTATTCATCTAGCCCATTTGTTGCCAAATGGATCGAGCGACCTACCCGGAGGTCGTGAGCCGCGTCTGCCGAAGCAGCGCGACTGCTCGGGCGGGCAGCCCTTTGTGACGCCTCCCTATTTGGTCTTGCACTGCGAGGAGTTTGCCTGGCCGCGTAGTGTCACCACACGCGCCGGTGCGCTCTTACATTAAGCCCACGAAGGGGCCGCACCGTTTCACCCATCACCCGCAACAGCCCGGCCGCTCACGAAGAGCGCCACGGGCTTGTCCGCTGGCTGGTCTCTTTTCTGTTGCACTTGTCGTCGCCCGGCAAAGGAGCGGGCTCGAAAAGCCTCTCTTTCGCCAGACGCCCCGCCGTTAACGGGCTCGCTGCCCTGTAGTGTTCGGACTTTCCTCTCCTCAGCCCTTACAGGCCAAGCAGCAACCGCCCGACTTGCTCTCTTGCAAGGCGAGACCAATTATAGCAAATCATTGTTCAACACGTAAGCATAAAATGATTTGCCCCAGCACGGTTTCGCCCTCTCCGAGGCTTTTAGACACGTTTTATGGCTAAGAACGCGAATGTTCCGGCCTGGAATGCCCATGTTCCGAGTCCAAAGGCTCTATTGAAAGAACTTAAAGCCGACGCGCATGCTGTGAAGGGCTGTCGTGGGGAGCGTTGAGACCAGAAGTAGCGAGACGAGGCCGTGGGCTAGGGCCAGGGCTAAGAGGTTCGGGACGCGCTGGTAGACGTAGGCCAGAATCAGGCCGCCCGCGAAGGTGGCGACGGTGAGCCAGAGGTTTGGCAGATGCAAAACGGCAAAAATGGCCCCGACCAGCAGGATGCCGGGCCACCCCTTGCCCCAAATGATTTGCGCGCGCCGGTTGACGAACCCCTGCATAACGTACTGTTGCAAAAGGCCCCAGGCTGGCAGCCACAGAAAGCGCGGCCTCAGTTGCGACCATTCCAGGCGCAGGCTTCCCAGCCACCACCCGAGCAGAAGTATCAGGACGATTGTGCAGAGCGTCGGCAGCAGGAGCATTCGCAGGGCTTCGGGCAGATTGTCAACGCGCCAGCCCACCTCCCGCGCACTCTCCTTGTGTGCGCGGTGCGAGGCTATCATGAAGATGAAAGCTATCGTGATGGGAATTGCCCGGATGAGCTTGTTATTCCCGGCGAAGGGCAGGACGAGCCACGCCGCGATCAGGAAAGAAGCGGTGACGGAGGCTATTTCCCAGGCCGCCAGAGCCCTCTCGGCCCGTAGGCCCTCGCTCGCTTCATTGTAACTGTGCTGTTGCGTCAGCATTCTCGGCCTATCTTCTACGCCCGGCTACCTGCGTGCACCTGCGTCTGGCGCAGTGACGGCTCCTCCCGCTTCGACGCGAAAGCGGACGGGGTTTCCCAGCAGTTGCAAAGTATAACGCGCGCCTTCGCCGCTTCCGTGTACGGCGTAGACGCTCGCCTCGTGCTCTCCGCCTTCGAGCGCCGGGAGCGAGAAGGCGTAGCCGTGCCATTCATCCGCAGCAAACCCGGCGGCCCGCACGTCTGGGCGAGAGAGGTCGGCCGTCTGCCTTGCGACAAAACGCCCATCGACGAAGAGGTAGACTTCGACTCGCTGCCAGGGCGAGCGGTCGTTGACGGCCCACCCTTCTATGCCCCGCGCAGTGGCTTCGCCCCACCCGCGATAGCTCGGAGGGAAGGCCGCGAAGTAGAAGGCCAGGGCGAGCGCCGAGACGAAGATAAGCTCTGCGAGCGTCTTGCCGAGCAGCAGGTGAGTCAAGCGCCTGTGCGCCGCATCGTCCAGGCGACGCGCAGCCCCCGCACCACCTTTCTCATTAAAGACGGCTTGAACGGGCTCGACATCTTCTTCGCTCATCATGCGCTTCAATCGGCTACCTTCTCTCCAACAAGAGTATATCCTGAAAGGAGAGCCCTTCCGCGCGCCCGCTCCATCTTCCGTAGATGACCGGCTGCTTGAGCCTCAATCCATGCTTGTCGAGAAGCTCCATCACGAACCCTTCCTCATAAGCCAGGGCGCTCTGCGGGCTATTCCTGTAGACGTAGCGGCACACACCATCTCCGAAAGCGAAGTCCAGGCGGCCGAGACCCTGAGCGGCAAGCTCGCGCTGCCTCTCGTTCAGCAGAAAGAAGGTCGCCAGACATCGCCCCTCTTTCGAGAGCAGGCGTGACACTTGGCCCAAATAGTTATCCACTTCCTTTGGGCCCATGTGAGTGAAAACGGATTTTACCAGGACTAGATCGAAGCTGCTGTCCTCGAACGGAAAACGAAACTCTTCGGCCGCGTGCAGCCCGCGCCGATTATAAGCATCGCTTTTGACATCCAGGTAGAGAAACTCGAAGCCGGGCCGGCGGCTTTCGAGGTGGCGGCGGCACCATGCTACGGACGGCTTGTGAATATCAACGCCGACATATGTTCCCTGTGGGCCCAGGTAGTCCAGCAGGTGCAGGGCCATCTGGCCGCAGCCGCAGCCGATGTCGAGCACACGCTCCTGCGGCTGAAGATGCAAGAGCAGTCGCAGGTAGGCCATGAACTCCGCGCCCGAACTCTCGAAGCTTTCGAGCGGGCCCACGTAGCGCCTCAAGTGTAACGGCGGCAGTTGCCTCTTCCCGTTCATCGCACGCCAGAGATAGTCGAATGGAGAGAGCGAGCGAAAGGCCAGGCCGCGACCGAGCCTCAGCGCGCGAATCATCACCTCGGGTAAAGCCTGCCTCGTTGTTTGGGCCATCTCTAGTTCAGCCGACGCAAAATCAAGAGGCGGCCTCTTTGGAAGAAGCCGCCCCTCGGAGCCCTGATAGCTATCGCTCCCGGAACCTTACTGTCCCTGGTAGCTGTTGCCATTCGTGTCTTGATAAGAGAGCGTATGGCTCGTGTTCAGGACTATGTCTGCCTGGAGGCCGGCGCGCAGGCGCACGGCCACTCTGAGCACGGCCGTATCGCCGGGCGCAAGCTCCGTCACTCGCCAGGTGAAGCGCTGTGAATTGCCGGGCGCGTCCTGCGTGCTCAAGGCCGGGTCGGAGTTGACGAACTGCAAGGCGTCCGGCAGTAGCTCCGAGACGACCAGGTTCTTCGCCAATCCGCTTCCCTCGTTGACCAGCACCAGACGGTAGAAGAAGGCTTCGCCCGGCACGACTCCCTCGGAGCCCGTTTCGGTGCGGACTCTGACGCGCGGAGTCGCAACCGTCAGCACAGTGCTGGCCTCGCTCGCCACACGATTGCTCGCCAGAGAGCGCGCGACGATGTTGTAAGAGAACTGCTGGCGGTCGGGCGTGCTCGGGGGGATGCGTACCTGTAGAAGAATCGGGTACTGACCTCCCTGCGCCTCTACCTGTCCGGTCTGCGTGATGGCCGCTTCGTTCTCCTGGTGCTGCCCGTCGCCGTTTGAGTCGGCGAAGATGGTTCCGGCGGGCGCGCCGGGAGCGACTACACGCAGCTCGTAAGCGTCCGGGCTATTGCCTGGGTTGCGCACGACGAACGGGACATAGATGGTGTCGCCGGGCGTCGAGGTCAGCCCCGAAGAGATGGCCCCAACCTCCGAGCGCGGGACGCGGCCGATGGTGATGCTCGGGCTGTCGAAATTGGAGGGCGTAGGCAAAGACTGCGTGCGCAGCATGCCGCGCCCTAAAGAGTTGGTCGCCGCGAGCGCGTTCGGGATGGCGCGCAGCGTCACGCTGATCTCGCGCGAGCCGCGCGCGCCCAGTTCGCCCAGGCTCCAGATGGCCGTGCGCGACGGGCGATCATAGGCAATCGGCGCAGGGTTTGCGCTGACCAGCTCGAAGTTCGGATCGAAGACGAAATCGGCACGGGCGTTGCGCGCCGCAGAGCTGCCCTGGTTGCGTACGTTGATGGTCTGCGTAAAGGTCTCGCCCGGCATGACCGAAGAGCTAGAGACGTTCGAGGTAGCAGAGAGGGCTGCGGCCACTATGCTCAGCGAGCCGTCGGCGACGCGAAAGACCTGATAGTCCGATTGTGAGAGAGCGCGCACGAAGAAGCGGCGCTGCTGGCCGTCTGTGGCCGTCTCGGGCACGCGCAGGTTCAGGATTACGTCAACCGACTCGTTGCGAGCAATCTGCGGCGTGACCAGAATGGGCAGGCCCGTGTCCGTGCCCGATTGTGCGAGGCTGAAGCTCGGCTGAAACTCTGCCGGAAGGTCTGTCTCAAGGCGGAACGTGTCGGCCTTGTTTCCGGTGTTCCTGACGCTCAAAGGCAACTGCACGCTCTGACCCGGCGAAGCCGACTCGGACGAATTGCGCAGGGCCAGAATCAGGCTCGGAACCTGCTTGATCGTCACGCTCAAGCCGGGGCCGCTCTGCGGTGCTGTCGCAGTAGTCGTCGTGCTCGTCGTAGTCTCCGTCATGCCGGTCTCCGTAGCCGAAGGCGGCGGAGTGCTGGTTGGGCGTGGCGCAGGAGTGGTAATGACGGGCGACGTGGAGGCAGACGAGCTGGCGGTAGTACGCTCGGGCGTCCGAGAAGGCGTCGGCGTTGCGGCGGCCACCTGTCGCGGCGTCGGCCTGACGGCCGGAGTCCGAGAAGGCGTCGGCACAGTCGTCGAAGGCGCAAGCGTGGTCGTCGTCGAGGCCGTCGTCGAAGGCTGCGTCACAGCCGCAGCGGGCTGCTGTTGTCCTCTTCTGCCCCGGCGTTGCCCGCGCGTGTTGGCCCGCGCAGTAGTGCTTGGTGTCTGCGTCGTCGGAGGCGCTATGTTCGGATTATTGGTCGCAGTATTGCTTACTCTTCCTCTCGTCGTAGCCTCTACACCGGGCGTCGGATTGCCTGTGATTCTGCGCGGCGTCGGCGAGGGGCTCGCGGTCGGATTGCTGTTACGCGCTGTGGTCGTAGAGGTGGCGGCCGGCGACGGCGCAGTCCTCGGTTGTGTGACTGAGGGCTGCGTGGCTCTGGTGTTGGCCGCAGTCGTGCGCGCCGGAGTCGGAGAAGGCGAGGCTGTCGTGACCGGCTGCGGAGTGCTGCGCGTTTCGGGCGCGCGTGCCGTCGCGCTTTCGCGCCGCGCCGTCATCAGCTCGCTCTCGTAGATGTCGGCGAAGGGCGTATCCTTGATCGCGCGCAATCGCTGGCCCACCTGCTCGGCGTCTTCGAGCTTGCCCAGTTGCATGTAAGAACGGCCCAGCCAGAGCAGCGTGAGGTCGGTGATGATGCTGTTCGGATAGGTTTTGAGAAAATCCTTGAGAACAGCGGCGGCCTGATCGTAACGCTGCTGGTTATATAGGTTCTGGCCTTTGGTGAACATGGCCTGCTCGGCGTCGCTTGGGACATCGCCGTCCTGGACTAAGGCTGCGGCGTGCGCCCGGATGCTGGCTTCGATGATCTGTGTAAAAGGGGCCAGCATCAGCGTCGCCGCCAACGCTGTTGCGCCAATTCTGTTTCGGGTACTCAAGGTCGTTAACCTCCGGCAGGGTAGGGGCAATCTTCTTTTGAGAGCTGTTTTATTCGGACAAGAGCTTCAGAACCCGCGATACTCTCGACATCATACATATTCACTTCGCGGGCGACAAGATTAAAGAACCTGGTAGTAGTAGTTCAAACAGAAGAAGATTCAAACAGGATGGACAGGATAAAAAAGAGAATCAATGCTTTTTCTTTATCCTGCCTATCCTGTCCATACCTTTCTTCGCTTGAGGGCTTACCAGCCGCCCTTAGTGATCTCCACGCGGTCGCCGGGCTGAAGCAAAGGGTCTGGAACTTTCCCGTTCTCGATCTGTTTCAAATTGTATTCGGTCGCGACCAGGCGGCCGTCCGGCCCCTGTCTTGAGACCTTGACCTTGCTTCCGGCAAAGCGCGACACGCCGCCCGAGGCCAGGATGGCCTGCGTCAGTGTAATCCCGGCATGAAAATCCTTCTGGCCGGGATTATGTATCTGGCCGCCTATGAAGTAGAACTGCGGAGGCTTCGGCGGAGCCACCGCGAGCGTCACTACGTCGCCAGGGTAGACGAGCGTTGCGCTGGCTGTCGCGTCGGAGAGATCGACCGTGATGACGGGACTGCCGGTGCGCCTGATCGTGGCTTGCGCGGCTTCGGGACGGGGCTGCGCTTCGGCCAAAAGGACGTAGAGCGGCACGGCCTCGCGGCGCAAGGCTTTCGTGCCGGGGTCGAACACCAGGCCCGTCACGATGACGCTGTGGCTCGCGTACTGGCGTACGCTGACGACCACCTGCGGCTTCTCGTATATCTTGATCTTCGAGACGAGCGCAGTGCTGATCTCCTCGGCAGTCTTTCCAGCTACCTGTACGGGGTCGCCTGCCAGGGGATATTCCAGCAGCCCGCCCTCCATGACTGTAAAGAGCGTAGACTCGCTCCTGTTAGCATTGAGCAGGCGAATGTCTAGCACGTCGCCGACGCCGACTCTGTAAATATTGGTCAGGACTGCGGGAGCAACTGGCGTCGCCGTCGTGGTGGTCGTGGCGGCGGCAGCAGCCTGTGAAGGGCTCGTTTGCGGCGAAGGGCTCGGCACTGGGCTCACGGGTTTAGCCGCGGGAGCCTCTGCGCCGGTCGCGGACGGGTCTGTGTTGCCGGGAGTCGTCGCAGCAGCAGCAGCCGTCGTCGAAGTGGGCGTTGATGCAGGCGTCGTCGCAGGCGAGGGCGCTGAGGTCTTGTGCGCCTCTTCGGTCTTTTCCGGCACCTCTTTTTCGGGTTTCGCCGCCGTGCCGTCCGGTGTCGCGCTGCCGGAATTTTGCACGGCCAAAGCAGCAGAGACATTAGTGGCTTGCGCTCTGACAGCCGAAAGCTGCGCTCCGAAGGCCAGCACGAGGGCGATGGCCGGTAAGAATTTCCTCATAAAGCACTCTACTTCCAATTCCCTTTGGGTCAAAAAGGCTCCGTGCGGTGCGCCCCTGTGGCCGGGCAAAGGCTCTGGCGCACGCCGGAAACCCAATTTAACGGCCCCTCTCGGAAAGGCCGTCCTTAGAACGGGCGGCCGCGCGTATCGTTGCGCCGTCCCCACTCAAAAACCAGCGAGATTCGATTCCGATTAAAGGTAAAGGTCGGGATCGTCGAATCTCGTCTCAAAAAGCTGTAAACCAGGCGGCCCCGCAAAATCTCGCTCCAACGATAGGACGCCTCGACCGAAAAACCGTACAGGTGCTCGGCGCGTCTGAGCCCGGCGAAGCTGCCGACAAAGACGCCGCCCGAGGCTGTGGTCGCCGGAACGGTCGCGAGCGGATAGCCTAAACGTTGATAATTCAGGGTTAAGCCCAGCTTCAGGCTTTCCGTCGGCCCGTTTTCCAATCTTGCCGACGCCCCCGTCGTGTCGAGGCGTGCGTTGCCTCCTTCTAGATTAAATATCGAAACCTGCGTTTTTCGCAGAGCCGCAAGCTCCAAACTGGAATTTTGCCGGAAATTCAGTCTGTACGCCATATCAAATATGAGCGTCCGCAGGTTGTTGTTTTTGGGCGCGTGCCGGTACTCGCTCTGCTCGTAGCCGACGCGCATGTTGATTCCGCCCGCCTCAGAGGTCTGCGAGCGCCCGCCGAGCAGGAAGCCGTAGCGATAATTGTCGTTGAAGCCGGCGAACTGCGGCCGCTTAGAGACGAACGTGTTCGTGTTATCGAAAAAGACTGAGCCGAGCAGAGTGGTCTCGGGCGAGATGTCGCGCTCGACCGTCATGGCCGAAGACAAGATGTCGTAGTCTAGGAAGAGCGGCGCGCTTGCTATGTAGCGGTCATCCCACCGCACTATGTTATAGCCCAGGTCGAAGTCCATACGCGTCCGGTCGTTTAAGGCGAACTCAAAGCGCGCGCCCGCGTCGTTGCGCGTAAAGGTGTCGCCGACGATATAGACCTCGCCCGCCGGATCATATTCCTGCGGGTCTAGGGCCGAGCGCGCGAAGTGGTTGCGAAAGGCCACATTGAAGGTGCTGTTGAGGCTTGCGCGCGCATCAAAATCCAGGAAGTGTCCGTTGGCCCATTGGCCCAGGCTCAGGCGACGCAAGCGCGCTTCATAAGCGACGCGCATGGCACGCTCGACACCTGGAATCTCATACTCAAGGCGCGGAGCCACAGTGAAGGTCGTCACGTGTCTGCCGTCACCTGAGCGATAGAACAGATTATCGTCGTAATGCACGCCGAAGAGGAACGACGGCCGCAGGATTCCCGGCCCCACCAGATGCCCGCCGATTTCGTCCGTTGCGGCAGCGGTCGTGCCCGGAACCCAGACGCCGGTCGCACCACCCGGCGCATTGAGCCTTATCTGCAAGGAGCTATCTGCGAGCGGAGTCAAGGTATTCAACGCGGCCGCAGGCGTTTGCAGGAACATGGGCAGGATGCCGCGCGTGTTCAAGCGCGATAGCCGCGAAGGAAACTTCGGGAAGCCATTCCAGATTCGACGGCTACGGAAATCGAGCGCCGTGTCGTTCGTAGCGGCGGCCATCATTTGTTGCTCGACATGCGCCGGAGGGCTGCCGGAAGTTGGGCCATTGACGACGGCGTTGTGACTGGTCTGTAAGCTCGATGCTGCGCCCGGCTCGGCCTTCGCAACCGAATCGCCTCGGACAGCAGGGCCTTCATCCCTTTCCGCTGCGCGCGGCTTAACCTGTTCGCGCCGCGCCTGCTCCGCGCCACCGGCTCGCGGAGCGCGGCTTCGACGCAAGCTTGCAAAGTCGGCAGCGATGGCGATCACGAGGCGATTGAAGCTGACGCGCTGTGCGACGCTGCTTCCCTCGCCCCGCGCAATCAAAACATCCACGAAGGGCTCGCCGCCCTGTTCCCCCGACTGTGTGCGGACGCCCTTGGCCAGCACATCGTCAATCGTGTAGCTGCCCTTCAGCAACGAGCGCGCTCCGCGTATGCGGATCACCGTTTCGCCCCTGCGTGTTGACTGTTCAATCGTCGCCTCGCTTAAAGAGCCGTCGGCAGTAATCTCTATGCGTACCATGCCGGAATCGGCCGTGATGTTGAGGCGCACTAACTGCAAGGCAGTGCTGGCAGCCTCGCCGGCGCTCCCGGCCACGAACGCATAGCCCAGAAAGCAGACTGCCAGCAAGGAGAGCAGGCAGGCTGCGCTCGCCTGCCAGTTACGGCCGCGCCGTCCGCCCGTCATTTCGTATAAGCGATTTAACATAACCGTCCGCCCGAGTGTCTGGAAGGAAGCCTCTTCCAATCAACGGTTCAAAGAATCGTATCCTCGCACGGCACTTGAGAGAGGAAACGTCACGCAGCCGGGCCGCTCCCGGCTGGCACACGCAGGATGTCGGGGAAGCCTGGGCCATGATCGCTAATGAAGGATTGTTCTACGAGCAGTCTAAAGAGGCCCGCATGACCTGGACTGCTCGATACTGCGCTGGCAACGCAAGTTAGACTCTGGGAGCAAGCAGAGAAGCTTACTTGCGCACCGATTTTACTCTCTAACCTTCGGCGCTGGCAAGGTTTCCGGCGGAAAAAGATCGGGCCAGAGACGGGCGAAGCGCACGCGCACCAACTCTTCAACCTCGTCGGCCGATTCGCAGGTCAGAGACTTGCGCGCAATCTCCTCGGCGTCCTTGAATTTTATGCCGGAGATGACGCGCCGGACGCGCGGAATGGCCGAAGGGTTCATGCTCAGCTTGGTGGCCCCCAAGCCGACGAGCAGCACTGCGTAAGCAGGAGTGGCAGCCATCTCGCCGCAGACGACCGCCGGAATTGAGGCTGCGCGCGCAGCCTCAATAGTATGCGAGATGCTTTGCAACACGGCCGGATGCAGGGAACGAAACCATTCGGCCACCTCGTCGTTGCCGCGATCCACGGCCAGCAGGTATTGCACCAGGTCGTTCGTCCCGAGGCTGAAGAAATCGACTTCGCGCGCCAGTTTGTCTGCCACCCACACGGCCGCCGGGACTTCGATCATGGCCCCAACGCGGAGGGGGCCGATCTCGCACCCCTCCTGCTCCAACTTCGCGCGCTCTTCGTCTATGATGCGGCGCGCGCGCTTGACATCCGTGGTGTCCGAGATCATCGGCAGCACTACGTCGAGCCGTCCTTCCGAAGCTGCGCGAAAGATTGCGCGCGCCTGCGAGCGCAAGACCTCTTCGTGCGTCAGGCTGAAGCGAATGGCCCGCAGGCCGAGCGCAGGGTTGCGCTCCGTTTCCGGCTCAAGCCCTCCCATCTTGTCGCCGCCGAGATCGAAGAGGCGTACGGTCGCGCCGTCTTCGCCAGCGAGACGAGCCACTTCAAGATAAGCTTCGCGCTGCTCTTCTTCCGAGGGAAGACGGCCCCGCTTCGCCATCAGGAATTCCGAGCGGTAAAGACCTATGCCGCGCGCGCCATATTTTTTGACGCCTTCGTACTCGGCCGGAAGCTCAACGTTGGCGCTCAAAGTAATCTCCACGCCGTCGCGCGTCCGCAACGCGGAGGTGCGCTCTTCGTCTGCGGGTGTCGCGGGCGCGGTGAGCCGCTCTCGCGTGGCGATGGCCTGGTAAGAGGCTATCGTCTGGCGTGAAGGGTAAAGGATGATCTCGCCGCTCAGCGCGTCCACGATAATCTCATCGCCTGTGCGCGCGCGGCGGTAGAGGTCGCGCAGGCCGACGACGGCCGGAATCCCCAGGCCGCGCGCGATGATCGCCATGTGCGATGTCCACCCGCCGCCGTCCGTGGCGATGGCGCGCGCGTTCGTCAGGTCAAGCTCGGCCATTGCCGAAGGCAGGAGGTCTTCGGCGACGATGACAGACTCTTGCGTGAGTTGGCGACTGACTGGGCGCTCGCCGCTCAGGGCTACGAGCAGGCGTTGGGCCACGTCTTCTATGTCGGAGCCGCGCTCGCGCAGGTAATCGTCCTTGATCTCGCTGTAGACGGCGAGCAGGCGGTCTGAGGCGACCTTGATGGCCCATTCGGCGTTGGCCCTCTCGCGCCGTATGTAATCCTCTACTTCGTCGAGCAGCTTGCGGTCTTCGAGCATCAGTAGATGCGCGTCGAAGATATACGCATGATCGGGGCCAAGCTCGCGCTCGGCGCGCGCCTTGACGGCGAGCAACTGGCGGCGGGCCAACCTGACGGCGGCGCGAAAGCGCCTGGTCTCGCGCGCGACATCCGCTTCGTCGAGAGACGTGCGATATATCTGGCGCGTGCCCGTGTGAATGCGCAAGACGCGGCCCACCACGACGCCGTCCGAGACGCTCAGGCCGCGCCAGCGTTCCTCCTTCTTCGCCACTGTCCGGACGCGCTCTCTCATACTTCCGTCTCTCCGAAACCGCAGGCGAACAACTCGCAGAGCGCGCCGATGGCCTCACGCTCGTCAGCGCCCTCTGCCGCGAGCCTCAGTTCTGTGCCGCGCGCGGCCGCCAGCATCAGCACGCTCAGGATAGATTTTGCATCGGCCGACGCGCTACCATCAAGGCGCTCAAGGCGCAGCATGGACTGGTAGGAGTTGGCCATCCTGACAAGCTGGGCTGCGGCGCGCGCGTGCAGCCCCAGACGATTGATGATGAGGACACGGCGTTCGACCATTTAACTCTTCTTCTGCGGCGCGAGCAGCTCGCCCGCCAGATAGATTCCCTCGCGCCCCTGATCGCGCACGCGGCGCGCAACGTCCGCGAGCGACTCTTCTTCAGACTGGCTCGCCAGCTTGATGACCATCGGCAGGTTGACGCCCGTCACGACTTCGACTTCGCCTTCCGAGAGGAACATGGAAGCGATGTTGGTCGGCGTGCCTCCGAACATGTCCGTCAGGAGCAGCACGCCGCGCTCCTGCGAGACCTGGCGGATGGCGCGCTCGACCTCTGCGTGCGCGGCATCAACGTCGTCGTGCCACCCGATTGAGACGGAAGTGATGTGCGAGACCGCGCCGATAATCATCTCCGCCGCCGCCAGCAGCTCGTTGGCCAGGTGGCCGTGCGTGACGATCACGCCCGCGACCAGCCGGCGCGCTGCCCCGCGTGCAGTCTCTTTCTTATCAGGATTCTCCGTCAATTATTTCTCCTTTCGTGGGCGTCGCCGGACGCGGCCCACGTCACGATGAGTGGCCTGGGCGTTGAAGCCTGAGCGGCGCAGGCGGCGGGCTATCGAGTTGGCGACCATCACGGAGCGATGGCGGCCCCCCGTGCAGCCTATGCCGACCGTCACGTAAGACTTGCCCTCGCGCTTGTAGAGCGGCAAGAGATAATCCAACAGCTCTACGAAGCGCGAGATCGTCTCTTCGACCTCCGGCTTGGACTTCAGGTATTGAACCACGCGGCGGTCATGGCCCGAAAGCTCGCGCAAGTCGGGGACGAAATGCGGATTGGGCAGGTGGCGCACGTCGAACATCAATTCCATGTCGCGCGGGTTGCCGTACTTGTGGCCGAAGCTCAAGACCTGAACGCGCATCGGCGTGCCTTGCGTATCGGGGCTGAAACGCTCGACCAGGAGCGAGCGCAGCGTGTGAACGGTATGCTCGGAAGTGTCTATGATGTAATCGGCGTGTGAGCGAATGCCCTCCATCGCTACGCGCTCGTTGCGAATCGCCTCCATCAGGCCGTCGCCCGAGTCGGCCGGGTGCGGGCGGCGCGTCTCGCTGAAACGACGCTGAAGCACTTCGTCCGAGGCTTCCAGAAAAAGGATGAAGACCTGTAGGCCGCGCTCGCGCAGGGCCTTGAGCTTAGAGTCGAACTCGGAGAGGAAGTGGCCCTCGCGGATGTTGATGACGAGCGCCGCACGCTCGATGGAGGCGTGATCGTCCTGGCCCTTCTCGACGAGCCGGGCGAAGGTGGGCAGCAGCGTGATCGGCAAATTATCCACGCAGAAATATCCCAGGTCTTCAAAGGCGTTGGTGGCCGATGACATACCCGAGCCGCTGAGGCCCGTAATGATGACTATGTCCGGCGCATTGCCGCTCGTCCCCTGCTCTTTCTTATTCACCATCTCGGCCCGCGCCGTCTTCCCTAACCGTGGCGCTTCCCCGTGCCGTCCCTCTCGCGGCCGAGAGCGCCTCGTCATTCGGCTCTTCGGCCCGCTCCTCTTCCGCACGCAGCAGACGCGCGTGCTGCTCTACGAAATCCTGCGCCGCGTTGTAGCCGCGCAGCCTCAACAACTGAACACGCACGGCCGTCTCGACCAGCGTTGAAAGATTACGGCCTGGGCTCACAGGGATCAAGACCTGCGGGAGCTGGACGCCCAGGATTTCCACGGCCTGCACGTCTATCCCCAAACGATCAACTTCGAGACAATTCTCCCACCGCTCGAACCTGATGCAGAGGTCAACGGTCTTGGACGAGCTGATCGCGGAGACGCCGAACAGGTCGCGGATGTTGAGAATGCCGAGGCCGCGAATTTCAAGATGAGCTTGCAGCAGTTCCGGCGCTGAGCCGATCAATCGGTCAGGGCCGATGCGCCGGACTTCGACCACGTCGTCCGAAACCAGGCGATGCCCGCGCGCCACCAGGTCGAGCGCGCACTCGGATTTCCCAATCCCGGAAGCTCCTTCGAGCAGGACGCCGACTCCGTAAAGGTCTAGCAGGACGCCGTGGCGCACAGCCAGGGGCGCAAGCATCTCCTGAAGATAATCGTTCAGAAGATTGGTGGCGCTGGTGCTCGGAAGCGGAGTTTTAAGCAGGGGCAGGTGCGCGCCTTCGGCGGCCGCGATCAATTCCGCAGGCGGCTCAAGATTTTTCGTCACGAGCAGGCAGGAGATGTCTCGGAGCGAGAGATTTTCTATCGCCGCCTGCCGACGCTCAGGCTCCAACTGGTTGAGATACCAGATTTCGCCCTGGCCGGCGATCTGCAAGCGGCCCGGGTGGATGGCACGCGGGAAGCCTGTCAGGGCCAGCCCGAGCTTTTGGACGCGCGCAACGCTCAGGCGTCTCTCTTGAGCGCCTGCGGCCCCGGCCACGACGCTCAACTGAAGAGCGGGCGGAGCGTGCGCGAGAAACTCGCTGACCGTGAGCGCCGGTTGATCGCTCTTGGCGCTGCCATCCTTGCGCATAACAGGTCAATCCTAGACCGCCAGTCGTAAATCGTAAAGCACGGGGCAGGCGTGAATCGCCAGGGCCACGACCCCGACGATGCACGGCTGACAACTTACGTGCTTACTTTTTTCATCGCCCTGGTTATCAGGTTAAGCTCGATTTGAACTTCGTCGCCGACAAAGTTCGGAATATCTTTGTGATGCCAGGTGATGCCGTAATCCTGACGATTAAGAGTGAGGTTGACAGAAAATCCGATGGTCTCGTCCGCGTCTTTAGGGTTTTTATATTTCCCGGTGATCGTAACGGGCAACGCGATCTCTTTGGAGACGCCGTGCATAGTGAAAGTCCCGTAGGCGATAAGCTCCTTCCCCTTCTTCTCGACGCGCTTACTCTGAAAGGTAATGTCGGGGTACTTCTCCACGTCGAAAAAGTCTGCCGTCCGCAGATGCTTGTCGCGGTTCTCAATGCCTGTGTCAATGCTTGCCGCCTTAACGGCCGCGTTGACTGAGGACTTGGTGATGTCGGCTTCGTCGTAAGTGATCTGCACGTCGAAATCCGTGAACTTGCCCCTCACCTTCGAGAGCCCGCCGAGAATCGGAATCGCGAACCCGACGGTCGAGTGGTTCTTGTCAACGCCGTATTGCGTGGAGGAGGAGGCGGGTGTGGCGGCGAGAAAGCAGACGGCCAGCGCGACGGCCAGGAACTTCTTAAGCATGGGGGGACTCTCCTTCAAAATAAGGACGAAGGATGAATGAAAGACAAACTGCTTTGAGCCTTTCTTTCATCCTTCCGCCTTCATCCTTGCTTTTTATGGTTCGATCAAACCGTAGTTGCCGTCGCGCCGTTTGTAGAGCACGCCGACGCGATTCGTGTCCGCGTCGCGAAAGACTACGAACTGGTCGTCCTCGCCGGAAAGCCTGAGCGCAGCCTCCTCGGCCGTCATCGGTTTGACGACGTAGCGGCGCGCGGCGATGATGCGCGGCGGGCGCGGGCTGGCCTCAAGCACGTCGCCGTCCGGCTGCGGCGCGACGACCGAAGTGGGCTTCGCCCGTTGCTTCCCGTCAATGATCTTCTTCTTGAGCTTGAGCGCCTGCTTCTCGATCTTCGCAATGGCGCGCGTCAAAGCCTGGTACATGTCGGCGTTGGTGTCCCTGGCCGTCAGGGTGTGCTCGCGCCAGTGGACGAGTATCTCTCCGATCTGGCGATTCTTCTCGACATCTATGATGACGTGGGCGCGCGCCGTCGAGTCGTTAAAAATGTGTTCGATCTTCTGGAAATGATCTTCGACGTGGGCCCGCAGCGTCGGCGTCACTTCGACGTGACGGCCGGTGTATTCAATTTCCATCTGCCCTCCTCGCATATTTCAGCACAGGGGGCCGCAAGTGGCGAGGACACTTCCGCCCCAAGCGTATGCTGATGATTAATCTAACTGACGAAAGCTAAACTTTTTTCCGCGAGCGCGCGCTGCTTCGGCTTCTCAAGTGACGGCGCGGCGCTCGCGCGAGCCCGGAATCTGCATCTGGTCGCGATACTTCGCCACCGTGCGGCGCGACAGCTTGATGCCTTCCTTGGTCAAAATCTTGACGACCTGATCGTCCGTTACGGGGTTGTGCGAATCCTCTTCCTCGATCAGCTTCTTGATCCGCAGCTTGATGATACGCGTCGAGACCTCTTCGCCCTCCTCGTTCATCATGCCTTCGGTGAAGAAGCGGCGCAGCTCTATGACGCCCTGCGGCGTGTGCGCGTACTTGCGATTGACGACGCGCGAGACCGTTGACAGGTGCATCCCGATGTCTTCGGCGATGTCTTTGAGCATCATCGGCTTGATGTACTGCACGCCTTTGTCCAGAAACTCGCGCTGGCGTCTGACTATCGATTCGACCACCTTGTAGATGGTCTGCCGACGGTGCTCTATGTTTCTGAGCAGGTCTACGGCCGAGCGTATCTTGTCGCGGATAAAATCGCGCGTCTCTTTGGTGGTGGTCTGCTGCCCGAGCATCTGCTGGTAGTTCTGGCTGATGCGCAGGCGCGGGCTCCCGTCGTCTGCAAAATAGATGACGTAGCCGCCCAGCTCGTCGTCCGTGTCCAGCTCGTCAAGCTTCTCGATGTAGATTTCCGGCGTAATCAGTACGGGTTCATCCGAAGAGTAGCGGCGGCCCGGATACGGGTCGAGCGTGCGGATTATCTGAAGCTCTGCGAGCAGCGTCTCGACATCGACGCCGATCTGCTTGGAGAGGTTCGGCAGCTTGTGCTGCTGAAGGTCGTTCAGGTGTTCGCCGATGAGCCTTGCTGCCAGACGGTCGCTTTCGCCGCGCGCTTCCAGTTGGACGAGCAGGCATTCGCGCACGTCGCGTGCGCCGCAGCCGACGGGCTCCAAACGCATTACGGCCTGTCGCGCCTCTTCGACCACCTCCACAGGCCAAGGGCCCATCGCCGCGACCTCTTCGTTGGTCGCGTTCAGACGCCCGTCGCTGTCGAGGTTCCCGATCACGCAGACGGCGGCGTCGCACACAGGGCCCTCAATCGGGCTCATATGCAGTTGCCATTCGAGATGCTCGAAGAGCGAGGGCGGGCGCGTCAAAAACTGCTCGAAGGTCGGCGTATCTTCCTTGTACTCGAACTCCTGCGTCTTGTAGCCTGGGTCTAGGTAGTCCTGAAACTCGCGTCCGAAATCTATCTCTTCGAAGGGGTCGCGCGCAGCCTCCTCCGCGCCCGCCTCTTCACCGGCTTCTACGCTCGCGCCGCTTTCGACGCCCTCGGCGGCGTGAGCCTCGCCGTAAAGGCCCAGGTCATCCGCCTCGCCCGCGCCGTTAGCGGAAGAGCCGTTGAGGTCGCTGCCCGCAGGCTCCGCTGCCGCAGCGTCGAAGCCCGAAGCCGGGTCACCGCTCGCCAGTTGATCCAGGATTTTCTCGGCCAGCTCTTGCGTCTCTTCATGGGACGCCACTTCTTCCAGCACAGGGTTCTCTAAAAGCTGCTGCTGAATCAGATCGCTCAGTTCAAGCGAAGTCATCTGCAACATCTCTATGCGCTGGCGTAACTGCGGCGTCAGGACGAGTCGCTGCGAAAGACTGGTTGTGAGCTTAACGGACATACCTGCTTGACGGACTTCCCTCTATAGTTTCGCCTCTAATGTTTTTTGAATCAGCTCTAGATGAGCACGGGAGAGATTATAACTGAAAAACTAATCCATAGTCAGTAACCAGTAATCAGTTTGACGAAAAAATTTTGTGGAATCAAGAGAGCAGGGCTCACCGGATCATGCCGGGAAATGTCAAGCGCCCTTTCACCGAAGCACCCGTGGGCCCGTCGCCGCCATCTTTCCTAGAGCCTGAATTTCTCGCCGAGGTAGAGCCTGCGCACTTCCGGGTCTTCGGTCAACTCCTGCGGCGCGCCGGTTCGGAAGATGCGCCCCTCGGCCATGATATAGGCGCGATCCGTCACTCCCAGCGTCTCGCGCACGTTATGATCCGTGATGAGTATACCAATGCCACGACCGCGCAGGTAAAGAATCATGTTCTGAATATCATCGACGGCTTTCGGGTCGATGCCGGCAAAGGGCTCGTCCAGGAGGATGAACTGCGGCTCGGTGGCCAGAGCGCGTGCGATCTCTGTCCTCCGGCGCTCGCCGCCCGAGAGCGCGTCTCCACGCGTATTGCGCACGTGCGCGATGCCGAACTCTTCGAGCAGCTCTTCCAGGCGCTTGAAGCGTTCGCGCCTTCTCAAGCCCAGGGTTTCGAGCACGGCCAGGATATTCTGCGCCGCCGTCATGCGCCGAAAGACCGAAGGCTCCTGCGGCAGGTAGCCGACGCCGAGCCGCGCCCTTAGATACATCGGAAGCCGTGTGATGTCGCGCTCGCCCAGCCGAATCAAGCCGCGATCTGCCTGCTCAAGCCCGATGAGCATGTAGAAGGTCGTGGTCTTGCCCGCGCCGTTGGCCCCGAGCAGGCCCACCACCTCGCCCGGCTCGACATGCAGGTTAACGTTATCGACGACGCGCCGCCGCCCGTAGGACTTCTGTAGGTTGAGCGCCATCAAAGCTGACGTTGAAGGAATCTTCTCCACCGCACGAGCGAGCCTCTGGCCGGCGACGCTTTCGCCCGCCTCGCTTCGCTCGTCAACAGCCAGTTCTTCCGTCCTCATCCCCATAAAATCAGTGACAAGTGACGAGTGACGAGTGACGAGAGAAAAGCTTTTCTTCAGAGCTTGTCACTTGTCACTCGTCACTCGTCACTGCTTTCTTATCTTGTGCGTCGAACGCACTCGGCCGGGCGATTGTGCTCCTCTGGTATCATCTGCGATCACTCTACTATCGCGTAGATAGACAGTCAAACGACCCCCTTCCGTAGTCCCTTCCTGCGCGTCCTCTACGCGCGCGGGGTTGCCTTTGAGGATAACCGTCTCGTCTGCGGCGGTGTATTGGGCCCACTCGCCCGTGCCGCGCCTGCCCGGCTGCGTCAGCACCACGTTGCGCTGCGCGACCGTGCGCTCCACTTCGTTCGTCTCTTTCAGGAGGTAGACATCTGCCACTCCGCCCGTGATGCGGTCTGTGCCCTGTTTGATGTCCACGCTGCCTTCGTAATGAAGCAGGCGGTCGGTCTCCGAATAAAACATCCGCTCTGCGGTGGCAAAAGCCGGCACGACTTCGCTCGCAGCACCATTCTGGCCTCTGGTGCGCGCCTGGTAGAGCACGCTCTGCACGTGGCCGTCGCCGTCCATGCGCTTCGTCTCGCGATAGAGCGTCAGCCGATCTGCGCGCACGAAGTTGTCGTCCTGCCAGGCGCGCGCCGCGCCAGTGTAGACGGCTATGCCTTCGACGTGGCGAAACTCGGCGCGCTCCGAGACGATGTAGACAGGGCTCTTGACCTTCGAGAAAGGCGTCGCGCCGCCGGTCTGTTCCTGGCTGTAGTAGGTCGTCGCCGTCTTCCCGCGGCTATAAGAGATGTCGTTGCGCGTGTCCGTGTCGATCTCTGTGGCCTTGGTGCGTGCGCGCGAGTCCCAGACCGTAGGCTCGCCGCCGCGCAGACGCACCGTCTCGTCCGAGGCAGTATAAGAGGCGTTGTCTGCGCGCCCCTGGCGGTCAAGCTCGTTGAATTTGGCGTCCGTCTGCGCGTCGAGGCGGTCTATGTCCTGCGTCTCGCGGACGAAAGTGGCCGTCATCTTCTGCGACGTGATAGTGCGCTGGGCCCTCTGCTCCGTCGGTTGCAGTGGCTCGATGACGACCCTGGAATCTCCGCTCGCGGTGAAGGCGCGCGCCAGGTTTCCGGCCTCGTAAAACTCACAGTCGAAACGCGAGGCCGTCAGGGTCTTGCGATCTGCCGTCGCAGTCTTCTGCACGGGCTCTATGAAAAGCTCGGCGTTGCCGACGGCCTCGGCGCGTTCCAGGTCGCGGCCCGTCACGCGCCAGTTGAGCTTGACCGTATCTGCCGTGAGTCGTTTGTTGGCGGCGCGCGGGTCGCTCTGCCGCGACCTGGGCGCGGCGAGGGTCAAGACCGAGCGCCCTTCGGTGCGCATCTCTTTCAAGAGACTGCGCTCGCCCTGGGCCACGAAATTGACTTCGAGCAGGTGGGCCCCCGTCAACTGCATCTCGGAATCTGCGTCGAGACTCTGCGTCCTGATGTCGCGCGTGGCGACGGCGCGCTCAAGCTGCTGGTCTTTGTCGAGAAAGAAATCCATCTCGGCGGCGTGAACTTCCACTGTGCGCCCCTCGGTCATCGAGCGCAGGTAAGAGTTGCCGCGCGCTTCTACCTTCTGAAGCCGCTTCTCCTGGTTGAGAGTGGCAGACAGATTGTCGCCGCTCATCACGTCGCGCTCCTGCTCGGCCGTTGCGCCGCCCGTGAAAGAGAGATGGAGGCGGGCCTGATCGAAAGAGGCGTGCGAGGCGCGAATCAGGACGGGACGCGCGCGCCTGCTGGCAGGGGCTCCGGGCTTCTGTTCCGGCGCGACGGTGATTTCGACGCTCGCCCGCAGCTCAAGCCGCTTATTCTTCGCATCCAGGAAAGCGCCCGTCGCCTGCCCCGAAACGTTCTCGCGAGTGAACGTGATGGGCTGGTCTGTCTCGGCCGTCTCTGCCTTCTGGTTGTAGATGAAGACCTCAGTCCTGGCCTTCAGGTTATCGCGCGTCTCGACGTTGACATCGCCCGCGAAGGAGACAAACCCTTTTTCGGGATCATAGATCGAGCGACGCGCGGTAATCTGGTCAGGCTTCGCGCCGTCGGGCGGGTAGACTTCCAGATGCACGTCTTCAAGCTCGTGATGATTGTCCGCGTAGGTGATGTCGCGCGCCGCGCGCAAGAGCATGCGCAGGCGGTCTCCCTCAGTGACTCTGCGCTCGTAACCTTCGACGACGCTCGTCACCTGCTTGGACAGCTCGGGCGCGCCCGGAATCATCACGAAGGGCTTGTTATTACGCGAGCGATAGTAAGAGATGGCGACGAAGATAATGCCCGCGACGATCACGGACAGCGCCAGCACGCGCGTCACCCAGGGCAGGCGCGCGCGCCAGTCCACAGCAATCGCTTTCTTTCGTCTGATCTCCTGCATAACTACAGTGACAAGTGACGAGTGACAAGTGGCGAGTTAAAAGCCTTCCTGTTTATCACTCGTCACTTGTCACTCATCACTTCTTTCTCATGTCCTGCACACAGAGTTGCAAGCGTGTGACGCCTTGCCAGGTATTTGGCTCGACGGTGTAAGCCAGTTCGATGCGGTCATGTGCCTGTGGCGTTCGCCCGCGCGTTTCCTCTACGCCGTTCCACCAGATGGCGTCGTGTGTGCGGCCGTCGGCACACGTGACCCGCAGTTTTAAATGGCGCTCTTTAATGACGCGTGGCTCGGCGCTGAGGTGCATGTCGCGCGTCATAAAGACCGGGCGTGGATTGGCCGCACCATAAGGCTCAAGCCTCTTCAGCTCTTCGGTGAGCGAGAGCGAGAGGGCGCTCGGCGGCAGCTCGGCGTCTATTTGAAGCACGGGCAGGAGGTCTTCGTCGCTCAAACACCCGGCGGCATGATCGTTCAAGCGGCGGCGCAGCTCCTCTATGCGGTCACGCCTGATCGTCAGGCCGGCTGCGTGTGAATGGCCGCCGAACTTCTCGAAGAGGTCTGAGCAAGAGGCGAGCCCGTCGAGCAGGTGATAGGCTTCTATGCTGCGCGCAGAGCCGTGGCCGAGGTCATCTTCCAGCGAGATGACTATGCACGGGCGGTTGATTCTTTCCGAGACCTTAGAAGCGGCAATCCCGATCACGCCCCTATGCCAGCCGTCGCCCGCGACCACTGCGACGTGGCCGGGCGCGCCGTCGCCCACGACGGACAGAGCCGCGAGGGCGTGCCTGGTGATCTCGGCCTGCACGGTCTGGCGCTGGCGGTTCAAGTCGTCGAGGTGAGCGGCGAGGCGTCGCGCCTCTTCCATCTCCGTCGCCTCGAACAGCTCGACTATACGGCGCGCAGCCTCCATGCGGCCCGCAGCGTTGATCCTTGGGCCAATACGAAAGCCAAGGTCGAAGGCAGTCATCTCGCGCCCCGTCGTAAACCCTGCGACCTCCATCAAAGCGCGGAGACCCGGATTCGTAGCCTTCGGCAAATCTGCCAACCCGAGCGCGACGATAGTCCTGTTTTCGCCCGTCAGCGGCGCGACATCTGCGACCGTCCCGATGGCGACCATCTTCAGGAACCCGGCGACGAGGGACTCGCGCCCGCGCTCGCGCAAGAGCGCGTGGGCCAACTTGAAGGCCACGCCCACGCCCGCCAGATTTTTGTCCGGATAATCACAGCCATGCTGGTTAGGATTGAGGACGGCGTAAGCCGGAGGAGCGCCCTCGCCTGCGTCCGGCAGGTGATGGTCTGTGACGATCACGTCGAGGCCGTGCTCGCGGGCCCACAGCAGCGGCTCGTGCGCGCGTATGCCGCAATCGACGCTCACGACCAGCCCGTAGCCTTCGGCCCTCGCCCTTTCGAGCGCCTCCTGCTGAATGCCGTAGCCTTCCGTGAAACGGTGCGGGACGTGATAGCCCGTTTGCGCGCCCAACAGGTGAAGGGCCTTGCGCAAGACAACTGTCCCCGTAGTTCCGTCCACGTCGTAATCGCCGTAGACCAGAATCCTCTCGCCCCGCTCGACTGCGCGCAGCACACGCTCCACGGCCTTGCGCATGTCGCGCATCAGCAGCGGGTCGTTGAGCTGGTCGTGTGACGGATAGAGAAAACGACGCGCCCGAGCTTCGTCCGTGTGGCCGCGCGAGATGAGCAGGCGGGCGACTATCTCCGAGACGCCGAGCGAGCGGGCAAGAGCCTGCGCGGGGTGCGCGCCCCCAGCGCGCAGGCTCCAGCGTTTGGCGTTTGTCGTCATTCTTGGAACTTACTCGGCAAACCAGCCGTTGGCGTCAAGCAGCTTGACGCCGATGCGCTGGCGGCCGTCCGCGTCTTCCGTCCAGACGCCGTTGACCTCGGCGTCTATGGAGCGTCCGAATGGCGGCGTGAGGCGTACAACTGTGCCGAGTTCGACGGCTGCGTCGGTGATGAGCGTGGCCCCGCCACGGCTGACTTTGACGGCTTCGGCCTGCACGTGAAAAGGCTCGCCGCCCCGCGTGCGCCCCTCAAGCTCGACGGTGAAATCCACGGGCACGCGAGGGCTGCGCGGGCGCTGTGCCTGCGCCTGCCCCTCGCGATTCGTATCGTTACTCATAACTTGCCCCTTCTATCTATTTTCATTCCAACTCCTTGCTCTGCGGGAGGTGGGGCGAGATGAGTTTACCGAATTTTGCCGCCGATTGTTAGTGCCAGTGTCGGAGCCGGGCGTCGGCGCAGCAACGTTAGGCAAGGTTTGCGTCGGCGCTGACGGCGCGGAAGTCTCGGAAGGCCCGCTCGCGCCCGTGCCCGTGGCGTTGATGACGCCCGTCAGCAGCAGCGCCAGAATCGCCACGCCGACGACCATGCGATAGCCTATGAAGATGGCCGTAGAATGCGTGCGAAGGAATCGCAGCAAGAACCAGATCGAAGCATAACCGACGAGGCCCGAAACGATGGTCGCAACGACGAGCGAGCCGTAGCTGTCCGAGGGCAGCTTCTCCAAAGCTTCCTTCAGCTCAAGCAGGCCGCTGGCGGCGATGGCCGGGATGGAGAGCAGGAAGGAGAAGCGCGCGGCCGTCTCGCGCGTCTCTCCGGCGAAGAGGCCGCCCATGATGGTCGAGCCCGACCGGCTCGCACCGGGCAGCAGCGCAAGCACCTGCGCGCCGCCCACGGCCAGCGCATCCCGCACGCCCAAATCTTCCATCCCTCGCTTGCGCCTCCCGACCAGCTCCGCCACGCCCAGGCCCACCGCCACCAAGATCATCATAGTCGCGATGATCCAGAGGTTTTTGGTGAACGGCCCTTCGATCAGCTTCTTCAGCAGGAGGCCGATGGTTCCAATCGGGATCGAGCCGATGATGACCAGCCAGCCGAGCCAGGCTTCCTGCGACAGGCGCGTCTGCCGCTTCCCCACCAGGGTCATCTCCATCGCCTCCTCGCTCCTCCTGCCGCGCACGAGCGCCAGGTGGTCGCGTACGAAAGCGAAAGAGATCGTCCAGATGTCGCGCGCGAAATAGATCAGGACGGCCAAGAGCGTGCCGAGCTGTATGACGGCGATGGTGGCTGTGGTGCGCTCGGCGCGAAGGGTCTGCTCTACGCCGTCGTAGAGGCCGAGCGCGCGGCTGGCGAAGATCAAATGGGCCGTGGAGCTGATCGGAATAAATTCCGTGAGCCCCTGAACGATGCCTAAGATGATGGCTTGGAGAATGGACATGTCGGTTTACTCGCGAAATGAGTTGCGCAGGGCTATGCGATCATATAAGGGGATGGGCAGGAGCAGCCCCAGGCGCACGATGCTGGCAAGCTGCCAGGGAAAGGCGTAAGACTTTTTCCGCGCTTCGATGGCGCGCACGATCTTGCGCGTGGCATCTTCAAGCTCCATCAGGTAAGGCATCTTCGCGTGACGGTCTGCGGTCAGAGGAGTCTTGATGAAACCGGGATGAATGATCGTCACGTCTACGCCCGTCGCGCGCAAGTCCAGGCGCAGGCTCTCGAAGAAGGCCGAGAGCGCAGCCTTGCTCGCGCAGTAGGCGCTCGATTTCGGCAAGCCTCGGTAGGCCGCGAGCGACGAGATGGCCACAAGCTGCCCGCTTCCCCGCGCGACCATTTCGGGGATGACCGCCACCACGCTATTGACCGCGCCGAGCAGGTTGATTTGGATGACCTCCGCCACCTCTTCGGCCCGAAGCTCCTGCGCATGAGTCGTCGCGCCTATTCCAGCGTTGGCGATGAGCACGTCTATGGGCCCAAACTCTGCGCGCAAACGTTCGGCCATAGAGCGCACGGCCGCCGCGTCACGAACATCTGCCGGAAGCGCCAGAGCACGACCTCCGGCCTTTTCGACTTCTCCCGCAATACTTTCGAGCACATCGGCGCGGCGGGCCAACAGCCCCAGCTTCGCGCCGCGACCGCCCAGTTCTACGGCCAGCGTCCGCCCGATGCCGCTCGATGCGCCCGTAATCAGGACTACTCTTTCTCGCCAGTCAACGCGCATAAAAAGCCATTGAGGTTTAGCCGACTGCTGATGGCTGACGGCTGATCGCCCCGCTCAACATAGCTCGGCCACGTGGGGCCCGAGCACTCTGAGGGCCGCGCCCAGATCGTCTTGCTTGATGAGAAGGTGATCGCGCGAGAAGGCCGAGAGCGCGCCGCAGCTTATCCCGGCTTCGGCCAGCAGGGCCGTGATGCGCGCCAGGTAGCCGACGACCGTCCATTCCAGCTCAAGGTTGAGCGTCACTAAGCGAAAGCCGCCCTCGATGCGCGCATCGCGTGCGGCGTGTCGCATAGCGCGCCAGTCCGACTCGTCCAGCAGGAGCGTCACTTCGTACTCGTCGCGCAGGAGCATGAAGGGCGCGTCGCCGCGCGGGCTCAGCTCAGGGTTCTCAAGCAGGTGGGCCCAGTCGGCGTGGCGCAACCCGATCAGAAAATAGGTCGCGGGCGCGACCTCCACCCTGGTCTTGCGCAGCAACTCAGCCACTTCCCCGTCGTGTAGCGTGCCAGCCTTTTCCATCCGTCCAAAACCGAGCCGCCCGCTCCGGTGGGCCCGACGGCAGGGCGCTCGTCAGACCTGCACCAGAACCGGCATGATGACTGGCTTCGCGCCGGTCTGCTTCTGTAGGAAGCGTTTGACATCGAGCCGGATGCGCTCCTTGAGCAGGCTCATGTCCTGGCGCTCGGCGGCCGTCGCGCTCGACACGGCTTCGGCGACGATGCGCTGGGCCTCTTTGTGATAGCCGTTCGAGCCTTCGAGCCCGATCACGCCGCGCGCGACGATTTCGGGCGGCGCTTCCAGCTCGCCCGTCTCCTCGTTGAGCGTCACGACGAGGGTGACGACGCCGTCGTAGGCGATCTGCTTGCGCTCGCGCACAGTCTCGCGATCAATCTCTTCAAAGCCGGACTCGTCAATGAAGGTGCGGCCCACGTCGCGCTTGTCAACGACCGCGGCGCGCTCGCCGTCCAGTTCAAGCACGTCGCCGTTCTCGATCAGGATAATGTTCTCTTCCGGGTAGCCGAGGTGATTTCGGACGAACTCTTTATGGCGAAAGAGCATGCGGTATTCGCCGTGAATCGGGACGACGAACTTGGGCCTCACGGCCTCGGTCATAATCCTGATGTCTTCCTGCGAAGCATGACCGCTGACGTGAATCAGGCGGCGCTTCTCCTCGATGATGTTTGCGCCGCGCTTGTAGATACAGCCGATCAGGCGCGAGATGGCACGCTCGTTGCCCGGAATGATGCGCGCCGAAAGCACAACCGTGTCGCCTTCCTCTATCGTCAAGCCCTTGTAGCTTTGCGTCGCCATCTGCGAGAGCGCGGCTCTAGGCTCACCTTGCGAGCCGGTGACGAGAAAGACTATCTCGTCGTCTCGCATGTGCTTCGTCTCGTTCAAGGAGACGATCAAGCCGTCGGGAATATCCAGGTAGTTGAGGCGGTCGGCGATCTCGACGTTCTTCTGCATGGAGCGGCCGAGCACGCAGACCTTTCGGCCGTACTGCTGCGCAACGTCGAGGACGATCTGCAAGCGATGGATTGAGGAGGCGAAGGCGGCGACGACGATGCGCCCCGTGGCTTCGGCGAAAATCTCTTCAAAGGCCGGGATCACGGCGCGCTCCGAAGGCGTTCTTCCGGGCACGGTCGCATTTGTCGAATCCGAGAGCAGAGCGAGCACGCCCTCCTGACCGTAGCGACGCAGTGACCTCAAATCAATCGGCTCGCCGATGACGGGCGTCTCGTCAACCTTGTAATCGCCCGTGTGAATGATCGTCCCGACGGGCGTCGTGATCGCCAGCGAGAAGCAGTCAACCAGCGAGTGCGAGACGCGTATGAACTCTATCTTGAATGGGCCCACCTCGACCACGTCGCGCGGCTCGACCCGGTGAATCAGGACATCCCCGAGCAGGTCATGCTCGTCCAGCTTGCTCTCGGCCAGGCCCATTGTGAAGTGCGAGGCGTAGACTGGGACGTTGAATTTTTTGAGGATATAGGGAAGCGCGCCCAGATGGTCTTCGTGCCCGTGTGTCAGGATGATGGCCGTGATCTGGTCTCGATACTCTTCCAGAAAATCGAAGTCGGGCACGGACACGTCCACGCCGTACGCGCTCTCTTCCGGAAAACCCATGCCGGCGTCGAGGATAATCATCTCATCCTCGTAGCGTACGGCCATACAATTCATCCCGAACTCGCCGATGCCGCCGAGCGGGATGATCTCTAAAACATTTCCCACTTTACTCTTTACTCTACTCTCCTACAGAGCCCGGCCAAAGAACCTCTTTCCCAATCGCTTCTGCCGGACGGAATTTAGCAGATCAGTATAACAGAAGCCGCGCGAGGGGCGAAAGAATGTAGCTTAAAGGGCGTGCTGCGGCGCTGCTTCTATCTCGCGCGCCAGCCGGGCCCATTCCTCCAACGTCAAAGTCTCGGCGCGACGCGCGGGCGCAATCCCCGCCGCTTCCAACAGGTGCTTTGCGCCGCCGGCCCCGCAGATGCGCGAGCGCAAAGCGTCGGGGGCGCTGCGCAGGTTATTGAGCATGGTCTTGCGCCTCTGCGCGAAGCCCGTCGCCACCAATTGCCGGAAGAGCGCTTCGTCCGTGACCTCCACGGCGACGCGCGGCAGCACGCGCAGGCGAAGCACTGTGCTCCAAACCTTCGGGACGGGGCGAAACGAATGGGGCGCGACATCGAAGAGAGTCTCCGTCAAGCAGTAAGCCTGGACGAGCACGGAGAGGAAGCCGCGCTCGCTCGCGCCCGCCTCTGCCGTGATGCGCTCGACCACCTCGCGTTGCAGCATCAAGACCATCTCTGAGATACACGCGCGCTGCTCGATCAAGCGTTGCAGGATGGCCGTCGAGATGTAATAAGGAAGATTGGCGACGACGCGCGCGCTCCCATGGGGCGCGATGAGGGCGCAGAGGTCTGCTGTTAAAGCATCGGCTTCGACAAGCCGGAAGTTCTCGCTCGTCCTGAACCGCTCGCGGAGCAGAGGCGCAAGCTCACGATCAAGCTCTACGGCGACGAGCCGTCCGGCCCTTTCCAGGAGAGGCGCAGTCAAGGCCCCGCGCCCCGGCCCGATCTCTATGATCGTCTCGTCTGCGCGTGGGCCCACAGCAGTCACGATGCGCTCGACCGCGCGCTCGTCCGCGAGAAAATTCTGTCCCAGGCTCTTCTTCGCACGAATGTACGAAAGGGATGAGGGATGAGGGATGAGGGATGAAGGTAAAAGCTTTTGTCTTTTCTTATTCATCCCTCATCCCTTTCGGGATAGCCTGTCACTTCGATGTCTGGCCCACGTTGTATGAGTTCGACTTCGCGGAGGCGCGCGGCGTCGGCGATCTTTCGTGCGCCAATGCCGGCGACGGCCGCAGGAGCCTCGCGGCCGCCGATGATGAGAGGCGCTATGAAGAAGCTCACCTTATCTACGAGGTGCGCGTCTAGGAACGCGCCCGCCACGTTCGCGCCGCCTTCGACCAGCACGCTCTGGATAGAGCGATGGGCCAACTCCCTGAGCACGCTGCCGGCGTCGCGCCCGTCGGCCGCCCGGATAATCTCTACGCCGCACGCGCCGAGGGCTTCGAGGCGGGAAGCGTCCGCGCCTTCTGCTGTAAAGACTATGACGGGAGCTTCGCGCGCCGTTTGGGCCAGGCGCGAGTCGGCGGAGAGACGCAAGGACGGGTCTAGGACAATGCGCGCGAGGGGCAGGCGGCGCGCGAGGCCCGAGCGGTCTGTGAGCAACGGGTCGTCGGCCAGGGCCGTCCCCGAGCCGATCAGAATAGCATCGTATTCGTGACGCAACAGGTGCACGCGCGAGCGCGCCTCTTCGCCCGTGATCCAGCGCGAGTCGCCCGTGCGCGTGGCGATTCGCCCGTCCAGCGAGCAGGCCAGCTTGAGATGGACGAAGGGTCTCTGGCGGCGTATGAAATGAAAATATTTCTCGTTGAGCCGCTCGGCCTCCTGGGCCAAGAGGCCCGTCTCAACCGTCAAGCCTGCGGCGCGCAGGTGGTCGAATCCTTTGCCGGAGACTTTCGGGTTAGGGTCTTCGACGGGCGCGACGACGCGCTTGATGCGTGCTTGGATGAGGGCATCGGTGCAGGGCGGCGTTCTTCCGTAATGCGCGTGCGGCTCAAGCGAGACGTAAGCGGTCGCCCCCGTTGCCCGCTCCCCGGCCTCTTCGAGCGCCAGCGTCTCGGCATGCTTCAAACCCTCGTAGAGATAAAAGCCCTCTCCGATTATCTCTCCTCCGTCGCCTACGAGGACGCAGCCGACGAGCGGGCCCGGACTGACCTGCCCGCGCCCGCGCGCAGCCAGCTCAAGCGCGCGACGCATCATGCGCTCATCCAACTCGGGATTCATCATTGCAGTTTATTCAAACAGGCTGTTGACGTACTGCACTGGGTCGAAGACTACTAGATCGTCCACCTTCTCGCCGATTCCGGCGTAGCGAATGGGCAGGTTCAGCTCTTTGGCGATGGCGACTGCAATGCCGCCCTTGGCCGTGCCGTCGAGCTTGGTCAAAACTATTCCGGTGACGCCCGCGACCTTCAGGAATTGTCGTGCCTGCTCAAGCCCGTTCTGGCCCGTCACGGCATCCACGACCAGGAGCGTCTCGTGCGGCGCGCCCTCGACCTCGCGCCCCGCCACGCGCTTCATCTTTTCCAGCTCGGCCATCAGGTTAGACTTGTTGTGCAAGCGCCCGGCCGTATCGACGATCAGGACATCAGAGCCACGCGCTTTGGCAGCCTTCAGCGAGTCGAAGAGCACAGCGGCCGGGTCTGTGCCCTGCTTCTGTTGAATTAAGGGCACGCCCGTGCGCTCCGCCCAGATGGCCAACTGGTCTGAGGCGGCGGCGCGAAAAGTATCTGCCGCACAGATCAACACGTCGTTGCCTTCGGCCTTGATGCGCTGCGCCAGCTTGCCTATGGTCGTGGTCTTGCCGACGCCGTTGACGCCGACGATCATCATCACGTAGGGCGAGACGGTTTCGGGCACGCTCTCTTCGCTCACCACGCCCTGACGCTCTGACGCCTGAAGTATGGAGAGCAGCTCCGTCTTGATCGCCGTCTTGAGCGCGGCGATGTCGTTGATCTGCTGGCGGGCTATGCCGCGCCTGACGGTCTCAAGGATGTGCAAGGTGGTGGGCACGCCGATGTCTGCGGCGATGAGCGCCTCTTCCAGCTCGTCCAGGAGCGCCGCGTCGATCTGCTTGCGACCCTGAAAGACCGTATCAATCTTTTCAGAGAGCGATTCGCGCGTGGCCGCGACCGCGCGACGAAAGCGCGCGCTGAATTCCTGTTCGAGCGCGGCTTCCTCTGCCTGCAACTCTTCGATGGAACGATCAAGGCCGAGAATGGAGGTCGTGAAAGTAGAGCGCGAGGGCACGGGCGCAGCAGGCCGCGCAGCGGGCTTGACGGGCTCTTGCGAGCGCACGCCTGTTTGCTGAGAGGTCTGGCGTGGGCTCTCCGTAACTGTGAAGGTCTCGCGCGCGGGCGGCGGAGTCGGCGCAGCGCCGGTCGGCGCGGGTTCGAGCGCCGGAGGCGTAGTCAACTGTGCAGGTCTTTCGTCTGTCGCCGGAGCGGCCGGTGTTTGCAGAGTCGTATCGGCCGGAGGGCTCGCAGGCGACGGTTCATTCAAGCCGAGCGTGACGAAGCGATCTTTATTTTTACGTTTCCAGAATGCCATAAATTAAGCTTGATACCTTTACGATTTACGTCCGCTGTTTGTAACCGTTCGATTATAAGCGCAACTGCCGGAGCACGACAAAAGCGAAAGCAGAGGGCACAGAGAGAGTTTATTAAGCACTCTCTCGGGCCCTCTGCTTTGATTCTTTCCTGGTGTGATAACGTTATTCCGTGTTCGGGCTCTTCTCCTGCTTGATCTCTTCGCTGTCGGGATTTTCAGCGCCGGGTACTAAAGAGCCCGTGCCGGTCTTGTCGCCTTCCAGCTTCTCGCTCGGGCTCTGCTCGGCGGCCGGTTCCTCCTCCTTCTGCTCTGACGCACGACCGTAAGCCTGGTCTTCAACCATCGCGCAACTCCTCCTAACTCAACCAAGATTGCTTTGAGCGGTAATATACACGCCGACTCGCGATAAGAACAACCCGGTCAGGCGCGAGGCTATTGAAAGCTATTTTTAAGAGGAAAGGATAGAGGCTCTGCCTACGCGTTGACGGGAGAGGTCGAAGCCTGCTCGGGGGCGACCGGAGCGGCCGGTATCTCTTTGCCTGCGTCCTTCGGCTTTCGCTTGAGGCGCACAGAGCCCGGTCGTATCTGTCCCGATTCACAGGCGGCGACGAGCGAGGCCACCACTCTTTCATCGTAGCGCGTGCCGACGAAGCCCTTGATGCGCTCGACGGCGTCTTCAAACTTCATGGCGCGCTGGTAGGGCCTGTCGGTCGTCATCGCGTCGAAGGTGTCTGCGACAGAGACTATGCGGGCCATCATCGGAATCTCGTCGCCCTTCAAGCCCTGCGGATAGCCTCCGCCGTTGACCATCTCGTGATGCATGTACATGCCTGGGAGGAACTCTTTCATCGCAGGTATCTGCGACATGATCTTGTAGCCCTTCTTCGGATGCTCCTTCATGATCTCGAACTCTTCGTCGGTCAGCGCAGAGGGCTTCTTCAAGACCTTGTCGTCAATGCCGATCTTGCCCACGTCATGCAAGAGGGCGCTGATCCTGATCTTTTCGATCTCGTCGTCGGGCAGGTCTAGCCCTTGCGCGATGGCGACCGAGAAGCGCGAGACGCGTTCGGAATGGCCGCGCGTGTAAGGGTCTTTGCCGTCGATGGCGGCCGCCAGAGCCTTGATTGAGCCGAGGAACAGCTCGCGGTTCTCGTCTGCGGAGCGTTGCAGGTCGCCAATGTAACGCTCGATCTTATCGGTCATCAGGTTGAAGGAGGTTCCGAGGTCGCCCAGCTCCGTGCGGCTCTTGACGCTGATGCGCTGCGAGAAATCTCCGCTCGCGATGCGATGAGCGCCAGCCGCCAATTCCTGCACGGGCTGCGTCAGCTTCTTGGCGAAATAGTAGCCTATGAGGAGAGCGAAGATAGCGGCCAGCAGACTGATGTAGAGAATCTGTCGCCGCATGTCTGCGACAGAGGCCAGGGCCGCGTGCTCGTCCTGAATGGCTATCACGCCGAGGCGCGAGTCGCGGTCAAGCTCGGCCGTAGCATAAGAGCCGAGCATCTCGACTCTGCGCCCGTCGCGCTCGGCCGTGAAGGGTGCGAGCGCCGATTGAACCTGAGAGCCTGTCTCCTGCCAGTCCTGCACGACCTTGAGGTCTGTCATGGGCCGTTCGGTGAAGGCCACGCGCTCGTCCGGGTGAGCAACGGCTCGCCCTTCCCTGTCAACGACGAAAACCACCGGCAGCCCGGCCTCCAGCATTTCGCGCTCGCTCTTGGAGGACTTCTGCTGAACGGCTTCCAGGACTTCCTGAAATGAGATGACGGCAACGACGGCCGCGACCACTTCGTCGCCGCTCACGCCACCCATCACGGGCGCGGCGATGGTCAGGGCCATCTCCTGCCCCGAGCGTATGATGTGCGGGCGAGAGACGACCAGGCCGCGCCCGGTGATGCGCGCCAGGACTTCGCCGACTCTCTCTTCCACTTCGTCGCGCTTGATAACGTCGGGCTGAAAAGCCCTGTGCGGCTCGCCCAAGACAGGCTCAATTGAAAGCGCGATCAGATTCGGGTCGTCCTGCAAGGTCTTTTGCAAGCGGGCGTCCGCCCCGCCTTCGCCCATCATCGAGACGCCGCCGGCCAGCTCAAAGGCGCGCGCCAGGCCCGTCACCACGTCGCGGTAACGCTGCCCGTACAGCTCTATCTGCCGCGCCTTGTCCTGCACGAGCTGCGCCTGGTAGCGCCCCTCCACGGAGCGCAAGGCGTCGGCGCTCCGCTCGGAAAGCAGCCACCCGGCCAGCCCCAGTGGAAAGAGACCGACCAACAGCAGCACTCCCAGCACTATGTAGAGCAGGCGCAAGCGCCTGTTAGCTCCTAGCATTACCGATCCTGTAAAACTCTTTTGCCTGTCAGGTGATGCGCGTACATGAAAACCGTTGAGAGGGGGGCAGGATGGAAGAAATCTGTCAGACCGGACTTGAAGCGCCTCTTCGGGGCGCAACCAGCTTCCCTTTCATACTACGCAACCGGAAACGGGCCTGTCAATGGTTTGGCCCATTTTTAACTGCTGAAATAGTTAAGCTAATCCTGAGCAGGCGTTAAGAATGACAGTGAGTGTGCGGTCGCCCCGCGAAGCCGCGCAAGGCGTGATTGAACTCCGTTTCTATGAGATACTTTTACAGACCGAAACACCTGGCGGCGCGTCTAAGTGTTTGAGTGCAGAGGGCCGCGCGCGAGGAGCAGAGCCCCCTGACGAGCGCCGCAGAACCGGGACGAGCGAGAGCGCCCGCAACAGGGGCCCCAGAGGGCGTCCGAGCAGAGAATGGAGACGGTTACGAGCGACGAGCAGATGGTGGAGCGCGCCCTGGCTGGCGATGCGGACGCTTTCGGCGAGATCGTGCGCCGCTGGGAGCGCCGTATCTTCGCGCTCGCCTTCGGCATGCTCGGGCGCGAGGAGGAGGCGCGCGACGCGACCCAGGAGACCTTTCTTTCGGCCTTTCGCAACCTGCGCGGGTTTCGCGGCGAGGCCAAAGTCTCCTCCTGGCTCCATCGCATAGCCATCAACCAGTGCATTACGCGCCAGCGCCGCGCGAAGGTGAGAGGCGAGACGGCGCTCGAAGACGAGGCGGAAGGCCGCGAGACAGGCTATCTTGCGCCCGCGCACCTGTCGCCGGCCCGCACGGCCGAGAGCCGCCAGAGGACAGAGATAGTCCGCCGCGCAGTCGAGGCCCTCCCGGCCGAACTCAGGCAGGTGGTCGTCATGAAGGAGTTCGAGGAGCTGACCTTTCAGGAGATAGCAGAGGCCCTGGACTTGCCGCTGAGCACAGTCAAGAGCAGGCTCTACACGGCTCTCAGGCAACTACAGATGCGCTTGCAGAAGGTGGCGTCAGAGGTTTAATAGCCGAGGTTTGAGAGAAGGTACAGAGGAACGGAAATGAAAGAGCTGTCAGAGACTAACCATTGCGAGAGGGCCCAAGACCTCGTCGCATACCTTTACGGTGAAGCGAGCGAGCCGCAGGCCAGGAGCTTCGAGCATCACATGGCGCACTGCTCCGCTTGCGCCGCAGAGCTTGAAGCTTTCGGCCATGTCCGCGCTTCTGTCGGCGCTTGGCGAGCGGAGGCGCTCGGCTCGCTTACCTCTCCGGCGCTGGCCGGAGCCTTTGCGCCTGCCGCTCAGTCCGCCTCCGCTGCTGCACGAAAACCCTCTGCGCTTGCCGCGCTGCGCGAGTTCTTCGCGCTCTCGCCCCTGTGGCTGCGCGGCGCGACCGCCTTCGCCGCGCTCACCCTTTGCGCCCTGGCGGTCTTTGCCGCCGTCAAGCTCCTGGAAGAGCCGCGCTTCGTGATTGTCGAGAAAGTGGTCAAGCAGGGCCCAACGCAGGCGGAAGTCGATGCGATGGTGAAGACGCGGGTGCAGGAGCAGCTCGCCGCCAGGAGTCAACGCGAGGAGGAAGCGTCCGTGCAGCCGCAGCAGGCCGCAGCGCCCGCTCCCGTTCGTAAGCCTGCCCTCATCACGGCATCCATGACGGGCAATTCTGGCGTCGCCTCAAGGCGTGCCAACGTACAGAGACGCTCACGCCCGAGCGTTTCGGCGCAGGAGTCGGAACAGATTGCCAGGGACTTGCAGCTTATCCCGACTCGCGACGATGATGATTTACCTCGCCTCATCGATCTGATGGATGAGGCCAACTGACGCGAGGGTCGTGAAAGAGAGCGTCAATTCGGAAAAGGCAGACGAGTATGAATAAAGCTTTCGGAAAACAGGCGACGCATCTGGCGGCGGCGGCGTTGTCGCTGCTTCTACTGGTCTGGGCCCAGGCTCCTCCTGCGCGAGCCCAAAGCGATGACCCGCCGCAGCAGAATCCGGCTCAGCAGAACGAGGACGAGCGTCGCGCCAGGCCGCCCAGAGATTTGCGGCGCGATCCCCTTCGCGCGCTCAACCTGACGCCCGATCAGCTTCAACAGATCAGGGCCATACGCGAGGAGAGCAAGGAGGAATGGCGCGCGACTCGTCAGCGCGTGGCCGAAGCGCATCGCGCCCTGGACGAGGTCATATATTCGGACAACGGCAGCGAAGCTTTGATCGAAGAGCGAGCGCGGGCGGTGGGCGCGGCGCAAGCTGCGGTCGCACGCCTGCGTGCGCTGACTGAGCTGAAGATACGTCGCGTGTTGACGGCCGAGCAATTGAGCACGTTGCGCAGCATGCGCCAGCAAGCGCTCGATGCCGAGCGCAAGCGAGTTCCTAGAAACAGCTTTGGCAGTCGCCGGCAGCGGCCCGAGCGTTTTGGCCAACGCGACGGCGTGCCGCCGGGCGGGCGTCCCTGACTCCCCCATTCAGAGATGTCTGAAGGGCCGGTCGGGCTTTGCAGCTCGGCCGGCCTCTTGCTTTCCCTCGACGGATGAGTCTTGCCATCTTTCCCTGCCCCTGCGGCCTGCGGCCCAAGAGCCCACACGTAATTAGCGCTTGACGCATACGCTATATTTTGCGCATCATAGTCCGCTCGTTCAAAACTCGCGTGGCGATGCGTCCCGTTCCGCTCTGCGGGGACGAGGCGATGACTTACGCGCAAGACTTTCCGGCAGGAGTCTCCTTTTTTTCACGAGGACGCTAACGCCATTTTGGAAGACGCGCATGGAAGCCTTTGAAGAGGCTTTGCGCGTTTCCCGATTAACCCACGAATGAACTTTGTCACGCGCGCTGTGCTCGAATTGCAGGAGACGACGCTGCTGGCGGCGCGCGCCGCTCGCGGTCTTTTCAGAAGCCCCAGATACATCCCCGAAACCATCGCGCAGATGGATGCCATCGGCGTCGGCTCGCTGACGATCATCATTCTGACGGGATTTTTCACGGGCGGTGTCTTGACGCTGCAAACCTTTCCGACGCTTCAGTACTACGGCGCGCAGGATCAGACCGGAAGGCTGGTGGCGCTTTCGCTGGTGCGCGAGCTTGGGCCAGTGCTGACGGCGCTGATGGTGACGGGGCGTGTCGGCTCGGCCATCTCGGCGGAGCTTGGCTCGATGACCGTCTCGCAGCAGATAGACGCCATGCGGGCGCTCGGCACAGACCCCGTGCGCAAGCTGGTCGCGCCGCGCCTCATCGCCCTGGTCGTGACGCTGCCGCTCTTGACCGTGCTCGCAGACGTGGTCGGCATTGGCGGCGGCTGGACAGTGGCGACCGGCCTTTACGGGATGTCTTCGGGGACGTTCATGACCTCCGTGCGCGACGGCATTACGCAGGACGACCTGATCGGAGGCGTCATCAAGCCCATCGTCTTCGCGCTTATTATTGGGACTATCTCATGCTATAAAGGATTGAATACGGAAGGCGGCACAGTCGGCGTCGGCCGCTCGACGACGAAAGCCGTGGTGGCGGCCTCCATCACCGTCATTATCGCAGACTTCTTCCTGGCGCGGGCGCTTCAGGCCGTGTTGGGGATGCCGACGACCTGAACCCGGTTTAAAGTAGAGTTTTATGGCGACCACCGACACAGAGATTTTGCAGCAGACTATTCCGGCCGTCGCGGACGGGCAAGTGAGCGAAGAGGCTGCCGAATCGACTTTCGCCGAAGTCGATGATCGCGACCGCGCCATCCCGGCCATAGAGTTTCGCGACGTGCATCTCGGGTTTGCCGACCGCAAGGTCTTGGACGGCCTGAGCTTCAAAGTGATGAAGGGCGAGACCAAGATCATCCTCGGCGGCTCCGGCTGCGGAAAATCGACCACCATCAAGCTCGTCCTCGGCCTCTTGAAACCCGACTCGGGCCAGATTCTGGTGGACGGTGAAGACATCACCAATTACACGGAAGAGCAGATGATGGTCGTGCGTAAAAAGATCGGCATGATCTTTCAGGAAGGCGCGCTCTTCGATTCCCTCTCCGTCTACGACAACGTCGCCTTTCGCCTGCACGAGCAGGGTGTCCCCGAAGACGAGGTCGAGCCGGAAGTGCGCCGCATGCTCCGCTTCGTCAACCTGGAAGACGCCATCGACAAGATGCCGATAGAGCTTTCGGGCGGTATGCGCCGCCGCGTAGGCATTGCGCGCGCCCTCGTCGGCGATCCCAAGATCGTCATGTTCGACGAGCCCACGGCCGGGCTCGACCCGCCGACGGCGCGCACCATCTGCGAGCTGGCGATGAAGCTGCGCGACCTGGAGGATGTCTCTTCCATCTTCGTCACGCACGAGATGAATAATCTGGACTATCTCAGCTCGGAATACGCTGTCGTCAACGACGCCGGCGAAGTGGTTTTCGAGCGTGAGGGCGAGCGGCTCTGCCTGATTAATACCAAGGTTCTGATGATGCGCGAAGGCCGAGTCATCTTCAGCGGCACGGACGAGACCTTGCGCAAGGCCGAAGACCCTTACATTAACAAATTCCTTCGCGGACACTGAAAGGCAGGGATGAGGGAATGAGGGATGAGGGATGAAGGTGTGACTGCTCAACTTGAGTCAGCCCACTTTCATCCCTCATCCCTCCGCCCTCATCCCTGATATTGATTATGCCTCCAGCCAAAAAGACCATCGGCCTGAGCGAGCTGCGCGTCGGCCTGCTCGTCATCGTCTCCATCGCCGTCCTGATCTTTCTGATTCTGAATGCGACGGGCGACATCAATCCTTTCGCGCGTAAGCTGCACGTGAAGGCGCGTTTCGCCAGCGCGGACGGTTTGCGCGAAGGCTCCGAGGTGCGCCTGGCCGGAGTGCGCGTTGGCAAAGTCGAGAGCATTACCTTGAGACCGCCGAGCGATGACCCAAACGAGCCGAAGGTCGAAGCCCGCCTCGCCATAGACAGTAAGATCGACGGCCGGCCCGCGACCGACCGCATACGCACGGACTCGCAGGCACAGTTGGGCTCGCCCAGCCTTCTCGGCAACGAGAAGCTCATCAACATCACGCCGGGCACGGCCGTGGGCCAACCCGTGACAGAAGATTTCGTGCTCCCTTCCAGCTCCGCAGGCGGCTTCGACCAACTCGCCTCCTCCGGCAACGACCTCATGCAGCGCTTGAATAAGGTCTCCGATCAGGTCAACGAGATCGTCCGCAAGATCAACGCGGGCGAAGGCACGCTCGGCCGCGTAGTCAACGACGAAGCGCTCTACAACAACCTGAACGCGACGATTCGCGAGACGGAAGATGTCATGCGCCAGATCAGGTCGGGACAAGGCTCTGCCGGTCGCTTCGTCAATGACCCGGCTCTCTACAACAACGCCAACGAGATCGCCGTCCAGCTTCGCTCCATCGCCGAAGACCTGCGGCGCGGTCGCGGCACCGCCGGCAAGCTACTGACGGACGAAGAGCTCTACAACCGCGCCAGCTCGGCCATCGCGCGCCTCGATCAAGCGACAGACCAGATCACAGCAGTCCTCGCAGACGTGCGCGCAGGACGCGGCACGGTCGGCAAGCTCCTCACTGACGAAGCCATCTACAACGACGCGCGCGCCGCCATCGCCCGCTTCAACACCACAGCCGAACGCATAGACAACGTCGTCGCCAGCGCCCAACGCGGCGAAGGCACCGTCGGCAAACTGCTCACAGACGATCAGCTCTACTCCAACGTCAACCAACTCTCCTCCGAAGGCGTCAAGCTCATCTACGACTTCCGCCAGAACCCCAAAAAATATCTGACCGTCAAGTTCGAGCTGTTTTGAAACCTCTTTGTTGTCCCTGGAAAATTAAGTTGTACCCTGATGAAATTAAGTTGTACCCTGGAGAAATTAAGTTGTACCCTGGAGAGGCCTTCGTGCACTTCGTTGATCAAACTCAGGTGCGAAGCGGCGGCTAAAGGACCGAGGTCGCTGACCAGAACTTCAACCAGCTCACTAGTGGCTATGCTTCCGCGCTATCTATGACACTTATGCCATTTATGACATAAGGTTCTCCCGCACTTTTGACGACGGCGAATAAGACTAGTCCTGCCCGGTGCGGTCGGCAAGGTTGGCCACGACGGCGACCAACTCATTCGGGCTCACGGGCTTCGGCACATGAATCTGGAAGCCTGAAAGTAGTGTGCGGACACGATCCCCTTCGCTCGCATAAGCCGTCAGCGCCGCCGCCGGGATCTTCCCACCTTGCTCCTTCTCGAGAGCGCGCACTTTAGCGATCAGGGAATAACCATCCTCATCCGGCATCCCGATGTCACTGATAAGCACGTCGAACGCTTCTGCCCTGATCGCTTCCAACGCGGCGGCGGCCGAACTTGCCTTACTCACACGCGCCCCGCATCCTTCAAGGATGAATTGCAGCAGTTCAAGCGTTTCAGCTTCGTCGTCAACGACCAGCACACGCAAGCCTGTGAGTTGTGGCGGGCAGACTAACTCGGACGAGGCGGAAAATGGCCGCAGCATGCCCTCGGCGTCTTCTACCGCACCGCGCACCGCCGCGAGCGGGAGACTGACGGTAAAGGTTGCGCCCTGCCCTTCGCCCGCACTGTCAACACTCACATCCCCGCCGTGTAACTCCACTAACTGACGGACAATTGCCAGGCCCAAGCCTAAACCGCCGTAGGTTCGCGTAGACGTGGCATCTGCTTGCCGGAAGCGGTCAAAGACGTGCGGCAGGAAATCCTTTTCAATGCCCTGGCCGGTGTCGCTGACCGTAATCTGGACATGTGATTCGACGCGCTCAAGTCGAACCATCACGCGCCCGCCTTTAGGCGTAAACTTGATGGCGTTCGAGATGAGGTTCCACGCCACCTGTTGCAGCCGGTCGGGGTCGCCCGAGACTTGCCCTGCCGGAGAATCGAGTTGCAACTGTAATCGTATCTCCCTGGCTTCCGCCGCGGGGCGCAGGCCTTCGACCGCCGCGATGATGATGGCGCCGAGGTCAACGGGTTGCACGCTCAGGCGCAGCTTGCCCGTGATGATGCGCGAGACATCCAGCAGGTCGTCTACCATCTGCACTTGCATCCGTGCATTACGCCTGATGACTTCAATGGCGCGCAGGGCGTTGATCGGATCAAGCTGAGGGTTCCCTAACATATCAGCCCACCCGACAATCATGGTCAGCGGAGTGCGCAGTTCGTGCGAGAGCGTGGCGAGAAACTCATCTTTGAGCTGGTTCGCTCTCTCAGCCTCCACCTGTGTTGCCTGGGCGCGAGCTAATAGTTGTTCGCGTTCCGCCTCCGCCCGCTTACGCTCTGTGATGTCGCGGATGTTGCATTGAATGACGCTATGCCCGTTTTCCTGATAAACGTTACTGATGAATTCCACTTCCCGACGCACGCCCCCCCTGGTTTCGAGCGGTATGTCTTCGTAACGGATGTGGCCTGTCTTCTGCAACTCCTGAAACGCGGATTGGCTTTCATCCTTATCCTTGAACAGACCAATCTCCCAGAGTTCCTTCCCCACAAACTCTGCTTTCGGATAGTCCAGCAACTCGCACAGGAATGGATTCACGTCGGAGATGCGCCCCGTCTCAGCATTGAGAATAATGATGCCATCGTGGGCTGCTTCAAAGAGCCGCCGGTAACGAACTTCGGAAACTTTCAATTCGCGCTCGGCAGCCTTACGCACTCCGATGTCGTGGAAATAGACCGACAGACCATCCGGTCCCGGATAAATGTGAATCTCGAACCAGGTGTCGAGCGGAGGAAAGAACTGCTCGCAATTGACCGTTACTTGCTCTGCCGCTGCCCTGCGATAGTGGTCATAGAAGGCGGAACCGACGGCGAAGACGGAATTAACGGCTTCGGGGAATTCTTCCCAAATACTCTTGCCGAGTATCTCCTCGCGCGTGCGCTGCAAGAGCGGTTCAGCATGCTGGTTCAGATAAGTGAAGCGCCACTCGTGATCTACGGCGAAGAACGCATCGGTGATGCTTCCCAGAATATCGGCGACGCGCTTGTTCGCTCGTGCTAACTCCGCCGCCGCCCACTTACGCTCTGTGATGTCGCGGATGTTGCATTGAATGACGCTGTGCCCGTTTTCCTGATAGACGTTACTGATGAATTCCACATTCCAAAGCTTTCCCGCCTTTGTCTGAAGCGGCATATTCTCGTAACGGATATAGCCCGTCGCCTGCAACTCTCTAAAGGCCGCTTGGCTTTCATCCTTGTCCTTGAACAGACCAATCTCCCAGAGTTCCTTGCCTAGGAATTCATTAGGCGAGTAACCTAAAAACTCCACCATAAACGGATTCACGTCTGTAATCTTACGGCTATCGGCATCAAGAATCAGGATGCCATCTCGTGCGGATTCAAAGAGCCGCCGGTAGCGAATTTCGGAAGCCCGTAAGTCCTCTAGTACTGTCCGTGGCCGGATTACTTTGTCGGTCTCATCGGTCATTTGAGAAATCTCCTTTTCAAGGGCGAACCCATAGCCAAGAGATTCACGCGGATGCAGTCCATATCTTAGTACTTGTCAGAGTGCTTCAATAATATATCAAGCTCCGATATCCTCTCAATCTGGTTTGCATTGTATGGCTGGTTCTGACCACGCATTGGCGATACTTCAGATTTGGCTTCCCATTTGACTGCTCAATATCATTGAAGTGATTTTATCAGGATGGACTCTTCTCTCCAGGGAGCCTGGCTTCGGGTGCTCCCCTTGCCGCTGCCGCATGTTCTATCTCCGCATTTACTTTACCGCCGACCAGAATCGCTACGCCCGTCAGGTAAAACCACAGCAGCAGGATGATCACAGCTCCTAAAGAGCCGTAAGTCAGGCTGAATCTGTCGAAGTAGCGTAAATAAATGCGAAAGCAGAATGAAACGAGCAGCCACAGCAGGACACCCGTCAGCGAGCCGGGCGTAATCCAGTACCACTTCTGATTATAAAGATCAGGCGCAAAGTAATAGATCAGAGCGAACGCGAAAAGCATGAAAAAAAGCACGATGGGCCATTGCACAATGTTCCAAGTGAAGGTGAAGGCTTCACCCAGACCAAGGCGATTCGCTAAGCCTTCACCGATCTCGCCACCATAGAGCACCAGAGCGAGCGCGGAGATAATTAGCACTGCGAGCGCTAGGGTAAGGCCGACAGAAGTAAGTTGAACTTTCCACCACGGTCGTGCTTCCCTATGCCATAAGCCGCGTTCAGAGTGTCGCTAATGGCTCCCATGCCGAAGGAGGCGAACCATATTGCTGCCAGCAATCCGAAGGAAATCTTGCCGCCGCTCGTATCCTTGCTGATCTCGTTAATGGTCGTGTAAATGAGTTCTGAAGCCGAGCGGGGCACTATCTGGCCCATGTAGCTGAGGAGATTCTTGCGCAGTTCTGTGCCTGCTTCCGCGAAATAACCGAGCAGCGAGGTGAGGAAGAGGAGCAGTGGAAACAGCGCCAGCAGGAAATAGTAAGAGAGGGCCGCAGCGCGTGTGAAGATGTCACTCTCATAAACTTCCAGCCAGATGCGTCGGCCCAGTTCTCGCCACGTCAACCCGCCGAGTTTCCAAATGAACTCTTTCGCCTTCCGGTCTTTGGTATTCATTGAGCCTGAAATTAGCACCAGAAAGAATGGCTTCACAAGAGAAACTCGAGGAGACTGGATACAGTGAGAATGGTGGAGGAATCGTATCGGTTGTTCCTGAAAATGATTGAACAGGTACGTCCAATCCTTTTCAGCTAATGTGGCCAGCGCCTACGTCCGAATTAACCCGCCCGACGACAAATTTGCGACGGACAAACTCACAATGAGAAACTTGCTAACTCCGGTCGGGTTGAATGAGTCATTAGTTACGTCGCCTCAAACAAATTCATGTTGAGTTCTTTAGAATTGTGTTATGAATAAAACCTCTTACCTCATCAAGATACTTTTCACCCACCACTCCATGTACATTATGACCTGCTCCGGGATAGACCAACAGTTTCTTCGGCTCGTTTGCCGCCGCATACAATTTGCGACCCTGCTCCACAGGGATAACTGGATCGGGATCACCATGAGCAATTAAAATTGGAGACTTAACTTTGGCTAATTTACGTGCTGATTCAAAGCGATTCTTCCCGAGCACATATAAATAGCGAGTAATCCAGGGAAGGACTTGAGAGGCCATATCTGCGGCTGAGCTAAGCCCGGATTCTAAGATCACTGCTCCACAAGGGTTTCTCGAAGCAACATCAACTGCAACGGTAGTACCGAGCGATTGTCCAAACAGAACCACCTTCTCAGGTCGCACACCTCGCATATTTACAATGTAGTCGTAGGCTGCGTCACCATCCAAGTTAAGCTCTCTTTCGCTGTCTACATTTCCATGACTCCGACCGTACCCACGATAATCAATCAGCAGTACATCAAACCCGCGCGAGGCTAAGTTCTTACCCACCCACCCGACATCGCTGATATTTCCACCGTTTCCATGAAAGTAGATAATTGTCGCGCTGGAAGGCTGTATTTTAGATCGAACAAACCATCCGTTGAGGAGTACATTGTCGGAAGTTGTTAACCAGACATCTTCTGCGCCTTCAGGAAGCCTCCAGAGAGAGTTTGATGAGTAACGGGCAGGGTGAAATGTGACAGCCGACTCGAGCTTTCTTAGAGCAAAGAAACAGGTCATACTGAAGAACAGAAGTGTGACTAGATAAGCTATCAGCCTTTCCCGTGTAAGAATTCCACTTGTTGATCGTCGCCATGTTGGCGGGACATTCGGTTCGGATGAAAATGAGAAAGAATCAAGACTCATCAAGAGAGTTTACAACTAAAACAATTTCTCAAGCCAGTAACCTAACGCCTGGCATGAGCGGCGAGCCGCTTATTCAACCGCTGATGAAGGAGACGCTATGCGGCGAGTCCACGGCAATGAGTTGTTCGGCGGCGCGTAGGGGCACGGCCGCAGCACCCTGACCGCCTGCGCCGCGCGCCATTAAAGCTGTGGCCGCTACCGGATATGGTCCCTGACCCAGTTCCGATAGTCAAAAGGGTGACTTCCGCCTAGCGCCTCCTCCGGCAACAACTTGTAACTTAAGAACCTCCCGGCAAGCGGCACAGGTGACTGATCGAAAGCGACGGTAGCGGCGAGCGGAAGATTATGAGACGAGTCTCCGGCCCAGACGTGGAAGTAACGGTTGTCCCCTCCCCGGTACGCTCTCACCCACGTTAAGTCGATGCGGAGACCCCACAGGAGCAGCCCGCCCTCCTTATCCTTCACCATCGGGGGTATTCTGAAGGTCGTGTCCAGAGTAAATTGCGCCGACTTGTGGCTTGATAGCTGAGCTACTAAAGGGACTACTTCCGTCAAGGGTTCCTGATGAAAATCCCCCTGATATGGGTACAAGTAGACTGCGGCGACTTGCACGAACATAAAATCCTTCAGCGGCGTGTACTGAACGGCAGGCCCCTCGTAAGTCGTTTCAAAGGTGGCCGTCACCCTCCCCGCAGTCGTCACCCGCAAGTCCTTCGCCCCCCAGGCCACGACCGCGCGCGGATGCGCATCCAGGACGTTGTTCAGTTCGTTGAACGCCATGCCGCCGACATATACAGGCACTTCACTCAGCCTCCTGTATCGAGCCGGTATTTTGTCGAAGCCAGCTTCCCTGGGCGGTCGAGTGCTCCTCTTCCTCTTCACCCTCTGAGATCCCGTGCTGCGGGCCATTGGTGCCTGAGTTTCAACAGCATCGTTGCTAAAGCAAGGCCATGCTGCTAAAGCAACTAGGCAGATAAGGAACGCACTTCTCCTCATGATTTGACCACCCAACCCACACTCTAAATCATACTCGTGAGCGTTAGCCGCCGAACGCCCGGATTAACCCGCGCCGAGCCAACAGCACACAAGCCGCAATCTACCACACGACGATGGAATGAGTGTCATCTAGCGGGGAATCAGAGTACAACTTAATTTTTCATAGATTATCGCCTTAGTTACGATTACAATTGTCCAGTGTACAACTTAATTTCGAAAATCTGACTAAAGCCGCATCTGAAATAAAGGACTTACAGCTAAATTAGGGAAAACTTAATTTTCCGGTATCATGTTTGTTTACAGATTGCTTTGCCTCATTATTCAGAAAAGAGTGAATAAAGTCTCTTTCTTATTCGAGTATGCAGAGTTCATGCACCCTTTCTTGAATAAAGAGGCAAAGCAGTAGGGAACAGCCTATGAGCAGCAGATTGTCAAATAGCCGGCTTCAGAATTTGCGGGATTTTACGGTTCAAATTCGCAACCCGGAGACGCATGCAATTGTAGGGACTGGTTTCGCTGTCTCGCCAGATGGAAAGATAGTGACATGTCGCCACGTCGTAGAAGATGCAGGGATTATACTTGAAGAAGATGAGGAGGCAGAAATAGAGATCCATTTTGCGCAAGCCGTAGAAGGTAAGAAAGACCATCGCGCTAAGATTGTGGCATATTTCGATGAATTCGATGATGACGTAGTCTTATTACAATTAATGGATGGAAAATTACCTTTATCCCCTGAGCAGTTTGCAAAAGTAGGGACGGCTGACGACTCCATTGACCATAATTTCCGCAGCTATGGTTATCGCAAATTAGCAGGTTATCAGGGTGGACGAGCCAGCGGTAAGATATTAGGCGATGTAGAACCGCCGCTTAATAAACTTTTACAAGCCGACCCAATCCAATTGGAGTCTAATCAAATTAATAAAGGGATGAGCGGGGCAGCAGTTCTTGATATAGAACGCAATCTCGTTGTGGGCATTATTTCCGAAACATGGTTTCCAGATTCCTCATCTAAGGATCGCGATACAGCATGGGCTATTAACACTCGCGTTCTCGGCCTTAGCCCTCTCAGCTTGCCGCTAGAAAATGAGGCTTTAACATTACCTGAATCAACCAGACCTCAGCTTCATACTATTGCCACGCGCAAGGCTGTAGTTTCAAAGCCGGGTATCCGGTTGCACAACGCGCAGCAGCCGTTGGCAGAATGGGTGGGACGTGAACGCTTACTGAAAAGCCTTACTGAGGAGTGGGCCGACTCTGACTATCATGTAGTTGAACTCACAGGGTTCGCTGGCGAAGGAAAAAGCTCGCTTGCACGCCGCTGGTTAGACGACCTAACGAGCAATTCCTCTCTGCGCCAGCCGGACGGCATATTCTGGTGGGGCTTTTACGAACAGCCAAATGTAGATGAATTTTTCCAAGCCGCACTGGCCTTTGTGACGAATAATGACAAGGCAGTCCTAGACCGTTATGTCTCAACCACAGCCCGCGCCCATTTATTGGCAGGAATGCTCTATGCGAATAGTTATCTCTTCATTCTTGACGGGCTGGAAGTAGTGCAGCATGAACAAGGTGACTCGTATGGCCTTTTGAAGCACACGGATTTACGCGACTTTCTCATTTACTTCGCCGCGACCGGACACAACTCGTTCTGTTTACTCACGAGCCGCACCCCTGTGCTCGACCTGATAGATCGTAGAACTTTTATTCATCACGACGTAGACAGGCTCAGCACATCCGAGGGGCGAAGGCTGCTGCGCAAACTCGGAGTAAAAGGCAGTGATGTTGCTCTGGATAAGATTGTGGAAGAGTGGGAGGGGCATCCTCTAACGCTTAATATCCTGGCAGGGTATGTAGTAAATAAGCACGAGGGTGATGTTGACAGCCTTAAGAATATTACTGTCCCTCCGGAAGACGAGTCGCAGTTTGTAAGAGTTCATCACGTACTTCACTACTATGACGAACTCCTGAATGAAGCCGAACGAACCCTTTTGGCCCTCTTCAGCGCCCTCCGCAGACCTGCCTATGAGGCTGGCCTCAAAAGGGCTTTTAGCGAAAAGATTGGCAAGCCACCTCTCAATAACGCTTTAATGGCTCTTGATGACACACAGTGGTCAGAACTGCTCAAACGTCTTACAAGAACTTATAGGATACTACGCTATGATGAGAGGTCTGGGGGGTATTCAACGCATCCACTCATCCGTGCGCATTATCGCGTGCTCCTAAACAATTTTAAGCCATCACAAATTAAGCGGGTGCATCAAAGTATTGCCAATTATTACTACAATCTCTCGCACGATATTTTCGTCCATTTCGGCAGATGGCCCGCCATGTCATCTTTCATGTTCGACTTGCAGAGTATTGCGCCGGTGATTGAGCTAACGTATCACTCCTGCGCGGCGGGAAACTTCGACGCGGCGCTTGAGATCTATAAAAGATACATTGACGGGGGCGACCCGAATCTCATTACCACCAGACTCAGCGCATACCAAACAGCCTTAGAAATACTGCTCGACTTTTTCCCGGATCGAAATACTTCGCAGAATCCGCAGGTGAGCGATGACGAGAAGAAGAGTTACATTCTAAGCTCTATTGGCACATATTTGATGAACCTCGGACGCCTGCGCGAGTCCATCCATTTCTATCAACGCTGGAAAGAGATAGAGGTCAAAAATCTGGAACAGCGTGGTATCAGCTACGCGGATGAAACCCTGGGAATCGTCCACTGCCACCTCGGAGAACTTAAGCAAAGCGCACAGTTCATTGATGCTGCCCTCGAAACGGCGCGCAAGGCCAACGATGAGTGGATGGTGAATCACTGCCTTATTTACTACGGGTGGATTGCTTCGCTTCGCGGGGCTACTGAGGAAGCGACAGCCGCCTTTGAAACAGTCGTGAAGTATCAAAAAAGCATCGCGCCACAGATGGAATATCTACAGGGCGATCAGGGTATCATCTACGCAGACCACTTGAGGAGAACTAAAAAGGCGGCGCTGGCGCGTAAAGTCGCCGAGTGGAATCTGAAAAGGAGCACGCAGTTTCGCGTCACAAACGTCATCAGCCGGAGTAATCGAGTATTGGGCGACATTGCGGCAGCAGCGAATAAACATGATGTTGCACGAGGGCATTACCAGGAGGCTCATCAGGCTGCTCTTGAAGTTTCGACTCGCCTCACGCTGATCGAGATACTCTCAGCAAGAGGACGGTGGGCTACGCAGCGTGGGGATTTAGAAATAGCTGACAGTGACTTATCCCAAGCACTGGATTATGCAGTCTCAGAAGAATATAAAATCTACGAAGCAGAAATCCGTCTGGGTTTAGCCCTGTTACACTACGCGCGAAGAGAGGCGGCCGCAGCACAGGCGGAAGCTGAGCGTGCAAAGACGATGAGTGTTGACATGGGGTATTACTGGGGACAACAAGAGGCCGCGAGGGTACTGGCTACTATCAGCAATAAATAGCCCGACGCATGCGTTAGCGAGAACGGGCTGGTGCAAGATTAAAGCTCAGACAGCCCCTTCCCTTCGTAACTTCGGAGTAAGGGCTGGTTATCGCTGTTGGCAACATTGCCGTTCTCGTCAACCAGCACATCTGCATAGGTGGGCTGCGAATCGCGCAGGCTATCAATTTTATTTAGCACCAGACTCTCTAACCATTTTTCGAGTCCTGCCAGACCTTCTCCGGTATTTTCCAGATATTCCATCGGAACACGTATAACATCTGCCCATGTCCCCGTATTGACGTACTTCAAACCGGGGCCGAGATCAATATTCTTGGCCAAATGCGTGTGTCCCATCACGACAACCTTTGCGACACCAGCTTGGGTCATCCGTTTGGCAGCCGATACATAAGGGCCATCGACCTCGTCGAATTCAAATGAGCGGTCGTTATAAAGGACGTGTTTCAGTGCGACCTGTATATCTCTGAGCTGCCCTGCCGGAATCTTTTCGCCTCTTTCCAGCCTGGTTCGGAGACTGTCCGGGCGCAGGGGCCGCAAGAACCTCTTTTTGAGTGCCGAAGCGAAGTCGGAAAGCAATCCTGTCTGCTGTAAATTGGGATACACCGGCCGGAGTTCCTCAGCAAAGCGTTCGCGTAAATCGTCGGGAAAGCTGGCGCTCATTTCTTCCATTCTTTTGACGTATTCTACCTGTCCCGGCTGAGGAAAAGGAGTTTGCAGCCAGGGGCGAGTGCGCGCCCATTGTCCGACATAAGTCTGGGCTGCTTCGTAAATTACTTTCAGATCATACTTGAGGGCTGGTTCGAACGCTCTTATTAAAAGCGTCACAATCTTGGTTTCGGGCTTGAGCAGATCAATGAAATAGTAGCGTGCTTTCAGTGGATTCATTACTTCTATTACGAACTGAGAGCCCGGGCAAATTTTCATGTTCTCTTTTGCAAGAGGCGGCTCACCTCTCGAAGCCCAACTCACAGTATGGCGCAACCCATCATGATCAATCGCATTCCATCCATCGTAACGGTTGCCGTGTTCTATCAAGAGGTCGCCAATGCTGTAAGCTTCATTAGTAATAATGAACGTGCAGCGGCGCGTATCTGTCTGTAACTCCTTTAGAAACCTTTCCCGCACTTTGGGGAGCGCCATTTCAACATCGTGATTACCGAGTACGAGGGTGAGGCCGGACAGCTTTTGAGCACATCTTGCCAGTGCCGCAAAAACGGACGGGAAACGCGTCATCGCTGCCTCTAACTTGCTGATAGCAGATGATTGATCTTCAGTCCATGCTTTGAACGGAGCCTGGGCGAGAAAATCTACGAAATCGCCGTTGATTACTAGCTCAATCGTTTGCTTCGGCGGCGGTCTGTAGTCTGCCAGTTCATTCAGAAAGTTGACGAGCTTTTCCGGGTGGCCCAGCATCGGGTACTCGTCTCCGCCGATGTGCAAGTCTGAGATGATGATGAGACGGCGCATTATTTTCCCTTAGCTTGAAAAACAACTGAAGAATAAAGAAGCGGTTTGTGCCTCAGCCCGGAGCTTCACTCTTGCTCCTAATGCTATAACATATCAAAGATGGTATTTATGTTTTCCACACTCCTTAACGAGGGTCATAATGCTCCCACGCCGGAGCATCTGGCAATGCCGAGACTCATCTACGCGGATAACCTATGGCGGCCAAATCTGCCCTGATCTCGTTAAAGATTGTGGGGTCGTCTATGGTCGGGGGGACGCGGTAGTCCTTACCTTCGGCGATTTGTTTGATGGAGCCGCGCACGATTTTACCCGAACGGGTTTTAGGCAGCCGTTGCACCACGGCTGCCACCTTGAACGAAGCGACAGGGCCTATCCTCTCGCGCACCATTGTAATGAGCTCCGCGATAATCTCCTGGTGTGGCCGCGCGACATTGGCCTTGAGCACGACGAGCCCCAAAGGAATCTCACCCTTGAGCGCATCGGTCACGCCTACGACAGCGCATTCGGCCACATCTGCGTGGGCTGCGAGGACTTCCTCTAAGGCTCCGGTCGAGAGCCGATGTCCGGCGACGTTGATGATGTCGTCGGTGCGCCCCATAATCCAGAGGTAACCGTCCTCATCCTTGTAACCGGCGTCGGCCGTCTCGTAGTAACCGGGATAAGAGTCAAGATAAGAGGCGCGATAGCCGGCGTCGTTATTCCACAAGGTCGTCAGACAGCCGGGCGGCAAGGGTAGCTTGATGACGACGTTGCCGGTTCGCCCGGCGGCCATCTCCACGCCCTCATCATTCAAGATGCGCACGTCGTAGCCGGGCACGGCCCGCCCGCAAGAACCGGGTTTGATGGACGGTCTTTCCAGCCCTACGCAACTGGCCCCGATGGGCCAACCCGTCTCCGTCTGCCACCAATTGTCAATGACAGGCACGCCGAGTTGTCGCTCCGCCCACAGGAGCGTGGACGGATCGCAGCGCTCCCCGGCGAGGAAAAGCGTGCGGAAGCGGCTCAGGTCATAACGGCCTATATAATTGCCGGATGGGTCTTCGCGTTTGATGGCCCGGAAGGCCGTGGGGGCTGTGAAGAGGGCTCGCACCTTATGCTCTGAGATCACGCGCCAGAACGCACCGGGATCAGGCGTGCCGACGGGCTTGCCTTCGTACAGGACGGTCGTGTTGCCGTGGAAGAGCGGGCCATAGACTATGTAGGAATGACCGACGGCCCAGCCCAGGTCAGAGGCGGCCCAGAAGACTTCGCCCGGTTCCATGCCGTAGACATGTTTCATGCTCCATTTGAGGGCGACGAGGTGGCCGCCATTGTCGCGCACAACGCCCTTTGGAGCGCCCGTCGTTCCAGAGGTGTAGAGGATATAGAGCGGATCGGTGGCGGCGACCGGCACACAGTCGATGGGTTGCGCCTGCGCCATTAGCTCAGACCAATCAGCATCAAGTCCGCTCGTCAAAGCGGCTTTGAGTTGCGGGCGCTGAAGGATGATACACCGCTCCACTTTCGCTTGGGCCAGTTGAATCGCCCTGTCCAGCAGCGGCTTGTAAGGCACGACGCGATCAACTTCGATGCCGCAGGAGGCGGAGACGATCAGTTTCGGGCGGGCGTCATTGATGCGCGCGGCCAGTTCGGCGGCGGCGAAGCCTCCGAAAACCACCGAATGAATGGCCCCGATCCGAGCGCAGGCCAGCATCGCGACGGCCGCCTCTGGAACCATTGGCATGTAGATGATGACCCGGTCGCCCCGCCCAACCTTCTGCCCACGCAACACGCCTGCGAATCGTGCCACCTCGTCGAGCAGTTGGCGGTAAGTGTAGACCCTGATGGTCGAAGTGACCGGGCTGTCATAAATGAGCGCGGGCTGTTCGGCGCGACCGCTCGCCACGTGCGCGTCCAGAGCGTTGTAGCAAGTGTTCACCAACCCGCCTGCGAACCAGCGGTAGAAGGGCGCGTGCGAGGCGTCCAGCACCCTTTCATATTTCCGATACCAATGCACCGCTGCGGCCGCTTCCGACCAGAACCCTTCCTGGTCATTCAACCAACGTCGGTACGTTGCTTCATAAGTGTTTCCCATAACATCCCGACTCGAACCCTCGTCTTCGTTAGACCATGTGTGCCGGAGATGGCCCCCCTGGCTTCGGCCTGATGTCTTTGTGAAAGGTCTCGGCGGCAAGAAGGACGCAAGCCACCGTGACAGCGACCATCCCGACGACGATCAGCGCAACCGGCCAATAACTGCCCGTCCGGTTCAACAAGTCGGCGGCGATGACCTGCATGAGCCCGCCGGCGAAGATCGTCGCGACCTGAGCGCCAAGCGAGGCTCCGCTATAACGCACCCGCGTATCGAACAGTTCGGAGAAAAAGCTCGCTTGCGGCGCGTACATCGATGCCCACCCGAGCACGAGCGCGAGGATGACCGCCAGCGTCACCCAAAGCGTCTGCTTCGTCTCCACCATCCAGAAGAATGGGAAGGCGAAGAGCCCCGTGAAGATAGTGCCGCACAGGTAGATACTCTTGCGCCCGAAATGGTCTGACAAAAGCCCGTAGGCGGGCATCGCTGCCATCATAATCAAGGCGGCGAGCGAGATGGCGATCAGGATCGTCGTCTCCCTGACGCCGATGCTCTTGGCGAAGATGATGATGAAGAAGGTGTAGATATAGAAGACACCGTTCTCGGCCATCTTCGCCCCCATCGCCAGCAGCACGTCGCGCCGCTGCTGCCGCCACACATCGAGCAGCGGCAGCTTACTACAATTCTGCCTGATGGCGGCAAACATCGGCGACTCGGCGACCGACAATCGGATGTACATGCCGAGGCCGACCAGCAGGCTGCTCAGCAGGAACGGCACGCGCCAGGCCCACTCACGCACGTCCGGGGGCAGGGTTCCGATACCGAAGAAGACGACGTTGGAGAGGAAGAGGCCGAGCGGCACACCCATCTGCGGCCAACTCCCGTAGAAGCCCCGGCGATGGCTGGGCGCGTGCTCGATGGCCATGAGCACAGCGCCGCCCCACTCGCCCCCGATGCCGAAACCTTGCGCGAAGCGCATCGTCACCAGCAGGATCGGGGCGAGGATGCCTATGCTCTGGTAGCTCGGCAGCAATCCTATCAGGAAAGTGGCCGCGCCTGTGATGAAGAGCGCCAGCACCAACATGGACTTGCGCCCGATGCGATCACCGAAATGGCCGCAGACCATCCCGCCCACGGGGCGCGCGACGAAGCCTACGGCATAGGCGACATATGCCTTCAGCATCCCGGCCAGGCCGTCGCCACTCGGGAAGAAGAGGTTGGTGAATACCAGCGCCGTAGCCACATTGTAGAGAAAGAAGTCGAACCATTCGATGGCCGTCCCCGTCAAGCTGGCGAAAGCCACCCTGCGAATTGATGCGGTGATTCTCTTGGAACTCTTCATACAAAATAGTCCTCCTCACTACAAAATTCAGGAACACAGTCAAGACCTGGGCCTACTCATCTGCCTCAGGCTCCTGCCCCTCCCTGTAGAAGATTTTCAGGATGCGATTGCCCGACCCTCCTTGCCTGCTCAGCGTGGCATACCTGCGCGCCTTGCCTTTCTCCCCGCGTAGCTGGCAGACGGCAGCCCTCGCGCCGTAGCACAGCTTTTTGTAGAAGGGTCGTTTTATCTGTCGGGCCAGGCGGTCGGCTTCCGAAAGGTAATGGTTGATGTCCGGTTCCAGATACCGATAGGGCCGATTCAGGCGCGCGGCGGCGACGGCGTGGCTGCACATGAAGAGACAATCAGCGAACCTGTTGCCGCTGATCTGAGAGAGCTTCGCCGCTTGACTCAGGCTTTCGAGCGCCTTTTCGTCTTCGCCATGAACCAAGTTGTAAACGCCCCTGAAGCCTCGCGCGACATACTGCGCGACAATCGCCGAGCGATCATCTATAGCGTCGAAGGCTTCGTTTATCTTGTCGTGCAGGTATCCCTCCGGCATCCCCTGCTCCAACAGCAGCAGGGTCAGGTAGAAGCCCGCGTAGGCGTGGCTGAAACTTAGTGAGGTCGGCTCGCTCGTGCAGATGCGCTTGGCCTCTTCGTACCAAGCCTCCACCCATCTGATGGCGCATCGGCGTTCCTCCGGGGCGAGCTTGTTGTAGACATCCTCGCTCGGCCAGTATTTCGGCTCGAAGCGCGGCTGCTCGTTGAAAGCGGCAGCCAGTATGATGTGGCGCGGGATGGCCAGAATCGGGTTCAAAATGAGGTGGCCGGACAGGCGCTCTCGCAAGCACCCTTTAGCGAAGTCGTTCAGCGGCGCGTAATATCGGCTCCACTGATCGGCCATCAGTTGCATGGCCTTCTTGAACTCGCCCAGGAACAGTGTCGAGTTGAAATAGCCGTACGAGGCGATCCATTTCAGTTCCGACTCTTCGTCCGGTTCTAAGCGATGGGCCTCCTTCCAGTTCCTTTCGCCCAGCTCGTTGCCTTCAATCAAGTCGCCAAGCGCGTACTTGACCACGGAGACAGCGCCCTGCCCACGCAGCTTAGCGACGGCATCAATCGCCGGGTCGCCAGCCGAGCCGAGAATGGTTTCGATGTAACCGCGCAGAATCTCCGGGGGCTTGCCCTCACGCCACCCTGCGTTCAGTTGCTTGATCGCCGACTCGAAGATTTCGCCGTTCATGTCGCCCTTCAGGCTTCGCAGGTCGCCGGTCAGGCGTATGATCTCGAACGGGCGGGAGAAAATCGCCAGCAGTACAGCGAGGGTTCGTGGCGTCGAGTTGTCCGTTATTCGCCACTGGATTGACTGCTTGATGTCCTTCTTCATCCCCCGCCTCAACGACTGGCTGGCTGGCGAGTTGCCGAGGGCCAGCCTCCACCAGACATTCTCGGCGACGAGCCATGCCCTCGGGACGAGAAACTCAACCCCGAAGAGGACGACGATCACGTAACCAATCGGTGAATACAACCACGTCGGGATAGCGACCGCAAAGATTTGTTCTTTCATTTCGCCTTTCCTCCAATCTAGCTCCGTCAGGTCTCACTTATCCGGCCTGCGCCGCTTATTCGCCGCGCTCTCGCTTGGCACGGCTGGCTATTGCTAAAGCCCTGGTATAGTCGTTATACTCGGCCCGCTCAAAGTTAATTTTTCACCCGGTAGTTGATTCATTCCTAAGCAGAGTAAAGAAGTCTTACACAGCGTTCCTGAACTAGCTTTCTCCGACTCTGAAAAGGCTGAACTCTCACCTTTTCAGCGACCAACTCACAAGACACAGAAGGAGTTAGAGAATGGATTCTCACGACCATGAGCCCCCTGACACGAGAGAACCTAACGACCGGAAGCAATCCTTACACGTATATGAATTCGGCGATTTCAGGCTGGATACGCGCAACACAACCAGCCATCGCCTACTCTTAAACGGCCAACCTTTCAGAATTCAGAATAAGCAATTCTGCCTGCTCTCCATTTTGATCGAGAATCGTGAGCGAGAGCTCAACAATGAGGAGTTAATCAGGCGGGTTTGGTCTGATGAGGTGGTTGACGAGTCGAACCGGGAATATTTTCTCGGCAGACTCCATGCACAGCTCCGTTTGCTACGGAGCAGGGTCGGTAAGGATACGATAGCGTTTAAGAAAGGAGTGGGCTATTACTTTGCCGCACCAGTGAAGATCGTAGCTGTGCCGCCGACGCCAGACCTGAGCTATCCTGATTTAGAATTCAACCAGTGGATTTTCCGCTCGCGTGAGTGTTGGCGAACCAAAGTCTTTCTGGGTCTAGGGGTGCTGCTCTCGCTTCTTTACTGCCTCTATTACTTTCTGACCCTCTTCGTCCCCGCTTACAAGCTTTCAGGGCCCGACCCGCGCGTGGCTCTCTGCTTCCTTCAGTTCATCGTGGTCGGCGGCGGCCTGATAGCCAGCTATTTTGTTTTTGACCGAAACGTGAAAGATTTTCCCGCCCACCCGGAGGCAGATGCCGCGCTCATGAGGGTCAGTGACTATACCGACCCGGAGAAGTGGCGCGAGGCTAAAGTCGGCGCAAAAAGCTCCTTGAAACAATACTCGCGCTACTGGAAGTGGCTCCTCGGGGCGTGGACTATGCTCTATCTTCTGCTGACCTTGACCATGATTTACACGCCTCCCTCGGGGCCGCTCAGTTCAGAGGTGGAGAGCAATCCGCTCCACCCGCTGTGGGTGTTAAGTATCGCCTCAACTATCTTCAATAACTGTAATTCGCTGGCGATTGCGCTCTGTTTTGTTGTCCTTAATCTTCCGACGGTCTTGAGAGGGGCGGAGGAAAATACGGGCCTTGCTGGCGTGACTAAGCGGATCATAAAGTGGGGGCTGGTGGCGATAGTCATGTTTGCGCTGCTCGAATCTCTACTTATTTTCTTTCCCCCTCCACAATGGTTCAACTGGATGACGCGCTCGAAGCTCGTTTGGAGCCTAGACCTCATTAGCGGGCTCGTCGGGGCCATCACCCTGGCGCTCTTCGTAGGCCGCATTCAAAGTAAGTTCCTGGGCCCTTCCACGTGGCTGCCGTTAGCTTTGTACTTCTATGTGGCGATTCAGTCTCTCTATATGGTCATCCTGGAGAAAGAAAAGTCAGGCGTGTTGATGATCGAGGCGGCCTTAATTCTCAAGTGCCTTCTTTACCTCTACGTGTCCTGGCTATTTAAGTCCGGGCGACTCCTGTTTTACCTGGTGCGGGTGAAAACAGTTTATGAGAGGGTCAACATAGAGTGGCTGGAATTTCTCGCCAACCTGAATAGAAAACAGTAATGAGGCGGTTGACCGGCTCTTTTAAGAGAGAGCAAGCTTCGGATAGTTGCTCACACTGGCAATAAAGGCGTGAAGCCCCGGTGACCACTCATTTGGCCGCATTAATTCAGCCCGTGATTTTAATGAGATGATACTGTTTCTGTCCCTTTCTGAGCACCAGGGCTTGACCCTCTATGGCGTCCGTGAGTGTGACTCTGCGCTGTTCATCGGTTAGGCGGGCGTTATTGAGATAAATCCCGCCGCCTTGTATGAAGCGTCGCGCCTCGGCCTTCGAGGCGGCGAGGCCGCTGTGCGTTGTCAGCAGCTCGACGACGGGCAGCCCGGGCCCTTCCAGTAGAGCGCGAGCCACCTGAGTTGACGGCACGTCGCTAAAAATGTCCAGGACTTCTTTGGCATCAAGCGCAGAGACTTCCGCTCCGAAGAGCACGCTCGACGCGCGTTCGGCCTTGGCCAGGGCCGTCTCTCCGTGAAGCAGGCGGGTGACTTCACGCGCCAGAGCTCGTTGCGCCTCGCGCTTCTCGGGCGCTCTCTCGACGGCGGATGCAAGCTCGGCCACGCTCTCTTCGGACATCCAGGTGAAGAACTTGAGGTACTTAACAACATCGCGGTCATCCGTGTTGAGCCAGAACTGGTAGAACCGATAGGGCGAGGTGAGCTGCGGGTCGAGCCAAACCGCGCCCGCCTCTGTCTTGCCGAACTTGACGCCGGACGAGCTGGTGACGAGCGGGAAGACGAGTCCATGCGCCTTCACCCGGCGCAGGCGACGAATGAGTTCGATGCCCGCCAGGATGTTGCCCCACTGGTCGCTACCGCCCAACTGTAGAGTGCAGTTGTAGCGATCATTAAGCACCAGGTAGTCGTAAGCCTGAAGCAACATGTAGCTGAACTCTGTGAAAGAGATGCCCTGCTCCTGTTCCAGCCTGCGACTGACAGACTCCTTCGCTAACATGTAATTAACCGTGAAGTACTTGCCCACGTCGCGCAGAAAGTCCATCAGCGGAACAGCAGTCAGCCAGTCGGCGTTATTGATGATGACGGCGGGATTCAGTGAGGCTTCAAAATCTAGAAAATGGCTGAGCTGCCCCTTGATTCCCAGCAGGTTCTCCTCCACCTTCTCCCTGGTCAGTAGTAACCGCTCCTGCGCTTTGCCGCTCGGATCACCGATCAGACCTGTCCCGCCGCCGACGATGGCTATCGGTCTATGCCCGAAGCGTTGCAGTCTTGCGAGAGCCATTACTGGCAGCAGAGAGCCGACGTGGAGGCTGGCCGCCGAAGGGTCGAAACCGATGTATGCGGAGACCTTCTCCTTCGAGAGCACTTCCTCCAAACCCTCCGTCTCGTCGGAGATCATTCCCCTCCATTTGAATTCTGCATACATGCTCATGAAAGCTCTCTCCTGTATACCGGGTCTCAATAAAAGTCGGAGAAACGTTCGAGATGCTATAAGAGTAGGCATAGGGCGGCCCCTGCATCCCGGTGCTGTGCGGCGGCCTTAACTCACGCGCAATAATAATAATATCAAAACGCTTTCCCGGCAGCGACTCGACCCATCTCCTGCTCCTTTTCAGCAACACTCTATTTTGTATTACCACTGATTTGATGCTAAATTCCGAACCGCTAAACGGTTGCGACAAATCAGACATCTCACAAGAGAGCCGTAAGGTAAGGAATTCGTGTCTGCAAGAATAACGCCCTGTACATGGTGCTCCCCGAGGAACAAAAGGCTGTACTTATTGTTGGCGGTAGAGGAGAATTCGGTCAGTTCCTCCAGCAGGACATCCTACCGCGCCTGTGCTGGAAGAGCCTCTTAACGATTGAGCATGAGACTCCGCGCGAAGAACAGGACGCGCTGCTGCAACAAGCTCAGCATCTCGTGCTGGCGACGCCCCTTGCCGGATATGCTGAGCTAGCGTGCGAGCTGGTATACAGATGTTCTGGTCTTCAGTCAGCGATGACCTTCTGGCTCATCCCCTCGGTGCAGGCGGGAATCTGGCGCTCAGTTACGGCGACTCTGGAGATAGTAGGGAATCCGTATCTCTCGGCAGTTTTCGCGCATCCCATGTATGGGCCCAACGGCTTCCGGGCAACGGAGCCGGAGGCGCGGACTTTCCAAAATATTCTGACCGCGCTCTATGAGGGCCGGAACAATCCGCTGGTTGATAAAGTCGGTCAGCTTCGCGATGACTTCCAACGCATCTTCAACATCGGCACGACGGACGCATTCAACCCGGAGGAGCATGACCGGATCACGGCCTATTCTCAGGGACTCTCCTATGGCGTCGCACGACTTATGTTCGAGCGGCCGGAGTTGGATGCGCTCATTCGAGAGCAGATGCCGGACTTGCATCACTCTTTCCATGCCAATCACAACCTAATCATTGATTTCCTCAAGCTCAACGCATACATGCCTCAGGTGCTAGCGGCGTTTGCGGATTCCTGGCGACAGACCTCCCAGGCGACTTATGCCGATCTCTTACATGCTTTCGCAAGAGCTGACATGGCACTCAATCGTGTCGATTCGCCTATTCCGACAAGGTGGTATGCGCAACTGCGCTCTGCTGCCGGTCTATGTTAACTGGGTGCTGATTGATGTGGCGCTTCAACCAGCCTCAAATAGAATCCTGGCTCTCATAATCATGGAATATTTTATTGCCGCCGCCTGACCAAGATAAATCTGGTAAAGTTGTCTTCACGATCCTGCAAGTTTTGATCTAAGATTTTTAGTCCCTGGATGTCTGCGATAAGGCGACTGGAAACTGTTGCGACGGTTCTGGGAAGAATGCCGCGCGCGATGGCCTCGCCCACCTTCGCCGGGTCAATCAAGTCCCCTTCACCCACTGACAACTCGACCCAGGGATAGCGGCGTCCAATATTATTGCGGCACTGAGCTAAAACTTGGGGATGGGTCATAATAGTTTTGACCTCTTCTAATTGCACTTCCGGATGGAGCATCAGGCAATGTGCTATCTGGAGTGAGTAATGTGCAATCACCTCGCAGTTAGTCTCGAACGAGTATTTCTTCTGAGCCACAAGCGTTTCTTCAACGCTCCCTCCCAGAGAGTTCTCGACGGCAAATTGGCCGAGATCAATACTGCCAGTCAGCAACTCACTTAAAACCCTATCGGTGGTGTAGAGATATTTAACCTTAACGTCCATTAGAGGTTGAGAGTGTTGGTCTAAATAAAGCCGGAGGGCCTGTTCATTGAAACTCCCCGGGCCGCCCTGGATGCCGATTGAAATGATCTCACTCACTCTTTGGCCCATCCTAAAACAGTGAATTCCGCGCTCTGTACGCTATGGCGCTGGCGACCTGCCAGACAGAGCCATCTCAAGGGCCGACGGTTATTCAGAATCCATCTCATGTTACACGAAAACTCTTCTTGGTAGTGAATTCATCAAAGCGTCTTTAACCTGCTGCGCGGTTGCTGTGGTACTGCTGGCCAACGCCTTGCGCTCTGAAATTGAAGAACGCAGCGTTCAGCTCGCTTAGGGAAGAACTTTATTGCTCGCCCATTTTTCCGGGGTTATGGCAGAATAGCACTCGCAGGAAGAACTTTATTGTTCATCAACAACAGGCCGCGAACGATGCAGGCTCAGCCGAACATCACAGAAGTTCTGGAGAGATGGAGCAACGGGGAGCAGAGCGCCCTCGACGAGTTGATGCCGCTGATTTACAAAGAGCTGCGGCGGCTGGCCGGTAATTACATCAGGCGCGAACGCCATGACCACACGCTGCAACCCACCGCCCTCATCAACGAAGTTTTCCTGCGCTTGATCGACCAGCACGACATCAAGTGGCAGAACCGCGCGCACTTCTTCGGGATCGCAGCGAAGCTGATGCGCCGCATACTCGTAGATCACGCGCGCAAGTATCAGGCGGCGAAGAGAGGCGGCGGTCAATACAGCCTCTCGCTGAGCAAGGCCGACCGCATAGCCGGGCAGCCGAGCGTGGACTTGCTGGCCGTGCATCTTGCCTTGCAGCAGTTGGAAGAGCTAGACCCGCAGCAGAGCCGGATCGTCGAGCTGCGCTTCTTCGGCGGGCTGACCATAGAGGAGACGGCCGAAGTCCTGTCAATCTCACACGCCACGGTCGAGCGCGAATGGAAGATGGCTCGCTCCTGGCTGCGGCACGAGTTGGAAGCTTGAGGCCGGACGGTTCCGAAAAGATTCAAAACATTTTCATGACTCCGGAACGTTACCAGCATATTAAAGAACTGTTCCACTCCGCGCTGGAGCGCCCGGCCGAAGAGCGCCCGGCCTTTCTCGCAGAGGCGTGCGGCGATGACACGGCCCTGCGGGCTAAGGTCGAAGCCCTCATCGCCGCCGACGAGCAGCCCGGCAGCTTCATGGATGCTCCCGCCTATGCTGTCGCCGCCGAGATGCTGACGCAGAGAGCGACCGGCTCGCTCGTGGGGCAAAGCATCGGCCATTACCAGGTCATGGCTTTGTTGGGCTCGGGCGGGATGGGTGATGTCTACCTGGCGAGGGACATGAGGCTCGGGCGCAAGGTCGCGCTCAAGCTGCTCCCGGATTATCTTACCGACGACGAATTTCGCGTCGGCCGATTCAAGCAGGAGGCGCGGGCGGCCTCGGCGCTCAACCACCCGAACGTGCTGACGATCTACGAGATTGAAGAGGTGGACGGCAGGTACTTCATCGCGACGGAATTCGTAGAGGGCGAGACGTTGCGGCAGCACTTGAAGGACGGAAGCCTCTGTCAGGGCGAGGCGCTTGAGGTTGCGGCGCAAATCGCGAGCGCACTCTCAAAGGCGCACACAGCGGGCATCGTCCACCGCGACATCAAGCCGGAAAACATCATGCTCGACGCGGAGGGGCGCGTCAAAGTATTAGACTTCGGACTGGCGAAATACACCCGGCCTCTCAGCAGCGTGGCCGATGACGCCAGCACGGAGGTCGTCAACACCGTGCCGGGCATGTTGATGGGCACGACCGCCTACATGTCGCCCGAGCAGGTGCGCGGCCTCGCCGTCGATGCGCGCACGGACATCTGGTCTCTGGGCGTCGTGCTCTACGAGATGCTGGCGGGGCGCGCGCCCTTCCGTGGGCAAACGCCGAGTGACACACTCGCCGCCATCCTTGAGCGCGAGCCCGGGCCGCTCTCTAAGGAAGGCTGCGGCGTACCCGGCGAGCTGCAACGAATCGTCAGCAAGGCGCTCCGGAAAGATCGAGAGCAGCGGTATCAGACGAGCAAAGAACTGGCGCTCGACCTGGAAAGCCTGCGCCGGGAGCTTGGGACGCAATCAGGTTCGGGAAGAGCCACGCCGATTAAAACTGTCGCGCAGGAGTTGCCCACTGCCGCCGTCCGTGCGACTCGCAGGAAGAGTGCGACTGCGCTCTTGCTCGCGGCCTTGCTGCTGACATGCGTCGCGGCAATCATCGGCGCTTGGGCCTGGCGCTCCTCGAACCCTTCGACGGCCGGGACGACTGCCCCGCCTCCCGTCGCCGGGCCGGAGCGCCGCCTGGTCTACTCGATACTGGTTCAGAAGTACCACGACGGGAGGCCGTTTGAAGCCCCGTTCAGGCTCGGCGGCGAGATCAATTTCGAAAAGGATTATCGCGTGCGGCTGAACCTCAGCAGCCCGCAGGACGGATACCTCTACATCCTGAACGAAGGGCCGGCGGAGCAGGGCCGTCCTTCCGGCTACGTGATTCTCTTCCCTTCGCCCACGGCCAACGACGGCGAGTCGCGGCTCGGCGCGGGCCGGCAGATTCAGGTTCCAGAGCGGAGCTGGATACAGTTCGACGCGGAACAGGGGACGGAGAAAGTCTGGCTGGTCTGGTCTGCGGAGAGCGTCCCCGCGCTTGAAGTGCTGAAGCGATTCGCCAACCCGCGCGACAGAGGCTTAGTCTCTGACCCCGCCCTCAACGACGCGGCCAGAGATTTCCTGCAAGCACAGCAAAGCGCGCGGCCCACGGCGTCGAGGGACGAGGATAAAAAAGAGGTCGTCCTCACAGCAAACGGTGCTATACTCACGCACCTTTTGAGGCTTGAGCACCACTGACGGCTCCCGCCGTGCCGACATCTCGCTGACACGCCCGCGCCCGAGCGATGCGCCTCGCGGCATCCAGACCAAACAGCCGCCCGTCAATTCACGGACTAGGCTCGATGCTGAGTTTCATACACCCGGACAATTTCGCATCAATTCTCTGAGGCGATGCGCCTCGGATTTCCGCATTACTTGATGAAGGCAATTGAGCGGCCCTGAACAGCTCAAAGCAGTGAGACCTGTGACGGGGCGTCTACAAATTCCGCGACGGGCTTTGCGCCCCATCATCCGTTTGAAAATGAAAGGAGATTGTGATGTCTAGAAGTGCCCCAAAGAAAAACGCGACCGAGCCCGCCAGCCCGCCCGTAAATGGAGTATGGGGTCTACAGGTTACGAATGAGAATCTGCCTGACCTCGGCTTGCAAATGCTGAATTACATCGAAATCACAGAGCCGGCGCCTGACGGGCCCCAGAGCTCAATCTCCGGATACGTCATGGCAGCCTTTCCGATCACGAACGGGAGTTACATAGGCGACTCGGTGTCGTTCAGCGCATCCATACTAGGCGTTAATTACGACTTCACCGGAACAGTGACGATAACGGTGACGCCTGCTGGCGAAGAGAGGAAAATAAACGGAACCATCAGTTCCGCATCCAACTCCGGGTCGCGAACACCGAATACTGAGGACGCAAGCTGGTCGGCGCAGGCCCAGGGCGGCGGCGGCGAAGATGATGAAGAGAGAGGTGGCGGCCGCCACTTCGGGCGCGCGCATCGAGCCTCCCGGTAAGAGGTCTGGAGCGGGGAGTCCGCCAGAGCCGACGCCTTCGCGCGCGCCCGTTTCACACGGACGGGGACGAATCACTCGCCGGAGTTCAAGCGAGCGATTCGTTCCCCTAAGCCCGTTGGACTTTGATTGCGATGTTCACATCCCTCCAAGCCGTCTGGCGCTCAGCCGCCTGCCTCTTGATAGCCGCAGCCGCCGGCCTTGCGCCGCACGCGAGTCACGCTCGCCCACAGGCCGAAGCCTTCACGCTCGCGCTGGGCGGGACGGTCGAGGTGGAGATGGCCGGCGGCGAAACCAGACTCTTCCGCATCGCTGTGAGCGGCGGGCAGTACTTGCGCGTGGTCGTCTTGCAGCGCGGGATAGACGTTGCGGTCGCGCTCGTCGGGCCGGGGCAGAAACGCCTGCTTGAGGTGGACAGCCCCAACGGCAACCACGGGCCGGAGCCTGTCTCGGCGGTCGTGGAAGAATCCGGCGAGTACACAATAGAAGTCCGCGCGCCCGACAAGAAGGCCGCGACCGGGAGGTTTGAGGTGAGGGTCGAGGCCCTGCGGGAGCCGACGCCCGCCGACATTTCTCGCGCGAGCGCGGAGCGGTCGTTCGCGGAAGCTTCCCGGCTCATCTCCCAACCCGACGCCAGGCAAGAGGCTCTGAAAAAGCTCGAAACACTCCTGCCCGCCTTCGGCTCGCTGCAAGACCGCGACATGGAAGTCCTGACGCTCAACCGCCTGGGAACAGCCTATAACTCTCTGGGCCAACCCCACAAGGCTCTGGGTTACTATGACCGGGCGCTCTCGGTCAGCAAAGCCCTCGGCGACGACCATAACGAGGCGCGGATACTGAACAACATCGGGGGCGCTTACGACATTCTGGGCGAGCCGCAGAAGGCGCTCGGCTATTACACCCGCGCGCTCGCGCTTTGGGAGACCCTGGGCAACGCCGTCGCGCAAGGCGACACGCTCAACAATATCGGGGTGAGCTACTATAACCTCGGCGAGTTGCAGCGCGGGCTGGATTACTACAACCGCGCGCTGCCTTTGAGGCAGGGCCGAAGCGACGCGCGCAGAGAGGCCGACACTCTAGACAACATCGCTCTCGTCTACATAGCCCTCGGCGAGCCGCAGCAGGCTCTCGAATATCTCAGGCAGGCGCTCGAACTGCGCCGCGCGGCCAAAGACGCACAGGGCGAGGCCAACTCGCTCAACCAGCTCGGCTACGCCTACGTCGTGCTGGGCGAGACGGCGAAAGCACTCGACTATTACAACCGGGCGTTGCCGCTGCGCCGCGCGGCCGATGACCGGCGCGGCGAGGGCGTCACGCTGAGGAATATCGGGGCGGCCTACACTGCTCTCGGGCAGCCCTGGAAAGCCGTCGAGCAGCACGAGCAGGCGCTCAAACTACTGCGCGCCATCGGCAGCCGCCGCGAAGAAGCCTACACCTTACTCCACCTCGGAAAAGCCTACGACCTCTCTGGCGAAGTGCAGAAGGGGGTCGAATATTACGCGCAGGCGCTCTCGATTTTTCAGGCGCTCAGCGACCGCCTCGCCGAAGCAAAGGCGCGGCAAAGCATCGCCGAGGCCGAGAGCGCGCGCGGCAACTTCAGTCAGGCGCGCGGCCAGATAGAGGCTGCAATCTCGATCATCGAGGCCATGCGGGCGCAGGTCTTGAGCCAGCAGCTTCGCACCTCTTTCTTCGCTTCGCGCCAGGACGCTTACGAGTTCGAGATTGACTTGCTGATGCGTATGCATAGCTTGGAGCCTGCCGGGGGCTACGACGCGGCCGCGTTGGAAATGAGCGAGCGGGCGCGGGCGCGCGGCCTTCTGGAGATGCTCGCGGAGTCCGGCCTAGATGTCCGTCAGGGCGTTGACCCGGCCTTGCTTGAGCGCGAGAGCGAGCTATCAGGGCGGCTCAGCGCCAAGGCCGCGCGGCTCGTCAGCCTGCTCGGCCAGCAGAACAGGCAGGAGCAGGCGGCCGTGTTGAAAAGGGAGGTCGGCGCGCTCGAAGAGGAGCACCAGCAGGTCTTGGGAGACATTCGCCGCCGCAGCCCGCACTACGCGGCCATCACCCAACCGCAGCCGCTCGGCCTGCGAGAGATACAGCAGTTGCTAGACCCCGAAACCTTGCTGCTGGAATACTCGCTCGGCAGCAGGCGCAGTTACCTTTGGGCCGTGACCCGCGACCGACTACGGAGCTTTCAACTACCGGGGCGCGAGCGCGTAGAGCAGGCGGCGCGGCGGCTCTACGAGTTGGTGACGGCCCGCAGCGTCAGGAACAAGGGCGAGAGCGCGCTGCGCAGGCGGGAGCGAATCAGCCGGGCCGATTTGCAAACTCCGGAGGCGGCCGGCGAGCTGAGCCGCTTGGTGCTCGGCCCGGCCGGTTCGGAGTTGGAAGGTAAGCGGCTGGTGGTCGTCGCCGACGGGGCTTTGCAGTATATCCCTTTCGCCATGCTGCCCGTCCCGAACGGCGAGCAGCACGACTACCGGCCGCTCATCGTCGGGCAAGAGGTCGTCAGCCTGCCTTCGGCCTCCACGCTCGCCGTGCAAAGGAGAGAGTTGGGCGGGCGCAACCCGGCTCCGAATAACATCGCTCTCATCGCCGACCCCGTGTTCGACAGCAGTGACCAGCGCGTCGTCTCGAAAACGAAGAGAATAGAAGCGCCGACTGTGGGTAAAGATGAAGAGACGGCTGCGATGCGAACGCTCGAACATCTGACGGCGGAGGCGGCCGGTGCGCAGGAGGGTCAGCGTATCGCGCGCCTGCCTTACACGCGGCTCGAAGCGGAGCAGATAATAGCGGTCTCGCCCGGGGCTTTGAACCTACGCGCCCTCGATTTCAGGGCGAGCCTTGCGACGGCCCTCGGCGCAGAGTTGCACAAGTACCGCTACGTACACTTTGCGACTCACGGATATATAGACAGCGAGAAGCCCGCGCTCTCGGCCGTCGTGCTCTCGCTGGTCAACGAGCGGGGAGAGCCGCAGGACGGCCTGCTCAAGACACAGGAGATTTATAACCTCAACCTCGCGGCGGAGTTGGTCGTCTTGAGCGCGTGCCAGACGGGCCTGGGCAGAGAGATCAGGGGCGAAGGGCTTGTCGGCCTGACGCGCGGGTTTATGTATGCAGGGGCGGCGCGCATCATCGTCAGCCTGTGGAACGTGAGCGACAAAGGGACGGCCGATTTAATGTCGCGCCTCTACAAGGGGATGATTAAGGGGGGCTTGCGACCGACGGCGGCCTTGAGGGCGGCGCAGCTCGAACTCTTCAGACAGAAGCAGTGGCAGTCGCCTTACTACTGGGCGGCCTTCGTCCAGCAGGGCGAGTGGAGGTGAGAAGATGAAAGCACGGCGACAGCTTGCAAAATCGCTCCGTAGAATCATCCACGCCTTTCCCATCCGGGCGACGAGAGGGTGGGTGGCGAGGCTCTGCGCGCTCGCGCTCTGCGCCGTCAGCTTAGTGGCGGCAGCGCAGGACGAGGAGACGACGCGGAAGCTCTGGGATACGGCCTTCAATACCACCGCCAGAAAGCCTGCGCGCACGGGCAGGAAAGCTGCCCGAGGCGGCTATCGCGTAACGACTCCGCGCCTGCCTCCCGTCGGCGTCTCCCGCGATTCGATAGTCGGCGTCACTGTCTGGCGCTTGCGCCCCTACAGGGAGGCTGACGAAGGAGAGAGGATGATCGTCCACGAAGGCTCCGACGCGGCCGCGTGGATACCCGAGCGCGTGCCCGGTAACGCCGGACTGTCTGAAGGAGACAGGGTGCGCCTGAGCATAGAGGCCGCGCGCACCGGCTACCTTTATGTCATAGACCGCGAGCAGTACGCAGACGGCACGCTCGGCGAGCCTTACCTGATTTTTCCGACGACGCGCACGCTCGGCGGCGACAACCGTGTGCGAGCCGGGCGGCTGGTTGACATCCCGGCGCAGGAGGACAGCCCGCCCTTCTTCACCCTCAAGCGCAGCCGCACCGATCAGGTCGGCGAACAGTTGAGCGTCATCGTGACGCCCTCACCTCTGGACGAGTTACAGACGGGCGCGCAGGCGCAGAGACTCTCTGCCGAGCGCGTCGCCCAGTGGGAAAAGTCCTGGGGGCCGACGCAGGCAGGACGAATGGAGCTGAGCGACGGCGCGGGCAAGCCCTGGACGAAGGAAGAAAGGGAGGCCGGAGCGAGCGCCGCACACCTCCTGAAAGCATCCGCGCCCTCACCGCAAACCCTCTACTATCGCCCCGGCGTCAAGCCCGACGAGCCATTGTTGATTAAAGTGCAGCTACAATATCGCCGTCCAGGGACACAGCCGCCGCAGCGCAGATAAGTCAGCGTGAAGAGGCCCACAGCCACGCGCGCCTTCACTGACCGGCCCTCAGCCCGCCCACGCATTGCCTGGCTGCCTTTCCTCGCCGGCATAGGCGTCAGCCCTCGCTCGTCTCTCATCACTTTCAATCGAGACTAAAAATATTTTTTCTCGGGCTGAGGGAGTCCGACCCGTGAGCGCGCATTAGTAGATGTAGGCAATGCAGCGGCTCGAATGCTCAAGCGGCCTGCGCGCGGCAGTTCTAAATGTTAAGGAGTACTAAGCGGCCTTCCGTTTAGCTTCTTAAGCATCCGGGTTGATTAGCTCACCCGCCGAGGTGAGTTTCTCAAACCCACCTGATTCCAGAAAAGGAGATTGTCATGGCAGAAGTAGATGTGTTGATAGTCGTGGATGTTGAAGGTGCTACCACCGGGCAAGGTGGTTTGGCTAACAACGTATGGATGATAGATAGCGGGAAGTACACCGGCACACAGGAGTGCGGTAACGAATTAATCACCAATCTAAAATCGACGGATCAAGTAACCTGGACGGTGCAACCGATTGATCCGGGTACGAACGTTCAATTTGCGGCACCAACTCCGCAGAACCCGACATGGCCGTTTACCGGGCAGGCCGTAACTGCGCCTGCTGTCATCAACCCGAAGCAAAATCCGGTCATGCCGAGCCAATACATGGCGATCTTCACGCCTCCCGCCGGTACAGCCGCAAACACTCAGTATCAGTACTCAATCGTGCTTTCGATGGAAGGACAAATTCAAACATTCGACCCCTTCCTGAACCTCTTCCAAGCGAATTAGAGCGGCGCACAGCACCGACTGTCTACGACGCGACGACGACACCCCTCAGTCGGCGCAAGAAGTGAGACGAACAGTCAAGAAGGAGCCCGGCGAATGGGATAAGAGATTCCGACTCTGTCCCTCTTCGCCGGGCTCCTTCTTGACTGATAGCGTTTTATGGAAGGACTTTATTGTTTGAGAAAAGCTTGTGTGGATGGAAATTCAAGTTGTATCCTATGCGCAGACCGAATAACTCAAGGCCACCCGAACGGCCACAGATCAATGGCTCTTTGACCCTCAAGGCTTCAGCGCATTGCAGATCAGCTCAGGGCCCCGGACGAGCAGGCATTGCAAGATAGTCTTTGAGAATCTACCTCGCGTGATAAGGAGGTGAACATGAGCAACCCACCGCCCGTTAAGTACGTACTCTACTCTCACTACATGGCCCATCAGGATAAGGATTTCACGGCTTTCACAGAAGACAATACGCCGCCCGAGGAGGCAAAGGGTGTTACTTATCTCGAACAGCATTTTCGCGGGCTGCGCGAGCTGCTCAAAACTCCGGGCCACGAAGGTCTGCTCGTGTTGTTCTACGCGCCCGATGAAAGTTACATGGAGTTTCTACAGGGCATAGCCAATAAGGAACAGGACACCAGCGACGCCTTCTTAAAAAAAGAGTATCCGAGTCTCAGGTTCGCCGACGCCGTGGCCGGATGCGTTCGAGGCAAGCTGGCCGAAGCCGGGCTCGCCGACCGCGTCCGTTTTCTCACGCCTTTAGACCTGCGGGCCATCTTAGGACGCGTGAACGCGATTTTCGCCAGCAGGTTCAAAGAACTCATGATCGGCACGGCTCGGGGCACGCGCTACGATACGCCGAAGAGCGTGGAGGCCATTCTCAGGCTGCGGCTGCTCGGCAATGGCGTCCCTCTCCTGCGCTTAGACCATGACGTGATCTTTCAAGGTGAAAAGAACAGCGGGATCGGCGACCTCGGTCTGTTCAAGGCTGTCGCCTGCGCGCTCCGAGCTTACCAGTTGCGTCTCGCTCAACCCAACGTTTCAACCTTCCTTTTCTCGGCCTCCTACGATTATCGAGCACTGCTCGCCAATCAGGAAGGGAGCCGGATGGACAATTTCGAGGCGTGGGGCAGAGCATTCGCTACGCGAGTCTACCCCGCCCTCGTGGCAGACCCGAGAGAGATTGAAAGCATCACGAGCCAGGATATTTCCGATGACGAACGGAACAATCAGTGGTATGGCTACGTCACTAAACATCTGGACGACGCTCTGGCACGCCAGTTTTATGGCTTGACGGATGAAAGAGAAGCGCTCGTGGTTGATGGCCTGGAAGGTATCACTACCGTGGGCGCGCATCCCCTCTACGCCGTCATCTCCGGCGCGCTGCTGTGTATGAGCGAAGGAGCCATCCTAGACCTCCCGCCTTTCAGCAATTTCAGGAATAATGTGATGTGGATTGACGATCACCTGAAGTACTCGCTGCACCGGGCTATGAATCACTTCACGAGCAACGAGACGCTCAATATCGAGCAGGGCTTGAGTGACGCCCGCCTTGACGATGTCACGGTCACGAAGGGAAGACCTCCGGCCAGCAACCTGCCGGTCTACATCTTCGGCAGCTACCTGCCGACGCTGCTGTGGGGCACGATCATGGATGCCTGGATTACGAATGATTCGATCCTGAAGCGTCGTATGGGCTCGCTTCGCGAAAAGGAGGAGCGAGCGCGGTGGCGCAAAGCCAGGTCTGAGCAGCAGAATGCATTGCTCCCGAGAGCCATGCTGAGGGCGCTGAGCGTCGGGTATTTCTTCGACGAGGACAGGCTGATCGAAGATTTGACGACAAGCGCGGTGGCCCGCATCGAAGAGGTACGAAAACTGTGGGCCGGATTAAAGCGTGAGGGCCGCAGCACATTTGCCAGTTATTGGGCGGAGGGTAAGGTTAAGGAGGTCTTTGGCGAAAAGTGCTTCAAGGAATGTACGGATAAGAGGAACTTACTGTGGGAGGGGATTGCTCCCGGCAGACCTCCTGAGCAACCGATCAGAGATATCCTCGACTTGACGCCCGCGATGGGTCGGAAAGTGGTCGAACTCTGCCAGGATGCCGCGAAGTACGTCGAGTGGACTCTGGCCTGGCCCAACTTCGTGCAGATCGTGCGCTCGATTCGTCAGGGGGATTTCATGGGCGACCTCGCCTGGAGCCCTGGCGAGCGCGACAGCAACGCTGACTAGGCGCGCGGGCCTCCCGGCACATAGTCTATCGAAAGGATTCGCAGCTCGCCGTCGTTGTCCACGTCAACCGTCTGCTCACGGATGTCGCTCTGTATATCTCCGCCGGCCACGATACTGTGCTCGACGGTGACGCCGCTGCGGATTTCATGCCTGTCAACCTGCTTTCTTGCCTCAGCAGCAATCTCTTGCCCCTGATCGTCAAAGTACGAGTAGCGACCCCAGAGAACCGTGTGATGTAGATTGACACGTTTCTGTATCCGCCAGTCGTCCCCGATGACGGCGTACGGCCCCAAAGTCACGTCGGGTTCGACGATGCAGTTGTTTCCGATGACGACGGGCGGGATGATGTTTACTTTTGAGAAGTTGAGATTAACATTAGTGCCGAGGTAGCCCCACGGCAGCCTCTCGTAAGGAAGCGTGATCTCGATCTTCCCGTCGAGCAGGTACTCGTTGACCTTCAGGTAATCTCGCTTTTGTCCCACGTCGAACCAACTGCCGTCATACTGTATTCCCCACAAAGGGAAATCCTTCTTTATTGAGACACCGGGCAGACGACCAAGCAGCGCGGGAAAGACATGCTTGCCGAAATCATAGAACGGATGAGGAACATCGAGGCTTGCTTCCGTGCGCAGGTCGTCTAAGAATTCCAGCAGCTCCATCTCGATCATGTAGATCGAGGCGTTGTTCAGATTGCTCGGAGAGTCAGGGTCTTTCTCGACGAACTCCTTAATTCGTCCGGACTTTGAAACGATGCCCTGACGCTCTTCCACCTTATCCAGCACGACCGTCCCGAAATCCTTTCTCCTCTCCCACGGAACCGGAACCAAGACCATCGTCAGGGCGGCTCCCACCTTCTTATGGATTTCGTACATCTCTTCCAGGAGCCCGGCCCCGAAGTTGGTCACAATGTCTCCGCTCGGAGCGATGATGGTCGAGCCCCTGAACGGCGCTGTCGTGATTTGGTCATGTTCCGAAGGGAGCCGTTTCGCTTCGACGCCGAGGGCTTGTTTGCAGACCCCTCCGAGAGTGCCGCTCGGTGTTTCTTCGTCTACGTAAGTGATATCGGCGGCAAACTTCGCGCCGTCTTTAAAGTGCCTTTTGATAGTCTCGCTCAGGACGCAGAGGTTCATAGAGATGTCCGTGATGCCGGACTCGACGAACCTTCTGACCCACACTTCGACCATCGGCACTTTCCCGCCCAGAGGGAACAAGGGCTTGGGGAGGTGCGCCGCCGTCAGGGGATCCATCCGCCGCCCCAGGCCGGCGGCGAGGATTGCAGCTTTCAACTCGTTCTGAATCCCCTTCTTGTATGTCCAGGTCTGTTCCCAGAAAGACGGGTCGAAGTTGATTGGCAAGCTCAGTGTCCTTTCTTATGTGTGTCAACTTATACTACCTTTTGCAATTGGTTCTTTCAATGCGGGAAGATAAGTATATTGTTTTGACGGCCTGCTTGTGATGGGGCTAGAATCAAAGCAATTACTAAAGCAGGAACAAGCGAGTGATGTATGACCTGAGCTTGAAAGGCTTCGCCGAAGTTGTCGGCGGCGAGTTGTGCGGTGACGCGCAAGGCCAACAGCCCGTCACTAATATCAGCATTGATTCGAGGGTAATTCAGAGGAACTCCGTCTTCTTTCCCTTGAAGGGGGCCAACTTCGACGGGCATCAATTCATAGCCGATGCCGTCAACAATGGGGCGGTCGCGGCCGTCGTCGAGCGCGCCTGGCTGGCAGAGCACCCGTCCAGTGTCGCGGATTTCCCGCTCATCATCGTCAACGATTCGCTGGCCGCGATGCACGCCATTACTATCTGGTGGCGCAGCCAATTTTCCGGCAAGGTAATAGCCATCTCGGGCAGCAACGGCAAGACAGTGGTCAAGGATGCCCTGGTGCGCCTCCTGTCCGAGAAATATTTTTGCGCGGGCAGTCCCGACAGCTTCAACAGCCAGATCGGCGTGCCCCTCTCCATTGTTCGCACGCCCCGCAATGTCCACTTCGCCGTGATCGAGGCCGGTATCTCTCAGGTCGGAGAGATGGCCCGCCTCGAACAGATCATTCGACCCGATTACGGCATCCTGACCAACATCGGGCTCGCGCACATCTCGGCCTTCAACGGCAGCCGCGACGTGCTGGCCGAAGAGAAGCTCAGACTGTTTCGCAACATCCCGGAAGAGGGCTGGTTGCTGACGCCCGCCTCCGATCAGTTCTCGAAGAGGGCCATCGAGGCACTCGACATTAAGTGTCGTGTCTACGGCTTTGGCCTGAAAGGCTCTGACGAGCTACCTTTCATCGAGAAGCACCAGATGATTAAGGACGGAGCGGCCATCAGCGTGCGCTTCCCTTCCGGCGACCGTCTCAAGGCGAACATCCTGACGCCCTCGCGCGACATCATCTCCAACATAGAGATCGCCATCTGCGCGGCCTACCTGATGAAGGTTGACGTACAGGCCATAGAGCACGCTTTAACGGATTACGTTCCGGGCATCACTCGGATGGAGATTTGGCAATCCCCGCTCGGCGTCACTCTCATCAACGACGCGTGCAGCTCAGACCCGATCTCCGTTCTCTCATCGCTGCGCACGTTGGCTGCGATGAAGAACGGAGGCCACAGCTATTTTATCTTCGGCGGGATGCGAGAGCTGGGAAATTTGGAAGAGGAGGAGCACGCTCGCGTCGGGGCCGTCGCCGCCGAGACGGACGTGGACACGCTCGTCCTCGTCGGCGAACAGGGCGTGGGCGTCACCGAAGGCGAGTTCAAGAAGCTCGCCCCTCATCGACGGGTGATCCGCTCGAAGTCGCCCGCAGAGGTCAAGGACATTCTGCTCCCCATTCTTAAATGGGGCGACACAGTGCTCTTGAAGGGGCCGCGCAACACGGGCATAGACCAGGTCGCCCGGGACATCATGGAGGCTATGGCCCCGAGCCGTTATTACATAGACCTTCAGGCCATCAAGGATAATATCTTGCAGTTCCAGCACCTCGTCGGGCCGAGGACGCGCATCATGGCGATGGTCAAGGCGCTGGCCTACGGCAGCGATGCCGTCCGCCTCTCGACCGAGCTGCAACGCATCGGCGTAGATTATTTCGGCGTTGCCAGCGCCGACGAGGGCAGCGCCTTGCGCAAGGCCGGCGTTGACCGCGACATCCTGGTCATGATGTGCACGCCGGACGAGGCCGAGAAGCTGGTCTCCAACGGCCTGAGCGCCGTCGCCTACTCCTTCGACATTGTGCCCGCCCTGGCCGAGGCCGCGCGCAAGCAGCAGGAGTTCGTTGACGTTCACATAGAAGTTGACACAGGGATGGGTCGCCTCGGCATTAAGCCGGAAGAGGTCAAACGTCTCGCCCTGGAGATAGCCCGCGAGCCATACCTGCGCCTCGTCGGGCTGATGACCCATTTCGCCAGCGCAGATGAGCCGGACAAGGATGATTTCACCCGCAGGCAGATCGAGCGTTTTGAGGGCGCTCGCAGCACCCTGCGCGAGATGGGCCTGGCCCACAACCTGATCTGTCATGCGGGGGCCACGGCCGGGTCTGTGCGCTTCCCCGAAGCCCGTTACGACATGGTGCGAATCGGCATCGGCATGTACGGCATCTATCCGTCACAGGCAGTGGAGAAGATCATCAAGCTGAACATGGCAATCTCTTTGGTGAGCCGCGTGATCGAGATTAAGAGCATGCGCAAAGGCGACCTCATAGGCTACGGCGGAACCTACGAGGTGCAGCAGGATAACGCTCGGATCGGGGTCGTCCCCATCGGCTATCACGACGGGCTTCCGCTGAAGCTCTCGAACACGGGCGCGGTGCTCGTCAACGGCCGCGAGGCTCCCATCAGAGGCCGAATCTCTATGGACTCTATGATGATAGACCTCACGGGCCAACCCGAAGTAGAGGAGGGCGTGGATGTCTTGATCTACGGCAGGTACGGCGGCTATGAGCTGAGGCCCGAGCAGGTCGCGGGCAACGCCGAGACCATAGCCTACGAGCTGCTCGCCCGCATTGGGCCCAGAATCCAGAGAGTCTATATCGGACAGCATGCATCCTAGCAAGACTATTCTACTGTATAATCGCTTGTGCTTTCGGGTCGGGCTAAACGCGTTCTGGTTTACACGGCCGCGCTGTTGCTTGCGCCTATGCCGGTCATGCCTTTTGAGAAGGGCACGCGTGAGTATGCGCTGGGCGTCATGGCCTGCGGCACGATCCTGTCGCTGGCGAGCTTCTACGTCGTGCGCGGCGAGCTAAGACTTAAAGCGCGCGGCCTCCTCGGCAATAAGCTGCTTGCCGCGTCGCTCATTACGCTCCTGTTCGGCCTGTTCATGCTCCTGGGCTCCATAGTGTATCTCGGCCTGGCATGATGTTAGCGACAGTCAATACATCTGACAGGCGCTCGCGCCGACGCGTTCTCGAAGCGGCCGTCTCGCTCCTGGCCGAGCGGGGGCTCGCGGGCGAGCTTCTCGCGGATGCCGCGCAGAGGGCCGAGTGCCCGCCCTCGCGCGCCCGCCTCTTTTTTCGGCGCGACGAGGACTTGATTCTGGCCCTCTACATGCGCCTGGCCGCAGAGCTTGAGGCGCGTGTGCCTGATTTGCCGGAAGCGACGCTCGCCGAACGCTTCCGCCTTATCATGCAAGCCAAGCTGGCGCTCGTCACTCCTTACAAGGATGCGCTGGCGGCGCTGCTCTCCACCCTGCTCGACCCGCGCCACGAGCTTGGCGTACTGAGCGCGGAGACAGAACTGGTACGCAGCCGCGTCATGGCAGTCTTCTCGGCGGTCGTCTGCGGAGCCACGGACAGGCACAGGCTGCCAGCATATCAATCCGTCCACACTCTCTACACAGCGCATCTGGCGTTGATGCTCTTCTGGACTCAGGATAGAACCCCTGATTCTCAGGCCACGCGCACAGCCATAGACTTTACGTGCGAGCTGCTCTCGCTCTCCAAGAGGCTCGCGTGGCTGCCGAGCTTCGGCAACACCCTGGCGAAGGTTGACGAAATCTGCGCTCCTCTGGTCGAGCCCCCGCCGGACGAGCACGCGACAAGGCTTGCCAGCGAGATTCTCAAGCATCTCTTTCGTTACCGTCGCTTGCAGCCCGGCGCGGGCTCCTGCGCCCAAGCGCCGTGCGAGCAATGCCTGGCCCTGCACCTTCCAAAAGTACGCCGCTTCGTCCTCGCAGGCGAGCCCCTGCACCTGCTCCTGCCGGCCTTCCCGGCTAAGTCGCCGAGCCTGCGGAAAGTGCTGGGCCCACTGCCGGACATGGCTGAGGAGCTGGCGCTGCGCTTCCTCGAAAATGTTTGCGACGAGATCAGGGAGCTTTACTCGCCGGGCGCGCGCATCACAATCTGTTCCGACGGCCGCGCCTTCGGCGATCTGGTCGGAGTCTCGGACGAGCAGATCACGGCCTACGGCCTGGAAATCTCGAACCTGCTTGAGCGGATAGGGGCCCGCTCGCTGGAACTATTCAGCATGGAAGACCTCTTCGAGAGCGACGACCACGCGCTTGTGCGCGGGCAGTTGTGCACGCACTACGCAGAGACGCTCGCCGCAATCAAAGAGCGGGCCCACGCCTACGAGCATCACCTGGCCCTCTTTAACGGAATCCAGCGATTCCTGTTTGAAGATCGCATCTCGATTGAGACGGGCAAGAGCCGGACGCAGGTGCGCAACGAGTGCAAGGAGCGCGCCTATCAGGTCATTCGCCGCAGCGACGCGTGGGGCCGCCTCGTCGGCGAATGCTTCCCGGCTGCGCTTCGTCTTTCCATACACCCGCAGGTTCCGCACTCGGACAAGATAGGCATCCTCCTGGGCCAATCAAAAGATGCCTGGCTCACGCCCTGGCACGGGGTAGCCGTCCGCGTGGGCGGAAGCTTCAAGCTCATGAAGCGCGAGGAGGCCGAAGCCCTCTGTGCTCGCGTCGTCGAACGCGAGGGGCGTGCTTACTACTACGAGGCGGGAGGCGAGCCGTGACGGCTGAGACAGTACGGGCGGGGCGCGACCGCTACCTGGCCGCGAACAGCTTGAGCCTTGAGAGTTATACTGCGCGGGGCTTTCCCATCTATGTCTGGCGTTGGGCCATTCGCCTGCCCAACCCCGGACTGCTTCCCTTTCATGACCTGCACCATGTCGTGACGGGCTTCGGCACGGGGTTGATAGGCGAAGCGGAGATTAGCGCCTACGAGCTGCGCGCCGGTTGCAGGTCTGCGATGGTCTTTCTTCTCTGTGTGGGCGCGATCTTCTTCGGGATGTTCGTTGCGCCCCGGCGCATTTACAGGGCTTGGAAGGGCTCGCGCGGCGCGCGCACCCTCTACCACACAGCTATTCCTTACGATGCGCTGCTGGATATGAGCGTGGTCGAGCTGCGACGACACCTGGGCCTACCGCCCGAAGGTTTGGCGGGTAAAGTCTCGGAGGGCACTTGATGAAAGAGAGACGGTTGAAAGAGAGGCTGTCGCGGCTCAGGCCCTTCGGCGTAGTCGCAGGCTCCGAGCAGCCGGGAGAAAGCCTCGACGCCGTTCCCGTCTCCGCTTTGAAAGCCCTGGTTGACGAGCACCGCGTCGTCGTCCTGCGCGGCTTCGCTCCGCTCTTGGGCGAGGCGCTGCCGCAGTTTTGTCGCCGTCTCGGGCAACTGCTCGAATGGGAGTTCGGCACGGTCAACGAGCTTCGCATACGGGCCGAGGCCGCGAACTATCTCTACACTAACGGCGCAGTTCCCTTTCATTGGGACGGAGCCTTCGCCGGTCTCGTTCCGCGATACATCTTCTTTCACTGCGACGCTGCCCCTTCAGTCGAGAGCGGCGGCGAGACACTTTTCTGCGATAGCCTTCGCCTGCTCGCGCTCGCCTCATCGGAAGAGCGCGAGCGTTGGAGGCGCATCCGCATCACCTACACGACCGAGAAGATAGTTCATTACGGCGGAACCTTTACCTCTCCGCTCATCACCGAGCATCCTGACGACGGGGAAGAGATTCTGCGCTTCGCCGAGCCGGTCGAAGACCTCAATCCTGTGTGGCTGGAAATCAACGGGCTCACGGCGCAAACTGAGAGAGAGTTCCTTGAAGAGATGCACCGCCGCCTTCGCGACGAGCGCGCGTGTTACGTTCACAAGTGGATGGACGGCGATGTGCTGATCGCAGACAACTACAGGCTGCTGCACGGCCGTCGCGCCTTCACTCAATCGGCCGAGCGGCGCATCCGCCGCGTCAACATCCTTTGACCTTCGGGCCGGGAGAAGATGAAAGCCTTGCGTTATCTTCTGTACATGCTCCGCATCCGCCGCATAGAGTTCCGGATTGCGGAGATTCCTATCCTGGCCATTCCAATCCTGCTGCTCACGAACGACACGGCTCCGCTGAAGACTTACACTTTCTGGGAAGGCGTGCTCATCTTTTTTCTCCTGTTCGCCTTCGGGGACATGATTAACTGCCTGGCCGATAGAGATTTGGATGCCGTCTACAAACCGCACCTCTCCGAAGCCGTCTACGGCCTGGGCGTTCCCTTCGTCACCTTTCAGGTAGCAGCGACGGCAGCCCTGGCCCTCATCCTCTCCGTGCATCTCTCGTGGCGAATGGATCGCTGGCCGCTCTTTGCTCTCGTCGCGGTGGGCCTGGCGCTCGGCGCGGCATATTCCGTCCGGCCGGTTCAATTGAAGGGGCGCGGGTTGGCCCAGCTTCTCTGCCTCTGGCTCATCATTTTTGTGGGCCCAATGATCTTTGTCGGCCTGCTCGTGAGCGCCGTGCCTTCCCCGGCCGTGCTCCTCTTTTCGGCCGCCTACGGGACGCTTCAGATGGGCATTATCCTCATCAACACGGCCGAAGATTATCCGGAAGATTTGGAGGCGGGAATCAAGACCACAATCGTCGCGCTCGGCTTAGAACGCGGTATCACGCTGGCGCTATGGCTGACCTTGAGCGGGGCCGTCGGAGTCCTCATCACCCTGGGCCTGCTCTTTTATCAGCGGCGGCGTGCGCTCCCTTCTGTCATAGCCCTGCTGCTCGTAGCGGCCGCCTGCCTCTACGTCACAAGAGATGTCTGGAATCTCAGGCGCGCGATGGCCGGCCGAAGCCTGGCAGACAACATCCGGGCCGTTAAGCGCGCGGCGAAAAGAGTACCCTTCTGGGTCACGGTCGTCGCCTGGTCGTCGCTCATCGCCGCCTTCATCCTCTTTTATCTGAAACGTCTTTAGAAATTTGCTGCACGAGCACTTGAAAGCTCTCGCTCATCCGGCCGGGCAGGATTAGCTCTCGCGCGCCCGTGCGCAGGGCCAGGGCTTCGGCTTCACTCTTCATCTCGGAAGTCATCAGCTCTAGTTGATCCAGCAACCCGGCACGCAGCAGGAATCTGTCCTGACGCTCGAAGAGGACGGGCCGCAGGCCCAAAGCTTCACCCGCTTTGAGGATGTGCGTCCAGTCCACGGTCGTCGTCAGGTCTTGTTCGCCGGGACGAGCGAGCGGGTCGTCCGCGAGCCTGTGATGGTGAAAAGCTCGCAGCGTTCCTTGCCGTCTGTGCGGCGCTCGATACAGCTCTGCTGCCTCAAGCCCGTAATCAACCAGAATCAGGTAGCCGCCCCCGAGCACACTTGCGGCGCGACGCATCCATCCTTCGGCCTCAAGGTTGATCTCCGCCAGATGGCCTTCCCGTAGACGCACACCTACGCGCTCGAAATAGCTTGCGAGTCGCGGCGTGCTCGGCTCCCTTTCAATCAGGCGGAAATCTTCCGCTGGGCCCAGAGTGACGTACAACTCCATGAGCTTGCCTTCGCGCATGCGGACTCGATGAACGGGAAAGGCGTCGAGCAGCTCATTGGCGAAGATAATCCCGTCGTCGAAAGCCGTCTCTATCTCGTCCAGGCGGCGAAATTCCACGCGCGCGGCAAAGGGCGCGAGTCGTTCGGCCGCACGCTGGCGAGCATCCTCGCTCGCTTCGTCTACCAAGTAGCGCGTCGCTGCGAAGAGGTGCGGGAACCGGCTTTGGAATGTTTCGAGCAGGACGCGCGCGAAGTGTGCAGCGCCCGCGCCCGCTTCCAGGATGTTGAAGACCTCAGGCGCACCAAGCTCTTCATAGAGCCCTGCGAAATAGCTTGCGAAGGTCGAGGCGAACAGAGGGCTGCGCTCAGGACTTGTGCGATAGTCGCCCGTGCGGCCCCAGCGCGGCAAGTCTCGGCGACAATAATACCCGGCCTGCTCGTCGTAGAGCGCCGCCGCCATCCAATCGCGAAAAGTGATTGCGCCCTCGCGCTGGATGCGTGCGCGAAGCCTTGAGGCGAGCGACTCTGCGGGCTCTTCCTGCTCAGGGTCGCGTTGGCCCATCTTTGTCGTCTAAAAGCCTGGTCGTGTTTTCGGTGACGCTCGGCGGCGTGACAAGCTCGGCCGTGTCGCTCGGCTTGCGCCAGCCCGAAGCAGGCACGCTGCGCTGCGGAGGCAGGGCGGAAGGCCGCGCGGCGGCGGGGCCGAACTGCGTATGCGCTGCGGGCGGGACGTAGGTGGGCAAGCTTTGGGGTGAAGCCTGCGCTGTTTTCTCCTCGAACATGCGCGCGTAGATCAGCCTCGTGAATCCGCCCATGAAACAGATGACGGCCGCAATCGCAACAAAAACTTCCGGCAACCCGATGTCTGTCAGGATGCCGAGGATGGGTGTCAGGACACAACCAATCAGTATCATCAACATAGCCTGACGATAACCCCTGCTCCGGGGCGAAAGCTTCTTCGGCGTGCTGCTCGTTTCGACTTGCGCAGGTATGCCGCCCGTCGCGAGCAGCGACAGGACGCCGCCGAGCGGGAAGCCGCAGCGCGAGCAGAAACGCGTCTCGCCGGAAATCTGTTGCTGGCCACACTGAGGACAAAACATTTCGGTTAAGAACCTCTGTAAGATAATGAGCTGCGCCGTCCGGCGCTCAAAGAGCACATCCCGAGCTTACGAACGCCGGCGAGAGAAAGTTCGCCTTGAGACGCTTTGGCCCACGCGCCGCTACAGCCTCGGCAGACGTTGGTCGGAAAGGAACTTGAACGAAGCGAAGGCACGCCCCTGGTAATGCGATGCGCGCGTGAGCGTCGCAAGGATGAGCGCACAGAGCGCCTGCATCTCACCCGACGGCAGGGCTATCTCCTTGCGCAGCTCGTCATCACTTGAAAAGAGCCGGAAGCCGCGATGCCGCGTCGCTTCGACCTCATTTAAATAGTCCGCGACGAGAGCCGGAGTCCGAAGCGTCTCCGGCAGAGTCCACTCAAACGGATCATCCCACAGGTTGGCCGTGATGCCGCCGAAGGTCTGCTCGACGGTGGCGGCGCTGCGCAAGAGGTATTCCCCGCAGGAGTAGACGGGCAAAGCCCCTGTCGCCGGGCGCGGCTCCTTGTAGAGCTGCTCGGCCGGAATGATTTGCGTGAGCGCCAGCGACCGCTCGTGCAGGCGCGCGAACTGCTCATCGAGGCTCAGGACGAACGACACGCTTGACGCCATCACCAGGCTTCACTTGACTTCATTCGACTTCATTTGACGGCCCGACGCTCCGACTCTTCGAGCACTGTTCCGTAGCTTCTGCCGCCGTAGCTGACTCCCGTATAGATACGCCCTTTAGCTCCGACCTTCGCGCCGCGCGACGGCAATCCCGCATGGGTCACGACCAGCAGTCGCCCCGTCCCATCATCCAGCTCGTAGACCCCCATGTTGAGCAGGCCGTAGCTGTCCGTCACGGTTCCGGCGACCGTCACGTCCCTCTCCCTGTACCGGCCCGGGTCGGCGTTGATCTTAGAGATCGTCTCACGCTTCGGGCAGGCCGTTAGAAGAAGCGTTCCGGCGAGGATGAGCGATAAAAAAAGTGCTGATCGGCGCGAGCGCATTGTGCATCTCCTTCTCGAAAGTCGAATGCGGGAGAGCCGTGGCATCATAGCACGACGCGCCTTCTTCGTAGAAAGCATTGACACAGCCATCCGACAAGACTATGGTTTCTCGCCGCGGTCTCATGTAATGCGCAACCTCCGACAGCTTTTCAAATTCGCTTGACGAAGGAAACGACGATGGCAAATTTCCCATATCGAAATCTGGTCTTCGAGGGCGGCGGTGTCAAGGGCCTGGCCTATGCGGGCGCGCTTGAGGTCTTGGACGAGGCGGGCATCATAGGCCAGATCGAACGCGTCGGCGGGGCTTCGGCCGGGGCGATTACGGCGACCTTGATCGCGCTCGGCTACACCGCCGCAGAGATCAAGACGACCATCATGGCCCTCGACTTTAAGAAGTTCGAGGACGGCGGATTGACCGGCCTCGAAAGGATTGTCATGCATTACGGCTGGTTCAAGGGAGACTTTTTCCTCAACTTCATCGAGGGGCAGATCGCCGGGAAGACCGGCAATCCGCGCTCGACCTTCGGCGAAGTCAGGAGACCGGCCTTCAGAGACCTCTACGTCATCGGCACTGAGTTGACGCAGCAGCTTTCGGTCGTCTTCTCGCCCGAGACTACTCCCGACATAGCTATCGCAGACGCCGTGCGGATCTCGATGTCCATCCCTTTCTTCTTCGCCGCGCGCACCGTCGGCGACAACGTCTACTGCGACGGCGGCGTGCTCAACAACTATCCGCTCTCGCTCTTTGACCAGCAGGAATTTCTCTCGACTCCGGGCGACGACCCGGCGGCCGACGTGACCAATCCGGAGACGCTGGGGTTTCATCTGGACAATCTGAATCAGCCGGCCACTCACAAGATAGATAATCTCGTACAGTTTGCCGGCGGAGTCTACGACGCGCTCGTGAATATTCAGCGCGACCTGCTGATGAGCAACCCCGACGATGTCAAACGCACGGTCTTCATCAACGACCTCGGCATCAAGACGACAGATTTCCACCTGACCGACGAGCAGAAGCTCGCGCTTATAGAATCGGGCAAGAGCGCGACGCTCAAATACCTCTTCCCGCATGGCGGAGGCCCAGGCGAATAAAAGTCAGTAGCGGCCTGCTGCAAGCGGGCGGGTCTTGGCATAGCTTGAGACCCGCCCGCTTGCAGCAGGCCGCTACTGATCCGAGAGCACTCGTCTTACTTGCCGTACCAGCCGATAGGCTTGCCGGACAAATCCACCCACACGCTCTTGATGTGCGTGTAAAGCTCAAGGGCGTGCTTGCCCATCTCGCGCCCGTAGCCTGACTGCTTGAAGCCGCCGAAGGGCGAGGCGGCATTGAACATGTTGAAGGTGTTGATCCAGATCGTGCCGGCGTGAATCTCTTTGGCGAAGCGGTGCGCGCGCGTGATGTCGCGCGTCCAGATGCCAGCCGACAATCCGTAAATGGTCTCGTTCGCCTGCTTGATTAAATCCTCTTCATCCGTGAAGGTGATGGCCGAGGTGACGGGCCCGAAAATCTCTTCCTGCGCGACGCGCATCTGGTTCTTGACATCGCAGAAGATGGTCGGCTGGAAGAAGTAGCCCTTCTGGAAATCGCCTTCGAGGCTGGGCGGCTCGCCGCCGGTCAAAACGGTCGCGCCCTCTTCGCGCGCGATGTCCACGTAGCCCTTGATGCGGTTGAGTTGCTCTTCGGAAACCTGTGGGCCCATGTGCGTCGAGGCGTCCATCGGATCGCCGACCTTCACCTTCTGGGCCCGCTCCTTGAAGCGGCCGAGGAACTCGTCCTTGACCTCTTCGGCGATGAAGAGGCGCGAGCCGGCGCAGCAGACCTGTCCCTGGTTGAAGAAGATGCCCATCATCGCGCCGTTGACGGCCTGCTCCATGTCCGCGTCTGCGAAGATGATGTTGGGCGCTTTGCCGCCAAGCTCAAGCGAGACCTTGGTGAGATTCTGCGCCGCTTCGCGCGCGACCAGCTTGCCGACTTCGGTCGAGCCCGTGAAAGCTATCTTGTCTATGCCCGGATGCGAGGCCAAAGCCGCGCCGGCAGTCTCGCCGTAGCCGGGCAGGACGTTCACCACACCGTCGGGAAAGCCCGCCTCCTGAATCAGCTTCGCCAGCTCCATGGCCGTCACGGGAGTCTGCTCGGCGGGCTTCAAGACGACCGTGTTTCCGGCGGCGAGCGCAGGCGCAAGCTTCCAGGCGGCCATCAGGAGCGGGAAGTTCCAGGGGATGATCTGGCCGCATACGCCAATGGGCTCGCGCAGGGTGTAGTTGAAGAACTGGCCGGGCACGGGGATGGTCTCGCCCTCGATCTTGGTGGCGTAGCCGGCGAAGTACTCAAAGTTCTCGACGACCTGCGGGAGGTCTACGTAGCTGGATTCGCGAATCGGCTTGCCGTTGTCGGCCGTCTCTAACTGGGCCAATTCCCCCGCGTGCTCTTCGATCAACTGCGAGAGCTTGTAGAGCAGCCGCCCGCGATCACGCGCGCTCATCCGTGACCATTTCCCCTCGTAGGCGCGGCGCGCGGCCGCGACAGCCTTATCAATATCGGCCTTATCCGCCTCGGCGACTTCGGCTAAGGTTTCGCCCGTCGCCGGGTTGGGCGTCGTAAAGGTTTTCCCTGACTCGGCATCAACGAATTTCCCGTCGATGAAGAGCTGATACTTGCGAGGCGTGTTTGATGCTGCTGGTTGCGCAGTGGACATGACATTACTCCTTCACAAAAAGTGTTAACCGGATTGGATAATCGGAAGAACGCGAATGCTGCTCAATGTTTGATTGTTAATTTATCACTTCAACCGAAGGGAGAACAAGCGAGGAGGGATCAGAGGAATGCCTCAATAGCTCGGGTGCTTTTACTTCATCCTTCATCCCTCATCCCTTCCTCGGCTCTTCCATCTCTTCGTCGGCGGCGTAGCGCAGGTCGCGGTCGCCAGTGATCTCGTCCCAGTCATAGCCCAGGTAGAGGGCGAAGCGATGAAGCTTCGCTTCCCACTCCTCGCGGCGCGCGCGATATTCCTCCCAGCCCTGCTGCTCATCCGTCCTGGTCTTGATGCCCGTATCCTTCAGGCGTCTGAGCGTGGCCCCGTATCGCCCGTGCCAGCGCCGCGACTCTTCGTACGCCGACTCGTTGTGACGGGCGCGCACCTTGTTCAAGCCGAGCGATGCGTGCAGCTCGAAGAGGACGTGGCGCGTGCTGGCTTCGAGGTTACGCACGACAGGATGACTGTGAAGCTCGTTGTACTCTTCCGGGTCTAGGCAGGAGTTAATCACCGCGCAGCTTTCGAGCGAGAGGAAGAGGATGCGGGGCAGGCTCTTGTAAACCTCCACGGGATGAAAGTAGTGAATCACCGGATGCTCGACGTGCGACTCCAACAGCCCTTGAAGATCGCGCGTCGCAACGCGCAAGGTCGTGTCCAGTCCGTAAAAGCGGCCCGCGACGAAATGATGAGCGATGAAGCCCGCCACGTCCGCGCCCTCTTCGGCCTGATGATAGAAGGAGAGAGCGACGGCGCGCTTGCGCTCCAGTGCGCCGTAGACCGTAATCAGGTACGTCACCGTCAACGAGATCAGCGCAAAGCCAGAGGCCGATTCGACCAGCGCGACCAACCGCATAAAGGTCGTATGAGGCGCGATGTCACCGTAACCGACGGTCGTCAAGGTGATGCCGCTGAAATAGACGGACTCCATCCACGGATGGCCCGCCGCCTCCGGCGCGACGATAAACTGCTCGGGCATGCGAACGTAATAGATGAGCGTAAAGCCCGTGATGAGAAGCACCAGGTAGATGATGATGAGCGACGGCAGCAACAGCGGGCCCACTACGTTGAGCAGGCGGTGGCGACGCGGGCGAGACAGGCGAAAGGCCAGAGAGCGCGCGAAGCACCAGGCTGCGCGGTTGAGAGTCTCGCCGATGGGCCCGGAGCGCGCACGCGCATGCAGGATGGTGGCATAAACATCATAAGCGACGAGGAAGACCAGCCCCGTTCCCACGATTGTCAGCAGAACCATCTTCATAAAGAAGACAAAAGTAAAAAGGCGGAAGGTGAAAGTAAAGGCAAAAGTGGAGCAGCCTCGGCCTCTCTTCACTTTTGCCTTTTATCTTTTGCCTTCCGCCTTTTAAAAGTCGGTCGTTCCGGCGAGCAGTTGCCGGAGGACGAAGGGGAGGATGCCGCCGTGCTGGTAGTAATCAATCTCTATGGGCGTGTCTATGCGAAGCGTGAGCGGCACTTCTTCCGTCTCTCCGCTCGCGCGGTGAATGACCAGCGTGACCTCCTGGCGCGGCTTGACGCCTTCTTCGAGGCCCGTGATGTCGAACGTCTCCGTCCCGTCCAGGTTGAGCGTAGCGGCGCTCGTGCCCTCCTTGAACTGGCAGGGCAGGACGCCCATGCCGACGAGGTTGCTGCGATGTATGCGCTCGAAGCTCTGCGCGACGACGGCCTTGATGCCTAGAAGCGCCGTGCCTTTGGCGGCCCAGTCGCGCGAGCTGCCCGTTCCGTACTCCTGTCCGGCGAAGACTACGAGCGGGATGCCTGCGGCCTGGTACTTGACCGAGGCGTCGTAGATGCTCATACGGTCGCCGTGCGGCTGGTGAACGGTGACGCCGCCTTCCGTGCCCGGCACCATCAGGTTCCTGATGCGAACGTTGGCGAAGGTTCCGCGCACCATCACCTGATGATTGCCGCGACGCGAGCCGTAGGAGTTGAAGTCTTCGACGGCGACGCCGTGCTCCTGTAAGTAGAGACCTGCGGGCGACGTGGGCTTGATCGCGCCCGCCGGGCTGATGTGATCGGTCGTCACGCTGTCGCCGAAGATGGCTAAGGGGCGCGCGTTGCGGATGTCGCAGAAGCGGCCGACGGCGCTGCTGAACTTCTCGAAGTAGGGCGGCTCCTGTATGTAGGTCGAGTGCGGATCCCAGTCGTAGACGTTTCCGGTGCTCGACGGTATCTCGTTCCAGAGCGGATTCTGCTCGGCAAAATCTGCGTAGAGACGACGAAAAGTCTCTGGGTCGTAGGCCGTCGAGAGAAGGTCGTTGATCTCCGAAAGGCTCGGCCAGATGTCTTTGAGTAAAACTTCTTGGCCGTTCCTGTCTTTTCCGAGCGGCTCTTTGGAAAGGTCTATGTTGACGCGACCGGCGAGCGCGAAGGCGACGACGAGCGGCGGGCTCATCAGGAAGTTGGCCTTGACGCTCTGGTGAACGCGCGCCTCGAAGTTGCGATTGCCCGAGAGAACGCTGGCGACCACCAAGTCCTGATCGATAATCACGTCCTCTATGCGCGGGTCTAAGGGCCCGCTGTTGCCGATGCAGGTCGTGCAGCCGTAGCCGACGAGGTTAAAACCTAGCTCGTTCAAGTAAGGTTGCAGGCCCGTTTTTTCCAGGTACTCGGTGACGACGCGCGAGCCCGGCGCGAGCGAGGTCTTGACGGACGGGTCAACCTGAAGGCCGCGCGCGACGGCCTTTTTCGCCAGCAGCCCTGCCGCCAGCATGACGCTCGGGTTGGAAGTGTTGGTGCAGGAAGTGATGGCCGCGATCACCACGTCGCCGTGGCCCAGGTCGTCGAAGCGCTCGGGGAATTCTCCGGGCGGAATCTCTTCCACGCGGTCTGGGGTCGGGCGATTGTTCATCATCTCTATTTCGGTCAGCGGGCTGGTATTCTTCTCGCTGACGTGAAGCTCTACTTCGTCGGGCAGGGTGTGCGACTCCTGCGCGCCGCCTCCGGCGACCGCCGCCCTGCCCTTGAAGGCGCTGCGCCCGACGCGCACGTTGAAGCGTTGGCCCAGCTCTTTCTCAGTCTTGCCGTAGCCGTTCTCTTTTGTAGGCTTCTGGAAAAGCTCTATGAACTGGTCTTTGAGCGCGGGCAGCTCTATGCGATCCTGCGGGCGCTTGGGCCCGGCGACGCTCGGACGAATCTCCGATAGATCAAGCTCAAGCAAGGTGCTGTAATCGCACTCGCCGCGACGAGGAATGCCGAACATCCCCTGCGCCTTGTAGTAGCTGCGCACGGCTTCGACCTGCTCGTCGGTACGGCCCGTCGCAGACAGGTATTTGCAGGTCTCTTCGTCCGTGGGGAAGAAGCCCATCGTCGCGCCATACTCGGGCGACATGTTGGAGATCGTCGCGCGGTCTGCGGCCGGAAGAGAAGCGGCCCCCTCGCCGTGAAACTCTACGAACTTGCCGACGACCTTAGCCTGGCGCAGCATCTCCGTCACACGCAGCACGAGGTCTGTGGCCGTGACTCCCTCCTGCAACTGCCCGCTCATGTGGACGCCGACCACGTCCGGAGTGAGGAAGTAGACGGGTTGGCCCAGCATGCCTGCTTCGGCCTCTATGCCGCCCACGCCCCAGGCGACGATGCCGAGGCCGTTAATCATCGTCGTGTGCGAATCTGTCCCGACCAGCGAGTCCGGATAATAGATGCCGTCGCGTTCCCACACGCCGCGCGCCAGGAATTCCAGGTTGACCTGGTGCACGATGCCTATGTCGGGCGGAACAATCCGGAAGCCGTCGAAAGCCTGCATGCCCCACTTCAGGAATTGATAGCGCGAGTTGTTGCGCTTGAACTCCATCTCCATGTTCTTCTGGAAAGCGTCGGGCGTGCAGGAGAAATCGACCTGGACGGAGTGGTCTATGACCAGATCGACGGGCACGAGCGGCTCTATGAAGCCGGTGTTCTTGCCGAGGCGGGCCACGCAGGAGCGCATCGCCGCCAGATCGACCAGCAGGGGAACGCCCGTGAAATCCTGCAACAGGACGCGAGCGACCGTGAAGGGAACCTCCTCGGTGCGCTCGCCCTGGGGCTGCCAGTTGGCGAGGGCGCGCACGTCCTCCTCGGTGATCTTCTTGCCGTCATAGTTGCGCAGGACGGATTCGAGGATGATGCGAAGGCTGACGGGCAGGCGCGAGATTGGGCCCACGTCCTCCTTTTCCAGTTGCGGGAGCGAGTAGAACTGTCCCTGGCGACCGGGCCCGACGTTGAAGGTTTGCAGCGTGTTGAAGAGATTATGTGGCATACCTGTTCCTAAATGGGTTCACCCGGAAGTTAACGAGCGCGCACGGGCGGCCGCCGCCCCGGAAGCGGGCCCACGCGCGTGTTAGAAGTCTTAAGAAAAGCTCAGGTTTATTGTCCAAAGTTCAGTGTAGGCTGGTGTCATTAAAACGTCAAGCACATGGCCCGGCGCGAAAACCCATCGCCTTGATTGCCCGTTTTTCGGGCCATCTGTTATAGTTCAAGCGTTCAGCAATCAGCTTTCAGCCTATAGCTTCTGATAGCCCTCGGGGCGCTTCCGGCGCTCTTGACGGAGAGAGGAACAGGATGCCTAAGAAGAGACCGGAAGATTTCGAGTACCTGAGCAACAATCCTGATTTCGTGCCCGATCCCGAGATCGAAGAGTTCATGGAAGAAGAGATTTCGCGCGCGCCGAAAGACCCTGAGCTGTTGGCCCAACGCCTGCGCAATAACACTGCGGCCTCGCCCGAAGACGCGGGCGGCGACCCGGACGCGGCCTGGGAGGATGTCAACGACAGCGGCACAGAGACTATATCCGGCGACAACCCGACGCCCGATCAATCGCTGGTCGAAGAGAACGCGCGAGCCGTCGGCGTCAGCTACGAGGATAACGAGGAGCTGGAATTCTTAGACAAGATAGACCGGCGCGACCGCGACCGCTACGAGCTGGACGAACGCTCGAAGGCGGACGACGACACGATCTAAAGGCAGTGACAAGTGACGAGTGGCGAGTGACGAGCGAAGAGCAGAAGCTTTTCTCTCGTCACTCGCCACTTGTCACTTGTCACTGCTTTATAAAGTTGGAGCGCGGCTGAAGGGTAATGCTTTTGATGACGACTTTGGGAAAGGGGCGTTCGGTGCCGGGGTCTACGGGCGCGCCGGCGATGATGTCTGCGTTGTTGATGCCGTCTATGACGCGGCCGAAGACCGTGTACTTGCGGTCGAAGTCGGGAACCTTCTTGAGCGTGACGTAGAACTGGCAGTTCGCCGTGTCGCGCGCCTGCGCTTCGGTCACTTCGGGCTGGTTGCCGAAAGCAGGATGCGCGCCCTTGCGAGCCGCACCGACGATTCCACGATCAAACGGAATATCGCTCATCTCGCCGGGCACGTTCGGGTAAGGAGAATCGCCCGTCCCGTCGTTGGTCGGGTTGTTGTCCTTAGAGAGCGGGTCGCCGCCCTGTATGATGCCAAGCTCCGGGTTGATGCGGTGAAAAGTGGTTCCGTTATAGAAACCCTCCTTGATTAACTGCTTGAAGCGTTCGACCATCTTGGGTGCGAGGTTCGGGTAAAGCTCGATGACCATCCGGCCGAAGCCTGGGTCTTGCATCTCGATGACGGCAACCTCTGCGTCCGGCTCGGGCTTGACGCCCTTCTTGACTTTCGCGTCGAGCGCCGCTTCCTCTTCCGTGGCGTCGGAATCCTTCGACGCGTCCTTCTTGCCACATGCCGCCACAGAGAGCGCGAGCAAGGCGCACAGGAGCAAAGCTGCCCAACGATGGATTCCACCCGTCTTAAACTTTGCCAGAGCCCGCAGCCGTTCGATGTTCACAGTAATATTTGCCTCCGCTTTGTGATTTCGGAAATTATGTTTAGAGGAGCGTCCGGTGGATATTAACAGATCGGCTGTGCCCTTTCATGTCTGCGCGCGGCTTTCAAAAGAGCTTGCGACTGTCGAGCAAGATCGTCACGGGCCCATCGTTGACCAGCTCCACCTCCATCATGCGACGAAAGCTGCCCGTCTCGACGCGCGCGACAGTGCGGCGCGCCTCTGTGACGAACGCTTCGTAGAGCGGCTCGGCCACTTCGGGCGGCGCGGCCTGGCTCCACGAAGGGCGTCGCCCGCGCCGCGCGTCGCCGTAGAGCGTGAACTGCGAGACGACCAGCAGCGCGCCTCCCACGTCCAGCACGGACAGGTTCATGCGCCCCTCCGCGTCCTCAAAGATTCTGAGCGCGGTCACCTTTTCCACCAGGTAGAGGACATCCTGCGCGGTGTCGTCCGAAGCTATCCCGAGCAGCACGACCAGACCTTGAGCGATCTGCCCCACGGTTTCACCTTCCACCCGGACGGAGGCGCGCGTCACGCGCTGCAATACGGCGCGCATCTTTAAATCGGCAGCGTGAAGAAGAGAAAGTAACCGTTGAGCATCAGCACGAAGGCCAGAGCGCCGACCACGAGCGAGACTTTGAAGATCAGCCGAGACATGGCCAGGATGGCGACCGAAGCCAGGACAATCGCGATCTGAAAGAGGGCTTCGGCGAAGTCGAAGTTAGGGTCTTGTCGCTGTGCGTGGTCACGTTGCTCTTCAAAGTTCTTGGCCCGTGCAGAGAGCTGCTGGCGGCCCTCGCCTTTGAGCGGGTTCTGCGGGTCGTTCTTATCCGGCTCGCTCTCGTAGCGTTCGGCCGTCTCCTTGAACTTGTCTATCTTGCGCTGCACTTCCTGACGCGCTTCGGGGCTGAGCGAGTTTTGATTTATCAGGAGGTCTGCTTCCAACTGTTCGGCGGCCAGGCGATTGGCAGTCTGGCGAATGCTCTTGGCCTGATAGAAGGCCCAGGTGTCGCTGGCCTGAATATTATTGTTCATGATGTCTTCGGCAGCGTTGCCGCCGCCGAGGCTCGTAATCGCCAGCAGCATCGCCATGAAAGCGATGGTGAGGGCCACGCGCGAGCGAAACTTCTCGTCCTCGGCCCGGCCTTCTCCCCCCTCGTTCACTTCCACTATATGCTCGGCAGCATCACTGGCTTCCATCGCTTCTCCTTCTCCTAGAGTCAAATCTTTACCGGCTGAGCAGGTCAAACATGAGCAGGCCGCTGAGCCCGATTGAGAAAATACCGGCCACAGTGAACTCCCAGGCCCTTTCCAAAGAGACGCGGCCCAACAGGCGCGCCGCGTGGCCGGGAAAGACGAAGTAGATGAGGCTCTTCAAGACCAGGCCCCACCCCATGAGCGTGAGTATGACCGGGAGCCCGTGCCAGACGTTATGGAAAGAGACGATCAGGAGGCCGAGGGGGAAATGGAGCAGCGCGTTGAGAAAGCTGCCCGCTTCGCCTTTCCGATGCATCGAGATGAAGAGTTGGGCCCAGACCTTTGGTCTGACGACGTGGGACAATCCGGTGACGAAGAAACAGATAATGGCGAGCTTCAAAATTGCTGATTCCATAGCGACCCTCAACTTCTTCGGCTCAAACGAGAGGCAGCTTCAGTCTATTTCTTCGGCGGCTTGCTCGGTCTGATCTCGACGCGGCTCGGCAGGCTTCTTTCCGGATGACCCAGCAGGTCGAGGACGACCTGCGCGATGTCTGCGGGCTGCAACTGCCAGCTCTGATCCTCGCTCGGCTCGTCGCCCCCGAAATGCGTGTTGACGGAGCCGGGCATGATGTAGCTGACCTTGATGCCGTCCTGGCGCACTTCCTGCATGAGCGCCTCGCTGAAACCGTTGAGGCCGAACTTGGAGGCGTTGTAGGCGGACATCTGCGGGTGCGCGTTCACTCCCGCGAGCGAAGAGATGTTGATGATGTAGCCGCCGCCGCGCCGCTTCATCTGCGGGATGGCTTCGTGGCAGCAATAGAAGACGCCGAACAGATTGGTCTCAAGCACCGCGCGGAAATCTTCCGGCGATAGCTCTTCGACGCGGCCGAAGAGGCCGATGCCCGCGTTGTTGACGAGAATATCCACGCCGCCAAGCTCTGCCGCCGCGTGCTCTACGAGCGCCCTGACCTCTTCGTAATCGCGCACGTCGCAGACTGCGCCCGTGACGGCTGCTTCGCCCGCGTTGCTCAGCTCAGAGACGGCGCGCAGCACCTCGTCCTCATGACGCGCGCTGATACAGACGCTCGCGCCCTCTCGCACAAGAGCTTCGGCAATCGCGCGCCCGATGCCTTTGGTTGCGCCCGTAATGATCGCCGCTTTACCGTTGAGATTCATCTTCGTCTCCTCTTTCAACCCTGCTGGCTTAACTTTTCTCGCAACCGTTCGTTGACTATCTTCGGATTGGCTTTGCCCCTGGAGGCTTTCATCACCTGGCCCACGAAGAAGCCGAAGAGCGCCTCTTTACCGGCGCGATACTGGGCCAACTGCTGCGGGCTGGCGGCCAAGACCTCGTCAATGACGGCGTCTATGGCGCTCTGGTCGCTCACCTGCGAGAGGCCGCGCTCTTCCACGATTGACGCCGCGCCCTTGCCCGTCGCGCACATCTCTATGAGCACGTCCTTGCCCTGCTTGCCGCTGATCGCGCCCTGGTCTATGAGGCGCACCAGGGCGGCCAGCTCTTCGGGCGAGACGGGCGAAGAGGAGATGTCCTTGCCCGAAGTCTCAAGCTCGCGCAGCAGCTCTGAGCGCAACCAGTTGGCCACGCCGCGCGGATTATCCGATGCCTTCGCGGCCTGCTCGTAGTAATCGGCCAGCGCGCGCTCTCCGGTCAACTGCGAAGCGTCGCTGAAGGAGAGCTGGTACTCTTCCATCATGCGCTTGCGACGGGCCTCTGGCAGCTCCGGCATCTGCGCGCGCACGCGCTCTATAAAGTCGCGTGAAACGACGAGCGGCTGAAGGTCTGGCTCGGGGAAATAGCGATAATCGTGCGCCTCTTCCTTCGAGCGCATCACACGGGTCTCCTGCGAGCGGTCGTCCCAGAGCCTTGTCTCCTGCGTGACGTGCCCGCCCGATTCGATGAGGTTGATCTGGCGTTCGATCTCGTACTCTATAGCGCGCTGCATGAAGCGCACGGAGTTCAGGTTCTTCAGCTCGACCTTCGTCCCGAACCCCTCGTCGCCCTTGCGCCGCACGGAGACGTTGGCCTCGCAGCGCAGGTTTCCCTTCTCCATGTCGGCTTCGCTCGCGCCCACCCATTGCAGCGCGCGCCGCACGTAGTTGACGTAATCGTACGCTTCCCATGAAGAACGAAAGTCCGGCTCGGTGACTATCTCGGCCAGCGGCGTGCCGGCGCGATTCAAATCAATGTAAGAGTAACGCTCCACCTCGGGCAGACCTTCGTGCACGTTTTTGCCCGCGTCCTCTTCCAGGTGCAGGCGCGTGATGCGTACCTTGTGCGGCCGCCACTGGCGCGGATGCCCGCCCTCGTCCCGCTCGGCGGTCATAATCTCCAGCTCGCCGCGCTCCGAGAAGGGCTGATCGTATTGCGAGATTTGATAACCTTTCGGCAAGTCCGGGTAGAAATAGTTCTTACGCGCAAAGATCGAGCGCTCGTTGATCTCCAGGTTGAGCGCGAGGGCTGCGCGCGCGCCAAGCTCTACTGCGCGCTCGTTCAAGACGGGCAGAGCGCCCGGCAGGCCCAAACAGACCGGGCACGTATTCGCATTCGGCTCGTCGCCGAAGCGCGTCGAGCAGCCGCAGAAAATCTTCGATTCAGTGCTCAACTGCGCGTGAATCTCCAAGCCGATAACCGTCTCCCAACCTTCTCTCATAATTTAGCTCTCAGCCGATCAGTTTTTCCTATCTACTCCTTCGGCACTAAGGGAAAGCCCAGGTCGCGCCAGGCGTTCATGCCGTCTTCGAGCGGGTAAACATCCCGGTAGCCATGTGCCATGAGTATGAGCGCCGCACGGGTGCTTGAGTGTTCCATGTGTCAAGTGCAGTAAGTGATTACGATGCGGCCGCGCGGGACTTCATCTATCCTGGCCTCAAGCTCTTCGCGCCAGATGCGCAGCGCGCCCGGTATCTTGACATCGCTCTGGGCCCAGTGGCGGGCGTTGCGCGTATCTATGAAGACAGGGTTGGCTCCCTCCTGAACTAGCCGCCAAGCCTGCTCGGCGCTAATCAATTCCACTTCGTCGTGAGATACCAAAGCTCTCCTCAGCCTCTTTCTCTCTGTCAGGGCCGCAGCCATCCGGGCGACGCTCCGGCACGCCTCGCTTCATCTTCGAGCAGACGCCAGCGCGCCTCCAACCCGGCGCGCGCGGCCTCAAGCTCGCGCAGGCGTGCGATCATCAAAGTCCGATCATACGTCGTGTCGTAGAAAGTATTGACGGACGGCAGCAGCCCAAGCGGCGGCACAAACAGGCGCGGCCCCGATAAGAAGGGCGGCCTGTGAAAGATGGGCGGGCGCGGGTTAAGTAGCACACGCCCGCGCGTGGAGCCTCCGCCGAACGTGACAGCGCCGCTCGACTGAGCTGGGACGGCGCTTCCCGAGACGAAACCGCTCAAGGGGCGCGATGGCCTGTATGCAGGCAAGCGCGGCCTGAAGGGGAAGAAGGGCACGACGCCCGTGACGACAGTAAAAGACCCTGCGAGCAGCGACGGGCGCGATGGGCCCAACTGGCTGCGCAGATAGTTAAGCTCGGCGTCCACGACCGCAAACTCCGTGCGCAGCTCAGAGGCGCGCGCCCGCCAGTAGCCTTCGGCCTGCGCCCGCTCCTCTTCGCTTTGGCGCGACAACTCGCGTAGCCTCGCCGCCTGCTCTTCACTGCTGCGGCGCGTCTCTTCAACCGAGGGCAGGCCCAGCTCCAAGCGCCTGCGCTCGTAGGCCGCCTCGCTCCGCTCTCTTGCCAGGCGCGCGCCTTCCAGCTCTCTATTCGTGATCGTCCGGCGAGCGCGCGCCGAAGCAGGAGAAGCAGTCAGCTCGGGAATGCGCCGCAGGAGAGCCCCCTCCGGCTCGCCGTTGAGTCGTTCGGTGGCGGCTATGTCTATGGTGCTCAGTTGCAGCGTGACGTTGATGCCGGGCGCTGCCTCGTAGGAGAGCGTCGTGCGCGTGACGATGAAGCTGTCGGGAATCTCTACGCGGCGACCGTTGCGCATGACGAGCGTGTAGGCGCTGGCCGCAGCGGGCAAGACCAGCAGCAGCAGGAGCACAGCGCAGAAGCTTCTGAAGGCAGCGCCGAGGCTGCCCGCTGCGCGAGGCTGCGCCTCACAGGCCGAAGGCTTCGGCAGCACGGGGCGCTGGCTTTTGAAGACTAACAACATGGCTTTCATGCTCATCGAGTATAGCATTGGCCGAAATCCGCGCTCAACGAGCCTGGGCGGCCGCCCCGAGCCCGTCGACAATTCTTTTAAAAACAATCGAGATACTTTGGTGTACAATCCGTTACACCCTGGCCCACGTATTTAACTGTACGGGCGGAAGCCTTGGCTTGGAGAGGTGATACCGCCAGCGGTTATTAACCATTTTCTCGCAAAGGAGAGAAGAAGATCATGGCAAAAACCATCTGTAAGATTTTGGGTGTCGTGTTCTTGTTGGTGGGACTCGTCGGTTTCGTATCCCCCGGTTTCCTCGGCACACACTTGAGCATCGTGCATAACCTGGTGCATCTCATCTCGGGCGCAGTGGCCCTCTACCTGGGCTTTGCCGGCTCGCTCTCTGCGGCGCGCCTCTTCTGCATAGTCTTCGGGATTGTCTATCTACTGCTCGGAATCTGCGGGTTCCTGCTCGGAGGCCCCGCGGTTCCAACAGTGGCAGGGCTGGAAAGCATGGGCTCCGATTCGAGACTCTTGAGAATCATTCCGCACCAACTCGAATTGGGCACGATGGATCACGTCGTACACGTCCTGCTCGGCATAGTTTTCCTGATCGGCGGCTTCCTGACCAAAGCCGATGTCGCCCGCGCCACGGATTAGGAGAAATCAAGCAGCGAGCAAAGCCCCTGAGAGTGGCGAAAGCGTGCAGCCGCTTTCGCCACTGTCAGCCAGAAAACTTCCCTAATCCTCCTCCCGAACGCTTCTTAAAATCTGAAGCTCAGTCCGCCTCTGCCCACCGCGCCGGGGGCGCGAAAGCCGTTCTCGAAATATTCTTCGCCAAAAATATTCTCCGCGCCGCCGAAGAGCACCACCACGACCCGCTCGCCGAGCGCACGCTCGTAGCTCGCAAACAGATCGGCCTTCGTGTAGCCCTTGAACGTGAAGACGACCGAGGGGAAGCCGACCGGCGCAAGGTATGTGCCCGTGCGATTGAGATCGAAGCTCAAGAGCACTGCCCGCCACCGCTCGCTCACACTCAATCCGAAGAGGTGTCGAGGGATCACGAACTGCTGCTGTAGCCCCAGGGCCGGGTCGAAGCGGTCGCTGTTGGTGTAAGTGTAGGAGGCGCGCACGTCCAGGCCCCGCGTCGGCGCTGCTTCCACAGAGGTCTCAAGGCCGCGCGCCAGGCCGCCCGGAAAGTTCAGGTAGCCGAAGCTGCGGCCCACGCCCAAAGGGTCTGGCGGAGCTGTGGGTGAGAACCGGTTGCGGAAATTGGAAAAGTCTATCACGCGCTGAAGACGCGTGTAGAAGTAGGTCACGCCGAAGCGCACTCTGTCACGGGCAAGACGCTGGTCTAATCCGCCGTCCACGCTGATCGACTGCTCTGCGCGAAGGGTCGGGTCGCCGAAGCGCGTGAAGCCGACTGTGTCGAAAGTCCCCTCGCCGAAACGCTCAAAGAGCGACGGCGCGCGAAAGCCGTTGCCGACGTGCGCGCGCAGCTTAGTCCCCGTCCGGCGGATGAAATAAGCTAAGCTTGCATCGCCCGTGATGGAGCTTTCGGCGTTGATGCCGCTCAAAAAGCCCGGCCGGTCTGCCGCCTTGATGCGATAGAACTGGCCGCGCAGGCCCAGCGAAATCTGCAAGCGGTCGTCAAGCAGAAAGAGCTGATCCTGGCCGAAGAGGGCGAAGGTGCGCTGGCGGTCAGTCGCGCCTCCGTTTATGCCGAAGGCCGAGATGGTTTCCTGAAACAGCGTCTCGCGCTCGAACTCGAACCCGGCCGTCGCCAGATTCGTGGGCCCAAAACGAAAGTTGGCCCGCGCGTCCAGCGTGTCGGTTGCGCCCCGGTTAGTGCTCACGAACTCGAAATCACCGAAGGGGGAAAGCGAGGCGAAGCGCGGGTCAACCTCCGGCCCATTGTAATTTCGCCTCTGCGTAGAGACTCTCTGATACGCCACAGTGTAAGAGAACAGCTCGCCCGCCTGCTGCGTGAGCCGCACGGATGCGACCAGCAAGCGATTGCGACGCCCCTGGTCAGGGTTATTGAAATCCGGCTGGAAGGTGACTCCCTCTACAGCTTCTGGATACAGCTCTCCGCTCGCTGCGGCTCCGGGGAGAGAGCGCGGGTTATTGTTGACGAGCGCATTCGACGCGGTGCCGTAAAAGTTTGCGCCGATAGTCACGTTGGGCGTCGCGTCGAACTGAAGGCGAGCGCCGCCGGCAGTGTTGCCATAAGCATCGTCTCCGTCCACGCCCCTGCGAACGTCCGTGCGCGTCAGGCCGAAGCTATAGCCCCCGCGCCTGCCCACTCCGCCCGAGCCCTGCACGCGCTCGCGATAAAGCGCCAGCGAGCCGCCCTCCACACCGGCCTCGAAGCGCGGACGGCCGGCTCCGGTCTTGGGCACGAGGTTGATGACGCCGCCGATGGCATTCGTCCCGTAGATCGAAGAGCCTGAGCCGCGCAGTATCTCTACGCGATCAAGACCCGTCGGCACGAGGTCTGTGAAGAAAGGGAGCGCCGAGCCGTTGATGTCCGAAGCGTCGCGCACCCTCAGCCCGTCCAACAGCAAAGCCGTATCGAAATTCCTCTGCCCGCGCAGGCGCAGGGTCGTGAGCGCGCCCGGCGAGCCCTGCTGCTGCACGCGCAGTCCGGGCACACCGCGCAAGGCTTCGGAGAGCGATACTTCGCGCCTGGCCTCCATCTGCTCTTCTCCGAGAGTGGTGACGGCCTTTGAGACTTCGTCGGCGCGCTGCGCCGTGCCCGTCGCCGTCACCACTACGCTCTCGCTGACGGCGGCCACGGGAAGCGTCAGGTCTTGCTTGACTGTCTGGCCCCTCTCGACGCGAAAGCTGTCTGAGGTGACGACGGCGAACCCGCGCGCCGTGACCTCAAGGATATAGTCGCCCGTCCCCAGGCCCGTAAAAGCGTAGACGCCCTCCTCGTTCGTCCGCCCGAAAAGACTTAGCCCCTCGCGCGAGCGTAACCGGACTTCCGCCCCGGCAACGCTTGCGCCCCGCTCGTCGCCGACGCGCCCCTCTACCTTTCCGCCGCCGCCCGCCTGGGCCCAGGCCGACACCGAAAACGAAAAGAGCAGCGCCGTCAACGCGAGCGCGCTCGCAAACTTTCTCACGCATTCAACTCTTCTTCCGAAGTATCTCTCGTCTCTCATCTTCAGCTTCTCCTGCCCGTCGCAGTACGAGCCTGCAAGAGAGCGCCGGAGAGGTCTCCTGACTCGCGGCGAAAAGCAAGACGAAAAGAGGCTTGCTTTTCCATTCCGCGCCTTCCCGTTTGAGGTCAAACAGTGGCCTACAGCGTGCGGAATTTTTTGGCCGCTTACAGTTGCGCGGGCAGTGGCGGCTTCGCACCGCCTTCCCTGATCCGTCGCTCGTCGGTTGATAAATCACCTGCGCGCTTCATGCACAGGCGTAATACGTGGAGCACCCGTCACGGGATGAGCATCCACTAGGACTTCGATCTCGAATAGCTCGCGCAAGATTGAGGGCGTGAGCACGTCACGCGGCCCCCCCGTTGCGAGCGCCCGCCCCTCTTTGAGCAGAAGGACGCGGTCAGCAAACTCCGCCGCCAGATTCAGGTCATGTGTGACGACGACGGCGGCGGCTCCCGTCTGGTCTGTGCGAGCGCGCACGAGCCTCAGCACAGTCGCCTGGTGGGCCAAGTCAAGATTCGCCGTCGGCTCGTCCAACAGCAGAATCGCCGCTTCGGTCGCCAACGCGCGGGCCAGCACGGCGCGTTGACGCTCGCCTCCCGAAAGCTCGTTCATCAATCGCGCGCCGTAAGCCGCGAGCCCTGCCTCCTCAATCGCCCGCCTGGCGACCTCCACATCCCGCTCAGTCTCCCAGCCCCAGGCACTCGTGCTAGACCAGGCGTAACGACCGCCCAGCACGAACTCCATGACCGTGACAGGAAACCTCAGCTCTGCCTCCTGGGCCACGACCGCTAGGCGACGGCTGACGGCGCGGCGCGCGTAAGAGCGCAGCGGCTTCCCGTCCAGAAAGATTTCGCCGCGAGAGGGCACGAGCGCGCCGTTCAAGGCACGCATCAAGGTTGATTTCCCAGCGCCGTTTGGGCCAATGACGACGACCACCTCGCCCGGCACGGCCCGCAGCGAAATGCCCCGCACGGCCTCGCGCCCTCCGTAATCGATACTGATCTCGCGCGCCTCAAGCATGAGCGAAGCACCTTCCCTTTCATCCTCTCCGCAGTAGATAGACGAAGAGGGGCGCGCCGATCAGCGCCGTGATCGCGCCGACGGGCAGCTCTCGCGGGGCGATGATGGTGCGCGCCGTCGTGTCCGCGACGATGACGAAGAGCGCCCCGGCGAGCGCCGCCGCAGGGATAGTCATACGGTTATCGCTGCCGGCAGAAAGCCTGACCAGGTGCGGTACGACCAATCCGACGTAACCGACTGAGCCGCTCGCGGCGACCGATGCTCCGACCAGCAGACTCGCCGCGAGAAAGACGATCAAGCGCACCCGCTCCACCTCTACGCCCAGATCGAAAGCGTCGCGCTCGCCGAGCATCATCAGGTTGAGCGCGCGCCCGTGCGCCGTCAGCACCACCGTCCCGACTAGCGCGGCGATAGCGCCGACCACCAGCAGGCCCGTCGTCGAGCCCGAAAGGTCTCCGAGCAGCCAGAAGTTGAAAGAGCGAATGCGCGTCGCGTCCATCATCGTCGTGATAAAGACTATGGCCGAGGAGAGAAAGGTGGTCACGATGACGCCCGCCAAGATCAGCTTTTCGGGCGAAGCCCCGGCGCGTCCCCTCGCCAGGCGATAGACCACGAAGCTCGCGCAAAGCGCGCCCGCAAACGCCATCAAGGAACGCGCCCAGGCTTGTGTGCCCAGAAAGACGAGCGCGATCATAGTGCCCACGGCCGCGCCGTTCGAGATGCCGAGCAGGTATGGCTCGGCCAAAGGATTGCGCAGCAAAGCCTGGTAGCCAGCGCCCGCCGCCGCCAGCGATGCGCCGACGCTTGCCGCCAGCAGTATGCGCGGTAAACGCAAGTCCAGCAGGATAGCTTGCTGCTCTGGCGTCATGGCGCAGCCGCCGCCCGTACCTCTGAAGATCAGGCACAAAGAGCCGCCGAGCGGCAAACGTTCGCTGCCGACTAAAGCAGCCAGGAGCCCGACACAGAGAAGCGCCAGCGCCAGCGCCATACAGACCGCGAGCGTCCGGCGCAAAGTTGTATGAGCGCCCCGGCCCAATCTTGCGTCGCCGCCTGTCGTCGCCGTCTCTCTCTTCACGAACGTCATGGCCCAAACGCTTCCCTGTGCAGCCCCTTCGCCAGTTGCTCAAGCCCGTCAACCAGCCTCGGGCCGGGACGTGAAAGGTAATCGCCGTTGATCTGAATGACGCGCCCGGCCTCGGCCGCCGGGCTCTTCTTCAAAGCCGCAGCGATCTCGCGGTTGGCCTCGCCCATCGAGCCGCCCGTCGCCATCACTATCGCTTCCGGCCGCGAGCCCAGAGCAGCCTCGTCGCTATAGCGCGGCCATGCTCCCGGCACATCACGCGTGACGGAGCGCCCGCCCGCCCGCTCAATCAGGTCGGTGATGTAAGAATCGCGTCCGGCCGTGTAGAGCGGCTCGGCCGAGAGTTGGTAGAAGACACTTACCGGCGGGCGCGTCTTGACCGCCTCGGCCACGCGTGCGGCGCGCGCGCGCAACTGCCCGGCCACACGCTCGCCCTCCGAGCGTTGGCCCAACAAATCCCCGACCGCCACAATCGAGCGGAAGACGCCTTCGAGGTCGTGCGGGTCTGTGACGTAGACGGCGATCCCCTGTTCGTCCAGTTGGCGTGTGAAGGTTTCCAATTGCGAGGCGGTCGAGACGAGAATCAATTGCGGGCGCAGGGCTATGATGCGCTCTATGCTCGGATGCAGAGTGTCGCCGACTTTGGCGACCTGCCTCGCCTCCGGCGGGTAATCACAGTAAGTCGTGTTGCCCACCAGCCGACTGCCCGCGCCGACCGCGTAGACTATCTCCGTCAGGTTCGGGGCCAGGCTGACGATGCGCTCAGGCCGCACATTGACACGCACGCGCCGCCCGGCGTCGTCCGTCACCTCGCGCATCTGGGCCGTGCCGCCCCTCTGCGTATTGTTGGACGGGGCTCCGCTCTCGCCTCTCGGCGCGCACGAAGCCGGGGCCAGCGCGCAGACGACAAAGAGCAGGCTTAAGAGCTTCGCTTGATGTGGCCGATCAGGTCTCAAATAAAAAATCCCGTCGCTCATCCTTCGTCGCCTAGTAAAGGCTGACAGGACTTGCAACGGGACTTTTCTGTCGGACGGAAAAGAGAGAGAAAACCCGCACGCGACCTGAACACCTTTACGCGAGGCGCTCAAAGGCTGCTAAAGCATCTTACGGGCAGGTCTCCTGGCTCGAAGAAAGCTTTCCGCCAGCACGGCTTTCTTCTTACAGTGGCGCGACCGCGCGGGATTTGCACCCGCTTCCCTATTCTCCCAAGCCCCCATATGAAGGCTCGGGCACCCGGACGCTTCTTGATGAAAAGAGCAGGAAAAAGAGTTTACCCTGACGCTTGATCTTGAGGAGCGGACGTTATCACGCCTGCCGCCGGAAAGTCAAAAGAGGGACGAGAGCCGGGCTCTCGGGCGACCTCCTCCGATCTTCTCCCTTCGGCCTTTTACCTTTTAGCCTTTTCCTTCTAAGATGCCTCTTTTGGCAAATTCTCCGAGGAGCATTCCAGATGATTAAGACAGTGGAGTGGACGGACGAGGGCGTGCGGATGATAGACCAGCGCGTCCTGCCCACGGAAGAGAAGTATCTCATCCTTCGTTCCTACGACGAGGTGGCCGAGGCCATCAAGAAGATGGTCGTGCGCGGCGCGCCGGCCATAGGCGTCTCGGCAGCGATGGGCCTGGCGCTCGGGGCCAAACAATCTGTCGGCACGGCCGTCTCCGACCTCGAATTCGATTTCGATTACATGTGCGAAGTGATGGCTAAGACGCGCCCGACCGCCGTCAATCTCTTCTGGGCCATCGAGCGCATGCGCGAGGCTTTCAACCGCGCCAAGGCGCGCACCGAAGATACGGAAGAGATCAAGCAGGCGCTCGTTGAAGAGGCGCTCGCCGTCTACAGGCAAGACCTCGAAGCCAATCGCGCAATGGGCCGCTTTGGCGGCGAACTGCTTGAGGACGGCGCGACCGTGCTGACGCACTGCAACGCCGGGGCGCTCGCCGCCGCCGGAGATTACGGCACGGCTCTGGGCGTCATACGCGGCGCGCGTGACGCCGGCAAACGCGTCGCCGTCATAGCCGACGAGACCAGGCCCTTCCTACAGGGCGCGCGCCTTACTGCCTGGGAGCTGCACAGGGACGAGATTCCCGTCACCTTGATTACGGACAATATGGCCGGGCACGTCATGAAGCAGGGCAAGGTGGACGCCGTGGTCGTCGGCGCAGACCGCATCGCAGCCAACGGCGACACGGCCAACAAGATCGGCACTTACATGGTGGCCGTCCTGGCCCGTCAACACGACATCCCCTTCTACGTCGCCGCGCCCGTCTCGACCATAGACCTCAATTCGCCGTCCGGCGAAGCTATCCCGATTGAAGAGCGCGACTCTCGCGAGGTCACACACCTGCGTGAACAGCAGCTCGCGCCCGAAGGCATAGAGGTACAGAACCCTGCCTTCGATGTGACGCCGAACGAGTTGATTACGGCCATCATCACCGACAGGGGTGTCGCGCGCGCGCCCTACACGGAGAGCCTGCGCCGCATGGTCGAGGGTTAGACCAGCCGAAGCCCTCAAGGCGTCATGGGCCCATTTTCGGAAAAAATTTTTCTGGAAACCGGGGGATTACTATTATCTGAAAAACAAAGCTGGATTTTTCGTTCGTTTGGGTGTATTTTACGCGAACCTGTAACCCTGTTTCGCTTTATCCCGGCTGGAAGTGACACTTGCCCCGTCTCATCCTTTTGCCGGTCATTCTGGGAGCCGTGTCAAGGAAATTGGAGGGAAAGGAATGAGAACTCTCGCATCAGCTACCATCAAGCACCTGGCATTATGCATTGCTATAATCGCCATCTTTACGTTCAGCCAGAGTGCGGCAAGAGCGGACGAAGTAACCATTGCGGGCAACACGTCAGGTGCTTTTGGCGGCCTGACTCCGGGCCTGTCATTTGCCGGTAACACTTTTAACGTCACCACGCAGGGCGGATTTGCCGCCTTGAGCGACGTGCAAAGGCTTGGGACTTTTACACAGCTTGCCAATCAGGGGCCTTTGAACGGCTCCTTTACCTTGACCATTAACTTTACGCTTCCGACAGGCATCACCGGCGGAAGCACGGCCAATTACCAGGCGATTGTCTCGGGTAATGTCGGGCCGACGGATAACGGCGGCGCGAGTATTGACTTTACCAGTCCGTCCCAGACTTTTAATTTTTCTAACGGAAGCGCGACCGGCAGCTTCACCCTGTTGGTACGCAGCGTCTCCGTGACCTCGGGGCGTTCGGTTGAGCTAAGCGGGCAAATTCTCGGTGGTCAGCAACAGAATCAAGTGCCGGAACCGGCGACGATCTTGCTGCTCGGCACGGGCTTGACGGGGCTCGCGGGGGTCGCACGCCGTCGTATGCGACGCAACCGCTCGGCGGCCAAGACAGAGTAAGCGGCCTGCTTGCCGCTCGCCCGAAGCGTCAACTTCAACCGATAAAAATAGAGCGCCGGAGCCAAGCTGCCAGCGAGCAAATGGCCCGGCGCTTTCTTGTCTTCAGTATTCGTCTTTCATCGTGGCGTTTACGGAAACTGAATGAGCGAAGTTAAAAGCCAAGCTTCCCGGCTCAACGCAGAAAGGCCGCAGCCCTCACTTCCGGCGTCCACCTTTATCCTCATCCTGCTCGTGGGCCTCTTCGCCGGAGCAAGGCTCTGGCGCTTGACGGCCGCCTGTCTCTGGTTCGACGAGGTCTTCACCGTCCACGCGGCCCGCTACGGATGGGCCCAAATGCTCCGTTTTGTCGCCGCCGACGCAGTCCACCCGCCGCTCTTTTACGCCCTGCTCAAGGTCTGGACAGGCATCGGCGGAGAGTCTCTCTTCTGGCTGCGCCTGCTGCCGGCGATTATCAGCATCGCGGGCATAGTCCCTTTCCTGCTGCTCTGCCGCGAGCTGAGGCTGGGAGCAGCGGAGACGCGGCTGGCGCTGCTGCTGATGGCCGTCAACGGCTACTTGATTAAGTATGCGCAGGAAGTGCGGATGTATAGCCTGCTGCTTCTGCTTGCGCTCTGCTCGCTCTGGCTGTTCGTCAGATTCTTTCGCTCCGGCGGGGGCGCGAAGAGAGAATTGGTGTGGTTGACTGTCGCCAACCTCTTGCTCGTCTACACGCATTACTACGGGTGGGTGGTCGTAGCGGTCGAGGCTGTCTGCCTCTTACTTTGGGCCCATACCGAGCGGCGCTGGTTTTTCATCTCCGTCCTGGTTCTCCTCGTCTGCTTCAGCCCGTGGGCCTATGCTGTCAGCTCAGCCGAGCGGGGCCAGGGGCTTGCGCAAAATATCGGATGGGTCGCGCGCCCGCGCCTACAGGATTTCGGGCAGCTCTTCACGCTGCTGAACGAACCCTTCTATTACAGGCAAAGCTCAGGCGAGCGGCCCTATTCAAGGCGGAGCCTGATCGCAAGCCTGCTAGTCTTCGGTTGGCCCATCCTTGCGCTCTTTTGGCATGGATGGCGGCGTGGACGAGAGGCTGAGGCTAAACGCCACATGGGCCAACTCCGCTGGCTGCTCTGTCTCACTTTGATTCCGCTCGCGCTCGCTTTCGTCCTGAGCTGGCTGCTCCCGCAATCCATCTGGGGCACGCGCCACTTAATCATCATGGCCGGGCCGTACGCGATGCTCGCGGCTGTGGCTCTGAATCGCCTGCACCCTCTCGCGGCTAAATACGCGCTCCTAGTCCTGCTGGGCTGCTGGCTCTTTCTCGCCGCGACTCAAACGCTGCTGCGTCGCGAAGAGCGTCACATATGGTGCGAGTGGGAACAGTTGAGCGGGCAAATGGTCGAGCGCCGGGCGGCTTCAACAGAAAGGGTAAAGGTTTATGCCTTTGAAGACCTGGTCGCCTATCACCTTTGGTTTGCGCTGAAGGAGAGCGGAGGCGAGCGGTACAGGGTCTCGGTCGTCAAGGGCCTGGAGGGCGTGCTTGAAGACAGGGCCTATTTCCTGCCGAGGGCTTTTGACGAGATAGCCGTAGAGGACAGCAGTGCTATGACCGAGGAGCACATCTGGATAGCGTTTCGCGCTCAGGGCTGGGACGAGACGCGCGAGCCCTTGAAAACCCTTTTGGAGCGAGGCTACAAGGTCGGGAATCTGTTAACGGCGGAGGCCGACGGCCAGAGAGCATTCTTGGTCGAGCTTTGGCGTAAGTGAGAGCATGGGCCCGCCCCGCACTGGGACGGGCGCGCCAGCGCCGTTACTTGCCGTTACTGTGGGCGAAGCGACTCTGTTTCCACCATTCAATCGTTCGCTGTAAGCCTTCTTTGAGGCCGACGTGCGGCTCGTAGCCGAGCAGCTCGCGGGCGCGCGTAATGTCTGCCAGGCTGTGGCGTACGTCGCCCAGGCGCGCTTCCCTGTACTCTGCTACGACCTCCGTGCGGCCGGTCACGCTCTTCAAGACCTCAAGCAGCTCGTTCAGCGTAGTCCTTTGCCCGTTGGCGATATTGATGACCTGTCCGGCAGCCTTGCTCGACTGGGCCGCGCGCAGATTGGCCTCGATCACGTTCTCCACGTAGGTGAAGTCGCGCGAGTGCTCGCCGTCGCCGTAGATGACGGGCTGCTCCCCGCTCAGCAGGGCGTTGATGAAGCGCGAGATGACGCCGGAATATTGCGAGCTGGGGTCTTGCCTGGGCCCAAAGACATTGAAGTAGCGAAGAGAGATCGTTTCCAGGTTGTAAGTGCGCGTGAAGACCTGGCAGTAATACTCGCCGACCAGCTTCGCCACGGCGTAGGGCGAAAGAGGGCTCGGGCTCATCTCTTCCCTCTTCGGCAGCCCCGGCTGGTCTCCGTAAGCAGAGCTTGAGGCGGCATAGACGAAGCGCCTGACCCGGCGGTCGCGCGCGGCCAGAAGCAGCTTGAACGTCCCGTCCGTGCAAGCTTCGTGCGTCTCGCGCGGGTTATTGACCGAGCGCGGGACTGAAGGGATGGCCGCTTCATGAAAGACCAGCTCGACATCTTCGAGGGCCTTGCGCGTGGCCGCTTCGTCCGTCAAGCTGGCCTCGACGAAGTCCACATCTCCGCCGATCTCTTCAAGATTTTCCCTGTGGCCGGTCGAAAGATTATCTATGACGCGCACGCGCGCTCCCGTCTTCACCAGCGCCGAGGCTATGTGCGAGCCGATGAAGCCTGCGCCCCCTGTCACCAGAACGATTCCTGAAAGACTCATAAGAGTAGATGTCAGATGCTAGAGGTCAGATGTTAGAAAAGAGCCAGAGAGCGACATCCGGCATCCAACACCAATCTTTTTATCTTCCGACTCCGACATAATCGAAGCCCAGCTCGCGCATGGCTTCGGGCTCATAGATATTGCGCAGGTCTGCTATCTTCGGGCTCTTCATCAGGCCCCGAATGCGCTCCATGTCGAGGGCGCGAAATTGATTCCATTCCGTGATGAAAACCAGCGCGTCCGCACCCTCGACGGCCTCGTACTCGTCCTCAGCATAGGAGATAGCGTCGAGAATCTTCTTCGCTTCGGGTATCGCCACCGGGTCATAGGCTCTGACGCTTGCGCCGCCCTTGAGCAGCCCGCGTATGATGTCCACAGAGGGCGCTTCGCGCATGTCGTCCGTTTCCGGCTTGAAGGAGAGACCGAGCACGGCTACGGTCTTTCCGGCAAGTCCGCCCACCAGATTCTCTATCTTCGGCAGCATGGCTGCCCGCTGCCGCCGGTTGACTTCGATCACGGCGTCCACAATCAGCGGCTCGCAGCCGAACTCATGCGCGATGGAAGAGAGCGCGCGTGTGTCCTTCGGGAAACATGAGCCGCCGAAGCCTGGGCCGGGATGCAGGAATTTGCGGCCGATGCGCCCGTCCATGCCTATGGCGCGCGCCACGTCATGCACGTCGCAGCCGATCCGGTCGCAGAGATTGGCGATCTCGTTGATGAAGGAAATCTTGGTCGCCAGAAAAGCGTTGGCGGCGTATTTCGTCAGCTCTGCGGCTTCGAGCGAAGTGACGACGAAGGGAGTCTCGATGAGGAAGAGCGGGCGATAGAGGTCGCGCATGATGGCTATGGCCTCTTCGTCGCGGCTGCCGATGACGACGCGGTCGGGCCGCATAAAGTCGTCTATGGCTGCGCCCTCGCGCAGGAATTCCGGGTTCGAGACGATGCCGAAGTTGATCTGTCTTTTTTGATGCTCGCGGATGAGCCGGCGCAGGCTCTCGCCCGTCCCGACGGGGACGGTGGATTTCGTGACGATCACTTTGTAGCCGTTCATGTACTCGGCCACACTGCGCCCGACCGTATGTATATGCTTGAGATCGGCCGAGCCGTCCTCTTTCGGAGGAGTGCCGACGGCCAGAAAGATGACCAGGGCTTGTTCGACCGCACTCTTGATGTCGGTCGTAAAGTGCAAACGCCCGGCGTGCAGGTTCTTCGAGACCAGGGCGTCTAGCCCAGGCTCGTAGATCGGTATCTGTCCCTCCTTGAGCCGTGCGATCTTTTCGGCGTCTACGTCAACGCACGTCACGTCTACGCCGAACTCGGCGAAGCATGCGCCGGTGACGAGACCTACATAGCCTGAGCCTATAACTGCAATATGCATTCCGGATCAATACGCCTGAAGACGGATTCTTGTGGACATGGCAAAACCTTGCGGGCCATGCGCAGAGAGTATCGCATGACCCGCAAGGTTATAGTTCATCTGCCGTACGGCCAACCAACCGCGACGACTGGGGATCGTCAGCGAGAACTTGCGAGAATTACCTGGTCGGGCTAGCAATTACATCCGTACCGCCAAAGTTGATGTCATTGTCACGCCCGGCAAGGATGGCAGCGGCGATAGCGCCACCAGCGGCCAGCAACAAGGCAGCCAGCGCACCGCCACTGATCGAGCTAAAGCCACGAACGTTCGCAATGCGTGTGCAACGCGTGCCCGGTTGGGCCGTTCCGGCCGTAGCATCCTGCCCGGCAGCAACCTGAGTGGTCTTGCCGCCAGCGCGCAGCTCAACCAGACCAGCCTGCGTGGCAACAATCGTATTACCGCACTCGGTATCGATGGTGAAGGCAGCGGCCTGCTTGCCATCGGCGACGACCGAGCCGTCTTTGGTCGTGATGTTATCCATCACGCCGGGGGGGGTGGAAATGCGAACCCGCCCGGATTCAAGCATGCCGGAGATGCTGTTCTCGTTAAAGCTGATCTTCATGCTTGAGTTTGGCAAAAGCTCGACGCGGCCGAGTTTGCCGAGGCTGACAACGGCGCTTGAGTTCTGCGCCGTGCTAACGGTGCTGTCGGAAAAGACCGTGGCACCTGAGATTGCGGCTTGGCCGTTAACGGTGACTTGCCCTGATACCGACAGTTCCCCTGACGGCCCTGTCTGTCCCGGCGTTGCCAGCACCACCATCGAGTAGACACTCAAGACGGCGATTGCCAGGCAGAACGCCAGCGACTTGCGGCTCCAACTTCTGCTAATCATTAATTCTCCTCCCGTAAAGTGAAAAAAATTTTAAAGCGCGCCGCCAGCCTCCAGAGGACTTGCGGAAGACGGTCTTTTGCTTACCGCACGCTAACCGTCTTGACTCTTTCCAGATCACCCGCGCGGAACATCCCTTAAAAAAGCAGGCATGATGAGCCACCGTGGGCTTCAGTATCCCGGCCTTTTTACACGAATCGCAGGCCGCTGTCAACAAACATTTACGTTAAATCCGCTCTCCGAAACTCTTTTTTTACGGATTTTACGGGCCCGGCCTCGCGTGGGCTTGCAGCCCCAGAGGGATCAAATGATGGCTTCGACGGGCGGCCGAGAAGCAGCCGCACATATGATGTAATCGCTAACGGGCCCTCTTGTCAACCTTAAACTGCCCTTCCCGCGCTCTACGAAGCGCAGATCGTGGGCCGCGCGAGCAGGCCGTTCAGCTTAATCCTTGTAGATTTCGACTACGGGTTTGCCTTCGGGCGTAACCCGCGCCCTGTACATCCCAGGAGTGTTGAAAGACATCGTGATATTGCCAGCTTTGTCTATGGCTATGACGCCGCCCTCGCCCCCCAGTTGCTTGAGCTTTTCCATCACGACCGTACGGGCCGCAGCCTCTACAGTCATCCCCTTATACTCCATCAGGGCTGAGATGTCGTAGGCTACGAGCAGGCGTTTGAAGTATTCGCCCTCGCCCGTTCCCGAAACGGCGCAGGTGCGGTTATTAGCGTAGTTTCCGGCCCCTATGATGGGCGAATCGCCGACTCGGCCGACCCGTTTATTGGTCTTTCCGCCCGTAGAAGTGGCCGCCGCCAGGTTCCCTTCCTTGTCCAGGGCGACAGCCCCGACGGTTCCGTATTTTCGCTCGTCGGGAACTAAAGAGGGGCTTTCGCCGCGAGATTGTTTGAGGGGAGCGCCCTGTTTCTTCACCTTCTCCTTCTCGCGCTTAAGCTCTTCGCGCCTCCGGTCGATGATGAAATAGTCTTGAGGAACAAGCTCAACGCCCTTCTCTCTGGCGAAGGCTTCGGCCCCGTCGCCTATCAGGAGGACGTGCGGCGTCTGCTCCATCACGAGGCGCGCGAGGCTTACGGGGTTCTTGACGTGTTGCAGGGCGGCGACGGCCCCGGCCTTGAGCGTTCTCCCGTCCATGATGGAGGCGTCCATCTCGACCGTCCCTGCGCTGGTCAGGACGGAGCCCTTCCCGGCATTAAAGAGCGGAGAGTCTTCAAGTATGCGTATGGCAGCCTCGACGGCATTGAGGCTGCTCCCGCCCCCTTTGAGCAGGTCGTAACCGGCCATCACAGCCTCTTGCAGCTTGGCGCGATAAGCCTCTTCCAGCTCCGGCGTCATGTCTTCCTTGAGGATCGTGCCCGCTCCGCCGTGAATGGCAAATCCGAAAGGCCGGGCTGTTGTGCGCGCCTGCGGGCCCGCAGACCTGTTGTCGTTCATGTTTCCTTTCACTGCGCCGAGCGGCGACGCGACCGTGAGCAGTATCGCGATAAAGAGAGAGACAGACACTTCCTTCACCAGAGCGCGCATTTGCCTTTCACCTTTTTCCTTTCATTTAAGCATCTCTCGGTAGGCGCTCGCGGCACGCGCGGCAAGCTGCGTGTGAACGATGACGCGGAAGGGGTGCTTGGCGACGAAGGTGGGAACCTGACGAACGTCTGCGCCGAGTGCGCGCAAGGCAGCGACGGCGCGCTCGTCCGGCAGCTCTTCGACGCCAAAGGCATCGGCGGCGCGCTTGAGGGCTCCTCTCAAGCGATCAAGCGGCAGGTCTCTTTCGGCCAGGACTTTGCCGCGCGCTTGAAAATCGCCGAGGGCGCGCAAGACCACCTGCTCGGCGTCAACACTGTCGGTCTCTTTATCGAAGAATGTCGATTGACGCATGGTCTTAGAAGCCTGCTACCGAAGGGTCAGGGCGCGCTGGCGCGTCTGGGCCGGGTCGTCTCGACAGACTGCGCCGGTATCGTCATGGGCTTAGGGGTCTGCGGAGTTGGCCCAGTCTGTGAGGCATCGCTCGCGGTCTGCGCTCTCGTTCTCTCCTTCTCCTTCTGCATTAGCTCGGCCTGCTCGTACGGGTCAAGGCGCGCGAAGAGATAGAAGGGCTCGCCTGCGCGCACGACTCCCAGGAATCTGAAAGTATTATTGAGCACGTCTCCGGGCTGAAAGGTTCCGGGCTGCGGCGGCTCTTCAAAGAGGTTCTTCAGCTCGTCGCGCGCCGCCGCTTCCAGCTCCGGCAGATAATCGTTGCCCGTCTCTTCGGCTATCTGAATGGCCATCTGGCGCAGCGCGCGGATGCGATTCGAGTTGCGACGATAATAGGCCCGGTTGACCTCGCGACGGCTCGCGCGGTCGTCCACGACTTCCTGCTCGTTGCGCAGGTAGCCCAGGTAAGCGCGCACGACCGGCCCGAACTGCTGTTCATCCTGCGCGCCCTGCTGCGCCCTTACTACGACCGCCCCCGCCAGCGTTAACAGAACTAACAGAGCTGTACGAAAAATCTTTACCTTCCTCATGACACTTCAGCCGGGCCGAGGGAGAGCCCTTTGATGATAGCTATGAATCGCCGGGGCCAAATTTGTATGGGGCGCAGTTTAGCACAAGCCGGCGTCTCTCGTCTCACCTCGGGCCAGACGCGTCCGCCTCAACTCCCTGGGCCAGATTGCGCGCCCCGGCCTGCAATGTTACATTTTCTCTCAAACCGTCCGAAGCGAAAGGTTATGTGAGCCTGACTCATGGCCGATGATTTGAAGACAGCCGAACAGGCGGGCAAGCGTGTTGCTCTGGGCGTCTCCGGAGGGATCGCCGCTTACAAGGCGGCAGAGATACTGCGCGGGCTGCAAAGGGCCGGATGCCTTGTGCGCGTGGCGATGACGAAGCGCGCCTGCGAGTTCATCACGCCCTTGACCTTCCGCGCTCTCTCGGGAGCGCACGTCATCGTTGACGACTATGCTCCGGACAATCCAGACCCCATCGCGCACATCACTTTCTCGCAGACCGTAGACCTGCTGCTGATCGCGCCCGCCACGGCCAACCTGATCGCCAAGATGGCCAACGGCATCGCCGACGATTTTCTGACCTCGACCTATTTGGCCTCGACCGCGCCCGTCGTCGTGGCCCCGGCGATGAACACTGCGATGTGGAATCACCCGGCGACGCGCCGCAACCTCTTCAAGCTGCGCGCAGACGGCATACGCATCATAGAGCCGGACGCGGGCGAGATGGCTTGCGGCACGTTCGGCCCGGGTCGTTTGAGCGAGCCCGACCGAATAGTTGACGCCGCGCTGAAGATTCTGCGCGAAGCCTCGCAGAGCGCGACGCAGGACTTATCAGGAGAGCGCATCCTGATTACGACGGGAGCCACGCGCGAAGAGATAGACCCCGTGCGCTTTCTCTCTAACCGTTCTTCGGGGCGCATGGGTTTCGCGCTGGCCGAAGCCGCGCGCTCGCGCGGCGCTGAAGTGACGGTCGTCGCCGCTTCGACCACGGTCGAGCCGCCCGCAGGTGTTCGCCTGGTGCGGGCCATCTCTGCCGAGCAGATGCGCTCGGCCGTCACAAAAGAGGTCAGGCACGCGACCCTCTTCATTGCCGCCGCAGCGGTCGCCGATTACCGTCCGGCCGACCCGTCGGCGAACAAGATCAAGAAGGCGGACAAAGAGCTTATGCTCAGGCTTGAGCCGACGCCGGACATCCTGGCCGAAGTCGCCGCGTCAAGAAGCGACGGGCTGCTGGTTGTGGGTTTCGCAGCCGAGACGAATGACGTGCTTCGATATGCGCGCGAAAAACTGGGGCGCAAGAACCTAGACCTAGTCGTCGCCAACGACATTACGCGCGAGGGCGCTGGCTTCGACACAGAGACCAACATTGTGACGCTCGTCGCGCGAGACAGGGCGGAGCCCGCAGAGCTTCCCCTGATGTCCAAGCTGGAAGCGGCGCATAAGATTCTTGACGAGGTCGTGCGTCTTCGTCACGAGAGCGCGGCCTCCGTCAAGCAAGGGGAGGAGCAGGGCCAGCTCGCTCGATAAACTGAAGGCATGGCTGAATCAGAGTTGAAAGAGTTGCTCGCGCTGGTCGAGGCCACAAGCGAATACGCATCGTACCTGCGCGAGCTGGGCGTTGACAACATAGAAGACCTGGCGCACGCTGCCCAGTTGCCTGCGGCCCATCAGAGCGCAGCTTCCCGAAAGTCTGAAAGCGAGCAGCATCTCTCGCCGCAACAGAGCGCGGCCTTGCGGCGTAACGCCGTGGCGGCCGCCCAAGCCGAGCAGCCGAAAGCTGCCGAGCGGATTGGGCCCACACCGCCGCCGCTATCCCGTCAAAGCGAGGCTGGCGCGGTCACACATACAGGCTCAGAGCAAACGGAGATGGCTAAGAAAAAATATCCTGACGCTGATCCACCGCCGCCGCAGGAGACGCTCTTCGGCACTATCACGCCGCAGGACGAAGAGAGCCTGCCCAGTTCCAACGAAACTCTCGAAGACATCTGGCGAGACATTGGCGAGTGCATGCGCTGCCCGCTCTGTCAGAGCCGCACGCGCATAGTCAATAGCGAGGGGAACCCACGCGCCCGCCTGATGTTCATAGGCGAAGCGCCCGGCGCTGACGAAGACGCGACGGGCCGCCCCTTCGTCGGCCGCGCGGGCCAACTGCTCAACAAGATCATCGAAGCCATCGGCCTCAAGCGCGAAGAGATCATGATCGGCAACGTCAATCGCTGCCGCCCGCCGCAGAACCGCACGCCGACTCCTGCGGAAGCGGCCACCTGCAAGCCTTTTCTCCTGCGCGAGATCGCCGTCGTCCGGCCCGACGTGATCGTCGTGCTCGGCAACACGGCGATGAAAAACCTGCTCGACACTAAGGAGGGCATCACGCGCCTGCGCGGCCAGTTCATGGATTATCGAGGCATCAAGGTTATGCCCACGTTCCACCCGGCCTATCTGCTGCGCGACCCCTCCAAGAAACGCGAGACCTGGGAAGATATGAAGAAAGTGCGCGACTACTTAAAGACAGTGAAGAGTGACGAGTGACAAGAGACAAGCTGAGTCACCATGCTTGTCTTTACTCGTTACTCGTCACTCGTCACTTGTCACTCGTCACTGTTTTTATGCAATCCTCTCTTTTTGAAGACGAGCCGCCGCCTGCCGGCGCTGAGACGCTTGAGCAGATCAACGCCGAGATGTTGCAGCGCGCTAAGGCCATGCCGCAATTTGCCGAGCGCATCTTTATCTTCGGCGAAGGAAGCCTCGGCGCGCGCGCAGCCGTGGTCGGAGAATCGCCCGGCCCCCCCGACATAGATTCGGGGAGGCCCTTCATGGGCCCGGCGGGCCAGATGCTTGAGCGCATACTCTCAAGCATCGGTCTCAGGCGAGAGGACTGCTACCTGACCAATACCGTCAAATACATCTCGACGGGCGACGAGTTGACGCCGGACGTGCTCGCCTTCTTCACGCCCTACCTGCACCGCGAGCTTGCGGCCGTGCGCCCGGAAGTCATCATTTCCTTCGGCAACACGCCGACGCGCGCACTGCTCCGCACCAAGAAGCCCATCTCGCAACTGCGCGGAGAGTTCCACGACTACCACGGCATCAAGCTGATGCCCACCTTCAACCCGGCCTATCTGCTGCGCGACCCCTCCAAGAAACGCGAAGTCTGGGAAGACATGAAGAAGGTGCGCGCCCTGCTGGCTTCTGGGTGATCGACAATTCGATGATGAAAGAGATGCTCTCCCGCGCTCAGGTTAAGTGAGCTGCCGGGCGCGGTGTGAATCAAGGGCGATTCCTTATTTCGACGCTCGCTCGCCGTAGGTTGGCCCAAAGGCTCGGGTCGTGTGCTCGGTCACGCTCGGCACGGGTTCCGGCAGCACTCGCGGCTGTGCCTGGTCAAGCTCCTTAGTAGCTTGCCCTTTTGATAGTGCGCTAGCGCCTTTCTCTTCGACGCCTCGATTGCGCTGCAATAAAAGCCTCATGAAGACGGCTTCGACGCCAAGCATTATCAGGAAGCAGAGCAGCATGAAGGCGACGATGAGCCCTGCGCTCAAGCCTATGACGGCTTTCATCACTCCTATGAGAACCGCTATCGCTCCGAGGCCGCAGATGAAGACGGCTGCCATCGCCTGGATGAGGGATTCCGGTTTGATTTCCGATGATTTGACGACGCTATCAGCTTTCGCCACGTTCAACTTTGCGCCGCAATAATTACAGTAGCTCAAGCCCTGCGCCACGGCCACGCCACAAGATGAACAATACATCCGCCCTCACCTCCTCAAGCCCAGTACGACACTGCGGGCCGCTAAGTTCGATGTTGATTACCTCGGGTTTGAATGGCTGTCCGGCCGCGCCGTTGAGCTGAGGAAACGATTCTTTGCAGCTCGTCGCGCTTTATAGAGCGTCGATTAAGTTTGCTATGGCCTTGTCAAAATCGACCGTTCCTTCCAGGTACGGCTGCCAGTAAAGCTCAAGCGGGCGCTGAAGGTTCGGCCACGCCCGCGCATACAGGCCGCGATAACCGTAAGGCGTGTAATCGCTCACTCTATATTCACTCAAGTTTCGCCTGGTAAACTCGCCCGCAGTATAGAAGATGATGGCGTGCCACAGACCATTCGGAACCGGCTTGTTTTTAGCTTTGCACTCGCGGGCGATGGCGCGCGCCACAGCGCCGTTATAAGGGCCCACCATCCAATGAGAGGCTTCGTGAAATAACAGCTCAAGCGCGGCAAAGCCTTGATTGCCCGGATCGGTCGAGATCGTGATGTGCACCTTTTCACCGCTACCGAACGTCGTGTAAGCTCCGGCCCAATTCGCATATTCAACCACGTCAACGCGGATCAGGTCGGTCGGCCACTTTGCCTTATAAGCAGCGGTGAGCTGGTTGATGAGTGTTGCGCTGAACTGTTGCACCATAGGCGTCACGACAGCAATCCAGAAGCGGTTGGCCCTGTCATGCTGAGGCCACCATCGCGCGCGATAAATAGGCGCAACGCTCTCAAGAATTTTTATCAGGTCGCCCGTCAGTCCTGATCTGCTTAAATCGGGCGCATCTTCCGCTTCGGCCAGTTGATCGTTGATCGTGATCAGACCTTCATCCAGCAGCAGGTCGCGCTTGACCGTCGTCTTCGTGTAATAGTCCAGCGCCGAATCCCACTGTTGACGCTGCGTCGCCGGAAGCTCGTTCTGTAAGCTTGCGGGCTTCTTTGCGGTCTGCGCGGAGCCTGCGGCCTGCTTTCGTAAAAGCGCCTGCTCATAAAGGAAGTGATGAAGGTTGATCCAGAAGCCGCTGTGAAATTCAAAGGGCCCATTATTTCTTGCATTCGGAGAAGCCACCTGGCCCATCGTGATCGTGACACACGAAGCTATGAGCGCGATGACGGGAACGGCGCTTCGCATCAGGGTGAATATGGATTTCACTGGCGACCTCCGAAACGACATGATTATCCGTAACACGCGTCTGAGTCGGCCGAGTTCCGCAAAAGTGGCGCGCAGAGGCAAGCCGAAGGACGGCCGGGTGAATGAGTTGTTAGATGCTGGCCCTCTTGCCTTCCGGCCGGGCCGTGCTCTATTTCCCGCCTCCGGTCACGATATATTCGACCACATACCGGCGCAGCTTGTCGCGGCTCTGGCTGAGGTAAGCCTGATAGTCGCGCGCGATTCCCTCGTCGGGCCGGGCCAACAAAATATATGCTTCGAGTAACCCTTCATCATTCAGCTTTTTCAATTTCGCCAGCGACGGGCTGAGACTTTTCACCTTCTTGTCGCTGGTGGCGAGCCCGAGAACGCTTCGCAGCGCGTCTGCCTCCTCGGCCAGGCTGTGACGATATGTTCTCTCACGCGGAAATGTTTTGGCGAATTTCTCCTTATGCCAGGCCGAACGGGTTGCGCCGTAGGAAATCCACGCGAACGAGCCGTCGTCTTTGCCGCTCAACATCGCGCTCGCATCCAGATTAACTTTGGCGTCGCCCTTCTCGTCAAAAGTAACGTCGGTCGGAATCTCTATTTCCGGATGCGCGAGTCTGGTGTGGGTCGCCTGGGCCCATTGCGTCAGACCGGAGACGGTAAAGCGATTGTAAGGCTCGTTGATGAAGGCTTCGACGTAGCGGTCGCGCGCCTCTGTGTGTTTGCCTTGCTTCATCAAAGGCGTCGCCGAATAGCGGTATGCCGTCTCTCTGTTCGGGTCAATCGCAATCGCTTTTTGATACCAGGTCTCGGCCTGCTGAAAATCGCCCCGCTGCGTATACACGTCGCCTGAGAAGAGCGCGGCTTCGTACAATTTCGGGTCGAGTTGCAGGGCTTTCTGGTAATTCTTAAGCGCCTCGTCCATCTTCCCTTGTGAGAAGAAGGCTTCGGCCTCGGTCATCAATTTATTCGCTTCGGCGTTCTGGGAAAAAGCCTTGCCTTCGGAGCCGTCCGGCAGAATATTCTGAATCAGGGCGTCCACCAGCGGCTCTCTATTGCCCAGCTCTTTCGATTTGATAAAAGCGTTTCGCGCCCGTATGCGTAAGGCCCTGCGTGCCGCGTCATCTTTCACGACGTTCGCCTGTGCGATTAAAGCGAACCCGAGGTAGAAGTGAGTCTCCGGGTTGTTGGGCTCGGCCACCACGAGCTTTTCCAGGAGCGGCAAAGCTTCTGTGTACTTTTGCTGCTTGATTAACTCGCCCACCTTTTGCTTCAACTCCTGGACGCTCTCCCCGCCCTGAGCAAAGACGGGCGCGGATGGCCACGCCGCCGACAGGCAAAAAAACAGGATCGCCAGACGAGCCGAAATTTTGACAAAGTTAGATCGAAACATGTTTGCTCCTTAGAAGATTTCACTCTCCTGATTTGAATGAACGAACTTAGTCAGCGCGCGTATCGGAATCCAGACGCTCCTGCCAGATCAAATTGGGCACAAAGCAGTAACAATTAAAATCTTTCTGCAAGGTCACAGTATGGTCATCTATAGCCCCCTGGCCTCCCTCGCATAGCTCGATCAGCACATCATATATGCGACGATGCAGCGCATAAGCATGTGTCAGGTATGTCATCTTTGCCCGTACCACGTGATCGGAAATCTTAATGGGTTCTTCATAATGTACCCCCCCGAACAAAAGCATATCCCAATCTGCTGGCACCTGCTTCATCTGGGAGACAAATTTCTGATTAAACTCGGGATCAAATACGCAGTCGTCCTCAAAGATTAGAATCACAGGGACTTCATTCTCCCGGGCCTGCCTGAGTATTGCCAGATGGCTTTGGAGGCAACCGTAGTGACCGGAGGAATAAGGCCATGTCGCAGGGGGAGTGACTCCCCGGCCGTCTATCGCCGGGAACCTGACCACCGGCGAGATTCCATGCTGAGCAAACCTTTCCTCCGTTCTTCTCCAGCGTTCCGGTCTTCTATCCAAGTTGATGCACACCTTGTAGGGGAAGATACGGTTTAGCTCAGCGGCTTGATTTTTACTTTCCATAATACTTCTCACCTGCTTCGGCTGTCCGCGATTGGCAGATCACAATAGCAGATTGTGATGCTGGACGTAACAGGTCTTCTGCTCTTTAAAAATCAGCAGCCCTATATCTTTAGCCACCGTTCCGGAATCAAGTCTTTAGTATCCAGATCAGCATACCCTTCTCCGAACCACCTCGAAGGGGCGATCACCTTCTTGTCACTACTTTCATTCAACCACGCGCCCCACCAACCGAACGTGCTGTTGGGGATTATGTGATTCCGGCAAAAGCTCATCAAATGCAGTGATAACAACACACTCGGCTCTTCGATAAAAAAGAATTTATCGCCCACAAACTGGCGTTTGCACCAATCAATATCGTCTGAGAATACTAAATAGATGGTGTCCTCCGGGAATAGGGCCGTGGCCCTGTGAAAGTAATCCACAGGGAGTACGGGATGATAGTGTTGGAATTGCAAATAATCTCCCCGGCGCACAGATATGGAACAGCAGTTAGCTTCTAATAAGTGCTTGTATTTCGATTTCAGATAAGAGCGATGACTGTCTTTCAAAGTGAAGTAGTCCCTGATAATATGCTCACAGTGTTTGAAGTACTTTTCTGATTGGAAGTACCCCCTCAGATCCCAATCGTCTCGACCTTCTAAAGACACAGGCTGGTAATGAAAAGGCTTTGTCGCATCGTAGAGTCTCAGATCAAGACTTAGCAAATACTCTCTCTCGATCTGGGGGATGGGGTTCCTGTAATACTCCGCATACGCCCATTCGGGAAACACAAAGCTGTGATCGTTCCTGAGCGCGATGCCTATCGTGCCGGCTATTTGAAATAAATGATTTCCAAGCCTGCCGATATGCCCTAGCTGTGTAAATGTAATCATCTTGTTAACCTGTCATCTAACGCATAAATGTATCCCACAGCGTCAGCCGTGAGAAGAGTGTTAGGCAGAAGCTCCTGAAAATGTTTTTGCGGCTTCCCGATTTTGCGGATTCGCGGTAATTTCTCTTTCGTGCAAAGACATTCCGAGGCCGCCGCTCAGACTTTGGCCGCAGAGATAAATAGCGATGGGAAGAAGGCTCACGCGCCGGAGTATGCGGAGGTGGCTGTGCCTTTGCGCTTGATGCAGACTTTCACGTACAGGCTGCCGCTGGCTTTGCGGGCGGAGGCGCAGTTGGGCTCTCGGCTGCTGGTTCCGTTCGGGCGAAAGCGCATCACGGGTTACATAGTGGCGCTGCTCGAAGAGCTTGACCCGGCGAGCGATTTGCGGGAAGAGGATGTCAAGGAGGCGGAAGAGCTGCTGGATGCCGAGCCGCTCTTGACGCCTGAGATTTTGGAGATCACGCGCTGGGTCGCAGACTACTATGCAGCGCCCTGGGGCGAAGTCTTAAAGGCCGCGCTGCCCGCTGGGCTCAATGCCACGGTCGAGCAGATTCTTTCCATCACTCCTGAAGGGCGAGACGAGCTGGCGCGATTGCCTGTCGGGCGCACGGCGACGGCCAGGGCTCGCGCGCTGCGAATGGTCGCCGACGCGGGCGAGATGAGCCTGCGAGAGATAGGCCGCCACATAGGCGAGGCGCGAGCCTCCGCAGTCGCGCGCGAATTAGAGCGCGCCGGGTGGGCCCGCCTGACGCATCGCGCTCGCAGCGTCACGGCCCGCGCTAAACGGCGCAAGGCCGTGCGGCTCCTTCCTCCCGAAGAGTACGGGGAGGCTGCGCGCTCGCTCACGCAGGCGCAGCGCCAGATCGTGCTCGCGCTGATCGAAGCGGGCGGCGAGCTGGCCTTCACAGACCTCCTGGAAATCGCCAACACGAGCGCCGCGCCCATTCAGTCCCTTGAGAGAAAACGCGTCGTCGAAGTCTTCGTCCATGAAGTGAGGCGCGACCCGCTCGCCGGAGCGACGCTGCCCGAAATGGAGGAGATGCAGTTGACCCAGGCGCAGGCGGCCGCCCTCAGAGAGATCGAAGCGCCGCTCAGGGAAGGAGGCTATCGTGCCTTTCTTCTGCATGGTGTGACGGGGAGCGGAAAGACGGAGATTTATATCCGCGCCATGAGCGCCGCGCTTCGCAGCGGACGCTCAGCCATGATGCTCGTCCCCGAGATAGCCTTGACGCCCGTCTTCTCTCGTCGTCTCCGGGCACACTTCGGCGATGCAGTCGCCATCTTTCATTCCTCTCTGACGACGGGCGAGCGTTTCGACGAATGGAGCCGCTTGAAGCGGGGCGAAGCGCGCGTCGTCATAGGCACAAGAAGCGCAGTCTTCGCGCCCGTCTCGCGCCTCGGCCTCGTCGTCATAGACGAAGAGCACGAGACTTCTTATCGTCAACAGGAATCTCCCTACTACAACGGGCGCGACACAGGGATCGTACGCGCTTTGAAGGAATCGGCGGTCGTCGTCCTGGGCTCGGCCACGCCTTCTCTTGAATCTTTCCACAATGCGCGCAGCGGCAAGTATACTTACCTTCACCTGCCGGAAAGGATAGCCAATCGCGCTCTGGCCCGCGCCGAGATCGTAGACATGCGCGAGGTCTTCGCCACGCACGGCCGCGCGCAGGTCTTCTCAGACCAACTGCTCTCCGCCATCGAAGAGACGCACGCGCGCGGCGAGCAGTCCATCATCCTTCTCAATCGTCGCGGCTATTCGAGCTTTGTACTGTGCCGCAGTTGCGGCGAATCAATCCACTGCCCCAACTGCGATGTCACCCTGACCTATCACCGCAGCGAGATGAGCATCGTCTGCCATTACTGCAACCATCGCCGCAGCGCCCCGTCTAAATGCCCGGCGTGCGAGGGCAAATATATCTACTACGTCGGTGAAGGCACTGAGCAGATAGAGGAGATTTTGCAGCAGAAGTTCCCTCAGCTCAGGATCGCGCGCCTAGACCGCGACACGACCTCGCGCCGCAAGCTCTTCGAGCGGGCCATACTGGAATTCGGCGCGGGAGAGTTGGACATGCTCGTCGGCACGCAGATGCTCGCCAAAGGACATGATTTCCCGAACGTCACGCTCGTCGGCGTCGTCTCAGTGGACGCCGGGCTGGCGCTGCCGGACTTCCGCTCAGCCGAGAGGACTTTTCAATTAATCACGCAGGTAGCAGGCCGCGCCGGTCGAGGCGAGCGGGCCGGGCGCGTGCTCGTACAGACCTTTCATCCGAACCACTATGCCCTCAAGCACGCCTGCGCGCAGGATTACGCAGGCTTCTACGCAGAGGAGATTCGTTATCGCCGCAATCTCAGCTATCCGCCCTTTGTAGCCCTCGCCTCCCTGCTCGTTCACGGCGAGGATTTGACGCGCGTGCAGGCAACGGCCGCCGAAATTAAAAGAGCCCTCGAAGAGGCTAACCAGGAGCGCGCCTGCCGCATCTTAGGCCCCGCCCCCGCCCCCTTAGCCCGCCTCAAGGGAGAGCATCGCATACAGCTTCTACTGAAATCGCGCAGCCGCCCACAACTCCGCCAGGTTATAGACGTGGCTCTTGCCGAAGCCGCCACACACGGCGCAGACCTGCGCAGCGTCAACATAGAGATCGATCCCATCAACTTAATGTGAGAGTAAGATTCAAACAGGGATAGATTTGCGTTAAACTTCGATTATGAAACTTGCAGAACTGGCAGCCCAGACGGGCGCGCAACTGGAACAGGGTGACGGGGAGATTTTGATCGGCGGCGCTGCCGGATTGGACGAGGCCACTGAAGGACAGGTCACGTTCCTCTCCAACCCGCGCTACACGCCGCGCGTGCAGACGACTCGCGCTTCGGCCATCTACGTCGGCGAGGCTGTCGAAGTCGGCAGAGAGATCGCCGTGCTCAGGGCCCGTGACCCTTATCTTGCTTATACACGCGCTCTGCGCCTCTTTCACCCCGAGCCGGAGTTTACCCCCTTCATACATCCCTCGGCGGTCATAGAGCCTACGGCGCAGGTCGCCGGAGACGTTTGGATTGGTGCTTGCGTCTACGTCGGGCGCGACGCGCAGATCAGTAGCCGTGTCCGCATCTTTCCCAATGTGACCATCTACGACCGCGTGCAGATAGGCGCAGACTCAGTCATACATTCCGGCGCTTGCCTTCGGGAAGGCACGCAATTGGGCCAACGCGTCCGTATCCACAACAACGTCGTCATAGGCTCGGACGGCTTCGGCTACGCCAAGGATGAAGAGGGGCGCTGGCTGAAGATTCCGCAGACGGGAAACGTCATAGTCGAAGACGATGTCGAGATCGGCGCGGGCACGACCATTGACCGCGCCTCCGTCGGCGAGACACGCATCCGTCGTGGAGCCAAGATAGACAACCTCGTGCAGGTAGGCCATTCCTGCACGGTCGGTGAAGACTCCCTGCTCTGCGCGCAGGTGGGACTGGCCGGCAGCTCGCACATCGGACGCCGCGTCATCCTGGCCGGCCAGGCGGGCGTCGCCGGGCACCTGACCATAGGCGACGATGTGGTCGTCACGGCCAAAAGCGCCACGAGTCACAATGTCCCGGCCGGCAAAGTGATCTCCGGCATTCCTGCCTTCGACAACCGCGACTGGCTGCGCTCGACCTCAGCTTTCCGCCGCCTGGGCGAGATGCAGCGAACCCTCCGCGCCCTGGAAACTCGCCTCAAGACCCTCGAAGACGGCCTCGCTACTCCGGATCAAGATAAGCCTTGACAGGGGAGGAGCCGCACAGGCATAATCCAATTGAAATTGGTTTTCAATTTCGCCCCTGCCCCGAGGCGAAAGAGAGCCGGTTATCCCTTCTCAGAAGTTTCCCGAGGTGAGGCAGTGCAAAGCGGTCAAAACGCAACAGTTCAAATCTTGCAGTCCCCCAAAGACGACACCCGCGTAGAGGTTTCCTTAGAGTCGAATGCAGGCACGGAGCGGGTCGTGCTGCGTTACCTGACCTGGACTGAGGGTCTGGGTTGGTGCGGCCAGAAGACCATCTGCCTGGACGGCGACCAACTGGACGATCTTCATAGAGCCTTGACGGTCGCGCGCCACCGCCTGCATCTGCAACGCGCAGAGCGCGGAGAGCGTGCCGAACCAGCCCAGGTCATTCAACTGCCGACGCTCGCCTGAAACGTGAGGAGCGCGAGGCGAAAATAGAGATAAAGCTAAAGGGCAGCAGGGTTTAAGAAGCATCAGCCGCTTCACCTGCTGCCCTTAATCTTTCCGCCTACGGGGCCGCCTCAGCCGACCTGTCGCAGCGTGATCTTCTCTTTCACGGTGTTGGCTTTACGCTCGGAAGTGAGCTTCTCAAGCTCGTCTATGTGTAGCTGTTCCTGATAGATACGCTCTTCCAGTTGGAAGCGAACCGGGCGGTGCTCTTCCCCGCAGGATTCCCATGCGGCCATGTAAGCCGCCATCGCTTCGCGTTCCAGCTCCAAATCCTGCCTGAGCATCTCGGCCAGGTCTGTTGACTGGCGAATCATCCCGGGCTCGACCGTCGGCACGCCGCCCAGGGCGACTATTTTATCGCCCAGCGTCACGGCATGATCCTGCGATTCCGCGCTCTGCTTGCGAAAATACTTGCGATAGACCTCGCGCTCTACGCCCGTCACCAGAAAACTGTGCTGCATATATTGAACGACCGCCGCCAACTCAAGGCTCAGCGCGCGGTTCAGATTTTCGACCAGTCCAGTAGTCGCCATGTTCTTCTCCCGGAAAAGGTTTCTGCCAAGCCGAAGGATAGGCGGATAATAAGCCGAGGAGCGCCCGGTGTCAACCCCTAAATCCTTACAAATCAACAATTAACTTTGAAATTCGTTTTCAGTTCCAAGAAGCAGGCGCAAGCCTTCGGCAAATCAGGTGACGGCCCCGCCATCCACTATGACTATCTCGCCGTTCATAAAGCTGTTGCGGTCGCTGACCATAAAGGCTGCGTACTCGGCCAGCTCCTCGGGGCGGCCGAGGCGACCGCGTGAAACCCAGAAATCATGCATCTGCAAGAGGCGTTCGGGCAGCGTGTGCGCCAGGTCTGTGTCGAAGATGCCGGCGGCGATGGCGTTGACGGTGACGCCGAAGGTGGCCGCTTCGCGCGAGAGGCATTTGGTGAAGCCGATGACGGCGGCTTTGGACGTGGCGTAGTGGACGGAGGTCGGCAGCGCCCGAATCGCGCCGATGGAAGTGATGTTGAGGATCGTCCCCCGGCGCTGGCGAATCATCTGCTTATAGATGGGCTTGGTCACGGCAAACAGCCCATTCACGTTGGTATTGATGACTTCGTCCCAGGCGCGGTCTGTGGTCGTAGCGAAATTATCGCCCCTGTTAATGGCTGCATTGTTGACCAGAATATCTATGCCTCCCCACTCTTCGACCAGCTCGCGCGTCATTCTCTTCAACCCGACGCGATCAGTGATCGAGATTTTAAAGGCGTGGGCGCGACGCCCGTGCGCGCGTATCTTCCCAATGGTCGCTTCGGCCAGCTCATCCCGCGAATGGTAGTTGAAGGCTATGTCGGCTCCTTCGCGCGCAAAGACTTCGCACATCGCAGCGCCTATGCCGCGCGTACCGCCGGTGATAAAAGCGCGCTTTCCTTCGAGCAGAAGACTCACTCTGAGAGTTCTCCAAAAAGCCCGCCTCGACAAACCGAAAGCGGGCCCAGATAGAAGATCGTTGTTTGGCTGTCGTGGTGTTGATTAAATCCCGAAAAGAGTCCCGGCGTCAAACCAGCAGAGAAGCAGAAACCCGTTCAAGCCCCGCGCACTTCTGCGAGCACAGACTCCTCATGGGCCATGACGGGCGCAGGAATCAGGGCTGCTATCTCTTCTACGATCTGGCGCGTGGAGTTCGGGATGGCGAGCCCGACGGTTGCCGCGCGCATGGCTGCGTAATGTTTGGAGTCTTCGACCATACGCCTGATGACGGGCACGATGTCCGTGGCTCGGTCGAGCAGGATGCCTGCGCCGCGCTTGACTATGAGGCTGGCCGCGCCCGCCTCCTGCGGCATCGGCGGAGTGATCGCGTCGGCGATGATCGGCAGACGGCAAGCGAGCGCCTCGAAGGTCGTCAGCCCGCCGAGCTTCGAGATCATTACGTTGGCGGCGCTCATCAACTGCTCGACTTGATCGGAATAGCCTATGACCCTGACGGGGAAATTGGCCGAGGCGGCCAAGCTCTCAGCCTCGCGGCGCAGCTCTTCATTGCGGCCGGCCAGGAAGATGGCCTGCACGTCGAGTTCGCCGCGCACCAGCTCGCGAAAGATTTGCGGGACGTTGCCGCCGCCGGCCCAGCCAGCGTTGACGAAGACCGTGAACTTTTGCGGGTCTAGGCCGAGGGCTGTGCGGGCGGCCTGGGCTGCCTGCTCGCCTGGGAACTCGAATTTCGGATGCACGGGCATCCCCGATACTTTAATGCGCTCGGGCGCGACGCCGTAATCTATCAACTGCTGGCGCGCCTCCGGGCTTGCGACCAGGTAGAGGCGCACGTCATCGCAGGCCCAACCGCGCCAGAAGCCGTAGCAAGGGTCTGTGACGACGGTGACGAGCGGAATTTTGTCCGCGAGCTTCAGCTCTTTAAGGACGCGGGCGAGGGCGTGCTGCGTCAGTGGGTGAACGCTGACGACGACATGCGGGCACCAGCGCTCGAAGAGGTCGCTGAGGAGCCCCACGCTTCGCGCGTAGAAGAATTCCCTGGTCTCCGGGCGAAAGCGATTGACGGCCCAGTAGAGGTACTTCATCCAATGCTGCCTGTGGCGCAAGACCCAGTTGTAGAGGCGCACGAGCTTTTCCGAGAGATGATGCGACTCCTCTATGGCCCGCACGACGCGGACGGCATAAGAGCGCCCGCGAAAGAACCGCTGCACACCGGCGACAATCGCTGCGGCGGCCGAACGATGACCGCCCCCCGTGTCGGACGAGATAATCAGGATTTTAGGAACCCGCGCTCGAAACATAGTTACAAAATCGGCTCCCGCTCAGGCTTTCGCACGTCCTTGAGCTTCTTGACCTTCAACCTGGAAAGACTCTTCCACAACAAAACGATGCTGCCGTCCGCGTCGGCTCTGACTGTGCGGAGCGCCACGACCGTATCGGCTTCGTGATAAAGGGTCGAGCGCAGCAAGTAGGTGGTATTGAGCTGCGCCGTGACTGAGGATTTGTAGAGTTGTCCGCCCGCTTTAAACCCGGCGGCATTCTTATCGGCCTGTGGGCCCACGTCGGCTACACGGACGGGCACAGGCAGGCTGCTCAGAAATTCCACGGCCGGATGAGAGGCAGTGAGGTCTTCGAGAGGCAGGTCGCCGAGCGTGGCTATGAGGCCGAGCGTCATGTCGTTGAAGCCTACGTGCAGCTCTCCGTTCTGGAATCGAATGTCAGACCAGGGCCCGGCTTGGTGCGACAGCCTGGTGAAAGAGTAATAGGCCCCGCCGCCCCGTAAGGGCATGGCCGTCGTGTGGTCGTACTTTTCCCTCGGCAGCAGGCGCACGATGCCTGTCTCGGGCTGGCGCAGGAAGCTGGCGAAAGCTGCTCTGTCGGCCGCAGTGGGTTCGAGCAGTTGCCTCTGCGCCTCCGTCAATTTCGGAGTCGAGTAGGAATGAAGCCCCGAAGCGCGGCTTGCGACCCTCCGATCACCAAGATTGCGAAGGTCGCGCGCGCGATTCTCGAACTCCCGGTCATAGCGTAGCTGCTCCTGCCGGCGTCTTTCCAGCTCCATACTCTGTCTATCCTGCGGCGACTGCGAATAGCCCACGAGCGGGGCACACAAGAGGAGCGCGAAACAGCCCGTGAGCCGCAAGCGCGTTGCCGGGTCAGAGATCATGGCAATTGCTCCTTCCTCAACTCGTACGTCCGCGAACGTGGGCCCAAAGTGTGGGCCCACCCCTCATGCTTTTACAGCGAGGCCGTCCGCCTTAAGCTCTTCGCGCTCCGCTGCCTTGCGCGCTTTCTTCATCTCGCGTTCGAGCCGCTTGATTTGAATCAGGTGCTTAGGGTTGAAAGGCAGGCTCGGGTAGTAGCTATTGGATTCGTGCGTGCACCAGCAGCCCGACGCGGCCTTCTTGCGCCGCTCTTTCATGGCGGGCGAGAGCCAGAGCTGCTGGAAGTTCCAGTCGTGGTCGCGCAGGTTACCGATGGGCGCTAGATTCTCGCACGAAGAGACTGTGCCTTCATCGTAGATGACAGCGCCGGCCGTCCCCGCATAACAGGTCATCTGCGCCTTCTGTTCTTCCTGCGCCTTGGCGATCAGCCCGTGCATGTAAATATCTATGGCCGCTTTAAAGAAGCCAGCGTCGCCGCCGTAGTTATTCTTGATGGCGGCGTGGCGCGAATCGTCGTCGATCATTTGGGCCAGGCGCGCGTAGCGTGAATGGTCTATGTCCAGCTCAATGGGGTCGGCTGAAGGCGGACGAATGTAGTTGAAGTTGACCTTATCCGGCTTCAGGTCATATTTGAGAAAATCGTACCACTCGAAGATCGTCTCCTGGTTCGAGTGCATGAAGCAGGTGCAGGTCTGAATGTCCAGGCGCGGGTACTCTTTCTTGATCGCCTGAAGCTGCCGGGCGGTGTCTATGGCTATGTCCCAGGAGCCGGGCTTCTGCCTGATCTTTTCGTGCTGCTCTTTGAGGCCGTCGATGCCGAGGGCGACCGTCACGTTCAGGTTCGGGCACTCCTGCAAGAGGCGCGTTACGTCCGGGATAATGCGCTTCTGAATCTGGCCGTTGGACATCAGGTAGACCGATTCGAGCCGGTTATTCTCGTAGAAAGCGCGGACTATTTCCGGCAGGTCTTTGCGCGTGAAAGGCTCGCCGCCGGCCAGAATCAGCACGCCGAGGTTGCCGCCCAGCGTCTCCGAGATGCGTTCGATCTCGTGCGTCTTCATCTGCAACTTCTTGCGCGGGCGATCATCCAGCTCGTCCGTGAAGAAACAGTGCGTGCAGCGCATGTCGCAGACAGATGTGACCAGGATGTTGAGCAGGACGGGCGCGAACGGTTGGCCCACCGCGAGTTTAGCGTAACGCTTCAAAAGCTCTTTTGTCGTGTAATCCATCTTCACCTCAAAAAAAATCGCGCGCGCGCCCCTAGCCGTTGCGGCGCGAACCGTAACAGATACGGTATTTCGCCCACCTTGTCAACGTGAAGCGGTGAAAGCGCCTATCGCTTTCCGCGCGAAAAACTTAGATGCAGCCGCGCCCCCAGAGTTCGCCTGTAAAATTGGAGACTCTGAGGGCCCGGCCGCCCGCAATATTCTTCTCGCCTCTTCTGAAATTTTCTGGAAAATCGCGCGCCCGAGAGCTAAACTTGGCGGCACGGAGGTTCAAATCATGCGAAGCATATTTCACTCGGCTCTCGTCGCCGCTCTTTTAATCTTCTGCCCCCTGGTATCGCAAGGGCAGTCGGCCCTTAAAGAGACGTACCAGAGATGGCTGGACGAAGATGTGGTCTACATCATCACGGCCGACGAACGGAGAGCATTCCTGAAGCTCAGGACGGATGAGGAGCGAGAGCAGTTTATCGAGGCGTTCTGGCGAAGGCGTGACACTAACCCGGACACTGAGCGCAACGAATACCGCGACGAGTACTACGAGCGCATAGCTTACGCCAACCAGAATTTCGCTTTCGCGAGCGTCCAGGGCTGGCGTACCGACCGTGGCCGCACACACATTCTTTACGGCGCGCCGGACGAGATACGGAAGACAGCCTCCGGAGAGGTTTGGAAATACAAGTTCATTCGCGGCCAGGGCGGAGGCGTCGAGTTTGAGTTCGTTGACGTGTCGGGGACAGGTGAGCTACGGCTTAAGGGTCAGCCTTGAGGTCTTGGGCCAACCTCCTGTGGCCGCTGCTTGAATCGCGGCCAGCTCAATCGCCCACGCTCTCCAGGCCGTGCGGGAGTGTCTGCTCCTTTTCTCTGCCATAGAACCAGGACAATAGCGGCGTCGTCATCAACGTCGTCCCGACAGCCATCACAACCATCATCGAGAATAAGGGCTTGGTGAGCACGCCTATCTCAAGACCGATGTTGAGCATCACCAGCTCTACGAGGCCGCGCGTGTTCATCAGGAGTCCGATGGCCGAGGCTTCACGCCAGGGCGTTCCCATGATTCTCGCGGCCACGGTCGAGCCGCCGAACTTGCCCGCCACGGCGACGACGAAGATCAGGCTGCAATAGAAGATCATCACGGGAGAGCCGCTGATGAGGCCGATGCTGGTTCGCAAGCCCGTAAAGGCGAAGAACAGAGGAATCAGCAGGACTACGACCAGCGGGCGCAGCTTTTTCCGCACATCCTCGGCGCACCCCTCGGGCATCATGACGCCCGCAAAGAAGGCCCCGAACAGCGCATGTATGCCGAGCCACTCCGTCGCCCAGCTCGAAGCGAGCATGCACAAGAGCAGCACGGCCAGCACCTTGTCGCTCACCTCCGCGTCCGCACGCCTGCCGACAAGGCTTTTCACCAGGGGCCTGACGACGAAAATCATGACGGAGAGATACAAGGCAAGCCCGACGAGCATCTCCCAGGGCGTGAGGTGATTGAGCTTCGCTCTGACGATGGCGATAATGGCCGCCAGAATACACCAGGCCGTCACGTCGTCCACCGCCGCACAGGTAATCGTCAGAGTCCCGAGCCTTGTGCCCAGCATGTTCCGCTCGGTCAGTATCCGGGCCAGCACCGGAAAAGCCGTCACGCTCATGGCCGCTCCCATGAACAACATGAATCCCATAAAGGGCACACTCTCGTCCGCCAGCCTCGGGTAGAGGTAGAAGGCCAGCAAAGCCCCGAGGATGAAGGGCACGATGATGCTCGTGTGGCTGATGACGACGGCCGTACGGCCGAGGCGGCGCAACTGCTTCGTATCAAGCTCCAGACCAACCATGAACATAAAGAGCATCAGACCTATCTGGCTGAGCGCGTATATGAGGCTCAAGCTCTGCTGGGGGAAGATGGCGGCCGACAAGTTCGGCGCGACCCAGCCAAGTAGCGATGGGCCCAAGAGAATACCGGCTACCATCTCGCTGACCACTTGCGGCTGATGAAACTTGCTCAACAGCCATCCGATTGAAAAGGAGGCGATGAGGATAACGCAGATTTGAATTACCAGAATCTTAATGTCCGGCATTGTTTTATACCATCACAGGCCAAGCCCTGCGAATTGGAATCGGGTCAGACAGCAATTGGTGAGGCGATGCGTAAGAGCTTCGTCTAAAGTTCCGGTCTCAAGTGAGCGAGTGGAAATCCTGTGCTTCGGCTACGGCTAAGGACGAGCCTGCTCGGTCGAGCACAGGGTTTAAGCTGCCCTTGAGGTCAGCGCCTGTTGTGCCTGAGTCTTATCAACAATGAACGTGAACCCTTCGGAAACCCTCGGCAAAGAATCTTGCTAGGCCGCACAACATAACAAAATATAACTGCTTACTCAATCAAATTTTTCTCTTCATTCTTTTGTCAGACTCCAACTCGTTGTGCCCATAAAGCCTTACGGCGACGGCGTGGGCCCACAACTCACGCTCGCGTCGCATAGTGCTTCACATAAACCTTGACAGTATCTTTGCAGGAGAGTATAAGGCGCGTATCCTCGTAGGTTAAATTTGAATCGGATGGGAGGCGCACCAAAATGGTAAGAGCCAAAACGAGAAGAACCGCCAACACTACGGACACGACCGTCGTCTACCCCGTAGTCGGCACTCCGGTTGAGCTGCGTGTGCGCAAAGGAAGGAAGAAAGGCTCGTCGCGCACAGCCAGACGGCTTGAAGACATAGAACGCGATGTCAGCAGGGCGCTGCGCCGAGTCAGCCGAGCTGTCAAACACGGAATGGACACCTACGTCGAAGAGCGCGACGAGTCTGCGCGCCGTAGACGCGACGGTGCCCTCGTAGATTTTTATAACAATGTGGCGGAAGGCGTCTCCAGAGCGGTGGCCGAGGCCGCCCCTGCTATTCCCGATGTCAGCTATGCCTTCAATACGGGAAGACTGAGAAAGCAGATCAGACGAACCTTACGCAGCATCCCGATGATTTTCTAGGCACCGGACGCAAGTGCCTTTATTGAGGCGGTGGGCCCTCGCTACGGTCTTGACTTTTGCCCGAAGGTAAGAGGGCCCATCGACCGCGATTGTCATCACATGGCGTTATGGAGACCACCCCTCCGCTCGCGCCCCGTCTTCAAATATATCCTTCTTGCTTATCCAACTAGACCATCGCGCATGAAACTTTTCGGCATCCCGGAACACTACAGGTGTGCATGGTAAATTTTGAGGAGTGGGCCCAGGAACGGCGCTTTCTGAAAGACTCGTAAAGGTCGCGCGGCAAGCATCGGTTGAGCAACATAATTTGCTTGACAGGTTTCTTGCAAGAGAGTATAAGGCTCCTGTTTCGTTTAATTGCTTCGACAAGCTCGCAACTGAACGCGCCTTCCCTTAACCTCAAGGCGCGCTTTTGCGACCCGCATTTCCACCGGTTGCGATAACGGAGGTAAAGACCATCGGCGCGACCACACTCAAACACGAACACCGATAAGTCAATTACTGATTAAATCGTCAACGTTGGCTATCAAACAGGAATCCGCTAGGGAAGCTTTTCTTTTCAATCCAAGCAAGCAAGACGGGTGCAGCTAACCAACAGGACTGTCAATCGGCATTAGCAGGATTCGGAGGCATACGATGGAAAAAGAAACCACTACGACAATCGTCGCTGAGCCGCTCCAGGATGTTCCGGCACCAGTGATCGTTGATCTCGGCAGCAGATCGAAAAAGTCCATTAATAGACTCAAGAACGGCGAGGGGAAATTAATGACAGAGGTCGCGCTCGCTATTGACCAGGCTCGCGCCAGCTTGCCCGACGAGGACAAGGACAAGCAGATCATTCCGGTGCTGATTATCTATAAGCAGAAGCGGCGCAAGCGCAGTGGGTCAGGGTTATTGCCGTTTTCTCCTCTCAATCCTCTCAACTTCCTTCGCTAGCTGACTCGCGCTAGCCGAAAGGAAGATGCCTGCCGAAAGAACAGTCGTTGAAGGTCTGCGGCGTCTACAGATAGAGGTCGTGCGCCGGCGCTGTCCGTAAGGCGGATCAACAGGGAGGAGACGAGCCGGGCCACAGCTCTACGGGCTGTGCTCCGGGTGGCAAGCGCGTATGGGTCGAGGGTGGGCCCTTTAATGATTCTGTGGGATCAAAAGACCGGGCGAATCTTACTTGTACCGAGGAACAGCTTCGAGACGAGGAGCCTGCCCGTCACCAGGCCGAGCCAACAGCAGTGGCGCAACGCAAACCTCGCGTCGCGTGCTCGGCCCAAGCTTGCCCCGCGCGCACGGCCAGACATACCGGCTCGTCACGTAGGCGGCGCGACCACAGGTCATACCTACGAAGCGGCGCTGCGCTCAAGGGCGGTCAAGGTCAGTCGCAGGCGTGTCTTCTGGCGCTTCCTACGCATAGTCGGCTACGGCGCATATTTCTATCTGGGCGTTCTCCAGAACCGGGTTCGGATAAAGAACGCACGGGAACGCATGAGGGTTGACGCCGTCCGGTTCCGCAAATTACTTGAGTATCTCGGCGGCGTCCTAATTAAAGTCGGGCAGCAGATGTCGCAAAGACCAGACCTGCTGCCGCCGGAGTATTGCGACGAGCTGGAAAACCTGCTGCACGAAATTCCCACTAAGATCGACGACGATTACGTAGTGGCCGCAATCGAGCGCCAGGCCGGAAGGCCCATGAAGGAGATCTTCTCCGAGTTCGACTTTGAGCCGGTGGGCTCGGCCTCGGTCTCCTGCGTCTATAACGCGACGCTGCTCAATGGGCACAAAGTTGCGGTGAAAATCCGCCGCCCGCGCATTCAGGAGCAGTTCACGGCGGACTTGACGGCCGTCGATTGGGTCTTGACCTGGGCCGAGATACTGACGCTGTGGCGGCCCGGGATGACCAACAATCTCAAGCACGAGTTGAGAGACCTGCTGCTCGAAGAGCTTGATTTCCGGCGCGAAGCGCGTCACCAGGAGCTTTTCCGTGAATATCACAAGCAGCGAAAGAAACTGAACGTCACGGCCCCGAAGATTTACTACAAGTATTCGGGCGAAGAGGTGATGGTCAGCGAGTTCGTCACGGGACGCAAGGTCAAGGACATCATCGCCGCACTGGACGTGAACGACGAAGAGTACCTCGCGGCGCTCGCGGCTGACGGCATTGACCCGAAGAGAATCGCCAAGCAGTTGGCCCGCTCAAGATACTATTCGTTCCACGAGTGCCCTCTGTTTCACGGCGACCCTCATCCCGGCAACATCATCGTCCAGCCCAACAACAGGATTGTGATGATCGACTTCGGAGCGTGCGGCGTCTTCTCCGAACGCGACCGCAATCTGATGTGGCAGATGAACTACTACTATTCGCGGGATGACGTGGGCGGAATGGTGAACATGGTCTTGAGCATCATGGAGCCGATTCCGCCCGTGCCCGGCATCAATCAATTCAGGAAAGAGCTGTTGGACGCCTGGTGGACTGGGTTCTACGGCATCAAGAGCAAGCATGCCGCCTGGTGGGAGCGCACCTCTTTCAGGCTGTGGCTCAGGTACTTTGAGCTGATCAGGAAATACCAGATTCCGATTCCGCGCAACATGGTGCGCATGATTCGCGCGACGCTCCTCTACGACACGGTCGCGGCCAGGCTCTACGGCAAGATCAACGTCTTCAGGGAATTTGAGAAATACAGCGAGGGCGTCGCGGCGCGCGCGCGCAAACGGATTCTGCGGAGCATGATCCGGCAATTGCTGAGAGGCCCGGACGATTCCACCTATCTGCGAATGCAGCAAATCCAGAACGTCGGCAACGGCATACTCTACAGAGTGCAGAAGTGGCTCGACGATCCCGATTTCAGCCTCTCGCGCCTGGCTGGCAAAGTCTATTACGCCTTCATCATGTTGATGAAATTCCTGTTTGCCGGCGGAATCATGACCTTAATTGCCGTGGCCATTCTGTGGCAATTCCATCCGAGTAAAACGGAGATCATCTCGCGTCCCGCCGACATGTGGGACCAATTGCATGTGTTGCCTGATCCTGCGCAACAGGCGTCAATGGTGACGTGGATATCTGTGGTCTTCTGGTTAGCGTCGTTGGCGGTCTTCATCTTCATCTACGGCCGCCGAGTGTTGTGGCGCTTCAGGGATGTGGACGACTGATTGACGAGCTTAACGAGCACGGGGTTGCGCGGTAAATCGTTTGGGATTGGTGGACATATTCTATGGCCTACTTTGGAATGCAGTACCAGGTGCTTTTTCACGACACGATGGCCTATGGCTCTCATCACCATATGGCCAATCTGAAGTTCCAGAACATCGCTCGCGAGACGATTCTGTTCGAGACGAAGGTGGACGGGCAGGCAAGCTGGCAGGAGCAGTTGAAGGACGTGCTGGTGCTCACCCGCGAGGCTTATAGCCTCAACCTGACGCCGGTCGGTCTGGGCGAGAAGGTGGCCATCCTGATGACTTATGAAGACCCGACGCTGTGCACCGTGCGCCTCTGTTTCCGCGTCGTAGACCAGCGCGGCGAGCCCGTCTCGTGCGGCTACCAGACCATGATCGTCATTCACAAGGACACTCATGAGATGGTTCCCGCGCCGCCTCTACTCTCGCAATATCTGATCGCCCGCAGCGAGTCCAGCCTTCTCGAAGGACTCAAGAACCCTTCCTTTGCCGAGCGAGCCAGGGCCGGAAGCCGTGAGATCAAGCACATCTTTCCCGAATCGCTCTGCCGTCTCGGCGCAATGATCGCCAACTCCCCGCGCAAGACGGCTTATCCCAAGATCATAGATGAAAAGCTGAACGAATATAGCCTCTAAACAAATCGAGTTTTTCAAGGACGTGAAACGCAATGAGAAGTATGACGACCATTGCCGAATCCGACACGGGAATCGTTTTCACTTTTCCCGGCCAGGGCTCCTACTCTTACACACTCCTGCGTGAGCTTTATACCTCTTACCCGCAGACGGCCCCCGCCTTCCATCTGGCGAACGACATCGGCCGGCAGCTTCTCAAGGGCGACTTCCTCTCACTGGTCACGGCCCGCTCACAAGAGGAGCATGACGAGCGATTGCAGTCTTGCCCAGACCTGGATCAGCTAGGCATCTATCTGGCCGAGGTCTTGATCGCCCGTCTCCTGATCGAGTCGGGCATGAAGCCTGCGCTCCTGGTGGGCCATAGCTTCGGGGAACTAGCGGCTTTGGCTACGGGTGGCGCGTATTCGATTGAGACCGGCCTGAAGATCGTCTGCCAGCGTGTCCTTGCGCTCGAAGCCCACGCCAAGCCCGGCCGCATGGCCGCCGCCTCTTGCGACCCTGAACGCGCCAAGCGGTTTATAGAAGAGCTTGGAAATAATTCTATCGAAATATCCGTCATCAATCATCCGAAGCAGACAGTCCTTTCGGGAAAGCCTCCGGAGCTTGAGCAGTTGCGCGACCGTCTGAACCGGCAGGGCGTCTCGCTGACGCTCTTGAAGAGCAAGTACCCGTACCATTCGTCATTCCTCGCTCATGCCGTGACTCCGTTTCGCACGGCTCTGGAAGCATTCGAGTTTTGGCCCGCACGGATTCCCGTCTACCTCTCGATGGAAGGCGTGCTCTATTCGCCCGGTTCCGATCTGCCTCAAATACTCTCCTCGCAGTTCGTCCGGCCTCTTCATTTCAACAAGGTAGTGAGGACGCTTTACGAGAGCGGCTATAGAAGTTTCGTCGAATGCGGAGCCGGAAACATCGTCACCAAGCTGATTGAACAAAACCTGCCAGACCAGGCAAGCAACATCGCGGCGCTGACGACAGCCATGCCGGACGGCGGATTGCGAGCAGGCTTGAGCACAGTGCTTGAGAGCTTTGGTGCTCAGAGCGCCGTCACAGCGCAAACGCCTGCGGGCCGGGACGCTTCGCAATTGTTGGAGCAGATGTCTCGCGTCGTCGGCGACATGCATCAACTGGTCGAGAACACTTCCCTTCTAATCGAGCAGGTCTCAGCCTCTCTGCTCGCGCAGCAGAGCACGGGCGCTGCTTCTTCTTCAGAGCCGGAACAAGTTCCGGCCGCCGCCGCTCCCGAGCCAGTTCTTACCGCAGCGGAAGAGCAAGCTGCGCCGCCCGGCGCAAGGCAGGTGTTGATTACGGCTGCGGGCTCTAACGGCAGTAACGGGCGTGGCGCGCAGGTGGAAGAGAAGCGCAGCGAGCAGACGGAAGCGTGGGCCCGCGAGGAGTGTGCCGAAACTCCCATAGCAATCGTGTCGGTGGGCTCTGTCCTGCCCGGAGCGCAAGACCCGGAGCAGTATTGGTCGAACATCCTGAACGGCGTATCGGGCGTGACGAACCTCGCGGACAAAGACCCGACGACGGCGCAGGATTTCCTCGCCGGGCACGACGGAGCGCAGATCAAGGTTATCCCTGACAAGACCTATACTCTGCTGCACGGCTGCATCCATAGCGTCCCTTACGACAGCGCGCTGCTCTCGCATGCTTACAGTAAAGAGGAGTTTGACGCTCTCACCAAGGGGCAGAAGCTTCTCGCGGTGGCGGTCGCGCAGAGTCTTTCGAGGATGAAAATAAAGCTCGGCGGCTCTGGGCCCAGGAGGATGCAGTGCATCTTCGGAGCGACGGCCGACGGCTCGAAGGAATACGACGACGCGCTATTTCTGGAAAGCCTTCAAATAGTTCTCGGGAAAATAGAGGAGCCAGAGCATCTGCGCCGCGCTTTCGCGGAGACGCTGGAAGAGATTTCCGGCTACAAGGCTGGCGACTCGGAACGGCTCACCCAGCACAGGATTTATCGGGCGGTCATTGAAAGGCTGCTCGGCAAGGATGTACCGACCTACGTCGTCGATACAGCCTGCTCCTCATCACTCTATTCGATATACTTAGGGATGAAGGCCCTTCAGGACGGAGAGTGCGACGTGGTGCTGGCGGGCGGCGTGTTTGCGCCGGGCCCGGCTAACAATACTCTCTTCGCACAGTTCAAAGGGCTCACGCATCGCCAGAGCCGTCCTTTCGACATCAACGCCGACGGCGTAGTCTTCGGCGACGGGGCGGGCATTGCCGTCCTGAAGCGGTTGCCCGATGCGCTTGCCTCCGGCGACCGCGTCCTGGCCGTGATACGCGGCGTTGGCCTGTCGAGCGACGGCAAGAGCCCCGCCATCAACGTGCCGCAGGCGAAGGGTCAGGGCGTGGCGATTCGCAGCGCCTACGACCGCTCGGGGATAGACATTAATACCATCCAGTACGTCGAGGCGCATGCCACCGCGACCATTGTGGGCGATGCCGTCGAGTTCAACGCCTTGAAAGAGACCATGAAGAGAGACGCGGGCTCTGCGCCCATAGAGATGGGAAGCGTCAAGGCTTTGATCGGGCACACGGGCTGGGCGGCGGGGATGGCCTCTCTCATCAAGCTCTGCAAGGCTTTCGAGGCGAGAATCATCCCTCAGCAGTACAACTACGTCCGGCCGAGCCCCGAGATAGACTTGGCCCATTCGCAGTTCACAATCACCGAAGCCTCGCACCCCTGGCCCGCGAACGTCGCGCCCTATCCGCGCCGCGCGAGCATTAACGGCTTCGGGTTCGGTGGAACCAATGCTCATCTGATTCTGGAAGATTTCGACGAAGCTTACCACCGAAACCTCTGCGCCCATTTGAAGAGCGAGAGAAAGATCCCGTCGGAGCTTGCAGTCATCTCCGTCGGCAGCCTGTTCCCTTCCTCCGACGGCCAGATGACGGGCGAGCCCTCCCAGGCGCGCAGCTTCAGAAGAGACGCGCTTCGCCTGCCCGCCAAGAAGATGCTGCTTCCGGACGTGACCGAGCACATGGACGCCAGCCAGTACCTCGCCGCACTCGCCGCCGAAAAGGTTTTCGGGACGATGCCCGAAGGATGGACTGGGCTCAGGAACGCTATGGGCGTAGTCCTCGGGCTTGAGTCCAAGACGGAGCGCGGGATGCGGGCCAACGAGAGAATCTTCCTAGACCGCCTGCGCCGCCAGGTGAAGGAACATGGCCCAGCAGCCAGGCTCTCAGCTTCCGACCTCAATCGCATTCTGGACAAGGTGGTCGAAGCTATCAGAGCGCGCAACGTTCCTTCGGGGCCTTATACCCTGCCCGGCCTCATGCCGAACGTGACGGCAGGCAGGGTCGCCAACATGTTCGACCTCAATGGGCCCAACATAGTCATAGACATGGGCCAGGATTCATTGCTGCAATCCCTTTTCGTCGCCCGTCAACTGCTCGCCCACGGCGACTGCAAGATAGTCCTGGCAGGAGGCATCAACGCTCATGGCGTGGAGGCCGCAGATCAGGCCGAGGCAGTCCTGCTGCTGGCCCTCACGACTCCCGAGACTGCCCGCGACGCGGGCTTCCCAGTGCTCTCTACCTTGAGCTTCATAGAGTCTGATGAGAGCGCGCCAGCACAGGAGGAGCTTGTACAGGAGATCAATCCGGGCCTGAGCTACAAAGGGGCGCAGGGAGCGCCGGAGATACTGAAGGCCATCGGTCAAGCCCGCGAAAAGAAGGCGCGCTGTGCGCTCAAACAGCCCGGCGGCTCGACACCGATGCGCAGAAGATTGGTCTTCGCGTCGCCCGCTTTGGCTTCGTCGCCGGCCCCAACTGCGCCGCCCGCTTCGGCTGCTGCTTCCGGCGCACACTCGCCCACGCAGGAGGCCGAGCCGCGCACTCACGCTTACGTTCAGGACACGCCCATTTATTATTACACGCCGCGCCTCACCCGGGCCGAAGCCCTGGGCGAGCCGAAGGCGCTGAAGGGGCGCAAAATCCTGTTTCTGACCGATCAACCCGAGCGTTGGTCGGCGCTGGAAACGTCGGGCGCTCTGGCTGCGCTCGACTACTGGGTGGTCTGCCCGCCCGGCGCTCGGCTGGCCAATTCCGTACCGCTCGACCTTTCGTCCGAAGAGAGCATAAAGGGCTCGCTCGGTAAGCTTGCCGGGCTGGAATTCGACACCGTGATCGCCGTCAGAGCTTTAGATGGACAGAGCAAAGAGGCGCTCCTTCTCAATAGCGGCGAGCTGACCTTGCTCGATCAACTATTCGCCGTCTGCCGCGAGAGCTTCGAGCGGATTCAACACGGCAGCATCCCTGTCATAGCCCTCTGCCAGGGCGCTTACCATAACTCTCAGCTAGACCCTTACACCGGCCTCGTCTCAGGCTTTATGAAGTCGCTGTCGCGAGAGCTTGCGGGCCCATTGTGCCGCCTTGTCAATACAGACGAATCAAATCTCCTGTCGGCGCTGCGGCACGTCGAGATTGAGCTGGGCCATAGCGGAGACGAGGTTGAAGCCTGTTACAGGCTACGCGCGCGCAGCACCTTCACGCTGGCTCCGGTCGAAAACCTGGCGAGCGATGATCGCCCCTACCTCGATTCCGATTCGGTCGTGATCGCTACGGGCGGGGCCCGTGGGGTAACGGCCGTGCTGGTGGAAGAGCTGCTCCGTCGCTTCGGCTGCCGCGTGATCGCGCTCGGACGCACCGATACTTCTTCGACCCCTGAAGCAGTCCGCGAGATGAACGAGCAGGACTTCCAGAACTACGAGGCGCAGTTTTACAGGGAGGAGCTGGCGCGAGGCACTGGGCGGAAGATGCCGGAGCTGAAGCGCCTCTATCGCGCCTACAGGGCCGCCAACGAGGTCTGCCAAGTGACGAAGCGTATGCAGGCCATCTCCGGAAAGTACGAATACAAGAGCGTTGACATCACGAGCGAAAGCGACATAGACGAAGTGGTCGCGGCCGCCTATCGCAACTACGGGCGCGTAGACCTGGTGCTGCACGGCGCGGGCATTCAGGTATCGAGCGCGATTACTAAGAAATCTCTCTCGGACTTTCGCAACATCATCGCCACGAAGCTCGGCGGCTTGAGCTATCTCTACAAGGCTTGCAGGAAGTACGGCGCAGCGCGCCCCGTGCATTTCCACATCCTGACCTCTGTCTTCAGCTACATGGGCAACGACGGCCAGCCCGATTACGGCGCAGCCAACGAGGCCATGAGCCGTATCGCAGACTGCATGAACTCGCCGCACGGTGGGCCATACTGGTCTGCTATGGCCTGGCTCGGTTGGGCCGGAATCGGCATGACGCGCGACTCTGAGTTCGCCGCCCTGGCCGCATCAAGAAGGCTGCGCGGAGTCACCAAAGAGGAGGGCCAGCAAATATTCGCCGAGATCATGAAGGGCAAGCCCACCACGCCCGTCAACGTCCTGCTGGCCGACGGCGAGATCCAATATTACAAGGTCGCCATTCAGACTCCGCAGCAGGCGTTGGAGTCGCCCGTCTCTTCGTCAAGCACTACGAGGCGCGACTTTCAAGTCACGGAGCGCGAAATCTCCGTCGAAGGCATTCCGTACCTGCTCAATCATCTTGTTGACGGAGTCCCGACCCTGCCCGGAGCCTACATCATCTCCATTGTCGGCGAAGCGGCGCAACAGCTCCGGCCCGAGCTGAAGATCGTCGCCTTCGAGAAGGCCCATTTTCGCCGCTTCGTCAAAGTCCACAAGGAGAGAAAGACGCTCATTCGCCTCGAAGCGCAGGTCATCTCAGAGGACTCGGACGAGACGGTCGTGCGTGTTCGCATCCTTTCGGATTTCGTCCACAGCAGCGGCCGTGTCCTACAGAAAGATATTCTCCAACACGAAATCTCGGTCAGGATGTCCAGGGCGCAGGCCCGGCCGCCCGTCTGCCCCGCAGTGAACGGAGTCGTGGGCCAACAGATGCCCGACCCTTACGTGATGGACGGCTCTCCGGTCTGTTTGAGCGGGCCGTTCAAGACCATGCAGAACATCGTCAGCGGCGGCTCACAGCGCCGGGCCGATTACAAGCTCGCGGACTTCGACCAGAACGGCGCGGAGCATCAGGCCACTCTGCCGAAGATCGTGCTGATGGATTCGCTGTGGAGGTTCGGCGCGATTCAGATTGCGCCCGACAACACGCTCCCGGTCTTTGTCCCCGAAGAGTGCGACGTGATGAAGATTTATTTCGACTTCGCGGACTTCGACGCCGCGAAGTTCGTCGAGACGCTGACCTTCAGCGGCGCGAATCCGCGCATGGACGGCGAGAGGCTCTGTATTGGCCCAATCGCCGCGAGCGACCGTGACGGCAACACTCTGCTCGTAGTCGAAGGCGGAGTCTGTCGAAGATTCGGAGAAGTGAAGAATGGCTCCAAGCACTAACCCTGAGTCGGCTCCGGCCTGCGCGCTTAGCTGCGCTGTCGGATTACTCGACGTGGGCCAATTGGAGGCTGAGCGGTACACGTCCCTTCTCTCTGCGCAGGAGCGGGCGAAGTACTCGACCCTGCCAGCCCGGAGGCGAAAAGAGGAGTGGCTGGCGGGCCGCCTCGCAGCCAAGCACATCTTCCTTAACCGGCTTGAGCCGTCCGAAGCAAGCATGGGCCCACAGTGGCGGCCCACCCTGACGGTGCTGACGCCCGAAGCCCTCTCGACCTATTCGCCCTGGATGTACAGGCAGGTCGAGGTGCTCTCAAGTGACGGGAGGCCGCGCCTCGTCTGGTGCGGCACAGAGCGGCGCGAAAGCATCTCTTTGTCGCACGCGGGCGGCGTCTCTTGCGCGTCTATAGCGGCGGGGGTTGACACGGCCATAGACATCGAAACCTCCGCCCCGAGAGTCGGCGCGTTTTATAGAAACAGTTTCACCGCAGCCGAAAGAGCCTGGGCCCACGCGGAAGCCGGCGGCGAGTCTGGAAGATCAAACTGGTATTTCACCTTGTTATGGACGTTGAAGGAGTCGGTTTTGAAATTAGGCTGGTTGAAGCAGGCTGGCGTCTGGGAGATTCCCAGGATTGAGATAGACGGCTTGCCCGGCTTCAACCATACAGGGCCGTTCTGGTCGAAGAGCACTATCGGAAACGATTTTCTAGTGTTCACGGCAAGAGTCAAAGAAGCTTGCCGTGTGATGCAGGTACAGGTTGCCGTGAGTGGGACACGCAACTTTGTGCTAACCGTGATGAACCCTCGGAGTGGAGTGTCAAAGTGAGCACAGCACAAGTAGTCCCCGTCGTGAACGATCTTAACAGCGGCGTCCGCGAAATCTTCGCACAGGTGACGCGCTACCCTCTGGAAGTCTTAGACCCCGAGTCGGGCCTCGAAGAAGACCTCGGCATAGACTCCGTCAAGTTGGGCGAGGTGTTCGCCGTCTTGCGAGAAAAGTACGGGCTGCCCGAGAAGATGGACATCCCGCGCGAGAAGTTGAAGACCATCGGCGGCATAGCCGAGGCGCTGGAAGAATACCTGCGCGGGACGGCCGTCAAGGCCAGCGAGCCCGACCCGCTCGACCGGGCACAGGAGCCCGCCGTGGCGCGACACGCTTCGGCGAACGGCTTTGGCGACGCTTCGGCCATACAAGCCGGTGTCCTGGAAATCTTCGCGCAGGTGACGCGCTACCCGCTTGAGGTTTTAGACCCGGCGGCCGGTCTTGAGGAAGACCTCGGCATTGATTCCGTCAAGCTGGGCGAAGTCTTTGCCGTCTTGCGCGAGAAGTACGGCTTGCCAGAGAAGATGGACATCCCGCGCGAGAAGCTCAAGACCATCGGCGGCATAGCGGAATCTCTCTACGACTACCTGTCGCAGCGCGAAGGTGTTCCGGCCGTCATCACGCGGCCGAGCGTGCCGCCTCCTGTGATTCCGGGCGGCAACGGGTCGGGCCAACCCATGTCCGACGTAGCCGCGCAGTCCTTCGCCATGTTGACCCCTGAGCGCAAGCCGTTCGCGGGGAAGATAGCCCTGGTCACGGGCTCCGGGCGCGGGCTCGGCAAGGATGTCGCCACTTATTTGTCCGAGCTGGGCGCGTCCGTCATCGTCAACTCTTTTCACTCGCGGCAGGAGGGCGAGGCGACCGTGGAGCAGATCAAGGCCAAAGGCGGCGAGGCCATACACTGTTGGGGCTCGGTCGCCAACCCAGACCACGTCAACGCCATCTTCGAGCGCATAGAGTCCACCTACGGAGGACTCGACTTTTTTATCAGCAACGCTTCAAACGGCATGCTGGCCCGCCTCAAGGAGATCACGCCCGAGCACTGGGAGAAGGCTTTTCGCACTAACGTCGTCGGGCTGCACCAGACTTCGCTGCGCGCCGTCGAGCTGATGAAGAAGCGCGGCGGAGGAAAGATCATCACGCTCTCTTCTCCGGCCTCGCACGGCTACGTTGATTACTTCGGCTGCATGGGCGCGGTCAAGGCTGCCGTCGAGTCTCTGACCAAGAGCATGGCCATAGAGTTCAGCGTAGACAACATCCAGGTCAATTGCGTCTCGCCCGGGCCCATCTACGGCGACCTGCTCAACAAGTGGCCCGAGAGCGAGCGCCTGATTAAGAGATGGGAGGACGCCACCGTTTACGAAAGGCTCTGCGTGGACAGGGATGTCTCGCACTTCATCGCCTACCTGCTGAGTGAGCCGGTCAAACTCTTCGCCGGCAGCGTGCTCGTGATGGACGGCGGAATCTCCGTGCGGTGGGGATGATGCTTGGTGCTTTGAAAAGAATGGTGTTCGGCCTGTCTCCGGCGGAAGCTTCTTTCGAGCGGCGGGGATTCGAGTGTGACGACGCGGGCGTCCGCTCTCATCTCGAAGAGATACTGCGCACCTTCATCGCCGGATACAACCTGACGTTGGAGACGCCCGGGTTTGAGCTTCTCGCAGAGAGGTTGGAGAGAGAGTTCGACCGTCATCACGTCGGCTTTGCTTTTGAAGGCGCGGGGATGTGCGCGGCGCTGCTCGATCTGCTCGCGCCGCGCAGGACGAGCCGTTTGCGAGAGCTGACGGACGGGGCCGGCCGCGAGCACGATTACATAGCGACCGTCGGCGCAGGCTTCGCCGTCGCCAGGCTTCCCTACGGCTTGCGAGTGTGGGATCGCTACGCCGAAAAGCTAGACCCGATGGTCGCATGGTGCGTGCTCGACGGCTACGGCTTTCATCAGGGAATCTTTCACCGGCGGCCGTTCGTCGAGGAGCGTAGGGAGCCCCCGGCGCGGCTGCCCCGCTACGGTAAGCAACTCTTTGATGCCGGACTCGGACGAAGTCTCTGGTGGAGCAAGGGGGCTTCGCCCGTGCTCATCAGAAAGAGCATCGAGCGTTTTCCGGAGCCGAGGCGCGGCGAGATGTGGCACGGCGTAGGCGTCGCCTGTGCTTACGCGGGCGGAGTTAAAGAAGCCGCCCTGCTTGAGCTATTGGAGCTTGCGGGCCCATACCGCGCGGACTTTCTTTCGGGTCTTCCCTTCGCGGCGCGCATGCGGCAGAAGGGCGGAAACGCTTCGCCCGTCACAGACCTGGCTTGCCGCTTACTACTGAACAGGACGACCGACGGGGCGGCCGATCTGGTCGCGCGTTCCCTTGAAGAGATCACGGCGACGTGGACGGGAACCGAGCGGGAACTGGGGACAAAGGGGTACATGCTCGTGCGCGGGCGCGTCACCGAACTGTTTCAAACCGAGGCGAAAGAAACGGCTCTCGCCTTTCACCAAGCCTTTTAATCAAGAGGTATATCATCATGGAAAACAGAGACGAATACGACGTTATCATATTGGGCACGGGCATCGGCGGGACGATGCTGGGAGCGATCCTGGCGCGGCACAAGCTGAAAGTGCTGATGCTGGATTCCGAGACCCATCCCCGTTTCGCGATTGGCGAGGCGACGACGCCGGACACGAACTTCCGGCTCAAGCTGCTCTCGCTGAAATACGACCTGCCGGAGATCTCTCATCTCAGCGCGTTTCATCCGACGCGCGACCGCGTGAGCCCCGCGTGCGGCGTCAAGCGGGCCTTCAGCTTCCTCTACCAGCGAGAGGGCGAAGACCAGGTTGCTACAGAGACGCACCAGTATCCGACGCTCGCGCCGCCGATGGGCCCGGACTGCCATTTCTTCCGCCAGGACACGGACGCCTACATGATGGTCGTCGCCCTCAACTACGGCGCGAAGGTTCGCCAGCAGACGCGCATCGCAGACATAGACATTCAGGAAGACCACGTGACCTTGATCAGCGAGAAGGGCGAGACCTTCAGAGGCAAGTACCTGGTTGACGGCACTGGGATGAAGTCCGTGCTCGCGCACCGCTTTCAGCTTCGCGACGACCCGGAAAATTTCCGCACCAACACGCGGGCCATCTTCACGCACATGGTCGGCGTCAAGCTCTACGATCAGGTCGGCTCGGCGCACGACAAGCACGGCCTCAAGTACCCGCACTCGCAGAGCACGCTGCACCACGTCTTCGAGGGCGGCTGGTTCTGGATCATTCCCTTCAACAATCACCGGGACAGCACCAACCCGCTCTGTAGCGTCGGACTCGTCCTTAACCGCCGCCTTCATCCCGAAACGGGGATGGACGCCGAGGAGGAGTTCTGGTCTTACGTGCGAAAGTTCCCGGACATGGTCAGGCAGTTTGAAGGGGCGCAGGCTGTTCGCGGCTGGGTCAGCACAGGCCGTTTACAGTACGGGGCCAAGAACATCACGGGCCACCGCTACAGCTTGCTCTCGCACGCGGGCTTCTTCATAGACCCGCTCTATTCGACGGGCCTTGCGCTGACTACGGCCTGGGTCGATCTCCTGGGCGGCCAACTGCTCAAGGCTTTCGCGACGAACGATTTCTCCGTCGAGAGCTTCGAGCATCTGAACACTTTCTTCAACAACAACATCAGCTATGCGGACGAGATAGTGAGCAGCTCCTTCGTCGCCTTCCGCGACTTTGAGCTGTGGGACGCCTGGTTCCGCGTCTGGGTCGTGGCGCTCTTTATCGGCACGGCCCTGAACGCGAGCCTCTATCTGAAATACATCGAGACGAAGGACAAGCGAGTGCTCGAACAATCCGGGAAAGAGCCTCATTCGGTGCTGCTCGGCGGGAAGTTCGAGGAGTTCCAGGTGCTCTACAAGCAGGCGCTCGCCGAAATGGACAGGGTGCGCGACGGCCTGGCCGACCCCAAAGAGGCGGCGCAGAAGATACGCGGCCTCTTCAAGGACATCAAGTACGTGCCGACCTACTGGCGCTGGCACGAAGCGGCCGTGCGCTCGACACCCGCCTTCACCATCTGGGGAATGACCAAGATGTATTTCTGGTTCGTCCTTTTCGCGCCGAAGCACCTGCGCCAACCCTTGTTCGACTGGAACCCGTTCACGGCTTATCGCTACATCTTCAACTCGATACTCGAAAACCGTCGCCTCTCGCAGAGAAGGAACAAGCTCTACGTGCGCGACGTGTTCAAGGCCTGGAACACTGATTGGTGGGAATCCAAGCCGAGCCAGACCTGAGCCGGTAAACAGAGAAACTCTGATGCCACCCGATAGGGCATAGACTATGAGCCAAGAGCTGAAACTCAACACCGAATATCCGAAACCGAACGAGCAGGAAGTGACGGAGAAGCTGATCGATCTCTTGAAGAGCGTCATCATGCAGCGATACTTTACCGGCCTGACCTACAGGGATGTCCACGTCAAGGGGCATGCCGGCGTGAGGGCGGAGTTTACCGTCGAGCCCAACCTGCCCGAAGAGTTCCGCGTCGGCGTCTTCAAGGAGCCGCGAACCTATCCGGCCTGGATACGCTTCTCCAACGCCTTCCAAGACCCTCAGCCAGATATTAAAGGCGACATCCGGGGCTTTGCGCTCAAGCTCATGGGAGTCGAAGGCGAGAAGCTGCTCGACGTTCATAAGGAAGCAACGACACACGATTTCATCTTCCTCAGCACGAACGTCTTTCTGACGAAAGATGCCGAGGACTTTTATGAGTTCGTCCGTGTCGGCGCGCTCAACTACGACAAGTCCGTGGCCGATTACCTGCGCCTGCTCTGGTTCTTCATCACTCACTTCAAGGTCGCCACGGGGCTCTTGTCGGCTGCGCGCAGGTTTGCGAACCTGCTCGAAATCGAATGGTTCAGCGCGACTCCTTATCTCTTCGGAGAGAGGGCCGTCAAGTACGGGCTCAAGCCCTGGCGCAAGACCAAGTCGGCGTTGCCGCGAAATCCCGGCAATAACTTTCTGCGCGAAAGGCTGGCCGAAGACCTTGAGCGCGAAGGCGCTGGCTTCGATTTCATGGTGCAGTTTCAGCTAGACCCCTACCGGGAGCCCATCGAAGATGGACTCACAGCTTGGGAGGAAAAGAACAGTCCGTTTCACAAGGTCGCCAGCATCAACATTCCTCGTCAAACGATCAACACGCCGGAGCTAAGGGCGTTCGCCGAGAACCTGTCCTTCAATCCGTGGCACTGCCTGCCGGAGCACAGACCGCTGGGCAGCGCCAACCGCGTGCGCAAGGCCGTGTACCTGGCAATTTCGGATTTCAGGCGCGCGAGAAATGGTGTCCCGACTACGGAGCCCACCGCCGAGGCGGGTTCCTGAACGCACCCCGATCAGGAAAAGCATGAACGATACACAGAGCCTTCAAAAGAAGGATTGCTTGAATCTGCGAATCGACGGCGATTCGCTGAAAGGATCGTTTGTAAACACGATGAAGAACAACTCCCACTTAGAGCTCAATAAAGAGTACGTCGTGCCTGGCGAGGAGGAATTAATAAAGAAGGTGGCCGAGCTTTTGAGGTCACGATTGGAGAAGACCTACCTGACGGGGACGATGTATCGTGACACGCACGCGAAGGGGCACACTCTCGTGAGGGGCGAATTCACGATTGAGCCGGCGCTACCCGAAGAGCTGCGCGTCGGGCTCTTCAAAGAGGCGCGCAGCTACCCTTGCTGGATTCGCTTCGCCAACACCAGTCCGACTCCGAGCCCGGACATCAAACCTGACATCCGCTCGATGTCGCTCAAGCTCATGGGGGTCGAGGGCCGGATGCTGTGGCAGAGCGAGGAAGATGCCAAGACCCTCGACATCATCATGATGGGCTCGGAGATATTTTTAGCGCCCGACCTACAGCAGTTCTACGACATGGAGGTGGCTTTCGATAAGGGCCGCATCAGCACTGCCAAGTTCTTCCTGACTCATCCTCGAATAGCCTTGACGATAGCGACCAGGTTCCAGAAGTGCGCGAACGTTTTGGAGGTTCCATACGGCAGTGAGACGGCTTACCTGTTTGGGGACAGAGCCGTGCAGTATCGCATCCGGCCGCATCAGGCCGCCGTCAGCACAGTGCCGCGTCATCCGACCACAAATTACCTGCGCGAGCGCTTGATCGAGCACCTGGCCCACGCCGACGCGTCCTTCGATTTCATGGTGCAGTTCCAGACTGACCCCTACAAGATGCCGATTGAAAATCCGATGGTCGCGTGGCCGGAGGCGCTCTCTCCTTTCAGGAAGGTTGCGACCATCCGGCTTCCGAGCCAGAACTGCGACACACCGGAGCGCGCGGAATTCTGCGAACACATCTCGTTCAATCCGTGGCGCACCTTACCGGAACACAGACCTATCGGCGGCATCAACCGCGCGCGCAAAGAGGTCTATCCGGTGATCTCTGAGTTTCGCCACAGGAGGAACAATGTGCCGCAGAGGGAACCCAGGGCCGAGGATAATTTCTAGCGGCGGGAGGGACGCGCGCGCGTCCCTGAAGCTTTTGAGAGCAGAGCGGCGCGGGCTAAGGACAGAACAGAAGGGCCAACAACACCATAACGTCCTTGCTCTTCAGGCGAGGATCAGTAAGTTGGAGGCGATAGCATCATGTTTCAGAAAATCATGGATTTCTTTAGAAACCTTATAAGGTCGTTGCAATCACTGCAACGCAAAACCGTTCAGGCTTTGGTCAGTGTCGTCTTAGCCATCGCGGCCGCAGCGTTGACGCTCAGCTATCAATTTTGCACGACGCCTCTTCCGCCCCCGATCGGGCCCTCTAAGAACTTCGTGCATCTGGACAACTCCGGGTGGAGCGTGGCCGAGCGCCAGCGCTATTACCATCTGTCGCAGGGCTCGCAGGTCATGCCTTACGACTGGTTCATAGCCCTTGAGCACGATATTAGCCAGGAGCCTTTCATCGACCCCAACTACATGACCAGGTTCCGTTTCATTCCCGACGAGAAGAGCGACAGCAATCCGGATGGCTTGCCCGTCGGCTTCGCTAAAGATGACCCTGACCCTGTGACCGGAGTAGTCAATGTCGGCCTGACCTGTGCCACCTGCCACACGGCGCAGATAACTTACAAGGACACGGCCATCCGCATAGACGGCGGGTCAGGGATGGTGCATTTCGACAACTTTCTGACGGAGCTGCTCAAAAGCCTGACGATCACGGTCGGCGACGGCTCCAAGTTTGATCGCTTCGCGCGGAAGGTACTGAAGGGCGGCTTCAACCAGCAGAGCGCCCAAAAGCTCAAAGATGATATCCAGCGATACCTGTTTGAAAAGGGCGAGGAGAAAGTGGAGGAGGTAGGCAGCGACGTTATGAGTGGCCTGAAGCCCACGAAGGGCGGTTATGGCCGCATTGATGCGCTCGGCGCTGGCGGCAATCGTCTCTACCGCCGCCTGGGCGATAAGAATCTGCGGTCGCTGAACTCTCCCGTCAAGATACTGCCGGTCTGGTACACGCACCAGTACAACTGGGTGCAGACCAACGGGTCTATCCGCCAGCCGATGGCCCGCAACATCATCGAAGCCCTGGCCGTCAACGCGAGCCTGGTTTTCCCCGGCGACAAGAGCAAGAATTACGAAGATCGTTACATCTCCAGCGTGCGGCTCAATAACATGTACGAGATGGAGACGATGATCTCGCGGCTCAGAGCGCCGGACTGGCCCGCAGAAGTTTTGGGCCCGATAGACCAGGAAAAGGCCAAACGGGGCGAAGCTCTTTTCCAGAGAGACTGCGCCTCCTGCCACGCTCCAAAGAAAGAGAACAAGCCCGAACCGGGCGACCAGGTTTCTGTCCGAAACAACAAGACCTTCTTCGTGGCGAGGCTCTTTCCAATGAGCGCCCTCAAGACAGACCCGATGGACGCCGGGAATTTCGCCGAACGCACGCTGGACGCTTCGAGCCTGGAACCTTCGAGCTGGGACGCGAGGAAGATCAAAGGGCCAAAGAATAATCTGCCGGGTGCGCAGATCATCGACCTGGTGCTACAGAGCATTATCGCGCGCCGCTACAAGGAGCTTAATCTTCCGCTTGAGCAGCAGGACATCTGGAACGGCTACCGCGACAACCTGCTGCGGGCCTGTAAGGCATACCCGGCGCGCCCGCTCTACGGCATCTGGGCCGCCGCACCCTATCTGCATAACGGCTCTGTGCCCAATTTGTACCAACTCCTGCTTCCGCCCGAGAAGCGGGTCAACCGCTTCTACACGGGCAACACCGAGTTTGATCCGGTCAACGTCGGCTATGTTCTGATAACCCAGAAGTCCGACGACATATTATTTGAGTTCGATACGAGCATCACGGGCAACTCGAACAGCGGCCATCCATACGGCACTTCGCTGAGCGACCCGGAGCGTTACGACCTGATCGAGTTTCTCAAATCCATGAAGTGGGTTGACCCGGATAAGGACTACGAGCTTGTCCCGCCGCAGCCCGACTGCCCGTAAGCGCGGGCGAGATCAAGGAGCGAACTGTACGAAACAGGAAACGCAATCATGCCCAGGCTTGCTAATTCGATTGACGACATCAAGAACCATTACCAAGCAGTGGTCATCGGCTCCGGCTACGGTGGCAGCATCGCCGCGTCACGCCTGGCGCGCGCTGGCGTTAAGGTCTGCGTGCTTGAGCGCGGCAGAGAGTTTCAGCCCGGAGAGTATCCCAATACGCGCCGGCAGCTCGCCAAAGAAACCCAGCTCGACTTGCCCGGCCGTCACATAGGCTCTCAGACCGCCTTAATTGACCTGCGATTCAACGACGACATCAACGTCTTTGTGGGCTGCGGCCTCGGAGGGACATCGCTCATCAACGGTGGCGTCAGCCTGCGCGTTGAGCCACGCGTCTTCGATGACGAACGATGGCCCATCGAAATCCGCGACGAAGCGCGCAGCAGTCGCGGCGAGAGCGACGAAGAGGGATGGGAATTCAGGGGTCTCTCGAAGTACTACGAACTGGCCGAGACCATGCTGCGGCCCAGTCGCTACCCGGAGCACTATCCGAGGCTGGCGAAGATGGCGGCGCTGGAAAAGGCCGCGCAGCAGATGAAGCTGCCTTTCAATCCCGTCCCCATCAACGTCAACTTCGAGGAGTTTCCGGGGGGCCTAAACCATGTCGGCGTCAGCCAGATCCCATGCATAGGCTGCGGCGACTGCGCTTCCGGATGCAACTACGGGGCGAAAAACACGCTCATCGTCAACTACCTACCGGACGCCCGAAATCACGGGGCAGAGCTTTTCACTCAAGCCAGCGTTCAATACCTTGAGCGGCGGGGCGACCAGTGGGTAGTCCACGGCCAGAAATTAGGCTCCGAGGCGAAGGGCTCGACTCCGCAGGAGTTCACGGTGACGGCCGACATAGTGATTCTCGGCGCGGGAACTATGGGGAGCAACGAAATCCTACTCCGGTCGCGCGAGAAAGGGTTGTCCCTGTCGGACGCTCTCGGCAGCAGCTTTTCCGGCAATGGCGATGTCGTCGGCTTCTCCTACAACACCGAGCAGGTGATTAACGGGATCGGATTCGGCAATCGAAATCCGAAGGGTAGAGAGCCGGTCGGCCCATTTGCTTCGGGCATCATAGACGCCCGCCGCCAGCATGACTTCCTGGTGATCGAAGGCTCTCTGCCCGGCGCTATGTCTGCTGTGCTTCCGTTTGTGCTGGCGACGGCGGATGAGCTTGTCGGAGTTGAGCCCGAGACCGGAATCATCGAAAGCATCAAGCGCAAAATCAGAATCCTGTTGTCACTCTTCAGCGCCTACACGGGAGCGACGGGGCGCACACAGACCTACCTGGTAGTCAATCAGGATGACAGCGGGGGCCGAATGTTCTTGCAGGATAATCGCCTGCGCGTCAGTTGGCCCACAGTCGGCCAGGCTGAATTTATCGAGCGCTCACGCGACATCCTGAAGGAAGCGACCAGGGTGCTCGGCGGCACGTTTCTGACCACCGTCAAGTGGAACAAGTGGACGGCGCAGAGCCTACTGACGGGCCATCCGACGGGCGGGTGCGCGATGGCGGACGAGGCGGGAGGGGGCGTAGTCAACCACAAAGGGCAAGTCTACAAGGGGAAGATGGGCACGGAGGTTCACAAGGGCCTCTACGTGATGGACGCGGCCGTGCTGTCACGCTCGATAGGCGTCAATCCCCTGCTGACCATCTCGGCTCTGGCCGAGCGCAGTTGTCATCACATGGCGCAGGATTACGGATGGACGATTGATTACCGGCTGCCGAGGGCCGAAGGTCGCTAGAGCTTATATGAGCAAGAGCGCCAGGAGTCTTTTCGTTTTCTCCATCTACTCGATGCTGCTCGGCATCACGCTGATGATTGCGCCCAATCTGATATTCGGATGGGTGGGCCTCCCCGAGACGCATGAGGTGTGGGTCAGGGTGGCGGGGATGCTCCTTTTCGCTCTGGGGATTTACTACATGCTGGCGTCGCGACACGGAATGACCGAGTTCATCGGCTGGACTGTTTACACACGTGCTTCGGTGATCCTGTTTTTCGCCGTCTTTGTGCTTTTGGGTTTCGTCAAGCCTGTGCTGCTTCTGCTCGGCTTGATCGATCTTTCGTTTGCTATCTGGACTGCAATCGCTTTGCGGTCTGAACGGAACCTCGCGCTCAAATCCGGATAAGGCGGATTAAAGCTCAGAGGAGTTTTCATTAGCTAAGGAGGTTGCCTTATGCCGGACAGAGTTCGGCAGCGAAAGCAGAACGTGCAGGTGTTGCTCGCCGTCTTCGGCGTCGTGGCAGTGTTCGCCATCCTGGCGCGGCTTCCGAGCGTGCCTGCGACTGAAGCGTCGCGTCTGGCCATGCCCTTCCACTTTACCTGGCAGACGCTCCCGGCCGCGCCCGTGCCTGCGGGCGGAGTCGTCTTTCCCGTCAACAAGACTGCCCGGCACATGCAGTTCTACTTCTACCAGATCGGGGCTTCGGCCGCGCTCGGTGATTTGGACGGCGACGGGCTGCCCAACGACCTGTGCATGACGGACGTGCGCGCCAAGACTGCGACCGTCAGCACAGTGCCGGGCACTGGGGGACGTTACACGTCGTTCGTGCTCGACTTCGGAAAGCTGCTCGACCGCGTGACGGAGTACCCGACCGTCTGCCGCGTAGCGGACATGAACGAGGACGGGCTCGCCGACATCTTCGTGGCCTTCTATGGCCGTCCTCCCGTGCTGCTGCTGCGCAAGGCTTCGCAGGCGGGAGGGCACGGCGGCGCGCTCTCCATGTCTTCGTTCGCCGTCTCGGAGCTTGTCCCCGGCCTCGCCGAGCGTTGGTGGACGGCGACGGCAGCCTTCACGGATGTTGACGGCGATGGTCATCAGGACATAGTCATCGGCAACTACTATCCGGACGGCGCGGAGTTGACGGACGCGAACTCCGACAAGCCCTTCGAGATGAACAACGACTTCTCGCGCGCTCGTAATGGCGGGCGGAACCGCATCTTCCTCTACACCCGCAGCGAGGAGGGAGCGGCTCCGACGGCGCTCTATCGTGACGCGGGCGACGTGTTTCCGAATAACGGCGCGTATGCGTGGACGCTGGCTATCGGAGCGGCCGACCTCAACCGCGACGGCCTCTCAGACCTCTACATTGCCAACGACTTTGGGCCCGACCAGCTTCTCTTGAATCGCTCGCAGCCCGGCCAGGTCAAGTTGCAGGAGCTTTACGGGCAGAGAGGCTTTTTCCGTCCGACCTCGATGGTCATCGGGCACGACTCCTTCAAGGGCATGGGCATAGACTTCGGCGACATCAACAACGACGGCATCTTCGACATGTACGTCAGCAACATAGCCTCGCCCTTCCGTTTACAGGAGAGCCATTTCCTGTGGCAGAGCACTGGGCGGACTGACGCCATGCAGTCGGGTGTCGCGCCCTGGGTTGATCGCGCAGACGACCTCGGCGTGGCGCATAGCGCCTGGGCCTGGGACGCGCGCTTCGAGGACTTCGACAACGACGGCAAGCTTGAGCTGGTACAGGCCACCGGCCTGGTCAAAGGCTCTGTCAATCGCTGGCCCGACTTTGCACAACTCGGCGGCGGTAACGACATCTTCGTCAAACACCAGTCGGTCTGGCCTGAGTTCCACGAGGGCTCAGACTTGGACGGCTCTTTCCCGAACCCGTTCTGGGTGCGCAACGGCGACGGAATGTATGCGGACGTTTCGGGCACTCTCTTTCCGGGGCTCACTCCGGCCACGCGCGGCATAGCCGTGGCGGACGTGGACGGCGACGGTTATGCCGAGATGGTTTACGCCAACTTCTGGGAAGACTCTGTCTATATCAAGAACCAGTCTTCGGGCAATCGCTTCCTCGGCCTGCACCTGCTGCTTCCCGTAGCCGCTGCCAACACAGGCGACGGCAAACCCGTGCAGGCGCAGGCAGGGACGCTGGGCCCAGCGACGCCGGGCCCGCAGGGCGCAGCCTTACGAGTCCACGACGGTCATCCCGCCTGGCGCGAGGGGACACCGGCCATAGGGGCTTTCGTCGAGGCCGTGCTGCCCGAAGGAGGGCGTCAGATACGACAGGTAGACGGAGGCAACGGCCATTCCGGCCAGCGCAGCCCCGAACTCCTTTTCGGCCTCGGACACAGCAACGCTAAGGAGATTGCTGTGCGAATCACATGGCGCGACACGCGCGGGGCGCTTCATCAGGACTCGCTCTCGCTCGCGCCCGGCTATCACACCATAGTACTTGCGGGAGAGGTGACTCCATGACCGCCCCACAGAAGAAGAAGAGAGACCCTCGGGTTGGCCTCCGGACATCGGCCACACTGGCGACCGTCTTTACCATCCTCGGGCACACGGTCTTCGGTTTTGAGCAGCCTGTCGCGCAGGTCTTCGTAGCGCTCGTGACCGGCTATTCGTGCGCGATCTTTTTCGAGTGGGTGGATGCGCGCGCCTCCGGCATCGAGCCGGGCTACGCAGGCGGCGGCTGGCGCAAGCTGGTGGACTTCCTGCTCTCCGCGCACATGACTTCGATCACGCTCTCTTTCCTGCTCTACTTCGGCCAGCGGCTCTGGATCATGGCGCTGGCCGTCGCGCTCGCCCTCGGCTCCAAGTACGTGCTAAGGGTCAGAGTCAACGGGCGCTTACAGCACTTCATGAACCCGTCGAACTTCGCCATCGCCGTAGTGCTCCTGACCTACCAGTGGACGGGCGTGCTGCCCTGGGGCTACACGGTCAACCTGCATGGTGTATGGGACTGGCTCGTGCCGCTCGCTATTGTAATGCTCGGGATGCGGCTGAACATCCTGTTCACGGGGCGCATTCCGACCATCACGGCATGGCTCTCGACCTTCATCGTGCTCGCCGTCACACGGTCGTACGTAGTCCACTCGACCATCGCCGCAGAGCTTGTCGTGCTGACCGGCATTCCGATGGTGCTCTTCACCTTCTACATGATTACAGACCCGCAGACTTCGCCCTCGCGCCTGCGCAGTCAAATCCTCTTCGGGGCGGGCATTGCCTTCGCCTACACCGTGCTGCTCTATCTGCACGTGCAGTACACCATGTTCTACAGCGTGACGGTGGTCTGCGCCATTCGCGGCCTCTGCCTTGCGACGCTCAGCCTGCGCGCGCCCGCCACCGCGCCCGCACCCATAATCGAGCCCGCACCCATCCGCGTCGCCGCAGCCCGCGAGCTTCAGGGCGACTCTGCTTTGAATTAGCGAAACGTCTGTTAGAGATGATGTGAGTATCACGTAACTAATGAAGCGCAGCTACGGGCGACTCTGCTATGCGGAGAGCTTCTGGCTTTCCGTCTCGCTGCCTTCACCTCAATGTTTTCATTAGGTGCTTCAATACTCACAGATTAGAGGTATGCAGTTACCTTTGTGAGATCAGCGTTTGAGTCAACTCCTCGCTATTGACAGATATATCAAGCGGGAATAGATTTCTCATCACCTCGCTTTTCTTCAACCATAGCGGCCTGCTCTTTTCTACACTTATCAAATCTCAACCTCTACCTCGGAGGATAGTGATGGCCCCTCAAGATATTGGTAATATTGTTGCTGCTCTCATATCCAGTGTTTTGGGGGGAGCAATCGTAGCGTTTGTCAACCACTATCTCTCTCGAAGCAAAACAAAGGCTGAAATAGAAAATATGAATGCCGTAACCGAAAAGCTAAAGGCAGAGACCCATGTAATACTATACGATGTGGAGAGTTTGAAGCGGAGCGCAACAGTAGCTAATTGGAATGGGATACCTATCTACGACAGTTCTAAAAGATTTAGCCCACTCGATTTTAAAGGAGAGCCAAGGCAGATATGGAATGCGTCAGAGAATAGGTATTACGGGCTAAAAGGAATAGGAGAGTTGAAGTTTGAGTTAGGAGAAAAAGTCTTAAATATAGAGCGTCAGAATGTAGAAGGGACATTTGAGGTTGCGCTTGTCTACTACTTATATAATGGTTTAGAGCAAGCATTTATCCCACGCAACCCAGCCCTGGAAGAGAGAAAATTACGAATAGGTTATAAAGCGAAGGTTATAGGTGGGGAGCATTATCTAAGATTTGTAATTAAAAATATAGAAACCGGGGAATGGCTGAAGGATTACATGAGTCCGGTCACCCTGGAGTTTTGGAGATCATACGACATCTCCTTTTTTGTGGCTCCGAGTATAGATATACAAATAGTAATATTTGACGAAAGATTATCCAAATCGCCGAGCAGCGTACAAATCAAGGACTTACTCGTAGCAGAAAATAAGCTTTGAAGCACTCATTGAATAGCATCAAAACTTTTATCCTATCCACATAGACATAAAGCATGGGCCCATTAAGGACGAGCCATATGGGCCCACGCGCCGGTGGTTAAAGTGTTACTATGTCGTGGGCGGCTGGTTGCGTTTGCGCGTGAGGCCGCTCTTACGGTCGCTCTTGCGCTTGTAGCCCATCGCTTCGTAGAGGGCGCTGTCGTCGCCGTAGGCTGCGTCGGCAAGGATGCCGTTGACGACGAGTTGCGCTTTGTCGAGGAAGGCTTCGTCGGCCGTCTCGCGGTCTGTGATGGCCTGTTTGAGTTGGTCTTCGAGGTCGTCGATGCGATCATGGGCGGCGCGGGAGGGTTGGGCTGCGGCCTGGAATTGGGCGAGCGTCATGCCGCCGAAGCTTTTGTCGGGCGCGAGCGTCTCCCAGGCGTTCAGCATCCGTTCTATCTTTTGTTCGGTCTCTCTTGGACTTGCTGCCATTGTGAAGAATCCTTTCTGTGCGCGCCGGGCGCACGGCTGGTAGTTAGTTGTGGCGTGCTCTAGTGAGGCACGGGATGTTGATTGAGTGACGGCGAGGGCCGGAATAGTGAAGCTCACCCGTCCGGCAAGCGCCAACTACCGCTTGAGGCCGGGAAACGTGGATTTGCTGAGGAAATTCGTAGATTTCTGCTCGGCAAGCGAGGTTTCCGCGCCCGGTAACGCGATTTTGGCAGCCGAAATCGCAAATTTCAAGCCCGGAATTGCGTTCCCGGGCTTTGGGATTACGATTCCAGGCTTCGGGAACGCAATCCCGAGCCTCGGGAACGCGATTCCGTGCCCCGGAATCGTAATCCCGAACCCCGGGAACGCAATTCCAGAAGCCAGGATTGCAATCCCGAGGCTTGGAATCGCAATCCCAAAGGTCGGAATCGCGTTCCCGAAGGCTTGGTTTTGGCCTTATAAGCAGGCGCAGGGGGGCGAATCTTAGCGAAAACAGTTGTGGAAGATTTTGGCCGGGCCATTTATGATAGGGGCCTGCTGACCGCTGGACGGCTACGGATAGTTTTAAGAGGAAGTACGTGTCATCCCCTTTTCGCGCGCTTTTCATCATTCTGTTGCTGTTGTGTTCGATGCTCTCGACTGCGCCGCCGTCTGCGGGCGCGGCCGGGGAGTGGTCTGTGGCGCGCTCGGAGAACTTCCTGGTCGTGGGCGATGCGCGGGCGGAGCAGTTAGGCTCTGTCGCCGCGCGGTTGGAGGAGTTTCGCGGCGTCTTCTCGCAGGTCATGGAGAAGGCATACTTTGAGCATCGCGCGCCGACGCTCGTCCTTATCTTCGCAGACGAGTCGGAATACGCGCCGTTTCGTCCGCTGATGATGGGCCAGCAGGATCAGTTCGTGGCCGGGTACTTCAAGTCCACGCCTGATGTCAATTACATCACGCTCGCGCAGCGTCCCACGCTCGAAGAGACCACGGCCATAGTCTTTCACGAATACGTGCACTCGCTGGTCAAGAATCGCTACGGGCAAGCGCCCGTCTGGTTCGACGAGGGCCTGGCGGAATACTACAGCGCCTATGAGCTGGCGGGAGACCGCCTGCGCGTGCGCGTGGGCAAGCGGCTGGCCGGCCGCCTGGAGTCGTTGCGCACACATGAGCTGCTGCCGCTGGACGCGCTGCTCAAGGCAGACCGCCAGTCGCCGCTCTATAACGAGCAGGATCGAAGCAGCATCTTCTACGCACAGTCCTGGGCCCTCGTCCATTATCTTCTGAGCGACCCGACAGGCGAGCGAGCGCGCCAACTCTCGCAATTCCTGAACCTGCTGGCCGCAGGCACGAGCGTCGAAGATAGTGTGCTGAAGGCGTTTCAAGTAGAGGTGGCGACGCTCGAAAGCAGGCTCCGCGAGTATGTGCGCGCGGGCCAGTACGCGCAACGCACGGAAGCGTTGAGAAGCAGGCCGAGCAAGGGCTCGACGGTAGAGCTTTCGCCCTTGAGCCGGGCGCGGGCCGAAGCGCACCTGGGCGACCTGCTCCTGCGTACTGAACGGCCCGCAGAGGCTCGGCCCTTTCTTCAGAGGGCTCTGGCGCTGGACGCGCAACTGGCCGCAGCGCACCTCTCGCTCGGCATCCTGCACCTGTCCGAAGGCGCGCTCGCAGAAGCGGGTGAGCACTTGCGTCAGGCTCTGGCGACAGAACCGCAGAGTTACCTGGCCCATTACTATTACGCAGAGCTGCTGCGGCGCGAAGCTTCTGAGGCCGACAATACCATCGCCGGTTATCACGCCCGGACGGCGCTCATCAAGGCCGAGCTTGAGAAGGTCATAGAGCTGGCCCCGGCCTTCCTGGACGCTCACGGCTTGCTCGCCCTCGTGCAGATAGAGCGCGGCCCCGAGCTTGTCGAAGCGACGCGCCTGATCGAATACATCATGAGCGAAGCGCCGGGCCGCCAGGAGTTCAAGCTCCTGCGGGCCCAGCTCTATCTTCGCCGCGAAGAGTTCGCACGCGCGCGCGAAGAACTCTTTCCCCTCGTCCGCAACAGCCTCGCAGATTCTTTAGTGCGCGCAGAGGCACGCTCCATCCTCGAAAGAGTCGGGGTCGCGGAATCGCTCGCCGCCGAGCGCGCCAAACAGGACGAGACCATGCTGAAGCAGGCAGCCGAGCAAGCGCCGCTGATGCCTTGCGACATGCCAGCGCCGGGGCCACAACTCAAGCCCGTGCGCTTCGCCGGTCAACAGGTCTGCGGGCGGCTCGTCCGGATTGAGTGTGAGGAGAGCGGCATACTGCTCTTCGTAGAGGCGGGCGAGCGCACCCTTAAGCTGCACACCGAGACCTTCAAGCGTATCAGGTTCGTCACCTACAATAGCGAGATCAAAGGGCGCGTCGAGTGCGGCGAGAGAACCAGCGCACAACCCGTCCTTATTACCTTCAACCCTCCGCGCGGAGAAAACACTGCCTTCGACGGCGAGTTGACGGCGGTCGAATTCGTCCCCGAAGATTGGCTGCGATAACGGGCAGGCCGCTCCTCACCTCAGGGAGCTGGCGGGCGGCCCAGGCGTGGCATTGATGATCGAAAGGTCTCTCAGGCTCGTCCGGCCCTATCCAATGTAGATCGTGCTCGGCTGGGCCCATCGCCCCGCCAGCAAATTCTGCCGCGAAGAACGTGGCTTCCATGCGATAAGACTTCTCCTCGCCGGTGAAGTACTGAACCGCTTCGCCCAAGCGGCGCAGGATTCGCACCCGACGGCCCAGCTCTTCCATCACCTCCCGCTCGAATAGTCTGCTCGGGCCGCTCTCCCTCCAACGAGCCGCCGCCCGGAAGAAAGTACCCGTAGCGGGCAAGGACGCTCGCGACTCTTCCCTGCCCGTCCACGATGACTGCGTAAGCCGCACGGCGCGCTTCATATTCCACGGCCGGGTCTGGTGCGCCGAAGACCGAGATGTCCGAATCGTTCGTGCTCAATGGAGAGAGTGTGTCAACAGGAGGCGGGAGCGAGTGAATCATTTTCACTCGCTCCCGCCTTTTGGCTTCTGCCGTTCGCTCAGCTCTTAGTAACCCCTGTAGCCGTCCGCGTAGCCGTTCTCGAAACCCTGCCTGAAGTAGCGACGATAGAGTTCCTTGTCGCCGAGGCGCGAGTTGTAGTCTTTGTCAGCGTTGCGGTACGCCTTGAAGTCACTGAAGTCGTAACGCTCGCGACGGTTGCGATCCCTGCGCCCTTCCTTGATGCCTTCGTTGTAGCCGGCATTCAAGGCCGTCTGGCGAAGCTGCGAATTGCCTCCCCACCTATCATAGCGATCCCAGCTACGTCCACGACGATTGCGATCATAATCGCGGTTACGGTCACGGTCACGGTCGCGGTCACGACGATCCTGACCGTACGTGTCACGATTGCCGTAGGGCCACTGCGCCTGCGCAGTCCCCGTCGTAGCCGTATATAAGCCGAACACAAATGCAAGCATCAGGACTGCCCCGCCGAGCCGTTTACTCAGATTTCTCATTTTAGTTTTAGGAACCTCCCTTTCTGGCTTGAATGTTCAGCAATCTATATGCCAATGAACGGGAGCAAGCGAGGCAGGCTATTAGAGCCGGGAGCGTGTCGCACAGGGTCTCGGGCCGCTCACCATTTGGTGTGAACGATAGCGCAGATGGGCCAATGGAAGTGAAGAAATCTTTGACAAATGATAACGGGCGCGGTAAGTTGGTCTCTCACACCTCAAAATTTGCAAAGGAGTATCCGAGAGATAAGATAACTATGGCTAAGTCCGGGCACAAAGGCATTAGTCGGATAGATCAGCCTGAGCGAAAGACTCATGGCTGGTATGTACGTGTCAGATTCAACGGAAAGCAGCGCGCCAAGTTCTTCAGCGACGACGGCAACGGAGGGCGCGAAGAGTCGCTGTTGAAGGCCGTTCAGTATCGCAACGTCGCGGAGCGGGAACTGGGCAAGCCGCGCACGGACAGGCTGGTGATCGCCAACAACCCGCGCAATCGTTCGGGCATCATGGGCATCCAGCGCAAGACCAAGATCATCAAGACCCCGACGGGAGACCGCAAGGTGAGCAACGTCTACGAGGTGAGCTGGAATCCGGAGCCGGGAAGGCTTTGCCGGACATGGGTCTCGATTGACGAGTATGGCGAAGAGGCTGCGCTCAGGAAGGCTTGCGCCATCAGGCGGGAGAAAGAGCGCGAGATGTTCGGCAGCGAAGTCCTCTCGAACTGGACGAACAATCTGGCCCGTCTCCTCACGGTCAGCGAATCGCTCTGAGCGACAGACGCCGAAAGACAAAAGCCCCACTATTTTGACCTCGAACACTGAGAGAGCGCCGAGCGGGACAGCTTCTCTAGAGCCAACTCTTTATAGAGGCTGTCCCCTGCGCCGCGCGTGCGTCTCTCTTATGCTGAAGCCCAGCATGTCAGGATGACAGTCCTGCTCGTCACCTTGACCGATCAATCAAACAACCCTCACGCCCTAACTTCGCCGATTCCCAGCAAAATCGCACTTTTTCCGGTTTCCCATTCACGGCATATTGCTTGCGATACTGGCATCTCGCTCACGCCCTCGGCGGCGCATGAGGTTGAAAGTAGAGCTGATTTTTTTCAAGGCGGCCGCCCGGCCTCGCAAGGAGATTCAAGTTGTACGAACGTGCGACCATGACCAAGAGCTGCGCATCCATGTTGGCCGGACAGGTTTCGGCCAACTCTCTGGAGGCTTTCGAGCTGACGGACGAGCACCAGCCAGAGGTGCTGGCCTTTCTCTCGGAGCGTCCCCTGCACACGGTCATCATGTCCGGTTTCATACGCGATCATGGGCTCAAGAGCCCGCTCAATCGCGGCAGCTTCTACGCCTGCCGCGACCACTCGGGCCGCATCAAGGGCGTCGCCCTGATCGGTCATGCGACCCTGGTGGAAGCTCGCGTGGACGCCGCGCTCGCCGCCCTCGCGAGCGTCGCGCAGCACGCGCCGCGACCGATATGCGTGATGATGGGCGAGCAGGAAGAGATCGGGCAGTTCTGGAAATATTACGCCGCGCGCGGGCAGTCGCCCAGGCTGCTGCGGCGCGAGTTGCTCTACGAGCAGCGATGGCCCGTAGCGGTGCGCCAGCCCGTCGAAGGCTTGCGCCGCGCGACAAGGGACGACCTCAGGCTGGTGATCCCCGCCCATGCCCGGATGGCTTTTGAGGAGAGCGGCGTCAACCCCCTGGAAGATGATCCGATGGGCTTTCGCGTGCGTTGCGAGCGGCGCATCGAACAGGGCCGCACCTGGGTTCTGGTCGAAGGCGGGAGGCTGATCTTTAAAGCCGACGTGGTGGCCGAGACCCCAGGGACGACTTACCTGGAAGGCGTCTACGTCAATCCCGAGGAGCGCGATAGAGGCCACGGCGTACGCTGCGTCTCGCAGCTCAGCCATAGCCTGTTGGAGCGCACGGCCTCGATCTGCCTGCTCGTGCATGAACAGAACCGGCGGGCCCAAAAAGTGTACCAGAAGGTCGGGTACAGATTGCGCGGGTACTATGACAGTATCTTCCTGCAAAGATGAGAGAGGGCCTTGCTGAAGGTGGTTGATGAAGAATGAGCGCCCAGTTCCGCCAACCGAATAGCGCCCCGGGGCATGAGGTGATGTCGCAGCCCTTTATTTACAGAGCGACGGGCATTGCGCCCGGCACAGATCAGGCTCAGCTTGAGCACCGGGCGACTATGCAAGAGCAGCTCGGCACGCTGCTTGAGGAGATTGACAATCCCCTGCTGCGCGCGCTCATGCTCCGTATCTTCTCTGATCTGATGCGCCTGCTGGACTACCTGCGCATGTCCGAGATGGCGCTCGACAGCGAAGCCAGGACGCTTGAGAACATCTCCTTCTTTACGCTCGTGCATGAAGAGGCGCGCGCCCTTCAGGTCTTCATCGAGAATCAAGCGTTGCGCTCGGAGGTGTGCCGTCGCTCACACCTGACGAACGCGCTCGAAGGCGTCAGCTTCGCGCTTCGTCACGAGCTGAAGCGGGTCTACGAACAGGAGCTTAATGGGCTCGCGGCCAGTGAATCCGAACGGATGATTCGGGGGCGCATCACGTACGCGCGCGGGCTGCTCAACAATTGCTTTCAGCAATCGCTCATCATCCTCGCGCAGGCTTTCGATCAGTCGCTCACGGGCGCGCAGCTCTTCAACGACCTGCCGACCAGGGTCGAACAGTCTCTTATCCTGAGAAGAGATTTATGGACGCTCGTCCGGCTCGCGCGGCGGGCCGAGGCGGCGGCCGAGCTGGATTCGATCATCGCCTTCATACAGTTCCTTGAGACTTTCCGCCACGGCAGTATGCATTACCTGATGTACAGGGATTGGCAGGTCTACGAGCGTTTCGTGGACGAAGTGATGGCGACCGGCAGCATCACCGAGATTGCGCCCGTGCTCAATCGCTTCGCCTGCTACCTTGAGACCCTGTTCGGTCAGGTCAGGATGCGCGCCGTCCTCGCCAATTATCCCTTCGACTACTCCGAGGTAGAGGTCTGAAGCGCCGCCCTCGCGCCCGCACGCCCTTCCCCTTTCACACGCCTCCCCCGTTGCCTCTCGGCCCACTGAGAAGTTAAGCTAAGCGAAACGACCAACGCTTTCGGAAAGGTTTAGCTTAAAACGACATGGCTGTAGATAAGAGACGCGCGCTGATTATCGTCGATGTGCAGAACGATTTCTGTCCGGGAGGCTCGCTGGCCGTAGAGCGCGGCGACGAGGTGGTCGAGCCGCTCAACAAACTGGCGCGCCAGTTTCTCGCGCGCGGAGACCTGGTGGTCAAGAGCCGCGACTGGCACCCGGCCGAGACAAAACACTTCGCAGCCTACGGCGGCACCTGGCCCATACACTGTGTAAGGGGCACGCGCGGCGCGGAGTTTCATCCCCATTTGATCGAAGACCCGCGCATCACAGTAGTCTCCAAAGACAAGATGGACATAGACGAGTACTCCGCTTTCGATCAAACGGAGCTAGAGGCCCTGCTGCGCCAGCACGGCGTAGATGAAGTCTGGGTCGGCGGCCTCGCCACGGACTACTGCGTGAAGCACACTGCGCTCGACGCGGCGCGCCTCGGCTTCAAGGTCAAGGCCGTAGCCGACGCCATGCGCGCCGTCGAGCTCAAGCCCGGCGACGGCCAGCGCGCCCTCGAAGAGATGCGCCGGGCCGGAGTGGAAATCGTAAATACAGGGATGAGTGATGAGGCAAGAGCGATGAGTAAAAGGGTGTGAACTTCTCTTTTACTCATCACTCATCACTGCTTTGTTATGGGCACGCTGAATTTTGATCGCTATCATGCGGCGATGGGCGATGCGTCGTACAAGGAGGCGACGCGGCTGCGCGACAAGTCTCTGAGCGCGGCGCTGGCCACCTTTTACGTCACGCAGCGCAAGCTCAGGTTCGCGCCGTGTTTGGGCCACGAGCGTTTAGTGCGCCTCCTGATTGACAGCCACGTTGATCGCCCGCGCCTGCGCTTTCTGGAACAGGATCGGGGCGGGTTGCAGCTCTTCGCGCGCGCCATCGAGGACATGCATTTCGTCGGCGCTGTGCGTGCCGTGCGCCCCGGCACAATACTCTTCGCGGGCGAGCCCTTCGCAGACATCACCGGCCCCTTCGCGCTGACGCAGGCCCAGGAGATCAAGTTCGAGCACGCCTTCGATCTGCCGATGACGACCGCGAGCCTCGCCCTGCAATTCCGCATGGCTGCGGGCGAGCGTTGGCTCTCGGACTTCTCCCTGCGCCGCGACGGCGACGTGGAGCGCGCCGTCGAGGTTGCGACTTACGCCTTCATCGGCGGCTTCAACGACACCTCGAACATGGAGGCGGCGCATCGCCTGGACATCCCCGCGGTCGGGACTGAGGCTCATTACTGGCAGCAGGCTTACATAGAGTTCATGTACGAGCCTGAGATAGAGCCGCGCACGGGCCGCCCCAAACATTTCGAGCAGGTCGCCTTCGAGCGTTGGCTCGACGCCAACCCGAACGGGACGACGCTGCTCCTGGACACCATAGACCTCTTCATGGGCGCGGTTCACGCCGCGATGGCCGCGACTTCGAGCCCCGCGCGGCGGCGCGCTTTCAAAGGATTCCGGGTGGACTCGGGCGATCTGGCGAAGCTGGGCCGGTGGTGCCTGCGCTTCTTTGAGGCCAACGGCTTGACGGGACTGATGCCTATCCTGAGCGGCGATCTGGATGTCGAGAAGGTGCGCCGGATCGTCGCAGAGTTTCCGGAGGCCGCCGGGTTCGGCATCGGAACCAAGCTCTCAAGCGAAGTCAACCGGGTGGCGGGCGTGATCTTCAAGCAATGCCTGATCGAGGGCAAGCCGACCTTGAAGGCGTCTAACACGCCCGAGAAGTCCACGCTGCCCGGCCGCCTACAGGTTTTCCGGGGCAGTGACGCAGAGGGGCGCTACGTCGCAGACCGCATCGGATTGGACGACGAAGAGGTTGAGATACCGGGCGCGACTAAAGTCGAGCGCCTGCTCGTCCCCTTCTGGGAGAACGGCTATCACGAAGCCATCCCCTCCATCACGAAGCAGAAGGCTTTCGTCGAAGATCAACTCGCACGCTTCCCCGAAATTCACAGCTATTCTCACAGCTTGACCGACCGCCTGAAAAGTTTGCGCGACGAACTAACGGCCGAGATGCGCGAGGACAGTTCCGGCTGGCGGCAGGTCGTAAAGGTTCCGCCCGCGCTCAAGGCAGAGCTTGAACGCTCACGATAAGTCAGACGATGGCTGAGATCACTTGCTGCGGCGTCGCTCTCCGGCGCGCCTTCGTGTATAATTTTGGGCGTCCCCATTAATCAAGCTCAACAACATTTTCAGGAGAACATAGGAAAATGAGACTATGGATAACAAGTGCGCTCCTGTTGTGTTTGCCTCTGGTCACGCTCGCGCAACGCTCTCTGAACACGGCGGCGCGGGCCGAGGCGGCAAACCCACAGCCCAGTCGTACGCAAACCCAAAAGGCTCCGCAGCGCAAGCTCTTTCCGTACGACTACACGATTGACGATCTGCCGAACGGCTTGCGGCTCGTCACCATCCCAACAGATTATCCGAACCTCGTCGCCCTCTACATCGTCGTCTCGACGGGCTCGCGCAACGAAGTCGAGCCGGGCAAGAGCGGTTACGCTCACCTCTTCGAGCACCTCATGTTTCGCGGCAGCGAGAACTACACTTCCGAACAGCGCGACGAGATATTGAAGCGCGCGGGCGCTTCCTCGAACGCTTATACGACGGATGACCGCACGGTCTATCACGAAGTCTTCGCCAAAGAAGACCTCGACCAGATCATGAAGCTTGAGGCCGACCGCTTCCAGCGTCTCAAGTATGAAGAGGCGGCTTACAAGACGGAGACGCGCGCGGTGCTCGGCGAATACAACAAGAACAGCGCGAGCCCCTTCTCCAAGCTCTACGAGAAGCTCAGAGAGACGGCCTTCGGCACGCACACCTACACGCACACCACCATGGGCTTCATCAAAGACATTGAGGACATGCCCAACCAGTACCAGTACAGCCTGGAATTCTACAAGCGTTACTATCGCCCCGAATACACGACCATCGTCATCGCCGGAGACGTGACGCACCAACAGGCACTAGACCTGACCAAGAAATATTTCGGCACTTGGCAGCGCGGCAACTACGCCCCGCAGATTCCTAAAGAGCCGAAGCAGACAGAGCCGCGCACGGCCCACGTCGATTGGGCTTCGCCGACGCTGCCCTACATGGTCGTAGGTTTTCGCGGGCCCGCTTACTCCGACACGGAGAAGGACAAGGCTGCGCTCGACCTGCTGGCGCAGGTGGCTTTCGGCGACAACTCGGAGCTTTATCAAAAGCTCGTGCTCAAGGAGCAGAAGGTTGACTTTGTCGCCCCGAGCTTCGACGACCAGATAGACCCCGAGCTGTTCAGCATCTTCTCGCGCATCAAAGATCAGAAGGACATGGATTACGTGCGCGACCAGATTCTTCAGACCTTCGAGAAGTATAAGAAGGATTTGATTCCGCAGGCGAAACTGGACGCCACGCGCTCGCGCCTGCGCTACAGCGTCGCGCTCTCCTTCAATAGCTCCGAGGCGATTGCGAGCGGCATTGCGCCCTACATCGCTTTGCGTCGCACGCCCGACACGATCAACCGGCTCTTCGCGCTCTACGACACGATCACGCCCGAAGACATACGCGCGGCCGCGCAGAAGTATTTCGTCGAAAACCAGCGGACTATCGTGACGCTCTCGACGAAGCCGGCCACAACTACTTCGACAAGCAAAGGGGGCGAGGAATAGATGATGTTAAGGACACTCACTGTCTCGTTGATGATCGGGGCGCTCGCGCTCTCTGCCCTGGCGCTCGAAGGCGGCGAGCGCACTGCGGCCGCGACGGCCAAGATGAACGCCGTGCTGCAACCGAACCGCTCGCCGCTCGTCACCTTCCGCATCCTGTTCATGACGGGCTCGGCCGCAGACCCGAAGGGGAAAGAGGGCGTGGCCGCTTTGACGGCGGCGCTGCTTTCGCAGGGCGGCTCGCGCACCATGACCTACGACCAGATCACGGAAGCCTTCTACCCGATGGCGACCAGTTTCAACTGGCAGATCGACAAAGAGATGACCGTCTTCACGGGCACGACGCACATCGATAATCTAGACCGTTACTACGGGATCATCAGCCAGATGTTGCTCGACCCGGGATTTCGCGAGGACGATTTCAATCGTCTGAAGACGGACGCGATCAACTTCCTGAAAGTCTCGCTGCGCGAAGGCAACGACGAGGAGCTGGGCAAGGAATATCTCTACAATCTGATCTACGCCGGACATCCTTACGGCCATCACAACATCGGCAGCCTCTCAGCGCTGCAAAGCCTGACGATTGCCGACGTGCGCGACTTCTACAAGCAGAACTACACGCAGGCGAACATGGTCTTGGGGTTGGCGGGCGGTTATCCGACCGACTTTCCCAAGCGGGTCGAGGCCGATTTCGCGAAGCTTCCGGCGGGGCAGGCGGCGACCACGAAATTTGAAGCGCCGAAATTAGCAGAAGGGATGCGGATTGAACTAATCAAGCGTGACACGCGCTCGACGGCCATCTCGCTGGGATTTCCCATTTCGGTCAGGCGCGGCGACAAGGATTGGGCGGCGCTCGCCGTCGTCGCTTCCTATTTCGGCCAGCACCGCTCTTCCAACAGCTACCTCTACGGGCGGCTGCGCGAAGCGCGCGGCTTGAACTACGGCGACTATGCCTACATAGAATATTTCCCGCGCGGGATGTTCCAGTTCACGCCCGATCCGAACCTGGGCCGCCAGCAGCAGATTTTCCAGATATGGATTCGACCCGTAGAGCCCATGAACAGCATGTTCGCGCTCAGAGCCGCGCTCTACGAATATGACAAGCTGGTGAAGGACGGAATGTCTAAAGAGGCGTTTGAGACGACGCGCGAGTTCCTGTCGAAGTACACGAACATCCTGACGCAGACGCAGGACGCGCAACTCGGCTATGCGCTGGACAGCCGCTACTACGGCATCCCGGACTTCAACGCCTACATGCGCGAGCAGCTCTCGCGGCTCACGCTTCAGGATGTCAACAACGCCATCCAGAAGTATCTCAAGTCCGACCGGATGCAGATCGTTCTGGTGACGAAGGATGCCGAAGGCTTGCGCGACGCCATCCTCAGCGGCAAGCCCTCTCCGATCACCTACGTCTCGCCGAAGCCGAAGGAGATCACGGACGAAGACAAGCTCATCGAAGCCTACAAGATCAACGTCCGGCCGGAGAACGTCCGCGTCGTTCCCGTCGAAAAGGTCTTCGAGTAAAGGCGAATTTCAAATAGGATAGACAGGATGGGCAGGATAAGAGAAGCTATAGCTTTCTTCTTATCCTGCCCATCCTGTTAATTTCCTTCTTAAAAACTTTTTCGGAAGAGGTAGGACATCTTGAGGAAGAAGGTGCGGCCGTTGCGGCGAAAGCCCGGCTCAAGGTCGCCCGAGAACAAGTTATAGCCGTTAAGATTCAAGTCGTCGTTGTAGCCGAGGTAGAAGGCCGTGCCCGGATTGGGCGTCCAGCCCAGGAGGAACTGGCCGCGCACGTTCGAGCCGAGCGTTTCATAATCGACCCGAGCGCGCGCAAACGTGAAGCGCGAGAATTGATACGTGCCGCGCAGCGCGAAGATGTTCTCGTCAAAGGCCAGGCGGCCCGTGTCCACCCGGCGCAGCCTGTCTTTGGTGTAATCCAGCGAGAGGCGCAAGGTGTTGGTCGGCTGGTAGACGAAGTTCGACTCAATGTGCCAGCCGTTGCCTGCGCCGGGGTCTTGCGGCGCGTCTGGGTCTAGGAGCGCGCCCGGACTGACGCGCGGGTAGCGGCTGCCAGCGCCGAAGTCGAAATCCAGCAGGCCCCAGTCGCGCGCCAGCAGGAAGAAGAGCGAATATTTTTTGCTCGGCGTCGTCCCGCCGTAGATGTAGAAGTTCTTGCGATAGGCTGTGCGCTCCGAATCCTCGCCCGCGAACTGTCCTCTCTGATGCGCGTTGCGCCTGGGCCCAAACTCTTCTTCAAAGACGCGCTCGTAGCCCCCCTGCCCGGCAAAGGCGATGAAGCTTTGGAGCGGGAAGTTGAACCGCACCTGCGCCTCTTCGTTCCAGCGTTGCAAGCGTCCCTGGAAATCGAAATTCGTGCTCAGGTAGCTATAGGTGCGCCACTGTATGAGCCGCGCCTTCGACTTCGGTTCCGAGTCGTAGCGCACGAAGAGGTCGTGGTTGTTAGTATTGGTGCGCCGGTTGAAGCCCACATCCGAACGATAATCTCGTGTGCGCCCCACCGCAGCATAGTTGTAGCCGAAATGCCTGCCCTCGTCGTTCAGGCTGTAAGCGTAGATGAAGCCGTTGCCCGTGCGGTAGATTTCAGCGTCGCGGTCTGGGTCGTAAAAGGGGAAGCGGGAAGTCGAGCCCAAGACCTGAAAGTCGAAGCTCGTCGTCTTGTTCAGCTTGAAGCGCCCGTCGAAGCCGCCCAGTTGATTATGCTTCCGGATAAAGTTGTAGGTCGTCGCCAGAAAGCCCAGGTGATTCTCCTTGCCCACGTCGCGCTTCAGGCGCAGCACGCCGACGTAGGCGTTCTTGCCGATCAGGTTGTCGCTCGTAAAGTCTGGGTCTTCGATCTCTTCGTCAGAGAAGTTGCCGGGCGCATTGTCCGAAGCGAGCAGCAGCCCGAAGCTGTTGCGCCCGACCTTACCCGTCAGCTTGGCGGCCACGTCCGGGTCAACGATGGAGCGCGTGTGGACGGCCAAAATCTGCGTGCGAAAAATGTCTATGCCTTCGAGAAAGAAGGGGCGCTTCTCTTCAAAGAAGATGGGGAAGCGCTGGTTGGCGGTCGTCACGGTGGCGTCGGCCTCGACCTGCGCGAAGTCCGGGTTGACGGCGAAATCGAGCGTGACGGTCGGAGTGATGCCGTATTTGACTGTCACGCCGGGGTCTAGCTTGAGCGGCTCGTTGACGAAGCGTCCGGGGTCAACCAGCGCAGCATTTGCCAGGCGCACGCCCTTCGGAATGGAGCGCTTGACTTTGCCCGTCTCAGAGAGCGTCAGGGAGGGAATGACTTCCAGCGTGCGCTCCGTCGAGAGCCCTTCGAGGCCGGTGATGTGTCCGGCCTGGGCCAACCAGTTGGAGATGTCGCGCGAGATGGGTATCCACATATCCAGCTCGTTATTGAAACGCTTGATGCGACGATAGAAGTGGACGCCCCAGAGCTTGTCCTTGCCAGCCTCGTAGCGCAGCGACTTGAACGGGATGGCGACCTCGACGACGTAGCCGTCCTCGACCACAGAGCCTTTAGATTCGACCACCATGTCAACACTGAAGTCCTCGCCCTGCCCCGAAGTCATGATGCCGTCGGCCTGTATGCCGAGCGGGTTGAAGTTCATCTCGTAGGCTTTGCGCTTGTCGTTGAAGGTGTCGAAGAAGAGGCCCACGTAATCGTCATCGAAGATGGCGTCACGCTTGGCTATGGTCGCGCGTATCTTGTCACGCTCGTCGTAGGCGTAGTAGGCCACGTAGAGATTGCGCGCGTCGTAGCCCAGATAAACGACCGTCGGCTTTGAAGGCGCGAGGTTATCGCCCGGCTGGATTTGATAGAAATCTTTCAGGACGGCGGCCCCCTTCCAGGCTTCGTCGTCGAGGCGGCCGTCAATCGCCGGAGGACGCTCGAAGCGCGGCACGCGCACGGGGTTGGCCTTCTCGGGCGGCAGCACGAGCGCGGCTTTGCCTAAGGGAAGTCGTGTCACCTCCGTCACAGAGGAGAGATTCGCGCCCGCCGGAGCGGAGACTTCGAGGAGCGGCGGCGTCGCCGGAGTTTGAGTCGTGCCGGGAGCGTTGACAGGAGTTTCGGCCGGAGCATTGCTTTCATCTTTCGTCCCCGGCGAAGGTGCTGGCGAAGAGGAAGGCGAAGGAGTTGGCGCTGGCGAAGGCAAAGGGGTCGCGCGCTCATTCGTCTCGCCCGTATGCGCCCCGGCCGGAGCAACGAAGATGACATCCAGGCGATTGAACTTTTGATCGACGCTCGCGCTCGCGCCGCGCTGAAGGCCGAACGAGAGAAGGCAATCGTCGCCGCGCTGCTCGACGCGAACGTCCGTAAAGCCGGGCCCGCTCAGCTCGCTCTGCAAGTACTCTGCGCTCGCTTCCGGAATCAGGACGTTGAAGCGGTCGCCGTCGCGATAGGCCGAATAATCGCTCAGCGGAAGGTCTGAGACGACCTGGACGCGCGAGCCTTCGGCAATCAGGCTGCGGCGCAGGCCCATGAGCCGTTTGAGCTGCTTCGCACTCTGATGCGAAGCATCAGTCCGGCGAGGCTTGACGGCAGCGCCGCTCAACTGCTCGTTCTCAGTACGTGCTGTCACGCCGGCCAGAAGGGCCGTCGCAGTGAAAAGCAGGAGAACTCTGAGGGCTCTCGGCCACGCTCGCGCCTGAGGAGGGCGCGCCGAAAGGTCAGAGGCCGGAGGCGAGTGCCTTTGCCTGCGCGCTCCTGCTCGCTCGCTCGCAGCATAGGCGTCAAGTCTAAACCCTCGTCTCATACTGTTGCCCGCTTCCCTCAATTGGTCAATTTTCTGAATGCTCGTGTTGCTTCGGATGCTCTGAGCGTGGCCCCGAGGATGCCGGATTTATTGCTTAAACGCCTCTTAGGATATGCCTGTTTCAGTAAATTTGTAAAAAATCCCGAACAATCCGGAGCCGGGCAAAATAAAAAGCGCACGGCCTGGGAGATCTAAGGGTTGCGCTTTCCTGAATTCTAAGACGTGGCGTGTGGCTTCGGCTGTTATCACGCGAGCGAGCGGCTCAGGGCTCTTCGCCTGTGTGCCTGAGGACTACGCGCCCGTCGCCCGTGTGCAGCCTGAAGACTGTGCCGCCGCCGCCGATCCTCCAACGCCGCAGCCGGCGCGAAGGATTTTGCTGCTCCTCGACGGCCCCGGCATCGTTGATGACCGATTCCGCGTCCGTCTCGATAGTAGCATTAGCGCCCGCCGGTAGCGCAAGCGAGATGGAGCCGTCACCCGTGCGCGCCGAAAGCTGATCGAAGCGCCCCGCGAGGCTGATTGAGCCGTCGCCCGTGCGCGTCTCGACCTGCCCGTCAAAGCCGACGATGCGAATGCGGCCGTCGCCCGTCGTGGCGTTCAATTGCCCGCGCCCGTTCTCGACCGTGATGGGCCCATCGCCCGTGCGCAGGTCTAGCTGGCCGCCGACGCCTTCGAGGCGAATCTGGCCGTCGCCCGAGACTGCGCGCAGGGTCGTGCTGCGCGGCACGTAGACTTCAAAGCTGACGCTGGCGTTGATGTTGGTCGTGCCGGGCTTCAGGCGCTCGGCGAAGGCTTTATCGAACTCCGCGACGACCGAGACTTCAGAGCCGCCACGCTGATCCATGCTCACCCGTATGCCCTGCTTCTGCTGATCGTCGCGGGCGCGCGAGACGGCGTTGACTGTAACCTCCGGCTTGTCCCACGCGCGCACGACGACGTGGCCGTCAAAGGTCTGCACAGTCACACGCGGCGTGCCGCTGACGGCAAAAGTCTTCGTCTCGCGGTTGACGACGGGCAGACCGCCGCTCATCACGTAGACACTTTGCTCGCGCGAGGCGTCACGCGTAGCGTTGCGCGCTTCGATCTGTGTGCGACGGATTTCACGCTGCTGCTCGCGCACGATTCTTTGTGCTTCGCGCTGCTGCTCCCTGATCGTCGCATCGTGCCCGCGCAGGGCTTCGCGCGCGGCCCTTTGCGCTTCGCGTTGAATCTCGACCTGCGCGCGCTGCACCTCTCGTTGCGCCTCGCGCGCGGCCTCGCGCACCTCTTCCCTCTGGCGCTCAATCTCTGCGTCCGACTCCTCCGTCTCGCTCTTTGCCGGCAGCAGATTGGTCGCGGGGCTCAAGGGGCGGCCGTCGGCCGCGTGTGTGATGTTGATCGAGCCGTTGACATTGCTGAGCTTGACGCGCGTGCCGCCCTGGCCCAGGCGTCCGGCCAGATCGCGCCCGACATATTTGCCGCGCCGCACGGGCAGCCCGAAGTCATTGCTGATGCCGCCGTGCACCGTCGAGGCTTTCAGCTCGGCGTTGGAGTCCGAGGGGATCGTCAACTGGAGGCTGCCGTTGACGGAGCTGAGCGAGATGGGCTTCGCCTGGTCTAAGCGGTCGAAGACGGCTTCAAGGCGGCCGTTGATGGTCGAGAGACGCGCTTCGCCGATGAGCCCGCGCGCAGTGACGCGGCCGTTGATGGACGAGGCCCGGACATCGCCCGCGACGCCCGTGATCTCAAGCCCGCCGTTAATCAACTCAATCGAATCCAGGCGAGCGCCCCTCGGCACGGTCAGCGTGTATTCGACCGAGGCAGGGTTGTTGCGCCGCCCGTAGTCGTCGCTCGTGAAATTCAGGTTGCGGTCGGGATAGTTTGTCTTGATGTGAAGGCTGCCCGCGTTGGCCGTGACTTCGATCTTGGCTTCGTCGAGCCGCTCTCGCGTGTAGGCGCGCTTGACGGCATCCACCTTGACCTCGTTGCGCTCCCAGGCCGCGATGCGAACAGAGCCGTTGATGTTTTCCAGGCTCACGCGCCCGTCGGCCGAGAGCGGGTAGCTCTGGTGAAACTCTTCCGTGAGCTGTTCGTTGGTCTGCGTGCGCGCGTCGCTCGACGCCGTCACGAGCAGGCCGAGAGCGGCGACGGCTGCAATGAAGGCCAGCAAGCCTCTCCTGATTCCAGTCTTTTTGATTTCTCTCGTTAGCATAACTTTGAAGCACTCTTTTCTATATTGGTTAGAACTGAAGCGAACGCCGAGCGGCTCAGGCGACGGGGCCGCGCCTGAGCGTGATCTGCCCACTGACGCTTGAGATGGAGATACGCGTGCCGCCGCTGCCGATCTGCGCGCGGTAATCCGAATCGCCGACCTTATCAACCCTCACGCCCGGTATCTCGCTTGAGAAGTCGCCCGAGATGCTTGAGACGCTGACATCTGCGTTGACCGAATCGGCGACGGCGAGCGTGACCTGGCCGCTGATGCTGTCCAGGCGCAGGCCGTGCCTGTTGAGCCGCACGATATTAAGGTTGACCTGGCCGCTCACGCTGCTGATGTTGAGATCGCCGCCGGCCTGTTCGATCCAGACACCGCCGCTGATACTGCTGAGGCGCGTGCTGCCGTCAATGGCTGCTATGTGCACGTCGCCGCTCACGCTCTCGATGCGGAGGTTGACGTTGCGGGGAAGTCGCAGGCGCACGCGCTGGCGGGCACGAACCGTGCGGCAATCCTGTTCGTGACTGATGGAGAGTCCGGCGGCCGTCTGCTCGACGACGGTGCGATAACAATCAAGCTCGCGCTGAGTCTCGGCCGAGCGAACGATGTGGACATCGGCCGTGTTACTGTTGGAAGTTTCTACGTCGACGGGGCCGCTGATGGTGGCTACGGAAACGGTCGCGCCCGGCGCGAGCTGGAAGCTGCGGTTAATCTCTTCCTTCACGGGCAGGTCGCGCTCACCTTGCGCGCTCGCGCTCATGAGCCCGGCTCCCATCAGAAGCGTCGCCATTAAAAGGGCGTGCAGTATCATCATCAATCTGTTTCTCATCTTCATCCTCACAAAAATTTTTGGTTATCTTGCTACTCACCGGCGCATCCGCCGCTCGCGCCCGTGCCTGTCATGATGAGCGGAAGGGGCGCGCTCTGCGGTGGCGCTAGTGGCAGATTCGCGGCGATGCTGCCTGCGGCCTCATCTGTGACGACGAGCGGCATGGCCAATTCATACGCCAGCCCGGTTATCGTCTCTCTTTGGGCCCGGCTCAACTCCTGGTGCGCGGCCCTGTCTATTTGGAGCTGCAAAAGTCTCAGAGCCTTTTTCACGGCCTTTGCTTTTTGAGTCTGCGCGCGAGCGGCGGCGGCAGAGCGCGTCTGTCGTAGAGCCGCCTCTGTGTCGTCACCGGCTGCGAGAGGGCTGACCTCCGTCGCCTGGGCGCGAGCGGGCGCGAAGCCCGTCACTCGCACAGTCCTCAAAGTATGACCCGCCAGCTCAAGCTCGTCTCCATCCTGCCCGCCGGTCAAAACGTGTATGGGCCCAGCCGTCTCTTCTACCTGCTCGGGCGTCGCTTCCAGTTCTCTTGCGGCGACGAGCAAGGCGACTTCCCCGTCGGTTGGCCCAGCCTGTCTGATCGCTTCGGCCCGGCCTTCGCGATGGTTGGCCGTGAGCGGTAAAAGCTCTGCACGTTGGACGCGCGACGGCTGTTCCGGCCTCTCTGCTTTGACGATCTCGATTCTGATCGTCTGGGCAAGCGCGGGGCGATAAGAGTATGGAAGCTCCTGGCCCGGCTGGTTCAGTGAACAGGTCTGTGCCTGCGCCCGGAAGCTTTGCGGAGCCTGTGCGGCAGGCTGCGCGTAGGAGTTGAGGAAGCCAGCCCACAATCCGGATGTCGCCCATGTGGCGGCCTGTGCCCTGAGGCTATCGTACTGCTTCAAAGCTTCCTGTGCGGTCGTCAGGGTCGTGACCATCACCACCATTATGACCATCCATTTGTGTCTCATCTTTCCCAAGCCTCCCTGAACCTTCACGCGCCTCGGAGAATCTTTTCGGTTTAAGCTGATCTCGGAGCAGCGGGGCAGGGCCTCTTTCTCTTAAAGGCCCCCGGCCAGCGAACCCTTTTTCCGTCGCTCTGATATGAAAACACCGCTCGGAAATCTTTTGTGGCAGGAAATTTTGGGCCGAGGCGAGAGAAAGGCGCTCGGAGGGGTGGCCGGGCCTCTCGCCCTAGCGGCGGCGCAGGTAGACTGTGCCACTGAACGAGGCCAGGTTGAGCGTCGCGTCGCCGCCGCCGAAGATGCCGTTGAGGCGCTCCAAGCCTTGCGAGTGCGGGTCGGGTGCGGGCCTCGGGTGCGGCGCGGGCCTCGGCGCTGGTGAAGGTCTCCCATCATCATCGTCGTCGTCCGTCTCATCCGAGGCAGGGGCGACGGGCGTCGCAGGGCTCGGAGTAGTCGGCGGCCTGGGCGCGCCGACTGCTGCGGGGCGGGCCGGGTCGTCTGCCGGAGTGATCGGGAAATCCGAAACAATATCGCCGCCGCGCGAGACCTTCGCGTTGACCTTGAAAGAAGAGTCGGCCGGCATGTTGAGCGTCACGTCGCCCGACATGGTCTTGAAATCATAGCGGCCGCCGCGCGCCAGCGCGCCCGTCATGTTCAGGCTCCCGCTCACGGACTTGGCATGCACCTGCGATTGAGCGACCCCTTTGAGGATCACGTCGCCGCTCACAGTCCCGGCCTCGAAATCATCGCCGGGGCTGATGGAGCTGATGTTGGTCGCCTCGACAGAACCGCTGACGGAGCCGAGCTGGACGCGGCCGCTCGAATCCTTGAGCGTGATGTCGCCGCTCAGGGCGCGCGCTTCGACGAGCCTTGAGATGTGCTGCAAGACTATGTCGCCGCTCTGTGCCTCGACGCGAGCTTCGGCTACGTCCGAGACGGTGATGTCTCCGTCGCGGGTCTGAAGCTGGACGATAGCGCCGCGCGGGACGCTCAATTCGACATCCGAGAAAGCATTACAGCTTCCGAACTCAGGGCCGCGCGGCCCGTCGGCCGGGTCGGATACCATCACCTCTATGCGCGAGGCCGGGCCCGTAGCGTTGGCGCTCGCACGCCGCAGCTCTATCTTTTCGGCATCGCCCGAGCGCGCCGTGACTTCGTTGCGATCCCACCCTTTGACGTTGATGCTGCCCGAGGCTATGCAGAGCGAGACGATCACGTTGGGCTCGACGGCGACGGTCTGCTCTATGACCGAGGGTCGAGCGGCGGATGCGCCTTCGCCCGCAGCCCTTGCAGTAGCCGCCGACAGGAGCGAGGAGGCGAGCGCGATCAAGATTAATAGATTCTTTAATTTCATCCTCATGTAATAGTTCCAATCCTAGCGATATATCGTCGAGAGCTGGGCCTGTTCGGCCATCGTATTCATCAATTCAACCTTGCTCTGGTAAGCCGAGAGCAGGAATTCGGTCGCGTCCTTGTCGTTCGGGTTACGCTGCGCGACGACGCGCGTCTGCGCTATGGCCTCGTCCACGACCTGTAGATTGCGCTCGTACTCCGCGCGCAGCGTCGGCCTCAGCGCATTATCACCGCTCGACTTGATGGCCGTGTCCAGCGACGCGATGACCTTCAAGTAGTTCTTCTCGCCCGGCAGCAATCGAACCGAAGCCACTTCTTGCGAAGTCTCCACAGTATTCGTCTCCGGCGTAAACGGTTCAGTCCTGCGCGCAGGCCCGGCGTTTAGAGAGCGCGGCCGCTGGGTTCTTCTGTTAAGGGCGAGCGCAACGCTGTCCTGCTTAGTAGATGCCGCATTCGTAGACGCTGCCTTCGCAGTCACAGCACCCGGATTATCCCTGACAGCCTCTTTGCTTCCCGCCTCATATCCTGCGAGCGCGGGCGTCTTTACGGCGCGGGCGACATTCAGGCCAGACTCGGCGGGGCGCAGCATTATGAAAGCGAAGAGCGCGCCGAATGCCAAGACGGCCAGGAGGCTGGCGAAGCCCATAGCGTGTTGCGGCGCGAAGGAGAAGGGAGCCATGAGCCCTGCGAGCCAGGAGCGCAGGCGCGCGTCCTTAGCTTTTCGGGCCGAGCGGCTCTGCTCGGCTTCCAGTTCGGCTATGCTCGCGTCCAGGCGCAGGCGCAGGCGGCCCGTCGGCACGCTCAAGGCCAGCTCGGGCGCGAACGCCTCGGCCATCATCAAAGACTCCGCTTCGATCTCGCGCGCGACCGTCGCGCACTCGGCGCAGGCGGCGATGTGCGTCGCCACGCGCTCCATCTGCTCGGGGGAGAGTTCGCCGTCAAAATAGGCTTGTAACACGTCCTCTTGCACGCACTCTCTCATCTGCTTCCTCCGATCTTGCCGTACACTCTCACAAACTCTTTCCTTCCACGCGCGACGAGGCTTCCGACGTTGGCTTCGTTAATCGAGAGGGTCTCGGCGATCTCGCGATAGGTGAGCCCCTGCTGCTTCAACAGGAGGCAGCTCCGCATCGGCTCCTTGATCTTGTCGAGCGCGCGCCGCGCCTCCTCTATCTCAGCCCTGCGCTCGTACTCCTCTTCGGGCGCGGCCGTGAACCACCCGGCGTGCTCGGCCCGCTTGGCGTACTCGTCCTCGCGCGCCGTCGAGCGCCCCTGCCCGCGCAGTGTGTTGCGCGCGACGTTCATCGTCACTCTCAGCAGCCAGGCGCGCAAAAGCTCTTCGCCGGGCGTCTCGTCCAGATTCCTGTAGAGCCTGAGAAAGACCTCCTGCGTCACGTCTTCCGCTAGCCCCGCGTCGCGCACCAGGGCGCGGGCGGTGCGGAAGACTGCGCGATGATGCAGCGTAAAAGCCTCATCGAAGCTGAGCGGCGCTGTCGCCGCCCTCTCAATTGTATTCGGCACTGAATCAGCCAAAGCTCTTGCTCGTTCGCTCATTATCGCTGCTCTCACAACGTAAACACCACGGGCGCACGTTTTGTGGCAAAAATTTACGCCCCCGAATGATACGCTGAGAGGGCCGATAACTGTTCATCTTAGAGGGAAAACGCGGAGTTTGGAAGAAGATTCAAACAGGATGGGCAGGATTGTCAGGATAAAGAAAAAGCAAGGATACTCCTCTTTGATCCTGCTTATCCTGTCCCTCCTGTTAATACCCGCCCGCTACTGACTTTCAGGCAGGCTCCGAGGCCCGGCAAGCAGGCTCATCGTCGTCCTGACCAGCTTGACGGGCCTGGCCCGCAGGAGCCCCAAGCTGTTGAGCGGATGGGCCAAGAGGGGCTTTGCGTGGGGCGCTGGCTGGCTGAGCGTGACCGAGGCCGCGCGCGAGCGCCCCGAAGGCAAGCATGAGGGCGCTGCGGACGAAGCCGAGATCGTGCCCCTGTTCATAGTGCAATAGGCGCTTCTCATGGCGACCACACAAAACCTTCCCGACGAGGGCTTCACCCTCTCAGAGGTCTCTGGCGCGCGGGGCCGCGCACTCTGCCCCTGGCGTGCGGCCTGCACGGTCTCCCGTGTTGCGGCGAACCACGCGCCCGCCCATAGTCGAGCCGCGCACATCTCCCGTCACGTTCTCGATCAGGACGCCTCCGCCCATCGTCTCGACCTTGCCGTTGACTTCCGAATTGGTCAGCCGTATGCCGCCGCCCATCGTCACCAGATTAAGCTCGCCCGCGAGGTTATTGAGGGTCAGGCCGCCGCCCATCGTCTTGCCCGTGATGCGCCCCTCCACGCCGCAGATGTTTATGCCGCCGCCCATCGAGTCGAAGTCCAGGTCGAAACGTTTCGGCACTCTGACGACGAAAGAGATGTTGGTCGAGAAGCTGCGTTCGCGTCCCTGGTACTCCGAAGTGATCCTCAGACCTGTGGCCGTCTCCTGAAAATCTATGCGGCAGTCGGCCCCGTCTCTTCCGCCCTTGTATGCTTCGACGGAGATGAGGGGGCTGTCCCAGCCGATGACGTGTATGCCCCCGCCTGTGTCCAGGTCGAATTCAAGCTTCTGCCCCATGGCGGCCCTGAATTCCCTGTTGATGCGCTGCGGCTGCTCCTGCCCACTTGCCGAGGCCGCAAGGCCGCACAGGATGAGGAGCGCGCTGACGACAATTACTCTTTTCACTTGACGAATCTCCTTTGCAGGTAAGCTCAAAAAATTTATTCAGGTCTCGGGACGCCCGGACGGCCGTCGCCGTTGAGTTCGTCCACTTCGGGGTCATCGTCCGAGTCTTCGGCGTCCGCTTTCGCCTTGCGAAAATCTTCTGGGCGCAGCTCGCCGCTCTTGAGACGAATGAGGCGCAGGGCCCACGCTGCGTTCTTGCGCACGGGCGCGGCGCTGTCCTGTAGCGCGGCGTTCAAGGCGTCGTAGGCTCTCCGGTCGCCCTTCAGGCCCAGGGCCCAGGCGGCCTGCTGCCGGACACGAGCATTCTCATCCTTCAAAGCGGCGATCAAAGGCTCGACCGAGCTTCTTCCGCCCTTCAATCCCAGGGCCCAGGCGGCCTGGCTGCGCACCTGCCAGTCCTGATCCTGCAAGGCCCGATTGAGCGGCTCGACCGAACGGCTATCGCCCTTCAGGCCCAGCGCCCAGGCGGCCTGCTGGCGCACGCCCGACTGCTCATCTCTCAAAGCGGCGGCGAGAGCTTCGACAGAGCGCCTATCTCCCTGTAGGCCGAGGGCCCAGGCGGCCTGTCTTCTGACCTGCCAGGCGTTGTCCTGCAAGGCTGCGGAGAGGGCTTCGGCCACGCGCTCGTCGTTCTTTAGCCCCAAGCCCCAGGCGGCCTTTTCCCTCACGCGCCAGTCCCCGTCTTTCAGAGATTCGAGCACTGCTCCGACAGTCCGCGCGTCTTTAATGACGCCCAGCGCCCAGGTCGCGTTAGCGCGCACGCGCCAGTCATCGGATTTGACGACGGCGATGAGCGGCTCGACGGCCGGAGCGCCGATCAGGGCCAGGGCTCCCGCCGCCTGCTCGCCGGGCGAGCTTTTTTCCAGCTCCTTCATGGGCCCATGCCAGGAGCGACCCTGCCCGCACTGGACTCTCTGCACAGGCGTATCATCGCCGAGCAGCTTGACGAGCGCAGGTATTGCTGCCGTGGCGCGCAGCTCTCCGAGCACGCAGGCGGCCGAAGCGCGCTCTTGAGCGTCGGGGGATTCCAACAGCTTGATCTTCTCTTTGACCTCGGCCGGAGTGTCGCTCGCCTCCTGCACGACAGCCAACGTCAGGAAGGAATCGACGTAGATGGATTGCTTACCATGCACTGTGTAGAGCGCGGCGCAGGTTACGCTAAAGAACAATGCGACCAGGACTAGGGCTGACCTTTTCATCATGGCAATCACCTTGTTAAGAGTTTTGCTTGGGCTTGACCGGAGCAGGCGACCCCTCCTGCTTCCCTGCACTGTCGTCCTCTGCTCCCGTCAGTGTAAACACCGCGCGCCTGCCTTTTGTGGCAAAATTTTTCCGGCCGCTTTTTGACGATCAGAAATTGCGGGCCGCTAACGCTCCGGGCCATTCCTGTTGTAGTCTGATGGAGCCTATCCGGTACACGTTTTGTCATATCGAGAGATGAGCGGGACGCTTCTAATGGAACCAAAGGACGACGCGGCGAGCCAGGCGCTTCACGACAGCCCCTTGATGCGCGCCCTGCGCCGCGAGCCTGTCCCTTACACTCCGGTCTGGCTGATGCGGCAGGCCGGAAGATATATGCGCGAGTACAGGGAAGTGCGCGCGCGCACAAGTTTTCTTGAGCTGTGCAAGACGCCGGAGCTGGCGGCGGAAGTGACCGTCACGGCCGTCGAGCGCCTGGGCGTGGACGCGGCGATCATCTTCGCGGACATCCTGCTTATCATAGAGCCTATGGGCATTGACCTTGAGTTCGCCAGGGGCGAGGGCCCCGTGATTCATAATCCCGTGCGGACTCCCTCGGACGTAGAGCGGCTGCGCGAAGTCTCAAGCGTTGACGAGCTGGATTACGTCTACGAGGCGATCCGCCTGACGCGCCGGGCCCTCAAGCCTGACCTGCCCTTGATCGGCTTCGCGGGCGCTCCCTTCACGCTCGCCTCCTACATAGTCGAAGGCGGCTCCTCCAAGAATTACATTCACACGAAGCGGCTGATGTACACGGACGCCGGGGCCTGGCATCAGATGATGTCGCTTATCGCGCGTGCGCTCGTCCGTTACCTGAACGCGCAGGTCTCGGCGGGCGCGCAGGTCGTCCAGCTCTTTGACTCCTGGGTCGGATGCCTGAGCCCGGAGGATTACCGCCAGTACGTGCTGCCGCACACCCGCAGCGTCATCGAAGGCGTCGCGCCCGCCACACCCGTCATACATTTCGGGACGGGCACGGCCGCGCTGCTTGAGCTGATGAGCGAGGCCGGAGGCCATTGCATAGGCTTGGACTGGCGTGTTGATCTGGCCGAAGGCTGGCGACGCATCGGAGAAGAGAGGGCCATCATGGGCAACCTAGACCCGGTCGTGCTCTTCGCGGGCGTCGAACAGGTTCGCGCTCAGGCCCGCCGCATCCTTGAGCGCGCGGGCCGCAGACCCGGCCACGTCTTCAACCTCGGCCACGGCATTCTCCCCGAAACTCCCGTCGATAACGTCGTCGCCCTGGTGGACGCCGTGCACGAGCTGAGCCGCAGGTAAGGGCGCTTGAAAGGTTATGAATCAAAGCTATGACGCTATCCTGGTAGTCTCGTTCGGTGGGCCCGAAGGGATGACGGAGGTGATGCCCTTCCTCGAAAATGTCCTGCGCGGCCGGGAAGTGCCTCGCGCGCGCCTCCTTGAGGTGGCCCATCATTACGAGTTGTTCGGCGGCGTCAGTCCGATCAACGAGCAGAATCGGAAGCTGATCGCGGCGCTCGAACGCTTGCTGGCCGAGGAGGGCCCGCGACTTCCCGTCTACTGGGGCAATCGCAACTGGCATCCGCTGCTGGCAGACACCATCGCCCTCATGGCCCGCGACCGCGTTCGCAAGGCCCTGGCCTTCGTCACCTCAGCCTACAGCTCTTACTCGGGCTGCCGCCAGTACCGCGAGGACATAGAGAGGGCGTGCAACACGGTGGGCCCACACGCCCCGCGCATAGAGAAGCTGCGCGCCTTCTATAACCATCCGGGCTTCATCGAGCCGAACGTCGAGCGTGTCCGCGCCGCCATCGGTCAGATTCCGGAAGCGCGCCGCGCCTCCGCGCACATAGCCTTCACGGCCCACAGCATTCCCCTCCGGATGGCCGCAGGCTGTGCCTACGAAGCCCAGCTTCAGGAGACCTGCCGCTTGATCTCCGAGGCCCTGGGCCGGCAAAGGTGGCGGCTGGTCTTTCAGAGCCGGAGCGGCCCGCCCCATCAACCGTGGCTTGAGCCGGATATTTGCGATCACTTGCGAGAGCTGAAACAGCAGGGCGCGACCGACGTGATCGTCGCCCCGGTCGGCTTTATCTCGGATCACATGGAAGTCCTTTACGACCTGGACACGCAGGCGCGCGCGTTGTGCGAAGAGATAGGCTTAGAGATGGTGCGCGCACAAACGGTCGGCGCGCATCCTCTCTTCATCAGGATGATCCGCGAGCTTATCCTTGAACGGATGACGGAGGAGCCCGTGCGCCGTTTTCTCGGAACGCATGGGCCCAGCCACGATGTCTGTCCGGCGGACTGCTGCGTCCTCAGAGAGAGGCCCGCGACCGCGCGTTAGTGATGTGATGGCCGAAGAGAGAGAGAGCAAAGGCCCGCCGCGCGTCGTCGTCATCGGCGCAGGCATCAGCGGCCTGGCGGCGGCCTATCGCCTTCAGGAGCGCGGCCGCGAGTTGGGGCGCGCGCCAGAGGTGCTGCTGCTCGAAGCGACAGAGCGCACGGGCGGCATTATTCGCACGCACCGGCGCGAAGGTTTTCTGCTCGAAGGCGGCCCCGACTCCTTCATCTCCGAAAAGCCCGAGGCGAAGCTGTTGGCCGAGCGTCTCGGCATCGCAGATCAATTGATCGAGACCAGCCCCGCCCATCGCCGCAGCTTCATCGTCCGCGACGGGCGCTTGCATCCCGTTCCCGAAGGCTTTCACCTGCTCGCCCCCTCACGCTTCTGGCCCTTCGTCACGACGCGAATCTTTAGCTGGCGCGGCAAGGCGCGCATGGCCCTCGACATGCTGCTGCCCGTGCGCGCAGGCGCAGCAGGCGAAGAGCAGAACGGCGATGAGGAGCACGACGAGAGCCTGGCCCAGTTCGTCAGGCGCAGGCTCGGACGCGAGGCGCTTGAGCGTATGGCCCAACCGATGGTCGGAGGCATCTACACCGCAGACCCGGAACGATTGAGCCTGCGCGCGACGATGCCGCGCTTTCTGGAGATGGAGCGCGCGCACGGCAGCCTGATTCGCGGCATGTGGCGAGCGCGCCGCCAGCAGGCCGCGCTAGAGGGGCGCGGGACGAGCGGCGCACGCTACAGCCTCTTTCTCTCCTTCGGCGGCGGGATGCAGGTGCTCTCAGACACTCTGACGGCGCGGTTGGCCCAAGCGACGCTTCGTCTCAACACGAAGGTCGAGTCTCTCTCCTTTGATCGAAGGGCCGGGCGTTGGAGGTTGGGGCTGGCGGCGGGCGCGAGTGTTGAATGCGAGTCGGTTTGCCTGGCCCTGCCCGCATACCACGCTGCGACGCTCGTGCGCGAGACGGACGGCTCGCTCGCCGCAGAGCTTGAAGAGATTCCGTATGCCTCGACGGCGACGGTCAACCTGGCCTACAGGCGAGAGGACATCCCGCACCCGCTCGACGGCTTCGGCTTCGTCGTGCCCATAGTCGAGAGGCGCAGCGCGCTGGCCTGCACTTTCAGCAGCGTCAAGTTCGCGGGGCGTGCCCCCTTTGGCTTCGCTTTGCTCAGGGCTTTCGTCGGCGGCGCTTTGCAGCCGGAGATGTTCGCGCTCGACGAGGATGCCATGGAGCGGGCCGTGCGCGAAGACCTGCGGCAGCTACTCGGAATCGAAAAGCCGCCGCTCTTCTCTCATACTGAGAAGTGGCCGCGCTCAATGGCCCAATATCACCTGGGCCACCTCGAAAGGGTCAAGAGAATTTGGGAGCGGCTCGGCGCTTTGCCGGGGCTGAAGCTCGCGGGCAACGCCTACGGCGGAGCGGGCATTCCCGACTGCATACGCAGCGGCGAACGGGCCGCAGACGAGATGCTGGACGAGCTTATCAAGCAATCCTGAATCTACTATCGCCTGGCGACCTCTCTGGCGGCGCGGGCGCGGGTGGCGAGGGCTTCAATCCAGGTCGCGTTCTCTGCCATCAATGGCAGGAAGGCTTCACGCGGCGTGCGATTCTCGATGTGCATGTTGTCGTCCGTGTTGAGCGTCGCGGGCCCGAGCGATTGGGCCAGCTCCGTCTCGTCGCAAACGTACCAAGCCTCTATCGCTTCCGGCCCCGTGATCTTGATGCGGCGCAGCTCTTGGGCCATCTGCTCGTTGGCTAAACGCTCGGCCGTTCGATCTAACGAAAGCGGCGCGCGACTGCCGACGAGCAGCAGGTCTTTGCCGCGTGCCGCACCATTGACGCGAAAGACCAGGACGTGCGGGAAGACGCTCCGGTAGGTGGCGAGCACCGAGCGCAGGCCGTCGTTCGAGAGCTGGTAGATTTGGAGCCATTGCACAAAGACTCCGTCCTCTGTCAGGCGGCTGCGCCCCAGCTCGAAGAACTCTCTGGTAAAGAGGTTGGCGACGCCTGGAACCCACGGATGGCTCGGCTCGCTGACGATGATGTTGTACAAGGTGGGATTGACGCGCAGGTAGGCGCGCGCGTCGTCAACCACCAGGCGCAGGCGCGCATCTCTCAGCGGCTCGTGGTTGACGTGATTGAAATATTCCCCGGCGCGCACGACCGCAGGCTCAAGCTCTACGCATTCGAGCGACTTGATGGGCGATTGCAGCATCGCGCCGACCGTCACGCCCGACCCGAAGCCCACGATGAGGCCGTTCTCCATGCGCGGCGCGACGAGCAGCGGCAGTTGGCCCAACATCACCTGCGTCGGCATGTCCTCCTTGTCGGAAGCGTTGGTGCGCCCGTTGATCGCTAAAGAGATGATGTCCCAATCGTGACGCACCGAGACTGTCGCGGTCGGCCCCTCCTCGTACATCAAAAGCTCGTGCGTCACATTCTCATCCGCCTGGAAACGCTCATCCCGGCCCGCAGAGTGTGTCGCGGCGAGCACGCGCACGAGGCTGTCGTATGCGCCGAGCGAGAGGCTCTGAAGATTGAGCGCGGGCGCTGAGATGAAGAGCACTAGGACGAGGGCAAGGCTCGCGGCGACGGGCAGCGTGCGGCCTGGAGCCTGAGCACGGACGAGAGGCGAAGGCTTGTAAGCCAGCCCCGCGACCAGGACGCACAGCCCTGCGGCCGTGAGGATCGTAAACCTGGTGCTGGCTTTCGGTATCAGTATGAAGCCCGTGCTAAAGGCTCCGGCGATTGCGCCCAGAGTGTTGACAGCATAGCTTCGGCCCACGAGTCTGACGGAAGCCCTGCTGTCGCCGGCCTCGCTGGCCCAGACCAGCACCAAAGGCATTACCATCCCCATCAACAGGGCCGGGAACAGAATCAACAGGCCCGCGACAAAGACTTGCAGCATGAGCAGCCCGGCCCAGGAGCCGAGCTTGAGGCTGAGGCCCAGGCTGATGAGGATGTCCGGCATGCGATTGATGATGATGAGACTGAGGTAGAGGCTCGTGGCCGTCGCCAGCTCGACCTTCAAGATCGTGCGCCGAAGCTCTTCCCTGATCTTCGCGCGCCCGACCAGGTACGCGCCAGCAGAGAGCCCGAGCAGGAAGAGGGCGACGACGATGCTGAAGGCGTAGGTGCTCGAACCGATGACCATCGTCAACACGCGCGTCCAGGCTACCTGCGCGCTGATCGTGACGAAACCCGAAATGCCCGCGCACACGAGCCAGAACTTTGTCGCGCGCGCAGCTTCACTCCGCGCCCGCTCGCCCACCGCTTCACTCTCCTCATCCTGCGGCCGTTCCTGCGTGGGCCCATCGGCTACGGCCCCGTACCTAGCGTCTATCAGAAACGCTGCGAGCGAGACGACGATGTTGACGGCCGCCGCCGCGTAGATCGTGCGGCTGACGCCGAGCGCGGGCAGCAGCAGGAAGCCTGCGGCAATAGTGCCGAAGATTGCGCCGACCAGATTGCAGGTATAGAGGCGCGCGACCGACGAAGAAGTGTGCGCCGGCGAACGCAGCAGCGCCGCCGAGAGCACAGGCAGCGTCGCCCCCATCAACGTCGTCGGCACCAGCAGCACAGCGCACGAGAGCAGGAAACGCCACAGGCTGAAAGCGTAAAAGCCCGGACGGAACTCTCCCCAGACGAGCGCATAAAAATAGTTGACTAGGCTGAAGAGCGGCGGCACGGCCAAAGCGTAGAGTGCGATGCCGGTTTCGATCAGGGCATAGGCGCGCAAGGGTCTCTTGATGCGCGCGGCGAGCCGCCCGGCCCAGGCGCTTCCCAAGGCGAGCCCGCCCATGAAGGCCGCGAGCACAGTGCTGATGGCGAAGGTCGTCGCCCCGAAGACCAGCCCGAGCATGCGGGCCCACAGGACTTCGTAGATCAGGCCGGTCGCGCCCGAAAGGACAAAGCAGAGGGCTATGAGCCAGAGACTTCGGGCCGGGTACGTGTAAAGCTGATTGCGCAGGGGATGAGACGTAGACATAAGTTATGACTATTTCCTTAGCGGTCTGGGATTCCGAAGCTGGTTCGGCGGGGCGTGAGTAATCTCAATATAACATCTCCTGTCAATTTACCACCACACCTTTCATCCTGACCTATCAAATTGCCCGCCCCGTGGGCTCGCACTGCTCCGCTTCGCGCCTCAACTCTTCCAAAGCCCGAGCATTTTCGCCGGTTGGGCCCATCGTCTCTGCTTTTTCCTCAAGCGGCACGGGGCTTGACTAAGAAGCGGCGGCAGCTTTCAGAAAGTGAGCCTCAGAAAAAACAGAGTACAGGTTAAGGAGACCGCGATGGTAGAGACTTGCGACATTGACGAGATGATTGACGGGATGCAGGAAGATTTGCGCGAGTTTACGCGGCACGACGCCAGTCTCTCGTTCAGCATACCTCTCATCGCAGATGAAGCGCAGGGCATGGCGACGGGCGAGCAGCCTCAGCTCGTCAGCCACACGCGCGACGTTTGCGCCGGAGGCATGGCCCTTCTCATACCGTCTCTGCCCTTCATGTACCGTTACCTTCTCGGCCCGGACTACACTTTGCGCTTCACGCTGCATCTGCCCGATGGGCCAATCCGGATAGAGGCCGCCCCGATCTACGACCGCCCGCTCAAGGACGAGGACATGAACCTCGGCTTCGCCATCAACGGCCGGATAGAGATAGAGGCCACGCCGCGCCAGTACGAGCGTTATGAGCAGGAGGGCGCAAGTCTGGGCTGTCTGATCGGCGTCCGCATCAAGCAGATGAGCGAGCGGGATCGCACGCGCTACCAGGAATACCTAGACATACTTGAGATCGAGCGCAGCATCAAGATACTCACGGACGAGACGGACGAAGTCTCGGAAGATGAACTAAAGCAGAGCGCCTCGGTAGCGGTAGCCGAGCCCGTGCGCTTTGCCACACCAACCTCGCGCGCGCTCTATCACACCGCCCCCTATGAATATCATTGAGAGCCGTGCTCTCCGGGCTGCTGATGGTCAGAGATATTTGACGTAGGACGTGCGCCAGATGTTTGCAGGGATGGAGCCGGGCGCGGCCGTCGTCAGCAGTATGCAGTAGTTACCGTCTGCGACCGCCGGAGCCGAAGGGTCTGCCGTCTCGTGCGCGGCAGCGTCCTGCCGTCTATTCTCAGATGCCTCCTGCGGCGAGACCAGCGCCAGCCTTCGCAGGCAATCGTAAAGATGCTCGCGACCCACACCGTACCGCCCCGCCTCCGTCCCGAGGACTAAACGGACTTCGGCACGCTCCTCGACGAAGTGAGCGACGAGCGACGCGGCGAGCGTCACTCCGCGCTCGAAACGCTCCGTGAACTCCGCTTCCGTATCATGCTGGCTGCGTCGTGTGTCGAAGGCGATGGTGACGCGGCGCTCGTCTTCGGCCGCGAACTCGCGCACGATCAGGCGGCGCGAGCGCGCAGTCGCTTTCCAGTCCATGTGGCGCAGGTCGTCCTGCGGCTGGTAATCGCGCAGCGACAACAGGTCGTGCCCGGGCCCACGGCGCATGGAGGTGAGCCGCCCGGCGTTCATCGGCAACAGGTGCAGCTCGTCGCTCGCGGGCTCAAGCTTAGGGTACACGATGATGTCTACGTCGCGCGCGCGAAGGCGACGGCGGCGGCGAAAGAAGGCGAAGGGGAAGCGCGTCGAAAGCTCGAAGCCTGTGATGAGCACGTGCCCGCGCTTCGGGAAGGTCTGCTCGACTCGCTGCTCGGCCCCGGCCCTGTGCGGAACGTACATGAAGTAGGCGAGCGCCCGCTTGCTGTAGCGCAGGCGCGCCTGTTGCCCTCGCCTGTTCAGCTCGCCCTTATTGATGGGCCCACGCGCTTCGACCAGGATGGAGAAGGAGGGCAGAAAGCGTTTCTTGTTCTGAAGCGTGACGATGACGGGCGCTGGCTCTCCGGCGAAGATGTGATCGGGAAAGCGCGCCGAGACGACTATGTCGCGAAGGCCGGCGCGCGCCGACGCCCACGCGACAAACAGCGCCGAAGCGAGCACAGAGAAGATCAGGAACAGCAGGTTGTTTCCAGTGTTCCAGGCGGCGAAGGCGACGATAGCCAGAATGCCCAGGTAGATCGCACCGCCCCCGGTGATTTCCAGGGGAAAGTCCAGGCGCGAGACCTCTTCGCGAGCCGAGCGCGCGAGCGGCGGCAGGACGAGGATCAGGATGAGCAGGACTATGACGAGGGAAGCGACGGCGGCGACTGTGGCCAGGCCGGGCTCTTCTGCGCGGCGGGCGAGCATGGTGACGAAGGCCGTGCCTAAGCCTGCGAGCACCAGCACAGTGCCGAGGATGGCGTTGCGCCACGCGCGAAAACTCTGAATCCGCATAAACCTCGACACCAATTAGAGCGGGACGCTGATGGTCTTCATGATCTCGCGCAGGACGGCCTCGGCCTCTTCGCTGCGCCGCAAGCTTGAGGAGAAGCGCGAGCTGACGACTATGCGATGAGCGAAGACGGGCAGCACCAGCCGCTTGATGTCGTCGGGCACGCAGTACATGCGCTCTTCCGTGAGGGCCAGGGCTTGAGCCGCGCGAAAGAGCGCGAGCGTGCCGCGCGGGCTCACACCCAAATCCAGCATCTCCGAATCGCGCGTCGCCGCCACGATACGCATCAGGTAATCCACCAGCGCATCGTCCACCGAGACCTCTGTGACGCTCTGCTGCAACAACAGTATGTCTTCGCCCGTCATCACCGCGCGCAGCTCGTTCAAAGGCTCCGCCCGCTCGCGGTCGCGAAGGATTTGCACCTCGTCCTCGGCCTGCGGGTAGCCGATGCGCAGGCGCAGCATGAAGCGATCAAGCTGTGATTCAGGCAGCGGGTATGTCCCATGATGCTCAATCGGATTCTGCGTCGCCAGCACGATGAACGGGGTGGGCAGAGGATGCGTCGTGCCTTCGGCCGTGACGTGCCCCTCGGCCATCGCTTCCAGGAGCGCCGATTGCGTCTTGGGAGTCGTGCGATTGATCTCGTCGGCGAGCACGACGTTGGCGAAGATGGGCCCGGGCTTCCAGTCGAACTGTCCCGTGTGCTGGTTGTAGACGGAAAGACCTATGACATCCGAGGGCAGGAGGTCTGAGGTGAACTGTATGCGCTGGAAAACACAGTCGAGCGCGCGGGCTAAGGCATGGGCGAGCGTGGTCTTGCCGACGCCGGGCACGTCTTCGACGAGCAGGTGGCCGCCCGCGATAAGAGTGACGATGCTGAGGCGCACGGCTTCCGGCTTGCCTTTGATGACGCTCTCGATTGCCGCCTGCAAGCGGTCTATCTGCTGCACGGCCGCAGTCGCGGGCGCTTCCATTTCTCTGTTTGCCGTCTGCAATCGTCTCATCGGCGCTTTCCCCTATCTTTCTCCATTCTACATGAACGGGGCGCGCCCTCGCACGTCTGCGGCGACGACTGAGCCCCTCGGATTAGTCTGGCGGGCCCAAAGAGCGCGCAAGCCCCCTATCGTCCTTTCGCGTCAAAGTGACTATGAGAGCATCGCTGTAGTAGAATTGAGCCTGCACGACCGAAGCGGGCGCGTCTTCGGGAAGGAGGAGGAAAATTCCTGGAACCGCAGGCGGCCCGGCTCGTGTATAGAGCGAGAGAGGAAGAGCTATGAGAATACTTCATCAACGTCACAGCAGAGCGCGCGGCTTCTCACTGATCGAGCTGATGATCGTGATCGCCATCATAGGCATCCTGATCGGCGTCGGCGTCCCGGCCTGGCGCTTGATGGTGCGGCGCGGCAACGAGACGGCCGCCACGCAGACCATCGACACGATCAAGAAAGTGCAGGCCGATTACTCACTCGGGCACCGGGGCGAATACGGCACCTTCGACCAGTTGATAAAGGAGGGCGCATTGGACGAGCGCTTCGCGGGCGATGCGCCGGTCGTGAGCGGCTATATCTTCACGATGAAAGTCGTCCCGAAGTCGAGCGGCCAGCCAGCCACCTTCACCATCAACGCCGACCCGCAATCTTCCGAAGGCATCGGCGCAACGGGCAAGCGCCACTTCTACTTTGACCCGAGCCTCAGCACTATACGCGAGAACCCGGAACAGCCAGCCACCGCAACCGACCCGCCCATCGGTCAATAAGAGCTTCCAGCCATACAACCGCGTGCGGCAGCCGGTCACAGCCGAGACGATACCTTCGGCCTTGACCCTGCCGCACAAGCTTTGCTAGGCTGATTCGGCTTCACTTCTCTTTTAATCTCGCATGCCCGCTTGGCTCAGTGGTAGAGCACTCGCTTCACACGCGAGGGGTCAATGGTTCGAATCCATTAGCGGGCACTATCTCTTTATTCAAATGCTTTGGCGTTGAACGGGCCAATGAAGAAGAGGCAGCCCGCCGTGGACTGCCTCTTCTTTTTCCAAATCTCTGCCGAGTTACTGAAGGATGGGATGGCCGCCGCCTCGGCTATGGTCGGCTGTGCGGCGGTAGAGCGCCGGGTCGTTGTGATAGAGAACCAGATGCTCGCCCTCGTAGCGGACTACGTCTGCGACACGACGCATGTCGCGCTCGTGTTCGGCGATGATGAAGACGCCGCGATTCAGCTCAAGCACCATCCCTGCGACGTAGATAAAGCCGCCCTGATCGTAGACGCTGCCGGCGTACTGGCCCGAGCCGACGGCCACGTCGGGCGAGTATGCGCCGCTGCTGTTAGTCGTGCGGTCTGGGCGCGCGATGAAGACTGTGTAATCGGAGAAATTAAGCCTGGCTCGATAGCCGTGGCGGCTGGCAATGGCGAAAAGCTCCGCGAGTCCGTCGTCAACGGCGCGCAGCATGGCCGGGTTCGGCGCATTGACGGCGTAGATGTTGACGCCGCGCGGCGTGCGTGTAAAGACCGGAAAACGGTCTCCGCTAATGGCCGAGGCGCGGGCCAGGATGCGCGGGTCTGTGCGCCCTTGCGCGTAGGCGTGCGGCACGAGGGCCAGAAGCACCGCCAAGCTCAGAAGAGGTGCGCAAGCTGCGAGCAGGTATTTATGGTAACGTGGCTTCATCTTCGATTCCCCTGTGTGAAAGCGATGAGACCCGCCGTATCCAATGTGGGGGCGGGTCTCATGACGGTAAAGATTTCAGCTTCCACGGAAGCTGTTCCAGAGTTCTCCGAGCAGTTGCTTCAGGGTTTCTTGCCCCCCCTTTTTTCGCCTCCGCCGTTACTATTGGGCGGAGGGGCTGGCTTGGGCGCTACGACCACCACCGGCGGCTTCTCCTTCGGCGGTGGCTTCTCCCCTTTCTGTCCATCTGCGAAGACGCTGACAGACATGAAGCAGAGCATCATGGCCGTCATCCATATTCGCTGTAAGTCTCTCATGGTTACGTGTGGCCTCCTCATGTCCTTCTCACATGAGCGCGCATGGGAGGGAGAGAAGAGACGCGCCGGTCTCACAGGGGAGCAAGATCAATGCCACAAACCGAATACGGGCTCCGGCCCAGCGTTTACCGCTCCTAGTTTATCAACTCTCAACCGAGAAGCGCACGCTTTCAGACGAGTTCCGCACCGTATCGTGCATACGCTCTTTTAGATGCCCCCGGACTGTACGGGGCTGCCTTCAGCGCCGCACAATAACTCTTGTTGTGCCAACATTACCACTCGAATCAAAGGCCCTCAGCGAGATCGTGTGCTCGCCCGCGCCAGAGAGCGGCAAATCGAGCGTGTAGCGTTCGCGCGGGCTGTCGGCAATCCCGTCGTCTGGAAAGACAGCGCGCCAGGGCGTGCCGTCCACGCTCAAGTCCGCGCGCCGGATCATCCCAGTCAGATCGTCCACGTCAAAGGTGACGCGCGTGCGCTCGCCCATCGCTTGCGCTTCGCCAACCGAGCGCACCGAAGGGGGAGTGTTGTCTATGTCTAGCGGCTCGCTGACGCGCTCGCCCGTCAACGCCTGGCCCAGGGGGTTATCGGGCGCGTCCGATGCCACGACCTTAAAGACATAGCGGCCGTCGGCCAGCGTCGCCCCGTCAACCGTGTAGAAGTTATCGCGCACCTTGTCCTTGAGCAGGCGGAAAGAGCTTTCGTTCAGAGAGCGGTAATAGATAGCATACTCCATAGTATCGCCGTTGCGATCTTCGGCCTGCCATTGCAGGGCACGCGCCCCGCGCTGGTAGAGGCGGCGCGGCTGGGCCTGCGCGACCGCGCCGAAGAGCGAAGGGTCTAGGCCGGAGGATTCGACGTTCGGGTCAACCGGAATCTGGACTAGGGATTGCAGCCCGACGCCTATCGGCAAAGACGTGATCGAAAGCACCTCGGGCGCAACGTTGCGCGGCAGGTAGGCTATGCTGACATCCTCCATGAGAGCGTCGGGGCCGACGCTCGCGCCTGCGCCAGCAGAGCGCCTGAGCACGGCCCGCCACTGTATGAAGCGAGCGCGCGGGCTCAAGACCTGGGCTCCAGTTGGGTCACGATACGGAGCACTCCATTCGCTCCAGGTCGCGTCCGGGCGCTCGCCGTTGCCCGAACGGGTCTGCAATTCGACCTGGCCGCGCCCTCTCCACCAGATGCGCCCCCAGGTGGCCACAAGCTTGGCGTCGCGGACGGGCGATTCATAAGTGCCTTCGGTCACGGGCTCAGACCCGAAGCGAAAGAGCTTTCCCTGATTGCTCGACGCGGCGAAGACTTCGCGCCCGCGCACGGCGAAGGATGAGATTTGCCCTTCCGTGGATTGCAGCAGGAGCGTATCGCGCCCGTCGTCCGTCACAGAATAGATGCGCCCTTTATCGGCCGTGCCGACGAGGACGCTGCCGCCCTGCGGCGCGGGCGCGACGGCAAACGCCGTGATCGTCGTCGAGCTCCACAGCACATCCGTCCCGCCGTCTGGCAGCAGGCGAAAGACTGCGCTGCGCGCGTTCGAGAGGTCGTTGCGGCTGCGCGTCGCGGCCTGTTGGCCCTGTACGGGATTGCCCGATTCGTCAATCGCCGTAAAGGTCACGGTCGCAGTCGGCGTCCCCGAAGCGTCTGTGCTGACGGGCGTCGGAGCGGCCGCCCCGGCAGGTCTCGCCGTAGAGGCCGCTTCGCTCAAGGCCAGCGCGTAGATCGAGCCGTCCGTCCCGGCCGCCAGAGCGTGAATCTCGCGCAAGGGTGAATCGAAGAGCGCGAACGCCTTGCCGTCGGCCGAGACGCGAAGCACCAGGCCGCCCGGGTCTGTGCCGGCGATCAGGTTCCCCTTTCCATCCACTGCGAGCGAGATGACGTGCGTCTCGTTGGTATCTATCAGCAGCGATGCTTCCGCCTTCGCCCCTGCTGCGCGGACGCGATAGAGCTTGCCGTTATCGCCAGTGCCCACGGCGAGCGCGCCGTCTCCCATCACGGCCAGCGACCAGATGTACTTGTCGGGCGGATCGAAATATTCCTCTGCGCGACCGTCCGCGCCGACGCGATAGACCTTCCCGTCCGGCGACGTGCCCGCGTAGAGCGTGCCGTCGCGCCCAATGGCTAGGGCCGTCACGTCCAGCTCCGGCGCGTCGTAGAGCAGAGCGCCGCGCCCGTCCGCCGTGACGCGAAAGATACGGCCGTCATGTCCCGTGCCCAGGTACACATTGCCCGCGCCGTCCACTGCGCTCGACCAGATATATGCCTGCTCCGTATTGAAGACCTGCGAGAAGAGCGGCGCGAGCATCAGTGCCCCTGTGTCCGTGACGGACACGCCGCGCGCATCGCCGCGTAGAAGCTCCGCGCGGCTATTGAGTTCCCAGGTGACAGGCTCCCCGGCGCGCCCCGTCGCGGCGAGAAGAAGCAGGAGGCTGAAAGTGATGGTGATGGATTTGGCGATCCGAGTCGTAGAAGTTTTGTTGAGCATTCAGGTCTAATCGTTCGCGTGTCACGAGTTCAATTTTCGGGTCATGTCGTTAACCGAAGGAAATCATAACCTGAAAAGAGCTTGTAGGAGAAATAAGGCCGAGCGCGCCGCCCCTTTCAAGTGCCGACGTATTTAGCGTAGAGGGTGCGCGCCGTCGGCACATCGTCCGTGCCGCGTATGATCGAGCGCGCGTCGCGGAAAACCGTCAGTTCGTAAGCGCCCGCCTGAAAGCGCAGCAGGTAAGGATTGACGGTGACCTGGCCCAGAGCGCGCAGACGCTCGGCCAGAGCCTTGAGGTCAACGGCTGCGGGGCGCGGCGGCGAAATCTGCACGGCATTGCGCCCGCACAGGACGGCCGAGTAGGGCCCGGCCTCCGCTTCCAGCGTCTCGTAGCGGCCAAGCCCGCACGCCGGGCAATCCGGCGACGGCGCTTCGAGCCTTATGCGCCGCCACTCGTTACGCCACACGTCGAACTGCATGAGCGAGCGATGCAGAGCACCCCTTTGGCCCGTGAGCAGCTTTAAAGCCTCCGCCACTTGAACGGCTGCGACCACCGAGATGACGGGCATGATGACGCCGGCCGTATCGCAGGTCGGGGCGCTCGCAGCAGCGGGCGCTTCCTCGAACAGGCAGCGCAGGCAGGGCGTCTCTTGCGGCAGCACAGTCATCGTCACGCCGTAGGAGCCGACCGCCGCGCCGTAGACCCAGGGCAGAGAGTGCTTGACGCAGGCGTCGTTAATCAGGTAGCGCGTCGCGAAGTTGTCCGTGCCGTCCAGCACTACGTCCGCCTCTTCGATCAGGCGCTCGACGTTCGACTGATTGACATCCGTGACCTCTGCTTCGGTCTCTATCTCGCCGTTGATCTCAGCTATGTGACGGGCGCAGGCCACGGCCTTCGGCAGCCGCTCGCGCGCGTCCCGTTCGGTAAACATCGTCTGCCGCTGAAGGTTCGACGCCTCTACGAAATCACGATCAACGAGACGCAAGCGACGGACGCCTGCGCGCGCCAGGGCTTCGGCCTGAGAGGAGCCGAGCGCGCCGCAGCCTATGATGCAGGCGCGCGCGCCAGCCAATCTTCGCTGGCCCTCTTCGCCAATGCCTTCAAATAAGATTTGCCTGCTGTAACGCTCTTGCATATCAGGGAGAATCCTGCAGCGGCGGTGGGAAAAGCGCGCGCTCGGCCGCCTCGCGCATCAAGTCGAGCGGCGCATCCCGGCCGCTCCATAAGCGGAACTGCTCTGCGGCCTGCGCCACGAGCATCGCCAAGCCTCCTAGCCCGGCGCACCCTGCCTCCTCAGCCTCGCGCATAAAGCGCGTCATCGGCGGATTGTAGACTAGATCGTAAGCGAGCCGCGCGCCCCTGAGCTGATGGGCCATAGCAGGCGTCTCGCCCTCATTGGGCCCAAGGGTTCCGAGCGGCGTGGAGTTGACGACCAGATCGAACCCGTCAAAAAGCGCACCCTCAAGAGGCGCAAAGCTCGCGCCGAACCGGCCGGCAAGCGCGCCCGCCTTCTCCGCGTCGCGCGCAAAGACTGTCACCTGAGCGCCCTCTTTTTGCAGGGCCCAGAGCGCGCTGCGCGCCGCGCCGCCTGAACCGATGAGGGCGCAGCGAGCGCCGCCGAGTGGGCCCAATCTGCTGCGCAGCGGCTCAAGGAAGGCCGCAGCGTCCGTGTTATAGCCAGCCAGCCTTTCATCCCCGACAACGATGGTGTTGACCGCTCCCGTCTCGCGCGCGCACGGGTCAACCTCGTCGAGTGCTTCCAGCACGGCGCTCTTGTGCGGGGCCGTGACGCTCAGGCCGCGCAGGTTCCAGTCCAGCTCGCGCATCGCGGGGTGCACCATGCGCCGCAGGAAAGCTCGCGCGTCCCGAACTTCTAAGGGGAGGTAAACGGCGTTCATGCCGAGCGCCGCGAAAGCCGCGTTGTGTATCTGCGGCGAGACGGAATGCGTGACGGGTTGGCCCATCAGGCCCATGATCTGTGTCCGCCGATCAATCTCTCGGACGCGGTACAGGTCGCGCAACGCGCGGGCGGTGATCTGGCCGGGCGCTGTCGCTTGCGCCGGGCCAAGCGAGGCGTAGGTCAGGAAAGAGCCGCGCGATGGGCCCAGGATGCGCGTCGCAAATCCGGCCTCGCCCATAGCGATGGCGATCATCTCGCGTCCCTCCTGCCGGGCGCGCTCAAGCAGTTGAAAGACTGGGATGCAATCGGTCGCGTCGCGCGCGCGCACGGCGAGCTTCAGGATGCGGGCGGGCGTGGAGGCCATCCGCTCGTAAATCTCCGCAAGCGTCGCGGGCACGCCCGTAAAATCATGATGCGAGCAGATGACGCGCGTCCAGTCCAGTTGCCGCCAGCGCGTGTCTTCGCTCTGTCGTATCAGTTGCAGCAGCTCAAGCTCTATGTCTGCGAACCCTTCGTAGCGGTCGTCGTAGAGGAAACGCTCGACCCAGAAGGAGAGGCGATTGAGGATGTCTATCTCGCGCGCGCCGCCCTGCTCTGCCGGCCTGAGCGTCAGAATCAGAGGGCGCTCAGTGGCTCCTCCGGGAAAGTCATCGAGGTAGCGCATCCCGAGCGCCAGCTCCACCCCGCTCAGGCAGTCCATACGCAGCTCGATCAGGTCTGCCTCGGCCGTGGCCCGCGCGACCTCGCGGGCCAACTCACTCGCGCGGCTCTCGCAAATCGGAATACAGATGCGCGCTCGGTGACGATGTTCTTCCATTAACAGAAGCGAGAGGAAATTTTAGCTGGTCGTCTCAAACAGTTCGTGCGAGAGGTATCGCTCGCCGAAGTCGCAGATGATTGAGACGACGCGCTTGCCTGGGCCCAACTCTTTAGCGACTTCGCGCGCCGCCCAGGTGATCGCGCCCGAAGAGATGCCGCAGAAGATGCCTTCTTCGCGCGCGAGGCGGCGGGCCATCACGAGCGCGTCGTTGTAATCCACGGGCATCACGCGGTCAACGACCGACGGGTCGTAGTTGCGCGGCACAAATCCAGCGCCGATGCCCTGAATCTTGTTCGGGCCCGGCTCGCCGCCCGACAGCACTGGCGAAGAGGTCGGCTCCACGGCGACGACGAGCACGTCTTTGCCAGCGCGCTCCCTGAGCACCTGGCCCACGCCGGCAATCGTGCCGCCCGTGCCGACGCCCGCGACGAAAGCGTCGAGGCGTCCATCTGTATCCTCCCAGACCTCTTCGGCAGTCGTGCGGCGATGCACTTCAGGGTTGGCTGGATTGTCAAACTGGCCCGGCGTCCAACTATTGGGCGTCTCCTCTGTGATGTCGGCTGCCTTTTTGATCGAGCCCTTCATGCCTTCCGCGCCGGGCGTCAAGACGACTTCAGCGCCGAGCGCCGTCAAGACCCTGCGCCGCTCGACCGTCACTGTGTCGGGCATCGTCACGACCAGCTTGTAGCCTTTGATGGCGGCGGCGAACGCGAGCGCAATACCTGTGTTGCCGGAGGTCGGCTCGATGATGACTGTCTCGCCGGCCTTGATGCGCCCCTCGCGCTCGGCGGCCTCGATCATGGCCCAGCCGATGCGGTCTTTGACGCTGTCCATAGGGTTCTGGGATTCGAGCTTGGCGAGCATCTCGGCCGAGTCCGGATAAGGGATACGATTCAGACGCACCAATGGGGTGTAACCGATCAGCTCCAACATATTATTGGCGATCCTGGGTCGTTGCGGCATGGGAACTCCTTACAAGTAGATTGATTTCGGCCGGGCCCGTATAAAGCTTAATGATACTTGCAAAAAACTATACAGCGCGGCGCGGCGCGCGTGCAAGACAGCGCGGCCGAAGGGCCTTCGGAAGCCGAAGCCGCCCTTCCCCTTCACGATCAGGAATCGTCGCGGCTCTTGCCCTGAGCCTTATCCACGGCCCTGCCGATGTGGCGCGTCGGGGCCTCTGCGCCGAGGTGACGCGTAGTGCCTTCCGTGACGCTCGGCGGCGGCATGACCAGCTCCGCAGTGTTACGGCGCGGGGGCTCGGCGTGCTGCTGCTGCGGCGCAGGGGCGAACATCGCGGGCGGTCTCGCCGGGCCCATAGCCGCAGGCGTCGAAGCGCCGGGCAATAATCGCTCCTGCTGCGCCTGCTTGAAACGTATCCATTCGGCGATGCCGCCGCCGAGCGTGGCGAAAGCCGGGATGAACATCCAGAACCACCAGGCCCGGCCCATAGGCATGAAGGCGAGCACGAGCGTGACGGCCAGAAAGCCGACGCCCGTAAAGATGCTCTTGACGGCCTTGTCGAGCCCCGGCTCGCCCCTGCGCCTGTGCCTGCGACGCCCTTCATCCACCGTCGCCTCGGCCTGGCCCTGCGGCAGATGTCCCGTCAAAGCCTGCGGCACGAGACTGATGTCTGCGCCGCACGAGCGGCAGAACCTAGCCCCCTCAAGATTATTGGTTCCACACTTAGGGCAGTACATAATTTTTTAGACTCCCGTTCTTTGAAAGGGATGAGGGATGAAATGGGTCGAATGATTGACTTGAGCAGTAATTCAATCACTTCAGCCTTCAGCCCTCATCCCTTCTTTCCTGCGCTGGCGCAACGCTTCGTAGAGCAGAATGCCCGCTGCGACCGAGACGTTGAGCGACTGCGTGTGACCGCGCAGAGGAATACGTACAAGCACGTCTGAGTGTTCGCGCACCAGGCGATGCAGGCCGCCACCTTCGCTTCCGAAGACGAGCGCCGTCGGTTGCGTGTAATCCCACTCAGTATATTCCATCTCGGCCGCGCCGCTCGTCCCGACAGTCCAGATGCCGCGCCGCTTCAGCTCCTCTATCAATCGCGAGATGTTCGAGACGCGCGCCACCGCGACGTGTTCGAGCGCCCCGGCTGCTGCCTTCGCCACAGTGTCGGTGAGCCCCGCCGCCCGTCGCTCGGGGATAAAGACTGCGTGCGCGCCCGCGCATTCGACAGTCCGCAGGATGGCTCCCAGGTTGCGCGGGTCTTCGACGCCGTCCAGGACGACTGCGAGCGGGGGCTCCGCCGTGCCCACGCGAGCCGCCAGAGCATCGAGCAGCTCTTCCGCCTCCCGGTAGCGCGCAGCAGCCACTAAGGCTACAACGCCCTGGTGATTTACGCCCGCGCCCGCTGCACGCGCAAACTCTGCGCGCGGCGCACGACGCACCGGAACATTAGCCTGGCGGGCCAACTCCATCAGCTCGCGCAGGCGATTAGGGCGCGTCCCTTCGGCCAGGATGATCTGCTCGACCGAGCGTTGTCCCGCGCGCAAAGCCTCCAGCACGGGCCCGACGCCGTAGAGCCTCTGGCTTTCGCCGCCCCGCTCCTCGCCAGCCTGGCCGTCGTCTTCTCTTGTGCGACGCTCGACGCGCTGATGATGAGGATGCTGCTCGCCGGCAGGCGGCTTGCGAGATCGTCTGTGCGCGGAGTATGGCTTCATTTTTTTTGAGAGCGAAAGTCAGCGCGTACGAAGTCTGAGATAATTACGCAGGCGCGAGTAGCGCGTGAACTGCCGTTCGTTACTGCTCGTCGTGACGGTCTCCGTATTTAATCGGCCGGGCCGCGCGCGACGCAGGCCGCCCGACGCGGTACGCTCTTCGAGCGGCCACACGCTGCCGAGCGCATGACGCAGCCGCTTATAGGAATCATCATAAGCGGCACGCGCAGCGCGCGCGGTGAGCGTCTCTCTGAGCTTTGAAAAGTTCTCCGCCGCGACCAGCCTCTTTTGTGGGCCCAGGCAGGAGAAATCGAAATTGTGCGCGACGATGCGCGCGCTCCCCTTCAAGCCCCCTGCGTAGATATCCAGGACTTCCTCGTCCGCGCTCAGCTCGCGCGCTTCGACAATCTCGTTCTCAGAGCCGCGCCCGCGCCGCTCCTCGACTTCGACGCGACGCTCGAACAGTCTTCCGGCGACGAGCAGAGAGATGTCGTCCCACGCTAAGACAATGCTTTCATCGTCACCCATCGTCCGAGCGATTAAAGCATCATCTTCGAGCGCGAGAGCGCGCACGCGCTTCGGCGCGGCCTCCTCCTGGTTCGGCTCCGCATCCGCAATCGTCAGAGTATCCGCCCCGAGAGCGCGCAGCCTCTCTTCGATCAACGCGGCTTCCTCAGCAGTTGCCGCCAGGGCCAATGGCAGAGGCTCCGCCGCTCCCGTAATGTTCAGCAGCTCTTCCATCTTAAGCCTGAGCAACTCCGTCATCTTCCGCAGCGATTCTTCCGTAATCTGCCGCCGACTTTGAGGGATGAAAATAATACTGTAACCGCTCTCCCAATCTTCCAGGCGACGCAAAGCGGGCTGGCGCAGGAGCGCGCTCGCTTCCGTCCGAGGCAGTGTCGCAGCGCAGTAGAGGCAAGCCGTGCGTGTCGGCGGATTGGCCCGCAGACACTCCTCGCAGCGCACCATCTGCTCCGGCGCGAAGCCGCGCGGCTCCGCTTGCAGCGGCGTGACTTGCGTCAACCACCCCAGCTTCTCTTCGTCATCAAGGCCCAAGGCTCTTTAATCTCCGACCCCGGATTATACGACCTCACGCCGCGCCTTGTAAGGGCGCATGCCGCACCGTGTTGATAAGAATTAGCGTTCCTGTATAATCTTCGCGCACCGATTATCATCAAAGGTTTCATCCGATAGCCACTCGATGCAAACATCCAGGCACAGCATTAGAGCTTTAGGGGGACGCTCTGCCCGTGTCGCCTTCGCCGTGGCGCTTCTGGTCTGCGCGTGCGCCTGCGCGGGGACGCCCGCGCCCGACCCGAATCGCCCGACCGCGAGCAAGCCCGTCTATCCGACGCTCGCCGAGACGACCGAGCGGCGGCAGGTTGCGCTCGCCGCCTGGGCCAACATGACGCGCGCGCAAGGGATAGCGAATGCGCCCGAGCCTGAGCTTCAACCCATCACGCTGACGCTGAAGAGCATCCCGCCGCTGACCCCGCCGCTGTATCTTCCGAAAGTGGGCACGGCCGAGACTATGACAGAGGAGGAGACGCGCGAAGCCCTGCGCCGCTTCATCTTGGGCCAACGGACGCTGATTGGGGCCGACCAGAAAGAGCTGTCGCTGGTGCTGCGCACAGACCTGGCCGACGGGACAAAGAAGGCGCGTTACGAACAGCATCCCTTTCGTTATCCGTTGCGCGGAGGCTACGGGCAACTGGAGATCACCTTCGCGCCAGACCGTCGAGTCTTGCAGCTCAATAGCACCTGTATCCCGGAAGTCGAACAGTTGCAGAAGACGCTCGCCGGTATCACCACAGCCCTGACGGCCGAGCAGGTGGCCGCAAACCTGCGCGCCCGCACCTTCACCTACACGGACGCGCAGGGCTCACAGCAAACCTACACGGTCGCAAGCGGCGACGAGATAAACGTGCGCGAGCTGGTCATCTACCCGCTCAGGAGCGAGAGCGAGCCCGATGCTTTAGAGCTTCACCTGGCCTGGGAGATAACGGTCGGCCGAAGGCCCGGCGCGCTCCTCGTCTACATGGACGCCGCGACCAATAAAATCATCGCCGCCGCCCCTTCATCCGCCCTTTCAAATGCCATCTGAAATTCTCAGCAGCATCTACGCACTTGACCGGATGGCCCTCACGGCGGCATTCTATTCCACAGATATTTACATTTTTACGGAGCACCCTTTCACATGAACTTTGATCCGACGAACAATATTTCGTGGCAGTTCGGTCATCGTGGCAGAGTCGCAGTATTCATTGACGGGAACAACCTTTTTCACGCAGCGCGGTTTCACAACATAGACATTGATTACAACAAGCTGTTGCGCGTCCTGCTCGGCGACGGCCGGCTGCTGCGGGCCTTTTTCTACACGGGCGTGGACGTAGGGGCGGAGCGCCAGCAGGGCTTCCTGCTCTGGATGCGCCGCAACGGATTCCGCGTCGTCCAGAAAGAACTGAAGACTTTCTATGACGGCACGCGCAAGGCCAACCTCGATGTCGAGATTGCCGTTGATATGCTCTCGTTGGCCGGGCGCTACGACACGGCCGTCCTAGTCTCCGGCGACGAGGACTTTGTCTACGCGGTCAACGCCGTCGCCTACAAAGGCTGTCGCGTAGAGGTCGCGGGCTTTCGCTCGAACACCGCGCCGAAGCTCATTGACGTGGCCGATTACTTCATAGACCTCGGCGAGATCGCCGACAAGGTGCGCAAAGAGTTCCCGCACGGCGTACGCTATGACGAGCGCGAGCTGCACGAAGGCACGCACGGCGACTCGTCTTACCTGCCATCTTCCGTCGAACAGTCACCCGATGGCCACACGCGCGACGGCTTCAGCCGCACGACCACCCGCGTCGTCATCGAAGCCAACATAGATGAAGAAGAAGAGCAGTTTGAATCGCCATCGGAATTCATACGCATCACGGACGAGCATTGAAAATTAGCAGTCAGCCATCAGCTTTCAGCCGTCAGCTCAGAGCTGACGGCTGATCGCTCTCTTATGAGAATCTTCAGCGTCGAAGAGGCTAACGCGTTGCTGCCGACCGTGCGCCCTATGCTTGAAGTCATCCAGCGCGCGCACGGTCGGTTACTCGCGTTCCAGGAAGCCGCCAAGCACGCCGCACAGGGTGCAGAGCAGGGCGGCGGAGGCATGCCCGGCGGTTCGAAATACGTCTCGCTCCTGATAGAGCTGGCGACGCGCACGAACGAGCTGGACGAGCTGGGCGTGCAGCTCAAGGATTACGCGCGCGGCCTCATTGATTTCCCTTCCCTGCGCGACGGGCGCGTCGTACTGCTCTGCTGGCAACTGGGCGAAGGCGACCGGCTCGAATGGTGGCATGATACGGAAGCCGGGTTCGCCGGCAGGCAACCGCTCTAGTCGGCTAACGTTAAAGCTCGCCGAGACGGATGCCTGAGCCTGCCTTTTCTTCCTCTTATTGCTACAGATTTCTCACACTATATTGTAGCTCCGCACGGCTCAAATACTGTGTCTAGTATATTTTCTGGTTGACGGCTTAAAGTAGCTTCTGATAGTATCCGCCGCGACTCCACACGGGGCCTAGAGTTAGCGGCTACGGACGCTCGCGGGCCCAAAGATGCAAATTTGAATCGTTTTTAATCGGAGGCAGCCTTCGCTATGCAGTGTCCCTCATGCCGCGCGGTTTACTCTAACGGCTTAGAGATATGCCCACGGTGCAAGACCCCTGCGCCGACAAGCTCTCAGGGGCGCGAAACTGAGCCCACGGGCTCGCGGCAGGAAGAAGAGAAAGGTTTCGCGGCCGACACCGTAGTGGCCGAAGAAGCCCTCGGCGACGCTGCGGCGGTCGAGGCGGCCGCGCCCGTCGTCTCGACGCTGATAGAGTTTCCGGGCGCGGGCCGTTCGGCTCGTCCGCAGTGGCGCAAGCAGTTGAGCGAGCGCGTCCGCGAGATTCAGGAACGTCGTGCGCGTGAAGCCGAAGAAGCCGCGCGTCGTCCACAGCCTGAGCCTTCCACGGAAGCCGCAGCGCCGCAATTGGGTCTCGTGCCTCAGCCGGATGCTCCGCAGATCAACCCGCTCGTGGCGGCGGCCCTGCGTCGCATAGAGCGCGCGCGCCAGTCTTATCCCCCGCCTGCGTCGCGTACGCGCGGAGGAGGAGGCGCGGCGACCGCGGTCGCGCGCGTAGTCGAGGACGAGTACCAGCCGGAGTCCAAGCCCGCGCCTGAGCAGGGGCAGGCCACCATGCCTGCGCTGAAGCCTGAGAAAGCGCCGAGCGAAAAGAGTGCGGAAGAGGCTGCGCGTGAGCGCGGGCTCGTTGTCGTCCCTTCGGTTCCGCCGCCCGTTGCGAGCACAGCGGCAGAAGCCTTGGGCCAAAATGAAAAGCCACTGCCTGCGCGACGCGCCGCCGAGCAGGTCTTTGACGACACGGAGCTTGAAACTCTTGAGGCGCAATCAACGGCGGCGCTTCCCGGCGTTGAGCCTTACGATGATCGCGCTCCGCTGCACAAGCGCCTGGCGGCCGGGATCATAGACCTCCTGGTCATCCTGTTCGCCTCCTCTCCTTTTGCCGCGATTATCGAATTGACGAACGGCAACTGGGCGGACATGCGCGTCGCCAGCTCTATGGGAGGCATACTGCTGGTCGTCATGTTTCTCTATTTGACGGCCTCGACGGCTCTTTCGGGTCGCACCTGGGGCATGTCGCTCGTCGGCGTGCGCCCCGTGGATGCCGCGACGGGGCTTCCGCCGACGACCAGGCAATCTGTAGCGCGCGCCATCTTCTTCATGCTCTCGCTGGCGACGGCGGGCCTGGGCCTGCTCTATGCGCTCTTCGACGCCGAGGGGCGCGCGGCGCACGATCATTTTTCCGGCACGGTCGTCGTGCGCGAAAGCTAGAGGAAGGCGAAAGAGAAAAGGTAAAAGTAGAAAGCGGAGGACGAAAGGCATGCTTTTCCGTTCTCCGCTTTTGCCTTTTACCTTTTCTCTTTTTCCTTTAGATTTGCCTGAGCAATCGTGGATGAGCAAACCCTCAATCGTATCGTCGGCGAGATCAAGCCGCTGCTTGAAGGCCGTGCTCTTGGCAAGGTCTTTCAGCTCTCGCGCGTGGCTGTGGCGATAGACTTTCGGACGGGCGACGGCCGTTACCTGTTCCTGAGCGTAGAGCCGGCAGCGCCGCGCCTCTACCTGATCGCTCGCCGGGCGCGCGACCTGGAAAAAGAGTCGCTGGGCCCATCGCACTTCATCTACGCTCTGCGCAAACACCTGGGCGGCGGCAGGCTGCTCTGTGTGACGAAGGACGAGGGCGAGCGTATTGTGCGCTTCTCCTTCGAGGTGGCGGACGCCCTGGGAGCCGAGCACAACCGCTCTCTCATAGCGCAACTGACGGGGCGTACGGCGAACCTGCTGCTCCTGGATGAAGAGGGCCGCATCCTTGATACGCTGCGCCCGCCGCATGGCGAAGGGCAGGAGGTGGGCGACCGCTACGAGCCGCCGCCTGCGGTTGAAGCGAACAGGGGAAGCGCCCGCGCGCAACCGCTGCTCTCTCAAGCCGGGTTCTCTTCCCTGTCGGAAGCGGCGGACGAATACTATCGCGGGCTCGAAGCGAAACGCGCTTTCGAGTCAAGCGCCTCGGCCGCGCGCGCTCGCCTGCGTAAATCAATCGCGCAGCGGCGCAAGCTTCAAGCTCGTTTGATGAGCGACCTCGCGGCGCACGGCGATGCAGACGAGCACAGAAGAGTCGGGGAGCTTCTGCTCGCCAACATCGGGAGCGCCGAGCGGCGCGGGCAGAGGGTTATGTTGACCGACTACTATGCTGAAGGTGCTCCGCGCATAGAGCTTGAGGTTGACGAGCAGAGCACGCTGCAAGAGGAGGCGGCTCGCCGTTTCGCTCGCTACACGAAGGCGCGGCGCGCTGCGCAGGAGATCAAGCAGAGGCTCGCGTCGCTGGAAGCTGAGCTTGGCTTGCTCGAAGCGCGGGCGAGCGAGTTGGAGGGCATCATCTCTGCCGGAGACGGCGAGGCGCTCGCCGTCTTTGAGGGTGAGGACGCGGGGCGGCAGAAGGCTCCGCGCTCGGCTGCTGCCTCGAAGAAGACTGCGGAGAGTGTGGCGGGCGCGCGACGTTATCGCTCCTCGGACGGCTACGAGATACTTGTGGGGCGCACTTCGCGCGACAACGACCAGCTCACGTTTCGCGTCGCGCGTCCCTCAGACCTGTGGCTGCACGCGGCCGACTATCCGGGCTCGCACGTCGTCGTCCGTAACCCGACGCGCAAGGAGATACCGCACCGCACCATCATCGAAGCGGCGCAACTGGCGGCCAACTTCAGCCAGGCCAGGCGTGACGCGAAGGTTAACGTGCACTACACGCAGCGCAAATTTCTCACCAAGCCTAAGGGGGCCCAACCCGGCCTCGTTCGCATGTCCAGCTTCCGCACGCTCACCGTCGAGCCGCGCGAAGCTTTAGAGCGTATCTGACCTGGCTCTTAAAGCGGCCCATCAAAATAGCAAGCTTCACAGCACACTTTCGTCATAGGCCCAAAGTAGAATTTTACAAGTAACCGAAACGAGGAAACATTAGCGATAGATGAGCACCAATTTCGTTCAACCTTTGGAAGAGATGGCGGCCAGTGTCCTTGATCGCGTGGCAGACCTGTTCGTGGGCGAGGCTTCGACTTTGCGCGACGGGACTGAGCACAGGCAGGTCGAGCTGCCGCGCGACCTCTACGCGCACGCTGTCGCGCAGACAGAGTGGTGGTACTACACCGGGCACATGCGGACTGCTGCGGGCCGCCGCTTCGGCTTCGAGCTGGTCTTCTTCAAACGGCGCACAGACCTCGACCGCTTCGGCATAATCCCTTTGCGCCTCATAGCCAATCCGCTCTACCTCGCGCACTTTGCCGTCACGGATGAAGCGCGCGCGTCGTTTCGCTACGAGCATCGAAAGAGCGCGGCCAGGCCCTTCGATCTCCCGGCGGCGGCGAGCGAGGAGCGTTATTACCTGCGGCTCGGCAACTGGTCTGTGCGTGAATCGGAGGGCGCGCACACCTTGCGCGCGACGCTCGGCGACGACCTCATTTTTGAAGCGACGCTCAGGAACAAGAAGCCGCACGTCCTGAACGGGCACGCCGGAGTCGGTGTGAGCTTCAAGGACGAGGGAGAGGCTTCGCGCTACTTTTCGCTGACGCGAATGGAGGCCGAAGGGTTGATTACCTGGCACGGCGAGACCGAAAACTTCACGGGCTCGGCGTGGATGGACAGGGAGTTCGGCACTTGGCGCACGACCGAGAACCAGAAGGGCTGGGACTGGTTCAGCGTACAGCTTGAGACGGGCGCTGAAGTGATGGTCTATCACCTGCGCAACACTGCCGGCGAGCCGTCTCCCTTTTCCAGCGGGACGTACGTTGACGCAGGGGGCAACTGGACGCACCTCGCGCGCGAGGATTTCCGGCTCGAAGCACTCGCGCATTGGACTAGCCCGCACACTGGCGCGCGTTATCCGAGCCGCTGGCGACTCGTCGTGCCGCGCTTCGGCGTCGAGGTCGAAGTCGTGCCCGTGCTGGCAGACCAGGAGCTTGATACGCGCGGCACGACGATGATCGTCTACTGGGAGGGAGCGTGCAGAGTGACGGGCCGCCACGCGGGACAGGAGACGGAGGGGCGCGCTTACGTCGAGCTGGTCGGCTATGATCGCTCACACGAGCAGCCGTCGCTGAGCGCCTTTCTCTTCAGCGGCGCGCTCGAACGGCAGTGGCGAAACATCTTCGGTTGAAGAGAGAGGCGGGGAAATTGAGGCTGTAAAATTTTCGCTTCCGACGCCGGTCGAATGGATTGTTAGCGAACAGAGCGCGCCGAGGCAGGCCAGTATTTACGGCCCTATCGAGATGGTACGGTGCTTGCTAATCAGAGGCTTTGAACTCTCTCGCAGTCGCTTAAACTTCATCCGAGTAGGAGAAAGAGGAGATAGAAGGCTATGGGACTTTTTGACAAAATGTTCGGACGCGGCGCTACGGAGGCGCAGCAGCAACCCAACGCGCAACAACGCTTCGACACTCTTAAGAACAAGTACCAGACGGTACTGAACACGGCAGACCAACAGCACATACAGTTCGAGAACCTGCATGTCCAGGACGACAAGCTCTACATCAAGGGCGTCGCACCCTCCGAGGATGCGAAGAACAAGTTCTGGGATCAGATCAAGCTGGTCAGCCCGAACATGGAGGACATCACGGCCGACATTCGCGTTGACGAGAGCCGCGCTCAAGGCGCAAGCGTCGGCGGCGGCACTTCGGGCGGCGAGACCTACACGGTCAAGTCAGGCGATACGCTCTCCAAGATCAGCAAGCATTACTATGGAGACGCCAACGAGTATATGCGTATCTTCTACGCCAATCGTGACAAGCTCAACGACCCGAACATGATTCAGGTGGGCCAACAATTGACCATTCCCAAAGAGTAGGTTCGTTCCGGGCTCAAACATTAAAGCGGCTGTCATCAATCCAATGGCAGCCGCTTCTTCTTGCATTTCTCGCCTCGTCGCGGGGAAAATAGCGCACATGAGTTCACCGAAAGAGACACAAGCCAGTCGCTCCGAAGAACTGTTCGCGCGCGCCGTCGAGCTGATGCCGGGCGGAGTCAACTCGCCCGTGCGCGCCTTTCGCGGCGTCGGCGGCACTCCGCGCTTTATCAGCAGCGCGCGTGGCGCTACGGTGACGGACGTAGACGGCCGCACCTACATAGACTACGTGGGCTCCTGGGGGCCGATGATCCTGGGCCATGCAGACCCGGAAGTCGTAGATGCTTTGCATGACGCTCTGGCGCGCGGCACGAGCTACGGCGCACCGACCGAGCTGGAAGTTTTGGTCGCGGAAGAGATCACGAGCGCAGTGCCTTCTATAGAGATGGTGCGGATGGTCAACAGCGGGACGGAAGCTACGATGTCAGCCATCCGCCTGGCGCGCGGCGTGACGGGACGCACCAAGCTCATCAAGTTCGAGGGCTGCTATCACGGCCACGGCGACAGCCTCCTGGTCAAAGCCGGGTCGGGCGTAGCCACTCTCGGCTTGCCGGATAGTCCGGGCGTGCCGCGCCAGCTCGCGGCAGATACTTTGACCGTTCCCTATAACGACGCGGCGGCGCTCGCACAGGTCTTCGACGAGCACACAGACATAGCGGCCGTCATCATCGAGCCGGTCGTGGGCAACATGGGCTGCGTCGCGCCGAGCGAAGGCTACTTGCAGCAGGTGCGAGAGCTTTCGAGCCGTCACGGCGCGCTCCTGATCTTCGACGAGGTGATGACGGGCTTTCGCGTGGCGCGCGGCGGGGCGCAGGAGTTGTTCGGCGTGACGGCCGACATCACCACGCTCGGCAAGATCATCGGCGGCGGCCTGCCCGTAGGCGCTTACGGCGCGAGCCGCGAGATTATGCGCCACGTTGCGCCCGCCGGAAACATCTACCAGGCGGGCACGCTCTCGGGTAATCCCCTGGCGATGACGGCGGGGCTCACGACGCTCAAGCGGCTGCGTGACCCTGCGGTCTACGAGCGATTGGAGCGGGCGGGCGAGCGTCTCTGCCGTGGGCTCGCGGAGGCTGCGAGCGAGGTCGGCATCAAGACAGTGACCAACCGCGTCGGCTCTATGTGGACTTCGTTCTTTACCTCTGAGCCTGTGACGGATTGGGCCACGGCTTCACGGAGCGACCGCGCGCTCTATGGAAAATACTTTCACGCCATGCTGGCGGAGGGCGTCTACCTCGCGCCCTCGCAGTTTGAAGCCGCCTTCATCAGCGTAGCCCACACGGACGAGCTGCTGGACGAAACAGTCTCGGCTGCGCGCCGCAGCATGGCGAGGATGGTGGACGAGAGTTGCTGAAAGAGACTGCCCCGAGGCTGACAAGGAAACTGGCCAACTGACAGATTTTTGCTGCGTCCGCCGCCGGGCGCAGCAGAAATCTCCCTCCGCATTGAGAGCCGCTTTTCCACGCCCTTCAAACCACGACAGGTATGCTGGCCCAGGCTGGCACTAGCGTTGCAATCCCTTCACAGCGCAACTGCTCTCAGGCTTGAGCGCCAACACCCGAGACATCACGCAGACATCGAATTTGGAGGGAGATTCCATGTGCCGAGCCTACACGGCGATACTCTTAGCTCTTTCCCTGGTCTTGATTCAGGCTCCGGTCGCTAGGTCTCAGGAGCCACTGCCGGCGACAGACCAAGCCCCGAAGCAGACACAGCCCACCGTGCCGCAGCAAGATCAAACCCGGCCACCCGATAGCTCCAGGCCCTCGCCCACTCCACCCGATAAGCGCATTGAGAAGATCAAACGAACTGTGCGGAAGATCGGCATCGGCAGCAAGATCACAGTCTTTCTCAACAACGGCGACGAGTTGCACGGGGCCGTGTCGCAAATCGACGCGGAGAGCTTTCAGGTTGCGGAGATAGACCTGCATCAGGTCTTCACCCTGCAATACAAGTACGTGAAGAAGGTGCGCAGCGGCTATGGAGGCATCAATCTTTTAACCGGCAAGAGAACGAGTCCGCCACGCGGAGTCAAGATCGGTGTCCTGGTCGGGTCGCTCGCGGCGCTTGCCCTGCCGATAGTACTCCTGATGGTAGCCCTGAATGATAAGGATTTCTAGGCTGTAGCGGCCAGCAGAGGAGCGTGGGCCAATCCTCATCCCCGTGGATCATCCGGCCCTCTCGTTGAGCGGCAAGTCTACTGTGAAGCGCGTGCCATGGCCGGGGGCGCTCTGGAAGGTGATCCGGCCGCCGTGCTGCTCTATGATCTGCTTGACGATGGCGAGGCCGAGGCCCGTGCCGCGCTTCTTGGTGGTGAAGAAGGGCTCGAAGAGGTGCGCCTGCGTCTCTTCATTCATGCCGCTGCCTTTGTCCTCGATCTCGACGCGTGCGAGCCGCGCGGGCTTTGCGCCGACGGAGAGTCCGTTCCCCTGCCGCGCGCCGTCCCTCTCCGCTTCGACGCGCGAGATTTTGATGGTGATCGGGGATTCAGCCGGGCTGGCGTCAACGGCATTGGCCAGGAGGTTGACGAAGACCTGCCGCAGTTGGTCTCCGTCCCACATGCCTGTGAGACGCTGTTCGCCGTAGCGTTTCTCTACAGGCGTGCGCTTTCCCTTCAAGCGGTCTGCGATCAGCTCAAGGCTCGCGTCCAAGAGAGCTTGCAGCTCTACTTCGGAGCGGTCGAGCAGTTTTTGCGCTGAGAACTGCGTCACGTCCACGACCAGCTTGTTGAGATGGTCTATGCCGCGCTCGACGAGATCAATGGTATTGAGCCCCTCGTGGTCGCGCATGGAGTCGCGCAGCATCGAGACGCCGAGCCGGATGCTGCCCAAAGGGTTCTTGATCTCGTGCGCGACCTGCGCCGCCGCCTGGCCCACTGCGGCGAGCGATTCAGTCCTCCGCATCTGCGCTTCGGCCTCGGCCGCCTCAGTCACGTCTACCAGCGTGACGATCTGTCCATGCTCGCCGTCAATCAGGAGCGGCGAAGAGTAGACATCATAAGCGCGGCTGGCGCAGTCTGCATCGTCGGCCGGGCAAGTCCAGCGCCCGCGATAAGTGGCGGAGGTGACGCGCGTGGCGATGGCCGCTTCGAGCATCTTCATGGCTTCGGGCGGGGCGAACTTGTCGAAGACGGAAGCGCCGATGGTCGCGCGCGGAAAGAGCCTGAAGAAGGCTGCGTTGGCGCTTCTGATGTGATCGTGTGCGTCTATGGCCGCCACTGCGCTGACCATGCCTTCGAGCATCTGCGCGCTGAACTGGCGCTCGCGCTGCGCCTCCTGCATGCTCTGGCGCAACTGCTTGAAGCGTCGCTGCACCTCCCAGATCGTGCCGAGCGCGACGGCCGCGCCGACGACGAGCGCGATCATGCTCCACAGCCTGATTGAGCGCGACGCTCTACGCTCTATATCCTCTATCTGCCGCAGTATGGCTTCCTGCTCGGGGCCGGTCGCATCCTTCAGCATCGCGTTCAAGCTCGTATCCACGTCGCGAAACTTTTCAAACCCTTCGAGCGAGTAGCGGTCTTTGTCTTCGGTGACGGCCAGGTACTCGTCCAGGGCGCGGCGAAAGGAGCGCCCGGCATCCGTCTGGGCCAACGGCAGGTGCTCGAAGCGTGGCAAGACTTTCTGCACCTCTGCGCGCCCCTGGCGTATGCGAAAGCCGTAAGGCATGGGGATGGTGGGTTCCGGCTCGCCTTCGACACGCGCGCGCGCGCGCACATCGTTGTTGAGATTGGTAAGTGTCAGGCGCAGCTCAAGCAGTGTGCCGAGCTTGGCCGCGTAGCCGCGCTCCAGGTTGAGCACCTCCATGCTGACCTGATCCAGGCGAGTGGTGCTGATACGGCCGAGCACGATGATGACCGTCACGAGCAGCGCAAAGCCGACGATCAGCGGCCAGAGCGTCGGCGCGATCTCTCTCTCCGGCCTGCCCGCGCGACGACGACCACCGCTTCCGCCGCCGCCGCCGGGCGGCGACCCGTCTTCAGCCGGTAGAACACGACGATAGACGACCTCGCCGTCTACCGCCTCGTGCCCCGCTGTCGGTTTTTCGTCAGACATGACAGTCATCAGTAGTCAGCCGTCAGAAGCATCAGCCTTTCATCCTTTACCGGCCACCGACCGCCCATCACCATTTCATTTAGCGTCCATCCAGTTGTCACCAATGCCGACCTCGACCGTCAGCGGAACATCCAGCTCGACGGCCGACTCCATTTCACGGCGCACAATCTCTGCGACGCGCTCGGCCTGCGCAGCGGGCGCTTCCACCAACAGCTCGTCATGCACCTGCATCAACATCCGCGCCCCCAGGTTTTCACGCCTCAACACCTCGTCCACCCGCAGCATGGCGATCTTGACGATGTCGCTCGCTGTTCCCTGGATGGGCATATTGATGGCTTCGCGCTCGGCGCGTGCGCGGATGTTTCCGTTGCGGTCGTTGATGCCTGGAAGCGGCCGGATGCGCCCGTAGATCGAGCGCACGTAGCCGTGTTCGCGCGCCTTCTCCGGCACCTCTTCCATGAAGGCGTGCACGCCCTTGTAAGTGTCGTAGTAATCGTCTATGACCTTCTTGGCCTCTTTGCGCGTGATGCCGACGCGCTGTGAAAGTCCGAAGGGCTCTATGGCGTAGGCGATGGCGAAGTTGACGATCTTGGCGAAGCGGCGCGCCTCCTTCAGCTCTTCCGAGGTCTTGGCCCCGAAGACCAGGCGGGCCGTGCGCGCGTGTATGTCGTCCCCCTTTTGAAAGGCGTCGAGCATCTGGGGGTCGTGTGTGACGTGCGCGAGCAGGCGCAGCTCAAGCTGAGAGTAGTCGGCCGAGATCAGCTTATAGCCATCTTCGGCGACGAAAGCCTTGCGGATGCGGCGTCCAAGCTCCGTGCGTATGGGAATGTTTTGCAGGTTCGGCTCGCTCGAAGAGAGTCTGCCCGTTGCCGTCACAGTCTGGTTCAACTGGCCGTGAATGCGCCCGTCGGGCCCAAGCTGCGAGGGCAGCGCGTCCGTATAGACTGTCTTCAGCTTATCAAGCTCGCGATATTCGATGATGAGTCGCGGCAGCTCATAGGTTTGGGCCAACTCTTCCAGCACGGCTTTGCTCGTCGAGACTCTTCCGGTCGAAGTCTTCCGGCCCGAGCTGATGTTCAACTCCTCAAGGACATCGCCGACCTGCTTGGGCGAGTTGATCTTAAACTCTCGGCCCGCGACCTTGTAGATTTTCTTCGTCAGCTTTTCCAGCTCTTTGCCCAGGTATTTTGAAAGCTCCGAGAGAACCTTTGTGTCCACTCTCAGGCCCGCGCGCTCCATGCGGTGAAGCAGGGGCGCGAGCGGCAGCTCGATCTCGTTGTAGATAGATTCGAGTCCCTGTTCGAGCAGCCGAGAGTGCAGGACATCTGCGACCTGCGCCGTGAGGTCTGCCGCTTCGGCCGTGCGCCACTGCTCGGCAGTCCAACCGTCGGGCGCGTCGCCAGCGCCCTCCCAGCCGACGGCCTCGCGCGCCAGGTCACTCAGCTCATACTTGCTGCGAATGGGGTCTAAGAGGTAAGCGGCCAGGAGCGTATCGTCCGTGACGCCCTCGGGCTCTATCCGGTAGGGCTCAAGCAGCGCGACGGCTCGCTTCAGGTCGTGCACGGACTTCGCCAGCAGGCCGTTGGCCAGCACGTCGCGCAGTGGGCCCACTGCGGCCTCCGCGCTATCCTCGAAGTTTTCCAGATCGACGTAGGCGCTTGCCCCCGCCGCCGTAGAGATGCTGATGCCTGTCGCACGGCTTTCAAGGGAGCGCGCGCCGCCGCCCTGCTGCCCGGCCCCGGCGGGCGTCGAATCCGCGAGGGCAAAGCCCCAGTGCTCTGCTTCCCAGAGAGAGCGGACGAGCGTGTCAAGCTCTGCGCGCTTGCGAATGATGCGATAGCGGCGCGGGCCGGCAGCCTCGCCGCCCGTCGCGGCCGTGGCGGCGTCGGAGAATTCGCGCGTGAGCGATTGGAATTCCAGCTCCCGAAAAAGCTGGTAAGCGGCGGCGCGATCAGGCGGCCGACACTTCAGCTTTTCCAGGTCAAGCTCGATGGGCACGTCCGTGCGGATCGTCGCCAGCTCGCGCGATTGGCGGATGAGGTCTGCATTATCCCGCAGCGACTCGCGATAGGTCTTGTGCTTGACCTCTTCCCAGCCCTTGAGCGCGTTCTCAACGGAGCCGAACTGCTTGACGATCTGGACAGCCCCTTTGGCCCCGATGCCGGGCGCGCCCGGAATGTTGTCCACGGCGTCGCCCATCAGGCCCAGGAGGTCTATGATCTGCGAGGGCGGGACGCCGAACTTATTCTCGACCCAGGCTTCGTCGCACCATTCGACGGGCGGCACGGGCTCCTTGCGCTTGACGTTCTGCGAGTTCTGGCGCATGCAGATAATCCACGGGTCACGCACGAGCTGGCACATGTCTTTATCGTTCGAGACGATGACGGCTTGCAGGCCGCGCTCGGCAGCCTTGAGGGCGAGCGTGCCGATCACGTCGTCGGCCTCGAATCCGGGCGAGTTCAGGATCGGGATGTTGTAGACCTCGCAGACCCTCATGATGTAAGGCAACTGCGAGGAGAGATCATCCGGCATCTCCGTGCGATGCGCCTTGTATTCGGTAAAGGTCTCGTGGCGAAAGGTCTTCTCGCCCGACTCAAAGACGGCCGCGATGTAATGCGGGCGCTCGTCTGCCAGGAGCTTGCGCAGCATGTTCGTGAAGACGAAGACGGCTTGCGTCACCTGCCCCTGCGTATTGGTCAAGGGCTCCATGCGCCCCCCCATCGGCGCGAAGAAGGCGCGAAAGATGTGCGACATAGAGTCTATCAGATAGACCCTCTCTGTGGGCGTTGCGGGCGTCGTAGATTGTTTTCGTGCCATTGTAAATTGATGATAAAGAAACGGGCCACGCGTGACAAGTAAGGGATGAGGGCGGAGGGATGAACGGAATGCTTCCCAGGCTTGAAAGCTTTTTCTTCATCCCTGCGGCCCTCCGCCCTCATCCCTTCTGTGTTGCGCTCGCGCCTCACCTGTGCTGCGGGTTCGTTGCTTTGAGGCGACAGGGGGGTTGGCCCAAAGGGTTGCGGAAAGACAACCGATGAGGTCTTTCAAGGCGTCTCAAATCCGGAACCGGGCTGGCCGGCGTAAAAGTAGCCGCCGTGGCTCAAACCCCTTTTAAATAGGGCTTGAGTGCTTCGCCGCGCAGCTCTCCTACGGGTTCGATGCTCTTCCGTCCGTCTGCACGGGCAGGCTTGGCGTGCACGCGCCTGGGGCTTTCCGGCATGAGTCTTGCGAACTATTTATCGCTTTTCCAGCATCGGGCGTCGCCTCTTTCCGCCTGGACAGGGACGACGATGAAAGGCTCGGAACAAACTTTTGATTAAACAGACGACACTGGCAAAGCCCGCCGAGACCAGCGGTACGGGGCTCCACACGGCAGTTACGGTTCAGCTTCGCCTCCTCCCGGCCCCGCCCGACACAGGCTACGTCTTCGTTCGGACAGACCTCGGCGGCTTCGAGATTGCGGCCACGGTCGAGTCGGTCGCGCATTGCAGTTACGCGACGACCCTGATGCGCACGGGCGTCATGCTCTCGACGGTCGAGCATCTGCTGGCCGCTTTGCGCGGCTCGGGCGTGGACAATGCTTATATCGAAGTCGATAACCTTGAGCTGCCCATCATGGACGGCTCATCCGAGGCTTTCACGGAGATGATCGAGCGCGCCGGTGTGGTCGCGCAGCCGCTCGCGCGTCGCGCCCTCCTGGTGAGAGAGACAGTCTCGGTCGAGCAGGGCCCGCGCCGCATCCGTATCGAGCCCTCGGAGACCTTCGAGATAGATTGCATGATAGATTTCCCTCACCCGATGATCCGCCGCCAGCAGCTCTATTTCGAGATGAAGAACGGAGCCTTCGGGCGCGAGATTTCCCCGGCGCGCACCTTCGGCTTTACGGAAGAGATAGAAGCCCTGCGGCGGGCCAACCTGATACGCGGCGGCTCGCTCGATAATGCGATTGTGCTCACACCCGAAGGGATGCTCAACGAAACGCCCTTGCGCTTTCCGGACGAGTTCGTGCGCCACAAGATTCTGGACATCGTCGGCGACCTGGCCCTCTTAGGCATGCCAATACTCGGGCGCGTTCGGGCAGAGCGCAGCGGCCACATTCTTCATGCGACTTTGATGAGCAAGCTGCTGCGCCAGCGCACGGCCTGGGAGATCATAGACATGCCCGTTCATCAAAACTTGGACAAGCAGATGGTCGGCGTCTAAACTTCAACTTAAAAGGAGAGGGTGAAGTATGAAGGAACTGCTGTGCGCTTTAATCATCGCGCTGCTGCCTTCCGCCGCTGCGGCCCAGAAGCAGGAGAAGGTTGGGGACAACGCCGATCTTGAGATTATCAAGTCAACGCGGCGGCCCTCGACGTGGGCAACGGCGACGGTCTCTCTTCAAAGATAGTTATCAACCGAGTTGACTATGCGGACGGCTCGACATGGCAGCGCGCCGACTGGGCCCACCCACGCAAAGCGTCCTATCCGGCCGATCTCTACCCGGACTTGCGCAGGCCAAGCACTTGCATCAGGTTTTGAGCGCAGGAGCCTTCAAGTAGTCAGCTAACTCAAAGGAGATGGAAACGCGTGTCACCTACGGCCCTACGTTTGATCGGAATCGTCCTGCTGATAGCGGCGGCAGTCCTGGCCGTTCTCAATCTGAAGAGGGTGGCGAATCTCGGTACGTTCTGGTCAGTGCCGCCGCTGTTGATCCTGGGCATAGCCTTCGTCACGCTCGCGCGGCGACGCAGATAAGTCTCGCGCCGTTTTCTCTCACCTTGCCTGTCAACAAAAATCTGCGGCGAAGCTATTTATCGCTCACGAACTCGTAATTAATGTGCAGGCGCAAAGAGCCGGGAAGGATTTCGGGGCGCACTTCTCTGGCACGCAGCCGCAGCGCGCCGCCCGCAGCCGTGATCGGCAGGCGCGCTGTGAGCTGCGCGGCCTGTAGGATTTCGACCGGATTGATGCGACTGTCCAGGGAGTTCTGGACGAGGTTGACGACGACGCCGTTGGCCAGCGTCGGGATGCCGTTCAGATGTATGTCCTGCACGTCAACGCGCGCGCTCAAGACCTGTCGCTCGCGGTTGAAATCCAGATTGATGACCGTCTCGGCCCAGCCCTGAAAATTCATGCACCCGAGGAGCAGCACGCTGTAGGAGCCGGAGAAGGCCAGGGGAGCGACAATCCGTCCCTGCTCGAAGTGGACGGCGGTCTTGACGCCGCTCATCTCTCGCTCAAGACGGACGACGCTCGGGCACTGGCCGGTCGCAGAGAGAGCGTTTACGCCTGGGCCCAAGCTCGTGCCCACCGTCTCTTTTGTGCTCGCGAGCGAGAGCGGAAACGAGGGCGCGCCGAGCCGCGTGAACATGGCTTCGAGCAGCGCGTTCAGAAACGGCTCGTTGAGCGTGATGGTGGCTTCGGCCGCCGGGACAGCGGCGGAAGCGTTGGCAGGAGCCGTCCGGGTCGCCTGTCGCGGGCGCGTCTTGTTCTGTGTTTGAGCCTGGGCCGATGCGGGAAAGCAGAGGCTTGCGCCCACGCCCAGACAGAGAATAAAGCTCAATAGAGGCGACTTCCTGCGCTTGCACATAGCGTTTCTCTCTCCCCTGATGGTCATTGAAACGGAAAACATTTGGCCGCCGCCCGCCGAAGCGGCCAGGTGGAGAGACGTTAGCCCAAGGATAACTTGCGCTGCAAGTCAGGGCCCCTCCGGGGAGAGCCATCTTGAAGGAAAAGCTTTTTCCAGGGGTCACAGGCCGCTGCGTACTATGTCGTGCAGTCGAATCAGGCCCACGCAGACGCGTCCTTCGTCCACTACGGGCAGGACGGAGATTTGCGACGGGCGATCTTCCATCAGGCGCAGTGCCTCGTAAGCTAAAAGGTTCGGCTCGGCGACGACGGGGTTGCGCGTCATAATCGCGTCGCTCGTTAAGGTCTCCCAGCTCTCACGCTTGACGGATTGGAGCGCGCGCCGCAGGTCGCCGTCCGTGATAATGCCTACGAGGCGGCCCGCGCCGTCCACGACGTTGACCGCGCCGAGCGCCCCACGGCTGATTGACGTGACCACTTCGAGCCAGGGCGAGCCCGCCGGGATGGTCGGGTTATCGTGCCCCGTGTGCATCAGGTCTGCGACCCTGAGCGTCAGGCGCTTTCCGAGACGGCCGCCCGGATGATTGACGGCGAAATCGTCAGGCGTTAACCCCCTGACCTGCATCAGCGTCATCGCGAGCGCATCGCCGATGGCGAGCGCGACAGTCGTGCTGGCGGTCGGCGCGAGGTTGAAGGGGCAGGCTTCCTGGTCAACGGAAGCGTCGAGCACTACGTCTGCGCGCCGCGCGAGCGTCGAGTTGAGGTTTCCGACGAGCGCGATAATCTGCACGCCCCTCTGTTTCAGGAAAGGCAGCATCGCCACGACCTCGTCCGTCTCGCCGCTGTTACTGATCGCCACCAGGACATCATCCGCGCAGATGATGCCGAGCCCGCCGTGCAGCGCGTCCGAGGCGTGCAGGTAGATGGCTGCCGTGCCCGTGCTGGTCATGGTCGCGGCGATCTTCTGCGCGATGATGGCTGATTTGCCCAGGCCCACCAGCACTACTTTGCCGCGACAGCCTGACATGAGGCGGACGGCGCGCTCGACCTCTGCGCGCCCGAGCCGCTCGGCCGTCCGCGCGATGGCCTCCGACTCCATCCGCAAAAGGTCAACGACCTGTCCGAAATGTTTATCTTCAGTCATGGTAGCTCAAAAGGCGCTTGCGCGGAGGGCGGCGCTTCCCTCTTCAGGCACAAGCCTTGAGAATACGACGAAGACGAGTGCGGCGACAAGACGGGTGGCGGCGCACCGAAAAGGCTTCGGGCGCGTCCGGCCCCGGGTCGCGCCCCCTCTGCGGGCGTGCGGTTTGGTATAGACAATGCCTCGGCAGTTCGACTATAGTGCCCTCTCTTTATAATTATTCAGCTACTACAACGGAGCAGGAATTTCTCATGCCACTATTTAATTTTCTGCCCAGAGAAGAGCAGTATTTTGCGCTCTTTTCGCGAATGACTTCCTATATCTATGACGCCTCGCGCGTGCTTGTCGAGATGGTCAACGACCGCGACGGAGATTACGAGGAGCACGCCCGTCGCATCAAGGCCATAGAGCATGAGTGCGACGAGCTGACGCACACGGTCTCGACGCGCCTCAACAAGTCTTTCATCACGCCTTTCGACCGCGAAGACATCTACCTGATGTCGAGCGCGCTCGACGACATAGTCGATCTGATAGACGATTCCGCCCTGACGATGGTGATGTACGGCGTGCGCGAGAGCACAGTGCATGCGCGCAACCTGGCCGACGTGATTCAACGCATGGCCGTCGAGCTGCACGAGATAGTCAAGACGCTTGAGCGCCCCAACGGCATCACCCCCCGACTCGTAGAGCTTCACCGCCTGGAAAACGAGGGCGACGATATTTACCACAGGGCCATCGCAGAACTCTTTCAGAATGCGACCGACCCGCTGATCGTCATCAAGTGGAAGGACATCTACGAGAAATTGGAGTCGGCCGTTGACCGCTGCGAGAACGTCGCCAACATTATCGAAAGCGTGATTATCAAGCACACCTGAGCGTTCGGCTATCGGCGATCAGCTTTCAACTGCTGGCTGAGCGCTGAGCGTTGAACGCTCGTAGCTATCTTATGAACATCACATTCGCGTTCGTCATTCTGATTATCTTCGTCGCGCTCGTCTTCGATTACATCAATGGCTTTCATGATGCTGCCAACTCTATCGCGACGGTCGTTTCGACTCGCGTGCTTTCGCCGGGCGTCGCCGTTATCTGGGCGGCCTTTTTTAATTTCGTCGCCTTCCTGATTTTCGGCACGCACGTCGCCAAGACCATCGGCGGCGACCTGGTCAACATCAGCCTCATCGCGGAGGATTTGCGGCTCTACGTCCTGCTGGCGGGGTTGTTGGGGGCGATCATCTGGAATTTAATCACCTGGTATCTGGGGCTTCCGACTTCCAGCTCGCACGCGCTGATCGGCGGCTATGCTGGCGCGGCCATCGCCGCCTACAGGAGCGTCGCCGGTCTGCTCAAGCCTGAGGGCTGGATTAAGACGATCAGCTTTATCGTCGCCTCGCCGCTCTTAGGAATGCTCACGGGCTTCACCCTGATGGTCTTAGTCTACTGGATTTTCCGGCGCTGGTCTCCGAGCCAGGTTGATTCGACCTTCCGGCGGGGGCAGTTGCTCTCTGCCGCATCCTACTCGCTGGGCCACGGCGGCAACGACGCGCAGAAGACGATGGGCATCATCACGGCCGTGCTCGTCGCGGGCGGCATGCTGAACTCCGGGCCGCAAGGCTCCTTGCCGGACATTCCCACCTGGGTCGTGCTGACGGCGCATGCGGCAATCGGCCTCGGCACGCTCTCGGGCGGGTGGCGCATAGTGCATACGATGGGCTCGAAGATCACGAAGCTCAAGCCCGTGGGCGGCTTCTGCGCGGAGACGGCGGGCGCGCTGACGCTCTTCGGCGCGACCTATGCGGGGATTCCCGTCTCGACCACGCACACGATCACGGGGGCCATCGTCGGTGTCGGGGCGACGCGTCGCCTGACGGCTGTCAAGTGGGGCGTGGCGGGCCGCATCGTCTGGGCCTGGGTTTTGACCATCCCGGCCTCGGCCATCATCGCCGCCCTCGCTTACTTCATCATAGAGTTGATACACAATGCGATCGGCTGAGCGAGACTAAAGAGCGCACTTCTTATACATGCGCGCAGATTAACGAAGCCCCTTGTCCCGTCACACGCGGAACAAGGGGCTTCGGGTTTAATCAACTGTTGCTACGGCAGCGCCGGCTTAGCGCGGAGTGGTATTGCCATTCGTATTGCCGTTGGAGTTGCCATTGGTGTTGCCGTTGTTGCTGTTGATGGGCCCACGCGGCGTGCCAGGGTCAGGATTGCGCCCGCGCCGGACTCTGCGCGGTGTGCCCGGATCAGGGTTGCCCCTGTTGGTGTTGCCGTTGGCATTGGTGTTCGTATTGGTGTTCACATTGCCATTGGCATTTGTATTGGTGTTTGTGTTGGTGTTTGTGTTGGTATTGCCGTTCATGTTGCCGCCGGTATTGCCGTTGCCGTTGGTATTCCCGTTAGCATTCGTGTTGGTGTTGCTATTGGTATTCCCGTTGGCGTTGGTATTGGTATTTGTGTTTGTGTTCGTGTTCCAATTACCGTTGGCATTGGTGTTCCAGTTCCCGTTGGTGTTCTGGTTCGAGTTATCGTTCCGATTGACGGGCCCGCGTGGCGTGCCGGGGTCAGGGTTGCGCCCGCGCCGGACTCCGGGCCGGTTGTCGTTCTGGTTGGTGTTCTGCGTCCCCTGTCCTCCCTGCCCGAGAACCACTAGTACCCCGGCAAGTATCAGCACCGAGCCGATCACTGCTTTGACTACTTCCGAAAGCTTTGAATTCATGACTATCTCCACCTCGTTCCTTCTATTTTGTCCGCGGGGGAAGTCTCAAGAAAGGTAGCAGGCAAGGTACTGCGGCTCCAATATTTCAAGTCCGCAACAAACTGGCCTGATGGATAGCGATAACATACCAAGCAGCCCCGTCCGAGTCTGTACGTAAGCGCACAGATTTCGGGCCCGTCACTAATAGTTGTTGCTGGTAGGCGGTGAGCCTATGTGTCGAAGAGTGGAAGATAAAGATGCGCCTGGCAGGAATTGAACCTGCGGCCCCCTGCTCCGGAGGCAGGTGCTCTATCCGCTGAGCTACAGGCGCGCGGCTTGAATTATTGCACAGGTCGAGTTCGGGCGCAAAAACCAGAGGTCGAACTCATTGACATTTAATCCTTCACAGGAATAATTTACCCGCTCCATCTTGTTTCCAGCCGACGAGCAGCCTCGTTGGCCTCACGTTATCTTTCTCAACTCATCAATCGAGCACTATTTATGAATGAACATCCCGATCAACAAAGACCGCTGTCGGATAAAGCATCCGAAGCGTTAGCTCGCATCGAAGATGCTCGCAGGAGCCGTGCAGTTGAATTGGACTTATCTGGTTTAGCGTTGACCGAGTTACCAGAATCCATCGGCCAGTTGTCTCAGCTTGAGACACTGAACCTTGAGCTTAACCAATTAAGTGAGTTACCGGAATCTATCAGCCAGTTGTCCCGGCTGCGAACTTTGGCGCTCCTCGGTAACCAACTAAAGAAGTTACCGGAATCCATCGGCCAATTATCTCAACTTGAGGAACTGAACCTTACTGGAAACAAATTGAGGAATCTACCGGAATCTATCAGCCAGTTGTCCCAGCTTGAGACACTGTACCTTGATGCCAATCAATTAAGGGCACTGCCGGAATCTATCGGCCAGTTGTCCAAGCTTAATGTTCTATGGCTCTCCGGAAACAAGCTGACGGAGTTACCACGATCCATCGGCCGGTTATCCCGGCTTCGGATTTTATACCTTGACCGGAATGAGTTAATACGCTTGCCGGAAGCGCTCAAAAATCTTAAGTTTTTGGAGCTGCTTTACCTTCATGGGAACGACAGGCTTGGACTGCCAGCAGAAGTATTAGGAGCTACTTGGGAGCAGTTTGGGGGCGGAAAAACTGCTCGCCCTGAAGAGATTCTTGAATATTACTTTCGGCTGCATGGCGGGAAGCGGCCTTTGAATGAGGCGAAGCTTATTCTTGTGGGGCGCGGCGGGGTGGGCAAGACTTCGATTGTCAACCGGCTGTTACACGACCTTTTCAGGGAGGAGAAGAAGACCGAGGGCATCAGGATTACCGAATGGAAGTTCCGGCTCAAACCGGATGAGGAGGTGCGGCTGAACGTGTGGGATTTCGGCGGGCAGGAGATCATGCACGCGACGCACCAGTTCTTTCTGACGCAGCGAAGTCTCTACCTGCTGGTGCTAAACGGGCGCGAGGGTGGCGAAGACGCAGACGCGGAATACTGGCTCAAGCTGATCGAGAGCTTCGGCAGCGAATCGCCCGTCATCGTCGTCTTGAATAAGATTAAAGAGCATCCCTTTGACGTGAATCGTCGCGCCCTGCAACAGAAATATCCGAGCATACGCGAGTTTGTGAAGACGGATTGCGAGGATGGAACCGGCCTTGAGCAACTCAGGAAAATTATCGAGCGGGAGACGGATCGCCTGGAACATCTGCGGGACGCGTTCCCGGCCAACTGGTTCTCGATCAAGGATAAGCTGGCGGGGATAAAGAAGAACTTTCTGAGCTTCGACGAATATCGCAGGGAATGCGCGAAGCTCGGCGAAAAAGACGAATCCGCGCAGGAGTTGCTCGCCTCTTATCTGCACAGCCTCGGCATCGCGCTCAACTACAAAGACGATCCCAGATTGCAGGACACGCACGTCTTGAATCCGCACTGGGTCACAAACGGCATCTACAAAATCCTGAACTCGGAGAGGTTGGAGAGGCAAAAGGGAGAGATTCGGCTGCGTGATCTCTCCCATATTCTGGACGGCAGGCAGTACCCGGCCCGGATGCACCTCTTCCTCTTCGACCTGATGAAGAAATTCGAGTTGTGCTTCAGCTTCCCTGACGAGGAGACGCATTACCTGATACCAGAGCTGCTGGACAAACAGGAGTCCATCGAGGCGGCGAAGTTCAAGCCCGAAGAGTGTCTCAATTTTCAATATCATTATCCGGTGCTGCCGGAAGGGTTGCTGCCGCGCTTCATCGTCCGCACACACGCGTTGAGCGAGGGGCTGCCGCGCTGGCGTACGGGCGTCATTCTGAAGTTCGAGGAGAACCGCGCGCTGGTCAAAGCCGACGTGCAGGACAAGCAGGTCTTTATCTCCGTCAACGGCTCGCAGTCCGGTCGCCGCCGACTGCTTGCCGTCATCCGTTCGGATTTCGACCGCATTCATCGAGACATACGAAATTTGCAGCCGCAGGAGATGGTGCCTGTCCCGAGCCATCTCAGCTTGATCGTGCCCTACAAAAAGTTGTTAGTGATGGAGACGCGCGGCGTCCGCCAGTTTACCGAAGTGGCCGGAGACGACGTAATTGAATTGAAGGTTAACGAGTTGCTTAACGGCGTAGACCTCGAAGGGACACGCAGAAGGGAGAGGACGGTTGATGAGCGAAAGCAGGGAGTGCGATTGTTCTACAGCTATTCACACAGAGACGAGAGCCTGCGTAACGAGCTGGAAACTCACCTCAAGCTCCTGCAACGCCAGGGGCTGATCGAGACCTGGAACGACCGTAAGATCGAAGCGGGCGATGATTGGAAGCAGCGCATAGACGAAAACCTGGAACGCGCAGACATCATTCTGCTGCTCATCAGCGCCGACTTCATCGCATCCGACTACTGTTATGAGAAGGAGATGGCGCGAGCCATAGAGCGTTATCAGAGAGGAGAGGCGCGCGTGGTTCCCGTCATAGTGCGCGACGTTAACTGGCAAAAGGCCCCTTTCGCCAAGCTGCAAGCCCTGCCCAAAGACGGGAAGGCTGTGATGACCTGGACGGACAAGGACTCTGCCTGGCGCAATGTCTCAGAGGGGATTGAAAGGATAGTCGATGAGATGCGAAAGAAGTCTTAGTAAATTACCGAAGGCCGCCGATGAATTCGTCGTAGAGCAGGCGGTCTTCAGGGCCGATCTCTTCGATCTTCACGCCGACCAGGTAGCCTGCTCCGGCTTCGTCTTCGTTGAAGACTCCGCAGTGTACCAGCCGGGCAGTGACGCGGACGCTCGCTTCGCTTGAGACGGCGAGGATTATCTGGAAGTTGTAGTCGCCTTTATTAAGCTCATGGCAGCCGAGGCGCGGCGACAGGAGGATGATGGACATCCCTTCCCGGCTCACGTCTCGCGTATAGGCGAGCACGCTCGGCCACCGGCTCTCTTCCGTGTCCGGCTCGACCAGAGAGACGCTGACGGGCAGACGGGCCCTGTAGCGCGGGCTCACGCGCCGATTCCTATTGATAGTATCCCACGCGGAGAACATGACTCTTGCTGGTCGGGAAAATCAAGAGACTGCCCTCAAACCCTTCGTGGTTCGAGTACTGATGGCCAATGGGCGTGGGAGACTCAAGGCCAGTTTGCCCTTGACTACAAAGTTGAGAGTAAAGCTCCGGCCCGAGAGTGTCAACAGGTTTTCGGAAGGGCTGGGTTGGGCGAACGTGTCTGCCACCAGAGAGACCGGCTCTCTTGTTACTCTTCGGCCGTGAGGACGAAGCCCGTCGAGTTGCGCTCGACCAGATGCGTCGCGATATGCACGTCTACGCCTTCCTGCTCCGGGTGCTCTATCGTCGTCATCAAAGCCTCGATGGCCTTCTGGCCCAGCTCGTCGCGCGGCAGGCAGACGGTCGTGAGCGAAGGGTCTGCCAGCTCGGCGAAGGCTATGTCGTCGAACCCGATCACGGAGATGTCGTGCGGAATCGAGAGGCCGGAGGCACGGCACTCGCGCATCACGCCGAGGGCCATCATGTCGTTGGCGGCGACGATGGCCGTCGGACGCGGCTTTTCAGTCAGGACGGCGCGCGCCGACCGTATCCCGCCTTCGAGCCGGAAATCCCCTTCGTAAATGGAGGGCTCTGGCCCACGGGGAAGATGACGCCGCGCGGAATCGCGAAAAGCCTCAAGTCTTTTGATGGACGAGCGCAGGCGCGTGGGCCCGCCGATGTAAGCTATGCGACGGTGGCCGCGCTCGACCAGGTGGCGCACGGCCTCTTCGATGCCCGCTCCGTAATCCACCACCAGGTTACTCATGCAGATGCCCTTCGTGCCCAGATCGAGGAAGACTACGGAGATGTGACAGCGCGCCAGCTCGCTTATGAGCGCGCAGTCAAGCTCGGAAGTCATCAGCGCCACGCCGGCGACCTTGCGCTGGATGATCCGCTGCACGTAACGCAGCGTGCGCTCGGCATCATAATTGGTGTTGAGCAGCAGCACATCGTAGCCGCGCTCGAAGGCAGCCGCCTCGATGCTCTTCACCAGCTCCGGAAAGAAAGGGTTGGAGATGTCCGAGACCAGGACTCCGAGCATCTGGCTGCGGCCGGAAGCGAGGCTGCGCGCGTGAGCGTTCGGATAGTAATTGCACAGCTCTATGGCGCGCAGCACCTTCTCGCGCGTCTCGTCCGATACGTACCTGGTATTGTTGATGACGTGCGAAACGGTCGCCGTCGAGACGCCCGCCTCCCGCGCCACATCTTTGATCCGCATAAGCTCGAAGGGATGAGGGATGAAAGAAAAGCAGCCTGTCTTTCATTCATCCCTCATCCCTATTTCCTTTGCGCCGTCGCTGGCCTCGACGACGTAGATGTCGGTTTGAATGCCTGTGGCCAGATGGTATTCGCGCGTGACGACCTCACGGAACTCTGCGAGCGCGTCTCGGCGGACGAGGTTGACTGTGCAGCCGCCGAAGCCGCCGCCCGTCATGCGCGCACCGAGCACCCCGCTCAGGCGACCGGCGATCTCGACGAGCGCGTCCAGTTCCCTTGAGCTGACCTCGTAATCGTCGCGCAGCGAGCGGTGCGAGGCGGCCATCAGTTGGCCCATCGTCAAGAGGTCGCCCGTGCGCAGGGCTTCGGCCGCGCCGAGCGTGCGAGCGTTCTCCGTCACGACATGGCGGCAGCGGCGGCGAACTGGCTCAGGCAGCCGCTCTTCGTACCGCGCGAGCTGTTCCGGGCTCACGTCGCGCAGCGCGCGAATGCCCGGCAGCACTTCCCTGAGCAGCTCGACTCCCCGCTCACACTCGGCACGACGCTTGTTATATTCCGAAGAAGATAGCTCGTGCTTGACGCGCGTGTCACAGACGGCGACCGAGACGCCTTCCATATTCATCGGGATCGCCTCTATGCTGAGCGAGCGGCAATCTATCAAGAGCGCGTGGCCGCGACGCCCCATCGTCGCGATCAGTTGATCCATGATGCCGCTCTTGGTTCCGACGAAAGTATGCTCGGCCTGCTGTCCGGCGAGCGCGAGCGCGACCCTCTCGACATTCGCGCCGGACAGAGCGACCAGGCTGAGCCCCACGGAAATCTCCAGCGCGGCCGAAGATGAGAGACCCGCTCCGGCCGGAACGCTTGACGAGATGGCCAGGCTCGCGCCGCCGAGGAGCGCGCCGCGCGATTCGAGCACACGCGCCACGCCTTCGACGTAATCGAGCCAGATACCGCGCAACCCCCGTCCGGGCTCGTCCAGATTGAATTCGCCTGACTCGTCCACGTTGAGCGAATAGACGCGCACCACACGGTCGTCGCGCGCCGAGGCGGCCACAACGGTCTCGCGGTCAATCGCCATCGGCAGCACGAAGCCGTCGTTATAATCCGTGTGCTCGCCGATCAGGTTGACGCGTCCGGGCGCGCTGAACAGGCGCGGCTGCGCGCCGTACAGACTCCTGAACTTGTCTCGCAACTGTTCGAGATCAACCAACGTCAGACTCCCTCTACTCTTCAATTCACGTTCAATGTAATGACGGAGACGGAATGCTTCGGCAGCTCGACCGTAAAGCTTGGCCCGGCCGTGATGCTCTTACTGCGGACGCCGACGGCGTCGGGCGTCGTAAAGCTATTGAAGGCTGAGAGCGATGCGGCCGTAAGCGTCTCGATCTCGGCCTGCGGCCGCAAGCCGGCGACGCCTTTGACAGTAATGCTGGTTCTCAAGGCCGCGCCCGGGTTGGTATTGACGGCTTTAATATAAATCCGCTTCCCGTCCGTCGAGCGGGTCGTGACAACGTCGAGCCACGGGACGCCCTTGCCTTCGAGCGTCGTATCGAAGGTCGGGCTCAAGACCTGCGTGCTCAAACGGCTCGTGCCGGTGTGGTTGCTATAGAGAGCGTTGGCCCAGTAGGTCGGCGTTACAAACAGGGCGTGGCGGCTCGCCTGTATGATGCCGCCGGGCCAGCCATTGATTAAGTCCGAGACGGCGCTCATGCCGACGATGTGGCCCGAACGCTCGAAGACGTTCATCAGGCGCGCGCCATAGAGGGCCGATTCCATAGAATACTGTCGCTCGACCGGCAAATCCAACCCCCACTCGTTGATGGCAAGGCGCAAGTCTCTGCTCGGCACCAACTCTCTTATCAACTGCGCGACCTCCCGGTAGAAACGCTCGTAATGGAGCGGGCGCGCCATCAGGTTGAGCGCGTCGCCCTTCATCTCGCGCCGACCGTAGTAATGATGTATGGCCAGGTAATCTATCCCTTCACCGGAGCGTGCAAGCACTGTGCGATTCCAACGCATGTCGTTGTCGCCGACGGCTATGAGCTTGATCGTGGGGTCTACGGCGCGCATGGCCTTCGCGTAGCGATTGAAGTTGCGCGCGTAGGTCTCTGCGTCGGAATGGCCGCGCACCCAACTGCCCCAAATCTCGTTGCCTACCTCCCAGTAGCGCACGTTGTACGGGGCTGGGTGGCCGCCCTCTGCGCGCAAAGCGCCGTACCTGGTCGTCGGCGCGCCGTTGCAATATTCGACCCATGCGGCGGCCTCTTCAGGCGTCGCGCCGCGCCCCTCGACGTTGACCGTGATCGAAGGCTCCGCGCCCGTGTTGCGGCAGAACTGTATGTATTCGTCCGTGCCGAAGTCGCTCGGCTCCGGCTCGTTCTTCCACGAAAGATTGACCCACGTCACGCGCTCGTCGCGTGGGCCAACGCCCCAGAGCCAGTGATAATCCTGCGCGACATTGCCGCCGGGCCAGCGCACGAAGGCCGGCCTGAGCGCCCGCACTCGCTCAAGGACATCGCGGCGCACACCGTCAACGGCCGTAGCCGGCATGAGCGAGACCTGATCTACCCAGAGACGGCCCCGCCCGCCGAAGAGAATACAGAAGCGCGCGAGCGGGTCGCTCTTCGTCGGCCTGAGCGTAAATTCGTACCTGCGCCATTCTCCGGCGACTTGTGTGACTTGACCGAGGACGGTTTCGGCATAAACCTCGCCGCCCGTCACGTCACGTTCGAGCGAGACCGTGATGGGCCCACTATAGCCTTCGCTTCTCAGCCAGAGATAGCCGCGATATTCCTGCCCGCTCTCCACGGGGATGCGGCTCTGATAGAAGCCATGCCTGGGGATCACGCCGTCGCCCGCCTCGACCCAGGTCGAATGCTCAACAGGCTCGGCCCCTTCCCTTTTCTTCACGGGATAAGAGACCTTCTCGTCCAGGCGAAAATTGAGACCGTAATCGTCATTGCGGTCGTCCGGATAACGCTCCCAGTGGCGCGAGAGCCCCAGGTGGTTGGCCGCCTCCTCGAAGCTGCGATTGCGAATCAGCTCGGCGTGGAGTCCGCCCTTGATGTTCTCGAACATGAACTCGGCGAACTGGCCGTAGAGCAGAGGGCTGACGGGCCCTTCGACTTTGCCTGCGTCAATGGTGATGCCGGCCGTCGCCGTTTGAGCGCGTCCGGCCGCTACGGAGCAGAACAGGCAGACTAGCAGTATGAGTGGCTTGACGCCGGGCCGCTTGGTCTCTAATTTCATGCCGGTAGAATTTTCCCCTGTCGCCGAAAGAGCCATCCGGAGCGAAAAAGCAGTTTGTCGCCGGGACGGGATGCCGCACCGGCCAAAACTCGCATAACTATGCGATAAAATCAAGAAAAATTGAGGGAACTGTAGCCGATTGCGGGGCTGGGGCCGTGGCCCAAGCGAGCAGGTAAAATATCTTGTCTATGGCTGCGACCTGTGCTAATGTGCGCGCCATATTTTGCGCGGGCGACGAGCCTCGCCCCGCCAATAGCCTTACCTGAAAGATCAACCATCAAGGGCGATTGAAGGCGGCGGCCCCTGTTGTTACGCCTGCCGCTCCCAGAGAATCTATTTGAAGCCGGCTCCGACCGAGGAGCAGCTTTTGACCCGGACTTTGAATGCAGACAATTAAACGCCGCGTCTTCTGCGCCGAAGACCACGACGATACCAGATACCTGCTCAGCCACCTGCTCGGGCAGTCCGACTATGAGGTCGAGGCGGCCAAGACCGTCACCGACAGCTTGCGCCTCATCGGTCGTAAGCCGTTCGACCTTTACCTCTTGAGCAGCCTCTTCCCGGACGGGACGGGCGTCGAGGTGTGCCGCCATATTCGCCGTCTAGACCCCTTCACGCCGATTCTCTTCTACTCGGCGGCGGCCCATGAATCCGACCGCGAGAGAGGCTTGCGCGCCGGAGCGCAAGGCTACATGACCAAGCCCGGCGATATTTTTGAGCTTGTTAATACCATCACGCAATTGATCGAACAGTCGAAGAGCGCGACCCCTCCCGGAGGGCAATAAATCATCGGCCATCGTCCACTGCGCTCCGAATCGGTCTTTTGTACGCCGCCCCGGACGCGCGCAACCTGCTGGGACGGTCGCTTTCACACATGCAGCTACCCTTTTGGTCAGCACAGCACGGGGCGGCTCATGGTACGGACTTTCAACCATTAACCACACGGAGGCTTAGAATATGAACGTCTTAGGATTGCTGGCTATGCTCTGTAGCCTGGGCAGCTTGATCTGCTTTATCATCGTGCTCATCAAGCTTTTCCAGAATGGGGGCGTCGTCCAGGGCATCATCGGCCTGATCTGCGGAATCTGGACATTCATCTGGGGATGGATGAACGCAGGCAAGCTGAATATCCGGAACATCATGTTGATCTGGACTGCTCTGATCCTTCTCTCAATCATTCTGAACGTTGCTTCGGGCGGCTTCAGCTACTCGTTCGGCACACCGCCGACGACCACGCCCTAAGCGCGCGCTGATTCCGGCAAGTGCCGGTAAGAAGCGGCACGGACGCGGAAAGCCGAAGGATCCGATCGGGACGGCCAGGCGCGAGCTTGCATCTTTCGTTTTATGAAGGCGTGGGCTCGGCGCTCTGGCCGTTCGACCTTTGGGCCCATGAGCCGAAGCCTTCGCCTCTGGAAAGGAGAAACCGTCATGCTCAAGGAGTTCAGGGAGTTCATCGCGCGCGGGAACGTCATAGACCTGGCCGTGGCGGTCGTCATCGGCGCGGCCTTCGCCAAGATCGTCACGACCCTTGTGGACGGCGTGTTGATGCCTCCCATCGGGCTCTTGACGGGCCGCGTGAATTTCACGGACAAGTTCATCAACCTCTCGGACGCGGAATACAAGTCGCTGGCCGAGGCGAAGGCGGCCGGGGCTCCCGTCATAGCCTATGGCGCGCTCCTCAACGACATCGTCGTCTTCTTCATCATAGGCTTCGTCGTCTTCCTGCTCGTCCGCGCCGTCAACCGCCTCAAGAGCAAACTGGCCACAGACGAAGGCCCCACCACCAAGGACTGCCCTCACTGTCTCTCCACCATCCCCCTCAAGGCCACACGCTGCGCAGAGTGCTGCATAGACCTCTAAGAAAGGGATGAGGGCCGCAGGGTGAGGGATGAATGAAAAGCTTCTGTCTTTTTTCATCCCTCATCCCTCCGCCCTCATCCCTTCCTCCGTTGGCACCCGAATTGCCGAATGGTTCAGGAGAGGCAGCGCACGTACTGTTAGCGTGCATTATTGTCATTGAAGGGTGAACGGATTCTAGGGAGGGTGGACGCAATATGAACGCTTTTGAACTGCTGAAGCAAGATCACGAGAAGGTCTCAGGCATCTTTGAACAGATCGAAGAGACTACGGAGCGCGCCGTCAAGACGCGCGAAGAGTTGTACGGACGGCTCAGAACAGAGCTGGACATTCACTCGCAGATCGAAGAGGAGGTCTTCTATCCGGCCATAGAGGAGCTTGACGAGACGCGCGCACTCACGCTTGAGGCTTACGAGGAGCACAATGTCGTCAAGCAACTGCTCGACGAGCTGGATGCTCTGCCCGTAGACGACGAGACCTGGACGGCCAAGCTCAAGGTGCTGCACGAGAACGTAGATCATCACGTCGAGGAAGAAGAGACGGAGTTGTTTCCCCTCGTGCGCCAGGTGTTGACGAGCGAAGCGATAGAAGAGCTGGGCGTGCGCCTGCAAGCGGCCAAGCAAACGCACAAGCGGGCGGCGGCCGGCTAAGCGGCCCGCTCTTTGGCAAGAGACGACCTTTCGAGGGCGTCGCACACTCACGCGCCTAATTTGACGCCCGAGTGTGCGACGCCTTATTCTTTTCCAGTTAATAGTGGACGGCCGCCTAACTCTTTTCCGAAGTACGAAGGCCCCCGATCATCATGCGCGAATGCCCACGGTGCGAACGTTGTTACAGTGACGAGGTCACGGTCTGTCCCGAAGAGGGCACGAACACGCGCCACACGCTGCCGGGCGGCCCGCTGCTTTCGGCCCGTTACCTGCTGGAAAAACGGCTCGGGCGCGGCGCTATGGGCCAGGTCTATCTGGCGCGCGACGAAAACCTTGTGACCAGGCGGGTCGCCGTCAAGACAGTGCGCCCGGACATTCTCTCGGCCGAAGAGATGCAGGAGGGCGAAGCCATCGCCCGCTTCGAGCGCGAGGCGCGCACGGCCGCTTCCATTCGCCACCCGAACGTCGTGGACGTGACCGACTTCGGCAAGACCGACGAGGGCGTCTTCTATCTCGTCATGGAGTACGTGCAGGGCGAGACCATGCACCACCTGCTTCGCCGTGAAGGGACGCTGAGCGTTCAGCGCACGCTCGCCCTGCTCAGACAGGTGGCGGCCGGAGTCGAAGCGGCTCACGACGAAGGCATACTTCATCGCGACCTGAAGCCCGCCAACATCTTCATCATGCAGAAGCGCAAGAAGAGCGGGAGCATGCCCTCGGGCAGCGACGGCTTCGTCAAGGTCGGAGACTTCGGGTTGGCGAAGATCGTCTCGGAGGCTGCGGCCGAAGCCATCTCGGCGAGCGGCCCGGCCTCGCGCGGTATCATCGGCACGCCCGAATACATGGCCCCTGAGCAGATGCAGCCAGGCATCAAGCTGGACGCGCGCGCAGATGTCTACGCCTTAGGAACCATCGCCTACCACATGCTGGGGGGTCGTCCTCCCTTCACAGGCGACCTCACGCAGTTGATAACGCAGAAGCTAATGGACGCGCCGCAGCCGCTCTCTAACCTGCGCTCTGACATCTCTTCGGAGGTGCAGCGCGCCGTGATGCACGCGCTTGAGAGAGACCCGGCACAGAGGCCCGCCACGGTCGCCGACTGGATAGAAGAGTTCGAGGCGGCTGCAAGCAGCGAGTCGGAAGAGGATGAAGGCGGCGATTCGCGTGTGGTGGTGCTCGCGCCGACGGGCGCTGAGGTCTATGTTGACGACGAGCGGCATGGGAGCGTCGGGCGCTCGGGCCGTCTCATTCTTTCCTCCATCGCTCCGGGCCGTCACGTCCTGCGCGTCTCGCAGACGGGCAACGCCGACGACGAGCGCGTGATAGAGATTCGCCCCGATTCGAGCGAGCAGATCATACAGGCTAACCTGCGCGCCGTAGGGAGCCCGAGCAACCCGCTCTCGCCTTCGCGCGGCGGCAGCCTCGGCGAAGGCAGCCTCATTAGCCCGAGCAGCGTGCCCGGCGTCGTCGTCTGCGCTCAATGCTCAGCCCGCTTTGCCGCAGGCGTTAGATTCTGCGGGCGCTGCGGCGGCACAGTCTTTCATTCCGTTGACGCCGCAGGCTCAGGCGTTCATCCCACCCCGGGCGGGATACGCTGCCCGCGCTGCGGAGTCATCTATCCGCCGAGCACACGCTTCTGCGGACGCTGCGGCGCGACCATTCAAGCCCCGCCTGGAACTATGGCGGGCGCGGCCGTCGCTCCGCCTTCGATCAAGTCGCCGACTATTAAGCCGCCGACAGGGATGCCGCAGCCGTTCGGCGTCATCTGCTCGTCGTGCAGCACGAGCTATCCGGCGGGCACACGCTTCTGCGGGCGCTGCGGCAGCGTCATCAAGGCTTGAGTCCAAAGACGCATCCCGTATAATGCTTCGAGTAAGCTTCAGCTTTGGGCCCTTCGGCTCGGGGCCGCTAAGGCTCTTCGGCTTGGCCGCTCGGCTTCGGCAAGACATTTCGGCAAAACATTAAGGCTTCCCTGTCAAAGAGATTAAGAGAACAAACGCGATGAAACGATGCCCTACTTGCAGTCGCACCTACACGGACGACGCCCTGAGCTTCTGCCTGGACGACGGCTCTCCGCTGCTGAGCGTCGGCGGCGGCACTGGCCCCTCCTCCTTCGACCCGAACGCCACACTAGCCTATCCGACGCCGCGCGACACGGCACAACCGGCCACGGAGGTCTATCCGCCGCGCGTACCGCCGCAAGGCCAACAGCCGCCACCGCAAATACCGCCGCAGACGCCGCAGTGGTCGCCGGGCCCGCAAGCCCAGGGCCGATACCCACAGCCGCCGCGCAAAAAGTCTGTGCTCCCCTGGATACTGGGCGGCGCGGCCCTGCTCGTCGTGCTCGGCATCGGCCTGGTCGTCCTTATAGCCATCCTCGCAAGCTTGGCTGACAAGAACGCTAATACGAGCAGGAACAGCAGCCGCTCCTCCTCGAACACCAATTCCAGGTCGAGCACATCGAGCAATACCAGTTCCGGCTCAACGGGCTCGACGCTCGTCATCCGCGACGATTTCTCCGTCGAGAAATGGCCCACAGGCGCGGCGGCTTACGATAGCAAGTACGAGGACGGCGAGTACCACATACACGCCACCACAGGCAATTACGTCGTGCTGCTCTCGCCCAACGATGGTGATTATTCGACCAAGGACAGAACCATTCGCGTGACGACGCGCAGCGTTGACGGCACGGCATCGAATTACGGCTACGGCCTCGTAGTCCACGGCAAGCTCAAATCGGGCGAGCCCGTCGGCTACGGCTTTCTGGTCTACACCGGCAACGACCCTTCCTACTCGATCATGCATCTAACCGGAGACCAGGACAGGACGCTCATCAAGTGGACAAGCTCTTCCATCGTGCGCTCGGGGACGAACTCGAACCAGATTGAAGTGAGGATCAAGGGCGACCAGCTCTCCTACTACATCAACGGCCAGTACGTGACGAGCATCACAGACCTGGCCGGTTACGGAGACGGGCGCGTCGGCTTCTTTTCCAGTAACGAGAACCTCGTGGCCTTCGACGACCTGGAGATTTACAAGTAGGAGCGCCGCAGCCCCGCTGCTTCTACCGGGAATGAAAGATGCGAGTTAGCTTACGAGTGCTGTCGGGCCCACACGCCGGGCGCACTTTCACTTTCGATCAACACAATACTTTCCTGATCGGCCGCAGCGAATCGGCCCACCTCTGTCTGCCCGAAGACCGCTTCTTCTCGCGCAACCACTGCATTCTTGAGATCAATCCGCCGCGCTGTTACCTGCGCGACCTGGGCTCGACCAACGGCACTTACGTCAACGGCCAGAAGGTGCAGGAGGCTTTCCTCAACAGCGGCGACCAGATACAAGGCGGGCAGACAGTCCTCTCCGTCGAAGTCAGCGCGGATCAGACTGTCCAGGGCTATAGCGGCGCTCATTACACCTCCGGGCCCACCGTCCTGCCGCAGACACAGCCGTCGCTCGTGATGGTCGAATGTCTCAACTGCGGGAGGCGCGATCAGGCCGAAGCTTCAAGGCCCGACGAGCGCCTGACCTACCTGTGCGAAGACTGTCGCATTGAGTTGAAGCGGCAGCCGCAGCAAGTCCCCGGCTACGATACGATCAAGATTCTCGGGCGCGGCGGGATGGGCTGCGTGATGCTGGCCCGCAACCAGCAGAGCGGACAGCTCGTCGCCATCAAGACCATGCTGCCCGAAGTCGCCGTCAGCGACCAGGCCCTTCGTCGCTTCATGCGCGAGATAGATGTCGCCGCCACTCTCCACCACCCGAACATCGTGCGCTTCATAGACCGTGGCACCAATAACGGCGTCGTCTATCTGGTCACGGAATTTGTCGAGGGCGCGGATGCTGCCAAGCTGGCGGATGCGCGCGGAGGCCGCCTTCCCTATCGCGAGGCAGCAGTGATCGTCTCGCAGGCGCTCGACGCCCTCAACTACGCACACACACAGGGCTACATCCATCGCGACGTCAAAGACCAGAACATACTGGTCAACGGCAGTTGGCCCAACTACACGTCCAAGCTGACCGACTTCGGGCTCGCCAAGAGCTTCACGCAATCGGGCATGAGCGGCATTACGATGGCCGGCGACATGGCCGGAACTTTCGCCTACATGCCGCCCGAGCAGATCAGGGATTTTCGCGACGTGCGCCCGGCGGCGGACATCTACGCGATGGGCATGACGGCTTACAGCCTCATCACTGGCGCGCTCGCCCTGGACATCTCGCCCAAGGCCAACGTCGCCGAGACCGTCAAAGCCATCTTCGACAAACCCATCATCCCCCTCAGTCGCCACACCACAGAGGTTCCGCCCGCCTTCGCCGCAGCCATCGAGCGCGCCCTGGCCAAAGACCCCCTGCAACGCTGGCCCACGGCCGAAGCGATGCGCAAGGCCCTCATGTCATCGCTCTAAAATTCCATACTGGCCCACTTCTCCCTCTCTGCGCAGTTGAAGGAATCCAACACTCTGGTTATAATCAGCCTACTTCAAGCAACTCACTAATCAGCCATTAATCGACGCGCTGTTTTCTGAAATCTTGGAGTTGACAGTTTGGGCCGGTAGCTCAGTTGGTAGAGCAGCTGACTCTTAAGTAAGGGAGCCCCGTTCGGAAACGGGCGGGTGACAAGGCATCAAAGTCGGGGAACCCTTCCGCCCACGGGCGATGGCAATCCCGAGCCAAGCTCCGGTATTCCGGAGAAGGTGTAGAGACTAGACGGTGCCCACCTAAATCTCGCCAGAGACATGGTGAAGGGATAGTCCAGACCACGAACCCCCACACGGGGCGGCGAAAGTCGAGGTGGTACGTAATCAGCGGGTCACAGGTTCGATCCCTGTCCGGCTCATTTATTTCAATCAAGGGGCGTCCGAAGGGATGCCCCTTTTGCATTTAGCAAAATATAGTGGAACAAAGCAAACGCTGTCCCTCGTGTTCAATCGAAAAAGCGCCAGCGAGTTTGGGCATCACGCAGCGCGACCTGACCGTTTACAAGCACAATGTCGCGCACGTAAACGAGTGATGCAGCGCAACTGGTATTACAGAAATAATTGCGGCGATAGTGGCGATTAGAACCAGAGTGCCGCTTCCCGGTTTTGAAAAGCTGTTGATGTTACTGATGACGGCCCACGGCGCTGCAAGTAGCGGCACCGAGACATACACACCAAAAAATGTGTAGATGAGAACAAAGGTCTTATTGTGATCCCGAGGCGTCATTTACTCTGTCCAGTTGAAAATGCCTATAACAGTTTAGGTAGGACTGCGACGAGCGAGCCGCCTTCAAACAAATGATGGCGCTTTCCGCTCTTACTTTGGTATCTTCTTCATCTGTTCTGTCTTTGATAATTCCTTGCGTGGCCTGTGCATGAACCGGCTCTACACCATCACTGCTGATGAGTGTCCATCGGGTGGCTAGAAAGTACGACTGCCCGACGGCTTCAGAACAGACCGAAATACCAAGACAATTTTGTCTTAGCTGCAAGAAGGATTGGCTTATCTCATCATGGAGAGAATCCTGATGGGACGAGCCACGCCAGCCAAACCGAGAAGCGAAGGCATCAGACGTAAAAAAAGCTCGCGCGTGAAAACTTAGCTGGCCAATAATGGATGAGCGGTATTAGACTTCGATTCTAGAGGAAGCTTCCAATGGAGGACGAGAAGAGACTTAGGACTGGGATCGTGGTTTCGGGCTTTATATTTCTGGCAGTAGCAATCGTCTCAGCCAAGCTAGTGGGCGACTCCTATCTTATAAGCGTGGGTGCTATTGTTGGCTGGTTTGTCTTTCTCGCCTATTTGCTCAAGCTGCGTTCTCTGGGCAAGAGAGGCCGCAGTCGATCTCGGGGTGAATAATGGCATGTCTGTCATTGGGTCACGCTCAATCGAGTACGACGATAATCACCTGGGTCAAGAATGGAGGCGCGCGGGCTAACTTGCCGAAATAGTACCTACTATAGTCATCGGCAATAACTACACCTTTACGTAATCTGCCGCAAAGTTCAGAGCGAATCTTTCTGAATTTCCGCTGACGCAGTTTTGTGCAACATAAAGAGCTTTGAGTGCCTTAGCATGAGAGATGGAAAGAGATAACTCTATTTCTCCCGGTCAAGAAAATAGCTTATACCGCAATGAGCACTAAAGTAAGCGTGGGCGAAGTACCAACGTACTTCGCCCACGCAGGTTGAGGAGGAGAGAGCGGCAAGGGCCTAGCGGGGCAACGTGACTGCGGCCGCCGAGAATAGTTGTTCGCCGCAGTAGATCAAAGTGCCGATCTCTGGATGAACAGCCAGTCGTGGGGATAGCAGATGACACTCCCATCAAGATTCCGTGAGCAACGACGGGCCATTACCCCGACACCGTCATTAGTGGTGTACCGGATTTTAAAGACGCTTCCCGCTGGCGCAACTCCCCGGTAACTGTGGTTGCCCCACCTTCTGCCCCACAACCAGTTATCCCACATGTACGTGTCTCTCCGGATGGTGTAGTAGAGGCCGTCAGTGGTGCCCCAGACTTCGCCGTTCGTGAACTCCGACGGCTGAAGATACTTGCCGGTGTTGCGACACCTGTCGGCGACCTGAGTCCCGTGCGTCCAGAAGTTCTGGCTGCCGTGAACGATGAACTGGGCCCACACGCACCGATTTACGTGGCCGTAAGCAAAACCGTAAGCATGGCCGTCCGGGTCAACGTACTGGATGTCCATTCTTTGGCTGGTATAAAGTCTCCCCATCGCAAATTCCCCTGGCTGTGACCTGACAAGCACGTCGTTGACGCGGACGTAGTAGGCTTTGGCCGCCTGAGCGGTTGGGGTGAGGATGGCTAGCCCCGCGAGCAAGGCCAGATTTATAATCGCGCTCTTTAACTTCATGGTTTGCTCTCCTTCGTTGACTGTCATTACTGAGTGTTTACCCACGCCATCAATCAAAAAGGGATTAACCCTTTATTGTGGCACCGTGTCCGAGTCCGCGCGGCCTGTGCCGAGAGGTCTCGGAGCGGGACTCGGCGCTGGGAGAAAGTCATAACCGGGATTGACATCGGACGAGACGCCCTGGCCGTAGTCCGAGCGCGCCGGTAGCAAGGATTTCGGCTGACAGGGAACGAGTCTGCCGGGTGCCGCCGCAGGGGCCGTCAACAGCGCCGACGGCTCGCTGTCGACCGCTAAGGGGGCGGGCCGACCGGCCGCAAGCCCGGCATAGGACGGCGGCTCTCCTTTTCGAGCCTCTTTCACGCGCTTCAAGAATTCGGCGACGACCATGTGTTCAGGCGAGCCGCTGAAGCTGAGCGATACGGTTCCCTCAATAGGGTTAGCTCGGAAGATGCTAGGGAACAGTTTCCCGAGCCCGAACAGCACGCCCCTCGCAGCGAGTTCCGCGCCCAGACGCTTGGTGGAAAAAGGGCGGGGGTTGAACTCGTTCTGAGCTAACTCGACCCGGTTTAGCGGGGTGAGCGGAACCGGGATGCCGCCATAGACTGTCTTCGCCTTCCGCGTCGCGTAAAGTATGCGAGTGCGCACGCCACCACAGCTCTCGATCAGCCGGTAGGCTACGAGCGTGCCGGTGGCAGTCACACTGCCCATGCCAGCAGCGGCGGCGAAAGGGTCTGCGCCTTCGCCCATTGGCCCCTCGTAAAGAATCAGAAAATCTGCCTCTTCGGCCCGCTCCACGATGTCCAGCAGGCCACGCTCGCGCCTCAACTCCTTCACGATATTCTGGCGCGAAACAGGATCGGCGCTGTAGACGTAGACGCGCCGCAGACGCAGCTCCGACAGGTCGTTCGCATATTCCGGCTGGGGCCTTTCGGACAAGCTCTGAGCCGCGCCCGGACTTGCGAGCGCGAAGCAAAAGATTGCAAGCAACACGTTACAGAGAATCTGCTTCTTAGCAATTGCCGAGAATAACCCCACGGTCGAAGCCCGGCCGGTCTTGAGCGAACTGGCAATCAGTTTCTTCATCGTTTCGCACCTCGCAAACTAATCATCGAATCCCCTGACGGATGCTTATACCGGCGACGACGCTCTTTTTTTCACGGGGCCGGCAGCGGCTCGTCAGCCTTAAGCTCGTAAAAAAATTTCTTGCCCTCCCGGCGGGATGAAGAAATTTTTTGCGCCCTGGCCGGTATAACTCTTAGGGCATATCTTCACGAGGAGTCGAAATGAATCTTGACGCCGATGCTCTGCGACGTAACTCCGACAGAATTTGGAGGGAACTTCTAGGTGCCACGCCGTTCAGGCCAGAGGACGTAAAAGACCCGTTCGGCCTCGTGGTTAAGTTCTGGACTCCTGAGGGCGCGTCAGCGCACCTGCGTGAGGCATTCAGTTGGTCTACGATCCGACTGTTAAGGCAGTTTAACGGTGGCTATCCTGCGCCGGAACAGCTCGTGTTCGCCGTGCTGGGCGAATTCAATCTGTTGATCGAAGGCCCTTGCCTTTATGACGAACGACGCTTCGGCGGCGTCGAGCTCACGGACGAGGCCAGAAGATTACTCAAGGGCACGACCGAGGCCCTGGAGAAGATTCGCCTTAATCGCCTGCTGTTGGAGGCGCTCTACTGGCCTGCCGTCGCGCGCAGCAAAGGCTGCGAGCAGAACATCGCGATCCTTTTGCGCCGTGCGCGGCTGCTGATGGCGGGCAAGGCGATCCACGGCGAGACTGACGGCGAAGCCCACTTTACCCCGGCCGATGTGGTGAAGGAGGCCATCGCGATGCTCGCCGACGGGAGGGCCATCTGGGAGCCGGAGAAGTCTAAGTTCATGACCTTCGCCTGCCTGGTCATGCGCAGCTACGTAGATCATGAGCTGAATAAGAGCGGCAACAAGATCGTGGAGAGTATGAGCCGCCCTCTCTACTCGAAGGATGGGGACGGCTCCTCGGCCGAGGACGAGACGTGCTTCTCCGATGCTGGCGCGGGCCGTAAGGCGTGCGAGCAGGCGGCGGAGTTCGCCGACATTATGGAGATGTTCCCGGAAGATTCGCTGGAACGAAAATTTCTGGAAGTCATTGGCCGGGGCAAGGGCAACGAGAAGCTCCCGGACGTGGCGGCCGAGCTTGGCGTCTGCGTCAAGGAAGTGAGGAAGGCTAAGGCCAACGTCGAGCGAGTGTTGATCCAAACAGGCTATTTCAAGAGGCGCGCTCGATGACCTGTCATTGCAGAGCGAACCCAGGCGGTAGTTATACGCTCAGAGCCCGCTCACACGCTGCGACAGGCAAAGGAGGATAAATGTCAGGCAAAGAAGAACCGACCGAACCGGTGTCCCGTAGTCTCCCCCCTGACGACGTTGGTTCGATGGACAAACTCCTGAACTTTCTGAGCCAGGATTGCGATGAAGACGAAGGCGAGTACATGTCAGAGGCGGAGGCGGAGGAAGAGCTTCGGCGCGAAGGCGTCCAGCCGCTCGCCCTTCGCCAGCAGATCAAAGAGCTTCTTTTCCCGCCGTCACAAGTCCCCGTCCTCGCCGTCCGGCCCTTCTCGACTCTGAACACCGAGCAGGCCGGGGAAGTCCTGCTCGACATGGCCGACCAGATCAGCCTCAGGTTGAGCCGGTACAGGCAGGTCATCGTCCGGCCGCTCAGCTCCGTGCTCTGCCTTTCGACGGACGCGCACGATCCCGTCAAGCTCGGCAGAAAGCTGGGCGCAGACTTCGTGCTGACCGGCGACATTCTGGGCGAGGGCGAGAAGATCAGTGTGGTGGCGCGGTTCAACCGCGTGCGCGACGGCGCTGAGCTGTGGGAGGGAAAGTACGACGGCAGCGTCAATCAGATTTTCAAGATCGAAGACCTAATTACGGAGCGAGTCATTCGCCGACTCAACCTGCGCCTGGCGAAGGACGACCTGGAGCGGCTCACCAAAAGCCACTCCGAAAACCCAGACGCTTATCATAAGTACAGGCTCGCCCGTTGCCACCTCAACAAGTACACTAGAACTTCGCTGGAAAAGGCGGCCGAGCTGTTCAAGGAGGCGATCAGCAGCGACCCACAGTTCGCCCCGGCGCACGCCGGTCTTGCCGACACCTACATCGCAATGGGCATGTACAACATCGTGCCGCCGATGGAGAATTTCGAGAGAGGATTCGCCCACGCGCGCGACGCTGTCCGCCTTGACCCGACGCTAGTCGAGGCACACACCTCTGAGGCTTACGCCCACATGTGTTATGGCTGGAACTGGGAGTGCGCGGAAAGCGCCTTCAGGAAGGCGATTGAGTTAAATCCCAACTACGCCCCGGCCCACCAGGGTTACGCGCACCTCTTGGGCGCGCTCGGAAGATTCCAGGAAGCGCAGGCCGAGATTGATCGCGGCCTTGAGCTAGACCCCACCTCCGTGTTCGCCAACACAGTGCGCGGCTTCATACTCTACTACGCCGGACGCTACGAAGAGAGCAGCCAGCAGTTCTACCGCACCCGCAATCTCAACTCGCATTTTGACGCCGCATACTACGGCCTAGCCCTCGCGTGCGAGCAGTTGGCGCTCGCTCACCTGGAGGCTGGCGACGCCGCGTCGGCCCGCGATAAATTTGATGAAGCCGAGTGGGCGGCACGCTGCGCGCGGAAGTTCTCTCGCAACAACTCTCAGAAGCGGGCTTTGCAGGCGCACATCTACGCCCTCAGGAAAGAGCAGGATAAGGCTCTGCACGAACTCGCGCAGTTGGAAGCCCTCTGCGAGAAGGAGTACGTCTCGCCCTTCCACATGGCGACGATTTACGCCGCGCAGGGCAGGATTGATAAAGCGATTATATGTTTGAGAAAAGCCTACAAGCTGCGGGATCAATGGCTGGTGCTGCTGAACGTCGAGCCACGGTTCGCGCCCCTGCGCCAGGACAAGCGCTTCAAGAAGTTACTCCGTAGACTTGGTTTCCCGTCTGCCGCGCGACTTCCGAAGAGGGTGGCGCTCGCGGCCCGTGTGCTGCTCCCGTCAGTTTTCATCTCCTCGGCGGCGCTGCTCGCCATGAGTGCGGCCGGCGGCGTGTCCAGGAACTCTCTGCTCCTGAGCTTCGCGACTGCGCTCTGCGTCGCAGCCTCCACATTCGTCTCGGCAAAGCTTCAGAAAGCCTTGAGGACGAATAACATCATACTGCCGACGATCAAGTTAGCGGTGATTCGATGGTGGCGGCAGAAGACACAGAGATGTTGATAAGTCAGCGGTCGAGCTTGGTTCGACCGCTGGCAAAATGTTTGTCATAAGGCTGCTATGGGAGAAGGCTCAGCCCTGACGATGGGAAATTTCTGCTGTTCTTTGCTAAGAAAAGCTTATGATAATGACGATGATGAGGGCTGAAATTTAAAGATACCAATACTACTTAATAGCGGAGCCCCTGCTTCTAACAGCAGATGCAGAAAATGAACAAGGCATGGTTGATCCCCGATTACAATTTTTCTCCCATCCGATACGACATCACAACAATGAAATATGCTATCTCCGAAGAAGCTGGCTACAACCGCCCCATCTATTAAGGCCCACACTTTTAAGGTCTGATCTGCCGAACAGGAAATTATATGACGGCCATCCGGCATGACAGCTACGTCATGAACGTAGCTGGTATAACCTATCAGGGTGCGCAATTCTTCTCCGCTTTCCAAATCCCATATTTTAATAGTGCTATCATATGAACAAGTGAAGGCATGTCGACCGTCCAGTGTTATCAGCCCAAAGAGCTGTGACTTTCTTCTCTGTCTGCCAACGAACAATGGCCTTTATTTCTATACCTGTGTGATCGCTATTCCTCAGGCTGCTGTTCTTTCGAACTTCTGTATATCGTCCAAGTACTGTGGCGGAAGCAGCGCCCTCTCGATTAGAGGCCGCAGCCGCAACCGGTCAAAGACACGATATGTCCAAAGAGAGTTAGAGAGTAACAGACTAGCCCTGAGCCCTAATAAGCGGCCGACATGCTGTGGCACGAGTTCGGCCTGTACCAGCTTGAGCAGTTCGTAGCGCCATATGCCCAGATGTCTGCGGTACTGCCTGAAGAGTTTTGAGGTGTACTCGCTGTAGACAAGGTCAAGCACTAAATGGCGTCGCCGATCTGCTTTCCATCCGGCGTACGTCTCAGGAAGTTCGTTGATGTGTAACCCTTGGCCCACGCGTAGGAATACGGAATACAACTCCTGCCGCTCAGGGCCGGTCAAAGGGCGGTAGAGCATCCGGGCAGCGCGCTCCGAGTAGTCAATCAACATGTAAAGTACGTCCCGGTAAGCCCACTCAGGTATGGTTTGACCGCGCTTTTGTTCGACCCCGTGGTGGATGGCCGAGATGCGCTCTATTGTACGCAGAGCAGTGATTTCGTCGGCGAAGACGATCTCTTGCGCATAGCGGACGGTAGAAAGCAAGCGCCCGATAGGGTCTTGCGGGATTCTATTAGTAAAGAAGAGCCAATCGACGGCACGGTTAAGGGCGAACTCTGCGGCAGACCCTGCGAAGATAAGCAGAATCAGGTCGGAGCGGCCCCAGATGGTGCGGACGACGGAGCGACGATCTACAAATTCCTTCATGGATAAGCCTTTATTCGTAGAAGTTGTGGCGCGAAACAAGAGCGGACAGCCATAGTATAACTTAACCCGAGTCTTGAGTTGGTCATGCTGACAGCAATTCAGCATGCAGCAAGTTGTAATAAAGCAGTTTCAGCTTGATGGTATTCCATAAGCCATGCCAGGAACGACTCAACACGCGATCCACAAAAGCACTCCACAGCTTGCTGAAGAGTGTTTCTACCCGCTCACGCAAACTGCTGATGAGGTCTCTCGGCTTCCCGTGCAGTCGTCCACCATCTTTCGGGGTGATGAGCAACATCTCGGCTTCATCAGCCAGCACTTCGGCCAGTGGCGCACCGACGTATCCCAAGTCGCCCAGCGCAACTCCACCGTCAACCGAGAGTGCCAAGGCCGGAGCAGCGTCTCGACCATTGAAGTTGGCAGGCAGCAGCAGTCCGCCACGAAGATGTCCATCCAAGTGACTCAACAGATGCAACTTGAAGCCGAAGAACCAGCCGGTCGTCGATTTGCCCCACTAAGCACCATCTTCTCTCAAGAGCCGCACCCGTCCATGACGGATAGGCTTGCAGACTGGGATGGGCTTGGAGTCAATCAGATAAAGCGCAGAGGCTTGACCAGCAGCGGGGCGTGCGGCTTGAGTTAACTGCCCGACCAGCACTGTCAAAGCGTGCAGCCGGGCCAGCCATTGTTTGTAAGAGACGAGGCGCGGAAAGGCTCCCAACCAATTGGCACGCACCAGCAAGTAGGCTTTCTTCAGCGTGGCGCAACCGAAAGAGCCTTGCAGCAAAGCAATAGTCAGCACCTCGGCATCTGTAAAAGCAGGCTGCGAATTGGGCGAACGTCGCCAGCCTGCGCGCCGCGGATGCTCTTTGAGATAATCATCAATAAAGCAGTAGATTTCGGTCATCTGATGTTCTATGCTGCTCATGGTCGTCTTTCCTCCGGCTGGTGTAGATGAGAGTGTCGCAACTTCATTCTACACACCTGCTCGGAGGTGACGACCTTTAACTTTTCAACTCAAGACTCGGGTTTACTTATCTCGCTAAGGGGCGAGGGCTGGCGGAGAATCCGGTCCTCGCTCGAACAGATTTTCGTTGACAACCGCCGCAGCGCGGAGTAACCTTCGCCCACTTCAGCCGAGGCCGGCACCCAGCCTCCAGCCGGCAGGCCGTTTCCGATACCCTCACGCGACTTAACTAGTTGCGTGTATCGATAGCGGAACTTATACGCCGTCCCGGCTGACACCGCCGCGCGCGAGCGTATCCCGCTAAGCCTCCGCACGCGCCGAGGATCGACAGATGAGCGCCAACATATCCCGCCCCGTCGAGGAATGGCCGCTGGTGCTGTCCGGGCCCGTCCTGCGGCGCGTGACCGAAAACTCAGTCACGGTCTTCGTCGCCCTCAAGCAGCCGCGCAAGGTCGCGCTCCACATCTACGGCGAGGCGTGGAGGCCAGAGACGGAGGACGACCTGCTCTTCACCAGCGGCGAAGTCGAGACGCTCCCGCTCGGCGCGAACCTGCACGTGCTCGTCGTCGAGGCCGCGACGGCGCAGGCCCAAAGGCTCCAGCCGGGGAAGACCTACTACTACGACCTCAAGCTGACGCGGGAGGCGGACGATGGGGACGTGACGGTCGGGCTGGCCGGTTGCGCGCGCTACCGCGAGGGCGGCGCGACGCTGCTGAGCGGCGAGAGGGCGCTCGGCTACCGCGAAGGCTGGCTCCCGAGCTTCGCGCTCCCGCCGGGGCTGGCTGGCTTGAACATCATCCACGGCTCCTGCCGCAAGCCGCACGGGCCGGGCAAAGACCTGCTCGCCTTCGCGGACGACCTTATCAAAGCCAGCGCGGAGGTCGGCCGTCCGCCCCGCCCAGAGTCGCGCCCGCACCAACTGCTGCTCACCGGCGATCAAATCTACGCCGACGACGTTGCCGTCACCCTCCTGAAGGCGCTCATGCACACTGGCGGAGACCTGACGGCGTGGCCCGAGCCGGAGGTAATCAAACTCTCGGAGGCGGAAGGCTGGGCCGAGTTTGACCCGCGCGCCGGGGCGGGCGACACGGGCGTAGACCCCAGATTACGCCCCGGAGCGCCCCGCGCGTTCAGCGTGGATAAGAGGGCAAGGTACACCGCGAGCGAACCGCCGGATTTCTATACGGACGGCCACCTGATGATGCTCGGCGAGTTCTACGCCATGTACCTGATGGCCTTCAGCGAGGCGCTCTGGCCGCGGGGCGAGCGCCCCTCCGAGTACCACCTGCCGAGGCCCGAGGAGTCGGTCGTCATCGAGACGCTCGGCGGCCGCCCCCCCGACTTTCTCGAAAAGCTCGCCGCGCAGCGGAGTGCCGCCCTTGAGTTCGCCTCGACGCTCTGGAAGGTGCGCCGCGCGCTCGCCAACGTGCCGACCTACATGATCTTCGACGACCATGAGGTGACGGACGACTGGAACCTCGACGGCGCGTGGTACGAGAACGTGCGGCGCGCGCCGCTCGGCCGGCAGATGATGCGCAACGCGCTGCTCGCCTACGCCGTCTTCCAGGACTGGGGCAACCGGCCCGAGAGGTACGTCTCGGGCTCGGGCAAGAAACTCTTCGACGCCATCACCGGCACGGCCGAGCGCACGCCCGCCCTCTTCGCGCTTGAGACGACGGCCGGCTCGGGCCTGCGACCGAAATTCCCCGACACGCTCGCCGAAGTGGAGAGGCTGCTCGGCCTGACCCTGAGCGAGTCTGTCGAGTACCCCTTGGAGCCCTCGCCGGCCGCCGAGCCGGAGCGGATGCGTTGGGACTACTCCGTCTCCGGCCCCGAGCACCAGATCGTCTTCCTCGACACGCGCACTTGGCGCTCCTACCCCGACCGCAACGGCGGGGCTGGCCTCATCTCCGCGGCCGCGCTCGACGCGCAACTCGCCCCGCTCGCGTCCGACGCCGCAAAGCTGTGCATCGTCGTCTCGGCAGCCCCGGTCTTCGGGTTGCAGCGCGTGGAGTCTCCGCAGGCCGTGCTGAGCAAAAGGCATTACGGCCCTTACCCGAACGACTGGGAGACTTGGGAGCGGAACCCGGCGGCCTTTGCCGCCATCGTCAACCGGCTCGCGGCGCTCCAGCGCGTGGTCGTCCTTTCGGGTGACGTTCACTACGCCTTTTCCAAGAGCATCGCCTGCTTCGGGGCCGGCGAACACCAGCGGGCCCGCATCGTGCAGCTCTGCGCCAGCTCGCTCAAGAACCGCGACATGACGTGGAAGACGGACTTCCTCGGGCTCACGGACACGGAGTTCAGCGCCCACAACAGATGGGGGGCCGTACCTCGCGTCTACGCGCCGCCGGAGGACGCGCGGCGGGCGGAACTCAGCATCCGCTTGCAAAACTACTTCCGGCAGGCGGCGCGGCGCGCTCGGGCCGACAGGAGGTATGCAGAGAGCGACGAGCTGCTGTGCGCCGGCAAGGAGATCAAGCGTCGCGCCGTCTTGAGGCAGCAACTCGACTTCGGCTGGGGCGAGGGCCAGTTCTTCGATGAGGCCAGGCAGATCGTCTACGAACACGAGGCGCAATCGGGGGACGTATCGTGGCGCTACGTCAAACAGACGCAGTCTGCTTCCGAGACGGTTGGGTTCAGCCTGACCCGAGGTCTCGTGAGCGTGGTAGTGCACAACAACATCGGGCGGCTCACCTTCGACGTGCCGGATATTGTCCGGCCTCATTCTGTCGAACACAGTCTCTACTGGTATCGAAGCACCGAAGACCCCGCCCCGCGCCTGGCCAAGTTCTCCGTAGTCTTGACCCCGCCCACCGACGCCGAGAGGTGACACAGCCATGGACGAAAACACGCGCGCTCTTCTCACCCGCCTGCTGTCCGACTGCCCGTTGCTCGTCAACCCGCTGGCGGCGGTCGCAGACCAGCCTTACAAGCTCTACGAACGATTCTCCGCGCTCGGCTGGGAGCTGGAAGGGCTGCTCGGCGAAGACCTGACGACGCTCGCCGAGGCGGTCGCAGACATTCGGGCCGCGCTCGCCGACGCAGCCTCGGCCGCCGAACGCGACTCGCTCGACGCAGCCCTCGCCGCGGCCCGCCCCGCCCTCGCCGCCGCGCTCCAAAAGTTGAAGGATGTGCAACTGGCCCGTGCCTACTCGAACGCGCCCGTCGTCCACGACGCGGTCGCCGCGGCGCTAGTTGACGACACGCTTGAGTGGCTGTTCGTCTCCTTCCTGTACCACCACTGGCCGACGCTCTACCACATGGCCGTGGCGCTGCGCCTGATCACCTTCGAGGCGGCCGCCGCGCTCTACGCCGAGGGCGCGACGGAAGAGGCCCACGCTGACGATCTGATCTTGCGCTACCCCGTGTCGCGCCCGACTGTCAACTTCGCGCAGATCAAGACCCTGCTCGCCGCGCCGTTCGCCTTCGTCGAGCGCGTGCTGTCGGAGACGACGGACGCGGCGAGCGGGGCCGACTCGCCGCAGGTCTTTCTTGAGCAACTCGGCGCGCAGCTCTCCGCGGAGCTAACCGATCTGGCGCGCGCGCTTGGCGAGGAGGCGGCCGAAAGTCTCTACGTGCGTCTCGATCCGTCGGGCCTTGAGTTCAAGTCGCCGCACCTGTCGCTGGCCGACGCTGGCCCCGTCCCGCTGCCGCTGCCTGCGGACGCGCGTCTACGTCTTGAGGTGTCGGTCAGCGGCGGTAACCTGCGCATCGCTTGGCCCGACCTGATCCCTACGGCCGAAGGCGGCGGGCTGAAGCTCTTCGAGGCGGGCGGCTTCGCCGTCAAGGTTCCCGGCGCGAGCGACGACGCGGCGGACGTGGCCGGGGCCGGCCTGACGTTGCGCGGCGCGGGCGCGACGCCGGAGTTGGAAGTGGTCGGCGCTCTCAGGCTCGAAGTACCGGCCGCCGTTCTGACGCGCGAGCGCGGCGACGCGGCGGCCGGCGACGAGAGCAAAGAGGCTCACGGCGCAGTCTGCTGCCGGCTCGTCTTGAGGGCAGGGGAGACGCCCACGCTCTCGTTTGATCGGCTGGAACTCGGCGGGAGTTTCCATCTCGGCGGCGAGGGCGGGCTTACCGTCAAGGAGGCGGTGCTAACCGTCGAGGCGCTGACCTTCCCGCTGCCGCACGCGTCGGCCGACCGCCCCGTCCCCTTCGATCTCTCCGTCGTCGGGAAGTTCTCCCTGCCGGGCGACGACGTTCGCGTCGAAGTCGCCGGTCGCTACGCCGCCGGTAGCTTCTCGCTCGCTTCGACGGGCGCAATCAAACTCGGCAACGGTGTCGAGCTGCTCGCGGACGGCGACGCGCCAGTACTCAGCCTTGAAGCGCAGCCGTCCCGTGGCCTCTACGCCTTCGCCGTCGGCGGCGCGATGAAGTTCCCCGGCGGCGGCGCGGGCGGGGCGTCCGGGGGCGGGGCCGTCGCCGTGCGCGGGCGGATGGAGATCGAGGCGGCGGCCGGCGGCGTGCGCGTGAACAGTTTCGCGGCCGCAGGGCGCGTCGAGGACTGGCCGCTGTGGGGAGACACGCGGCTGAAGAATTTCGCAGTCGCGCTCGGGTTCGAGCGCGGCAGTTACTTCGCGCGACTCGCCTGCACCGTCCCGCTCGGCGGCGGGTTTGAGCTGGCGCTACTCGACGCGCCGCCGGAGGGCTGGGCCGAGACGGCCGCCGCGCCCGCCACTGGCCTGACCGTGACCCAGGACGGCAGCGTGACCAACTTCCTCGTCCAGGCCGGGATGAGCCTGAGCGTGCCGGCCGACGTGCTGACGGGCGCGGAAGGCGACGAGCCGGTCGTCGTCGAAGCCTTCGGCTCGCTAGAAGTGAGCACGGATGCGGGCGTCGCGCCCGCGCTGCACATCGACCTGGCGAGGCTGCGCGCCGAGCGCATCCACCTCGGCGGCGAGGGCGGGCTCGTCGTTGAGAACGCAGAGGTCGAACTGCGCCACGTAGACCGCTTGTTCGGCGCGCAGTCCGAGCCCTTCTTCCAGATGGTCTTCAGCGGCGACCTCGTCTGCCCGGTCGAGGACGCGGGGGGCAGCCTGACTCTGAAGCTACGCGGCGCGTGCTTTACCTTCCGCGATAGGGAGGCTCCGCCAGAGTTCGTCTTCGAGAACGACGGCGGCCTCGGCTTCGAGACCGGCCGACTCGGCAACTTGCCGATTCAGATCACGGAGGCTTTCATCCACCTCAAGCACGGCGGGGCGCTGCCCGACGTGCTTGACCCCGAAAACCTTGAGATCACGCTCGGCGCGGAGATCGCCCTGCCGGTCTCAAGCAGCGGGATGGCCATCGGCGCGGTGCGCGGCCTGACGGTGAGCATCGAGCGCGGGCTACCGCGCGTTGTCTTGCGCGGGGTCACGGTCGGCGTCTCCGACATGATGATTGCCACGATAAAGTTCTCCGGGGCTATGTCGCTCGACAACCTGACCGAGCCGGCCAACCTCGTCATCGCCGGCGTGCTCGGCGGCTCCTACAACGGCATGGGCGTCAAGGCCCTCGTTGCCTTCCGTATGCTCGACGGCGCGCCCGCGCCGCTCGGCGTCTGCCTCGACGTGAGCGGCGGCCAGTCAGGCATCACCGTCGCCTACGGCTTCGTCATCATCGGCGCGTCAGGCGGCGTCTCCTTCGCCAACACGAACGCCGACCCGTGCGACTTCGCCACCTATGTGCGCGTCACGCAGCCGATACGCAAGGGCCGGGCGCTGCCGGCGGGGCAGCCGGGCAAGTCCGCCCCCTCCGACCGCCCGGTCGGCTTCGACGGCTGCCCCTGCAAATGCCCGCCGCCAGCGATGAACATCCTCTGCCAACCCCACCCCGATCAGGAGCGTTTCTCCGGGCGCGTCATCCTCAAGTTCAGTTCGCTCGACGAGGCGTTCCTGAGCAAGCTCGCCGTGCCCGACGAGAGCGGGAAGATGGTCACGCTGCCCGAGTACCTCCGTGGCCTTGACGCACAGATCGACGCGGAGGTGCGGGCCGGGCGCGCCGCCGACCCTGGCGCGCTCGCCGCGCGTGTCGTCGCCGGCCTGCTTGATCGGACTGAAGCGGAGGTGCGGGCGTTCATCCCGGCCTCGGCTGACCCCGCCGCGCTGGTTCCGCCGCCGCCCGAGGGGCTGCGCTCCATCTACGTCGATCCGGCGGCCTACTGGAAGCGCACGATGCGGCCCGCGCTTGAGCAGGGCGTGAGGGAGATGATCGGGCGGGCCGCCGACGCGGCCGTCGGCGAGCGGCCGAGCGTCTACGGCGTCGTCCGCGACGTGCTCTACAGGGGCGTCCCGTGCCCGGACGAGACGATGCAACTGACCGGCACCTTCTCCTACACGGGCGTGCAGGTCTTCCTCTCGGTCACGGGCGGCGTCAGCATCAGCACGACGGGGAGCGTCGGCGTCCTCGGCTACCTGAACATCTTCGGCCTGCCCGTCGGCCAGCTCCGCGCCTTCGTCACCGCCACCGGCTCGACCGGCGACATAGACCCCTCGCTGTGCGGCGACCTCCGCTTCGAAATCGGGCCACTTTACCTCGGCCAGATGAGCTTGCTCTACGACTGCCCGAACTGCGTGACGGACTTCCGCGACTCGCTCATCCGGCTCGGCGCCGCGCTGGGCGGCCCCGTCATCGAGCGCATCATGCGACGCATTGACGAAGGGCTCGCGCAAAGCCCGCGCTTCGACCCGAGCGGCGACCCGGCGGGCACGCTGGCCTTGCTCGACGCGCAGCAGGCCAGCTCCTTCATCGCGCAGCTCTACAGCACCTCTTTCGAGCCGGCCGACGCGGCCCGCGTCGAGGACTTCGCCAAGGGGCTGCTGCGGGCGACGTGGGCGAGCTTCAACCCGCGTGTTGTCGCGTGCGGCAGGGTCGCCGTCAAGCTGTTCGGCCTCAAACTCGGCGAACCCATAGTCGAAGCACGCGCCCTCGTCGAGAAGGAGCGGCCCGAAGGAAGCTTCAGGCTGACGGCCTCTTTCGGCTTCTCGCCGACGTTCATCTTCGAGCGCACCTTCTTCGGCTTCTACTCGCTCCTCTCCGGGTCGGACAGCGCGACGATGAGCGTCTACGTCCCCTTCCCCGGCCCCGAGGAGGTCGTCCTCGACGGCATCGCTGGCCGCTACAACTCGCCCGAAAGTTTCATGGCCTACCTAGACGCCGGCCTTGAGAAGTTCCTGGTTGACGCCGCGCTGACCTTCACCTACGAGTTCGCGCCGCTCGGCTTCAAGCTCGTGCAGGCCGCCGGGCGCGTCGTGATGCCCTACCTGACGCCGCACCCGGAGAGCACGCGGCCCTACACATCGGGGCTCGCGGGCGGGACGCCCCGCAGGTGGACGAACCCCGACGCACTCTCCGACGCACCGCCCGACAAGCGCACCGCGACGCGGCTCGAAGTGCTAGAGGCCGTGCTCGAAAGCGGCAAGCTGGCCGACATCTTCTGGAAAGGCGAACTGGCCGACATCTTTCCCGACCGCCGCGGGGCGATGAGCCGTGCCCTGCTCCAGCGCGACTACTTCCCGCACGGCGGTCTCATCGGCGCGTCGCGCGTCATCGTCCCAGGCGTGTTGTACTACGCGCCGCGCCTCGACCTGCTCGACGCCGTCGTCCACGGCACAGACACGGCCGCGAGGCTGAAGCCCCTGGTCGAGTTCGTCAAGAGCTGTTTGGAAACGGTAGAGGCCGGAACGCTGGCCTTCTACCTGCCCGCGCCCAACCCGCCCAAAGTCCTGCGCGACGACCCGCGCGAGACGGCGCGGCGTCTCATCCAGTCCATCAGCGACCTCGACCCGGCGCGGTTTATGTCCGGCGAGCAGCTCGTCGGCGGCGACCTCTACCCGCTCGACCTTGCCTTCCTGCGCGGCCACCTTGACGGCCAGTTGCTCGGCATCCCCATTAGCAACGCCGCCGTCGAGTTCTCCCCGCCCGGCCGCGCTGGCGGCAAGGCCCAGTTCAAGATCACGGCCGCCGTCGGCGAGGACACCTGGCTGCACCAGTTCGTCCCGCGCGCCAAGCTTGAGTTCGTCGCCCGGCAGGCTCCGCCCGAGCCTATCGACTCGCGCTTCGGCCAACTGCTCTCAAAACTCGAAGCGCGAACGGGAAACGAAGCCGCCCGAGAGCTGCTGATCGCCGAAGCCCTCACCGCGCTCGACGAGGGGCTGCCGAAAGTGTCGCTCGAAGTTTCGGTGGAGGGGCCACGAACGATAATGAAGGGGCTGCTCGGCATAGAGGCCGGCGCGCCCGCGCGCCTCTTCGCCTACTCGCCGCGCTATGAGCCGGGCCACACCGGCAAGGGGCTGCTCGCTGACGCGCGGCGCGAAGGGGGGATAGTCTTCATGGCGGCGCTGCGCTTTGGCGACATGCTCACGATCCCCAACGCCGCAATGCGGCTGACGCCGCCTGGGAAGCCTACCGACCTGCCCCGCATGGAAGCGACGCTCGACGTTCGCGCCCTCGCCGTGCCCGGCACGTCGCTGCGCCTAAGCGACGCGAAGCTCCACTTCGACAGCGGGAAGCTCAGCTTCGACCGACTGCCCGACGCCGGCCCCGCGCTCGAAGTCTCGGGACGTGCGGCCCCCTGGCGGATCAGCAGCAGCTTCAGCATCGAGCCGCACGACCGTCCCGCGCTCGAAGTCTCCGTCGAGGTGGGCCTCAATCAAAACGACGCCGCGCGGACGTGCCTCAAGCTCAACCCGGCGCGCCTTCGGCTGCCGCTCTTCGGCGAGTCGGTCGTGCTGGCGCATGGCGAGTCGAAGGCCGACCCGTTCACGTTCGCCACGGCCGAGGCGTGGGACGCGGGCGTGAGCGTCGAGAGCCTCTATCTCAACAGCCCCTATAACCCGAACGACGCCCCGCTCCTCAGAATCGACACTCCGGTCAGCGGCATACTGTCGGGGAACGGGCTGACGCTGTCCGACCTCTGCGTGACGCTGACCGTGCCGGAGAATACGTCGGTCACACTCTTCCCAGCAGACACGTCGGGCCTGACCCAGACGTTCCAGCTCAAGGCGGCGCTGACCGTGAAGGCCGGCGGCGACGGTAAGTTCGAGGCGAGCCTCGGCATCCCGCCGCTCCGCTTCGGCGCGCTCATCATCCACGGCGAGGGCGGGCGCGAGGCTTGGCTCCAGGTGCGCCTGACGCATTACGGCTTCACCCTGCCGAGGGGCGCGCGGCTGACCATTGACGGCGTGAGCGCCGACGGCGCGATCCGCCTCAACCAGTTCGTCATCAACGGCGACGGCGACTTCAGCGTGACGGCCACGACGCGGACGCTCAAGGTCGGCGGCCTCTTCAAGCTGTCGGCGAGCAGCATCCGCGTGTGGCGCGAAGGCGTCCGGGCCGGCGTCGAGTTTCGCGCGCCATCCGTCCGGCCGCTGCCCGCCGCCTCCTTCACCTCCGACGAGCGGTTCGCGCTCGGGCCGGACAGCCTGCTGATCGACTCGGACGGACGCTTCGCCTGCGACGCGGGGCAGCGCACCATCGCCGCCCCGGACTTCTCGCTCTCCGGCCAGCTCACCTTCGGCTACGACCCCGACGAGTCGCCAGAGCCCGGCCCCTACCTTCGCCTGACCGATGCCGACGTGAGAGTCCGGTCACTCCGGCTCGACTTCGCGGACTCGACAGTAATCTTCACGCCGACGCTCATCAGCGCGAGCGGCGAGCAGCGCATAGAGGTTCCAGACCTCCTGACTGTTGCCGGCGAGGTCAGCTTCACCTACGACATCGCGGCTGGCGTCCCCACGGCCAGTTTTGGCAACGTCCTCGTCCGCATCCCGCCGCTCTTCGAGTTCAACGCCAACGTGCAGCTCTCGCCCGACCGCATGAGCGCGCGGGGCGCGACGATCCCGTGGCCGGGCGTGCTCGGCCTGCTGGAATTCACGCCCGGTGAATGGTCTTTCGCCTACGAGCACGGCAGCCAGTTCGCTACACTCAGGACGCAGCCACAGACGGTGTGGGTGCTGGGTCAGGGCGTGACGGCCGACGCGGACATTGCCGTGACGGCGAAGAAGCACGGGGACTACCGCGCCGAGTTCTCGACGCGCACCCCTTTCGGGTTCGCGCCGTTGTTCGAGATCGGCGGGATGAGTCTCGCGCTCTGGCGCGAGGGCGGGGGCCCGCAACTCGACGTGTCGGGCACGCTGCGCCTGCTGCGAATCGCGGGCGCGACGCCCGCGCCCGGCGGCGGCGCGGTGGGCGAGGGGCGCGGAACGATCACGGGTCTGGTCACGGATTCGTCGGGCGCGGCCCTCGCCCGCGCGAGCGTCACGGCGATTTTCCTGGCGACGAGCGGGTCACGCACAGCCCAGACCGACGATGAAGGGCGCTACACTCTGCACATCCCGGCGGGCGATTACACGTTGGTCGTCTCGGCAATAGGGTTCGCGGACGAACGGAGCTGGCGCGTCGGCTTGGCCAGCGGGCAGACGCTCCAGCTCGACTTCACGCTGCGGCCCGGGGCCGGCGCGTCCGCCAGCACGCTCGCGCCCGACGGCTCCCTCTGGCTCATCGCTTCCGTGGCGACGCTGCGTGCCACCGAGGGCGCATTCGAGGCGAGGCTCTACGCGGACACGCGCGGCGGGCTCGCGCTGCCCGCGCCGTTAGGGAGGGCTCCTTCCGGCCTGCTCTTCAACCTCAGGCGTGACGCGGCCGGCAGGTTCAACCTCGACCTGCGCGACCTGCGGCTGAACCTGCTCGGCAACACGCTGACGCTCGGCGGGAGCGTGGGGAGCGACGGCCAATTGAGATTGACCCTGAACGCCGGCACGAGTCTCACGGTCGGCGTCTTCACGGTCGTGCTCGTCGAAGACGGCTGGGTCGAGTTCAACCTGCTCAGCCCGACCGACCCGCCATTGCGAGCCGGCTTCCCCGGCGTGAGGCTCGAATCGAGCATCCCCGGCTGGCCGGCCGAGGGGTTCGCCTTCGAGGGCTTCGGGTTGCAACCGCCCGAGTTCGGTAAAGAACTCAAAGGGATCGACTGGACTTACGTGCCTGGGACGCCGGTTCAGTACAAGGTGGAGGGGCCGCGCCTGGTCGTTAACTTGTCGGATGCGCCGCCGGCCGCGAGCCTGATCGGCGGGCCCATCCGGGCGCGCGTCATAGACCGCGAAGACCGCGCCTGGTTCGAGACTAGCGGTGGCAGTTTCAATGCGGCGATCAACCACACGACCGGGGACATATTGCTCCCCCTGCCCGCCTTGAGTGACCCGGCTAAAGGTGAACGCGATGCCTGCATACAGAAAGCGAATGAGGACTACGGCGGTTCGGTAGTCTCGACCCCTTGGGGTGATGTCACCGTCTCCCGCGACCCGATCGGAATGGCGCGCGCTATCGCCGAGTGCTGGGTAAATTACCCCGGCCCCCCTGACCTGTCACTGCCGACTCTAACGACCGTCACGGTGAACTTGCGGAGTTTCATCGGATAGAGATACCGCGAGAAGGCGCGCCGGGATCACTTCAGCCTGAAGGGCGACGCATGACGCGACTGCCAGAACAACTCGCAGCTTAGAGTTTCATCCCTCGTCGTACCCGAGGAAGTTGACGGCGTTCTGATCTAAGTTCTCCCGGCCGTGGTCGTAGCGCATGACGGTCTTCGGATTCCTTGTGCTTCGACATCATCTGCACATGGCGGTAAGAGAGCCCCTTGTCGAAGGTGAGCGTCCGGTAGTTCGAGTGCGGCTGGAAGAGGAAGGCTTCCGCGTCGTCGCTATGCAAGGTGGCCCGACGGTTGGCGTCCAGCTTGAGGTAAGCGTCCGCTGCTTCCTTGACGTCCCTGGGCAGCGGCCAGACCTCCTCCCTGCCCCCCTTGACCTTGCACCTGAGAGTCCACCTCCCGTGGCTCCACTTTACGCTTGAGGAGCGCAGCGCACAGGCTTCTGCCACGCGCAAGCTGAGGCGCAGCATGACGAACATCAGGGCATAATCACGCGCCCCCTCCGGCCTACTCCTGTCAGGCCCCGAGAGCAGACGCCTGACTTCCTTTGCTGTGAGAGCACGCCTAGCTGGCTCCGCGGGCAACTCCGGTGTGGAGACCAGCTTCGTTGAGTCGGGGTTTAGTGGCACGACGCCCCCGGCCTTCAGGTAGTCAAAGAAGGAGCGCATGACCGAGAGCTTGAAAGAGACAGTGGCCGGGCGCTTCCTCCCGGCCCGCAAGTGATCCCTCCAAGCAAGCACGTCATTAGGCACGACCTCCGTCCTGCCGCGCCGAACCGACGCCCGCCTTTCTTTGTGCGAACGCTCCGTTTCATACTGATTCCTTCTTTCAATAACAGGGCATTTTTGTGTGCTTGGTGTGCGCCAAGTCATCAAAATAAGGCGATTCTCAGCTACACGCATGCATTATAGATGAGAGTAGAAGGCTAATAAACGCGCGCTCCTCAACATACAACCAAATTTAAGAGAACAGCCCCCTTAAATCTCTTAATGATGGGTCACAGGTTCGATCCCTGTCCGGCTCATATAGGTAAGAAAGGGCGGCCACCGAGGTGGCCGCCCTTTTTGTTTGATATGGGGAATGCGGCTAGCGGTCGGTGGCGCTGGCCCGCTTCCTCTTTTCGAGGGCGGCGCGCATCTCGTCCATCGTCAGGGGGCGGCCGTGCGCGCCGACTATCTTTTCGACGCTCAGGCCGAGCTGTTGTATCTTCTCGGCGAGTTGAACGGTGGAGTCCGAGGCGGCGGGCACCGTTCCGTCCTGATTGACGAGCACCAGGTCTGCCTGAAAGAGCAGCTTCTCCTTCGGCAGGTAGGCGATGAGCATCTCGTTGGCGTGCGGGGCCGGGCCAATATCATAAAGCTCGACTCTTTGACCTTCCGCGTCGAAGACACGTTTTTTGTCCGTGACCATCTCGAAGACCGGCTTGCTGGGTTTGCGCGCGAGCGCGTCCTGGATGACTGTGAAGGGCGCGCCCGCCAGGCGTTCAATAACGCCTTTGTTGCCCGGAGTGGTGACGATGGGTATGCCCTCGGCGATGTAGCCGCGTGCGCCGCCAGCATGATCCGAATGGTGATGCGTGAGCACGGCGAACTTGACGGGCTTGCCCGGCAGCGTCTCTTTGATCTTTCGTATCACTGACTCGGTGGCGCTTGAGTAGGGGAAAGGCTCCGGCGCGTCAAAGACCATGACGTGATCTTTGAAGGCTACGAACATGACGTTGTAGTTCGCGCCGTTGACGTTTTGAATCAGGTACACGGTGTCGGACAGTTTATCGAGCGCGGAGGCCGCCTGTTGAGCCTGAGCGGCAGGCGCAGGCGTCACGCGCTCGAACCCCGTAGGCGTTTCAAAGAGGCTCTCGGCCGGCTGGACGTTGAACTTCACTTCGGTGTAGGTGGTCTCCTGCGCGGCGCTGTTGGCGTTATTCAGAATGCGGCGGCCGGGCACTTTGAACTTTCCTACCTCCTTGTAATCCGTGTAGACCTGTTCGACGAGCGAGTCGCCCACCATGCTGTCCGTGTAGATGTAATCGTACTTGGTCAGCAGGTGCGTTTGCGCGTCGAAGGAGAGCGCGAGCTGACGGCCGTCTGCACGGACGTAGCTGATGACGTTCTGCCGCCTGCCCTGGAACTCGTCTTCGCCTATCCAGCGGACGGTCGCCACGGCGTCGAGCACTTCGAGCAGGAAGAGGTTCGGGAGACGGCGAATCTGGTTGCGGAAGTTATTGACCGATGGATTGGCGATAGGCGTCATGGTCTTTGAGCGCAGGTCAACGTTGAAGCCTTCGCTGCCTTTGATGATCGTTCGGTTCCAGTTATCTCCGCCTGGAAAACTGTTCTTCAGCTCGTTAAAGACGCGACCCCCTTTGAGGTCGATGATGGTGGTCTCTTCGAGGGGCGTGCTCAGGAACGGAGGTTGCGGGTTTGGGCTCTGGTCTACGAGGAAATTTTTCCCCGTCTCTTTGAGCGTGAAATCCTGTATGGCGCGCAAGTTTTCGAGCCCGCCGAGCGCCTCGATTCCGGCTTCAAGAACCTGCCGCGCCCGCTTGTACGATCTCTCCGACGCGCTCTCGCTCTTCTTCTGTGCGAAGACAGAGCCGGGAAGGACGACTAGGACGAGGATGAGACTGATGCGGATGAGTCTTTGATGATTCATAGGTGGCCTCTTTCGGTTTTTGATTACAGGAAACTGACGCGGGTTGAACTTCAGCTCCTAATACGATGGTTTTCATCGAAAGGGTCTGCACCGTTGTAAAAGTTGTGTAAAAGGAATGGTGCGTGAAGCTATCAGAGCAGTATCGCAGGCCGCTACTGACCTCCCTTTAATGAATCGAGCAGTTGATTGATAAAGAACCTGCGCAGGGAGATGAAGCGGCCTAGCTGATACTGTAAGGGAGGCGTGCGGCCGAAGGGCTTCTCGAAGAGGACGCGAAGGTGGTCTTCCGGCCCGAGGACGCGGACTTTCGTTCGGCCGAGCCGCGCCAACTGTGTGCGCGGCTAGAACTCTTCCCGACGCCTGTTGCCGAGCCTTCCTCTTTCGTCAGGCACTAAGTCAATATCCAAAGCGCCCGGCACTACTATGCTCTTCAATAGCTCTTGAGCGCGCGCGAAGTCCGTGCGCGAAACGCACAGGTCAATATCGCCGTAAGGGCGCAGCGCCGTCTCGGGGTAAAAGCGTGCGATGACCCAACCCTTAATCAGAATCGGCTCGACTCCGCGTGCTCGAAGAAGGCTAAAGACTCGCTCTACGTCGCGCTCGTGCAGCGCGGCCTTGAGCGTAAAGAGGCGATCAGCGTCGTAGAGTTCCTGGGCGGCCGCAGACGAGCGCAATGCTGTATGGCGTAAGCGCCACCAGGCTAAGGCCCCGGCCCTTGAGACGAGCAGCTTTTCCGCGACCCTGTTCAGAGCCGCCTCCGAGAGGTCTAAGGCAGGCGGAGTCTCGCGCCATGCTCCCGCCAGCACATGGGCGATGAGCCTTCCCGTCGAAGCGTTCGAGCGTGCTGACACTTTCGAGCGTGCCTCGTCTGCTTCAGGCCCCAGTCCTCTGGTCTATCCGGTCTAGGACGGAAGCGACTATCTCGCTGGCTTCACCCCTCACGCCTCGGAGGATAGTGGCGTCGGAGACAGCTTTTTGCAGCGTGTTCATGGCGACTTCAGGCTGGCGGCGCACCGACACCGTATTGTTGAGCAGGGCCATAGCCCCCAGGCCCCCGGATAAATGGCGCGGCCGCCAACGGGCTCCGGCCTTGTACTGACTGACGATGATGACGCCTACGGGGAGCGGCTTGACGCCGCGCCGCCCGCCCAAAGCTTCGACTGTGCACCTGGTCTGCCTGGCGCTGCCCGGCTCCCTCAGCGACAAAGGCTGCGAGAAGGGATGCACGTAGCCTTTAGAGTCCAGGACGGCGTACTCGTCCGAGTAATAGATTGCCCCGGCGCGTACCAGCTCCGCGACCAGAGTCGTCTTGCCGCTAAAGCTTCTGCCGGGAATCAGAATGGCCCGCCCGCGCCAGCCGACGACGCCCGCATGCACGAAGACTCGCCGTCGCGCAGATTCCGCTACGTAGAGCCGCAAATCCGTCTCAAAGATGTCCAGCACTTCGTCCAGCTCGCGTGAGCGAACGAGGCGCGCTATGTCGCCGTAGAGGAGATTGAAGCGGCGAACGCCAGCGCGCGCCGTTGGCCCACCGACGACGAGCGAGTAAAGGCGCTCGACCTTTGTCTAAGAGGAGCGCTTCCATCCGGGCGGCAAGTGCTCGTGCAGCCGCTCAAGGACGCCCGCGTCGTTGGTGCGAACGCCTATGCGCCTTCCGTAAGAGACGAAAGAGAAGCCCCCTGCCCAGCCCAGGTGGTCAATCTTCTCCATTCAAGCGGACTTCCATTTGTGTTGGGGTAACGCCGTCATCGGGGCTCCTCTGCGGAACACTCAAAAAAGCAGAATCGCTTTGTAAGACAAATGCCGTGAGATGTCAACAAGATGAAGAAATCCAAGACAGCTCGGCTTTCATTCATTCGTTACCGGCTACGAAAATCCCTTTTTTGCTGGTATGATCTGGTTATTCCCCAATTTAAGCATCAAGGCATTCGGTATTTTTCTCTCAAGTGCGTGCGAGGTGTGAATAGCCATGCGTATCCAGATTGTCCGTTTTGTGTTGGCTCTCTCCGTAAGCTTTCTGGCGGTGGCCGTGTTGGCCCATTGGCCAGGCCGCGCGGCCGCTCGTGGGACTGAGCCGCAATCCAACCCGGCTCAGGCCGCTTCTCTTCCCGGCTTCGACCTGACCAGCCTGGACAGGAGCGTCCCGGCCTGCCAGGACTTCAACCAGTTCGCCAACGGCGGCTGGATTGCTAAGAACCCGCTTCCGGCAGCCTATTCTCGCTGGGGCCGGTTCGAGCAGCTCAACGCCGGCAACTTGGAAGTCCTGCACAATATCCTCGAAGGCCTGGTGAAAAGAAAAGACCTCCCGAAGGGAAGCAACGAGCGTAAGATCGCAGACTTTTACGCGAGCTGCATGGACGAAGCCAGCATCGAGCGCGCCGGCCTGGGCCCACTCGCGCCCGAACTGAAGCGCATCGAAGGGATCAAGAGCATCGCCGATTTAGAGGAGGCGACCGCCCGCCTGCACAGGCACAGCGTCCCCGTCATCTTCGGTTTTGGCGCGGCGCAGGACTTTAAGAATTCGCGGCAAGTAATCGCCACGGTCGTGCAGGGTGGCCTGGGCCTGCCCGACCGCGACTACTACCTCAAGGACGACGAGCGCTCCAAGCAGATTCGCGACGAGTACGTCAAGCACATGGCCAGGATGTTCGAGCTGGCGGGCGACGCGCCGGAAAAGGCTGCGGCGGCTGCAAGCACCGTGATGAGCATCGAGACGAAGCTCGCCGAAAATTCTCTGACGCGCGTGCAGCGGCGCGACCCTGCGGTCATCTATCACAAGATGACGATGGCGGAGCTGAAGGCGCTGACTCCGCACTTCAACTGGGCCCGCTATATGAAAGCGGTCGGCCTGGGCAACCTGGACGCGATCAACGTGGCGATGCCCGATTTCCTGAAGGCCGCCGACCGATTGTTGACAACTGTGCCCGTCGCCGACTGGAAGACCTATCTGCGCTGGCACTTGCTCAACGCGGCGGCCGAAACGCTCTCCTCTAAATTCGTCGAGGAGGATTTCCGCTTCAACAAGGCATTCCTGACGGGCGCGAAGGAGAATTTCCCGCGCTGGCGTCGTTGCGTGACGAGCACGGACAGGGCGCTCGGCGAGGCGCTCGGCCAGGTCTACGTCGAGAAGACTTTTACGCCGCAGGCTAAAGCGCGCGCGCAGGAGATGGTCAAGAACCTGATCGCCGCTCTGCGCAGCGACCTTTCAACTCTGGACTGGATGAGCGACGAGACGCGCAAGCGCGCCATCGCCAAGCTCGACGCTTTCGTGCGCAAGATCGGTTTCCCGGACACCTGGCGCAGCTACGAAGCCTTGCAGGTCAGCCAGGGCCCTTACTATAACAACGCTCTCAACGCCAACGTGTTCGAGTTCACGCGCGACCTGGGCAAGATCGGCAAGCCGCTCGATAGAACCGAGTGGGGCATGACGCCGCCCACCGTCAACGCCTACTACAACCCTTCGATGAACGAGATAGTCTTCCCGGCGGGCATTCTTCAGCCCCCCTTCTATGACCCGCAGGCAGACGACGCCTTCAACTACGGCGGCATAGGCGCAGTCATCGGCCACGAGATGACGCACGGCTTCGACGATAAGGGCGCGCAGTTCGACGCCGAAGGCAACCTGGTCAATTGGTGGACGGCTGAAGACCTGAAGAAATTTAACGAGCGGACGGATTGCGTCGTTGCACAGTTCGACGCCTACGAGGTCGAGCCGGGCTTGCACCAGAACGGCAAGCTCGTCGTCGGCGAATCGGTCGCAGACCTCGGCGGCTTGACGGTCGCCTACGCCGCTTACCAGAAGTCTCTCGAAGGCAAGCCGCGCCCGCCCGACATCGCCGGCTTCACGCCCGAGCAGCGCTTCTTCCTCGGGTGGGCCCAGGTGTGGGCCCAGAGCATACGCCCCGAAGAGGCGCGCCGCCGCGTCATCACAGATCCACACCCGCTCGGCCGCTTCCGCGTCAACGGCCCGCTCTCGAACATGCCTGCCTTCGCCGAAGCTTTCCAGTGCAAGACGGGCGACGCGATGGTGCGCCCGCCCGAAAAGCGTTGCCAGATATGGTGAGAAAATGCAGAAGGCGGAATGATGAATGATGAATAGAAAGCAGCAGGTCTTTCATTCATCCTTCCGCCTTCTGCATTGCTTTTCAAATCGTGTCGGTTGTGCCTTTGAAGCCGTGCCGGGCCTGCTTGGCTATCCACTTCAGGACGCGCACGGTGTCGTAGCAGTGGGCCAGGATATAGTTGCAGGTTGAAAGACAGTGCTTGGAGCACTCGGTCTTCATCTCGTCCAGTTGCTTGACATCGAACTTGTGATTGCCGACCGTTCCCCAGTCATGTGTGGCCGAATACATCGGGAAGCACGGGGCGAGCGTGCCGTCCGTGCGAATAATCAGTGAGTTCTGTCCGGCCCGGCACTTCCACTGTGGAACCTCGCCGCGCATCAGCTTCTTCATGTCTTCCATGTGCGTTATGGGGTTGACCATCTTGTAGCCCTCATTGCGCCGCTTGTCGTTGAGCCAGTCCAAAAGCTCGTCCACCTTCTCGTAATCCGCAGGTGTCAGATAAGTGCTGTTCTCGTCCAGGTGCTTGAAGTGCGTCTGCTCCATCATCGGCGTCTCGTTGATGTGATAGTCCGTGGCGACGCCGTTATCGTGCGCGATCAGGGTCAGCTCTCTCACGTCGTCCATGTTGATGCGCGTGATGTTGATGTTGAGCATGACGGAGTAGCCGTAATAATGCTGGCGCTTGACTAGGTAGTCGAAGTAGGGGCGAATCGGCTCCAACGCCTTGGGCAGCTCCTTGCGATCCTTGACGGAATCTATGGCGAGGTTGACTGTGGCAAGCCCCGCGTCGCCGAGGCGGTCGATCACGTCCGGCTTCATCAATCGCCCGTTGGTCGGCAGGTAAACGAAGATGTCCTTCTTCGCGCTGTAATAGACGATCTTGTGAATAAAGCGGGGCCGCAGCAAGGGCTCGCCGCCCATCAGGGCCAGGACGCGCGCGCCTATTGAATGGAGCCAGTCTATTGAGCGCCTGGCCGTGTCCTCCGTCATCCCTTTGACCTTATTGTTATAAGACCAGCAGTAATGACAATCCAGATTACACTTCCACTCGGTAAACAGGTACGGTATGATCGGGCGCAGCTCTCGACTGTGCCAGCGTGATTTGAAGAAGGGCGCGCCCCAGGTCTTCCAGCTACGGATGGCGTTCAGCTTTTGATACTCGGACTTGGTCATCTCGCGCGGGCTTGGGTGAATCGGGTAGGGCGGCTCGGGCAGGGCGACGGGCTCGGGCAAGGGTTCAAGCGTGGGCCTGCTCGGTGGCCGGTAGAGTATCTGATGAAGCTTCGTGTCCAGGCGAAAGGGTGGGGTTGAGTTGAGTGTGGGTGGCTGTTTCTGCGCCGACATGGCGATCTCCTTTCTTGGATGGGCTGTCTTCAGAAAAGATCGAGCTAAAGGCTCGCCTCAGTCCCGAGCGGGTCGTTTAGCAGGGTGGTAAAAGCCAGTCCGAATCTTGAAGTTCATTCGCCGCTTTGAGCGGAAAGACTGTTCGAGGCGGCAGCAGCGTCAGGGCCGACTAAAGGCGTATTCAACCGGCGAAGGTCGTCGCACAGATTGCCCGATTTCAAACTGAATTACAAGCTTTATCTTCCATTTCACAAACGCAATTTCCGAGGCCCCGGACTGAATGGCGGGCCAGGCAGGCTTGGGGCCCTCATGGGCCCATGCAGGCTGTAAAGGAGCGTACTTCGATCTTGTCTGCGCCAGCGCGAGCCATCGTCACGGCAGGTTTGCGGCCCGAGCTGTTCGCCGAAGCGGGCGCGAGCTGTTCGCCCAGTCGCAGGCTCCTCATCCTCTTGCTCGCCTTGCTCGTCGCGGGCGGCTTCGTTTTCCGCGCAGCCGGCTTGAGCGCCGAGGGCTTGAGCGACGACGAGCTGAATAAGCTACAGGCCGTCGCGGATTACCGCACGCATGGGCTCACTTCGGCCAACGGCGAGCATCCTCTGCTGATGAAAGCAATGCTGGCCGGAAGCACCATCGCCGCCGAAAGGTGGAACGCCGGGCCCATCGCCACAGCCTACCCTTCCCTGTTCCACATTCCGGTCGAGACGGCCTTGCGTCTGCCCAATGCGCTCTTCGGCGCGCTCACGGCCCTCTTACTTTACCTGCTGGTGACGGAGCTGTTCGGAAGCGAAGTGGCGCTCATCGCCGCCGCGCTCTGGGCCTTCGACCCCATAGCCATAGGCTTGAACCGCATCGCCAAGGAAGACACCCTCCTGCTCTTCTTCTTCCTGCTCGCCAACATCTTCTGGCTGCGCGGGCAACGCGTGGCCGAGAGCGGAAGCGGCAGGCCCGAGCCTTACTATTGGGCCACGGCCGCAGCGTTCGGCGCGATGCTGGCCTCGAAGTATGTCCTCTTTCTGCTGGCCATCGGTTCGAGCTACAACTACATCTTTCAGGAGATGCCGGAGACGCGCTGGCGTATAGGCAAGCGCCGTTACCTGATCTTCTTCGCGGTGATGGGCGCGACGTTTCTCGTCTGCAACCCGACTATCCTGCTGCCCGCGACGTGGCGAGAGATGATGGCCTTTGCGAGCCTCAAGCGCGTGGCCCACGACAGCTATGAGTTCATGGGCCGTCTCTACCCGCACCGTATGACGGCGTGGCTGCGCGGCGTGCCCTGGTACTTCTATTTCGTCTTCATCACGGTCAAGCTGCCGCTCCTGACGCTCGCGCCATTCCTCGCGGGCCTTCCCCTGGTCTTTCGTCGCAGGCTCGGCGACGGCCGCTACTTTCTACTCTTCTGGACGCTCTTCGGCTTTGGCCCTTTCGTCCTGGTCGGCGGCAAGTTCACGCGCTACTTCACCATCGCCCTGCCCATAGTGCTGATCGTCGCCGGAATCGGTTTGCAATTCCTGGCCCGTCAGCTTGGGCGCAGCACGGCACGGCTCCTGGCCCATGAACGGATGAAGCTTTACGCGCACGCGGGCGTCGTGCTGCTGGTCGTGCTCGCTTCCGCGTGGGCATCTGCGAGCGCCGCGCCCCATTTCCGGCTCTACACGAACGCGCTCGGCGGCGGCCCCGAGGGAGCGGGCGAGATGTTTCCTCACGACGAGTTTTATGACGCGAGCATACGCGAAGCCATGTCGGAGATCGCGTTGCGCGCCAGTCAGGGCGCGCGTGTGGCGAGCGAGACGCCGAACCTCGTCGCTCACTATGCCGGGCAAGCAGGTCGTCCAGACCTCCAGGCAGTCTATCTCTCAGACCCCGAGACGCTCAGAGCTTTGGGCCCCGGTGATTTTATTATCGCCGCGCGCGGCCGCCGCTACCTGAGCAACGACGCGCTGCTCGCAGACTTGCGCGGGCGCGCGGCTCCGACCTTTAGCTTCTCCCTGGGCCCCGTGCCGTCCGCAGATGTCTACCTGCTGGACGAGTCCTCGCTCGAAATCGTCCGCGCCCACGCGCGCTAAATCCGTTCTGAGCCCCGCTTTCGTAATTGACTTCGGAGGCCGATCAGATATAAAAGCACCTCGCCCGAATAATCCCTAACCCGAGATGCTCAGAAAGGAGCCAGAAGTATGAGCGAACAGAATAAGGAGATAGTCAAACAGGCATACGAGAACTTCAAGAGCGGTAATATCGAGTCGCTGCTGGGCCAGCTTTCGGACACAGTCGAGTGGCAGTTGCCGGACATAGAGAACGTGCCGTTCGCGGGCCGGCGTAGCGGGCGCGCGTCAGTCGCGCAGTTCTTCTCGATGCTCGCGGAAGACCAGGACGTGCTGCAATTCGAGCCGCAGGAGTTGATTGCGGAAGGCGATAAGGTCGTCGCGCTCGGCCAATACTCCTGGCGCGTCAAATCCACGGGGCGAGAATATGGCAGCCCGTGGGCCCACGTCTTCACCATCCGCGACGGCAAGATCACGGGCTTCCACGAGTACATGGACTCAGGCGCAGCCGCCACCGCCCATCAAAAAGCCCTCAGCGCATAGAAAAAGAAGAAGGCAAAAGGGAGAGGCCGAAGACGGAAAGCATGCTTTTCATCTTTGCTTCCTCCCTTCTGCCTTGACCTATATGGCGAATGAAATCGCTTCCGGCTCGACTGTAAAAATCTGGCTCTGGCTGTTTCCGGTCGTCTACCTGCTGCACATAGCCGAAGAGTACTGGGCTGGCGGCGGCTACGTCGCGTATGTCGCCAGAACGCACGGCGTCCAGCTCAGCCCGACGAAGTTTCTGGTGCTGAACGCAGTCGGCTGGGCCCTGATGACGCTGGGCGTGGCGCTGGCGCGCAGGCTAGGGTTTACCGAGTGGCTGCTCGTCTGCCTGGCGACGGTCATCCTGATCAACGGCCTCTCGCACACGACGAGCGCCGTGCTGCGGGGCGAGTATAATCCGGGCCTCTTGACGGGCTTGCTGATCTTTATCCCGCTCGGCGTGGGCCTACTCTTTTACCTGTCCGGACGGATGCGCAGGCGTAGATATTTAGGCGCGCTCACGGTGGGCGTCCTTGTTCACGGCGTCATCTTCCTGCTGGCCGCGACGGGCGGCCAACCCACAAAGCTCGTGCGTTAGCAGGCATGGGCCCAACTCCGCAAAGACTATTCCGATTTCGGCTTGGCGCTCTCTTCCGCCTTCGGGTTGTAGAGCATGATCGAGCGCGAGGTGGGCCGCCAGAGCCCGAGGGATTTGGTCAACCCTTTGTCGCCCTTGTTGGGCTGGGAATAGACCACGTATCGCTTCTGTCCGGCCGGAGCTTCCGGCGCTTTAGCGGGAGCCTTCTTCGCGGCGTAGGTGTCCGAAATAATCTTCTCGGCGGCCTTCATGACCATCGGCTTGGAGAAGAGATAGCCCTGGCCGTTCTCGCATTCCAACTGACGCAGCTCTTCCAACTGCGCTTTGGTCTCGACGCCTTCGGCCACGACATCCATCCCGAGGTTCTGGGCCAACATGACTATCGTGCGGACGATCTCTTTGTTTTCGTTGTTATCGACCATCCGGCTGACGAACGAGCGGTCGATCTTCAAAGTGTCAATGGGGAAGCGGTGCAGGTAGCTCAAAGAGGAGTAGCCCGTGCCGAAGTCGTCTATACTCAGGCGAAGGCCAAGCTCGCGGAGCTTCCACAGCAGGGCCGTCGTCATCTCTATGTTCTCCATGACGACCGATTCCGTGATCTCAAGCTTGAGGCCGCGCGGGTCAATCCCGGTGTCTTCGAGGACGGCCTTGACCTGTTCGACCAGGTCAGGCTGGGCGAACTGCTTGCCCGAAAGGTTGACGCTGATGGAGAGCGGCGGGTCTGAGGGGAAACGCTCCTGCCACTGGCGCATCTGTTGACAAGCCTTGCGCAAGACCCACTGGTCTATCTTGATGATGAGGCCCATCTCTTCGGCGACCGGGATGAAGTTGGCGGGCGAGATCAGTCCGCGCTGCGGGTGACGCCACCTGACGAGGGCTTCAAATCCACGGAGCTTGAAATCGTCCAGGGCCACTATCGGCTGGTAGGCGATGTCGAACTCCTGGTAGCCTATGGCGCGACGGATGTCTGTTTCCAGTTGCAGCAGGTCTATGGCGTGCGCGTGCATCTCCTTGTCGAAGACGACGTGGCGCGCCTTGCCCTGCGACTTGGCGCGGTACATGGCCGTGTCCGCGTCGCGCAGAATGTCTTCAGGGTTGGCGTAGCCGGTAGAGCTTAAGGCTATGCCGATGCTGACGGTCGTGAAGACTTCGCGCTTGTTGATACTGAACGGAACAGACAGCTCTTTCTGTATTCTTTCGGCGATCTCGGTGGCTTCGCCTTCGCCGTTCAAATCTTCCAAGAGGACTGTGAACTCGTCGCCGCCGATGCGCGCGACCGTATCGCCTGGCCGCAGGTGTTGCTCAAGGCGGCGCGCGATGCCGACGAGCAGTTGATCGCCGACGATATGGCCCAAACTGTCGTTGATGATCTTGAAGCGGTCTAAGTCCAGGAAGAGGACTGCGAAGATCTGGTCTTCGCGTCGCTGGGCGCGCGCGGCCGCCAGCTTCAGGTGATCCATGAAGAGCGTGCGGTTGGGAAGGCCCGTCAGGGCATCGTGAAAGACATCGTGCAGCAATCGCTGCTCGGCGTTCTTGCGGTCTGTAATATCCTGTATCTGGAAGATGAGGTGCGCGGAGCCTCGCCGCTCGTCCTGCGCCAGGGAGACGCTCCACAATACCCAGACCGGATGGCCGTCCTTGTGCAGGTAACGCTTCTCCATCTGGTGCGTCTGCATATCGCCCTTGAGCAATCGCTCGACGTAGGCCGTGGCGTTGTCGCGGTCTTCCGGATGAGTGATGGCCTGGAAGTCCGTGGCCAATAGCTCTCGCTCGTTGTAGCCGAGAAGCTGGCACAGCGAGTGGTTGACCTGAAGCCAGCGCCCCTTGACGGAGACCAGAGCCATTCCAATCGCAGCGTAATCGAAGGCGCTGCGAAAACGCTCTTCGCTCCTGGTCTGAGTCGCGGCCGACGGGACGGTCGTCGTCACAGGCGAACCCGCGAACAGGCCGCGCTTTAGCGGCGCATAGATGAAATAGGCCGTGACGAAGATCGTGATAATAGCGATGGAAGGATAGAAGCCTGCCAGGTAGACGAGCTTCGCGGCGAGGGCCGCACTGGAAGCTATCACCGCGCAGGTCACAAACGTCCAGGAGAAGCTTTGACTGGGCCCAGCCGCGCGCGGCCCACTGAAGAGCGCGATGAAGGCGGCCTGTACCAGCGCCATGATGAGGACGGCGGAGAGCAGAGGAACGGAGCGGGGCCCGCGCGCAAGCTCTGTGATCGAGCCGAAGACGAGGCGCAACGTCCAGGCAGTGACGGTCACAGAGACGACCGGCAGAGCAGTATAAAAGAGCCTGTGGGCGGCCGCACGGTGGCTGTAGAAAGAGGCGCACAGGAAAGTGAGCGCGGCGAGAACGAGCGCCGCTTCGGCGTCGAAGAGCAGCAGCGCCAGGAAGACGAAAGCCTCCGAAGCGGAGACCCGCGCCCGCCCGCCTGCCGTCTCTACGCCGAGGCGCGAACCGACGCTGACGCTCAGCAGCGTGAAGAGCAGGAACGGCAGGTTCAATTGCCCTATGGGCAGGGCGTAGACGGAGAGGCAAAGCAGCCCGGCGGCAAAACCTGCGACGAGCCACACTCTGGGCTTGGTGAAATTTTCCTGGCCTGTGGATTCCATTACGGTGAGACGCTACTGGTGCTGGCGATGCTCCTGGCCCAAGCTCGTCCTGAAGCGAAGGGCCGGAGCGGCTTTGACACCCGCGAGGCTGCGGTCATGTACTCCTTAAATTGAACTCGGATATAAACCTTATAGCTCAAGCGTGTGCTTTAGGGCTTGCACGATTTTGGGAGGCAACGTGACAGGCTAATTGATCCAGACAGCCTCTTGGCCGGGCCAGAGTTGCGTAGCGGTCTGAAGGGGCAAAGAGAAACAGCGGGCTCGGTTGGCCCAGGCTGCCATCAATTAATGTATTAGGTTTGGTTGATATTAGCAAGCAAAAAGTTATCGGCCCCAGCCCGGCAAAACCTTTTGCTATCTGGGCCTTAGACCGTGAAGGGCGGAAAGCGTGCGCTCACAGGCGGCGGGAACTGCGGAAGAGGAGTCGCGCGAGAATTTATCTCTTGCCTGAAGGTCAACATAACGGCTAGAATCTTTTGAGGATGTAGCCCGCATGTGCTACTTCAACTTGAACCCGCTTGAAGTGAGCAGGCCCCGCCGGTTTCCTTTAACTGACCGCGACGCTTCCCTTTCACTAACCCTTTCGAGCCTCGCTTGTCTCAAACCTGAATAAATTGATGCGACCTGAAATCCCACAGACAGCCGAGGCCGATGAGAATCAGGCCGCCCTGCAAGCAGCGCCGGTCATGACGCCGACGGAAAGCGCGGCCATACCCGTCGCTTCGAGCGAAGCAGGCGAGCATCTTCAGGGTGAGCGTACGGGCCGGCGCGTGTTGCGGACTTCGCCCGCCGTGCTCGTAGCGTGCGGGATTGCCTTCATCTCGCTGATCTTTCTACTGAACCTGATGGCGCAGACGGGCACGACCGGCGCGCCTGAGAAAGTGGCGCGGCCCGATGCCCCTGCTCCTGAGCCGAAGCCTTCGGCGCAGGCTGCCACGGCCCCCCCGGCCACAGAGGTCGCGTCCCTTCCCCCGCAAGAGCATGCCAGGGTGACTGAGCAGCTAGCCGCACAGCCGACGCCCACCCCCGCGCCCACGCCCACGCCCGCCGTTAAAGAGACGCAGGCTCCCCGCACGCCTCAGCCTGAGGAGGCCGCGCCCCAGGGCCAGGACGGCTTTACTCTTCAGATAGGCTCTTACAACGCGTTGGCCCAAGCGCAGGGGCGTGTGAATGAGCTTGGCGCGGCGGGCGTCTCGGCCTACGTCGCACGGGTAGAGATTCCTAAGCGCGGCACATGGTACAGAGTCCAGGTCGGACATTTCGGCAGCCGCGAAGAGGCAAACCGCTACGGCACACAGCTCCGCAGCAAAGGAGCCGTCGCCGACTTCATCATCACTCCGTCAAAGGCTTCTTAGGAACCGGGCCCGCTCGGCAGACTTCCCCTTCGGTCAACTGGCACGCAAATCGCCACGGCTCTCACTCTCTCCTCAATCAGCCCCAGTTCTCTGTGCTGGTTGTTTGAAGATGCTACAAATCCGTAGCCGTCAGTGCTCGTCTGTCTGCTTATGATGCGGGATGTGTGAGGGGATTAATATCAAGGGTGGGGGTTTAAGATGAGAAATACTTCCGGGCTGCGACGCTCTTTTCAGACCATTTTTTTCACGCTCGCTTGCGCGCTGGCTCTCATGCTCTGCACTGCGGCCACAGGCTATGCTCAGTGCCCGACGATTGACAATCGTGGATGGGCCCAGGGAGCGACCGTCAGATTCTTTCTCGACGCCAACCTCAGCGAAGAGCAGAAGCGGCAGATTCGGCTTGCCGTCACGGCCTGGAACAATGCCAACAGCGTGAACAATTCGCGCGTCAGGTTCGAGGAGGACACGACCGGCCAGAACTTCGTCTTCAGGTTCCTGAATGGGACGCTGCCCGCCGGCACGCCCGCTTTCGCCAATAAAAGCTTCAACGCAAGCGGCACTGTCGTCAGCGCGACTTTGACTTATGACCCGAACGCAGTCTTCCCCGGCACTAACATTCTCATCGTCGATCCCGGCAAAGCCGGTTACGACACTATTTTCATCAAGCTGACGCTGCATGAGATGGGCCACACGATGGGTTTAGATCACCCCTTTGCGCCGGCCAACGTTTGTGACCAGCCGAACGGCGCGACCGTCATGAACTATATCTGTAACGAGAATGACCAGGGCGGCAACCTGCCTACGAGCGTCGCCGCATGTGACCAGAACGCCATCAACTCGGAGTCCATCTACCCGCCGATTCCGCAAGCGCCGCCGACGCTGCAATTCAGCGGCGCGGCTTTCGGGGCGACAGAGGGCGACGGCCGGATACTGGTCACGGTCACGCGCGCGGGTGATGCTTCGGGCGCGGCGGCAGTCAACTTTGGCACGAGCGACACGGCCGGACTCAATAGTTGCAGCCTCTTCAACGGCGTAGCCTCTTCGCGCTGTGACTATGCGACCTCCTTCGGCACGCTCCGTTTTGCCGCGGGCGAGGTGACGAAGACGATCTCTATCCCGCTCGTGGACGACGTTTACGTCGAGGGGCCGGAGAGCTTTAACATCGCGCTCTCGAACGCTGTCGGCGCAAGCCTGGGCCAAACTACTGCGGCCACGCTGACCATAGGCGACAACGACACGGCGCAGCCCACCACCAACCCGATAGACCGGACGGACTTCTTCGTCCGCCAGCATTACATAGACTTCCTCAACCGCGAGCCAGACCCGGCAGGCTTCTCCGCCTGGGTGCATCGCATCGAGTTCTGCGGTCAGCAGGGCGAGCCGCCTCCGCCCTGTGACCGTGTCGAAGTCTCGTCGGCCTTCTTCCGCTCGGCGGAGTTTCGGGAGCGAGGATATTTCGTCTACAAGTTTTATGCGGCGAGTTTGGGAAGGTTTCCGCGTTATGCGGAGTTCATCCCTGACTTGGCCAGAGTCAGCGGATTCCAGACGGCCGAAGAGCAGGAGGCCAACAAGCAGGCTTTCGCGCAGGAGTTCACTACGCGTGCGGAGTTCGCGAACAGGTATGCGGGCACGACCAATACGGAGTTTGTTGACAGGATTCTGGCGACCGCCGGAGTGACTTCGCCGAGCAGGCAGACGTGGATTAACCAGCTCAATTCGGGGACATCTCGCGCCCAGGTCTTAAGGCAGATTGCGGAGAGCCCCGAGGTTGATGCCAGGTTCTCTAACGAAGCATTCGTCGTGATGCAATACTTCGGCTACTTGAGGCGCGACCCCGACGCTCTCTACCAGAACTGGATACAGACGATGAACGCCGACCCGTCGAACTATCGCCAGATGGTCAGCGGCTTTATGAATTCGGCCGAGTATCGCTTCCGCTTCGGCCCGTGAGAGATGACAACTTAATGGGCCCATGAGAGGCAGCCGAAGTGCGCTGCCTCTCATGGGCCCATGTCTCATGGTGTTGCTCATTCGGGTTTGTTCAGCAAAGAATCTACGCTGTGACGTTTGAGTGTGTCGGCGTAGCGCGGGTCGCTCCTGAGCATGTCCAGGTCTGGGTCGTATCTGAGGCTTCTAATCATCACGGCGCGTGCGTCGAGGGCTTTTTCCAGCCACTCAAAAGCCCTGTTCTTATCGTTCAGCGCAGCGTAGATGAGCACTATGCTGTAAAAAACCCTTCTGTCCCTGAGGGCTATCTCCTGCAACTGCGCCAGCAGCTTTTCGGCTTCGGCCCGTCGTCCCATCCTCGTGTAGGTGAGCGCCATGCCGGCCATAGCGTCCGCGCTATCCCTCTTCACCTCAAGCGCCCGCTGGTAGGCCGCGACAGCCTGATCGTACTTTCCCTGTAGCCTATAACCTTCCCCCAGGTTGACCAGGTTGATAAAGACATCCGGCTCCAGCTCAAGCGCCCGCTGGCAGTACTTAACCGATTCGTCATACTGGCGAGCCATGAGGAGCGAGCCGCATAGAGCGCCGTTGGTCGTGGGCGACAGCGGGTCAAGCTCCTGGGCCCGCCTCATCTCCCGCACCACCTCTTCCATCTGCCCTCTGAAAGAGAGAAACCATCCGTAGCGCAGGTGCGCTATGGCGTAGTTCGGGTTCAACTCGATGGCGCGCTTGTGCTCTCGTTCGGAGCCCTCAAGATTCCCATCGAAATCGGAGAGAATCGTTCCCATCGCCGTGTGCGCTTCGGCGAGCGTGTCGTCCAATTCAAGGGCGCGACGGGCGGCCTCCCTGGCTTTCGTCCGATACACCTTTGCTTCCGGGCCGACGAACCCGTAATAGACGCTCAGGTAATAGCTGTCGGCCAGGAGGGCTTGGGCCAAAGCATAGTTAGGGTCTTTCTCTATGGCCTGGTTGAAATATTCGACGGCCTTCTCCATCCCCTCCTTCGTCCGCTTGTTATAGAAATAGAGGCCCATGATGTAAGCCTGGTAGGCATCCTGGTTTCCGGTGTAGCGTTTCGCCAACTGCTTCTTCTGGTCTCCGGTCAGTTGCAGCGCGAGGGCTTGCGTGACGCGCTCGGAGATGGCGTCCTGGACGGCGAAGATGCCCGTGAACTGCTCGTCGAACTTGTCAGACCAGAGGGTTTTGCCGTCGTCAATACTGACCAACTGCACGGTCACGCGCACGCGGTCGCCCGAACGCTGCACGGTTCCGCTCAAGACCGAGTCCACGCCTAGAGCCTGGCCGAGCGCGAGCGGGTCGTCGTCGCGCCCCGTGTATTTGATGATCGTGCTGGTGGGCAAGACCGGGAGGCGCTGGAATTTGCTGAGGCGGATGATGATCGCATCGGCCATGCCGAGGCCGAGCAGCTCGTTTCCGCTCTCCGAGTCGAGCGGCTTGAAGGGAAGCACGGCGATGGATTTGACGGCGAAGGCCGTCTCGCGCTGCCTGGCCTTGCGCCACTGCCAGTAGGCCACGGCCGCGCTCGCGCAGAGCAGTAAAACTACTGCACCAATCAGGTAGAGGCGCAGGCGGCGACGACGCCAGAAGCTTGCGTGTTGGCCCATGAGCTGAGCCGGCTGCGGGGCCACGGCCGGCTCAATGATGTTGGCCACAGTCCCCGTGTTATCGAAGACGGCGGGCCAGCCTTCGGGGGCGCTCGCCTGCTGGTAAACGACGTGCGTGCGCCCGCTCTCGCCGGTGGCTTCCGGTGTGTCGCTCACCTCTTCGGTGACGATCTCCGTCCGGGTGTGCTTCTCCAAGACCAGTATGGCCTCGTCGTTGCGCACCTCGCGGACGTTGGCGACAAAGCGGTAGCCGCGCTTCGGGATGGTCTCGATGAAGCGCTGCCCCTCACCCGATTGGCCCAGTGCCTTCCTGAGAGTGAAGATATTTTGCGCGACCGTCGCCTCTTCGACGAAGGCGTCGGGCCAGACCTCACGGAGCAGCTCATCCTTTTCGACTATGTGGCCGCTGCGGCTGACGAGCAGCAGCAGGGTGTCGAAAGCCTTGGGCGTCAGGGAGACGGGCTCGCCCGCACGGAGAAGACAACGCTCCGCAGCATCCAGCCGAAAATCTCCGAACTCGTATAAGTGTACTGCTTGCATCCTTTTTTCCCGTTCTGAAGTCCTTTTGAAGAATCTTTCAAAACTATTTGGGACACTTTTGAGAGCGCTTTAAAGACTTGCCCCTCACTTTGACCTTACAGTCTCGTGCGAGGTGAGATGGTGCTTAATGGCGTTTTGATGTCGTTCCAGCGGTATGAGATGCCGAGGGCGCTTTTCTCACCTCATTTTAAAGAGAGAGGGCACAAGGGGGCAACTCGCCGGAGAACTTTTCCAAGCCAGCGCCCGGCGCGCTTGCCCCCTCCCGCCCAGCGGCGGCAGAGGATTTTCGAGAACGGACGCCTGAGGAGGCCGTAAGTGATTAAGAGGAGAACCCGGGTCGTGGTCGAGACGCAACAATTGCTGGTCATTAAGAGAGGGGGCTCGCAGGCTCGCGATTGGTGTCGCTCGTGCGCCAGGCAGGTCAGCATGATTACGCCCGAAGAGGCCGCGCTCATCCTTCAGACCAGCACGCGCACCATCTACTCCTGGGTCGAGGCCGACCTGATTCACTTCAACGAGCAGCCCGGAGGCTCCCTCCTGATCTGTCCCGACTCGCTGCCCGTGGACTGAAAAGCAAGAAAGCGCAAGCCATCGGCCGCCGAGCGGTTTTACCATCAGAAACTTAAAAACTTCGCAAGAGGATCAAACATATGAACGAGAGCACTGTGCGGCATCGCCTGGTCACGACTTCGACGCGCGGCGAGGAGGCCATCACCAGCCGGATTGAGGCGCTGAAGGATTTGTCCCTCACCATCTCGACAGCCCTTGAGGCCATTGGAACGCTCGAATTCCTCGGCATAGACCAGCCCATAGACATCGAGAGCGGGATAGATTTCTACGAAGAGGTGCGCCGCTTCGAGATCTTCCTGATTCAGCGCGCCCTCAAACACACGGCCGGATGCCAGAGCCGCGCGGCTTCCCTGCTCCGCCTGAAGCCGACCACGCTCAATTCCAAGATCAGGTCATACAACATCAACTGGCGGATGCCGCTTCAGCCGGCAGCCTGCCGGGCCGAGGATTGAATGGAAAGCGTCAATCCGATGGAGCGCGAAAAGCTCCGCTTACTAAAAAGGTCAGAGACCAGGGGCCCACAGCTCTTGGCTGCCTCTACGACCCGGCTCGAAGCCCTGAAGGTGCTGGCCCTCGCCCTCTTGAATGAGATCGAAGCCCTGGGCCAATCGCAGGGCCACTCGGCCGTGCGCGCCATCAACCTGGCCGACGAAGTGCGCCGCTTCGAGACCGACCTGATTCGCGGCGCGCTGATGCAGACCGGAGGGCGGCAGCGACCGGCCGCCCGCCTGCTCGGGATGAAAGTCCCCACCCTTCACGCCAAGATGAAGCGTTACCAGATCAACGCCGACGACTTTCTCGCAACCTACTCCGACCTGCTCGCCAAGGCAAGATAAATGTAGAGTCAGCAGCGGCCCGCTTGCAGCAGGCCGCTACTGGCTTTACGCTCTCGAACAAAAAGGGAGGCAAGCCTGTGAGGGCCTGCCTCCCGAAGCGTGTTGCCACGCGAAATGCCTTAACAGCGATTAGAAGTCGAAGCGAAGCGCCATCTGAATGACGCGCGCATTGCTGACGAAGATCAAGTCCGGGCGATTGAACTCGGCGCGACCTATCGTGTTCACGTTCGCCGTCCCGACCGTATTAACCGGCGCTACGTCGTTGAGCGAGCCCGGAATGTACTGCGGGTGGTTGAATGCGTTGAAGAGGTCTGCGCGAAGCTGAATCCTCTTGGTCTCTCCAAAGCGGAAGTTCTTGAAGATGGAGAAGTCCACGTTGTTGATACCCGGCAGGGCCAGGGTGTTGCGAGCCGAGTTCGAGACAGCGCCCGGCCCGGCCTGGATATACTCGGCGTTCGGGTTATTAGCCACGTAGCCGACCGTCCTCGCAGCATTTGTCTGAGCGCACGTACCGTTCACGTTAAAGGCGGTGCAGGTTCTCAGCAGTGCTGATACTGTGCTCGAAGTGTTGCGCACCCCCGCCGGATTGCGGATCGCGCGGTCGCCGGCAGCATCACCGTTGAGGTTCGCATCCACACCGCTCAAGACTGTCGCCTTCTCGCCGGTTTCGACCGTCCACGTCCCGGCAAAGTTAAAGCCGCCCAGGATTGTCCGCACCCACTTGTTCGAGCTGTTGCGGAAGAACGGCAGCTCGTAGATGCTCGACATGACGAAACGGTGTCTTCTGTCGAGCGCCGAGTCTGCGCGCTCGCGCCTCAACTCCTGGAACTCTTCGACGCGACGTGAAGTCAAGTCGGTCGAGAAGACCTCGGCCGTCGTGTCGTCGATCAGGTGGCTCCAGGTGTAAGCCGCTGTCATCTGGAATCCTTTGTCAAAGCGACGGGTGAGCTGGGCCGACGCCCCGTGATAGCTTGAGTTCCCGTTTGACAGGAAAGCGATGACGCTGTTGCCGGTGAACCCGGCGCTGCGGAACGGCTCGGCAAAGTTTGTCCGGGCATTGATGGTCGCCAGATTCAACGGCAGCGCATCAATCTGCGCCTGTGTCGGGGCGCTCAGGAAGGTCGGCAGACCCGGATTGCCCGGAATCCCGACTTTGCCCACGCGGTTAATGCGGTTCTGCGTGACCAGGTGAATGCCGCGCGTGCCTATGTAGCGCACCTCGGCAGACCAGTTTGTCCGGAACTGGCGTTGAATGCTCAACGACCAGGTCAGCGAGTACGGCACTTCCTGATCGGGAATGAAGGAAGAGGTTGCCAGGCGCGATGCCACAGGATCGTTGCCGGTCGCCCCCGGAATCGGCGAGATACCACCCTGGGCCAGGAAGTTCGGCGTCTGAGCGGTGAGGTCAGGGATGTCTACGGTCTGCTGGGCCTGCGGCGGCGGCGAGAGCGTGTAGAGGTTGTCGAAGAGGTAGTCATAACCCATCGAGAACCCGGCGCGGATAGAGCTCTTGCCGTTGCTGCCGAACACTCTGCCGAGCAAGCCTTCCGTGAAGTTCGGAGCGTAGACGATGCCGAACTTCGGCGCGAAATTCTTCATCTGCGTCTTCGGTTCACGGAACTCGATCACGCCCGGAACCGAAGAGATGGCGTTCAATGCCTGATCCCTGGTTCCTTTGGGCATCTCCTGGTAGGAATAGCTGACGCCCAGGTTCAACGTCACATTCGGACGAATCCTCCAGTCATCCTGAACGAAGGCGTAGAGAATCTTCTGGTCGCCGTAATAGGTCGAGCCGCCGACGTTGCGTTGGCCCAAAAGGTCTGGGCTCACGTCGCGCAGGAAAAGGTCGAGCGTAGAGTATTCATAATTGCCACGCTCTCTCTGCACGAAGCGCTGCGGCGAGATCAGCTTGCGGAAGTCACCGCCGAACTTCAGCGAGTGATTGCCCACCAGGTAGGTCAGGTTGTCCACGATCTGGTAGTTGTTCTCGATGCCTGTCTGCGGTGCATTCCCGTTGGGCCCAATGTTGAGCCCCAGGTCGCCGAGGCCGATGTTGGGGAAAGCATCCAGGCCGGGGAAGACCTGCGGGCCAACCGGCACGTTGCCTTCCGAACGACGATAGGCGATGCGCGTCTCGTTCGAGAGGTTAGACGTGAAGGTGTGGAACAACGAATAGGAGAAGAGACGCTGCTTGGCCGGCAGGTTGACGTAGAAGACCGGCAAGTTGGCTGTTGTATCAACGCTGATCTGGTTGGTCATGTTGAAGCGCCAACGGTGCGTCGTCTTCGTCGACTGGTTGTAGTCGATGTTGGTGACGACGTTGTTCTGCTTCAGGAAGTTCGGCGCAGCGAACGTCACGTTGCCGATGGGCACGTTGACGCCGTTGACGGTCACGAAACCGGCATCATTTATAGGAGCGACCGGCGTGTAGAGCCTGAACACTCCAAGGTTAGTGGCCGAGAGGCCGGGAATCGAGTTCAGGATGGTGAACCCCTGGGCCGTCGGCGTGGTGATTCCACCCGGAGCCGCGGCCGATCCCGTCTGCAACCTCTCGTAGGAAGCAAAGAAGAAGAGCCTGTCTTTGCCGCTGTGAACGGAGCGCGGGCCTTCGCCGAAGTTCGGCAGGTAGATGGGCCCGCCGACGTTCGCGCCGCCACGGAAATAGTCTGAGCGCGGCATGAAGAGGTCGCCGTCCGCCGGGTCGCGCGTAATGCCCGCCACTTTCTGCGACGTATCGAGCGCGTTCAGGTAACGATTGCGGAAGAAGCCGTAGAACGAGCCGTGAAAGTCGTTCGTCCCAGACTTGGTGACGGTGATGAACTGGCCGCCGTTGGAACGAGCGTACTCGGCCGAGAACTGGTTCTGAATCAAAGTGAACTCGGCAACGGTTTCGGGCGAGACGTAAGTCTGCGGGCCCGTCACTGACTTGTCATTATTGTCAATGCCGTCGAGCACGAAGTTGTTGTTGCGCGGACGCTGTCCGCCGACTGAGCCGCCCGTGCCGACGCCGACGCCGCCCGAGCTGGTCACACCCGGAGCAAGCAAGGCCAGGTTATTGACGCCGCCGCCGAAGGCTCCGCCGACGTTGGTTTGGGCCAACTCGACGACTTGCCGCTCGTTAAAGCTCTTGGAGAGCTGTGTGGTCGTGGTCTCGACCAGCTCAGCGCCACCCGCCGAGACGTTAACGGTCTCGGTAATAGCGCCAGCCTGCAACTGCGCCGGAACGTCGGCCACGCGGCCCAGCTCTGCGCGCACGTCCGAGAGGGTCAGGGTCTTGAAGTTTGCGGCTTCGATAGTGATGCTGTAATCACCCGGAATCAGGTCGCTGAAACGATACTCACCCTCCGAGGTGGTGAGCGTCTCGGCTTTGTAGTTGCTCGTCTTGCTTGAAATAGTGACTTTGGCACCGGGAACGAGCGCGCCCGTTGCATCAGTCACGATGCCGCGCACAGCGCTGGTGGTCTGTCCGCCCTGTGCATAGACGCTCGTCATGCAAGCCAGGGAAAGGATCGCCAGGCAGGCTATCTGTAGGACTGTGCCAAGCTTTCTTGTGATCGGCACTAGCTTCCCGCCGGGGGCTTCCTCCGCCCGCCGCAGGAAAAGTGCCTCAGCTTCATTTCTCATTTGTAAAGCTCCTCTTTTTGTCAAAAGTGGTGAACGCTCTGAAGCGACCTCTTGCCGGGAGACGGGCAAGGCTTTTCGACCATCATCGCCAGGGCTTTGAAAATGCTCTATCGAGGGTCGTTGCGGTCGCTGACGCGTTGATCTCAAAAGCGCGAGTCGAATGCTTGAAAACATCCCCGTCGCTGCTTCGGGCGCGGCTGCCTGTTCCAAAACTTGAACAGTCAAAAGCTTGGCCGCGCCATTTCGCGCTCTGAGAGGGGCAAAGGGTGTGCCGACCGGGTGGGCCCAGAGACAATTATCGTGGCCGGGCCTGTTTAGTCTTTGAGACAGTGGGCGGGTTGCGGGCGGAATGTTGCCGAATTTGGATATTGGGCCCGTCGGGCGTTGAGGTATCTGGATATGTGAAGAGCGTGCCGGTGTCTAAATATCAAAATTATGTTCCAATCTTTGAACACGAAAGCGCGCACGGACTGGCTCTCCCCGCCCAGGATTCTTTACCTAGACAACATGGCTTCATATAGCTATTATAGCGCCCGCCGCTTTGATATGTTGGCGCGGTAAGGATTTGGGTCGCTTCCCAGAAAAAAAGCTGAGTGGCCTTTGCCGAGGATGGCTGGCCGAGATTCTAAACGTAGAAAACCGGAGAACCCCCAGATGAAACGTTGCCCGATGTGCGACCGCACCTATGATGACTCACAAGCCTTCTGTGTCAACGATGGAGCGACACTTGTAAGCGATGCGTCCGGCTCTGCCTATGACCCGATGAAGACGATTGTGGCGACGCCGCCGCCCACGTCTCAGAGCGCGCCGTTGCCGCCGCCGCCAGCTTACGGCTCATCGGGCGACCTGCCGGGCGGACAGTCGCCTTCGGGCTGGCAAACGCCGCCGCAGGCAGCGGCCCAGGGCTGGGCAGCGCCGCCGCCCCCACAGGTCGGCATGACACCGGCCAATGTTCCAAACTATCTGGTTCCGGCTATTCTCTCGACAATCTGTTGCTGTCTGCCCCTCGGGATTGTTTCTATCGTCTACTCGACACAGGTCAACAGCAAGCTCAAGCTCGGCGATATACAGGGCGCTATGGACGCCTCTTCAAAGGCGAAGATGTGGTTCACCATAGCGATTGTGGCAGGCGTGATTATCAACGCCATCGCCTTCCTGGCTCAAATCCTGGCTAGATGAGCGAGCCCGCCGAAGGCTCGGGCTTCTCTCTTTCGCTCAGGGACGCTGGGCGCAGCGTGTGAAGCGGACTGCGCCCAGCGTCCCTGATTCTCTACTGGCTCAAATCATCAATCTGCAAGCCAATGGGCTCTGCGCCCGCTCCCTTCACTCCGTCTATGACCCGCGCTACGGAGCCGTACGAGATTGCGCGCGGAGCCTTGATGAAGACAGTCTTAACGATGCGCTCGTCTTCTCTTAAATCCGGTTGCGCGAGGGCGTCCTCACGGTAAATACGCGCCTCCCTGCGCTCGTCGAAGAGCCTGGCAAGCTCAGCGCTCAGCTTGCTCATGTCGTTGACCGACCCGAAATCCTCCTTCAGCCCGTTCAGCTTCAGCCGCATATCCTTATCTATCGTGACGACCAGCGTCAGCGGGTTGGGCTCAACACCCAGCTTTTCGTCCGGCTGCTCCGGAATCATGGCCTTGAAGCGGCTCGGCTTGTGCGGTGTCACGACCATGAAGATGATGAGCAGGACGAGCAGGACATCTATGAGCGGTGTGACATTGATGAAAGGCGCGCTCTTTTGTTCGTACTTTACGCCGTGACCGGACATGGCTCTCAGGCCCCCCTCCTCTTTTCTACTGCTACACGGCATTAGACACCGGGACGGGCCCCGTTGTTCCGGCCACGGCCCCGGCTCATCCACGGAAGAGTTTGGAACTCCGTGGGCCAATCCGTCGTAGCCGGTTGCAGAGTCATGACAAGTCGCATTCGCGCAAGTTAATATATGGGGGCTTTGAAGCTGCACGATGCGGCCCCCGAGGTTAGAGGCTCTTAAGAGCAGTAGCGGAAGAGGTGTAGAAGAGGAGATGGCGGAGCATTGCAAAGATTGCGGCGCGGAGATAGCGGACGGGCAGCGATTCTGTCGCCGCTGCGGCGCACCCGTCGCTCGGTCTGCGTCCGAAGAGGTTCCGACCGTGGTACTGCCGAAGGGCCGGACGGAAGAGGCCGCGACTTTGACCACGCGCCTCTCGACACAGGTCACGGAGCCTGTCTATCAACAGCCGACCGCTTACAGTCCGGCTCCGGCGCTAAGCGACGCCGCCGCAGGCCCCGCGCCGCGCCCGCGCAACAACTCTTCATGGCTGCGTTATCTCCCGCTCATAGTGGTTTGCCTCACGGGGCTGGCCGTGCTCGGCGGCTACGTGCTCGCACGCCTTACGCGACCGACCGTCATCAACATCAACCCGAAGGCGACTGCTCCGCAGCCACCCGCGCCTGTGAAGGCAACGCCTACTCGTCCGAGCCAGCCCGTTGCGGCCGTGATGAGTGAAGAGGGCGCAAGCGTCTCGGACGAGAAGACTGTCATCACGCAAAGGTATCCGCTCAGCGCCACCGCCAGCTTCTCTCTCGTCAACCTCACGGGCAACGTCCGTGTAGAAGGCTGGGACGAGCCGCAGGCCGAAGTGAAGATCATCAAAGAGGGCGGCACGGCGGAGGATCGGAAGGCCGTCGAGATCAGGCTCATCAACCGCAGTGACCTGCTCTCGCTTGAGACCGCGCTCACGCGCAGCAGCCCCGTCGAAGTCCATTACGAGCTACGGCTGCCCCGCAACCTGCGCCAGCTTGAGATCAAATCCGCCGATTCCAAAGTCGAGCTGTCGCAGATGACGGGCGCGATCAACGTCTCCGTGCAGGGCTCCTCCATTGAGCTGAAGGACGTGGCGGGCGCGATCAACACGAAGATCGTCCAGGGCGACACGAAGGTCTCCATCAAGGGCAATCTCACAGGGCCGCAGGAGCTTAAGAGCGTCAATGGTGACATAGAGCTACGCCTCTCGGACGAGACCGGCGCGGACATCGAGGCCGAGACCATAGGCGGCGAGATAGACGTGGACGATGACCTCCACCTGACTGTCGAAAACCGTCGCGTGGGCCAATCCGTACACGGCCGCGTCGGCACGGGCGGCACACCGATCAGCATCAAGACCGTCAACGGCGACATCAGAATTAAGAAGTAAGAGCAGACCGGCCCGCGAGCGAGATGAATGGCTAATCGCGCGAAACCTATCCTGGCTTCAATCTGCCTGGCGCTTCTCCTGACGCTCGTCGCCCCCCTCGACCGGCGCGCCGCGACCTTCACTTCCGCCGCCGCAGCGGCTTGGCGCGAGCCCGTGCGCGCCCCGCACGCTATGGTCGCGACGACCAATCGCATGGCTTCCGAGATCGGCGTCAGCGTTTTGAAGCGGGGCGGGAATGCCGTTGACGCTGCGATTGCAGTGGCCTTCGCGCTGGCGGCGGTCTTTCCAGTGGACGGCAACCTGGGCGGCGGCGGATTCATGTTGATACGCTTGCGCGACGGGCGCACGACCGCGATTGATTATCGCGAGACAGCGCCGGCCGCCTCATCGCGCGACATGTACCTGGACGCGAGTGGAGAGTTGATACGCGGCGAAGGCTCGTCCACGCAAGGCTACAGGGCTGCGGGCGTGCCCGGCACTGTAGCGGGAATGGCCCTCGCCCACAAAAAATATGGCTCGGGCAAACTGACCTGGGCCCAGTTGATTGAGCCCGCGCGCCGCCTGGCCTCAAAGGGCTTCCCCGTCAGCCAACTGCTCGAACGCTCGCTTCGCACCAACACGAAGCTCGCGCTCTACCCGGAAAGCCGTCGCATCTTCCAACGCGACGGGCGCTTCTTTGCCGAGGGAGAGATTTTGCGCCAGCCCGAGTTGGCCGCGACCTTCGCGCGGATGCAGCGGCGCGGGGCCCGAGAGTTCTACGAAGGCCGAACGGCGCGATTGCTCGCCGCCGACATGCGGAGGAACGGGGGCTTGATTACGCTCTTAGACCTGCGTCGCTACCGGGCGCGAGAGCGCGTGCCGTTGCGCGGAACCTATCGCGGCTATGAGGTGGTCTCCATGCCGCCTCCATCTTCGGGCGGCGCAGTCCTCATCGAGATGCTCAACATGCTCGAAGGCTTCGACCTGCGAGCGATGGGCTGGAACTCTTCGGAGAGCCTTCATATCCTGATCGAAGTCATGCGGCGGGCCTTCGCTGACCGCGCAGCCTACATGGGCGACACGGACTTCGTGCGCGTGCCCATCGCCGGGCTCGTTGACAAAAGCTATGCTGCGCGGCTCCGTGCGACGATCAACCGCGAGCGGGCCTCTCGGAGCACAGAGATAGGCGGAGGCAAGCCCGCAGGCGAAGAGCCTTCGGAGACGACCCACTTCACAATCGTAGACCGCGAGGGCAACGCCGTCGCCAACACCTATACTTTGAACGATGATTACGGTTCCGGCGTCACGGCCAGGGGGACGGGCGTCCTGCTCAATAACGAGATGGACGATTTCACGACGAAGGCGGGCGCGCCCAACGAGTTCGGGCTCGTGCAGAGCGAGCGCAACTCGATTGCGCCCGGCAAGCGCCCGCTCTCGGCCATGACGCCGACCTTCGTGCTCGGCAAAGAGGGCCGTCTCTGGTTCGCGCTCGGCTCGCCCGGCGGCCCTCGCATCATCAACGCAGTCCTTCAGGTCATCGTCAACGTCATAGACTTCGAGATGAACATTCAGCAGGCCGTAGACGCGCCGCGCATTCATCATCAATGGCTGCCCGACGAGACGTACTACGAGCCATACGGGCTCTCGACGGACACGCTGCGCGTGCTTGAGGCGCGGGGTCACCGGCTCATGCTCCGCCCCGAATACAAAGGGCCCACCCGTCAGGCTTTCATGGGCGACACGGAGGCCGTGATGATCGAAGAGAAGACGGGCGCGCGCCTCGGCGCAAGCGACGCCCGCCGCAGCGACGGTCTGCCCGCCGGTTATTAAGAAAGAGGTGGAGTTTAGATGTCGGGAAGCTGCCAGTCTATCTCGGGCTTGCCTGCTTCGCGCAGGTAGCGGTTGATTTTTGAAAATGGGCGGCAGCCGAAGAAAAGCTTGACGGAGAGGGGCGCGGGATGCGCGCATTCGACTATGGCGTGCTGCGCGCCCGTGATGAGCTTCTTCTTCTTCCGCGCGTAGTTGCCCCAGAGCACGAAGACGACCCGGCTCTCCTTCTCGTTGACCTTGCGAATGACTGCGTCCGTGAAAATCTCCCAGCCCTTTCCCTTGTGCGAGTTCGGCTCGCCCGCGCGCACCGTCAGCACGGCGTTGAGCAGCAGGACGCCCTGACGGGCCCACGGCTCAAGATAACCGTTATTCGGAATACGAAAGCCAACGTCCCGCTGAAGCTCTTTGAAGATATTGACGAGCGAGGGCGGAGGCTTGACGCCCGGCCGCACGGAAAAGCTCAGGCCGTGCGCGTTGCCCTTGCCCGGATAAGGGTCTTGGCCCAGGAGCAGCACGTTGACCTGCTCATAAGGCGTAAACTTGAGCGCCGAAAAAATATCTTTTTCGGGAGGATAAATAGTGTGCTGTTGCTGCTCGGCGGCGAGGAACTCTCGCAGCTCTTTGAAGTATGGCTTCCTGGTCTCTTCCGAGAGCACTGGCCGCCAGGAAGCCGGAATCGGAGGTAGCATGGCTTTCATCCTCTCTTATTCATCGGGCGCTTCAAGCCAGAGGGTTGTGAGCGCGGGAAGCTTGAGACAGGCGGAAAAGGCTTGGCCGTGCCGGGGCGCCGCTTCGGCCTCGACGGCTAAGACCTGGCCCATCCCACGGCCTCCGTACTCTTCCCCGTCCGTATTGAGCACTACGCGATAGGCCCCGGCCGCTGGCAGCCCCGTGCGGTATTCGTCGCGGACGACTGGCGCGAAGTTGCAGATGCAGACGATGCGGCGTCCCGTCGTAGGCGCGACGCGCATGAAGGAGAGCGTATTGCCCTGCGCGTCGCCCGCCTCTATCCACTCGAAACCCGCAGGCTCGCCGTCTGCTTCCCACAACGCGCCCTCCCGCCTGTAATGATGATTAATGTCGCGCAGCATCCTTTGCAGACCTTCATGCGGGGGCTGCTCAAGGAGATGCCAGTCGAGGCTCTGCTTCTCAGACCACTCTCGCCACTGCCCGAACTCCCCGCCCATAAAAATCAGCTTCTTGCCCGGATGGGCCCACATGTAGGCGTAGAGCGCGCGCAGCGTGGCGAACTTTTGCCAGCCCTCGCCCGGCATCTTATCCAGCAGCGAGTGCTTGCCGTGCACGACCTCGTCATGCGAGAAGGGCAGGATGAAATGCTCGCTCCAGGCGTAAACGAGTCCGAAGGTGAGCAGGTTGTGATTGAACTGGCGATGAATCGGGTCTTTCGAGAAGTACTGCAAGGTGTCGTGCATCCAACCCATGTTCCACTTGAAATCAAAGCCGAGCCCGCCGTCCGCTACGGGGCGCGTCACCATAGGCCAGGCCGTAGATTCTTCGGCGACCATCATGAAGCCCGGGTGATGAGCGTGGACGACCGTGTTCAGCTCTTTGAGAAAGGCTATGGCTTCCAGGTTCTCGCGTCCCCCGTAGCGGTTGGGAATCCACTGCCCCTCTTTGCGGCTGTAATCCAGGTAGAGCATCGAAGCCACAGCGTCTACGCGCAAGCCGTCTATGTGAAACTCCTCGGCCCAGAAGAGGGCGTTGGCGATGAGGAAGTTCCGCACCTCGTTGCGGCCGTAGTTGAAGATGTATGTGCCCCAATCGGGATGCTCGCCCAGGCGTGGGTCTAAGTGTTCATAAAGAGCCGTCCCGTCGAAGCGGCCGAGGGCGAAAGCGTCTTTGGGAAAGTGCGCCGGAACCCAGTCCATAATCACGCCGATCTCGTGCCGGTGCAGGTAGTCGATCAGAAATCGAAGATCGTCCGGCGTCCCGTATCGCGCCGACGGCGCATAGTAGTTGCCCACCTGATAGCCCCAGGAGCCGCCGTAAGGGTGCTCCTTGAGCGGCATGAACTCGACGTGAGTGAAGCCCATCTCCCGCACGTAACGGGCGAGCACGGGAGCCAGCTCGCGATAGGTCAGCGAGCGATTCCCTTCCTCCGTCACCTGCCGCCAGGAGCCTTGATGCAGCTCGTAGATGGAGAGAGGGAGACGTTGCTGATCGGCCTCGGCGCGACGCTCCATCCAGGCCCCGTCACGGAAGCGATACTTCGAGCGGTAGACGATTGCGGAGGTGGCGGGCGGCCGTTCAGTGTAGAAAGCGTAAGGGTCTGACTTGAGAAAGGGCAGGCCCGTCGCGGGCCGCAGCTCATACTTGTAAAGCTCGCCTGGGCCCAGGTCTGGGATGAACAGCTCCCACACGCCAGACGTGCCCAGCCGCCGCATCTGGTGCAGGCGGCCGTCCCAGTTATTGAAATTGCCGACGACGCTCGCCCCGGCAGCCGCCGGAGCCCAGACGGCGAACGAAACGCCCGAGACCGAGCCGATCTTGCGCGGGTGCGCGCCGAGCTTCTCGTAGATGCGCTCGTGTCGTCCCTCGTTGAAGAGATGCTCGTCCAGATCTGTGAAGGTCGGCAAGTATGTGTAAGCGTCGCGCTGTGTGAAATGCCTCCCGCCAGGGTACGAGACCTTCAGGCGATAAGGAAAGATTTCCCGGCGATCAGTCAGGAGCAGCTCGAAGAAACCCGCCGGGTGGGATTTAATCATCTCGCGCGGGCGCTCGCGTCCCACTTGCAGCAGGACTCTTTCGGCATCGGGCCTGTAGGCGCGCACGATCACGCCGTCTGGTCTAAGGTGAATACCGAGCACGGAATGCGGGTTCGGGTGCTTCAGGACGAGCAGGCGATTCAGCTCATGCGCGGGCACGCTCGGATAGACCGCCTGGCTCTCAACAGCGACGGCCGAGAGAGCGCGCTTCGACGCTCGCCCTTTGGTCGCGCTCAAGCCCTCATCGCCGCCCCTTCTCTTGCTCATGGCAAAGCGGCCTCCGGCCTCGGCTCGCTCAGGCCGTTTGACTTCACGCTTAATTCCGAGCGGCGCAGCAGCAGCAGGCCCGGCGCAAGGCCCAGCACGCCGGCCAGCTCATGCAATGCTTCGGGCGCTGGCGATGATGAGACGGCCGGCGACGCGTCCCTTAAAGCTTCGTAGACAGCCTCCTGGGCCTGTTCCAGATTGGCTTCGAGTTTCAGTTTGCGCGCGAGCTTGACGAGCATGAGCGGCCTTTGCACATTTTCGGTCGAAGGAGCCGAGAGCGCGCTCAGCACGGCTCTCAGGATCATCTCTTCGAAAGTCCTGCGCACACCGTCGCGGTCTATGCGATAGCCGTGTTGGGCCACCTCGTTGGCGATCTCCAAAGCCCTGCGATAATCGGAGGCGTCCTGGCTCTGCGCGTGCTTGCGAATCTCTTCCTCGAAGCGGCGGCCGATGGTGAACTCTGCGGCGGCCCTTAGCTCCGTCGGCAGCTCGAATCCAGCGCCTTGCAGCATCTCTATATTTCGCCGGTTGGACTTGTAGAGAAACTCGTACTCCTCGGAAAAACGCTCGACCATCTGCCCGAACAGGATTTCGGCGATGCGCTCTCGGCCCGCCGGAAGCAGGTGCTCAAGCCCATACTCGGTGGGCCCAAACTGCTCCTGGGCCAACCGAAGGATTGAAGGCAGAGACGAGGCGCGAAACTGGGCCCACAGAGAGGCGGCCGCCTGCTGGAACCTTTGGGCCCCCGGAAAGGGTTGCAGCACGCAGTAGAAATCCACGTCGCCGAAATGCATGGACGCCAGGGCATAATCGTAGAGCCTGCCCGTTGCCCCGGCTTCCAGCTCCAACCGCTCCGTGCTCAGCGTCAGCCGCCCGTGCTGCTGCTTCTGAAAATCTTTCCGGCGGTAAAGGTAGGAGGCCGTCTCGCCTGCGGTCGCTGCCTCGTCAACCAGGCTGCTCATCCCTAAGTGAGCCGCGACACGCTCCGGCGTAACTCTGGCCGCTTCGACAAAACGGCGATAGATGTCCGCGCCCGTGCCGTGCTTCGGGATATTGCTGCGCGCCTCGGAGAGGATTTCCAGGAAGCCGGCTTCGGGCGCTGGCGTTCCCAGCTCTTTCATAAAATCGAGCACGCGGCCAGCGTACTTCAAGACCTGCTGAGCCTCTAGGCCGGAGATGTCTGCGAAGAACCAGCCGCAGCTCGTATACATGGTCATGGCGCTGCGCTGCATCTCAAGGAAGGTGAGCGCGCGCACTCGTTCAGGCGCGGAGGGCTCGCGCCCGCAGTGACGGCGAAGGAAAGCTTCGCGCCCGGCATGACTGTCAACGATCAGCTCTATGTAATCATCGCGCGCGAGCCAGGGGTCAACGAACAGCTCGCCCGTCGTCGCTTCAAAGGCGCGGGCGGCCTCGTCGCGCAACATGTCGAGGGCTGCGCGAAGCGGCCCTCGCCAGGCTTGATTCCAGCCTTCCTGCGCCCCCGTCTGGCATCCGCAATCGCGGCTCCAACGCCCCAGGCCGTGCGCGCAGCTCCAGGCCGTCCCTAAGCCATCGGGCCCGCGCTTGATCTCGACTTCCATCTCGGGCTCGTGATCGTCAAGGAACTCGCCGTAGTTAGTGACGCGGAAGCCGCGCATCGGCGCTTCGACTTCGAGCGCGTAAGAGAGCGTGCGGTCGCCCCAATGAAAATGGTGGCCGTAGGTCTCGCCGTCGGTCGCCACGTTGACGCAGTTCCCGGCGCGCCCACGAGCGGCCCACGCGACACGATCAACTAAGCCCTGGCTGGATGCCAGCGCGCCGTCGAAGGCTATGCCCCTGGCGATTGACCCTTCGTAGAAGAAGACGGCGATGGAGCGCCCACTGCCGTCGCGGTGGAAATATTTGTAAGGCTGCGTCGTGTCTATCTGCCCGTCGCCCGCGTTCGACCACTCCTTGCCTTTGAGGACGCGCACGCGCTCGGCCTGGTGCGGCGAAAGAATGACGTAGCGCAAGCCTTCGTCAATCAGAGTCCCGAGCGTCAGGTCGTCGCAGGCCGTCTCCGGCAGCCACATCGCTTCGGCTTCGCGGCCGAAGCGATACTGAAAGTCGCGCAGGCCCCAGCGAATCTGCGTGCGCCGGTCGCGCTCGTTGCAGAGCGGAAGGATTGAATGGTTATAGCCCTGGGCGATGGCGTTGCCGTGGCCGCCGCGCAGGCTCGCGCTTTCGCGGTCGGCTTCGATGATGCGTGCGTAGGTGCGCGGGTGCTCGCGCTCAAGCCAGGAGAGCAGCGTGGGCCCAAAGTTGTAGCTGATGCTGGCGTAGTTGTTGACTATGCGCTCGATTCGCCCGTAGCCGTCAATGATGCGCGCGTAAGCGTTCGGGCGATAGCATTCCCGGTAAATACGCTCGTTCCAGTCATGAAAGGGGCGCGCGCCAGCCTCGCGGTCAACGCTCTCAGTCCAGGGGTTCTCGCGCGGCGGCTGGTAGAAATGCCCGTGTATGATGAGTGCTGTTTTCATTCGTTACCTGATGAGAATCTGCCTCGCTTTACCGTCATCTTTGATCTTCACGAAGATGGTCTCCCCGCTCCTGCCCCACGCCTGCCCGTCTGGCCCAGTGGCGGGCACGCTCTTTCCATCCATCATAACCCTGCCGGGCGTGAAGGGGCTTCTGATCGTAAAGACGAAGAATCTCTGGCCCGGATTATAAGTGCCCTCGGGCGCTTGGACGTTGATTTGAAATCCTTTCTCAGAAGGAGAGACCGTGACGGTCGTGCGGCGAAAGACTCCCTGCTTGTAGGCCGGGCTCGCTCCGTCGTCCTCGTAAAGAGTCGCCTGCGCCCGGCCCGCTTCGTCCGGGTAAATCTGAAACTCTACCGGGTCTGTGGGCTTCTCGCCCACGTAGTTCATCTCCGGGCCCATTGGGATAATTGCGCCGCCGCGCACGTACATCGGGACGATCTCCAAAGGCGCGTCGGCCCTGATCGTCGTCCCGCCCGTGAGCTTTTTCCCAGTCCAGTAGTCGTACCACACGCCTTGCGGCAGGTAGACACTACGCTCAGTCAAGTCGGGTTTGAGGACGGGCGCTACGAGCAGGTCACGACCCACCATGAACTCGTCGTCGAGGTTCAGCGTGCTCTCGTCCTCCTGGTAATTGAGCACTAAGGGGCGAAACACGGGCACGCCCGTCCGGTGCGCCTCTTCAAGCGTCGTGTAGAGGAACGGCAGCAAACGATAGCGCAGCTTCAGGTACTTGCGAATAATCCCTTCATAGTATTTCCCGTATCGCCAGGGCTCGTTGTCGTAACCGCTCAGCTCTTTGTGATTGCGGCAGAAGGGCACTAGGAAGCTGATCTGGTAAGCGCGCGTCGTCAGCTCGCCCGTGCCGCGACCGATGAAGCCGCCGACATCGCCGCCGACGAACGGTTGGCCCGAGAGGCCCAGCGATTGAAACATGGGGATGCTCAGAGAGAGCGTCTCCCAGGTGCTCGGGGTGTCGCCCGTCCACATCGTCGAATACCTCTGGTATCCGGCGTAGGCCGCGCGCGTAATCACGTACGGGCGCTTGTCAGGCTGAAGACGCTCCAAGCCTTCGTAGGTCGCGCGCGCCATCAGGAGCGCGAAGACGTTGCGGTTCTTGGCGTGCGTGGAGCGTTCGCCTTCATCAAAGCTCACAACGTCCAATTGGTTTCGTCCGGTCTGGTCAACGAAGTCCGCAGGCTCGTTCATGTCGTTCCAGATGCCCGCGATGCCGTTGTCTGTGTAAGCGCGATGCAGGTCTCCCCACCAGCGCCGCGCCTCCGGCAGAGTGTAATCGACGAAGACGCTATCGCCCGGCCACACGCGCGGGATGAAGAGATTGCCCCCGCTGCGACGCTGGAAATAGTTCCGGTCGGCCCCCTCGTTATAGACGTAATAGCTTTTGTCCTGCGGCTCAAGCTCAGGCCGTGCCGGTGCGGGCGCGCCTACCCTTCCCTGGGAGCTTGGCTGAAACTTCACGCCTGGATCGACGATGGTCACGACCTTCACGCCCTGCTGCCGCATCCGGTCTGTGAAGGCTTTCGGGTCAGGGTATCTTTGCGGGTCGAAAGTAAAGACGCGGTAGCCCTGCATATAATCAATATCGAGGTGCAGCACGTCCAGGGGCAGGTCTCTCATCCGGTACTGTCGCACTATCTCTTCGGCCATCGCCTCCGGGTAATAGCTCCAGCGGCTCTGCTGGTTGCCGAGGGCCCACAGCGGCGGCAGAGGCAGGCGGCCCGTTAGCTCAGCATAACGGCCGAGGATTTTTTTGATCTCCGGCCCCCAGAAAAAATAGTAGTTCATCTCGCCGCCCTCAGCGCCGAAGGCCGCCCACTGCTGCGACGCGTGGCCGAAGTCGAAATAGCTGCGATAGCTGTTATCGAAAAAGATGGCGTAGGCCGCGCCGCGCTCCAGGCCGATGTAGAAAGGGACGGTCTGGTAGATCGGGTCTTTGCCTTCGGTGTAGCCGGGCGTGTCGCTGTTCCAGTTGGTAAAGAAGCCGCGCCGCTTGTCCAGGCGCGCAGCCTTCTCCCCTAGCCCGTAGAAATGCTCGTCCAGCCCCAAACGCTTCGCCGCCGAGACGAATGGGCCCGCCTTCACGTCGAACATCATCGCCGCCAGAGTTCCCTTCGCGTCGTACATCATCGGGCGCGCGTCCGCGTTGATGACCCTGTGCGTACGGGCGTCGCGAAACTCAACGAGGAGCGGCGAGCGGCGCACGAAGACCTCAAGCTCGTCCGTCGTGATGGTAAAAGCCTCCGCGCTCTCCGACATATTCCAGCGCGCGGTGGCCCAGGCGTCTTTGGCTATCGCCCAGGAATGATCCCGCGCGGGCAGCGGCTTTCTGAAAGAGGCCCTCACGCGCACAAGGTCTGCGGCGAGTACGGAGACTCTGACCTGCGAGCCGTCCTGGCAGGTGAAAGTCACGGCCGCGTCAGTCTTCGTAAAGCTGCTGATTGGGCCAATCGGCTCAAGGCCGCTCACGATGTCCTGCGCGGCCACCGTCGTGCAGAGAAAAAAGAGACAGCAGAGCAATGCCAGAATCTTATTCATAGCGATCACCGAAAGGCGAGTGCCAGTCCGCCGCCTTATTTAAGAAGATGCACATCGACGCGCCCCAGCACAATCTGCCACAGAGAGCGCGGTTTATGTCTGAGCAGCCACCAGACCAGACTCGGCCTGTGATACGAGAGCCGGATAATACTGAACGGGCCATACACACTTACATCTCTCATTCGTTACACCACACGCCCTTGCTCACTTCGCCTGCTTGGTGAAGGCTATGTGAGCTGCGCCTAAAAGTCCTGCATCGTCGCCGCGTTCGGCCCGGACGATCTGCACGCGCCGCGCAGGAATGGGAAAGGCGCGCTCCGAGACTTGCTCGCGCACATGACCGATGAACATGTCCCAGCCGTCTGCCACGCCGCCGCCGATGACTATCACCTCCGGGTTAAAGATATTGACCAGGCTCGCCAGCCCCACGCCCAGGTAGAGGCCCATCCGTCGAAACACTTCGAGCGCCAGCTCATCTCCCTCCACACCGCTCTGGTAGACGGTCTTCGCCGTCAGCTTTTCGGTGCGATGCAGGGGCGAACCCGGATAGCGTGGCTGCGCCTCGCGCGTCATTCGCACGATGGCCGTGGCCGAGGCGTAGACTTCCAGGCAGCCGCGACTGCCGCACGGGCAGGCGACTCCGGCAGGCTCGACGCCTATGTGGCCCAACTCTCCGGCCGAGCCGTCTATGCCGCGCCACAGCTCTCCGTCAAGAATGATTCCGCCGCCCACGCCCGTGCCTAAGGTAATCATGATTACCGTGCGCGCGCCGCGCCCAGCGCCCTGCCACATCTCGCCGACGCCCGCAGCGTTGGCGTCGTTCTCAAGAATGGCTGGCCACCGCAGCTCGCTCTCAAGGGCCGCGCCCAGTCGAAAGCCGTCCAGGCACGGAACGTTCGGCGCTTTGGTGACGACGCCGTTCTCGATCTGCACTGTGCCGGGCACGACGACCGAGAGGGCGCTGACGCGTCGGCCGCTCTCGCCGCTCAGGCGTTCACACTCGCGCGCGGCCGCGACCAGCGCACGTAGAATCTCATCTGCGCGCTCGGCCTTCGGCGTCGGATGCTTAACGCGCTCATGTATGTTTCCTGCGGCGTCTACCACAGCGGCGCGCAGGTTCGTGCCGCCCAGGTCGGCGGCAATCACCAGCCTCTCGCTCAGATCGTTTGTCGGCAGCTCAGCTCCACTCATCTCTCCCTCTCATTTACTCCAGAGCGCAAGATACGCGCCTGAGAGCCGGTCGCGCCAGCTCGTCCAGTTATGTCCCGCGTCCCGTTCCGCATAATCGACCATATAACCTTTGGCCCTCAGCATGACGCGCACCCGCCTGTTCACAGCCCTGATCGGCTCCATCCGGCCGACATCGAAATAGAAACGGAAAGCCCGTGCGCGCGCCGTGGGCCCAAGACGCGAGAGCGCCGTGACCACGCGCTCGTTATCTATCTGGAAGGCGCAGGACTGGCCGCCGACGCGCGCGAACACTTCCGGATGCCTGAGAGCAGTCCAGACGGAGATGATCGCGCCGAGGCTTGCGCCCATCACGGCGCGCCGCTCGCGCTCGGGCAGTGTGCGATAGCGCGCGTCTATGAAGGGCACAAGCTCTGTCGCCATAAAGTCTGCGAACGCGTCGTTGGCCCAGTAATCCTTCATGCGGTCTGCCGGCAAGACGAAGACCATGATGAAGGGCGCGACTCTGCGCTGCAAGATCATGTCGTGGGCCAGGAGCGTGGCGCGAGCACGCGTGACGTACTCCATCCCGTCCTGCACGTAAAGCACCGGATAGCGCGCGCTTCCTTTGGCGTAGCCGGGCGGAAGATAAACCCACACCCGCCGCGAGCCGTCAAGCCACCGGCTCGGGACTTCCAGGGCATCGACGCTTATCCCCCGCGACCCTTCGTCGCCCGTGATGGCTGCCCCTCTGTAATCAGGCATCGCAAAGAAGGAGTTTTGCCCGCCGCCGCCGTTGTCGTTCCGGTCTGGATTGAGCGGGTCGAGCATCCATTCACCATCGGCGATAAATTTATATTCGACGCGCGCAGCCTTCGGGAAAGATCGAATGTAATATTTAATGTCTGTGCCCGGCAACTCCAGCATCTTGAGAGCGCCGCTATTCCAGTCAGTGAAATCCCCGACGACTTCGACACTGCGCGCCGCTCCGCGATAGAAGAAGATGGCTCGCCTCTCTTCGATGACCGGCGAGCGCCTGGCCTCTCTCAACCGCCTCTCAAGCTCGGGCGAAAGAGCGCGGCGCTGCTGCATCCTCTTCTCTTCGCGCGAGAGGGAGCGCAGCACGCGACGATTGAACGTGCTTGAGCCGTCGGGCGCGACGGTGGCGAGCGCGATGATGCTTTCGCCCTTCGGCACTTCCGCTTCGACACGAAAGCTGCCGTCCCCGTCCACCTCAAGCGCCTGCGCGCCCTTCTCTTGAAAGAGGTAGGCGCGCGAGCCCGGGCTGAGCCGCCCGCCGAAGCGCAGCGTCGCCCCGCTTTCCAGATCGAGCAAGGCCAAGTCGTCCGCCAGCTCAAGGTGAATGTCGGATTGCGGCGGCGTTGGCCCAGGGGCATAACGCGCCGCGACTATGTCGGGCGTCTCAAGATTACGTCCCGCTTCCAGGTTACAGGCGAGCCTGACAAACTGGGACATGGCCCAGGCGAGCGGAGTCGCCGAGCCCGTCCCCTCGCCGAACCTCAACCCGGGGCGCGGGCTCTTCTCCCGATCCCAGACCTGTTCGGGAATCATCATCCCGTCGCCAGCGAACCCGAGCATAGCATCCAGACGAGCGAGCGCAAGCTCGCGCTCGCCCCGCGCCAGCTCATACTCGCCGCGCTCGCCTGCGAGCAGCGTCCAGAGTCTTCCCCTTCCCTGCTTCGCGTCGTAGTCGCCGCCGTCCGCGCGCTCACCATAAGCGTCATGGTTATAGCGATACCAGGCCGCTCCGTTCGGCGTCTCGACCTTAATCATGCTGTCAACCACTGCGAGCGATTTGGCTATGAGCGGGTCTTCGGGCGCTTTAATGCCGAGCCGCACCAGCTCAAGAAAGCCTGCGTCAACTATCTCGCGCTCGTCGTAGGTTCCGCCGCCGCTGTTGATCTCAAGCGGCTCTCCGTCCTCGGGGTCGTCGTTCGCCGTGACGCGCAGGTAATAATTGCCGTCGCCGTGCGGGCCCGTCACGGTCGCCGTTTGCGCGTCCAGGTTGCGGGCCCAATCGTCTGCGGCCGCCAGGTAGACTGCGCCGGAAGCCAAGTCTTTGTTCAGCGCGGCAATCTTCGCCGCGCACACAAGTCCGGCGATCTCTGCGGCGATGGTCGAGGGCGAATACCCGCTCTCCTCCTCCCAGCGTTCCTGCTCCGTCCTGGGCCCATGACGCAAGAGGTAGTCTGCGGCGGGCTTCAAGTGCTTGAGCCAGGCTTCGGCATCCGTGCGCCCGAGCTGGTAGGCAAGGATGAGAGGGAAGGCCACCTGATCCATCTGTACGCCGCCGTAGAACTGGCGGCCGTCGAGCCAGGAGTTCTGCGGAAAGCTCCCGTCCGGCTTCTGCTGTACGCGGAAAAGATAGTCTAGTGCGCGCCGCGCCGCCCAGTGATCGCCCATCGCCTCGAAGGCCGTCGCCACCTCGTAGAGGTCTCGGGCCCAGACCAGATGATAGCCGCCGACGTTAGCCTCGTTCGCATTGGGCCCACCGCCCCACGGCACTGTCAGCGATGCGATCATCGCGCCACGAAACGTCTTGTCCTCGTGCGCGCGCAAGACCATCGCGGCCATTCGGAACTGCGGCTCATACTTTGCCGGGACTCTTTTCAAACTGTCCGTGTACGAGTGCCACGCGGCTTCGTATTCGGCGCGGGCGCTCCGGAAACCCCTGGCGAGCGAGACGCGAGCGTTCTTCAAGGCTTCCCCGGAGTCGCGGCCGAAACCGAGCGCGAGCGTGAAGGTCTCGGCACTGCGCAAGCGCGCGACCTGGACTACGTTGCCTTCCCCGGCGCGCGCCTGCGTGCTCCTGATCGCGCCCCGCTCGCGCAGTTGAACGAGCCCGTCGCTCGTCCCCTTGTAGCCGTTCGTCGCCTCCGCAAAGCCAGGGCTTGCGACGAGCGCCGTGGCGCAGTCCGCCTCCTTCGCCAGCAGGGCGTCGCCGTCAGTCCAGGCCGTGTCATGCATCCCGCTGTTCTTCAGCGAAGGGTCATAATAGAGATAGAGGCGAAAGGGCCCACCCGTCAGACTCTTGAACTCGACGTTGACGAGAAGAGAGTGGCGCTGCGGGTCTGTCGTGTAGGTTTTCGTGATCGTGTATGCGCCGCTGCGTGCGCGATTGACCTGCCGGAAAGAGAGGGCGCGCGGGTCTGCAATCTCCAGGTGGTGCGTCGTGTCCTCGCTCTCGGTCTCGACTCGCCGCCCGTCGGCGCGCACGACCAGGAGCTGCAACATCTGCACGTTGGCCGTATCAACGGTCGGGTAATAAACCTCCGTCAGCGCCCCGCCGCCGAGCGTAAACCAGACCTTCGATTCGAGACCGTAAGCTGTCCCGACGGCCGTCTTCGCAGCACTTTCCCAATGCGCGTCCTGGCCCGGCGCTCCGGGCGCGTCCGCTCCTTCCTGTGCAGCGACGGCCGTCACGGTGAAGAGGATGATGCAGAAGGTGAAGAAGACGAGGATGGAAGAAAGACTATTCGACTTGAATATTCGTGCTTTCATCCGTCATCCTTTTCTCACTTCACCGTGCGGCGAAAGATGCGAGAGGCCCAGGCGTCCAGTGTGAGCGAGGGCAGGGCGACCGTGCGGGCCGTGGCCGCAGGCTGCTGGACAGTCGCGCCGGGCGCAAGTGGCTGTGCGATCTCCGGCGTCACTTCTGTAAAGGCAGCGGCGCGCGCCGCTCCCACACCGACTGTTCCTACGAAGGGGCTGCTGGAAAGATTGATCGCCACGACTATCTCTTCACCTTGCGTGCGGCGCGCGAAGGTCACGACGCGCGCCTCGTCAGAGTTGCCGAGCCATTGGAGCGCGCCTCGCCTGAGCGCCTCATGCTCTCTACGCAAGGCCATCATCTGCCGGTAAAAGCGCGGGAACTCCGGCCGCCGCTTCTCAATCGGCCAGAAGATGGGGAGACGGTAAAAGAGCGCCGGGTCGCCCGACTCCGTAGTGTCGCCGACCTCCATGCCGTTGTAGAGCATCGGCACGCCGTCGAGCGTGAACATCAAAGCCGAGGCCGCCAGCGCCGCCCGTTCGCCGAAGCGCGCAATCGCACGCCGCTCGTCGTGATTATCGGAGAAGCGCATCCGCAGCGCGCCGCGCGGGTACTTCGCAGCGTCCGCCTCCCAGGTCGCGCGCAGGGCCGAAGCGGTTTTGCGCCCCTGCAAGACTTCCGTCAGCGTCCCGTGCAGCGGCCACGAATAATCCAGGTCGAAGGCGCGCAGGAGCAGCTCCGGCTTGTCCGACTCGGCGAGCAGCAAGATGTCAGGCTTGACCTTTTCCAGCTCATCGCGCGCCTGCTCCCAAAAATCGGTCGGCACTTCTGCCGCCACGTCGCAGCGAAAGCCGTCCAGGTCAAAGTCCCGCAGCCAGAACTTCAGCATCTCTATCATGTAGCGACGCAGGGCAGCATTCTCATAATTCAGCTCGGCCACGTCAGACCAGTCGTGCGGGTAGGTGATCTTGCCCGAAGCATCGCGGACGTAGAATTCCGGATTCTTCATCATCACGCTGTCCCAGGAGGTGTGGTTGGCGACGATGTCTATGATGAGCTTCATGCCGCGCCTGTGCGTCTCCGCGACGAGCCGCTTGAAATCGGCCGCCGTCCCGTAGTCAGGGTTGATCGCATAATAGTCGCGCACGGCATAGGGGCTTCCGATGGGCCCTTTCTTCTTCTCCTGCCCGATGGGGTGAATCGGCATCAGCCAGAGGATGTTGACGCCGAGGTCTTTGAGGCGGTCTAGCTGCGCCGTGATGCCGTCGAAGTTCCCGGCCTCGGAAAAGGTGCGCGGGTAGATTTCGTAGATCACGCCGTCACGGGCCCACTGCGGCACGTCCGCGCGCGGCGACCCCTCGGGGCGATCACGCGGCGCGCTCGGCTGGGCCAAAGCCGCCTGGTTTGAGGCGAAGAGCAAGGCTAGAAGGACGACAAGCGCGCTAGTGAGCCGCGCGGCGCGGCCGGGCCTTTTCCTTTCTATACACATCGCTTACTCCTTATCCGCTGGCCCTGTGCTCGGCACAGGCTGCGCGGACATCTGAGTAGCCAGAACCTCATGCTCGTCCGCACGCAGCACATCCTCCACCGGGATTCTCTGATCGGCCGTATCGCGCACAATCGAGACGAGCGCCGCAGCGACCAGCATAAACGCGCCGCCGGCCATCACTACGTAGAGCGGGGCGCTCGGATTATCACGCCCCAGGAGGGCGCGAATCGTCGGGCCGAAAGTGAAGGACGCGATGATCTCGGGGATGACTATGAAGAAGTTGAAGACGCCCATGTAGAGGCCCATGCGGGCCGGAGGCAGCGCCCCCGCCAGTATCGCATAAGGCATCGAGAGGATTGACGCCCACGCGATGCCTACGCCCACCATCGTCAGCAACAGGATGTTCTGGTCGCGGATAAAATAGGTCGAGAGCAGACCCGTAGCGCCGCAGACGAGCGAGACGGCATGCACTGTCTTGCGGCTCGTGGCGCGGGCCAGTTTCGGCAGCGCGAAGGCTACGGCGAAGCAGACCAGGGAGTAGATCATGAAGGCTATGCCTCCCCAGGCTTGCCCGTCCTTGAAGCGCGGGTCTGCCTCGTTGCTTGCGCCGAAGACGTGATAGGAAGTCATCAATCCGAAGAACATCCACATGCAGAAGAGGCCGAGCCAGGTGAAGAACTGCACGGCGGCCAGTTGCTTCATCGTCTGCGGCATCTCCCGGATGGCCGCAAAAATCTCTTTCGCACCGGCCCAGATGCCGCGATGCTCACGCCGCTTGCGCTCGAACTCTTCCATGTCTTCGGGCGGATACTCGCTGGTCGTCAGGACTGTCCAGAGCACGGCCAGGAGGAAGGCCACCGCGCCGAGCTTGAAAGAATAGTTGACGCTCACCGGGATTGCGCGCGCGGCTTCCCCGGCCGCAGAGGCTCCACGCTCGTCAAAGCCGTAGCGACGGAAGAGGTACGGCAAGGCGTTGGCGAGCGATTGGCCGATGCCTATGAAGAAGCTTTGCATGACGAAGCCGGCCGTGCGCTGGTCTGTGTTGAGCTTGTCGGCGACGAAGGCGCGAAAGGGCTCCATGCTGACGTTGATGCTCGCGTCAAGAATCCAGAGCAGCCCGGCGGCCATCCAGAGCGTAGACGAGTCCGGCATGAAGAAGAGAGCTATGCTGGCGAGGATGGCCCCGACGAGAAAGTACGGACGGCGACGCCCCAAGCGATTCCATGTCCGATCACTCATCGAGCCGATGATAGGTTGAATCAGCAGTCCCGTTACGGGCCCGGCCAGCCACAGTATGGGAATGTCGTCCGGGTTCGCGCCGAGATAGGTATAGATGCCGCTCATGTTGGCGAGCTGCAAGCCCCAGCCGAACTGTATGCCGAGAAATCCGAAACTCATGTTCCAGATTTGCCAGAAACTCAGGCGAGGCTTCTCATGCAACCCGGATTTGTTCTTCATCTCTGAGACTCCTCTCTTTAGAAGGGATAAGGGATGAGGGATGAGGGATGAATGAAAAGCTTCTGTCTTATTTCATCCCTCTGCCCTCCGCCCTCATCCCTTTATTGCGTAGATGCTCGCAGAGCGCGGCGGCATCTGCACCTTGAACGCGCCGTTCCTGATAATCACGTCGCCGCGTGTGCCGAGGCGATCAACGAAGACTGCGCCTTCGCGCGCGTTCGGCGGCAGTCCTTTGAACTCGACGGCCGCTTCTTGCTGCCCGTTGTTGATGAGGACAAAGACCGTGGCCCCAGGGGTCGTGCGCGCGTAGGCGTACTGCTGCTCAGAGACGTAGAAGGTCTGTAGCGCGCCGCGCCTCAAGGGCTCAAGCTCCGCGCGCAGTCGCGCTACCTTGCGGATGTGGTCGAAAAGCTCCTGCTCCTCGGCCGTGCGGCCCGCCCTGGTAAAGGCGTTGCGCTCATCGCCCGGAAAGCCGCCCGGAAAATCCTTGCGCGTCGTCGGCTCGTCGCCCCCCGTCATCGCTATCTCGTCGCCGTAGTAAAGCTGCGGCACGCCGCGCGTCGTCAGGAGAAACGTGTGGGCCAACTTTGAGCCCGCGATGGTAGCGCCCGGCTCGCTCATAAACCGGCCGTCGTCGTGGCCGCCGACGAGCGTGACCAGTATCTCCGGATTCGTGTAGAGCCAATCCTTCGCCAGCATCTTGGGCACTTCGTCCACGTTCTTGCCCTCGGCGAAGGCTCGGCGCAGAGCATAGAAGAGCGGGAAGTCCAGGAGCGAGTCGAGCCCGGAGTCCACGCCGTCGAACCGCACGCGCCCGCCCTGGAAGAAGGAGGTGTGAACGGGGTCTCCGTCTTTGACTTCGCCGACGACGCGAAAGCTCGGATACTCGCGCTTGATCGCAGCAGTCCAATCGCGCCAGAAACTATTGGGCACGTACTGCCAGGTATCTTCGCGTATCCCGTCGAGCCCCGTCGTGCCTATCCACCAGAGCGTGTTCTGTATCAGGTAGCGCGCGGTCTCTTCGTCCATCTGGTTCAAGTCCGGCAGGAAATCTAGAAACCAGCCCTCCATCGTCTCGCGCTTGATAAGGCTCTCGGGTCGCGGGTCGTGCAGCACCCAGGTCTGGAAGACGTTCTTCAGGTGAGAGGCGCGCGTGCCGTTGAACCAGGTCGGCGTAGGCTGATCGTCAACCCACGGGTGATATGGGCCAGTGTGGTTGACGACGCTGTCTTGAATCACCTTGATGCCGTGACGGTGCGCTTCCTCCACCAGCTCGCGCAGCTTCGGGAGCGTCCCGAAATGCTCTTCAACGGCGTAGAAGTCCTGCGGGTTATAGCCGTGGAAGCCCGTCGAGGGCTCCCCTTCCTTCTTCTCAATCTCGTTCGGGCGATCATAGTTGTCGTACCAGGGCGTCAGCCAGATGGCCGTCACGCCGAGGTCTTTCAAATAGGGCAGACGATTGATGACGCCTTGCAAATCGCCGCCGTGATAATAGAACTTACGGTTGCGGTCGTAGATGCCGCGCGACTGCACCGGGTCGTTATTGCTCCGGTCGCCGTCGCTGAAGCGGTCAATCATAATCAGGTACATCACATCATCGGGCGAGAAGCCCTGGAAACGCCCGGCGCGCGAGAGCGGCGCTGCGATCTCGAAGGGCGCTTCGCTTGTGCCGGCGGGCGTCGTGATTCTGAGCGTGCGCGGGCCTGGACGAGCCTGCGCGTCAATCGCGACATCTACGAAGAGGTACGTGCCCTGTGCGTTCACGCGCACGAGCCCAGCCTGCAACCCCTGGCCCACAGCGGCGACACTCGCGCCCGACAGGTTGCGCCCCCGCACCAGCACCCGCACAGGATTAATGGAATGGCCCACCCACCAGTTCGGCGGCTCGACCTTAGAGACCGCCGGAGCAGTCTGCGCCCTGACAGGGCAGGTCTGGGCGCAGAGCAGAAATAGAGCGATCAGTCCGACGAGTCGCACAAGCGATGAAAAACAGTCGCGCATGGTCTTTTCCGTCAAGCTCATCCTTTCATCGCGCCCGGGCGTTGCCTGCATGGCTTTTGATGTCCCTCACCGAAAGGCGCTCTTCACGAAGAGCCCGCGTTCAGGTTCCTGGCGTAGAGCCAGGTCAGGTCTTTGAGTCGCTGGCCGAGGTCGTCCGTGAGCGCGCCCCGCGTGTAGCGCCAGGCCCAGTTGCCGACGGTCGAGTTGGGCAGGTTCATGCGCGCGCTATTGCCTAAGCCCAGTAAGTCCTGTAGGGGAACGACGGCCATGTCGGCGACCGAGGCGAGGACTGCGCGGATGAAGTCCCAGTGAATCGCGCGCCCGTCCGAGCGTAGATATTTCAGACAGAACTCCCGTTCGCGCTCGACCTGCGCAGCGTCACGCGTAGAGCCAGCGCCCGCCTCGCTCTCGAACCAGCCGACGGCCGTATCGTTGTCGTGCGTGCCCGTGTAGACCACTACATGCTGATGATAGTTGTGCGGCAGGTCGTGATCCGTGGGGTCGCCGCCGAAAGCGAATTGCAGAATACGCATGCCGGGGAATCCGAAATCGTCCCTGAGCGCCTCGACATCAGGAGTGATGACGCCGAGGTCTTCGGCGATGATCGGAAGTTGGCCCAGGGCTTCACGTATCGCCGTGAACAACTCGCGCCCCGGTGCTTCGACCCAGCGCCCGCGCTCGGCAGTCTTGTCGCCGCCCGGTATCTCCCAGCAGGCGGCGAAGCCCCGGAAGTGATCTATGCGCAGGATGTCCACGGTCTGAAGCGTGGAGGCGACGCGCGCTATCCACCAGCGAAAGCCGTCGGCGCGCATGCGCTCCCAGTTGTAGAGGGGATTGCCCCACAGTTGGCCCGTCGCGCTGAAGTAATCCGGAGGCACACCGGCCACGACCGTCGGCACACCGCGCTCGTCCAGCTTGAACTGCTCGGGGTTCGTCCACACGTCCGAGGAGTCCTGCGCGACGAAGATCGGAATGTCGCCGATCAACTTGATCGAGCGCTCGTTGCAATACGATTTGAGCGCGAACCATTGTTTGAAGAAGAGGAACTGGTAGAACTTCTGCGCCTCTATGGAGTCGCGCAGCTCTTCGCGTGCGCGCGCGAGCGCCTGCTGTTCGCGCCTGACAAACGCTTGCTCCCATTCATTCCAGGCCACGCCGCCGTGCACATCCTTGAGCGCACGAAAGAGCGCGTAATCGTCCAGCCATTCAGCGTAATGCTGGCAGAAGCCCTGGAAAGAGCCGCGCAATCCTGCGTCTCCGGTCTGCCGAAAGCGGGCGAAAGCTTTTTCCAAAAGACGCTGCTTGAGGGCGTGGGCCCGCTGAAAGTCAACGCGCTCCTCGCCGTCCGATTCAGGTACTTCTGCTAAGTCCGTCTCAGAGAGCAGGCCGTCACGCAGGAGAAGCTCCGGGCTAATCATGAGCGTGTTGCCCGCGAAGGCCGAGAAGCAGGCATAGGGCGAGTCGCCGTAGCCCGTGGGCCCAAGCGGCAAGACCTGCCAGAGCGTCTGCTGCGACGCGACGAGAAAATCTGCGAAGCGATAGGCTTCGGGCCCGAGGTCTCCGATGCCGAATTTTCCCGGCAATGATGTTGGATGTAGAAGAATACCGCTTGAACGCGAGAAGCGCACTGTTAACCTCTCCGATCCGATGCCTTGATCTTGCTCAGACTCAAACGTTTTTTAAGGGGGTGATCGCCGGAGCAGTATAACGCAAACCGTCTCTATCTTCGATTCATTTAGCCTTCGCCCCGGGCGAAACCTGACCAAGCGAAACCTGATATGCCACGGCCCCGTTGGCGGGCACAGTCAAGTCCAGGCTTTCACCTTCGACTATGGCGCGCGCGCCCTGCCCTATGAGCGGCACAACCCGCGTGCCGTCGCCCAGGCCGAGCGCGGCCGCAGGCAGTCGCAGCCGTTGAGGTGTTGCCGCCCGGTTGAGCGCGATGATGATCGTCTCCACGTCGTCGCGCCGCGCAAAGACGTACGCCTCGTCCGTGTAGAGAAGGTCTAGCTGCCGCCCGGTCTTGAGCGCCGTGTGCTCGCGGCGCAGCCGTAGCCAGTCGCGCGTCCATTCGTACATGCGCTGCTCGGCTGGCGTGCGGCCGCGCGCTTCAAAAGCATTACGCTCGTCGCCGGGAAAGCCTCCGGGGAAATCCCTGCGATTATCCGGATCATCGCCGCCCGCCATCGCTATCTCGTCGCCGTAGTAAAGCTGCGGCACGCCGCGCACGCTCAAGGTAAAGGCCAGGTGGAGGCGTGCGCCTTCCGCAGTCGCGCCTTCGAGCGAGATGAAGCGGCGCGTGTCGTGATTGCCCAGGAGCGTCGTCACCCTGGACGGCTCCGGATAGAGCGCGTCGTACTTCAACTGGTCGCGCAAATGTCGCACGGCCCGCTTGTGCGTGAAGACATCGCAGGAGGCTTGCCAGAGCGCGAAATCAAAGACCGAGTCAAGCTCTGTGTTGATGCCGTCCCAGCCCGTATGAGCGCCGATGAAAAAGGAGGTCTGCGCAGCATCGCGCTCGAACACCTCGCCGACCATCCACAGGCGCGGGTACTCGCCGTGGAGCGCGCGCGACAGCTCGCGGATAAAGGAGCGCGGCATGTATTGGATTGTGTCCTGGCGTATGCCGTCTATCCCTGTCATGCCGACCCACCAGAGCGCGTTCTGAATCAAGTAGCGCGCCACCTCCGGCTCCTCCTGATTCATGTCCGGCAGCTCGTCCGAGAACCAGCCGTCTAAGGTGTTGCGTCGCTCCAGAGGGTTGGCGTAAGGGGAGAGCAGCGCGCTGTTGTTGAACTTATTCAGCTCGTGACGCTCGCGCGTCCCGTGGAACCAGTTGTCCAGCGGCGCTTCGCTCGCCCACGCGTGACGAGAGCCGACGTGATTGGCCACCTGGTCTTGAATCACCTTGAGGCCGAGCGCGTGGGCCCGCTCGACCAGCTCGCGCAAGTCGGCCATACTTCCGAAGCGGTCTTCGACACTGTAATAGTCGTCCGCGTGATAGCCGTGATAGTAGGTGTTCGGACACCAGGCTTTCTCACACTCGTTGAGGCCGTTCCAGTTGTCGTACCAGGGCGTCAGCCACAGCGTCGTGACGCCCAGCTCCTTCAGGTACGGGAGGCGGTTGATGATGCCGCGAAAGTCTCCGCCGTGCCAGGCGCGCGGGTTGGCTCGGTCTGTGGCGCGTACTGAAGCGTCCGCGGGCCTGTCATTGGACGGGTCTCCGTTGCTGAAGCGGTCGGGCATAATCAGGTAGATAGAATCGGCGTTCGTGATGCCCTGGAAATTGGCCGAAAGGTTGAGCCGCGCTTCGATGCGAAACGGAATGGTCGTGCGCCCCGACGAAGTCTCCAAAGTGAGCGGGTAATCGCCCGGGCGCGCACCCTCGGCAATCGTCACGTTGACGAACAGGTACGTGCCCGCAGCGTTGACGCGCGTCTCGCTCGTAGTCGTTTCGGGGCGCGTCGCAAACACGCGCGCACCCGCGAGGTTCGTCCCGCGCACGAGCAGCCGCACGGGATTGATAGTATGTGCGGCCCACCAGCCGGGCGGCTCTACTTTCAGGACGACGGGCGTGGCAGCAGTAGAAGCGGCGACGAGAGCTGCGCTCGCGTAACTATTGGCAGCAGTATTGGCAGTGCCGCAAACGAGCACGCACAGCATCGTCGCCAGGCTCAGGAGCCGCAGACCGCCAGACGGTTTAGTATTCAGCTTGTTCTTCAAGGTCTCTTCGGAGCGGCCGTGCCCGCCGCCGGTTCGGGTAGCTCGGCGGGCGGGGGCAAAGGGTCGTCGCCAGTGCTCATCTGGCCGCTGCTGTTGCCGTCGCCGCTCTTGCGCGCTTCTTCCAGGCGTTTGAAGATGGCCAGCTCGCGCTCGGCCTCTTCCCGGCGCTTGAGGCGCGAGTAGGCTGTGAAAAGCTGGTAGTGAATGCCTGGGTCTGTCGCGTCTATCTGCGTCGCGCGCTCAAGGATGGGCAGCGCCTCGGCGTAACGCTTCAGCCTGACGAGCAACCGGCCAAGATCGTAATGGGCCGGAAAGTTTTTCGCGTCCACGGCGATGGCGCGCCGGAGCAACTTTTCGGCCTCTTCGGCTTGACCGTTCTGGCTGGCGAGAAAGCCCAGGTTGGCGAGCACGTCCGCGTTGTCCGGCTTCAAACGTAGCGAACGCTCGAAGGCTGTGCGGGCTTCCGCGAAGAGCCCCTGCCCGCGCGCGGCATAGCCGACGAGGTAATGTATCTCGGCCGAATCGGGGAAACGCTCCCGCGCGCGCTCATAGACTTCACGCGCCTGCTGATACTTGCGCTGGCGTATGAGCACAGCGCCGAGCCGTACGTAATAGAGCAGCTTCGACGGGTCTTGCTCGATGGCGCGCTCGTAGAATTGAGCCGCTCCCTCGCTTCGACGGTTCTTGAACAGCTCTTCGGCGATCATGAAATTGGCTTCCGGAAACCGGGGCCGCAAGGAGAGAGCCTTTTGCCAGTAGCCGAGCGCCGTTTCCGTCTGCGAGCGCGCCGAAGCGATCAAGCCCAGACGGTAAAGGGGCTGTGGGTCTGCGGGCGCAAGCTGCGCTGCGGATTCGAGGGCGCGCGCCGACTCGTCCAGGCGATCAAGGTTATAGAGCGCCACGCCCAGGTTATATAAGACTTCGGCCGTGCCGGGGCGCAGGGCGTTGGTGCGCTCGAACAAGTGCACGGCGCGCTCGTATTCGTTCGCTTCGGCCAGTTGCAGCCCGAGCGTGAAGAGCACGCGCGCATCGTCACGGGCCTCGCGCTCTATCCGCTCAGCGAGGGCAAAAGCATCTTTCGCTCGCCCGCCATGAAGATATATGCCGACCAGCGCGAGCAGGAGCCGCAGGTCTTTCGTCGCGCCCGCCTGCACAGCGCCCTGTGGGCCCACTCCGGCAACAGCTTCGAGCAGTTTGGCGGCCCGCGCGTAATCGCCGCGCGCAGCGTAGAGCAGGCCCAGGTTATAGCTCGCTTCCGCTTGACGGGCGTCCAGGCGCAGCACGCTCTCGAAGCTTTCGATGGCCTCTTCCGGGCGATTTGTGCGCGCCAGCAACACGCCCAGGTTGGTGCGCGCCGAGATGCTTTTAGCGTTCAGCCCGATAGCTTCACGGTACTCGCGCTCGGCCTCCGCAGCCTGGCCGCGCCCGTCAAGGATCAGGCCGAGCAGGTTATGCGCGTCCGCGCTCTGCGGAGCTTGCGTCAGACGGCGGCGCACAATCGTCTCGGCCTCCTCCCGTCTTCCGGCTTGCAGGAGCGCCGCCGCCTCGCGCAGCGCAGGCTCCTGATCGCGCTCAATGGAAGAAGGAGGCGCGGACGTTTGCGCCACCACGTTCGTCACGCTCGCAGCAGCAGCAGCGATTGGGATGAGGCAAGCAGCGAGCGCCGGCACGACTCGACGCATCATCCTCGTTGATGTGGAGCGGTTAATCATCAATCGTTCGGGTTGCCTTCGCGCGTGGGCCCACGCCGCGCCGCGTGAATCTGCTTGACGATCTCGTTCTCTCTATCGGCCTCTGCGCGCCGGCCCAGGCGACGATAGGCTTGGGCCAACTGATAGTGCGGCTCGGGATTATCGGGCGCGAGCGCGGCGGCGCGCTCCAGGTGCTCAATCGCTTCACGGGCGCGGCCCTGTTGCAGAAGCGTGCGCCCGAGCGTGATGCGCGCTTCGTACAGGTCGCCGTTCAAGGCTATGGCCCGCTGAAGCTCTCTTGTTCCCTCTTCGGCGTTGCCGCCGCCGAGACGCACGAGCAGAGCGCCGAGACCGAGGTGGCCTTCGGCGCTCTCAGGCCGCAAGGTCAACAGCTCCCTGTAAGCAGCAAGCGCGCCCGTGTAATCGGTCGCGCCTTCGAGCGCCGTGGCGAGAAAGAAGCGCGCCTGCGCATCGGCCGGTCTTAACCGAACAGCAGCGCGAAAGGCCGCTGCGGCCCCCAAGGGATCGCCCGCGCCGTAACGCGCACGGCCCAGCGCAAACTGCGCGTCGAAACTCTCGGGCGCGAGCGCCACGGCCTGCTCGACTGACTTCAGCGCGCCAGTCCCGTCGCCTTTGACGGCCAGGATGACGCCCAGCAGGACGAGCGCGTCCGCAGCACGCCTCGTCGCCTCGGCCTTTGCCTCTACGCTCGCAGTAGTGGCAGCACTCGTCTGCGAAGCTTTTGTCGCAGCATCGTGCGCCGCTCTTGCCAGTCGCTCAGCCCTTTCGATCTGCCGCAGATTAAAGAGCGCCAGCGCGCCGCCGTACAGCGCCCGCTCCTCCTGCGGCGCGGCTTCGAGCACGGCGCTGAAGATGGCCCAGGCATCTTCGTAGCGAGACTGGGCCAGCAGAGAGTAGCCCATCGCGTCGGCCGCAGCGATCTTTCCATCGTCCGTGGCCCCGGCGCGCACCTGCTCTATGACGGCTGCGACCTCTGCCGGAGTTTGACGAGCAGCGGACGGTGGGGCCTGTGTCTGAGCGACGGCGACCGAAAGCAGGATGAGCAGGACAGGCAGCACTCCGTAGCATGATCGTCGCAAACCCCGCGCAGCTTTTATGCAATGGGCCTTTGGCTCGCGCATGGAAAAATTCTAAAGCCAGCAGGACAGGGGAGGCAGCGACAAGGCTACAGGTTTTGGCTGTCAACCTCAAGGCGCTCTCGCCCGCGCCGCGCGACTTCTAAACACATAGCCAAATGAATAATCGAGCGGCGGGCGATGACGATCAGTGTGCCCGCCACTCGATTACAGCATCGCACGGAGGATGCTTTTCCGAGCGCGCTCGTTACCAGACCAGGCGCAGCCCCCACTCGAACTGGCGCTGGCGTTGCGCGCTGGTGTCTATGCCGATGTGTCTTCCGAGCCGGTCGTCGGTCGAATTGGTCGCGCACTTCGTCGCATCGAAAACGCCGCTCGTAAAGCATGGCTCGATGTCGCGGGCCGGGACGTTACGCACGACATGGTTGGCGACGTTGAAGATTTGGATGCGCGCCTGGATGTTGAAGTTCTCGCCCCAGCGGAAATTCTTGAAGAGCGACATGTCCCAGAACTCTTGCCGGTCGCCGCGAAACGTATTGCGGCCAAGTGAGCCGACGCAGCCGTTGAAGGCCGGGTTGGCCGCAGCAGTGCAGACCACGTTCGGGAAGATCGGATTGGTCGGCGGCCCAAAGGCTGCCGGATTGAATTCCATGCGGCGCGCGCGCTGGTCTGCCGTCGGCGTCGGGTCGCCGATCAAATTCGGACGCGGGCCGCCCTCGCCGTAGTTGATCGTGTAGGTGGGCCCACTCTGAATCGTAATCAGGTTATTCCACTGCCACCCGCCGAGGAAGAAATCCACAGCCCTCGGCCATTCCTTGCCGTAGCGACGCCCGCGACCGAAAGGCAAATCCAACACGTCCGCGAAGGTGAACCTGTGGCGGATGTCGAGGTCTGAGTTGGCGCGCTCCAAGTCCAGGTTGAGCGGGTTGTTGGGCCCAAAGAGGCCGCGGCCGGGGGTGCTGTTGCCGGGGAAACGGCCGGGCCCGTTATCAATCGTGTGCGACCAGGTATAGGTCGAGAGCAGCGAGAGCCCGCCCGTCAATCGCTTCTGTAACTTCGTCTGAAGGCCGTTGTAGCTCAGTCGCCCGAGGTCGTCCGTAAAGATGACGAAACCAAGATTGGGAACGATGCGCGCGCCGGGCCCACGCGAGAGGTCTGTGCCGAGGTTGCGATCAATCAGGAGATTGCGCCCGAAGTTCCCGACGTAGGCGGCTTCGGCCAGCCAGCTCGGTCTGAACTCCCACTGGAAGGTCAGGTTGAACTGGTGATACATCTCGTCACTGAGATTGAGGTCTATGCCCGAGACGTTCTGCGAGATGCTCGAAGCGGGAAAGACCGGCCCGGCCAGGAAGACGCTCGGCGGCAGCGGCAGCGGAGAATCAAGATTGAACCCGACGGGAATCTGCGGGCAGGCGGCCGTGCCGAACTGGTTGATGTTGCAGCCATAGCCGCCGCCGCCGTTGAACGGTTGATCTACGGCAAAGGCTCCCGTGTTGGCCGCGTCCGTCGCATAGAGCAGTCCGTAGCCGCCGCGTATGACGAACGTCCTGTCCTCTTTGAAGCCGCTCCAGGCGAAGCCTATGCGCGGCCCGAAGTTGTTCTTATCCGTGTTACGCAGCCCGCGCGGCACGCCGCCGCCTGCGCGCACCAGCGCGTTCTGTTCGACAACGAAATTCAACTGGCGGTCATAACGCTCGGTCGCGGGCGTAAAGATGTCGTAGCGCAAGCCCAGGTTCAACGTCAGGTCTGGATTTACTTTCCAGTCGTCCTGCACGAAGAAGGAGATTTCGTGCGCAGACTGTAGATAGGGCCCGCCGGGGATTGCGCGATCAATGTGAGCCGGAGGACGGCCCAGCAGCAGGTTAGCATAAGACGAACCGGAGTCGAGTGGGCCAATCGGGATGTTGCCGTAGTTGCCAGACAGGAAGCCGCCGTTCTGTGTGCCGTACTGGTACTGCCCTTTAGCGTTGACGCTGGCCGTGGCCGGTTGGTTCTGCCGGACGCGAAACTCGCCGCCGATCTTGAAGGTCTTATTACCGCGCACGACCGTCAGCGTGTCTCCGAAGTAGTAGTTGTTGGAGAGGAAGAAGAAGGGGCTCGCGTCGCCGATGAACTCAAGGTCGCCTTTATCAGCGTCGCTGCCGATGACGCCCAGCAGGACGGAGCCCGTGCAGGCTATGCCGCAGACGTTGACGTTCGGGATGCCTATAGCCGAGGAGATGTTCGGATCGAAGCCGAGCCCTCCGGCCTGGCCCGGGTTGAAGATGCCGATCTCGAAACGAGAGTACCCGGCCCGCGCGTCGTTGATGACCGTCGGCGAGAAGATGTGCGTATCGCCTAAAGCGACCTGACGAGTATTTCCGAACTCGTTGCCCGCGCCGAAGCCCGAAGGCAAGTCCAGGCCGTTGGGGGAAGAGCCGAGCGGGAAATTGTTATCACGGATGCGGTCGTTGACGGCCTTGCTGTAGCGGCCGAAGAGATGATTATTCTCCGTGATGTTGTGGTCTATCTTGATGTCGTACTGATTTATGTTGGCGCTCTCTTTGCGGTTGCGCGCGTAGTTGCGGAGCAGTCCCGAATTGGTCGGCAGCGGGTAAGCGTTCAGGAGCCGAAAGCCTGCGTTGGAGAACTGGCCCTGCGGAATACGATTGCCGGGGAACGGATTTCCGTTCGCGTCGAAGATCGTCCCTTCGGGCGCGACGACCACACCGCGCACGGTGTTGAATGGTTGCAGGTTCGTCGGCTGAAGCAGCGCCGAAAAGTCGCCGTTGCGAAAAGCCCCTGTCGGAACCGTGACGGGGTCTTCGGGGCCGCCGAAGGCCGGAGTCGAGTTGCGCTGCCCGTTGAAGGCGAAGAAGAAGAAAGACTTGTTGCGGCCGTCCCAGAACATCGAGCCGCCCTCGCCCGGCTTGAGGAGGAAGATGGGCCCACCGACCGTACCGCCGAAGTTATGCACGTTGTAGTTCGGCGGGTTCGGATTATAGACGGGGTTCGCCCCGGCTATGCGCCCCTGGTAATACTCGAAGGCAGTGCCGTGCACCCTGTTCGTCCCCGATTTGAAGGTGGTCGAGATGACCGCGCCGCCGGCCCTTCCGGTCTCGGCCGAAGGCACGCTCGTCTCCACCTTGAACTCCTGAATGGCGTCCGGGTTCGGGAAGATGGCGATCTGCCCGAACTGCGATTCGTTATTATCAATTCCGTCGAGCGAGAAGTTATTGTTCGTCACGCGCGCCCCGTTAGCAGAGATCACAGAGCCACCGGACTCGCGAAAGCGCGTGGATTCAGTTCCCTTCTGTGGGCCGCCCGATTCAAAGTTGCCGCCGCCGCCCAAGCCCCCGACCGCAGGACGCGTCACGCCGGGCGATAGGCCCGCGAGCAAGGTGAAATTCCTTTGCGAGATCGGAAGCTCAGTCACCTGTCGTCCCGTGATGAGGTCGCCGCGCACGCTCGTTTCCGTCTCGACGAGCGGGGCCGCCTCGGCCGTCACAGTCACCGTGCCTCCGGCTCCGGCCACGGTCGTAAACTTCACGTCCAGGGGCAGGCGGGCATTGGTCTCAACCGTGACCTCCTCGAAGACCATCGTCTGAAACCCTTGCGCATCCACCGAGACGCGATACTTGCCCGGGTCAAGATTGGGCACGGTGAAGGTTCCGTCATCGCCCGACACGGCCTCGCGCGTATCACCCGTCCCCGTATTGATGACCGTCACGCGCGCGCCGGAGACGAGCGCCCCGTTAGGGTCTGCGACCGTGCCGACAATCGTGCCCTTGTTGCTCTGAGCAAGGCTTGGAACGGCCAGCGCGGCCAAGAGCAAGAGCACGCCGAGAGCCGAAAGAAGGTGTGCGAATCTCCGATAAGTCTTCATAGCTGGGCCCTGATAGATGTGAACCTTAAAGCGTGTACGGCGCGAGCGAGCACGAGAGCGCGCGCCTCTCTCTTGCGGCGCGCGTGCCGCAGGTGAAGCCCAAAGGAGTTGAGCCTGGATCGACCTGATGCTGGGAATTTTTCGATAAGAAGCACGCCGTCGCCGATGTGACAGTTTGTTGCTTGATCGAACGAAGTATATGTGATTTTCCGGAACTGTCAATCATTTTCTGGCCGGCGCTTTGTAAAAGGTTTTGAGCCGGGAGAGTGTTAGACCCAAGCATTGGCCCAATAACTTTTTGCGCGTCCGGTTCAGGCGGCCGAGGCCGAGGCGAATTTATTGGCAAGCACGAGCGAGAGTGCGCCCATCAAGGTCGGCTGCTCGCCCAGGGTAGAGGCGATGATGCGCGCCGACGGCAGGCCACGGCGCGCGCACTTCTCGACGGGCTCGCGCAGCGACTCGGCTATGAGCGGCCAGGCGAGGGCTATCTGGCCGCCCACGACGACAGCCTCGGGGCTCAGGCCGACGATCAGGTTAGAGATGCCTATGCCCAGATAATGGGCCGTCTCCGAGAGCGCCGCCTGCGCCGCAACGTCTCCGCCCAAGGCGCACTGCGCCAGTTGCCTGAGATTGATGTCAGAGCTTTTCTTCGCGCATGCGCGCCCCGAAAGCTTGAGGTAGCGTGCGGCGGCCGCGCGCTCCGAAGAGAAGGCTTCCCAGCAATCGTGATTACCGCACGAACAGGCCACGGGCCCACCTTCGCCTATAATCATGTGTCCGAACTCTCCGGCCGCGCCCTGCTCGCCCCTGTAAATCTGGCCGTCGAAGATGATGCCCGTTCCCACCCCTTCGGCGACCAGCACGAAGATGAAGTCGCGCTGCTCTATGACTTCGGGGCGGCCGAACCACAGCTCGGCCAGCGCCGCAGCATTGGCGTCATTATCAATCGTCACGCTGAGGCCGGTGGCCTGAGAGATTTTGTGCGCGATGTCCAGGTCGCGCCATTTGAAATAGGGGACGTACATCACGACGCCCGTCTCCGGATCGACCAGGCCGGGCACGCTCATCCCGATGCTTTCAATCATCCCCTTGCTTCTTTTGTTCAGAGCCCGCACGCGACCGATCACGACCCTCAGCATCTCCGCGTAGTCCGGGCTCGTCGCAAACTGTTCCTGTTCGAGCACGCGCCCCGCCAGGTCGCTGGTCGCAATCGTCGTCAGCGAAGGGGTGATGTCAATGCCGATGGCGACGGGCCCGACGGTTCGCAATCGCAGCAGCGTCGGACGCCGCCCGCCAGTGGACGCCCCTGCGCCGACCTCTTCGACGAGGCCGTCGGCCTGAAGCTCGTCTACGATGGTCGAGATGGTCGAGCGCTGAAGGGCCGTCTCGCGCGCGATCTCGGCGCGCGAGATGGGCTCCCTTTCGCGGACGTAGTTGAGCACGATCTGCCGGTTGATGTTGCGGATCGTGTTGGAGCGGGCGGCCTGGGCCGTTTTGAGATCAATCCGTCGCACGGTTCATCCTTAGCGCCGCCGGGCTGAGGCCAGCACCTCTCCGCTCCGGTCTTGCGTTCAAAAGGAATAGAAGAGGAGGCCCCTGAGCCCACAAAGCTCCGCACATCTTCATGGGCCGGGCAGGCATGACAGACGCGCCATGCTTTTACACCAAACAGCGCGCCGAAGTCACCATTTAATTTTTCGCCGGGCGGTGAGGCGTTGATTCTCTTGCCAGCTCATCTCACTTCTGTCTTGAGCTGCCTTTGCCTTCGACTATCGTTAGGACGCGATCAACGCCCGGCACGTCGAAGGCTTCGAGCGTCCCGTCGGGCCATTTGACTTCCAGGCGGTCAACGCGCTCCTGTGGGCCCAGGCCGAAGTGTAGGCGCGGGTCATTCTGCGAGCCGAAGCTCGCGCCGCTAAAGAGGTCTGCGCGCTGGCGCAGGCGTCCCGCCGTCAGGTAGACGATTGCGCCCGTGGCATCCCTCGGGCTCTTCTTCGCCACATCTCCCGCGAGGCGCAGCTCAAGCCAGTGGCCCGCGCGGCCGCTCACGTTCCTGAGCAGAGCAGGCTTGGAGTCCAGGTTGTTCAGCACGGCGTCCTGGCGGCCGTCGCCGTCAAGGTCTCCGACGGCGAGGCCGCGACTGGGCCAGGCGAGGGCCAGGGCGCTGCCGGGCGCTGCGCCGACGCGCTCGAATCTTCCGTTCGAGAGGTTGCGAAACAGAAGGGGCTGCTGCGCGAAGCTAGTGCCCCACTGGTAACGATCAACCGCCGGGTAGACATGCCCGTTGGCTACGAGCAAGTCCTTCCAGCCGTCGTTGTCATAATCCAGAAAGCTCGTCCCCCAGCCGAGGAAAGGAATCGTCACCTCGCCATGTCCGGACTGAAACGTCACGTCCGTAAAATTGCCTTCGCCGTCGTTGTGACGCAGCGTGTTGGAATCGTCCGAGAAGTTCGTGACGTAGAGGTCTACGCGCCCGTCGTTGTCGTAATCGCCGACGGCCAGGCCCATCCCGGCCTGCTCGCGCCCGTTCTCGTTGAGTGCGACGCCGGAAGGGTAGCCCGTCTCCTCAAACGTGCCGTCGCCTTTATTGACGTAGAAGAGGTTCGGCGTCGAATCGTTGATGACCACCAGGTCGAGCAGGTCATCGTCGTCGGCATGCACGAAGACCGAGGAGAAGCCGTAGTAGCGGTTCGGGTCAGAGACGCCCGCACGCGCGCTCACGTCCTCGAACGTGCCGTCAGCCCTTTGATGATAGAGCGTGTCCGTGTCGCCCCGCAGCCCGCGCGGCCCGCACATGACGGGCGAGCCGCGAAACTGGCAGAAGTTCTGGTTAATCCGTCCGGGCTTGGCGGCCTCGCTCGGACTCGGCGGAAGATTCGCGAGGTCAAACTCTACGTAGCCGGGCACGAACAAATCCAGGCGACCATCCCTGTCATAATCGCCCCACGTCGCTCCCGTGCTCCAACCCTTGCGCGCGACCCCGAGCCGCTCGGCCACGTCCGTGAAAGTGCCGTCGCCGTTGTTGTGATAGAGACGCGAGACGCCGTAGTTGCCGACGTACATGTCCGGCCGCCCGTCGTTGTCGTAATCGCCGACGGCGACGCCGAAGCCCCAACGCTCGTTAGCCACACCCGCACGCTCCGTCACGTCCTCGAATTGCCAGTTGCCCTTGTTGCGAAAGAGGGCTGCGCGCGGCGCACGCTCTTTGCCCAAGAGGGCGGCGAACGTCGAGCCGTTCAGCAGGTAGATGTCCGCGCGTCCATCCCCGTCATAATCGAAGATGGCACAGCCACCCGAAGGCGTATCGAGAATGTAATCCTTCGACGCGCTCCCCGAAGTGTGCTTGAACTTGGCGAGCCCCGAAGAGGCGGTCGCATCCTCGAAGACCGCAGCGGCCTTCGGGTCAACTATGTCAACCGTGCGCCGCGAAGTGTAGGTCGCAGCCGTGCCCGTCGAGACGCCGCCCCCCTGCTGCATGACCGGCGAGATGGCCCCGGCGGATTCAAACAGGATGGACAGGATTGTCAGGATAAAAAGAGAGACACAGATTTCTGTTTTTATCCTGACAATCCTGTCCATCCTGTTAATTTCCTTTCTCATTAATAGTCAGGTAGCGATCAACCGGCGGATTATCTACGCGTTGTACTTTATTGCCGGGCCAGCGAACTTCCACCGAGCGCACTCCGGTCGCCGCCCCGAGCCCGAAGATCATGCGCGCGTCATTCGACGCCAGGTAACTGCCCGCCGTTGTCGCATCGAAAACCTGGCGTCGGCCCGCAGCGTCCAGCACACTCACGCGCGCCCCCAAACCCGCCCGGTTAAGCTTCGAGCCGACGAGCGAAATCCCCAGCCAGTGATTGCGCGTTCCGTCGTTTCTGAGAATGACTGGCGGGCCGTCGAGCGTGGCGATAACGATGTCCGTGTCGCCGTCATTGTCCAGGTCTCCGAAGGCAGCGCCGCGCCCCGAGACGGGTTGTGTGAAGGCTTGCCCGGCCGTGGCCGAGACGTTCACGAATCCCTTGCCGGTGTTTCGCATCAGGAGCGGCGTCTGCCTGTACTTGAGATAGGAAGAGGTCTTCTCTATGGTGTCGAGCACGTGGCCTTGCGCGACGAAGAGGTCGCGCCAGCCGTCGTTGTCCGCGTCCACGAAGCGCGTGCCCCAGCCCGAATAGAGGAGCGTGATCTGGCCCACAGCAGTCGTCGAGGTGGCATAGGTGAAAGTCATGTCGCCGTTGTTGCGAAAGAGCGGGTACGTCTCGTTCGAGAGCGCCGTGACGAAGATGTCCGCCCACCCGTCGTTATCGTAATCGGCCGCGTCCGCGCCCATCCCGGCAAACGTCTTTCCGTTCTCGTCGTAACCCGTGCCCGCCAGCAAAGCCACGTCCTCGAAGGTATCATCGCCGCGATTACGATAGAGCGACTGGCGCACGCTGTCGTTGGCGACGAAGATGTCAGTCCAGCCGTCCGCATCGAAATCCGCGAAGGCCACGCCCAGGCCCTTGCCCGAAGGGTCTGCGATCTTCGCCCGCGCGCTCACGTCTTCAAACGTGCCGTCCGGCTTCTGATGAAAGAGGAGGTTCGACGCGCCTTTGAAATTGTCCGGGTGGCAGTAGGCGCGAAAGCGCGGGTCGCCGCACACGACGTTGCCGCGCTCGAAATCCCAATCCATGTAGCGGGCCACGAACAAGTCGATCCGCCCGTCGCGGTCGTAATCAAACCAACCCGCGCTCGTAGACCACCCCGCGCCCGCCACGCCCGCACGCACCGTCACGTCCTCGAACGTCCCGTCCCCACGATTGCGGTACAGGATGTTAGAGCCGTAAGCAGTCACGTAAAGATCAACGTGCCCGTCCGAGTCGTAGTCTGCGGCCGCAACTCCCATCGAGTAGCCCGAGCCCAACACACCGGCGCGCTCCGTCACGTCTTCAAACGTGCCGTCCGGCTTCTGATGATAGAGACGATTCCAGAAGCGCGGCTCCTTCTTATCCGGCATCGCGCCTTTCCGCATTGGGTCTTCGATGCGCGCCCCGTTGCTGAAATAGAGATCGAGCCGCCCGTCCGAGTCGTAGTCAAATATGCAGACGCCCCCGCCCATCGCTTCGAGCAGGTATTTCTGCGACGTGGCGGAGGAGGCGTGCCTAAAAGAGATGCCCGTCTGCGCAGTGATGTCGGTGAAGGTCACGGTCGAAGGCGCTTGCGGCCCCGGCGGAGGCGGAGTCTTGCCCGGCTCAGCCTCGCTATATGAGCGGCCCGTGCGCTGCTGCTGCTGCGCCGTGATTCGCCGAGGGCTAATTAACAGGATGGACAGGATAAGCAGGATGAAAAAGAAAGAAGGCATAGCTGTTGATCTAACGCTTATCTTTATCCTAGCTCTCCTGGCCATCCTGTTTGAATTCCGCTTAGCTCTCTGCAAGCCTTCGCTTCGCCTCGTCTATCAACAGATTATTTCTCTCGTAAGAGATGGCCGCGCCTTGAGCTTCGCCCTCAAGCTTGGGCGGGTATTGATGCGCGGCGTAGACTGGATAGGCTTCCGTGCGCAGGTGCGCGAGCATGTGATGGCCGCGACGCGTGGCGCGTTCGTGTCTGAGGCTTGAGATGTCCAGGGGGGCGACGACTATGCGCTCGCCGGGGCCTGGGCTCGCCTGGGCCAGGAGCCGTCCGTCGAAGTCTACGACCTGGCTTCCGCCGGGCCAGGAGTAGGGCGGGTAATGCTTGAGGCTTGCGCCCTGGTTGGCCGCCACCACGTAGGCCATGTTCTCCAAAGCCCGGCAGCGATTGACGACCGTCCACCAATCCATAGGCTCCGTCGCCCCCCACGGATCCATGTAGGCGGAGACTCTGATGAGAACCTCCGCGCCCTGGTGGGCCAACTGGCGCATTGCTTCCGGAAAGAGCCAGTCATAGCAGATGGCGCACCCGATGCGTCCGATGGGCGTATCCGCGACCGGGAACAGGGGCTCGTCGTAGCCTTCCAGGTCGTGCGGGCTCGCGTGCACCTCGTAAGGAATCCAGGTGTTCACCTTGCGATACTTGTAGAGCACGCCTTCGGGCCCGATCAGACAGGTCGTGTTGAAGACCACCCTGGGCCAACGCGCGTCCACTTCCAGCATCGTCCCCGTCTGAATGTAGAGGTTGTGCTCGCGCGCTTTCCCTTCGAGCCGCTCCGTGTGTTCATTTGGGATGGAGACGGCGAGCTTTTCGATCAGCTCCGCTGCGGTCGGAAAGACCGGCGCGGCGTGCGCGAACTCTGGGAAGACGACCAGGCGCACGGGCAGGAAGGGGGCGCTGCCGGCAACGGCCGAGTCGATCATCGAGAGCATTCGATCAGTATTGGCGCGCATCGCGCGGCGCTCCACAGGGTTCGGCATGTCCGTCTGGCATGCCGCCACAGAATATCTGAGCACGTCGGCCATCATCTCTCTCCTGACGCTGAAGCCGTGCCGAAGATCATTCTGTCGGCGTAGGCGGTCTCGATTGCAGGGACTTCGCGCGTGACTATGCGCGTGTTGTACTTCTCGTAAAGCGCGCGCCGCGCCTCTGTCATCGGGTAAGCCTCGGGCGCTGTGTAAGGATATTTTTTCATCCCGTGGAATGGGAGCGGCGCGACCAGGCTGGGGCTTGCCGAATTAATGTCCATCTCCTTGCTGAAGCCGTCGGCATAAAGCAGGAAGGTAAGCGTCCAGCCCTTCGGAACCGGAGGCAGCGCCCCGGCGTCGAAAGAGAGCCGGACTTCATCGCCGGGCCGAGAGATGACGAACACGTCGTCCTTCGCCAGAAGCAGCTCGCGCACGTCGCCCTCGCGCGTGTAGCGTCCGACCATCACCTTCCAGGGCGACACGAAAGAAACCTTGTCGTAGTCATAACCGAATGGCTCGCGCCCGTCCGGCGTCACTTCGGCCGAGAAGCCGCGCCAGCGCAGGTCTGCCACCACGGGGTCGAGCCGCGTGAGACGCACGGGGAAATCTCCGCTCGAAGTATCAACCAGAATTTGATCCCAGTAGATGCGCATGTTGGTCAGGATGCGCACCTCTCTGCTCTCGGAGAGAAATTTCCCCGTCAGGTCAACCGTCACGGTCTGCGGCCGTCCGACGGGTAAGCCTATGTCTTCGATGACTGTGCGCCAGCGCCCGCTCTTGTCTTTGACCTGAAGCGCAGGCAAGCGCGCCTGCCTGCCGCTCTGCGCGGCCGAGACGTTGTCGCTAGACCAGGAGTAATCCGTCCAACCCGTCAACAGCAGAAGCGTGCGCGCTCCCTCTGCGCCCTTCCCTTCGTCGAGCTTCATTGTCAGCGCGTGCTCGCCAGCGTAGCCGCGCACGGGCTCAAGCGCGAAGTCGTCGGGATACTGCCGATCAAGCCTGCTGATTTGGGCCAACACGTCATGGCCGTGCTCGTCCGTGGCCGCGAGCGGCGCTCTCGCGCCCCGCGTCCTGTAAAGCACAAAGGGCCTGGGCGGGTTCGTCATGCCTTCGTTCGGATAGACTTCCGTACCTTCGGGGTGGGCCACGGCTATGAGCTGCACCCGATCAATGAAGAGCGCCTCCTCCAGCTCGTTCGTGATGCGCAGCTCGTAGCGTCCGTCGCGCTCACGGAGCTGGTCGCCGCGAATCCGCACATACTCGTCCGGGTCTGGCGTGTTGTAGAGGCCGGGCGATTCTAAGTAACCCATCTCGCCGCCGCCCATGAAATCCGTGACGAAGCGAAAGCCCTCGCCGTCCCAGGTGTAGAGGTAAGGGCACGAAGAGGGTTTGCGGTCAAGCTCTGTGACTGAGAGCACAAGAGCCTGCGCGCTCTGCCCGCTCTGCCCGTTCTGCTTAGCGTCTGCTGCGCTCTGCTTGATCTCCGTCTCGGCCTGGACGATTCCGGCGGGCCAGAGCACGCGCACGGCATCCGGCGCAGTTCGTTTTCCGAGACCGAAGAGGATGTCTGCGGGCGCGGGCGCAGGGCTGGCAGCATAGCTCTCAAGCTTTTGAATCAGGCTCCCGGCGCGCGCCTCTATCTTCGCGCCGACGCCGCTCCGATTGCTGACCTTGCCCGTGAGACGCACGCGCACGGAAGAGTTCTGGTTGCCGCCGTCGTTTCTGGCGATCTTCACTTCGCCGCTCGCGGCAATCGCGATCAAGTCCGTATCGCCGTCGCCGTCCATGTCGCCCGCCGCGAAGACGCGCGCCGCCGTATTCGTGCCCGAAGGGACGGCCGCGAAAATATTGCGCGGCACGGCCTGCTCCGTCACATTGGCCCAACCGTCGCCCAGGTTGCGAAGCACCTGAAAACCCATGTTCGTCAAGAGCACGCAGTCCAGTAGCCCGTCCGCGTCGTAATCCAGGAATTGCGCGCTCGTCGCGCCTCCCGTCACCCTCGGCGCGGGCGTGATTTTGAAGCGCCCCTGCCCGTCGCTCATGGCGAAGCGTCCGGGCCCCGCCCCACGCGCGAAGAAGAAGTCCGTGAAGCCGTCCTTATTCACGTCGCCCGCCGCCGCGCAAGTCCAATACTCTTCGACCTGAAGGCCGACTTCGCGCGCGACGTTGCGAAACGTGCCGTCTCTTTGATTGCTGTAAAGCTCGGGCGCTCCGCTGAAGTTGAGGACGAGCAGGTCTACGTCGCGGCGGTTATCGTAATCTGTGGGAACGACCGCGACCACCTTGCCCGACGCGCTGCCTACCCTGGCCGTCGCCGTCACGTCGGTAAACTTTCCGTTCCCGTCATTGCGCAGCACAAGGCTCGGAGCGCCCGCGAAATCTTCCAGCAGTTCCCCCTCGCCCTTCCCCACTTTGGAAGTATCCGCGAGGCCCGCGACGAAGATGTCCAGGTCGCCGTCATGGTCTAGGTCAACGAAGGCCGTCGAGCCAGGGAGGAAGGGATAAGCGGGAATGCCGGCGGCCTTCGTCACGTCCGCGAACTTTCCGCCCCCCTCGTTGTGATAAAGACTGAGGCCGCCGTCACGCACGACGAAGATGTCCGGCCTCGTGTCGTTGTCATAATCTCCGGCCACCGCGCCGGTAATGATAGCCCCTTGCCTCGCGCCGAACGCGCCCGACTGAGAGGTGACATCCACCAGCTTGCCCCGGTCGTTGCGATACAGACGCTCCTCTGTGAAAGGGGCGACGAACAGGTCTAGGTCACCGTCGCCATCAAAGTCGAAGGGCGTCACGGCCCCGCCCGCACCGGCTGCAATCCTCCGCTTCACAGCATCGGTTGGGCCCAGCACGGTCGCTCTCTCCCTGGCTTCGGCCGCCGCGCTTATCATGCTCGCCGTAGCGTCCGTGAAGGCGACTGTGGGCGTCGCGCGTTCGACCAGGCCGGGCTCTGCGCCGGTGGAGGCGACGGCCTCGGCGTAGCGCCCCTGCTCAAGATAGTTCTGCCCTATGTTCGTCCCGGCCCCGCTCTGCCTGAGCGCCTGGAATCTCTGTAAGAGGCGCGCGCTCTCTTCGCGCTCGCCCGTGCGCTGAAGGGCTATCGCGAGGTTGTAGATGGCCGTCATGTTGTAAGGCTCGGCCGCGATGGCCGTGCGAAAGGCTGCGGCGGCCTCCGGGTATTTGCGCTGCTGCGCGAGGAGTTGGCCCAGGTTGATGTTCGCGCCCACGTCGCGCGGGTCAATCCGCAGCACGCGCTCGAAAGCGCCGATGGCATCCACGGGGCGGTTCTGCGCGCGCGCGATGAGGCCCATGATGTAGAGGGGCTGCGGCGCGTCGGGAGCAAGTGCCGAGGCGGCCTCGGCCGCCGTCTGGGCCCCGCGCAGGTCTGGGACGTTGAAGAGAGCTATGCTCAGGTTAATGCGCGCCAGCGCCAGCTTCGGGTCGAGTTGCAGGGCGCGCGTGAAAGCCTCTGCCCCTTCCCTGTACTTGTACTGCTCAAGCAGCGCCACGCCCAGGTTGTTGGCACGATAAGCCGCTTCGCGCGCAGTCGAAGCCGCAGTGCCTTGCGCCGTCGCTCCGCTCGGTACGAAGCGGCCCCACACCACCGCACACAGGAAGAGCGCGACAGCCAGTAAACAAGAGACAGCGCCGTGCTTCATCATTTCTTAAAGCTGTAATTGGTCAGCTCGTACCCGTATTTGATCTGCCCGGCCTCTGACCAGGATTTGACGCAGCCGACGCCCGGCGCATACCAGTAGGTCTTGTTGACGATGGCCCCGCCGTTGGAGACCTCCGAGACGATCTTCATCGCGTGGAACCTTCCGGCCGGAACCTCGACCCATTCGAGCCCGACCACCTGGCTCGATTCGGAAGCATCCACGCCCGTCACGTCCTTTCCCGCCCAGCTCCACTTGGCCCCGACCGTCAGCGGATTCTTCAAGTATTGTCTCGCGGGCTTGTAATCTATCTTCATCGCTTCCTGATCCAGATAGTCCGTCCGGTGCAGGAGCACCCACCCGTTAGGCTTCGAATAAGTGTAGTGAATGAGCGCACCCGAATGTAGCTCGACCAGATACCGGAGGCTTCCGTCCGCCTGCTTCACTTCCTTCAGGACTTTGACGGTGAACTCATTGCCCTCTGAGTGACGGTACGTCCAGGAGTCTCCGGCGCGCAGCGGGAAATAGTCTGCTGCTGCCGGGTCGGCATTGGCCGCAGGAGCCTTCGGCGCTCTGCTCTGCTGCTGCTGCGCGCCCGCGCTCGGCAAGAAGAGGAGCAATAAAGCCAACAGGGCCGGGATACACTTCGCACAAAATCTCATCATAATCTTCCTCAAGCTGCTCAAGGTTTCGGGGATGGGCCCACGGGAGCGTCCCCGGTCTTAACTTTAGACGAGTAATTATACGAGCACGTTTTCCGGGTCGTGCTCCAAACCCAGCTCGGTCAGGATACGATGCACGGCTTCGACGACCTGCGGGTTGGTCGCATCGCGCGGCCGCTCAAGCCCGAGCGTCAACTCGCAGCGAATATGGGCGGGTCGCTCCGAGAGCACAATGACGCGGTCTGCCAGTTGGGCCGCCTCTTCCGTATCGTGCGTCACGAGGACGACCGTACGGGGCCGCTCGCGCAGCATCCGCGCAAGCTCCTTCCGCAATCGCAGGCGAGTCAGATAGTCCAGCGCCGAGAAGGGCTCGTCCAGGAGCAGGATGTCGGTCTCGCCTGCCAGGGCCCGCGCCAGCTCGACGCGCTGTCGCATCCCTCCCGAAAGCTGGTGCGGGTAGTGCTCGCCAAAACCCTCCAAACCTATCAGCGCGAGCATCTCTTTCAACTGGCGCGCACGCTCCTGCACGTCTCTGACCTCTCTGAGGCCCATCGAGATATTCTCGGCCACGGTGCGCCAGGGAAAGAGCCCGTCGTGCTGAAAGACCATCCGGATGCGGCCGTTGCACCTGACCAGCCCCGCCGACGGCCTGGTGAAACCCGAGAAGAGATTCAAGAGCGTAGTCTTGCCGCAGCCCGATGGGCCCACGACGGCGACGAACTCTCCTTCGCCGACCTCCAGAGAGAAGTCGCGCAGGACTTCGACCGCCCCGAAGGAGAGCGAGACGCGTTCCATGCTCAGATGGCTATCTCTCATATCCCCACCTGACGCTCGGAATCCTCGTGAGCTGCACCAGCAGCCGGTCAATGAAGACGCCGATCAATCCGATCACGATCATGCCCACCACCAGCAAGTCCATCCGCAGACCGTTGCGCGCATCCCAGATGGCGAAGCCGAGGCCGTCTCGGCCCGCGATCATCTCGGCCGCGACCACGACCAGCCAGGAGAGCCCGGCCGTCACACGCAGGGCCGTTATCACCTCCGGCATGATGGCCGGAAGCGTCACTTCCAAAAGCAGCGCGCGGTTGCGGAACCCGTAATTCTCCGCGACCCGGAAATAGACCGACGGGATGCTCGCGTAGGCAGCCATCGTCGCCAGCACTACGGGAAAGAAAGAGGCCATGAAGATGAGAAAGATGGCCGGGACATCGCCTATGCCGAACCAGAGAATGGCGAACGGAATCCAGGCCAGCGGCGAGAGGTTGCGGAAAAAGTTGAGCGCCGGCAGGAGCGCCGCCCGCGCCCGCGCCCTGTAGCCCAGCCAGAGCCCCAGCGGTGTGCCCAGAAAGACCGCCAGCAGGAAGCCCGAAGTGACGCGAAACAGCGACGCCACCATGTCGTTGAAGAGCCTGCCTGTCCTGATCTCTTCCCAGAAGCCGCGCGCGACCGACTGTGGTGAAGGAAAGAGCGATTCCGGAAAGACTCGGAAAGATGAGAGCGCCGACCACAGCAAGAGGGCCGCGACCAGCACAGCTAAGGGAAGAAGGCGTGTACTACCGGGTAATCTCTCTTCTCTCATAAAAACCGCTCGGCCCACGATCTCTTTCGCGTCAGGCTCTTTTGAGCAGCGCGATCTGTCCGGCGTGATAGAGGCTATGCTGGATGACGCCGTGAAGCGTCCCGTAGACGGAAGACATGCCCTCGACGATGGGCTCGTTCAGGCGCGCATCGTCAAGGCCCTTGAGCGCCTCGCGCAGGCGCAGGTGGTTTGCCTCAAGCGTTTCGAGCGTCTTGCGCCATGCGGCCTCGCTCGTGTCGGAGACGGGCGGCCAGTCCTCTTCCGTCGAAAGCTCGGCGCGGACACCTTCAAGGCGGCGGCGCACGCCCTCTTCCCAGGCGCTTATGTGCAGGACTATCTCCCAGATGCTATGCGCCCCGGCGAAGGGACGCGCGGCAGCCTGCTCGGCCGTCACGTCCGAGAGCAGCTCCTTGACGGAAGGCCCGTGCCAGGCCCCTCCCTCGTAAGCCCTGCGGAGTTGATCCAGTATTCTCTTTGTTTCGCTCATAAGCTCTTTCCGAGGCGGCCGCCGCCGCTACATTTTTACCAGAAGCAGCGCGGCTATGTGAAATGGGTGAAATGTGCGAGATGGTTTTCCACCTCGGCTCGGCGGTGCCAATCCCTGTCAAGCTATGGTATACAACTTCGGCTCGGGTTTGAGCATGACCAGCATGAGAATAGCACTTCCGTCCATACGCCGTTCGTTAAAGATCAAGCTGCGCCTCCTCGCGCCCGTCACCATCGCTCTCCTGCTCGCGAGCGCCTTCGCCTGTCGTCGCGCTCCTACTTTACCCGAAAAAAGCTCTGCGCAATATCGCGACGTGGTCGCGGCCTTCTACACCGGGCTGGCGGCCTTGCAGGTCGGCGACGACGTGCGCGCCGAAGCGAAGCTCACGCAGGCCACTGCCCTCGTGCCGGAGGAGCCGGCCTCCTGGGCCAACCTGGGCCTGCTCGCGCTGCGCCAGAAGAACCTGGACGCGGCGGCCGAAAAGTTACAGCGGGCCCAGGGGCTCGCTCCCGACAGCGGAGAGATACAAGTCCTGCTCGGACTCCTGGAGAGCGAGCGCGGGCGATTTCAGGAAGCGATCACACACCTGCGCAAAGCGACAGAGCTTGAGCCGCGCAACCTGCGCGCCCTCTACCTGCTGGCCGAGCAGATCGAGCGGCAGGCCGCCGAAGGCAGCGAACGGGAAGCGGCGCGGCTGATAGAAAAGATTCTCGAAGCGCAGCCCGACAACCTCGCCGCGCTGGTCGAGTTGGCCCGCCTCGCGGCTAAGCGCGGCGACTCCGCAACGCTTCAGAAAACGGTCGCGCTGCTCGCGCAGAAAGGCTCCTCCTGGCCCACTGAAGTCCAGGAGCAAATGAAAGCTTTGCAGGCCGCCGCCTCCGGCCCAGACCCGCGCGCCGCCGCCACGCGCATAGCTTTCCTCAGAAACGTGCTCGTCCGCGTCCCCGAATACCGCACCTCCCTTTCGGCCATCAAGCCGCCGCCCGGCGAAGAGGCCCAGCCCATCACGCGCTTTCTCAAGCTGCCCACGCCGGACTTCACGCCCGCGCCGCCTGACGAAGCGATCAGCTTCACGCCGGAACCCGTGGCGGACTTCGCCGCAAACAGTTGGGAGTGGACGGGCGCTCTCTCTTTGAGCGGCGAAGGAGCGCCCGTGGTCGCAGCCGCGCGCCCGGGCGAGCTGAAGATAGCGGGCGGCGCGACGCTCAAGCTGCCGGACGCAGCGATTGGGCCGCACTCAATCCTCGCGCTGGATTTCAATTACGACTTTAAGAGCGATCTGGTCTATGCGGGCGCGGGCGGTGTGCGGCTCTACAGGCAGGAGAATCCCTCGTCGTTCACGGATGTCACGGCGCAGGCGAAGCTTCCGCCAAATATTATGGCCGCACACTACACGGGCGCATGGGCTGCTGACATCGAGGCTGACGGAGACCTTGACGCGGTGCTCGGAGTGGAGGATGGGCCCACGCTGGTCTTGAGGAACAACGGCGACGGAACTTTCAAGGAGCTGCAACCCTTTGAGGGAGCGACGGGGCTCAGAGCTTTCGCCTGGGGCGACATAGATGCTGACGGCGATGCTGACGCTGCGCTCCTCGCCGGAGCAGACTTGCAGGTTTACGCCAACGAGCGCGCGGGCCAATTCCGCAAACGCGCGATGCCCGCCAGTAGCTCTCCTGTCATGGCGGTCAACATCGCAGACATGAACAACGACGGCGTGCTCGATCTGGTAGCTTTGAAAGCGGACGCAAGCGTCATTCGCATCTCGGATAAGAACGAGGGGCAGGATTGGGAGATGGCGGAGGTTGCCGTAAGTCCCGGCGCTCTGAAAGAGACCGATGACGGTCGCCTTCTTATCGAGGACGTAGACAACAACGGCAGCCTCGATCTGGTTTCAACAGAGTTCGGGGGCACGCGCGTATGGCTCAGCGATGCACGGAATAGCTTCAAGCCACTGCCGGCAATTCTCAGCGAGCCTCCCTATGCGCTCGCAGACCTTAACGGAGACGGTCGGCTAGACCTGCTCGGACTCATGGAAGGTGGGCGGCCCGTGCGCCTGCTCAATCGCGGCTCGAAGAATTATCACTGGCAGGTGATTCGCCCGCGCGCTCGTGTGGCCGTCGGAGATCAGCGCATAAACTCGTTTGGCATCGGCGGCGAGATGGAGATTCGCTCCGGGCTGCTCGTGCAGAAGCAGTTGATTAATGGGCCCATCGTTCACTTCGGCCTCGGCGAGCAGACCTCTTCGGATGTCGTGCGGATCGTTTGGCCCAACGGCAGTGTGCGCGCCGAGTTCGAGCTGAAGGCCGATCAGGAGGTCGTCGCCGAGCAGCGTTTGAAGGGCTCTTGCCCGTTCCTGTTCGCCTACGACGGCCGCCGCATGAGCTTCGTCAAGGACTGCGGCCCGTGGGGCCCGGCCATCGGCCTGGACATCAACACGCTCGACCCGGGCGGCAAGCTCCAGACGGAGGAGTGGTTCAAGATTGACGGCGACCGCCTCGCACCGAAAGACGGAGCTTACGAGCTGCGCATCACGGCCGAGCTGTGGGAGACCTACTACTACGATCATCTTTCGCTGATAGTCTTGGATCACCCGGCCGACACAGACATCTTCGTTGACGAGCGATTCTCCATACCCGCCACTGAAATGGCCGTGCGCGCGGTGGAGCGCCCGCGCGAGTTGGCCCAGGCGCGCGATGATCGCGGGCAGGACGTGACGGACGTGCTGCGCGAGCGCGACGGAAAGTATTTGGACACCTTCGGGCGCGGGCAGTACCAGGGCCTTACGCGCGACCATTACGTCGAAGTGGAGCTTGGCGCGGACGCTCCGCAGACGGGCCCGCTCTGGCTGATCGCAGACGGGTGGATGCATCCGACGGACGCTTCGATCAACGTCGCCATCAAGCAGGGGTCGGGCCCACAGCCGAAGGACTTGAGCATCGAAGTGCCGGACGGCGCGGGCGGATGGAGAGTCGCAAAGTCGGGCCAGGGCTTTCCCGCCGGTCGTTACAAGACTATGCTCATCAACCTGGACGGACTGTTTGTGGCGGGCACGCCGCGACGATTGCGTCTGCGGACTAACCTGGAAGTCTTCTGGGATGCTATCCGCTGGGCCAGGGGGCTGCCCGGCGCAGAGGTCAAGGCCGCGCGACTGAGCCCGCAGACGGCAGACCTGCATTATCGCGGCTTCTCCACCATCACGCGCCCAGACGACTCTTCGCCCGAGACGCCCGACTACAACAGGCTCGCAGGAACAACTCAACGCTGGCGCGACCTAGTAGGCTACTACACGCGCTTCGGCGACGTGCGCGAGCTGGTCGAGCGCGCCGATGATCGCTACGTCATCATGAACGCGGGCGACGAGTTGTCGTTTAGGTTCGCCGCGCCGCCGAGCCCGCCCGCCGGATGGGTGCGCGACTTCGTCATTGTGAGCGACGGCTGGATCAAGGACGGCGATTATAATTCGACCTGGTCGAAGACCGTGCTTCCCTTGCCTGCCCACGACATCCAAGACTACACTTCAATAGCCGCGCGTCTCGAAGATGACCCGGTCTATCGCCGCCATCCCGAAGACTGGCAGCGATACCACACGCGCTACGTCACGCCGCTTGCGTTCCAGAATGCGCTGAGACAAAAGTAAGAGAGAAGAGCGTTGAAGAGTCGTCTTCCAAAAGTTTTACTGGCGATCTTTTTCGTCGCGCTCCTGGCCACGCCGCTCGTCGTGCGCTGGGTCGAAGCGCGGCGCGAACGTCGCCTTGCGGCCTCGGACGCAGAAGGAGTGATGGCGCGCTACGGCTTTCGCCTCGAAGAGGTCTCGAAAGCGGCAGGCATCAGCTTTCTTCATCACGCGCCGCGCCTGGACGCAAAGCTTGACCACATCATGCCGCAGGTCGCCTCGATGGGCGCGGCCGTCTCCGTGGTGGATTTCGACCGCGACGGCTGGCAAGACCTCTACGTGACCAACAGCGGCGAGGGCAGCCTGAACAGTCTCTACCGCAACCTCGGTGACGGGACTTTCAAGGACGTGGGCCCGGAGCTTGGCATAGCGGATGTCAACCGTGCTGAGACGGGCGTCTCGATGGGCGCTGTGTGGGGCGACTACGACGGGGACGGCTACGAAGACCTCTTCCTGTACAAGTGGGGACGCCCCGAACTGTTTCATAACGACGCGGGCCGCTCCTTTACGCGCGTGACGGAGAGGGCAGGGCTTCCTGCCTGGGCCAACGCCAACACGGCCGTCTGGTTCGACTACGACCGCGACGGGCGGTTAGACCTTTTCGTCGGCGGCTACTATCCGGAGTCTGTCAACCTCTGGCATCTGACCACGACGCGCATGATGCCCGAAAGCTTCGAGTACGCGCAGAACGGCGGGCGCAAGTACCTGTTTCACAATCTGGGCGACGGGCGCTTTGAAGAAGTGAGCGCGCAAGTAGGCATCGAGAGCCGGAGGTGGGCGCTGGCGGCTGCGGCCGCAGACCTGCGCGGCACGGGCTATCCAGACCTTTTCGTCGCCAACGACTACGGCGTCTCGGAGCTTTTCATCAACGAGGGCGGCAAGCGGTTTCGCGAGGCGGGTAAGGAGGCGGGCGTCGGGGCCGCGCCGAAGAGCGGGATGAACGCGGCCTTCGGCGACATCATGAACCAGGGCCGCTTCAGCATCTACGTCTCGAACATCTCGGAAGAGGGCGTGCTGATTCAGGGCAACAACCTGTGGGTTCCCGTAGAAGCGGGCGCTGGCGATCAGCCCTTGTACGAGAACCTGGCGCGCGAGATGAACGTAGAGCTTGGCGGGTGGAGCTTCGGCGCGCAGTTCGGCGACCTCAATAACGACGGCGCGCAAGACCTTTACCTGGTCAACGGCTACGTCTCCGCCGCGCGCGGCACAAATTACTGGTACGACTTCTCGAAGATAGCGGGCGGCAACAGCCGGATCATCGCGGACGCTGCCAACTGGCCGCCGATGGAGGGCCGAAGCCTTTCCGGCTACCAGCAGAAGCACGTCTTCCTCAACGACGGCGCGGGCCGCTTCCTGAACGTCGCGCAGGCCGTGGGCGTGCGCGACGATTTCGACGGCCGCTCCGTCGTGCTCGTCGATCTATGGAATCGCGGCGCGCTCGATGTCGTGGTGGCCAATCAGCGCGGGCCGCTCTTGGTCTACAAGAACACGGTCGCGCCGCAGAACCACTGGATAGCCTTCGAGCTTGAGGGCACACAGAGCAACCGAAGCGCCATCGGCGCACAGGTGCGCGTCTTCTGGAACGGCCGGCAGCAGGTGCAGGAGGTCGCGGGCGCGAGCGGCTTCTGCGCGCAGAACCAGCGCCGCTTACATTTCGGCCTGGGCCGCGACCCTCGCCTGGAAAAGGTGTTGATTCGCTGGCCTTCTGGTAGAATACAAACCCTCTCAGGGCCGCAACTAGACCAGATCAACAAGGTAAAGGAGCCGACCTAAAACCTCCATGTCCGAGACGAGCGTACAGCTTTCCGAAGCGCCGCGCTTAGGGGCCGCACCAGGCTCAAAGCGCCTGCGCCTGGACAACCGTTTTCTCGCTCCCGTCCTCATCACCTGCATTCTGCTCGGCGGCCAACTCTCCTTCGGTTTTCTGGAAAGCTACACGCAGACGGCGCTCGCCATCCTGACGGCGATCTTGATGGAGCTGGTGCTGGGAAGAATATTCACGGGCCGGTGGCCGCATCTGGCGTCGAGCTACATCTCAGGCATCAGCGTCGGCATTCTCATACGCTCTCCGGCCCTCTGGCCCTACGCCCTGTGCAGCATGATTACGATCACCTCCAAGTACCTGCTGCGGGTGCGTGATCGTCACATCTGGAACCCGTCGAACTTCGGCATCTGCGCGATGCTGGTCTTAGCGCCTGCGGCCGTCGCAACGCTCAGCATTCAGTGGGGCAACTCTCTCTGGCCGATGATAGCCATCTGGACTCTCGGCTCCGCCATTATCTGGCGGCTGCGCCGCTTTCACATCACTGCCGCCTACGTCCTGGCCTTCGTCATCTTCGCTCTCCTGCGCAGCCTGGCCACGGGCCACCCCTGGCAGGCCGAGGTCGCCCCTATCACCGGGCCCATGTACCAGCTCTATGTCTTCTTCATGATTACAGACCCGAAGACCACCGTGCGCGCGGGCAAGTTAGCGCAGTGCGGCGTGGCCGTCGCGGTCGCCTTCGTAGAGATGATCTTGCGCCTGTTTGAAGTCGTTCACGCCCCCTACTACGCGCTCTTTCTGGTGGGCCCGACGGCCAACCTGATCGAAATCTGGCTGACCTCGCGACGGGGCGCAACTCCTGCCCCCGCCCTGCTCCAAAGGTAGTTGACTCCGGAGGTGTTTATGAGAAACCACCAGGCAGGTTTACGGCCCGCGCGCATCTTGCGACCGCGCACTCTGCTGCTTCCGGCCGCGCCCGTTGTTTTGATTCTCGCTTCGGCGACAACCCTCCTGGCCCAGCGCCCGCCGCGTCCCGCCGAGCAGCGCGCCCGCTCCAACCAGGCAGCCCTCAACGAATGGCGGCGCACGCACATGAAAGAGGAGCTTGATAAGCAGTTCAAGAAAAAGCTGATCTCTTTAATGCCGCAGATCAAGGAAGATTTCACGCGCATACAGATCGTCAATAACGCCATGATGCGCAGGGTCTTTGATGAAGCCGTGCTGGATTACAAGGACGTGTCGGGCCAACTGGGCGAGATCAGGAAGCGCGCCAGCCGCCTCAGAGAGAACCTCATGCTGCCCGAGAACACGGAGAAGGAGGCGCAGCAGAAACAGCCAGGCCCGGCGGTGGGCCCACAACTCAAAGACTCCCTGCTCGCGCTCGACACCCTGATTATGGGCTTCGTCAAGAACCCCCTCTTCCAGAAGCCCGGCGTCATAGATGCCAGGCTCTCGGCCCAGGCCGGGCGCGACCTGAAGACGATCATAGAGTTCAGCAGCAGCATCAGGAAAGAGGTCGAAAAGCTGAGCAGGCTCCAGCCCGGCCCATGACAGGCAGCCGGGAGCTTAGAGGGCTGTTACAGTGCGGCCGGTTTGACAACGCAGGTCTTGGCCCATACCATTGCTGCCAAGCTCGCGCACACACACCGGCCAGACTGTCAGGGAGTGTCGCGGGCCTTTAAGCTCCATCATAATTAGCTAAAGGGAAATAGTGATGAGTCAAAACGAAGTGATCGCCAACCAGCAGAGAATCATCTCCAACCAGGAAGAGATCAAGGCGAACCAGCAAGCCTTGCTGGCGAACCAGGAAACCCTCAAGGGCAACCAGGAAAAGCTGGACAAAATCCTCGCCAATCAGGAACGTATGGAAGCAAATCAGAGACAGATTCTATCGAATCAGGAAAAGATTCTGGCGAAATAAGGGCTCTGGCGAGCGGGGCAGCCTCCGGCCGAACTAAAGAGAGGGCTGCCCCTTCTGCTCTCAAACTCTCTTGCACCCGGCCTTGTCTCCTCAAACATTCAAATCCAGTGATCTTAGGTTAAGACCTGATGCGCCGCAGCTTACCAGTCTACGTTCTATTTCTGCTGCTCATACAGTGGCTCGCCGCCTGTGTTAAGAATCCGCCGGCCACCAATTCCAACAATTCCGAGCAGCCGCAGGCTTCTCAGGCAACGACACAAGCGCCCGCCTCGCCAGTAGAAGCGCCGCGCCCTTCCGGGCCCATAGAGTTTGCGGACGTGACGGCTCAGGCCGGGATTCGCTTTAAGCACACAAGCGGGGCGGCCGGCAAAAAGTATCTGCCCGAGACGCTCGGGGCCGGATGCGCCTTCCTGGATTACGACTCGGACGGGTGGCAGGATGTGCTGTTCGTCAACTCCGCCAACTGGCCCGAGCAGAAGGGTCAGAAATCCTTCCCTGCGCTCTATCACAACAACCAGGACGGCACTTTTACGAACGTCACGGCGCAGTCAGGGCTCGCCGTCGAGATGTACGGCCTCGGCGTAGCCGTGGGCGATTACGACTCGGACGGCCAGCTCGACATCTACTTTACCTGCGTGGGCCCAAACCGCCTTTTCCGCAACCTGGGCGGGGGCCGCTTCGCCGACGTTTCTTCTAAAGCGGGCGTCGATGACCCGGCGATGTCTACGAGCGCCGCCTGGTTTGATTACGACCGCGACGGCCGTCTTGACCTGTTCGTCTGCAACTACGTGGAGTGGTCTCCGGACAAAGATCAATTCTGCACGCTCGACGGCAAGAACAAATCCTACTGCACGCCGCAGTCTTACAAGGGCCAAAGCTCACAGCTTTATCACAATCGCGGCAACGGGACTTTCGAGAACGTGACGGAGCGCGCGGGCCTCTTTGACCCGACGGGGAAAGCCCTCGGCGTGGCGCTTCTCGATTACGACAACAACGGACTGCTTGACCTCTTCGTAGCCTGCGACACTGAGCCCAACAAGCTCTACAAGAACAACGGCAACGCCACCTTTACCGACGAGGGCGTGGCTGCGGGCGTGGCCTTCAGCGAGGCTGGCACGCCGCGCGCAGGGATGGGCGTGGACGCAGGCGACTACGACGCCTCCGGCCGTCAGTCGATCATCATCGGCAACTTCACCAACGAGAGCATGGCCCTTTATCGCAACGAGGGCACGGGGCTCTTTACAGATGAAGCGCAAGCTTCCGGCATCGGCCGCATGTCGGCGCAGTCTTTGACCTTCGCCTGCTTCTTCTTCGACTACGACCTGGACGGGCTGCCCGACATCTTCGCGGCCAACGGCCACGTCTCGGACGACATCTCCGTCGTCCAGCCGCAGGTCAAGTACGCGCAACTGCCGCACCTGTTTCGTAATCGCGGCAAGCGTAAGTTCGAGGAAGTGACGGCGAAGCTCGGGCGCGCTTTGCAGCGTGCGATGGTCGGCCGAGGCGCAGCCTACGGCGACTACGACAATGACGGCGACCTGGATTTGCTGATTACGACCAATAACGGCCCGGCGCGTCTGCTCCGCAACGACAACGGAAATCAGAACGACCTGCTGCGCATACGGCTCACGGGCACGCGCTCGAACCGCGACGCCATCGGCGCGCGCGTCACAGTCCAGGCGGCGGGCGGCCTGAAGCTCTCGCAGATGGTCAAGACGGGTTCCAGCTATTGCTCGCAGAGCGAGCTGCCGCTCACCTTCGGTCTCGGCCGGGCCGAAGACAAAGCCTGCACGATAGAGATCAGTTGGCCCAGCGGGCAGGTGGACAGGATTCCCGATGTCAAACCCAATCAGGCCCTCACCATTCAGGAAGGCAAAGGCATCACGAGCGCCGCGCCCGTCATCTTCGCCAGGCAAGCGCCGCCAGCCTCGCCTTCGCCCACACCTCAGCCCCAGACGAAATAAGGGGGCAGCCCCGAGCGGGCGGCTGACCTCTCTTTCGTATTATAATCCTCGGGCTCAAATAGAATTTATCTGCAACGAAAGATTGCCGAAGAGATGGAACTGTGGCAGTTGCGTACGTTTCGCGTCGTCGCCGAGACGCTGAATTTCACGCGGGCGGCAGAGCGGCTGAACCTGACTCAATCGGCTGTGAGCCATCAGATCAAGTCTTTGGAGAGCGAGCTGGGCGAGCCGCTCTTCATCAGGGCCAAGCGTGGCGTGAAGCTGACGGAGGCGGGCCAAGTGGCGCTCGAATATACCGAGCGCATGCTGAACGACGCCGACGCTCTGCGCGAGCGGCTTTCGGGGCGCGAGCACGCTCCCGTGGGCAGGGTGCGCGCGGCCGCCGCGACGCAGGCTTTCGTGCATCTCTTCGCCTCGCTCTTTGAATCCTTCATGCGCGAGCATCCGGGCATAGAGCTTTCCTTCCGCACGACCGTCAGCACAGAGCAGACCGTCACGGACATCCTCAACGGCGCGGCCGACGTGGGTTTCGCATCGCTTCCGGTCTATTCGCCGAACTTGCAGGTGACGGAGCTGTTTGAAGACGAGCTGGTGCTGGTCGTGGGCCACGCTCACAAGCTGTCCGGTCGCCCTTCGGTCAGCGTCGAGGAGGTCGAGCACGAGCGGCTAATCCTCTTCGAGCGCGGCGCGTCCATCCGCCGCGCCACAGACATCTTCTTCTCGAAGCTCGGCATCAGCCCGGCCCTCGCCCTCGAATCCAACGACACCTTCTTCATCAAGCTGATGGTCGAACACGGGTGGGGCATCTCGCTGTTGCCTTCGTGGGCTATAGACGACGAGGTGCGCGCGGGCAAGCTCTCGCAACTGCGTATCAGCGGGCATCGCTTGAACCGCTCGGTCGCGATGGTCTCGCTCGGGCGCTTTCAGCCCACGCCGACGCGCGCCTTCCTCGCCTACATCCTCCGCCACAAGGCTCGGCTGCAAGTCATGGCCCGCAGCGACACCCTGCGACAGGAAGAGAAGGCCCGCGAAAGCAGCCAGTGACGGCCGAAGGCAATCAGCCTGCCTGAGAAGTGAGGCGCGCCGGCCGCATCACTCGCCGATGATCTTGACGAGGACTCGTTTGCTGCGGCCGCCGTCGAACTCGCCGTAAAAGATTTGTTCCCACGGCCCGAAGTCCAGCTTGCCATTGGTGACGGCGACGACCACTTCGCGGCCCATGATCTGCCGCTTGTGATGAGCGTCGCCGTTGTCTTCGCCCGTGCGGTTGTGATGATACCGCTCGGGGCTCGGGTCGAAGGGCGCTAACCATTCGAGCCAGCGTTTGTAATCCTCGTGCAGGCCCGGCTCGTCGTCGTTGATAAAGACGCTCGCCGTGATGTGCATGGCGTTAACAAGGCAGAGCCCCTCGCGGATGCGGCTCGCCCTGACTTCCGTAGCCACCTGCTCGGTGATGTTGATGAACGTCATGCGTTCGGGAGTATGAAAGGTCAGGTGTTTGGTGTGTGATCTCATCTCTCGGCTCGTGATGATTAGTTTGATGTCTGCACGCTCACCCGCTCGCTCAAGGCTTCATTGCCGAGCGCGACGATCTCGTCACGTATGGCGCGGCGCTCGACGAGCAGGCGTTTGAAGAACCAGCGGCGCGTGATGAAGAAGAGCAGCGCCTTAGCCCCGCCGACGAACTGGTCGAACTCCTCACGGAAGCGCACCGCCGCGTAGCCCGCGAGCGGCGCAAATACTAATGCGCCGAGCGCCGCGAGCGACCCCCACAGCCAATAGCAGGCGACGGCGAGCGCCGTCCAGGTCAGCGGGAAGAGCAGCATGGCCGCGATGATCTTGATGGTCGAGACCACGTCCTCGGCGTTGCGGGAGAACTTGCGGGCGACATAACCGGCCAGGCGGTAGGCCGGATAATGCAGCAGCGTGCCGAAGAGCGCGAGCGGCAGGAGCAGCAGAAAGAGGAGCGAGCGTGAGATGAGGTGCGCGGCGACCGAAAGTGTTGAGCGCGGCGGCGCGAGGTCTTCCGCATCCACTCCGACCTGCTTCAGCTCCTCCTCGTAGCGGCGTATGCGCGCGTCCAGGGCGGCCAGCCGCTCGGGCGCTCGGGCGCGAAGGAGCGTGTATCCTTCTATGAAGCGCCGCCGCAGTTGAAGCTCGCGCTCAAGGCTCATCCCGTTACCGGCCCTGTCTTCCGAGGAAAAGATTCTCTCGGCGCGGCTGATGGTCGCGAGCGCCTCTTCGTGTTCGGCGTTGAGGAGGCAGGCCCGCATGGCCGACTCTATCTGTTTGGAGAGCGAGCGCACGGCTTCGCGCGGCGGGTCGCCCGACGGGTCTAAGGCGACGGGCTCGACCCGTATGGGCTCGCCGAAGTAGAGGAGGGCCTCGCTGCGGAATGAAGTCTTGGCCGTGTAGTAGAGACCTGCGGGGACAATCTCGACGGGCAGGTGTTCGCCCGCCGAGGCAGCGCCGAGCGCGATGCGTGCCGCGCCCGTCTTCAGTGGCTTCAAGCGCGGCTCGTCGTGCGAGACTCCTTCGGGGCAGATGGCTATGGTTCCGCCGCGCTTGAGCAGTGCGCGGCTCAGCTCGAAGGTCTCGCGATTGCGCGCCGGGTCTTGGCCCTCGTCCTGCTTCCGATAGACGGGCAGCGAATCGAGCGCGCGCACGAAGAATCCGATCACGGGCATGCGAAAGAGCGGCGCTTTGGCCAGGAAAGAGACTCGGCGCGGCGCAAGGCAGAGCATGAAGGCCGGATCAACCAACCCGTTCGGATGATTGAGCACGAAGATGACAGGGCACGCTGCGGGTATGCGTTCGAGACCCGCGACCTCTATGCGCCGAAAGAAGACGCGCAGCGCAACCCTGAGCACGGCACATATCAGACGCCTCGTCAACGTAAGACTCCCTCCGCCCTCCATTATCGCCAAGCCGTAGAGGCGACGCCAAGCCCTCTTTCGGGGAGATGCAAAGAAAGAGGCTTGGTGCGATAATAGCCCCGCTTTCCAAAAATCTTTTAAAAATTTTCGAGGACTATATGAAACGTCTACTCACGTCCACGGCGCTCGTCCTGCTCGCGCTCGTCTCTTCGGCGATGGCGCAGCCCTCTGCTCGTCGCCTGACCATTGATGAGCTGTTAAAGGTGCATCGCATCTCAGACCCGCAGGTCTCGCCCGACGGCAAGTGGGTCGCCTTCGCCGTCTCAGACCCGGACGTGGCGGCCAACAAGTCGAACAAACAAATCTATCTGGTCTCGATTGAAGGCGGCGAGCCGCGACTGTTGCCGACGGGCGACATGTCTTCGGAGCAGCCGCGCTGGTCACCGGACGGCAAACGGCTCGCTTACATCTCGTCGCAGGGCGGCGACGCACAGGTCTGGACGATTGACGTGGCGAGCGGCATGAAGAAGAAGGTCACAAACGCCGTCAACGGCGCGGACAGTCCCGTCTGGTCGCCGGACGGAAGATGGATAGCGTTCGTCTCCGAAGTCTATCCAGAATGTAAAGACGAGGCTTGCAACCGCAAGCGCGCGCAGGAGGCCAGCGAGAGCAAGGTGAAAGCCAAGCTGGCCGACCGCCTTCTCTTTCGCCACTGGAATGCCTGGAAGGAAGGAAAGCGCAGCCACATCTTCGTCGCGAGCGCAGACGGCACGGGCGCGGCGCGCGACCTGACGCCGGGCGACTACGACGCGCCCCCCTTCAGCCTCGGCGGCCCGCCCGAGTTCGTCTTCTCGCCCGACTCGAAGGAGCTGGCCTTCACTCGCAACACGGACAAGGACGAAGCCCTCTCGACCAACGGCGACATCTTCACGGTGGCGGTCACGGGCGGCGAGGCGCGCCGCATCACGGCCGAGAATCGCGGGGCAGACTCAGCGCCCCTATATTCGCCCGACGGTCGCTACATAGCCTATCGCTCGCAGGCGCGGGCCGGGTTCGAGGCCGACCGCTGGGCCCTGATGCTCTATGACCGCCAGACCAACAAGGCACGCGCGCTCACAGAGCAGTTCGATATACAGGTCGAAGGTTACGTCTTCTCGCCCGACAGCAAGAGGCTTTACCTAGTCGCTGGCGAGCGCGGCCTTCAGCCCATCTACACCGTTCCGGTCACGGGCGGCACGCCCGCGAAGCTGGTCGCAGACGGCTTCAACGACGACCTGCGAATCACTGCGGACGGGCGCTGGCTGGTCTTTACCCGCAACAGCGCGGCGCGCCCGACGGAAGTCTACCGCGCGAGCGCGGACGGCTCAGGCGCGGCTGCCGTGACGAAGGTCAACGATGCTTTCATCAGCGGCTTCGGCCTTCAGGCGGCGGAGGAAGTGAGATGGAAGGGGGCTGAAGATACGGAGGTGAGCGGCTGGATAGTCAAGCCGCCGGACTTCAACGCTTCGCGCAAGTGGCCGCTCTTAGTCCTGATTCACGGCGGGCCGCAGAGCGCCTGGAATAACAACTGGGGCTATCGCTGGAATCCGCAGGTCTTCGCAAGCGCGGGGTACGTGGTCTTCATGCCGAACCCGCGCGGCTCCACAGGCTTCGGCCAGAAGTTCATAGACGAAATCTCGGGCGACTGGGGCGGGCGCGTCTTCACGGACATCATGAACGGCGTGGCTCAGGTCATATCCCTTGGCTATGTTGACAAGGAACGCGTGGGGGCGGCGGGCGGAAGCTACGGCGGCTACATGGTCAACTGGATAGAGGGGCACAACAACGACCCGCGCTTCCAGTTCAAGGCGCTCGTCTCGCACGCCGGAGTCTTCAACCTGACGAGCATGTACGGCGCGACCGAAGAGCTGTGGTTTACGGAGTGGGAGTTCAAGGGCACGCCCTGGGACAATCCGGAAATATACACGCGCTGGTCGCCGCACATGTTCGTCAAGGAGTTCAAGACGCCGATGCTTGTCATCCACGGCGAGTTGGATTACCGCGTGCCCGTCGGCGAGGGGCTACAGCTCTTCACCGCGCTTCAACGGCGCGGCGTAGAATCGCGCCTCCTCTATTTCCCGGACGAGGGCCACTGGATTCTCAAGCCGCAGAACTCCAAGCTCTGGTACACGACCGTCCTCGGCTGGTTCGATAAACATCTGAAGCCGGGCGAGCAGATGACGACCAGCGCGAGCGCGCGCCGTTGAGATTTTCTTCCGGGGAGGCATGATGAGATACAGGCGATTCGGGCGCACTGGCTGGATGGTAAGCGAGATCGGCTACGGCATGTGGGGCATGGGGAGTTGGAGCGGCTCTGAGGACGAGGAGTCACTCCGCTCTTTGCAACACGCGGTTGATTTGGGCTGCAACTTCTTCGACACAGCCTGGGCCTACGGCGAGGGGCGGAGCGAAAGTCTCCTGGGCCAACTCGTGCGGGCCAACCCTGAGAAGCGGCTCTACACGGCGACCAAGATTCCGCCCAGGAATCGCAAGTGGCCCAGCCGCCGCGAGTTCACCCTGGACGACGCCTTCCCGCCCGATCACATAGAAGAGTACGTCCATCGCAGTCTCGAAAACAGCGGTCTTGAGAGCTTCGACCTCATACAGTTCCACGTCTGGGAGGACTCCTGGACGGATGACCGGCGCTGGGCAGATAAGATAGAGGAGTTGAAGGGCCAGGGACTCTTGCGCGCCGTCGGCATCAGCATCAATCGCTGGGAGCCCTGGAACGGCGTGCGCGCCGTCCGCAGCGGTCTCATAGACTCCGTACAGGTCATCTACAACATCTTCGACCAGAACCCTGAGGACGAGCTGTTTCCGGCCTGCCGCGACGCGGAAGTGGCCGTCATCGCCCGCGTCCCTTTCGACGAGGGAACGCTGACGGGCACGCTGACCAAAGAGAGCCGATGGCCCGAAGGCGATTGGCGCAACACCTACTTCGTGCCCGAGAACCTGACTGCGAGCGTCGAGCGGGCCGACGGGCTCAAGCCGCTCGTGCCCGCTGGTATGAGCATGCCCGAGATGGCCCTGCGCTTTATCCTCGATAACCCCACGGTGAGCACGATCATTCCAGGCATGCGCAAGCTCTCTCACGTCGAGTCCAACATCGCTGCGAGCGACAAGGGGCCACTGCCCGAAGACCTGCACGCCCAACTGCGACAGCATCGCTGGGAGCGCCAGCCCAAATCATGGTCACAATAAGAGGGAGAGATTAAGAGGGCATGTCAAAGAGAGAATCCGGAAAAGGAAGATCGGGGACGGGCTCGGACGACATTGACCGGCTCACCATACGCGAGCGGCCAGATAGCATGCCTATCATGCACCAGAACTGGGGCAAGCTCATCTTCATGCACTGGCGCATCAGCGAGGCCGCGCTGCGTCCATTGATTCCAGAGCAGTTGACGATTGACACTTACGAAGGGGAAGCGTGGATCGCCATCACGCCTTTTACGATGTGGGGCGTGCGTCCGGTCTTTACGCCGCCGGTTCCCTTCCTCAGCGAGTTTCACGAGACGAACGTACGCACCTACGTTCACCTGGACGGCGTGCCCGGCGTCTGGTTCTTTTCGCTCGACGCCAACAGCTCGGTCGCAGTCCTCGGCGCGCGCACGCTCTTTCATCTCCCCTACTTCAACGCCGACATCGAGCTTGAGGAGAAGGACGGGAAGATCGACTACGGCCTGCGCCGGACGGACGAACCGCGCGCGGAGCTGAAGACGAGCTGGAGGATAGGCGAGCCTTTGCCTGATTCGGAGCCCGGCTCGCTGGCATTTTTCCTGACGGAGCGTTACTGCCTCTACGCAGCAGACAGCAGCAACCGAATCTACCGCGCACGCATTCATCATGCGCCCTGGCCCCTACAGCAGGCGCGGTTGAACTCCCTGGACTCGACTTTGATCGAATCACAGGGCTTGCCGACGCCTGCGGGCGACCCGCTCCTGCATTACTCCGAAGCCCTCGCCGTAGACATCTGGCCGCTGGAAGAGGTCTGAAGATGTCAGAAGATTTGTTCGACCTCTTCATATATCGAGGCATGTGTCCTTACCCGCAGCGGCAGATCAGCACTCCTTCGATCACCCCGGCGACCGACCCGCTTCCACCTCTCTCTGAAGAGTCGAACCTGATGCGATAAACGCCGAAGATTTGGCAGCGGTAGAACTCCGGCATCTTCGCTTCAATGACCTGCCCGCAAATCCGGCCTTCCATAAGCCACGGTCGTCGCACTGCTGGCACTCATCAAAGTACGGCCTTCGATGAGTCCCGACATTGGTCATGCCTGAGATGCGGCCCGCCGCGTGGATGCCGGGTGCGTTCCAGACGAAATCGCCGGCATGAAAGCCCCTGTGCTCTCCATCCTCTTCGTAAACACTGACGAGCCTTTCGATGATGATCTCTCCGTTGAGCAGGCTGCCGAGCTTTGAATCGCACCTCCCGCTCTCCAGCCCGAGTCTTAAGGAGTGCATGGCTTTGAGCGTCCGGCAGTTCGGTCTCTGACAGTCTTCCTTTCGCGCATCAATGAACCCCAGGTCTCCCTTGAAATCCTTTGACAGCGCGTTGAGGCACATCCGCTGTTCCCAGATGATGTCCGGAACATCCAAGCAATTAAATTCAGTCGCCATTTCAACCTCCTTCGGATTTAGCTGTGGGTCTTAATCAGCGAGGATTGCGCGTGGTCGTTTGTCTTGCGCGAGGCGATAGCGGGTACGGCTCACGTCAGGCAGGCGAGCGAGGAAGAGTAAATCGCAGAAACGATATTACTCTGCACGGGTGATGTCAATATTTATCCTGAGAATATGGCTGAGGATTTGGACTATAGGATCAGATTCAAATCTCCGAACTCGTGCCAGAGGTAGCGGAGGCGGACGGCCTCTTCGTAAGCCTTGCGTATTTGGTCTGGGGGAAGGAAGGCTGCGAGGAGGTCTAGGTGGCTGGCTTCGGGTTCGTGGAGGCCGGTCAGAAGGCCATCTACGGCCTTGAGCTTGTGTTCGGGCGTGATGCGCAGGCGCGTGTAGCCGTGGCCCGGCTGAATCCTTCCCTCTTCGTCGGCGACGGATTCCAGTGCTCGGACGACCGTCGTGCCGACGGCGATGATGCGCCCGCCCTCTCGGCGCGCGCGGTTGACCTTTTCGGCCGTCGCGGGGCTGATGAAATATTCTTCTTCGGAAGCCAGGTGCAAGGCGTCCAACTCGTCGTCCATGTAGGACGAGAGGGTCGTGTGCAGCACCAGGTAGGCCATCTCTACACCCTGCCGCTTGAGGTCGAAGAGGAGCCGCCAGGTGAAGGCGCGGCCCGCCGAAGGCATCTCGGCCGAGCCCGGCTCCCTGGCGTAGACAGTCTGGTAGTAATCCAAATCCCAGGGCGCTGAGACATACTCGTAGCGCACGGGGCGGCCCAGCCGGTAGAGCAGATTTATCAGCTCCGTCCCAGTCTTCGAGAAGCGCAGACGCCAGAGCCTCTGTATCCGCTCGTCACGCCCGGAGACGGTGGCCGTCAAGCCCTCGCCGAAGACTATCTGCATCCCTTCTCTCAATCCACAGGAGAAGGGGTCGCCGCGCTGGCAGAGGAGGAGCGCGAGCCAGGAGTCGTCCGGCAGATGCTCGGCCAGCCGAATCTCCATGCATGGGCCCACGGGCTCGGCGCAAGCCTGTAGAGAGGCCGGAAGCGTTCGGCTCGTGTTGAAGATGAGCAGGTCGCCGCGACGCAGGAATTGGCCCAGGCGGTCAAAGCGCGTGTGCGAGACACGCCCGCCCCCGTCCTCTATGACCATCAACCGCACATGATCGCGCGCCAGGCCCCGCCGCTCCGGCGGCTCCTTCGCCGACAGCTCCGGCGGCAGCGTAAAAGTGAAAGGAGAAGACATAATAATAAAAGGGATGAGGGATGAAAGAAGAGCGATTGAAGATGTGATTCAACGAGCTATTCTCTCAACCCATTTCATCCCTCATCCCTTCCTTCCGTCCCCAGTTCTCTTCCTGCGCCTGGAATCTTTGTCCGTTGACGCCGAGGGATTCGTCTGAGGCGAGGTAGATGAAGACTTCGGTCACGTCTTCGGGCTTGGCCCATTGCGCGGGGTCTTCATCGGGCTCGGCGGCGCGGTGCATGGCCGTGTTCATCTCGCCCGGGTCTACGACGTTGATCCGCACGTTGCTCTCTTCCAGTTCCGCCGCCCAGGTCTGCGACATGCCTTCGAGGCCGAACTTGGAGATGCCATACGCGCCCCAGCCCGGATAGCCCGTCTGGCCCGCGTCGCTCGTCACGTTGATGATCGAGCCGCCGTGCTCGATCATCGCGGGCAGGGCCTTCTTGATGAGCAGGAACGGCGCGATCAGGTTCGTGTCGAGCACGCTGCGAAAATCTTCCAGCGGATAATCGAGCAGGTAGGGCAAAGGTGTTGGGCCAATGGCCGAAGCGTTGTTGACCAGCACGTCCAGGCGTCCGCCGAACTCGCTCAAGGCCGTGGCGACGACGCGCTCGATGTCGGATTGTTTTTGGAGGTCTGCTTCGAGCAGGAGCGTGCGTGTGCCGGGAGCGACCTCGCGCACGCGCTCGCTCGTCTCAATTAATTTCTCGCGGTCGCGCGCGACCAGAGCCAGAGCGGCCGCGCCTTCCCGCGCGTATTCGATGGCGAGCTGGCGTCCGAGCCCCTGCGATGCGCCCGTAATCAGGATATTTTTTCCTTGCACTCTATTCATATCAGTTTCTCACTCAGGTTTTTCCAGCGGCGGCACGACCGCCGAGAATTCATCGGCGAAGCGCCCGGCGTAAACGTCCAGCAACTCCCGCACGCGCTCAAGACTGGGCGAGCGCACGATGAGGCCGACGTGATGTCTCTTCCTGACGCGGTAGACTATCTCGGCGTCCGTGTAGCCGCCAGTGTCCGGCCATTCCTGCCGCGCGAGCGAAAGAGCTATGCCCGCGTACTCTTTGTGCGTTGGCCCAATCTCATATGGGCGCTCGTCCCCTGCAATCTCTATCCTGGCCCACTCGCGCCAGAGGTTGATGCCGCGCGCGGCTTCCAGGACTTCGGCTATGTAGGAGCCGCCGACGCGCGCGGCGATCTCCAAAAAGTAGAACTGCCCATCGGACGCGTCCTTGATGAACTCGGCATGTGCGGCCCCGCGCCGCAGGCCCAGGCTCTCTACGAGCTTGCCGTTGAGGTCAAACAGCTCGCGCTGCTCCTCCGAGTCATGCTCTATGGTGTAGGAGACGTAGACGCCGCCGCCGTGGGCCACGTCCATCGGCGGCCGCCCGTAACGATTGGCTCCGGCAAATATGACTCGCCCGCCGCAGACCAGCGAGTCCACGTGATAGACCTCGCCCGCGACGTAGCGTTCGAGCAGGTAGTAGGAAGAACGCTCCGTCAAACGCTCGCGCGCGTCCAGCACGTCAATGGTTCGCCACACCTGCTCGGAGTCCTCCATCTTCCTGATGCCCATAGCGGAAACGTCCGAGCGCGGCTTGAGCATCCAGGGCGCGGGCACACGCTCCATGAAGGTGCCGATCTCGTTATAGTTGACGAGGTGTACGAAGTCTGGGACGCGAATGCCCGAGTCGCGGGCTATCTGTCGCATCGCCAGCTTATCGCGGAACTGCCGGGCGGTCGAAGCCTTCATGCCCGGCAGGCGCAGGTGCTCGCGTATGAGCGCGGCCGTCACCACGTCATATTCTTCGAGGGCCACGACGCGGTCTAGCCTGAGCGGGCGGGCCAGTTGCGTGACTGTGTGAATGAAAAGCTCCGGCGCGGCGTCGTTCGGCACGGCGATGATGTCGTCCAATTCTGTGCGCGGCCAATCTTCATGAAGCAGCTTTTCTCTCGTCACCAGCACCACGCGGCAGCCCTGCCGCTTACACTCGCGTATGAAATCTCCGCCCTTGAAGTAGCTGGCGAGGCAGACGACATAAGGCGAGCGCGAAGGCGGCGATTCGGTCATGGACAGTTCACCTCTGCCTGTAATAATGATCGTGAAAGGAGCGGCGTCGGTATGCTAGAATGACACGCGCTTTTACAGAGCAGGCATAGAGCAGGCCCGCCGCGTGCGAGGACGGCTTTCACGCTCTTTACTTTTCGTTTGCGTCCGTCTGGACGCCCGTGAGAGGCCCGGCATCGAGCACCGTGCTCATCCCGGCATTCTCTTCCACAGCGGTCGGCGCATCGGGCTCGGCCACATCGTCACGTTCTTCGGCGCGCGTCGGCTCGGGGCCTGCGCCCCGTTCTTCCGAGTTCAAGCGGGTTGGTTCGCCGGATGAAAATCCGTTTTGCTCTTCCATTTCGTACCTTTCTTCAAGCTCAAATGTATCACGGGTCGGAGCGAGGAGGAAAATAAGGGATGAGGGATAAGGGATGAGGGATGAAGAGATTGAGTCACAGTGTCAGGTGAATCATTCATTCAACCCTTTCATCCCTCCGCCCTCATCCCTCGTCCCTTTCTTTTATGATCTTTCGTAGCCCACGCGCAGAGGTTTCGATTCCAGATGTTCCGCTCACGGAGTTCGTGCTGCGGGAGGCTGAGGCGCGCGCCGGCAAAACGGCGCTGGTGGACGGGCCCACGGGAAGCTCCATCACTTATGGCGAGCTGGCCCGGCGCATCCGCTCTGTCGCGGCTGGTCTCGCCGCGCGCGGGTTCGGGAAGGGGGATGTTTTTGCCGTCTACAGCCCGAACTGCCCGGACTATGCCATAGCCTTTCACGGCGTCGCCACGCTCGGCGGCATCAACACGACGATCAATCCGCTCTACACCGGCGAAGAGGTCGCGCACCAGCTCAAGGACGCCGGGGCAAAGTACCTGTTGACGGTTCCGCAGTTAATGGAAAGGGCCGAGGAGGCTGCGCGCGAGGCCGGAGTGCGCGAGATATTCGTCTTCGGCGAGGCCGAGGGAGCGACTCCCTTCGCCTCGCTCTTTGAAAGTGTTGGGCCCATACCTGCCGTCGAGATAGACCCGGCTGAAGACCTGGTCGTGCTTCCCTATTCGAGCGGGACGACGGGCCTGCCTAAAGGCGTGATGCTCACGCACCGCAACCTGGTCGCCAACCTCTGCCAGTTGGAAGTCTTCGAGACCGTCTGCGAAGACGACACGCTGCTGTGCGTGCTGCCGATGTTTCATATCTACGGCATGGTCGTTATCATGAACCTCGGCCTCTACGCGGGCGCAAGGATCGTTACCATGCCGCGCTTCGAGCTTGAGCAGTTCCTCTCGCTCGCAGAAACCTACGGCGTCACGTTGGCCCATCTGGTTCCGCCGATTGTGCTCGCGCTGACCAAGAGCCCCGTCGTCGAACGGTACGATCTCTCGAAGCTGAAGACGGTCTTTTCGGGCGCAGCGCCGCTCGGCGAGGAGCTTGTGCGCGCCTGCCAGGAGCGCCTCGACTGCCGCATCATACAGGGCTACGGCATGACCGAGACGAGCCCCTGCACACACCTGACGCCGTTCGAGCTGACGGACACGAAGCCCGGCTCCGTGGGCATCTGCGTGCCCAACACGGAATGCAAGCTGGTCTGTGCCGAGACGGGCGTGGTGCAGGGTTTGAAAGGCAGGGGCGAGGTCTGGATTCGCGGGCCGCAGGTGATGAAGGGCTACTTGAATCGCCCCGAAGCGACCGCGCAGACCGTTGACGCCGAAGGGTGGCTGCACACGGGCGACATAGCCTACGTGGACGAGGACGGCCATTTCTATATCGTGGATCGCTTGAAAGAGCTGATTAAATACAAGGGCTTTCAGGTCGCGCCCGCCGAGCTCGAAGCCGTGCTTTTGACTCACCCTGCGGTCGCGGATGCGGCCGTCATCCCGAGCCCGGACGAAGAGGCGGGCGAAGTCCCGAAAGCTTTCGTCGTCCTCAAAGCGGAGGCCGAGGCCGAAGAGATTATGGAGTTCGTCTCGGAGCGCGTCGCCCCGCACAAGAAGATTCGCCTGGTGGAGTTCGTCGAGCAGATTCCGAAATCTCCTTCGGGTAAAATTTTGCGCCGCGTCCTGAAAGAGCGCGAGCGAGAAAGGGTTCAATAGAGCATTTATGTCAACCGAGATCGTTCAAAAGGCCGTGGCCGACTATTTCGCAGCCACCCGCGCGATGGACGCGCAAGCGTGGATCGAGACCTTCGCAGAGGACGCCACGAGCTATGACCCGGCGGCCCCGCCCGCCACTGGCCACGCGGCGCTGCGCCAGTTTTTCGAGGCCATCGCCGGGGCCTTCAAGGAGGTCGGGCTGACCGAAGATAAAGTCTTCGTCGTGGGGCGCGAGGCGGCGGTGAAATGGACTGGCCGGGGCGTGGGCCATAACGGGCGCGAAGTCGTCTTTGAAGGCATAGACTTCTTCGAGGTCAACGAAGCGGGCAAGATTCAAAGCGTGCGCGCGTACTGGAACCCCGCGACCCTGATGGCCCAACTGACAGAATTATGACCGGAGCGAGACCGAGATGAAGCTGGAGAAAGCAATCGCGGAGATGGACGCCGTCCACCAGCGTTTGCTTGAGACGATCACGCCGCTCTCTGAGGAGCGTTTCTCTCAGCGTCCTGCGCCCGACCGTTGGAGCGTGGCCGAGATTGTGCATCACCTCTACCTGGTCGAGCGCGCCGTGCTCGGCCAGTTTGAAGGGGCCTTGTCGAAGCCTCCGGTCAGGGTCGGGCTCCTTCAACGCCTGTTGCCCGTAGGCTTGCTCGTCGGCCGCCGCGTGGTGCGCGTCAAAGCCCCTAAAGGGGTCGAGCCGCTCAACCCGCCTTCCAAGGACGAAGCAATCGCCAACTACAACCAGGTGCGCGCCGGGCTTAAGGAGTTCAGCGCACGGCACGGCGACGAGCGCCTGCAACAGCTCGGCATCAAGCACCCATTCTTCGGAACCTTCGACGGCATCAGCGCCCTGCGCTTCATAGGCCATCACGAGCTGCGCCACTTTCGCCAGATCAGAGATGTCATGAAGAGAATCGGCGGTTGACCGAGGAAGCGCCCGCGAGAGGCTTCTTGATACACCAGCGCCCGAATTTTTTTCGCATCTTCCCTTCACTTGACGCTACTCTCCGTCCGGACTATCTTCGCTTGCGTTTATCTTTCACGCCCGAATTTTTTCTGACGGAGTCTGAATATTTAATGTCAACACAACTGGTCGCTCCTGCTCCGGCATGGACGATCCCCGGCTATCTTGAGACGCGTGAGGGCCGCCTGATGATTAGCGGCGTGGACGCGCTCTCGCTGGTCTCGGCGCACGATACGCCGCTCTTTGTTTTTTCCGAGCCGCGCATCATCTCCAACATCGAACGGCTCAAGCGTGCTGCGGCGGCCGTTGACAGGCCGGTGCGTTTCTTTTACGCCTCGAAGGCCAATTCCAACATGGCAGTCCTCAAGACTGTGCGCGACGCTGGGATTGATGCCGAGGTCAATTCGGGCGGCGAGCTTTTCAAGGCCCTGCGCGCGGGCTTTCGTCCCGGTCAGCTCATCTTCAACGGTACGAGCAAGACGCGCGCAGAGATTGACCAGGCCGTAGAGGCAGGCATACACGCCATCAACGTAGATTCCATCTACGAGATAGAGCTGGTCGAAGAGTCTGCCAGCCGTCTCGGGCACAAGGCGCGCATAGCCCTGCGCCTTGTGCCCGAGATCGGCACGCGCTCGCATCTCGGCTTGCAGACGGCGCTGCTGACTTCTAAATTCGGCATCTCTTCCTCCGAAGTCCTAGACGCTTTTCGACGCGGCCTGCGCCACCCCGAGCTGGTGCACGTCTGCGGCATACACATTCACGTCGGCTCGCAGACGCCGGACGTGGAGCCGTTCGCCGCCGCCTTCAAGGCCATGTGGGAACACCTCGTCGCCATCCAGCGCGAGACGGGCCACACGCTTGAGCACATCAACCTCGGCGGCGGCATCCCCGTCAACTACCTGCGTGACCGCTCGCAGGCAGACCAGTTGCCGGAGCACGAACGCGACATGCTCGGCGCTGAGCTTGAGCCGCGAGAGGTGCTGACGGAGGCTCTGCGCGTGGCGCGCGAGTCTGCGCGTGCGGCCGGAGCCGAGCACCTGCTCGATCAGATCACTATCCTGCTTGAGCCCGGACGCAGCATCATCGCAGACGCGGGGCTCGTGCTCGCCACTGTGCGTAATATCAAGCGGCGGCCAGAGACCGGCGACGTGTGGCTGCTCACAGACGCCGGTTATAACCTGCTGCTCTCGATGAACAATTACAAGTGGTACTACCACCTGATCTCGGCTTCGCGGGCCGAAGGTCTGGCCGACACGGAGTACAAGGTCGCCGGGCCTTTGTGCGATTCCGGCGATGTCTATTTCGACATCGAGCGCGGGGGCCGCCTGCCCGATTATCGTCGCTTGCCCGCAGAGGTCTCGCCGGGCGAAGTCCTGGCCCTGCTCAACAGCGGCGCGTACTCGCTCGCGCAGATGTTTCCCTACAACGGGCGGCCGCTGCCAGCCGCCGTGATGATTAGAAGAGACCGAAGCGTCGATCTCATCCGTCGTCGCGATACCTATGACGACCTCATTGCACAGGACATCTGGTAGGGCTCGCCCTCGCGCTCAGCAAAACCCTCTTGCCGAGTCCGTGAACCGCCAGCATGTCATTCCCTCATGGAGGTGAAGAGATGAACACGAATCAGAAAACTACGCGCCGCGAGTTTCTCAAGCTGGCGGGCGCGGCCCTAGTCGGCACGCCGCTCGTCTTCGGCAGCCAAACGGGTCGTCGCTCTCACGCCTGCATCATCATCGGGGCGGGGCTGGCGGGCCTCGCCGCCGCTTACGCTTTGCGGCGCGCGGGCTGGCGCGTCACAGTGCTCGAAGCCAGAGACCGGACGGGAGGCCGCATCCTCTCCTTCAGCTTCAAGGAGAACCCGTCGCTCGTCTGCGAGCTGGGAGGCGAATGGGTCGGCGCGAGCCACGAGCGCGTGCAGGCGCTCTGCCGCGAGTTTCAGATAGAGCTGAAAGACCATCGCTTCGCCGCTTCGCTGATGCGCGACGGAGTCGTCAAGCGTCCCGGCCAGTGGAGCTTTTCTCCGCAGGCCGAAGCCGCCTTCGAGAAGTTCAGGCAACGCTTCAAAGCTTACGGGCGGCGCGAGCAGGTGCGTCTTGATCGTTACGACTGGTGGACTTGGCTGCGCGACTTAGGGTTTACGGAGGACGACCTGCTCTTGCGCGATCTTCAGGACAGCACAGACTTCGGCGAATCAATCCGCCACGTCTCGGCCTACGCCGCCGCTTCCGAATATTTTGAATCGAGCCCGGCCAATGAGATGGACTTCAAGATGGTCGGCGGCAACTCGCGCCTCGTTAAAGAGCTTGCTGCGCGCGTCGGAACAGAAAACATTCGCCTGAGCACGCCCGTCCAGGCCATAGAGCAGCGCGGCGGCAGCGTGCGCGTCAGGGCCGGAGGAACTGTCTACACAGGCGACGCCTGCATCTGCACAGTCCCGGCGCGCACGCTCGACCAGATCAAGTTCGACCCACCGCTGCCCGCAGATCAGGCCGCCGCCATAGATCAGCTTCAATACGCGCGCATCATCAAGAACTCCTTGCTCTTCTCTGAACGCTTCTGGGGCGCTGAAGATTTCTCGCTCGTCAGCGATGTCACGTCCCACTACTATTTCCACAGCACTAAGGATCAGCCCGGGACGGAAGGCATACTGTGCAGCTACGCGATTGGCGAGAAGGCGGACGTGCTCGCCGCGCAGGACGAGCGTCGCCGGATGGAGATCATCACGCGCGACATCCTGCCCCTGGACGAGCGAGCGCCGCGCCTCGCCCGCCAGATTCAGTCTTACGCCTGGCAGCGCGACCGCTACACGCAAGGGGCCTACGCGCTCTATCGTCCCGGCCAGTGGTTCACCATCCGCCCCACTTTGCAGCGCCCCTTCGGCAAAGTGCTCTTCGCCGGAGAACACCTGGCCGACTGGCAGGGCTTCATGGAAGGAGCCGTCATCACGGGCGAAGAAGCGGCAAAGAGTTTAATAGGCAGCAGAAGAGTTAGACGAACTGCATGAAAAAATTTAACAGGGATGGACAGGAGAGACAGGATGAAGAAAAAGCATTGCTTTTATCCTGTCTCTCCTGTCCATCCCTGTTAGCTCCTGCTTCTAAAATATGGCAAAGCTTGCACCCAGCAACGTCACGCTCATTCGCGGGCTGACGCTCATTGCTGCCATGTCCATCGTCATCGGCAACGTGGTCGGGACGGGCGTTTTTCTGAAGACGCGCGTGATGACGTGCAACGTCGGGACGCCCGGCATGGTGATCGCGGTCTGGATAGCGGCCGGGATATTGAGCCTGGCGGGCGCGCTCACCTATGCGGAGCTGGCGGCGATGCTGCCGCGCGCCGGGGGCGAGTACGTCTTTGTACGCGAGGCATACGGGCCGGGCGCGGGCTTTCTCTACGGGTGGATGCAGGTCTTTATCGCCAAGACGGGCTCGCAGGCTTCGGTGGCGGTCGCGCTCGCAATCTTTCTCAACGACCTGCTGGGAGGAGCGCTCGGCGCGGTCTACTTCAAGCGCGTCATCTACGGCTACGAGTTCCAGTTCGGAAGCCTTCAGGTCGTCGCGCTCGCGGCCATCACAATCGTCACCCTCATCAACTGCGCGACCGTCATCGTCAGCGGCAACGTCGCGGCCTTTCTCACAGTCATTAAGATCACGCTCGTCCTCGGGCTGGGCTGCGGCGCATTTCTGCTCTCGAAGAGCGGCGATTGGGCCCACTTTGCGCTGGCCAACGAGGGCGGCAGGTGTTTCGGCGTTGGGGAGGCGGCGCGTTACGGTGTCGCCGGATTCGGGGCCACGTTCGGGGCCGCGATGCTGGGGGCGCTGTGGGGCTACGACGGCTGGAATAACCTGACGCTCGTGGCGGGCGAGGTGAAGAACCCGCAGCGTAACATTCCGCTGGCCCTCGTCGGCGGCACGTCTCTCATCATCGCGCTCTACGTCTTCGTCAACATAGCCTACTTCTACGCGCTCGATCCGACAACGATTGCCAGCGTGACGAAAGAGTCTTCGGTCGCGCGCGAGGTCGCGCAGACCTTCCTGGGCCCACTGGCCGTGAGCCTGATCGCGGCCGCCCTGATGTCTTCGTGCATCGGCACGCTGCATACCTCGGTGCTGACGGGCGCGCGCGTCCCCTACGCCATGTCGCGCGACCGCCTCTTCTTCCAGAACCTCGCGCGCCTTTCGCCCCGCACTCATGTCCCCATCGGCGCGCTCGTCCTACAGGGCATCTGGGCCAGCGTCCTGGCGCTCTCGGGCTCCTTCGACACGCTGACCGATTATGTCATCTTCGGCTCGTGGATTTTCTATGGCCTGGTGACGGCCTCGGTCTTCATCTTTCGCCGGAAGATGCCGAACGCCGAGCGCCCGTACCGCGCCTGGGGCTACCCGGTCGTGCCGGTAATTTTTCTTCTGGTGACGGCATGGCTGCTGGTCAATACGCTGTGGACGACGCCGCGCCAGGCTTTGATCGGACTCGGGCTGATCGCGCTGGGCCTGCCCGTCTACTGGTACTGGTCTCGGCACAACCGGCTCAATTACCAAGCGCCGCTGAGCGTTGAGGGTGACGATTGATCCTGTACAATCATTCTTCAGTAACCTGGTATGCACAGTCTTAGTCTTCACTCATCTGCGAACAAAGAGGCTCCCGTTGACCCGGACGAGGAGGTCGCCCGGCTCGAAGCCGTGCTGGCCGAACGACGGCGCGAGCTTGTGGCCTTACAGGAAGAGCTGCACGCTTTCAAGGCGCGCTACACAGAGATCATAGGCAGCCTCCTGGCCGAACAGGCAGAGGTGGAGCGTGCCATCAGGGAAGCGGAAAAGCTGACGCTCGGCGCGGACGACACTGAAGAATCAGGCGCGGACGAGACACAAGCCGATGCAACGCGTCCGGTCAAGACCACACTGCGCAAGCTCTTCTGGTCTGTCGCCAAGCTGTTTCATCCGGACACGGCGGCCGATGAACGTGAGGCCCAGCGTCGCCATTCGATCATGGCCGAAGCCAACCGTGCTTACAGGGAAGGCGATGTCGAAAGCCTCAATACCCTTCTCGGCGACGAAGAGTTGCGCTTCTTCTGTGCCGGCAACTACGACACCGATGCTGAGGAAGATTTGGCCGCTCGCCTCCTGAACCTCAAAGAGGAGCTGCGCACGGTCGAGTTCGGCATCAAGCGCATCCGGCAAGACGGCCTCTACCGCCTCAAGCTCTCCGTCGATAAGGAAGCCTCACAAGGGCGCGACGCCCTCGCAGACCAGGCCGAACAGCTCAAGCGCCAGATCGCCAAGGCCCGCCGCCGCCTCGAACATCTATCTTGAAGAAAAGAGTTCGGGCAGCATGCATTGTATGACTCGGGCACGCTGCCTAAAGCCTCTCATCTGGTAGGATTGCGGTCGAGGTGTAGGCCGTGACTTTTAGTGTTGAGTACGAGCGGGAAGAAGACGGACGTTGGCTTGCCGAGGTACTCGAATTACCTGGCGTGCTCGCCTACGGGCAAACGTCCGAAGAAGCTATCGCTAAAGCGCAGGCGCTTGCCCTGCGCGTTCTCGCAGACCGCCTTGAGCACGGGGAAAGCTCTCCTGAATTGATGAGCATTTCGTTTGAGGCAGCATGAGCCAATGGCCGTCCGCAAAAGCCAAGCGCGTCCTTGCGGCGCTTCTCCGCATCGGATAGAAGATCAAACGTGAATCAAGCTCTCACAAAATCCTTTCACGCGATGGTTGGCCCGACGTAGTTTTTGCTTTCCATGACAAAGAAGAGATTGGCCCTAAGATGATGGCCCGCATGGCTAAACACACCGGCTTGAGGCCGGATGATTTGTAGGCGGGCTCCTCATTTGCGGCAAGTCCCCGCGCTGCTCACTGTCCTTCCAGCTTGACGCCGAAGCGTTCGGCCATGCGGTAGAAGGTGCGGCGGTCTATCCCGAGAATCTCGGCGGCGCGGGTGCGGTTGCCTCCGACTTTTTCCAGGACATAAATCAGGTAGCGGCGCTCAAGCTCGTCCAGGGAGACCAGATCGCTGTAGAGCGCGGCGAGTGGCGACGAGGGTAGGCGGGTGCGCGCGTGGTCTGACTGCAACTTGGCGGGCAGGTCTTCGGCTGCTATGGCCGAGCCGCGCGCGCGTATGCTCGCGTACTCGACGGCCGATTCCAGCTCGCGCACGTTGCCGGGCCAATCGTAGGCGACAAGGAGCGAGAGCGCCTGCGACGAGAAGCTGCGCGCGCGCGGAGCGCCCACGCCTTCGGGGCTTGCGGTGGCTGCGGCGCGCAGGAAACGGTCGGCCAGAAGAGGGATGTCGCTGCGCCGGTCGCGCAGGGGCGGGACGCGCAGGATGACTACGCCGAGGCGATAGAAGAGGTCTTCGCGAAAGTTGCCGGCCTTGACTTCGCGTTCGAGGTCGCGGTTGGTGGCGGCGACGATGCGCGCGTCTACGTGTACGTTGCGCGACGCTCCGACGCGCCGCACCTCGCCCTCCTGCAAGGCGCGCAGCAGCTTGACCTGCATCGCCGGGCTAGTCTCCCCTACTTCGTCCAGAAAGAGCGTCCCGCCTTCGGCCTCTTCCCACAGGCCCTTGCGGTCTGCGACCGCGCCCGTGAACGCGCCGCGCACATGCCCGAAGAGTTCCGCTTCGAGCAGCGTCTCGGTGAGCGCGCCGCAGTTGACGGCGACGAAGGGCGCTGCGGAGCGCGGGCTGTGCTTATGAATGGCACGCGCCACAAGCTCTTTGCCCGTCCCCGATTCGCCCATCACAAGAATGGTGGAGCGCGACGGCGCGACGCGCGCGATCTCCTTGTACAGCTCGATCATGGCGGGCGAGCGGCCTATCAGCCCTGTCTCTTCGTAACGGGCCGAGAGCGTGTCGGGCTGTGACGGCTCGCTCTCTTCCGGTCTGGGCCCAGCGCGCTCCATCGCGCGCCGCGCCGTCGCGACCACCTCTTCGACCTTGAAGGGTTTCGAGACGAAGTCCCAGGCCCCTTCGCGCGCGGCTTCGACCGCCGCTTCCAGCGAGCCGAAGCCTGTCACGAGGATGACCGGACACTCGTCGCGCAGGCCCTTTAGCAAGTCGAGCCCGGTCTCTTCCGCTTCGAGGTTAACGTCGCTGATGAGGAGATCGAACTTCTGCCCGGCGGCGAGGGAGCGCGCCTGCCGGGGCGTCTGCGCGGTCTCGGCCTGCCAGCCCTGCTCGGCGAATATCTCGCGCAGCAGCTCGCAGGAGGCGCGGTCATCGTCGACGACGAGAATTCTCTTCATAAGGTTTGCGCCTGCTCTTGTCGCCGCGGTTGGCCCACCCGTTCTTCTTGACCGTTGCTCCCTGCCGGAAACCAGAGGCGAAAGCGTGTGCCTCGGCCTCGCTCGCTCTCGGCCTCTATGCGGCCGTGGTGGTCTGCTATGACCTGGCGGACGACGACCAGGCCGAGGCCAGTCCCGCGCCCGCGCTCCTTGGTCGTGTAGAGCGGGTCGAAGATGCGCAGGCGAACATCTTCGGCCATCCCGCTGCCCGTATCCGCGAACTCTACCAGGACGTGCCGAGCGCCTTCCTCAGAACTTTCCGTCATTGTGCGAACGCGAATCTCGCCTCCGTCCGGCATGGCGTCGAGCGCGTTGTTGATGAGGTTGATAAAGACCTGCTGCAAGCGATCAGCGTCTCCCCGGATTTCGGGCAGGCGCTCGTCAAGCTCCTTGACGAGCCGGACGCCGCGCGCGTCCAGGGCCGGGGCCGTGGCGTCGCCTATGCGTTCGAGCAGCGCGTTGAGGTCGAGCGGAGCCAGCTCTATCGCTTCCGGGCGCGTGCGGTCAAGCATAGAGCGCACGATGCGCTCTATGCGCTCGATCTGCACGCCTATGACCTCAAGGCGCTGCTGCGCGCCCTCGTCCGGCATGAGGCGCGCGCGCAGCAATTGGACGTGGCCGCTGATGAGGTTCAAGGGCGTGCCGACTTCGTGCGCAAACTGCGCTGCTGTCTGACCGGCGGCGGCCAGTCGCTCAAGCTCCGTCAGCCGCCTGGCCGTCCGCCACAGCTCAAGGTTGGCCTCCTCCAACTGCTCGTTGCGTTGTTCGAGTTCGGCCGTGGCCTCGTGTACGCGCTCCTGAAGAATGCGGCGCTGGCCCTCGCGCTCTTCCGTCATCTGGCGTATGCGCTCGATCATGCGATTGAAGGCGCGCGAGAGCAGTCCAAGCTCGTCGGGCGCGCGCGCGGGCGCTTTGACGGAGAGGTTGCCCGACTCGGCCTGCGACATCAGGAGCAGCAGCCCTCCGATGGGACGATAGATCAGCCTGCGGAACAGCAGATAGGTGGCGAGCGTGATGAGCGCCACGGCGACGAGCGCAATCCAGACGGCCAAGCGTTCATAGCGCACGGCAATGGACGGCGCGTCGTCCAATCGCTCGACGACTTCGACCGCGCCGCTGAAGCGCCCCTGATCGGCCACGGGCGCAAAGACGCGATAGAGCGAGTTGCTGGCGTTCTCCGGCCGATCGCTCGTCAGGCTTGAGGCCAGGCCGTTTCTGAGCGCGGCCTTTGTGTCTTCGGGAATGTCTTGCACGGGCGGGCTGCCGGCCGAGGCGGCCGTCTCGACATAGACGCCGCCGACGCGTTCCCAGACGCGCACGGCGACGACGCCCGGATGCGCGCCGCTCGCGACCGTCGCGGCATGGGCCAGGGCTGCGGGGTCGCGCGGCGCGGGCATGTGACTGATCTGCTCTGCAAGGTTAATGGCTTGCAGCTCGGCGCGGGCCTTCTGCTCCTCGCGCACCAGCTCGGCCACGCGCGCGGTGGTGACGGCGAGCGCCGCCGCCAGCACGGCTATCGTCACGACCGAAGTGACCAGCGTGGTCTTCGTATGCAGCTTAAGGGGCTTCATAGAACTAAAAGAAGGAGCCTGCCAAACAGCAGCCAAACAGAACCCGTGATGCCTGATCGTACCACAACGAAGGGATGAGGGATGAAGGATGAAAAAGACAGAAGCTTTTATTTCATCCCTCATCCCTCCGCCCTTATCCCTTGCTTTTATCGTTGTGCTCCGATGGAGTCAACTTTTCGGTTGAGGGCGATGAGTTGCTGTGTGGCGTCTGCGAGTGCGCCGCGCTGTATGGCGCGCTCGGCCGACTCTATCCCTTTGAGGGTCGAGCGCAGGGCTTCACGTCCATCCTCGTCGCGCCCGTCCGTGCGAAGCGCCCGGTTAATCGCCCCCTTGGATTGGGCCAGGGCCGTGAGCGCGGCGGCGCTCTGTCGTTTCTTCAGGCGCATGATCGCTTCGGCGACTTTGTCCCCGGCCTGTTCGAGGTCTGCATCGCGCGCCGGCAATTGCGGCGCGATGGCGAGGGGCTGCGCGTTTGAAGCGACGGAGGACGAGCGGCTGGCGTCAACCGTCACTGTCTCTTCGACACGCTTCTGCGAGCACGAGAGCAGAGAGGCGCAGAGCACCAGGCCGAGACACCACGGGACGGGCGACGCGCAGAGGGCCCGGCGCTCTCCTCGCGTCTGCTTCAAAGCTTCGCTGACCTGACCGCTCTTCATCTCGCCCGCAAAGAGGTGACGGCCTGCACGCTCGGCCTCGACAGCCTCCTCCTGAAATGAAAGAGGGACGCGACCACCTCCTCTAATAGTCGCGTCCCTCTCCGGTCGTGGACTGAAAGCCTTGGCGCTAACCGTCCACGCTTGCTCGCGCACATGTCCAACGCCTTCACCCATACCGAGGGGTTGAGACTGGCGCGAGATGCCCTGCTATCTGGTGTTCCCGTTCTGCATGTTGCTGTTTCCGCCGCGTCTCCTGGCGCGACTGTGGCGACGACGCGCGCGGCGATGACGACGACGCGTAGACCTTCTGCTAGACCGAGTTGTCGTGCTGGTTGTCGTCGTGGTCGTGCTGGTGTTTGAGTTTTGTGCGAAAACGAGGCCGCCGAAACTCATCGTCAAGATCAGCGCCAGGACAATCCCTATTCTTCTCATAATCCTCCTACGTGCCTACTCATGTTGAATTGTTAGAACCCCTTTTTTGAGAGGCGAGCGTGAGACTGGAATTACTTAACACGTCGTTGATACTTTTTTCGGCCCGCGCATCTCAGCCTTACGCTTTCGGCTTTGAGCAAGGTGCGTACCATCGCCGCGCGGCCCCTACGGCAGAGCTTTTGCCCCCTTTTCAAGCGCGTTTCACCGCTCCGCTTCCTCTCGACAGGTGTGGCGATTTTGCCGGCGCGACAAAGACGCCACAGAAAGGAAATGATGAAAGCGGAAGGATCAATGATGAATAAAGAGCAGTTGCCTTTCATTCATCATTGATCCTTCCGCCTTCATCATTTCTTCGGCGGTGTGTTGTGTGCTGACTCTTCTCTTACTTCGGTGCGCTTGCGATGCAATCCTTTTTGGCTTTCCTGGCGGCGGCGTCTGCTTCCTTGCGTTCCTTTCCCTTCTTGGTCTTGTCGGCCTTGATGGCCGCGCGGTAATCCTCGTTGCACTTCTTGATGGCGGCCACGCGCTCTGCGTTGGGCGTCTTGTGCCTGGCCCTGGCCATCACGCCGGGCGTCAGTGCGCCGAGAGCCAGCACGGCTGCGAGCGCCGAGTGTGTCAGAATCCTTTTCATCTTATGCTCCTTGATTAAGCTGTTAAGCTGGATAGCGTGAGCATCAAACCTGCATGCCCCACACATCTGCCTGGTAGCAAGCACCGGGCCACTGTGGAAGCATGAGCGAGAGAGAGGAGCGAGCGGCTCTCAAAAGGCTGAATTAATGGGATTAGCTCAGGACGAAAGGCTCTTCGTCTCGACCTGCGCGCGCCGTCACCTGTGAGGCGGTCTTGTTAGCGACGGCAATTTAGCCACAGCATGAAAGGCAGAAGAAGATTCAAACAGGATGGACAGGAGAGACAGGATAAAAAAGAAAAGCATCGCTTTATCTTTATCCTGTCCATCCTGTTAATTTATTTCTTCGCTTCTTCCCTTCCAGCGCCTCGCGCGCGACCTCTTTATCGTCGAAGTGGAAGACCTCGCGGCCGATGATCTGGTAATCCTCGTGCCCCTTGCCGGCGATGAGGACTACGTCGCCACGGCGCGCTTCGGCAATCGCCAGATGAATGGCCGAGCGGCGGTCTGCGATCTTTTGATAAGGCTTCCCCGCAACGCGCATTCCCTCCTCCACGTCCGCGAGAATCCTTTCGGGGTCTTCCGTGCGCGGGTTATCCGAAGTGAGAATGACGACATCGCTCAGAGAGGCTGCGGCCTCGCCCATCGGCGCGCGTTTCGAGCGGTCGCGGTCGCCGCCGCAGCCGAAGACCGTAATGATTCTTCCCCGCGTCACGTCGCGCGCCGTGCGCAGGACATTGACCAGAGCATCATCCGTGTGCGCGTAATCCACGACGACGGCAAAATCCCCCGCGTGCGGAACGCGCTCGAAGCGGCCGGGCGCTCCCGAGCAGCTCTCCACGGCGCGCGCAATCACGTCAAGCTCATAGCCCAGCTCAAGGCCCGTCCCCGTGGCCGCCATGATGTTGTAGATGTGCGGGCGGCCCACGAGCGGCGAAGTCAGAGCGCGCTCGCCCACGGGCGTGCGCAGGCGAAAGCGCATCCCTTCCAGAGTGTGCTCGACCTCGCTCGCAGTCACATCCGCCTCCCGGTTGAGCGCGTAACGCAGGACACGCTGCCCCGTGGCTGCAAGCTCGCGCGCCAGCTCCGAGCCCCGCGCGTCGTCCGTGTTGATGACCGCCGCGCGCGGCCTTCGACCGAGGCTTCCGTCAAAGAGACGGCGCTTGACCTCGAAGTAGGCTTGCATGGTCTTGTGGTAGTCCAGGTGGTCGCGCGTCAGGTTAGTCCAGACCGCCACGCTCAAGTCGAGTCCGTCGCAGCGATGCAGATCAATCGCATGTGAAGAACATTCCATGACGGCCGTACGGCAACCGGCTTCGACCGCACGTCGCAGGAGGCGCTGCATGTCGCTCGCTTCCGGTGTCGTACGGTCGGCCTTCTTGCGCTCATCTGCGACGCGATACTCGACCGTGCCCGTGAGGGCAACGGGTTCGCCCGCCGCTTCCGCTATGGCCGCCACCAGGTAAGTCGTCGTCGTCTTGCCGTTGGTTCCGGTGATTCCGACCAGGTTCAGCTCTCTGGAAGGATGGCCGTGTACTACTCCCGCCGCCTGGGCCAAAGCCTTGCGCGCGTCGGCGACCATGATCCATGCGCCGTCAAAACTGGCCGGACGCTCGCGCTCCGAGATGACGCCCGCCGCCGCCTGCTCCGCGACCTGCTTCAGGAAGGCGTGGCCGTCCACGCTTTCACCCTGAATCGCCACGAAGAGAGTGCCCGCGCGCGCCTGTCTCGAATCATGTGTGACATCGGCGACTTCCACATTTTCATCGCCGGTCAGCGTGCCGCCCGTCGCTCGCGCGACCTCTCCGAGCGTCACTAGCCCTCTTTCTCTTCCGCTCATCTATAGACTCTTTTCGACAATCAAGCTTTCCAGCGCGAGCGCGAGCATAGCGCCCCGCTTCGAGAAGCGTCAAGAATGCTCGGGCGCTCGAAAATTTGCTTTTGTCGCTCGGCCGACCTGTGTTAGCTTGCACGGCATAACGGGCCTGGGCCAAGTTTGTAAAAGCGGTCGCGGGCTATTTTGTACTCAGCCGTTAAATCCTTGTCCGACCGGACGAGCCATTTCAATATTCTAAGGAGCGCCCTCATAATTATGAGTAAGATCGAGACTCTGGCAGCCTGCGCCCTACTGCTGTGCTCTCTGTTTGTCGCCGCACGGGCCCAGCAGCCGACAGCCACTTTGAGCGGCATCGTCACAGACCCCACGGGCGCGTCCATCCAGGGAGCGCAAATCAGCCTGACGCAAAAGGCCACGGGCATCGGGCGCGAGACGACGACCAATGAAGAGGGGCGTTACGTGCTGACCAATTTGTCCCCAGGTGAATATGAAGTGAGCGTCCGAGCAGCAGGGTTCGCCCGAAAGGTCTCACAAGAGCCGGTCGTCCTTCAAGTCGGGCAGAGCGTGACGCTCAACACGACGATGGAGATCGATCCGCGACAGGAAAAGGTAGTCGTCAACCTTATCGACAGCATACCTCTCGTAGATATCGTGTCCTCGGATGTTGACGGGGTAATCACCGAGCGCGCCATCGAGAATCTGCCCTTGAACGGGCGCAACTTTTTAGAGCTGGCGCTGCTCGTGCCCGGCAATTCGCCCGCGCCCAACTTCGACCCGACCAAAACCAACAGCGTCGCCGTCTCTTCGGCCGGGCAGTTCGGGCGCGGCGGCCAGATCACCATTGACGGCCTCGACAACAACGACGACGTAGTGGGCGGAGTCCTACAGAACATGACGCAGGAGGCCGTGCAGGAGTTCCAGATCGCGACCAATCGCTTCTCGGCCGAGTACGGGCGCTCCGCCTCGTCCGTCATCAACATTGTGACCAAGTCGGGCACGAACAAGCTGCACGGCTCGGCCTCTGTCTTCCTGCGCGACCATCGCTTGCAGGGGCTCCCGGCAACCTTTGACCGTTCGAGCGGGGCCGAGGAGCCGCCCTTTGACCGCCAGCAATACGCCTTCGCGCTCGGCGGCCCCTTCAAGCAGGACAAGGCTTGGTGGTTCGGCGCTTTTGAGTACAGGAACCAGGACGGCGCTGTGCTTGTCGGAGAGCGCGACCCCTTGCGCCGCCGCATCAGTCGCGGATTTGCGCTCGCGCCCTTGAACGACCTGCTCGGGACTGTGCGCGCCGACTGGCATCCTTCGACGCCCGACAACTTGAGCTTTCGCTACTCGCTTGAGCGCGCCGACGACGTGGCGGCGAGCACACTGATTCGCGCCATAGGCTCCGCCCAGCAGCGCCAGTCCTCGCGCAACAACTATCACTCGGCTCTGGCCAACTGGACGCACGTCTTCTCGCCCGACGTGCTCAACGACCTGCGCGCAGGTTTGAGCGATTACCTGAACCGCACGGAGCCTGTCGCGCGTGGCCCGCAACTGACCTTCCCGAGCTTGCAGGACGGCTCATCCTTTCGCGTGCCGCAGCAGACAGAGCAGCGGCGCTTTCAACTGACCGACACGCTGACCTGGATACGCGGCGACCATACGCTTCGGCTGGGCGGCGAAGCGCAGCGCATTGACGCAGGCTTCGACCTCGGCGTCTTCCGCGAAGGGCGCATAGAGTTCGTGCAGGACTTCCCGGACTTCGACCACAACGGCGACGGGCGCACGGACGACCAGGACTTGCTCTTCGCAGTCACCTTGAGAAGCGCCGTGCCCGAACGCTCGCTGGTGATTCCCGATGCCGACAATAACTATTTCGCCTTCTTCATACAGGACGACTGGCGCATTCACCCACAGCTCACGTTGAACTTAGGGCTGCGCTACGAGCTGGACACGGATGTCAAGAACGTCAGCCGCACGGGCGAGCTGAACCCGCTCATCCTACCGTTTCTCCGGGGCGAGCGCGGCCGCGACACTAATAACTGGGGCCCGAGGTTCGGGTTCAACTGGGCGACGAGGGACGGCGCGACGAGCGTGCATGGAGGCTATGGTATCTATTACGACCGCGTGACGCTTGAGCTACAGTCGCTTGAGCGCGGCCTGGACGGGCGGGCGCTCCCGATTGCCGTGCGCGCCGGAAACACTTTCTTCCTAGACCCTCAGACGGGACAGTTCCCGCCCTTCGCGCCGACCGTCTCGAACCCCTTCACGGGCTTCATCCTGCCGGGCGCGGGCGCTTCCGGCATCAACATCATAGACAACGGCTTGCAGAACCCCTCAGTCCAGCAGATGAATTTAGGACTGGCGCGGCAACTTGGCGCAGACTTCGTGCTGCGCGCAGACTACCTGCACAACCACGGCACTCATTTCATTACGGGTCGCACGGTCGGAACGGTCTTTAACCCGGTGGTCGGCGGGCCAGACCGCGTGGTCAACCTGGAATCGAGCGTGGGAACGAAGTACGACGGGCTGCTCCTGAGCTTCGAGAAGCGTTACTCGCGCGGTTATCAACTGCGCGCTTCCTACACCCTGTCGAAGGCTTTCAACTACGCGAACGACGATCAGATTCCCTTCTCCAATGGGCCCATAGACCCAAACAACCTGCGGCTGGAATATGGGCCCACCCCTAATGACCAGCGCCATCGCTTTACCTTCTCGGGCGTCTTCGACGCGCCCTACGGCCTGCGCGTCGCGCCCATCCTAACGCTCGCCTCGGGCGTGCCGATGGACATCCTTCTGCCCGACGGGCTTTCGCGAATCCCAACACTTCAACGCAATGCCGGGGGCCGCCTCTTCCAGACGGGCGCGGAGCTGAACGGCTTTATCACACAGCTCAACGCGAGCGGCGGGACGGCAACGCCGCTGCCCCTGGTGCGCGACGATGCGCGCTTCGGCGACAGCTTCAGCTCGCTAGACCTCAGGCTGTCGCGCGCCTTCATCTTCGGCGACGCCTTTCGGCTTGAGCCGATTGTCGAGGTCTTCAATCTCTTCAACGTGACGAACGTCCTGGGGGTGTCGAACGTGAACTACTCCGGCTTTTCGAACGTGCTGGTGCGTGACAGCGATGACCCGAGCGACCCGGGCTTCCTGCGCTCGTCGGGTTTCGGGCGCGCCATCACGACGGCCGGAGGCGTGTTCGGCTCGGGCGGCCCGCGCGCTTTCCAATTCGCCGTCAGAGTCTCCTTCTAAATCGAAAGAGGGCGGCGAGCGGTGGCGGCAAAGGTGCAAACAGAGGGCGCTTTAAGGCGACAGCTCGGGCTCAGGTCGGCGACCGCCATACTGGTGGGCGAGATCATCGCCGTCGGGATTTTCCTCACGCCCGCCGGGATGGCAAAGTCTCTGGGCTCGCCTCTCCTGCTGCTTCTGGTCTGGGTTGTGATGGGCGCGATGGCTTTGTGCGGCGCGCTCTGCTATGCGGAACTGGCCGCGCGCTTTCCCGAAGCCGGCGGCGGCTACGTCTACCTGCGCGAAGCCTACGGGCCGCAGGTGGCCTTCCTCTACGGCTGGATGTCTCTGCTCGTCTTAGACCCTGGCCTGACGGCCGCGCTCGCCATCGGGATGGCCGAATACTTAGGCTACATCGTCCGGCTCTCGGCCCTGGGCGTCAAAGCCCTGGCCGTGGGGGCCATCATTGCGCTTGCGGCCGCAAACATCCTGGGAGTGAGGACGGGAGCGGGGCTGGTGCGGCTGCTGACTGTGCTGAAGACTGGGATGCTGCTTTTGATTATCGCCTGGGGGTTCGGCGGAGGCTTCGGAAGTTGGGCCAACCTGACGCCCGTGTGGGAGCGGGCCGAAGGCTCTATGCCGCTCTGGGCTGCGCTGGCGAGCGGGATGGTCTCGGCCTTCTTCTCTTTCGGCGGCTGGTGGGATTTGACGAAGGTCGCGGGCGAGGTGCGCGACCCGGCACGCACGCTGCCGCGCGCTCTCATATACGGCGTGCTGCTGGTCACCATGCTCTACATCCTGACGAGCGCCGTCTTTCTCTACCTCGTGCCGGTGGGGCGCGTGGCGACGGGCGAGACCTTTGCGGCGCAGGCGGGCGAGGCGCTCTTCGGGCGGCTCGGCGGGCGCGTCTTCTCAAGCATCGTGATCGTCTCGGTGCTGGGAAGCCTGGCGGCGATCATCATGGCTGCGCCGCGCGTCTATTACGCTATGGCGCGTGATGGACTGTTTCTCTCTTCGGTCGCGCGGCTGCATCCCGTGACGCATACGCCCGCGCGCGCCATCATCACGCAGGCCGCGCTCGCCTCCCTGCTCGTGGCGCTCGGAACCTTCAACCAGATCATAGCCTATTTTATTTTCGTCGCCGTCTGCTTCGTCGCGCTGACGGTCGCCAGCCTCTTCGTCCTGCGCCGCAAGGTGGGCCAACCGGCGGCACTCTATCGGACGCCCGCATATCCTTTGACGCCGGTACTGTTTCTCTCGATGGTCGCGGTGCTGCTCTTGCTGCTGGCGGCGAATAGTCCGGGGCAGGAATTTCTCGGCGTCGCGGTTGTCGCGCTCGGCGTGCCGGTTTATCATCTCATCTTTCGCCGAAGAGGTTCATCTGAAAAATAAGAAGGAGCCCGTATGACCTGGATTCGCACCATTCCGATGGAGGAAGCCGACGAGAAGCTGCGTCGCGCCATAGAGGCCCAGCGAGAGTTGTACCCGGCCGAATACGCCACGCCTGTTCACCCCACTCCGGACGGCGGCACCTCCGGCATAGTCGCCTCGCACAGCCTCATCCCGGACGCTCTCTATCACGCGTTTGCGACCTTCGGCGCGCTGATGTCTGAGGACTTGCCTCTCTCGCGCCGCCAGCACGAGATGATAACGACCGTCGTGTCGGTCAATAATCGCTGCCATTATTGAATCGAGTCGCACGCAGAGTTTCTGCGTCGAGTGACATTGGACACTGAGCTGGTCGAGGCGCTGCAAGAGGACTACACGACGGCTCCCGTCTCTGAGCAGGAGCGCGTGATGCTCGATTACGTCGTGCAGTTGACGCGCGACGCGACGCGCATCACGCCCGAACATCACGAACGATTGCGCACCGCAGGCTTTGACGACCGCGCGCGTCTGCAAATCACACTCATAGCGTCCTGGTTCAACTATATCAACCGCGTCGCCGATGCCCTCGGCGTCGGGCGCGAAGGATGAAAGCCAGGCAGCCTGGCTTTCATGGTTTCCACAAGGAGGGAGCACAAGGGGCATGACGAAAGATGTGAAGGAGATGACGGACGAGGAGATACGAGAGCGCATCATCACGCTCGGCTTCGGCGGCGACGCCGGGCGCTTGCGAGAGTTCTGCGAGCGGCTGAGAGCGGGGCTGCCGAAGGGCACTGGCGTTGCGCTGCGGGGCAGCGTCGTGACGGCCGAGCGGTGGGAGGACAAAGCGCCCTTCGACGCCGACGGCCACGGCACGAGCGACCTGGATGTCACGCTCGTCGGCAACAAGGTGATGGAGTACTGGAAAGACGACGAGTATTACATCCCGGGCCTGCACACCAAGCCGCTCGGGGACAAGGCCCCCGAAATCGCGCCGGTTCTCAACCCGCTGCGCCGCTCGCTTCAGCAGATGGTCGGCCGTCCCGTCAACTTTCAGGCCACTTCAAATCTGATCCTCTTCGCCCGCGACGTACTGTTTGACCAGCCCTACTACACTTTGATCGAAGCAGGTGCGGAGTCAGAGGAAGAGGATTGACGATCAAGCTGCTGAGCTACAACATACGCTTCGGCGGGCGCGGGCGCGAAGAGTCGCTGGCGGAAGTGATCCGGGCCGTAGGGCCTGACATAGTCGTCTTTCAGGAAGCGACAGACCCGCGCGTCATCGAAGCGTTGGCCCACAGGACGGGCCTGCTGCAATGGGCCGCGCGCCCCGCACACTCCATAGGCTTCATCAGCCGCCTCGAAGTCGCGCACCACGAGTGGCATTACCCCGTGGGAGCGCGCCATTCATTTCTGGAAATCCAGCTCGCCGCAACAGAGTCGCGCATCTTCGGCCTGCACCTGCGCGCGCGCTTCTCCAAGTGGAGCGAGCGCCGCCGGGCGCAGGAGATTCGCGCGCTCCTTGAAGGCATACGCCGTCATCAGGAAGGCTTTCACGTCCTGGTCGGAGACTTCAACACGCTGGCTCCGGGCGAGCTGCTCGACACGAAACGCATGCCGCACTGGATTCGCGCCCTGGTCTGGCTGAGCGGGCGCGACATCCAGCGCGAGACGATTCAAATCATGCTCGACGCGGGCTACCTGGACGGCTACCGCTTCCTTCATCCGGAAGACAAAGGCTACACCTTCCCCGTCTGGGATGCTCATGTGCGCCTCGACTACCTGTTCCTGCCCATGCGCTTCGCCGCTCACTTAAAATCCCTTGAGGTCATCCGCGAGCCGGCGCTCGCCAGCCGCGCCTCAGACCATTTCCCCCTGCTCGCACAGATTGAGATCGGTTAAATCAGTACCGCCCGCTTGCAGCAGGCGGTACTGACATTGATCGCGCCCGGCTTAGACTTTGCGAGCGACGTAATAGCTGTTGATGATGTCGTGCGCGAGCTTGCGCACCTCAACGCTCTTGAAGCCCGCGTCCCTGAGCATCGCCTGCGCCGTCTCCTCGCCCCACATCGCCCCGAGCCCCGCGCCGCCGCGTTCCAGCGAGACCGTCATGCAGTGCATACAGGAGACGGTGTAGCCGAATGGGCCAATCGGGTGCTCCATGTTCTTGTGCAGGTGGCTCGACCCGGCTATGTCCTGCATCAGGAAAGTCCCTTCGGGCAGGAGCGCGCGGGCTATACCTTCGAGGACTCGCGCCGGCTCGGCCTGGTCGTGGATGGCGTCGAAGGCCGTGATGAGCCCATAGCGCGCAGTCTCCTCAAGCCTCGCCACGTCCTTAATCTCAAAGCGGACGTTTCGCAAGCCACGGCGTTCTGCTTCTGCCCTGGCCGCCGCGATGCTCTCTTCAGAGAAGTCATAGCCGGTAAAGCGGCTCTGCGGGAAAGCCTCCGCCATGCGGTTCAAAGAGCGCCCGCTGCCGCAGCCTACGTCCAGAACGTGCGTGCCCCGGCCTAAAGCTTCGACCACGCCGGGCGCGAGCGGCAGGATCGAATCCATCAGCGCGGCCCCGACCGTCTGGTCGCTCTCCTCCGCCATCACCGCATGAAAGCGCGGGTAAGCAGAGTAAGGCACACCGCCGCCACGACGAAAGCTCTCGACAATCTGGTCTTCGACTGCGCCGAGCACTGCTATGAACTGCGCCGTCACGGCGATGTTGTTCGGGCTCGCCGCGCGCGTCAGGAAAGCCGCGTGCTCGGGCGGCAGGCGGTACGTCTCTTCCAGCGGGTTATATTCAACTATCCCGCCCGTCACGACCGCGCCGAGCCATTCGCGCACATAACGCTCGTTTAAGCCCGAAGCCGCTGCTATCTGCTGCGAGCTTGAGGCTTCAGGCAGCCTGGCCATCACGTCGAAGAGTCCCGTCCGGTGGCCTATGCTCGTCACAAGCGCCAGCGCCCCGCCGTTCAGGACGCCGAGCATCTTCGAGGCGAACGCCTCGGCCCTCGCCTGATCTATGGCCTGATCTATTTTGACCTCTTCCATCATTGTTGCAGACATCTCTACTCTTTCCCTTTCCGAAGACAGTTCTTAACGGTACGACTTAACCGTGCGGTTTCCGACCGCTCCATTCATACATGCGTAAGAAACGGGAGAAAAAGATCAAACCCGGACAATTTTTTTTCGTCGTGATCTCTTCCCGCCCTCCCTTACGCATATTTCATCAAGCCATGCTTTCATCCTTCTCAAGACGAATGGACAGATGTTTTGGTCTGCTGCTGCGCGCCGCCGGGGCTTGTGCTACAATCCGCGCCACTCACCTGCGGTGGCGGTCTGGGTTTCCTCGCGTAAGGAAATATTTGCGGATGCAGCCAAGGGCCACGAATCAAGTCACTCAACTGCTGCTGGATTGGAGCCAGGGCAACAGGGCTGCGCTCGATCAGTTGATACCTCTGGTCTACCAGGAGTTGAAGAAGCTGGCGAGCCACCATCTCAAGAGCGAACGGCCGGGCCACACGCTTGAGCCCACGGCGCTCATACATGAAGCCTACCTGCGAATGATCGAGCAGGAGATGCCGCAATGGCAGAGCCGCGCCCACTTCTACGGAGTGGCCGCGCGTCTGATGCGGCAGATTCTCGTAGACCATGCGCGCACGCGCGCGGCCGCAAAGCGCGGCGCAGGCCAGCCCAAGCTCTCGCTCGACGACGCGCCGCCCGTCTTCACCGAGCGGGACGCCTCCGCGCTCCTCTCCCTTGACGAGGCTTTAAAGAGGCTCGCCGCCTTCGACGAGCGCAAGTGCCGTATCCTTGAGATGCGCTCCTTCGGCGGGATGAGCATAGAGGAGACTGCGCGCGCGCTGGGGTTATCGGAGCCGACCGTCAAGCGCGAGATGCGATTGGCCCAAGCCTGGATTCGCAGAGAGTTGGAGCAGAAGCGATGACGCCCGAACGATGGAAGAGGATCGAAGAGCTGTTCAACGCGGCCGTGGAGCTTTCGCCGCCCGAGCGCGCGCCCTTTCTAGACGAGGCTTGCCGGGGCGACGTAGAGCTGCGGCGCGAAGTCGCGCTCCTGTTGGCCCAGGAAGATAATCAAGACTCTCTCTTCTCAACTCTGATCGGAGAGGCCGCAGGCTCTCTCGTCTCTGAACAGGGCGACGGCTTGACCGGCCGCCGCATCGGCGCTTATCGCATCACGGGCGCAATCGGCGCGGGCGGCATGGCCGAGGTCTACAGGGCCGTGCGCGATGATGACCAGTACCAGAAGCAGGTCGCCGTCAAGCTCGTCAAGCGGGGCATGGTCTCAAGCTTTCTGCTCAGCCGTTTTCGTAGCGAGCGCCAAATCCTGGCGAGCCTCGATCATCCGCACATCGCGCGCATGCTCGACGGGGGCACGACAGAAGACGGCCTGCCCTACTTCATCATGGAGTGCGTCGAGGGCCAGCCCATCACGGACTACTGCGAGGCGAACAGGCTCTCCGTGAAGCGGCGCTTGCAGCTCTTTCGCGACGTGTGCGCCGCCGTCCAGCACGCGCACCGCAACCTCATCATCCACCGCGACCTCAAGCCCTCGAATATTCTCGTCACCAAAGAAGGCGTGCCGAAACTGCTCGACTTCGGCATCGCCAAGCTGCTCGCGCCCGAAGTCTCTCCCGTCGCCGTGACGGTCGCGCAGACCGAAACCTTCATGCGCCTGATGACGCCCGACTACGCGAGCCCCGAACAGGTCAGAGGCGAGCAGGTGACGACGGCCACGGATGTCTACTCGCTCGGCGCAGTCCTCTTTGAACTGCTCACGGGCCAGCGGGCCCATCAATTCAAGAAGCGTACCTTCGCCGAGATCGAGCGCGTCATCTGCCACGTCGAGACAGAGAGGCCGAGCCTGGCGGTCGAGCGCCGCAAAGACTACTCGCCGCGTCTTCGGCGCGAGCTGTCGGGAGACCTCGACAACATAGTGCTGATGGCCATGCGCAAGGAGCCGGAGCGGCGCTACAGCTCCGTCGAGCAGTTATCGGAAGACCTGCGCAGGCATCTCGAAGGACGCCCGGTGCGCGCCAGGCAGGACACAGTGGGCTACCGCATGGGCAAGTTCGTCCGCCGTCACAAGGCCGCCGTCAGCTTCGCCGTCCTCCTCTTCATGCTGTCGGTCGGCGTCGCCGTCACGATGACCGCACAGGCCGCGCGCATCGCCCGCGAGCGTGATCGGGCCAATCATGTGACGGAGTTCCTGGTAGAGCTGTTTGAAGTCTCTACGCCGAGCACAGCGCGCGGCAACACCGTCACGGCCCGCGAGATTCTGGACAAAGGCGCATCGCGCATCGAGCGCGAGATGGCCGGCCAGCCGGAAGTCCAGGCGACCTTGATGGACACTATGGCGGGCGTCTACAGAAGCCTGGGGCTTTATGACAGCGCGCTTCCGCTGCTTGAGAAGGCGCTCGCGCTCCGTCAGCAGACGCTCGGGGCGGAGCATGTGGAAGTCGCCGAGAGCATGAATCATCTGGCCCGGGTTCTGCTCCATAAAGGGAATGCGGAACGTGCCGAAGCTCTCTTCCGCGAATCGCTTGAGATGAGACGCAGGCTGCTCGGAGCAGAACACGCGCGCGTGGCCGAGAGCATGAACGACCTGGGAGAGATGCTGCGCTCGCGCGGCCGTTACAAGGAGGCTGAGCCGCTGCACAGAGCCGCGCTTGAGATGAGGCGCAAGCTGTTCGGTGCGCAGCACGCAGACGTGGCTTACAGCCTGCATAACCTCGCGGCGGTGCTCGACGACATGGGCAGATACGCCGAGGCCGAGCCGCTCTATCGCGAAGCTCTCGTCCTCAAACGCAGACTGCTCGGCGAAGATCATCCGAGCGTCGCCAACACCCTGAACAATCTCGCGCTCGCCCTGCGCAACAAGGGCGACGACGCGAGCGCAGAGCCGCTCTTTCGCGAAGCGATTGCGCTCAGGCGCAAGGTGCTCGGGCCGGAGCATCCAGACCTGGCCGTGAGCCTCAATAACCTCGGCAGTCTCCTGGTGAAGAAGGGCGACCTCGCGGCCGCCGAGCAGATGCTTCGCGAATCGCTTGAGATGAAACGCAAGCTGCTGGGCCCAACGCATCCGAGCACAGCCATCAGCCTGCACAACCTCGCAGACGCTTTGGAGACGAAGGGAGACTGCGAGGCGGCCGAGCCGCTCTATAAAGAGGCGCTGGAAGTGACCGAGAAGACTCTGGACAAGAATCACTGGCGGATGGGGGCGCTCCGCAGTGGTTACGGCGCTTGCCTGACCAGGCTCGGCCGGCTGCGCGAGGCCGAAGAGCTGCTCGTCGCAGCTTATACTATTCTCAAGGCCGCTTCCGGCGACAAACATGAACGGACGCAGAAGGCGCTCACACGCCTCATAGCACTCTACGAGGCCATGAATAACAAGCCGGAGGCCGAGCGCCATCGCGCGTTGCTACAGAGCTAAGCTTTTCTGAATCTAAGGCTATGTGACGAACCCGAGCGTCGTGTGCTATTCTCAGTCTCTTCGGGAATCTTATTTTGGTGACACGCGAAAGTGGCGAAACTGGTAGACGCGCAGGTCTTAGGAACCTGTCCCGGAAGGGGTGGGGGTTCGAGTCCCCCCTTTCGCACCAAGAGTTTCGGGGGATGGCGCGAGGATTGTCATTCTGATTTTAGCTGAGGGAAGGAGGCCCGTGTGGCGCTCGACTGAGATGCGCTGCGGCGGGCTTTAAATTTTATGAAGATTGAGTTGGTGGACGAGTCTCCGACGCGCAAGGAGCTGAAGATAGAGATTGAGGCCGACAAGGTGCGCGCGGTTTATGACAGCATCAGCGACCGCTACGCGAAGCTCGCCAACGTGCCTGGCTTTCGGCGTGGGCACGCGCCGCGCTCTGTGGTTCGCACTCGCTTTAAGGATGAGATTCGCGGCGAAGTGTTGCGCGAGGTCGTGCCGCAGGCCATCGAAGAGGCGATCAGAGAGAACGACCTGGCCGTGCTCGGCGAGCCCGATGTGCATCTGGATAATTCCGAGGGCCTGGACAAATTGGGCACGGAGCCACTCAGGGTTCACGTCCACGTAGAGGTGCTGCCCCACGTCACGCTCGGCCAGTACAAGGGCTTGGAGGCGGCGCGCAGCACACGCCCCGTCCGCGACGAAGATGTCGAGCGCGTCATCGAAGGCTTGCGCGAGTCATCGGCCTCGCTTCAGCCGGTCGAAGACCGCGCTTCGGAAGCGGGCGATACGGTGACCGTCAACTTTCACGGCACTTTCAAGGACAAGCCGGAGGACGAGCCCATACACGTCGAGGACGTGGACGTAGAGCTTGGCGGCGCGGGCGTGCAACAGGAATTCACGGAGAACCTGACGGGCGTGCGCGCCGACGATGTCAAGACGTTTACGGTCAAGTACCCGGAGGATTTTACCTCGAAGGGTTTGGCCGGAAGAGAGGTCGAGTACACGGCCACTGTGACGAGCGTGCGGCGCAAAGAGCTGCCGGAGGTGGACGACGAATGGGCCAAGAGCCTCGGCGACGAGTTCGATTCCGTCGAGACGCTCAGGGAGAAGGTGCGCGAGGACTTGCAGCAGCGCGCGACGTTTGAATCGAGCCAGCGCCTCCGCAGCGCAGTCATGCGCAAGCTCGTCGAGTCGCACCCGTTTGAAGTGCCGGAGTCCTTAGTCGAGCATCAGACCAACCAGTTGGTGCAGTCTGTGCTGCGCGACATGATGGGCCGGGGCGTTGACCCGCGCCAGATGGAACTGAACTGGGATGACGTGCGCGGGCAGTTGCGCGATCAGGCGGCCTCGGATGTGCGCGGCTCGATGCTCCTGGAGCGCATCGCGGACGAAGAACAGATCGGCGTCACCGACGAAGAGATTGAAGCCGAGATCAACCATCTGGCGACGCATTCGCGGCAAACGCCGGAACAAGTGCGCGCTGCCTTGACAAAGCAGGGAGGCGAACGTAGCATCGCCGATAGGTTGCGCAATCGCAAGGCGCTTGACCTGATCGTTGAAAACGCGAGCGTCAGTGAAGAAGAGTGGCGCGAAGAAGCCGAAAGCTTTGAGCCTGCTTCAGAGGAGGCGTCTTCCGTCGCGCCCGACGCAGACCTCAAAGAGCAGCAGCCGGGCGAGAGTGAAGAGGTGGAGGCGAAAGCTCAATCTTCTTCGCCGGAGTCTTGAGCAGCGTGGCCCACAGGCTGCGGCTTGCCAGTCACCACAGATTTTGAAAGGTTCGGAGTAAGTATGGCTTTAGTCCCAATGGTCGTCGAGCAAACGTCGCGTGGCGAGCGCGCCTTCGACATTTACTCGCGCCTTTTGAAAGACAACATCATCTTTTTAGGTACTCCCATTGACGATACAATCGCCAATCTGATCGTCGCGCAGCTTCTCTTTCTCGAAGCCGAAGACCCCGAGAAAGACATCAACCTCTACATCAACAGTCCCGGCGGCTCGATCACGGCCGGGATGGCCATCTACGACACGATGCAGTTCATCCGCCCGGACGTGACGACGATCTGCGTGGGCCAATGCGCTTCGATGGGAGCGCTGCTGTTGACGGCCGGTGCGAAGGGCAAGCGGTTCGCCCTCCCCAACTCGCGCATACTCATCCACCAGCCTTCGGGCGGCGCACAGGGCCAGGCCACGGACATCCGCATTCAGGCCGAAGAGATCATTCGCATGCGCGAGCTGACCTCGAACATTCTCGCCAAGCACACCGGACAGCCCTACGAGACTGTCGAGCGTGATGTCGAGCGTGATCGCATCATGTCGGCCGCACAGGCGAAAGAATACGGACTGATTGACGAAGTAATCGCGCACCGCGAATAGCTCAATTTTGGATTTTAGATTCTGGATTTTGGATTCGAGAGTCTCCCGCTCAAGGTTCAAAACCGCGCCGATCTAAAATCCAGAATCTAGAATCCAAAATCCTCCGAGACGCCTATGGTACGACGAACCGATGACACGTTGCGCTGCTCCTTCTGCGGCAAGTCGCAGAACGAAGTGAAGAAGCTGATCGCGGGCCCCACCGTCTACATCTGCAACGAGTGCATAGACATCTGCAACGAGATCATCACCGACGACCAGCAAGCCGAGTCTGTCGCCACACGCCCCCCCCTTCCCAAGCCGAGCGAGATCAAAAGCTTCCTCGACGAGTATGTCATCGGCCAGGAAGAGACTAAGAAGCGGCTTGCTGTGGCCGTCTATCAACACTACAAGCGGATAGAGCTGGCGCGTCGTCGCTCGGACGTAGAGATTCAGAAATCGAACATCCTCTTGATTGGGCCCACGGGGACGGGCAAGACGCTGCTCGCGCAGACGCTCGCCCGCATGCTCTCAGTCCCCTTCACCATCGTCGATGCGACGACGCTGACGGAAGCGGGCTACGTCGGCGAGGACGTAGAGAACATCATCCTCAAACTGTTGCAGGCCGCCAACGGCGACGTAGAGCGCGCGCAGCAGGGCATCATCTACATAGACGAGGTGGACAAAATCTGCCGCAAGGACGAGAACCCGTCTATTACGCGCGACGTTTCGGGCGAGGGCGTGCAGCAGGCGCTCTTGAAAATCCTCGAAGGCACGGTCGCCAACGTTCCGCCGCAGGGCGGGCGCAAGCACCCGCACCAGGAGTTCTTCCCGGTCGATACGACCAACATACTCTTTATCTGCGGCGGCGCGTTCGTCGGGCTTGAGAAGGTCGTCGAACGTCGTCTGCGCAATAAGTCCATGGGCTTTCAGGCGGAGGTTCGCTCGGGTGCGCACCGCCACGCCGAGGCGCTCTCGGCCGTGCAGCCCGAAGACCTCGTCAAGTACGGCTTGATTCCGGAGTTCGTCGGCCGTCTTCCGGTCTGCGGCGTCCTGCACGAGCTGGACGAAGGGGCGCTCATCAAAATCCTGACCGAGCCGAAGAACGCGCTCGTCAAGCAGTACCAGAAGCGTTTCGACTTCGACAACGTGAAGCTCAAGTTCACGGACGACGCGCTGAAGTCTGTCGCCCGCCAGGCAGTCGAGCGCAAGGTGGGCGCGCGCGGCCTGATGATGATCCTCGAAGAGCTTCTGCTCGACGCCATGTACACCCTGCCGTCGCAGAAGCGCATCAAGGAGTTCGTCATCACCTCGGAGATGGTCGAACGACGGCGCGCCATCCCCGGCGAAGGCTTGACGGGCGTAGACGGCGCAGCAGCATAAAATCAGACACAAGTAGAAAGGCAAAAGGGAGAAAAGCGTTCGATGCTTTCCTCCCTTTTGCCTTTCTACTTTGGCCCTTTCTCTACCCAGTGGCGTGCGGGCTGGAAATGGTTTAGAATTACAGCAGGTTCACAGGAGGGCGAGTGGCCGTAAAGAGCAGCTCGCCCTTATTCACAGAGCTTGTGACGGCAAGAAACCGGCGGAGTTATAATCAAGTTATGGAAGAATATTCAGACCGCACTCCTTTAGACATCGCCCGTTACCCGATGGTGCCGATACGCGACGTGGTGATCTTTCCCTTCACCAAGGTCGCCTTCAAGATCGGACGCCCCGGCTCCATTCGCGCCCTCGATGAGGCGCTCTCCTCGGGCGAGCGCACGATCTTTCTCGCCACCCAGCATGACGCGACCGTAGACGAGCCCTCGCCCGAACAGATTTACGGCGTCGGCACGCTCGGGCGCATACTGCAATCGCAGCGGCAGGAGAACGGGCAGATCAAGGTCGTCGTCGAGGGCCGCGAGCGCGCCACGACCGTGCGCGTCGAAAATAATAGCGGGGCTTTCACGGCCCTTGTGCGCCGCGCGCCGCAGGTCAGCGAATCGGGCCCACAGATCGAAGCCCTGGTGGGCCGCATCAATCAACTGGTCGAACAGCACTTGCGTCTTGCGCCGGACGCGCAGACGGACGCGCTGCAAACCGCCCTGCGCAATCAAGACCCTTCGCACATGGCAGACGCTTTGGCTTCACAGCTTCGCATCTCTGTCGAAGACAAGCAGGGCCTTCTGGAAATCTTCTCCACGCAGGCGCGCCTCTCCCGCTTGATCGAGCTGTTGGAGACAGAGCTTGAGAAGCGCCAGCTCGACCGCACCATCCAGACGCGCGTCAAGCGGCAGATGGAGAAGGCGCAGAAGGAGTATTACCTCAACGAGCAGATCAAGGCGATTCACAAGGAGCTGGGCCGCAAGGACGAGAAGGCAGAGCTTGAAGACCTGAAGAAAAGAATCGAAGAGGCCGGGATGACCGAAGAGGCCAAAGAGAAAGCCTTGCAGGAGCTGCACCGCCTCGAAGCCATGCCGCCGATGTCTGCCGAAGGCACAGTCTCTCGCACCTACATCGACTGGCTCCTGAACGTGCCCTGGAAACAGAAGAGCAAGGAGATCAAAGACCTCTTGAAAGCCGAAGAGGTCTTGAACGAAGACCACTACGGATTAGAGAAGGTCAAGGATCGCATTCTCGAATACCTGGCCGTGCGCCAACTGGTCAAGAATCCCAAAGGCTCCATCCTCTGCTTCGTGGGCCCACCGGGAGTCGGCAAGACTTCTCTCGGTAAATCCATAGCGCGCGCGACGGGCAGAAAATTCGTCCGCCTCTCTCTGGGCGGCGTGCGCGACGAGGCCGAGATTCGCGGCCATCGTCGCACCTACATCGGCGCTCTGCCCGGCCAGATCATCCAGATGATGAAGAAGGCCGGCACGGTCAACCCGCTCATCCTGCTCGACGAAGTGGACAAGCTCGGCGCGGACTTTCGCGGCGACCCCTCGTCGGCCTTGCTCGAAGTCCTAGACCCTGAGCAGAACAACACCTTCCAGGATCATTACCTGGACGTGGAGTACGATCTCTCGCGCGTCTTCTTCATAGCGACGGCCAACGTCCTGCACACCATTCCGCCGCCGCTGCAAGACCGACTTGAGATCATCAGGCTCTCGGGCTATACGGAGCGCGAGAAGCTGGAAATTGCGCGCCGCCACCTCGTCCCCAAACAGGCCGAATCGAACGGACTGAAGGCAGAGCAGGTCGAGTTCACGGAAGAGGGCTTGCTTGAGATCATACGCCACTACACGCGCGAGGCCGGCGTGCGCAACATGGAGCGCGAGATAGGCTCCTGCATGCGTAAGGTCGCGCGCAAGCTGGTCTCTGCCACGGAAGGCGACGCCTTCAAGGATATAGTCACGGCCGAGCGCGTGCGCGATATGCTTGGGCCCATACGCTTCCGCCAGCAGGGCGTTGCGGCCGAAAGCGAGATCGGGCTGGCGACTGGCCTGGCCTGGACAGAGATCGGCGGCGAGGTCTTGCAGATCGAAGCCACTTTGACGAACGGGCGCGGCGGCGTGACCTTGACGGGCAAGCTCGGCGACGTGATGCAGGAATCTGCGCAGGCCGCCCTGACCTGCATCAAGGCGCGGGCCGAGCGTCTGGGGATGAGCCTGGACTTCATACGCAAGCGCGACCTGCACATACATATCCCCGAAGGCGCTATCCCGAAGGACGGGCCCTCGGCCGGAATCACCCTGGCGACAGCTATGGCCTCGGCCCTGACGCGCGTCCCCGTGCGCAAGAACGTGGCGATGACGGGCGAGATCACCTTGCGCGGGAAGGTGCTGCCCATCGGCGGCGTCAAGGAGAAGCTGATGGCCGCGCACCGCCTGGGCGTCAACACTATCTTGCTGCCGAAGGACAATGAGAAAGATTTGGTCGAAATCCCGGAGGAAGTGCGCGACGTGATGGACGTTCATCTGGTTGAGACCATAGATGAAGTGCTGGCGCTCGCGCTCGAAGACGCGTGCCCGACAGAGGCCGGGGCAGACGACTCTAAGACGCCTCCCATCTGGACGACCGAGCCCCCGGCGCGCGGCGTCCAGACCATCGCCGAATAGCCTCCGGGAGGGAAGCGGCCAAGCGCGCACCATGTTTTCCGGTCACGCGCGCGGCCGCTTCAGTTCCAGAGGGAAATGCCGCGCCTCGCTGCGTGGGTCGCGCCCGAAACCCTGCGACCCGTCATCAATCTTTACAAGCGGAACAATCTTAGGCAGCACGCCGGCCACCTGCATGGGGCGGCCGACGCATTCTTTTGAAAATCAGGAGATGAAGAAAAATGAGTTCTAAGTCCGAAGATGCCCATCTGATTCTGAAGTTGTACGATCTGCGCCGCGAAGAGGTCATGCGCCAGGCGCGCACATGGTTCCTCGGCGAGTTCAATCCCGGCAGCGCGCAGGAGATTATGGACGCCGTGATGAGCGACAAGAGCGCCTACTTTCGCATGGTCACTTCCTACTGGGAGATGGCCGCCTCGCTCGTCAACAACGGCGCGATAGACGAGCAGATGTTCAATGACGCGAACGGCGAGCACCTGGCAGTCTTCGCCAAGATTGAGCCGTTCCTGCCGGAGGTGCGCGAACGCTTCGGCTCGCCCCAGAGCATGCAGCATCTCGAACGATTGGTGCTGCGAATACCTGACGCCAAGGAAAGGATGTCAGCCTTCCGCGAGCGCATCAAGGCCATGAGGGCCGCTCGCGAAGCTGCGGCCAAGTCACAAGCAGGAGCGTGATAAAGCTGTGACGAGCGATGAGAGAAAGGCTTAATAGCTTTTCTCTCATCGCTCGTCGCTCGTCGCTGTCTGATGAAGATTACGAGCGCCGAATTTATTAAGAGCGCGTTTTCGGAGACCGACTGGCCGCGCGAGAGCGTGCCGGAGGTGGCGTTCCTGGGGCGCTCGAACGTCGGCAAGTCCAGCCTGATTAACTCGCTGGTGGGCGTGCGCGGCCTGGCCAGAACTTCGGGGACGCCGGGCCGCACGCAGGCTTTGAACTTTTTTCTCATCAATAAACGTTTCCGTTTCGTTGACCTTCCGGGCTACGGTTACGCGCGCGTGCCCCGAAACATTCGGCTCGCGTGGGGCGAGATGGCTTCAAACTACCTTGCCAAGCGACGGGAGCTTGTGTTATCAATTCAGATTGTAGATTCGCGTCACGAACCCACAACATTGGATTTGCAGCTCAGCGAGTGGCTGGTAGCCAATGCGAAGCCCCGCGTAGTGGTTGCTACGAAATCCGACAAGCTCTCTCAAAACGAGTTGCGAAAAAGCTTGGAGCGCGTCCGCGAGAGGATGGACGCCGAAAGGGTTATCGCTTATTCTGCGACCAGGGGGCGGGGGCGTGACGAAGTTTGGCGCACTATCGAAGAAGCGGCCGGTAATTTTGGATTTTAGACGCCCGAGCAACGCGAGTTGCGGCCCCGGCCTCTAAGATTCAAGATACGGTAAGTTATAATCCAAAATCTAAAATCCAAACCCCGACATGAGGCCACGCGCGTGTCGCTTCCGGCATCTCAGGGATGACGGAAAAGTTCCCGCGTAATCCGAAGAAGAGTTTTTTGCAGACGCTATTTTGGCAGAACAGAAGCATCGTCACCTCGCGCATGACGCATAGTGAGCGCCCCCCTCGACCGAGCGCCTGTTCATGACCTTTGCAACCGAGATCATTCCAGATTCATCAATATCGGCTTTCAACAAATTGACAACAACGGCGCGGCTCGGTTGAAGCCGCAATCTGACCACTAGAGAGTGGCGGCCCATAAACTAAGCGGCCGCCGAAGAGAAGAATAGAGATGTCACAACGTACACCACGAACACGCACCTCCGCTACTGCTGCGACGCCGCCGAGCGCGACGAGCGCCAACGGCGACGGCACCAGCCTCGAAGCGACCACCACCACCACAGCGACGGCCGAAGCTCCACCCGAAAAGGCTGCAACGCGTGAAGTCAAGAGCGAAGACCTCTTGAACCTCGCCGAACTCAAGGAGATGTCCATCTCCAAGCTCACGCAGATCGCCAAGAGCATGGACGTGCCCGGCGCGACGGGGATGCGCAAGCAGGAGTTGATCTTTAAAGTCCTCGCCGCGCAGACCGAAAAGAGCGGGCTCATCTTTTCCGAAGGCGTGCTGGAGACCTTGCCCGACGGCTTCGGATTCCTGCGCGCGCCCGAATATAACTATCTGCCCGGCCCCGACGACATCTACGTCTCGCCGTCGCAGATCAGGAAGTTCGATCTTCGCACGGGCGACACGGTTTCGGGACAGATCCGTCCGCCCAAGGAGGGCGAGCGATATTTCGCGCTCATCAAGGTCGAGGCCATCAATTTCGAGGCCCCAGACCAGGCCCGCGAAAAAGTCTTTTTCGACAACCTCACGCCGCTCTACCCGGACGAGCAGTTGAAGATGGAGACCGACAAGGAGAATCTCTCCGCGCGCGTCATAGATTTGGTCACGCCCATCGGCAAGGGCCAGCGCGGATTGATCGTCGCGCCCCCCCGCACCGGCAAGACCATGCTCTTGCAGACCATCGCCAACTCCATCACGCACAATCACCCGGAAGTGACCTTGATCGTCCTGCTCATTGACGAGCGCCCGGAAGAGGTCACGGACATGCAGCGCAGTGTCAACGGCGAAGTCATCTCTTCGACCTTCGACGAGCCGCCGACGCGCCACGTGCAGGTCGCAGACATGGTCATCGAGAAGGCCAAGCGGCTGGTCGAGCACAAGCGCGACGTGGTCATCCTGCTGGATTCGATCACGCGCCTTGCGCGCGCGCACAACGCCGTCGTCCCGCCATCGGGCAAGATTCTCTCCGGCGGTATCGATTCCAATGCCTTGCAGCGCCCGAAACGCTTCTTCGGCGCGGCGCGCAACATCGAAGAAGGCGGCAGCCTGACGATCATCGCGACGGCGCTCATAGACACTGGCTCGCGCATGGACGACGTGATCTTCGAGGAGTTCAAGGGCACGGGCAACTGCGAAATCCATCTCGACCGGCGTCTGTCGGACAAGCGGCTCTTCCCTGCCATTGACCTGCAACGCTCGGGCACGCGCAAAGAGGAGCTGCTGCTGAGCAAAGAAGACCTCAATCGCATCTGGGTCATGCGTCGCGTCCTGAACCCGCTCTCGCCCGTCGAGCAGATGGAAGTCGTGCTTGAGCGGTTGGAGAAATCCCGCTCCAACGCCGAATTCCTGGCCTCCATGCAGCAGAGCTGATAAAGGCAGTGGCGAGTGACAAGTGACGAGTGATGAGAGAAAAGCTAAAAGGCATTGCTTTCATTCTTGCTTTTGCTCGTCACTCGTCACTTGTCACTCGCCACTGATTTAATAACGTTCTACTAATTCGAGCATTCGTCTTTCGCCCTGTACTTCCGGGTAGAGGAGTGTAAAGAATCTTGCGCGTCGCAATCTTTACGTCCGAAGCCATGCCCTTTGCCAAGACGGGCGGGCTCGCCGATGTAGCGGGTGCTTTGCCGCGCGCGCTCAGAGAAGCGGGGGCGGACGCTTCCGTCATCATGCCGCTCTACGGGCAGGTTGATCGCTCACAGCTTGATGAGCTGATCTTTGAAGACCTGCCGGTCGAGTGGCGCGGCTCGGTGCGAAGGGTGCGCGTCTTCTACAGCTTCGCTCCGGGAGCGCCTGCGTTTCTCATAGACGCGCCGGAATATTTCGCGCGTTCTTCCATCTACGGCTTCCGCGACGACCACGAGCGCTTCGCCTTCTTCTGCCATGCGGCGCTGGCGCTTCTCAAACGCCTGGGCACTCCGCCCGACGTAGTGCATGGTAATGATTGGCCCTGCGGTTTCGCTTCGGTCGAGCTGCGCCGATTGCGCGCGGTTGACCCTTACTTTGCGCGCACGCGCACGCTCTTCTCGATACACAACCTGGCCTATCAAGGGGCTTTTGACCCTGGCGAGCTGTGGAAGCTTGGGTTCGGCTCCGAGGGTGAGAGCGATGCTTTCATGCTTGAGGGCGCGGCTTCGGCACTGAAGGCCGGGTTGATGACGAGTGACTGGCTCTCGACCGTGAGCCGCCGCTACGCCCTTGAGATTCAGACGCCGGAACAGGGCTACGGGCTCGACTGGCTCCTGAGAGCGCGCAGCGACCGCCTGACGGGTATTACGAACGGCGTTGACTACAACGTCTGGAACCCGGAGACAGACCAGCACATCGCCGCCCATTACAGCGCCGAAGACCTGACGGGCAAGCGCGTCTGCAAGCTAGACCTGCTGCGTCGCTTCGGGCTGCCGGAAGAAGAGGAGCGACCCATCCTGGCGATCATCTCGCGCCTGGTAGCGCAGAAGGGTTACGACCTGATTCGCGAGATCATCGGCGCTCTCTTGGAGACGGGCGCGTTCTTCATAGCACTCGGCGCGGGCGCGCGCGAATACGAAGACTTCTTGCAGGCTCTACACGATCACGCCCCGCATCGCGTGGGCGTCTACATAGGCTATGCTGGCGAGCCCCTGGCCCACCAGATCGAAGCGGGCGCGGACATCTTTCTGATGCCGTCTCTGTACGAGCCCTGCGGCTTGAACCAGATGTACAGCATGCGCTACGGCACTGTGCCTGTGGTGCGCGCGACGGGCGGCCTCGACGACACGGTCACGGACTTCGACGCCGTGAGCGGCGAGGGTACGGGCTTCAAGTTCCGCGACTACAGGGCCTCTGCCCTGCTTGAAAAAATACGCGAGGCGCTTTACTGTTATAACGAACCAGAGACATGGCGTCGGATTCAGCGAAACGGCATGCTCACGGATAATTCGTGGTCGGCCGCCGCGCAAAAGTATCTGAATCTTTACCGCGCCGTAACGGAGTTGTGAGCCCGGCACTGTAAGATAATTTCGTATCAGGGGTGCGCGCTTTGCGCCCCTTTGTGAAAGGGAGTAAGGAGACAATTTAAATGAGTGAACATGTAACGGAAGTCAGCGATAGCAGTTTCGAGAAGGATGTGCTGCAATCGGAGCAACCGGTGCTGGTGGACTTTTGGGCAGCCTGGTGCGCGCCGTGCCGCATGCTCGCGCCGACGGTCGAGGCCGTGGCCGAGAAGTATTCCGGCAATGCGCGCGTCGTCAAGCTCAACGTGGACGAGAACCCTTCCGTCTCGCAGCGTTACGGCATCAAAGGCATCCCGACCCTGATTCTCTTCAAGGGCGGCAAGGAGGAAGAGCGCGTGGTGGGTGCGACCTCGAAGGAGGCCATCTCGCGCATGATTGACAAGCACGTCAGCGCCGCGACGGCCTGACGGAAGTCTCTGATTCACAGGCGGCGCGCGCCAAGGGCGAGAGTCTTTACCATCCGATACCTCTCTCGCGCGGGCCCGCGCCGCTCACCCCTGTCCGCAGACCGGAGCGCGAGAGTTCTCCCTGTTGTAGTTTGAACCTGAACGCAGTGTGCATTAACTGCTGCGACATGTGGCCGGTGACAGCGGCACGCTCGCAAGGCATCGCACTTATGAAACAATTGCGTAAGGGTCGCAGCCAACGCCAGCGCCTGCTCGAAGAAAGACTCGCCGAGCGATTGCGCTCGCGCGCCGTCGAGGACGCAAAGTTTCGCGCCCGTCAAGCCCAGGGCAAGCTGCGCCGCTTCGTCAGCGCCAATTTCCGCAAGCAGGAAGTCATCGCCTCGCTCTCGCTGCGGCGCGGCGATTGTAATCGCTGCGGCGCATGCTGCGAGATTCTCTTCAAATGCCCCTTTCTTAAGAAACACACGGACGGAACGACCACGTGCGGGATATACGAAGACCGCCCCAACCAGTGCCGCCTCTTCCCCATAGAAAAGCGCGACCTGGAAGAGGTGCGCGGCACATGCAGCTTCTACTTCATAGAGAGGCCGATCAAGCTGGAAAGAGCAAGCTGAAGAAAGCAGTGACGAGTGACAAGTGATGAGTGACAAGCTTTGAACGCTTTTCTCTCGTCACTCGCCACTCGTCACTCATCACTGCCTTATGATTATTGTCGTCATCGGTGCGCAATGGGGAGACGAGGGCAAGGGCAAGATCGTCGATCTGCTGGCCGAGCGCTTCGAGATCGTCTCGCGTTATCAGGGCGGGCATAACGCTGGCCACTCCGTCTACGTCGGCGACCGCTCTTTCGTCCTGCGCCTGCTGCCCTCGGGGATAGTGCACGCGGACAAGGTCTGTGTGCTCGGCAACGGGATGGTCATCGACCCGAAGGCTTTTTTTGAAGAGGCGGATCAACTGGCCGCGCAGGGCGTAAATGTCACGCCCGAGCGAGTGCTCGTCAGCTCACGCGCGCACCTGATCCTTCCCTACCACCGCGCGCTCGATCACACGAGCGAAGAGCGCCTGGGCAACGAGCGCGTCGGAACGACCTTGCGCGGCATCGGCCCGGCCTACGAAGACAAGGCCGGGCGGCGTGGCATACGCGTCGCAGATGCGCTTGTCCCGGATGTCTTGCGCTCGCGCATCGAGCGCAATCTGGAAGACGCCAATCGCATCATCGAAGCCTACGGCGGACAACCTCTCGACGCCAATCAAATCTTTGAAGAGACCTCGGTCTACGCCGAGCGCCTGGCGCCCTTCATCGCCGACACGACCCATTACCTGAACCGTGCCGCGCGCGAAGGCCGCACGATTCTGATCGAAGGCGCTCAGGCCACGCTCCTCGACGTAGACCACGGTACATACCCTTTCGTCACTTCATCCAATACGACCGCGGGCGGCGCGTCCACCGGCACAGGACTCGCGCCGCACCGCATTACGGGCGTGCTCGGCATAGTCCGCACTTACACTACGCGTGTGGGCGAAGGCCCCTTTCCGACGGAGATGCTCGCGGGCGAAGAAGAGATGGGCCAACTGATACGCGAGCGCGGGCGCGAGTACGGGGCCGTCACGGGCCGCCCCCGCCGCTGCGGATGGTTCGACGCCTTCGCCACACGCTACGCCGCAGAGATCAACGGCTTCACTTCCGTCGCGCTCACCAAGCTGGACGTTCTGGACGCCCTGGACGAGATCAAAGTCTGCACGGGCTACCAGCTTGATGGTCGGCCCTGTGAATCCTTCCCGGCCGTCTCCCAGGACTTGCGCCGCGTCGAGCCCGTCTACACCACGCTGCCCGGCTGGAAGACCTCCACCGAAGGCATCACGGAGATGAACGCGCTGCCCGCAGCGGCCCGCTCCTACATCGAATTCCTCTCCAACTCCATCGGCGTCGAGATCGGCCTGGTCTCCACCGGCCCCGAACGGGCCCAAACCATCATCGTCTCAGACTCCGCCCTCGGCCAATGGATCGGAGCTTAGCCTTTGAACGCACAGGCAACCGACTTTTAACCAACAGGCCACCCGTCTAAACTCGCTCCCGCTTGCGACTCCATCAGAGCACATGTAAAATGCCTTTCATCCTACGGGCCGATAGCTCAGTCGGTAGAGCAACTGGCTTTTAACCAGTGGGTCGCAGGTTCGAGTCCTGCTCGGCTCATAAATTTAATCAATAAGTTACGGGCAGCCGTGAAGCTGCCCGTAACTCTTCTGGTAGACAATTTCTAAATCGTCAAGCTTTCTATTGGCGTGGCCGCACTGTCAAGAATAGGCTGTCGCCACGCCGGTTGATGAGAAGGAGCGCAGGGCGCGTCGCCGTCTGACCAAGCGCCGATTCTAGATCAGCAACCGAGCGAACCGGCTGCCGGTTTACTTCCTCGATGAGGTCACCTTCTCGGATGCCTGCCTCAGCCGCCGGGCCTACCGGATCAACATTTGTAACGACGAGTCCCTGCGCGCGGCTCGGCAAATCCAGACGTGAGGCTAGCGCGGGCGTCAGTGGCTCGACATTGATGCCGAGTTTGCCTGTATCAGTCGCCCCTCCGCTACTTTCTCCGGTGGCCGCCCTGCTTTTATCGGCGGGTAATTCTCCGAGTGTGACGCGCACTTGCTGCTCTCGGTTATCGCGCGAGATAGTCAACGTCACTTCCGTGCCCGGCTGCGTGCGCGCGATCTGGTTGCGCAGAGAGTTGCTATCGCTGATGGGCGCTCCGTTGATAGCCGTAATTACATCTCCTCGCTTGAGACCTGCACGCTCCGCTGGGCTGCCCGGCTGCACAGAACTGACGAGTGCGCCACGCGCGTTCGGCAGGCCGAGGCTGGAAGCGAGGTCAGGCGTCACCTGCTGAATGGTCAGGCCGAGCATCCCGCGACGAACCTTGCCGCCTTTGAGCAGTTGATCCATCACAGAGCGCGCCATGTTGGCGGGAATTGCAAAGCCTATGCCGATGTTACCGCCCGACGGAGAGAGGATTTGCGAGTTGATGCCGACGAGTTCGCCGTTCGTGTTGACGAGCGCGCCGCCTGAATTGCCCGTATTGATCGGGGCATCCGTTTGCAAAAAGTCCTCGAAGCTGCCATCGGAGAGGCCCGTCGAACGCCCTTTGGCGGAGATGATACCCATCGTCACGGTTTGGCCCACGCCCAAAGGATTCCCGACGGCCAGCACAACGTCGCCGACACGGACGCGGTCAGAGTCGCCTAGCGACAGCACGGGTAGGCCCTGCGCATCAACTTTCAGCACGGCCAAATCACTCGGCGGGTCAGACCCGACCACCTTCGCCACCAAAGTTCGATTGTCGCTTAGCTCGACCCTGATCTCTTCCGCGCCGTCAACGACGTGATGGTTCGTCAGGATGTAACCGTCTGCGCTCACGATCACGCCCGACCCTAGCCCGCGCTGAAGTCGCTCTTGGGGGCGCGGCTGCGCGTTCCTGAAACGGTCGCCGAAGAACTCGCGGAAGAACGGGTCGTCCATGAAGGGAAACTGCTCTGCCGCGCGTACTCTCCGCTCGGAGCGAATCGTGACGACCGCCGGCGAGACGCGGCTCACCACCTCCGCGTAAGAATTTTGCGCCAGTGCCGCGACGTTTGAGCCGGTCACATTGTTCTCCCTCGCTGTCGAAAGGGGTGTGCTTGTTGTGAAGGCATTTCCCTTGCACGCGGCAAATGAAAGCATCACAAAAATTGAGAGAATCAGATTACTCATCCGGGAAAGTGGCCGTTTGCTCCGTGTAATCAAGCCATGAACTATCATAATAACCTCCTCCTTGTTCCGTGCGTCATATCTCTCTTTCTGAACCGCCTGGAATATAAGAAACTCATTCGCGAAATTTCTTGCTTGCTATACCGGCTAATTAAAATGAGCTGCCATATACACCGCCGCGAAAGGTCAGCGCAAGGCGGATGCGTGAATCGAGACCAACGCACCCGCCGTGCCTCTATTGCTCAACGCTTTTGACCGGCGGCTTGTGCCCGCGACTGAGTCTGTTGGCCTTCAGTGCCTTCTTTAATCTCAAGGCGACGGCCACTGCGCTCGGTTTGTCGCTGCGGAGCTTGCATGGTGATCTCAAGCACGCCGTTGCGGAATGTCGCGTTGGCGTCGTCGGCGTTGACGCCTTCCGGCAGCGGAATCTGGCGGTAGAAGCTGCCGTAGCTGCGCTCCGAATGGTAGTAGCCTTCGCGCTTCTCCTCGTGCTCGCTCTTGCGCTCGCCGGAGATGCTGATCGCGTCGTTCGTGACCTCTACCTTCACGTCGTCTTTCGTCAGGCCGGGCAAGTCAGCGCGCAAGACCAACTGGCCTTCACGCTCGAACATCTCGACTTGCGGAGACCATAAATTCTGGCCTGACTCGCTGAAGCCGCGCGGGAAAAGGTCTCGCCCGAAAGTGGGCGCGAGCCAGCCCCGACCGAAACCGAAGTCCTCAAAGAGACGATCCATCTCTTCAGAGAAGCGACGCATGAAAGCAAAAGGGCTGCCCGTCATCAGCGAAGGCCAAGCTTGCTCGCGGCGCGCCATTCCCGTCTGTGACGACTGATCGCCGCCCTGAGCGGTTGACGTTTGCAGGGACTGAGACTGCGAGCCTTCGTGCTTACTAGACTGCGTATTGTCTTGACTACTTTTCTGTTCTTTCTGCCTTGCCATAACTTCTCACCTCCTCAACAAATGAAACCTCTATGATTCTTCATCTCACCGGGGCATCTCGCTCTCGGCGCGCAGCTCGTTCGTGACCTCGAACGTGCCCGGCACGCCGCGCGCCGCCATGTACGCCAGTTGACTCTCCTGCGGCGTCGCGACCACGCCCCGCAGCGTCACACGCCCGTTCCTGACGATAATGTGGATGGGCGGGACGGCGCGCGTCGCGTAGCGGAAGAGCGGCGAATCGAAGCTGTAGATCGCGCGGTAGAGCGCGATACGCAAACGGTCGTCGCTAGGTGAGGCGGGCAGCACCTCAATCTCGTTACGGACGCGCGCCACGCCTTTAACCTCCTTCACTCTTGCTTCGACGTCCGCTTTCGTCGTCGGGCGCACTACCTGCCCGCGCAGGACGACCGCGCCGTCCGGGCGGACATCGCCTTCGAGCCAGTCAAAAATGTCGTAGAAAGGAAGCGTCACAAGCTCGTGACGCACTTCCCGGATGAGCGTCGCCTGTTCGCGTGCGGACAGCGCATCGCGCACCGCCGGGAAGCGGCGCTGGCCCGATACACGCGTGCGTCCCTGCTGCGAGGACGTAGAGGCCGCGATTGTCACTTCAGCCAGCGAAGTAAAGAATGCGAAACAGATAATCAGGATTATCAATTTCATTAACTTACTCAGCATACCTTTCACCTCCTCTCTATCGGTTCCTCATACTTTCGAGTCAGTTGTGCGCCGGTGCGAGGCTGCTATGAGTCACGTAAGGGGCGGTCAAGCCCGGCCTAATGCCGCTCAGTGTATGCGGCGCGCGGCGATTGCGGTCGCTGTGCTGCCGGAAGTCTTTGCCCTGAAACTCAAACACGTACTTCGCAAGCTGACGATGAAGCTCGTCGAAGGCGCGGCTTGTCGCAACCACCGGCGAAGAGTCTTCGGCATGACTATATAGCTCTATGTCGCCGATGCTCAGTGTGAGCGTCAGGCCAAAGCGGTCTTCCCTACTGCGCCAGAGCGCGCAACGCAGGTGCGTGTGCTGCGGAGGAAAGAGGCTTACCTCGCGTTCAAGCTGAAGCACGCGCCGGTTGATCTCGCCGAGCCACGCTATGTCAGGCTCGAAGTAAGCCTCGATCTCATGCCTCATAGCGGATTACACCCCCTTTGCGCAAAGCCGCCGCCTTATGGCGCGCTAGCCTTCCCATATTCGGACGACAAAGCTGCGAGCTGCTCGACCGCTTGTGAGTTATGTGTGATCCGCTGCTCGCGCGGAGCCATCAGCAGCGATGCAAGGTCAGGGTCAAAGCCAGCTAACTCTTCCAACTTCAGCACACGCTCGATGCGAACTTCCGGACGCGGGCGGGCAATTTCTGCCGTGCGCGCGACCGGCTGCGCTAGGTTCATACCAACGTTGACCGCTTTATCGCTTAACGAACTGGAGAGCGGCGAGAAAATAGCCAAACCAATCACGAGGATGAACGCTAAGATACGAATCAATCTGAGCCTTCCGCCACGCATGATTCTTCTACTCCTTTCCGTCTACCAGAAATCTAAAGGCCGCAAGACTCGTGATTCGAGCTTGCGGCCTTTCCCTCAATTCAAGCTTGGTTAGTAGATGCTAATCTGCAAGCTCGAAGATAGATTGTTTCTAGTTGCGCCTTACTGCACCGCTTTGACCTCAATGGTGCGCGGCTTGGCCTCTTCGCGCTTCGGCAGGTGGATGGTCAGAACGCCGTCCTTGAGCGTAGCCTCCACGCGGCCAAAGTCAACTATGCCGGGCACAGTGAACGAGCGCGTGAATTGGCCGTAGAAGCCTTCGACGCGGTGGTATTGGCGACCATCTTCCGCCACCAAGTCGCGTTGGCCGGACAGCGTCAGCGTCTGATTCTCGAAGTTAATGGAGACCTGATCGCGCTGCCAGCCGGGCAGCTCGGCCAAGAAGACGTACTCGTCCGGGGTCTCGTAGACGGTGACGGCAGGCCCCTGAAGAGTGCTCGTCAGCCCGTTATCGGTAGCGAAAGGGTTCTGGAATAACTGGTTCATCTGCTTCGAAAAGATGGGAAGCAGATTGATTGGGTCGCGTAACATCAAATTGGTCATAGCTTTCCACCTCCTAAAAGTCAGAATTTAGGCTGAGCATCGCAGCCATGATTGTGATGCCAATATAAAATCTGAGTGTTGCTTTGTCAAGTCCCTTGACAAAAAATTTATGGCGAGTAAAATTTGGTCAGGATTCCGGCGGAGGAGGCAGCTTCCGTCTGAGCCTGTCTCCTTCCTAGATTCCTTAAAATCATAGAATTTATTGAGCTTAGCCGGGTCGTGAGTGCTTCCGTGTCTTGGCGGAAGTAGAGGCGAAAGAGTGAAGAAAGGAGGTTCAAAGCGATGAGCAGCGAGAAGAGGACTTATATCTATCACGCAGTCTTTTATAACTGCCTCATGCTGGCGGCGGCCATCATTGCGTTCGCGGTGAGCCTCTGGCTCATTGTGAGCGGCAGGCTCTGGAGCGAGGGCGTTGACAGTACGTTCCTGTTTACGGTCGGTCTGGTGACGGGAAGCGTCTTCATGTCCGTGCCGGTGAGGTCTGCGCGCGAAGGGTTGCTGCGCGACATGAAAGACCTGTGGCGCGAGGGATTGAGAGAAGCGTCCCGTATCAGGCCGAAAACTCAGAGGGCTTGGCAGGAGTCCCCTGCTCACTGACCCGTGTCCGGGACTTTAGTGCGTGGATGATTTTTAGACCACAGGAGCAGAGCCAGCGCGAGAGGAGTAACCGGCGATGGCAACGAAGACGATAGATTATTACGGGGTATTGGGCGTCAGTCACAGCGCCACCGAAGAACAGGTCAAGGCGGCTTACCGCAAGCTCGCACGCAAGTTTCACCCTGACCTTAATCCGGGTGATAAGGCAGCAGAGGAGCGTTTCAAGCAGTTACAGGAAGCCTACGACGTGCTCTCGGACGTGGAGAAGCGCAAGCTCTACGATCAGTACGGCGAGAACTGGCGCGTCGTTCAACAGGGCGGGGGCGCACCGCCCTCCGGATGGGAGGGTTGGCGCGCCGGACAAGGGGCGCAAGCTGGCGGCTTCGATTTCGGCGGCTTTGACTTCTGCGGCTTCCGCTCCGGCGAAGGCGGCGCGGGCGGTTTCGACATTTTCGAGGAGTTGTTCAGTCACGCTGGCGCAGGGGCGCGCAAAGGTGGCGCGCGCCGCAACCGTCGCGGGCGCGACGCTGAGGCCGAACTGGAACTCTCGCTCGAAGAGGCGCATAGGGGTGGGCGTCGCACTTTACAGATGCAGGCGGCAGAAATCTGCCAGACTTGTCAGGGCGCGGGAGCGACGAGCGGCAACCAGATTTGCCAGACGTGTGGTGGCAGAGGGCAAGTGCTCAAATCGAAAACCATCGAGGTGAACATTCCCGCGGGGGTTCGTGACGGCTCGACCATACGATTGGCGGGTCAGGGTGGCGCAGGTGGCGAAGGCGCTACGGCGGGCGACCTCTACCTGCACATACGCCTGCGCCCACACCCCTCGTTCGCTGTGCGCGGCGACGATCTTGAAGTGGAGTTGCCTGTAGCCCCTTGGGAGGCGGTGCTCGGCGCGCGCGTGGAAGTGCCGACTATCGAGGGGCAGGTCGAGATGACCATCCCGGCGGGCGCTCAAAGCGGCCAGAGACTCAGACTGCGCAGTCAAGGCTTGAACAAGCGGCGCGGCGGGCGCGGCGACGTGTACGTCCGTCTAAAGATCGTCACGCCCCGTGAGTTGAGCGATGAGGAGCGGCGGCTTTATGAAGAGCTTCGCCGCGTCTCTCGTTTCAACCCGCGAGTTGGCTCACACAGGGCGAAAGGAGCGGCCCGATGATTAAACCAACTTTAGCGAGTCATTTCTGAGGAGGTGAAAAACTCTATGGCAACAACTATTCGTCCGTTACATGACCGCGTGCTCATCCGCCGGATTGATGAGCAGGAACAGATGCACGGCGGGATTATCATCCCCGACACGGCTAAAGAGAAGCCGCAGCAGGGAGAGGTGATCGCCGTAGGCGAGGGCAAGTTCCGCGAGGACGGCACACGACAGACTCTGGACGTTAAGGCGGGCGACCGTGTGCTGTTTGGCAAGTACAGCGGCTCGGAAGTGAAGATTGACGACGAGGAGTACCTCATCATGCGTGAGGATGAAATCCTTGGAGTCTTCACGACAACCGCCAAAGCTCAAGCGGCAGGCAAGTAGAATCCTGCCAGACGGAAATAAATTATTTAATAAATGAGGAGGACTAAATAAGTATGGCTGCGAAAATGGTCATGCACGGCGAGCAGTCGCGGCAATCAATTCTGGAAGGTGTCAACACGCTCGCCAACGCTGTGAAAGTCACGCTCGGCCCCAGGGGGCGCAACGTTGTGATAGACAAAAAATTCGGCTCGCCGACCGTCACCAAAGACGGGGTCACCGTCGCCAAGGAGATAGAGCTTGAGGACAAGCTTCAGAACGTCGGCGCGCAAATGGTGCGCGAAGTAGCCAGCAAGACCTCTGATGTCGCGGGCGACGGCACAACTACGGCGACCGTGCTGGCGCAGGCTATCTTCCGCGAAGGTTTGAAGACGGTCGCGGCGGGCGCGAACCCGATGGCCTTGCAGCGCGGCATACAGAAGGCAACAGAGCGTGTTGTCGAAGAGATCAAGTCTATTTCCAAGCCTGTCAAAGGCGACGCCATCGCGCAGGTCGGGACTGTCTCCGCGAACGGCGACCGCACCATCGGCGAACTCATAGCCGAAGCGATGAACAAAGTCGGTAAGGACGGCGTCATCACGGTCGAAGAATCCAAGACGATGCTGACGGAGTTGGATGTGGTCGAGGGTATGCAGTTTGATCGCGGCTACCTCTCGCCCTACTTCGTCACCAACCCTGAGCGCATGGAGGCTGTGCTGGACGAGCCGCTCATTCTGATTCACGAAAAGAAGATCAGCTCGATGCGCGATCTTCTGCCGCTTTTAGAGACGATAGCGCGCGAGGGCAAGCCGCTCCTGATTATCGCCGAAGATGTGGAAGGTGAAGCACTTGCTACTCTGGTCGTCAACAAGCTGCGCGGCACGCTACACGTCTGCGCGGTCAAAGCTCCCGGCTTCGGTGATCGTCGTAAAGCGATGCTCGAAGACATAGCCATCCTGACGGGCGGCCGCGTCATCTCGGAAGACCTCGGCATCAAGCTTGAAAATGTCAAGCTGGAAGACTTGGGCCGTGCCAAGAAAGTGACGATTGACAAGGACAATACGACGATTGTCGAAGGCGCGGGCAAAGCCTCTGACATAGAGGGTCGCGTGAGAACACTCCGCACGCAGATCGAAGAGACGACTTCGGATTACGACCGCGAGAAGTTGCAGGAGCGTCTGGCGAAACTCGTTGGTGGAGTCGCCGTCATTCGTGTCGGCGCGGCCACAGAGACGGAGTTAAAAGAGAAGAAGGCGCGCGTCGAGGATGCCATGCACGCGACGCGCGCGGCTGTTGAAGAGGGCATCGTCCCCGGCGGAGGCGTCTCGTTCATTCGCGCGCAGAGGGCGCTCGACCAATTCAAGCTCGAAGACGAAGACGAGCAGATCGGCGTACAAATCGTTCGCCGCGCACTGGAAGAGCCTCTGCGCCAGATTGCGCAAAACGCCGGTCACGAAGGCTCTATCATCGTCGAAAAGGTGCGCTCCGATAAGAATCCGAACTTCGGCTTCAACGCGGCGACCGAACAGTATGGCGATCTCGTCAGAGACGGCGTGATTGATCCGACGAAGGTTGCTCGCACCGCATTGCAGAACGCAACCTCGATTGCCAGCCTGCTCCTGACGACCGAGGCTGTCATCGCAGAGTTGCCGGAGAAGAAAGAGAAGACTCCCGCGATGCCGGACGCGGGGCTAGACTACTAAGCGCATAACTCAAACGGGCGGTCGTCCTCACCGACCGTCCACTGGTAGACAAATCATTCTAGATTCTTCATCATACTCAACTCAGTGAGACTAGGTTGAGTAAAAAGCTCAAATAAATGCGCTGTAGTCAACTTAATTGACCGTAGTAATCTCAGTTGAACAGACCCGCATCGTTCTTTTAACCAGTGGGTCGCAGGTTCGAGTCCTGCTCGGCTCATCAAGAAATAAGTTGCGGGCAGCCTCCTGCTCCGCCCGTCCACAGTGGCTTTTGGCTGCGCGGCCAGCAACTTCATCACGGCCTCCGATAAAGGCGAATCCTCAAGCGCAGTTGTGTTCGCGGTCGCACGGTTGACGCTATAAGCTTCAATGAATGTTCTTTGGGGAATACTGAAGGCCGGTTCTGCCGCCACCGCCCACGCCGCGAAATCAGCCATGCGCGGCAGACTATCCAGTTGCACAGATTCCACTCGGCGCAAGGCGACAGAGACGGCATCATATAGCGCCCCGCAAATGGATGGTCGCGCCTGTTCAAACTCACGCCACAAATCGGCTTCCCTGCGCCTCGCGACAGGGTTCAATGGCGGAAGGTAAAGTACGACAGCGCGAGATAGCAGGTCGCCGCGCGTTGCAAGGTCTTCAATGCCGTTGATGATTACCGGGCGCAAGGCTTCAAACAAAACTTCCTCATCACTTGAATAAAGCTCGCGCGTGGAAAGCCCGCCTCCGGTCGCAAGGCGGCAGAGCGCGTCGCTTAAAGAGTTGGAGATGTGAGAAAGATTGTCGAAGGCGAGACACCAACGGTTGCGCGCGGCTATCATCAAATCGCGTCCGGCGCGCGGCTGGCTTCGCAGAACGTGCGCGCGTCCCGCTTGTCGGTCTCGATGCGGCGCTCAATGAGTTTGCCGTCTTCAGTGATGATGCGAACTTCTTTACCGAGATCGAAACCGATGAAGTCCATAGCCGGTTCTCCTTTCAATGGCGGTTAGTTGCCGCAGTAGTTGTAGGAGCAATATGCCACTGTGAGATGTGGCACTCAGCCGCTTCATCCAATCTTTTTTGTGGAATTAAACCACTCGTGAAATCATGGGTTGAGTTTTGCTGTGGTTAGCGGTAATTATCATCTGACTGCTATAAATGAGCCTTAAGCCTTACATGTCGAAGGAGACGTATGAGTCGATCTAGAAGTTACAAGGCTGTCGGAGTTGCTCTTCTTATTTTTGGTGTGCTCTACTTAGCTCTAGGTTTTGCAGGTGGGCTGCCCGCTTTCCGCTATGTTGGGCCCACGCTCGCTTTCTTCGGAATTGTGCTCTTTGTCCAGGCAAAGAGGCGGGGCTAGACTGCTGTCGGCAGAAGTAAGGTTGATCTCTGGCGAGGGGCGGCCTAACAACTCATTGAACCGGAGCGCGAATCAGCTTGATTTTTATCGTGAACTTGGATGGCTTCGAGATTGTGTGCGCGCCTGGTCAATTCGAGCGTTAGGCCGGCTTAACTTCAGCGGAGGATGCGATGCCATGTGAGCACAGAATAGCCGCTGGCGGGCTTGTTATCGAAGATGGGAAGATATTACTGGTGAGGTATCGAGGTGAGGAGAGCACCTATCTCGTTGCCCCTGGAGGCGCTATCGAGGATGGGGAATCACTATCATCCGCCGCCGAGAGAGAGGTAGAAGAGGAGACAGGCGTTAAATGTGCGGCCAAGGCGGCCGTGATGATCGAGAACATACGCGCCACCAGATATCAAATGGTGAAGGTCTGGTATCTGTGTGAATATGTCGGCGGGTCTGCGTCCCGCACCGCAGGCGCTGATGAAGAGGGAATCATTGAAGTCGGCTGGTACACAGACGACGAGCTACTCAATGAGACAGTCTTCCCCGAAGTCATACGGGCGGCGGGAGTCGCCTCTCTCAATAATCTGCGGACTGGAATTATAGACCCCGGCGTGCGTTATGCTCGCTTCTGACGCCGCCTAATAACTTATCGAACCGGAGCGCCAGTTAGCGTTGCTTTCATCCGCGAGACTTTATTGTAATCGCGGCTCGTCGCGCCCGGTTAATTCTGTCGTTAGGCTGCTGACGAGGTGACGATTAAAAATAATGGGAGCAGATTTATGATCCACAGGCAGTTTATTATCCTAGTGGTGTTCTTCATAGGGCTGTCCTTCCCTGTCTTCGCGCAAAACCAACCAACGAAGAATTCTACGCGGCAGCCACTGACTGCTATCCGTGCCGCGCAATTATTGGACGTGAAGAGCGGCACGCTGATTCGTAACGCTGTGGTGGTTATAGAAGGCGAGCGCATCTCGGCGGTCGGCGCGGGGTTGCCCATCCCCGCCGGCGCAACCGTCATGGATTTGGGAGACGTGACCCTCCTGCCAGGTCTGATTGATTGCCACACACACCTGATGGCTGACATCAAAGACAACGATTACGGGGCGATGCTTCTGACCCAATCGCAAGCCTACCGCGCGCTCGTCGGGGCGTCGAACGCGCGGCGCACGCTCCTAGCGGGCTTCACCTCGGCGCGCGACGTGGAGAACGAAGGGTCAGGCTACGCGGATGTCGCGCTGCGCGACGCGATCAACCGCGGGCTGGTCGTGGGGCCGCGCATGAAGGTCGCCACGCGCGCTGTCGCCGCCGTCGGGCAGTACAATCCCTTCGGCGTCTCGCCCGACCTGCCGGACTTCCCGCGCGGCGCGCAGATGGTCAGCGGCGTCGAGGAGGCGCGCCGCGCCGTGCGCGAGCAGATCGGGAACGGTGCCGACCTGATTAAAGTCTATGCCGACTGGGATTACCCGACGCTAACGGTCGAGGAGTTGAAGGTTATTGTAGAGGAGGCGCACAAGGCGGGCAGACCCGTCGCCGCGCATGCGACGACGAACGAGGGCATACGCAACGCGGTCAACGCGGGAGTTGACTCCATCGAGCACGGCGACAAGGCCGACCACGCCGCGCTGGAGCTGATGAAGCAGAGGGGCGTGTGGCTCGTGCCGACGTTCGCGGCGCTTATAATGCAGGGCGAGACAATTAAAGACCCGGAGGTGCGCAAGAGGTTCAACGCCTACGTGGAGAAAAAGCGGAGGATGTTGCAGACGGCGCGCAAGCTCGGCGTAAAGATCGCCCTCGGCTATGACGCCGCCAGGGCCGAGATGCACGGCACGAATGCGCAAGAGCTTGCGGCGATGAAGACGGCGGGCTTCACGAACCTCGAACTTCTGCGAGCGGCGACGGTGAACGGCGCGGAGCTTCTGGGCTGGCAGGATCAAGTCGGCTCGCTTGAGGCCGGGAAGTTCGCCGACATCATTGCCGTCCGCGGCGACCCGCTCTCGGATATTACGCTGTTAGAGCACGTGCTGTTCGTCATGAAAGGCGGCACTGTGGTGAATGATAAGCATGAGGTTGTTCGATGAGGTGTAGATGGTCTGATACAAAAAGGCTCCTGAAGGTGGGATGATGCCTGTTATTAAGAATCGCGGCCTAACAAAGGCACGCCCCCGACCGCGACCCGTCTTGGCTCTTATCGTTAACTTGGCCGGATCGAGGCTGAATGCGCGGCGGGTGATGCCTGGCGTTAGACACGCTTCGCTTAGTCAAGACAGCAGGCTTAACTCTCTTTTTAGTAGCGAAGCGCCGCCCTTGCTTGAGCTAAACTCAAACCTGTTAGCCTGGCCTTCACTCAAGTTAATGGATAGCGAAAGTCGCAAGACTCAGGTTGAGTAGTTTCTGTGATGTCAGTTCACGTAAGTGGCTCGTTTCTCTGATGGGTGGTTTAACGAGTCGCTTAAATCGACCACTCGATAACATGACGATCATGGTTGCCTCCATGAACCAAGTTGGGCGTTGCGCGCTCGCGGCAGGTTAAGTCGGGCGTTATCGTCCGGCTCTCACAATCCCGCCTTATAGAAAGGAGAATCTCGAATGAAACGCTATCTCCCGCACGCCTCCATACTGACGTTGTTAACCCTGCTCGCCATGCCGAGTTTCTACAGCGCGGCGCGGATTCACAGAGCGTCGCAGACGCCGACCCGGCAAGCTACGCCGCAGTTACATGAACTGACGCCTCCGGGCTTGTCCCGGCCAGATCTCCGCGTAGAAGTGCCGCCGAAGTGCCCGGAATCTACCCTTGAGGTGCAGACCCATGATGAGAAAGATGATTTCGGCAAGGACAAGCCAGCGAGCAAATACGACATCGTGCTCAGCCCCGAGATGATGAAATATATCAAGGACAGCGGCTGGGTAGCTAAGGGCGCGGTCAAGGGCTAAGACGAGCGCCGGATCGAAACTGTTTTTGCCGATAGTTTCAAGCTGCGCAATTGCCGGGTCTGCGACGCGACGCTCGAATACCGTATCGAGCATGACGGCAGCGAGTGGTGGACTGACACCATCAAAGTGGGCATCGCACCGTTTCGTCAGCCCGGCGGGAAGATTTTTTTTAGTAAGGAGTTTGATAATACTCTCTATGCCTGGGACTGGAAGAAGGGGATGGAATGGAGGAAGATTACGCACCCCGACGTGAAGATGCTGAAGCTGTCGGACGCCATGCTCAAGGATTTCAACACTTATCTGGCGACCGACAACCCCATGCCAACCTACCTCGATGTACTCGTGGAGGACGACACGTTTGTCGATTATATGACTTTGCGGGTCTGGTACTATTAACTTCAACTGTTAAGGCCGTGCCGGACGAAACTGAATTTCTCCGGCACTGTGCTAACAGAAGAACTCAGCGTTGAATGATCCAATCAATAGGCGGTCTAACAACTCATTCAACCCGACGCCTCGATAGCATCTCTTTCATGCTCCTTTCCTGCAATGATGTTGAAGGCTGCATGCGCGGGCCGGGTTAATTCTGTCGTTGGGTGCACCATTTCTAATTTCACTAGAAACAGTCTCATAAATAGCATCTGAGCAAAATCTTGATGCAGCCCAAGTGAACAAACCCGAGATAATTCTCGTTATGAAAGTCGAAGCGAGTAGCAATTCGACGAAACCGTTGCAGCCACCAGAACAGCCGCTCGACCTTCCAAAGTCGCTTGTAACGGCGCAAGACTCTTCCGTCCTGCGTCGGTGCTTTCTTTCTGTTCGACTTGTGCGGAGCAATCATCTCGATACCTTCTTCAGCAAGCTCTGCGTCCAGCGGGTCAGAGTCATAAGCTTTATCTCCAATCAACCGTTCTGGTCGCTCAGCGGTAAAACTCTGAAGGAGAGTTTCTCTGACAAGGGTGACTTCATGCGGCCCGTGTAGACCGAGAGTGGAAGACCAGCAGAGTCAGCCATTGCCCTGAGCTTCGTGCCTTTACCGCGCTTGGTCTTACCCACTCGCCTCCCCCTTGTTGAGCGACGATGAATGTCCCATCAATAAAGCATTCCGAGAGGTCAATCTCGCCACGTCTGCGCAGGTCTTCAGCTAGTGCTTCCAATACTTTGCGCAACGTACTATCCCGAGACCACTGCTGGAACCTTCTGTGGCAGGTCTGGGACGGAGGAAATCTCTCTGGCAAGTCTTGCCAACGCGCACCACTTCTGAGAATCCAGAGCACGCCATTTATGACCTCGCGCGCCTCTTTCCAGGGGCGGCCACGGCCATCTTCGCGGCGTGGCGGTTCTGGTATGAGTGGGCCGATAATCGCCCATTGTTCATCGGTTAGTTCTTCGCCTCGTCTGTTCGCCAGGCGGTGAATCGTAGCATGACGGGGTATTTATGAGACTGTTTCTAGCATCAATGTCCAATCTGCCCTAAAATGTGTGCCAGTTATGTGGCAACTCAGCAGAACTGGGCAATATTCGTACACGTTAAACTGAACAGCAATTTTCAATAACCTAACAAAAATGCACACAAACCACTTCAACCGACTTCAGGGAAAGACCAAATTAAGACTTTTAACCAGTGGGTCGCAGGTTCGAATCCTGCTCGGCTCATTAATCGCACCGATAAGCTATGGACAGCCTGCCGGGCTGCCCGTAATGGTTGTCCGGTCTCAAATTCTCTGCAAGGCAGCCCCGCTTGGTCATGTCTCAACCATGAAGACGAAATGTAGCCGGGCCTCGCAACACAATGGCGTCACGGGCCTCCCTGTCGCCACCCACATGTTAGCAGCGAGCAATCATGAATGAATCTATCCTCAAAACATTTGCGCGCCGGGGCGTGGAGCTTCTGTACCAGGATGACAGCGTTCTCTACGAACTACTCGAAAGAGAGTATCATCGCCAGGCGAACACGCTCGCCCTGGTTGCATCCTCCAGCATCGTCGATCCTTCCGTCTTGGCCTGCGAAGGCATGGTTCCGGTCAACGTCACTGCCGAAGGATACCCGGGCAACCGTTTTCATGCCGGCTGTAGCCTCATTGATGAAATCGAGCGACTGGCCATCGAGCGCGCCAAGCAGGCTTTTAAGGCTCAATACGCCAACGTTCAGCCGCACTGTGCCAGCTCGGCTAACGAGATAGTGATGCTCAGCCTGCTCAAGCCCGGGGATACCATTTTGGGAATGCAGCTTCAGTCGGGCGGGCATCTGACGCACGGGGCTAAGGCTTCCATCTCAGGGCAGTACTTCAAAGCCGTCGGGTACGGGATTGGCGACGACGGCCTGATAGATTACGATCAGGTGGCTGAGTTGGCAAAGCAGTGCAAACCGCGACTGATCGTTTGCGGCGCGACGGCCTATCCGAGAGCCATAAACTTTGTGCGCTTCCGCGAGATCGCAGACGAGGTGGGGGCCTTCTTGCTCGCCGACATCACACACATCGCCGCGCTGGTCATCGCGGGCCTTCATCCGAGTCCGATTGATGTCGCGCACTTTACAACCACATGCACACATAAGCAGCTCTATGGCCCGCGCGGCGGTCTCATATTAATGGGCCAGGATCATCTGGGCCCGGCTCCGGACGGAAAGCGAGGGCTCTCGGAAATGATTCAAAGCGCCGTCTTCCCCTTGTTGCAGGGAGCGCCCGTTCCGAATGTTATCGCCGCTAAAGCGAGAGCTTTGGCGCGGGCGACGACTCCGGACTTTAAGATTCTCGCCGACGCAATTGTGGCTAACGCCAGAGCCTTAGCCGGATATTTTGTCGAGAAAGGGTACGACCTGATTTCCGGCGGAACGGATAACCACATTATTCTCATCAATCTTATTGATCGCAGCCTGACCGGCGTCGTCGCAGAGAAGGCGCTCGAAGAGAGTCACATCATCGTTAATAAGAATAAGATTCCCGGCGATAAAAGATCGTCGCTCGTCACCAGCGGCATTCGGCTCGGCACTAATAGCGTAGCAGTCCGGGGGATGGGCCCAGGCCAGATGAAACGCTGCGCGGCTTTAATCGACAGGGTGCTCACGTCAATAGATGTACTTGGCGAGCGCGACTACAGGCTGGACGGGCGTGTGAGGGATGAGGTGCGAGCCGAGGTGACGCACCTCTGCCAGGAGTTCCCGATTCCTCGTTACCCTACGGTGGGCCAATAATTAAATCCAGGGCGACGACGCGAAGCTCGCTCGAATAACGCAAGCCTTCATCGTCCGGCAGCCACATGCGGTCATGCGTGGGAAGCATCTCCGAGACGCTGATTAACTGCGACGGCGAGCCGGAGGCTAAGCTTCGGCGAACCACTCGGTCGAAGAGATCGACGTAGACGGGGCTGTCGAAATCTACGTAAAAGGGCTTCACTTCAACAGGCGCTTTGACGAAGACGAACCGTGGCAGGTCGTGCTCGCGGGCCCAACGCCTGGCTGTAACAAAGCGCCTGGCCCTCTCCTTTTCAAAAGCGAATGGCATCTCACGGGGACGAAACTGCCAGGTTTCGCGGCAGACCGTGAGACGGTCAAAGGCAATACGCGGCGAGTAAGGGGCGGGGGCCAAAATCTTCGCGCAGTTGACGGCCAGTTGCGATAACACCTCGCCGAAGACATCTATAATATCGAATGACAATTGAGCGTCCCGGCTTCGCACCGAGAGGTGTTCGGGCAACTGCTCGACGACGAGCGAGCTGATTGGCAGAGCGCGCGATTTGACGTTGCTATAGTTGTCGCCGCTGATCTCCAAATAAAAGTCCTTCGTTGAATTAAAGGGGAGGCTCGTGCGCGTGGTCAGTCCGGGCCAATTCTTGGGGGCGACGGGAATGACGCGCGCATGGGCCAAGTCCCGGTCGCACGAGCGCAACAACTCGTCGGGGGACGGGTGTTGCGAGAGAAAGAACGTGTTGACCAGCGTATTCATGCCGACGTGCAATTCGCCGAGCACCAGCTCGTACTCGCCGCGAGTGATGGCATCAATGCTCTGCGCCGAGATCATCACGTCCGGGCTGTGGTAGCGCGCGCCGCTCCAACCCGCATGCGGCGCATCGAAAGCCGCGTTAACGCTTGGGCCCAGCTCTTCGCTCGCATAGCGGACGCAGCGCCGGCCGGCGGGCAGCGCCAAAATCTCCGACCACTGTTTTTGAAACAGCGCGAGGATGGTCTGCTCCGGCCTGCGCTGAGGAGCGAAGAGCAGGTTCACGGCGTCAAGCCAGAAGACCGAAAAATCTATGATGGAAGATTTCCGTTTCAGGGAAAGCTCTTGATAAAGCTCTTGAAAAGCTTTTCGATAGAGGTCTGCGAGCTGGTAAGTGAACCAGCGCGCGCTTGTCAGGAGCGGCGTGATGGCCCGGCCGAGTGCTGAGAGAATCTCAGGCCCGATTTTGACTTCGACATCTCGCCGGCAGTCTTCGTAAACGAGAGTCCTTGAAGCGTACATCTCTCCGGCAGACCTGGTGCAGGCCACACCCGTCAGGCGCACAAAAGTCCTTTCAAGTTCGTCAAGAGACTGATCTAGCCCGGCGGCATCGCCCGCTGCCCTTGCCACTGCACGGCGACCATTTTCCAGCTCGCCGAGAGCTTCCAGGGCCGAGGCGCGCAAGCCTTCTTCCTCGACTCGCTCAAGCAGTTGGCGGAGCCTACGCTCGGGATGCAGTTTGACGGGAATTTCAAAAGTCCAGGAGATCAACCCTCTCTGCTTGAGATAATCAAGGACGCCATAAACATCTGCCTCCGTCTTCAGTCCCGCCGCGCGGCGAGAGATTAAATCCAGGGCAATCTCTTTCGCTAATCTCTCTCCGTCGCAGGCTTGCAGCACAAGGGCCTGTTCGGCCGAGAGCCTGGAAGGACGGCCGAGCATCATGTAGAGAGTCGTCCCTTCGAGACGGACAAAGGGCATGCGGCGCGGAGCGATCCAGGGACGCAGCGCCCTGTCCTGGGCCAACTTCTCCGCCAAAGCGTCAATGCCCCATCCCTCGAAGTAGACCTCACGTTTCTTGAGCAACTCCGCGCCCGGCCTGACGATGATCGTCTCCGACTGGTCTGCAAAGCTGGCCCAGCCGACAGGGCCGAAAAAGCCTATCGAGTCGTTCTTGACGCAGTAACGCTGTAAGTAATTGGCGACCAGTTCTTCACGTCTCTGGCGCTCGGATAAGCGCGTCGAGTCATCGCTCATTCTGAGCAGCGCGTCTATGCTGCCGCCGAGAGCGCGCCTGTTCTGCCATGTCACGGCCTCGCGAAAACGTTCGGCGCTGGCGATTTCACGAATCACTTTTGAGATGTCAGAAGCGGCCGTTTGGAAAGCGGATTGATACGCGGCGCGCGCATGGCCTGCGCTTGCCCTCGCGGCCTCAAGCGCATTGAGGGCGGGTGCGGCCCCTTCTCCGACAGCGAACGGTTTTAAGGAGACTCCCTTTCCGAGCTGCCGCAGAGCCCTCTGAAAAGGAGCGCGCGCATCTTCACCCGCCTTGAGCATCTCGCGGCGCAGCGCCTCGCGCGCAATTTCCAGCGCGCGTTCTTGCTCATCTTCGGCTTCGACGAGTTGATCGGCGGCCGACGCACAGAGGGGCGCGGCGAGATGTAGAACCTGCGCGGCCGGAAAACCTGCGCCGCGCAAACCTATGCAGCGCCAGAAGGCCCACTCGCCGCACGGCAGAAAGACCAAATGCGCGGGCCGTTCCGGCTCTGTGCGCCGCTGGGCGGAAACTGATGCTGGCTCTGTCATGGCAAGGCTCGCTACAATCTGCGACGCTTACGGCCTACTCGTGCCGGAGCGCGATCATCGGATCAACTTTCAGGGCTTTGCGCGCCGGGACGTAGCTGGCCAGCAGCGCCACGCCGACTAATAGCAGAGAGGTCGCGATGAAAGTCAGCGGGTCGGTCGCGGTTACTCCGAACAGTAAGCTTGAGATGACGCGAGTCACGACGAAGGCCATCGCCACGCCTATCGCAAGGCCGATCAGAATCAATTTCAAACCCTGCCCGACAATCATCTTGAGCACATGGCTGTGCTGCGCGCCGAGGGCCATGCGGACGCCTATTTCGTGCGTGCGTTGCGCGACCGAATAAGAGATGACGCCATAGACGCCTATCGCGGCCAAGACCAGGGCGAGGGCGGCAAAGGTCGCCAGCAGTGAAGTGATGACATTCGGCTCGGCGAACGACTCGCCGACGACATCCTCCATCGTCTTGATGTTGTAGACGGGCTGATCTCTGTCCACCGCCCAGACCTGATTGCGAACGCCCGAAACCAGGCGCAAGGGGTCTGAGGAGGAGCGCACCAGGAGGTTCATGAGCGACGACGGATTCTGAAGGTAGGGCAGGTATATTTCGGCCTCTGTCTCGCCGAGCCCCTCTTCCTTAACGTCGCCGACGACGCCGACGATTGTGCGCCAGTTGTCGTTCGCCTCTGGTCGCCAGGGAACTTTCGCCGCCGGGAACTGCACTCGAAGACGCCTGCCCAGGGGCTCTTCGTTGGGCCAATAGCGGCGGGCCATCGTTTCATTAATCATCACGACCGGCTGCGACTGGCTGTTGTCCTGCTCCGTAAAATATCTCCCCCGCAGGAGCGGAATGCCCATCGTGCGAAAGTAGTTTTGATCTATCACACGGTAGGAGACGGCCTCCTCCTCTCCGGTCGGCGGCGGCTCACGCCCTTCTATCGAGAGCGTCGTCGCGTCTCCCAGCTTGGCCAGCGGGATGAAGTTGACGGCGCTGGCCGCTTCGACGCCGGGCTCAGTCTGAAGTCGCTGCAAGACCTGCTGGTAAAAGTTGGCCGTCTGCTGGGGCGTGCTGTATTTAGCCTTCGGCAGCGAGGTCTGCATGGTAAGGACATTTTTCAGATTGATGCCCCGCTCTACGTTTTGCAGGCGCAGCGAGCTTCTCAGCATCAGGCCCGCGCCGATCAGCAGCGGCACTGTCAGCGCGACTTCGAGAATCACAAACAGATTACGTAGACGCCGCCTCCCAGGCGTCTCAGAAACAGCACGGCCGCCTTCCTTGAGGCTCTCGCTCAGGTTGAGCCGCGAGCTTCTCAGTCCTGGAATCAAGCCCACGACGACGCCGACCACGACGGTCGTCGCCAGCGTAAAGACCAGCACTAAGGGGTCTAGGCTGAACTTTTCCAGCCGGGGGACTTTATTTTCGGGCACGACGGCGTTCAGGACATCTATCCCCCAGTAGGCCAGCAGCAGCCCAGCCGCCGCGCCTAAGAGCGCGAGCAATACGCTCTCGACAAGTAACTGTCTGATTAAACGGAACTGGCCGGAGCCGAGCGCCAGCCGAATGGCCACCTCCTTGTGGCGCGCAGTCGCCCTCGTCAAGAGCAGGTTCGCGACGTTCGCACAGGCGATCAAGAGCACAAAGCCGACGACCACCAGCAGGATGAGGAGCGTGGGCCGAATGGGCTGAATCGCCTGCTCGTGCAGATTGTTGACGCGCGCGCCCCAACCCGCGTTGGTCTCCGGGTATTCCTGCTCAAGGCGGCGCATAATACTATCCATCTCCGCCTGGGCCTGCGCGAGCGAGACGCCCCGCTTCAAACGACCGTAGACGGTTATCGAGTGGTCTGCGCGCGTGAGCTGCTGCGGCGCGAAAGCAAGCGGCATCCATAGCTCAAGGTCGGCGTTGAGAACGCGCGTGAAGCGAAAGCTGGCGGGCAGGACTCCGATGACGGTAAAGGGCTCGCCGTCGATGGTCAAAGCTTGTCCGATGATTTTCGGGTCTGAGCCGAAGCGGCGCTGCCAGAGCGAGTGGCTGAGCAGAACGACGTGATCGCGTCCAAACTCTTCCTCTTCCGGCACAAAGTTGCGTCCGAGCTGAGGCTTGACGCCGAGCAGCGGGAAAAAGCTGGCGGACACACGCGCGCCCTGATACCTTTCGGGCTCGCCGTGGCCCGTCACAGTGTAGTACCAGAACCGAAAGGCCGCGAGGTTCTCGAAGACATGATTCTGGGCCCGCCAGTCCAGGAAGTTGGCCGGGGAGACGATTGACCTCGGCAGGCGCTTGCCAGGGTTGGTTTCCCAGATCATGACGATCCGCTCCGGCGCTTCATAGGGCAAGGGCCGGATCAGGACGGCGTTCACGACGCTGAAGATCGTCGTGTTAGCGCCGATGCCGAGGGCCAGGATTGAGATGATGACGACGACGAAGCCGGGCTGCTTGAGGAGCGTTCGAGCACTATAGCGCAGGTCGTTCAGCAGGCTTATTATTCCTCCCAACTCAAAGCCCTCCATTGCTCGCTAGTCGCGGGCGCGGCGATAAGGAATAAAGTTGAAGGCGAACACGAAATCGGAACTTGAGAATCACTGAAGAGAACTGGCGATAGACTAGCATATGTCCAATCTCTCTGACCATCCCCACAAGTCTTGCACCGTGAGCCTGTCTCGCTGTTTAATCATGGGCCAGGCGCAGCTTGCAGCCGGGACGCCGCGTCGGGGGAGAAGATGAACAGGCACGGTCTCAGCTTTCACCATTTCGGCCTGGCAGTGAGGCAAGTCGATAGAGCCTTGAACTTTCTGTCGGGCCTCGGCTACCTCGCCGGCGCTCCCGTCCGGGACGAGCTGCAAAATGTGAATCTGATCTTATGCACCAGTGAAACGATGCCGGACGTGGAGATCATCTGGCCGACGGAGACGCCTGGGCCCGTCTCAAACATCCTGACCTACAGCAATGAGCTGATCTACCACGCCTGCTATGAGTCGGCCGATCTGGAAAGGAGCCTGGCCGCCATCAGGAAAGATCATAACAGCATAGTCTGCGTCTCTGAGCCGAAGCCCGCGCCGCTTTTCGCCGGGCGAAGGGTCTCTTTCTATTACGTTCGTGGCTTCGGGATGATAGAGATTCTGGAAACGGCCTGAAGTCATCCGAAATTTTCGCAGCCCTCCGACTGAGCCTTTAGTCTGAAGGCTGTGCTACTCCCAGCAGTCGCAGCAGCTCCAAATGGCTGACCGGCGCTTCGCCGTACTTGCCTTCCAGCACATCGTCTTCACTGAAGGCCCGCGAGTCATCGCGCTCAAGCTCGTTCCAGAGGGCGAAGGGAACCGGGTGGGTTGAGTGGCTGGCGATTCGTTTGCGCGAAGGGGCCGCGGCCAGGTGATTAGAGTAATGGTCTGGCACGACCATCACTCCGCCCAGCTCTTCACTGTGTTGCCGGAAGTATTCGACGACCGGACGCAGGACGAAATGGTCTACCAGCTCAAGAGATTTTATTTTCATCCCCAGGTCGCCCATGTGTGAAGCCTCGTCTGGGGCGTTAATGTGGCAGACCAGAAATTCGTAGCCTTCGCAGAGCAGCTCGATGAGCTTGGCCCCCTTGGCCCGGTAATCCGTATCGGGACGACCGTTGCCCAACTTGAAGAACTCCAACCCGCCCGCCCTGGCAATGCCGTGCAGGAAATCCATGCATCCGATGATAGCCGCTTTGCCCTCAAAGCCAGTGTTCTCTTTAAAGCCAGGGAGGCGCAGGGCCTTCGACGGGCTCCACGGAAAGATCATGTTGGCCGGCCCTGGGCCCAACAGTCGCGCGGCCCGGTTCAAATACTGGTTGATGCGCCGGGCCTTCGCCTCGCCCTGGGCCCCTTTGCCCGAAATCAAGTGCTCAAGATCGAAGGTGACGCCGTGGCTTTCGTGTGGCTCTGGGCAGTTCAGGTCTTCGGGCCGGACACCCAGGCCGCGAACGACCAGGCAGTTGCGAAAGTCCGAGTTGTGATAAAGCTCAAACTCCGGAAAATCTGCCCGGAGCGCGTCGTTGATCTTTTGAATCAGGGGGCGCGACTCTTCGCTCGTGATGTAATCGGCGTTATAGCTTGCCAGCTTTGGGCCCTCCATCCGAACCAGGTTGGCTCTAAAGGCCAGGTCGTCGTCTCCCAGACGAATGCCGAGGGCCAGCAGCTCGCAGGATGCGCGCCCGCTCGGGTAATAGCGGTGAGGGTTCCAGCCGAGCATCCCCAACTGCGCCACCAGGCTCTCCTTCGGCAGATCGTCATAGAGCGTTTGCATGAGGCCGGTCACGCCCGCGCGCGCGATGAAATCGGCGCTCGCGGTGTGGGCCAGACCGAGCGGCGATTTACCGCCGAGGCGGTAGGTGTCAGCGCCGCCGTCCGGAATAACCAGGACATATTTTTTCTTAAGAGTCATAACCTGAAGGGTCTCGTCAAGCGGGCTGCGCCGGGCGAGCCTCAGCGCGTTTCAGATAGGGAGAGGAGCTTTCCCAGGCTCTTCCAGCCGGCGTCGCCTGAAAGCAGGACTATGTCGCCGGTCACGCCCAATTCTCGAACCGCTTCCACGGCGGCATGCAGCACGGCCCCCGTCTGTAACCCGACGAAGATGCCCTGATCTCTTAGCTCAGTCGTGCGGCGGGCCGCTGCCGGTTCGCCGACTTTTACAAGGTGATCGAAAATCCCTTCGTCGAATCCTTTTTGAATAAAAGGAGTGATGTAGTCCCCGTCGTCGAAACTTCCCGCGCCCGGAATCTTCGAGCCGGAGGCCGCTTGAACCGCGACGATCTTGAGCGACGGGCGCGCTTCTTTCAAGAACTGGCCGGTTCCGCACAGCGCGCCGCCCGAGCCGAGCGAGCCGACGACCATTTCGACCTCGGGAAAATCGGCCAATATTTCCGGCCCGGTGCTCTCATAATGGGCGCGCGGGTTGGCCCAGTTGTGAAGCTGGTCGAGAAAACAATACTGAGCGGTAGCGGATCGCTCGACCATTTCGCGGCAGACGCGATTGCCCTCGATGGTAAAGTCGCCGGCTTGCAGAAGCGTCGCGCCGAAATACTGGATGAAATTCCGCTTGTCATCGGTCAGCTTTGAATTGGCGACGACCGTGGCGGCGTACCCCATCAGCTTTCCATAAAAGGCTATGGCGCAAGCCATGTTCCCGCTCGAAGCGTCCAGCAGAGTCATGCCCGGTTGAAGCAAGCCTTCATCCAACATGCTGCGAATAATCCACAGGCAGGCACGATCCTTGATGCTGCCGGTGGGATTATATCCCTCCAATTTTACGTAGACGCGCGCCCCACCCGTCTCCGGCCCACGCACCAGGACGTGCGGCGTGTTGCCGACCATTTGCTGTAGATCGTTAAACTTCACTCGGTCGTCTCCCCCGTCACGATTCGGCAACGGGCCTGCGCTTGATCTCTCTTAATTTCCGCATACTGACTTCGGCCAGGCGCTCTTCCTTCAGAGCCCGCTGCCGTTCGTCTGCCTGGGCGAGCCTTTCAACCATCCTCTTTAACCTCACTGCGGGGTCTTCGACCGCCTGTCGCAGAATGGCCTCGTAATGAGATAGAAATCTTGAGATGCTGGCGGCATCAAATAAGTCCGTGTCATATTCAAGGGTCGCGGCCAGCCCTTGCCCTGTCTCGTATATGTTGAAGAGCAGGTCATACTTCGAGGTGTGAATCGGAACGGGAATCGGAGTCAGGATCAGGCCGGCCATTTCCAGACTATCAAGAGGATAATTTTGCAGGACTAGCTTGACCTGGAACATCGGCGTCCGGTTCAGCTCTCGCTCCGGTTGCAGCTCTGCGACCAGCATTTCAAACGGCACATCCTGGTGCGCGTATGCTTCGAGAGTGTTCGTGCGCGCTCGCTCCAACAACTCTCTCAAAGTCGGATCGCCCGAGAGGTCTAGACGCAAGACCAGTTGGTTGACGAAGAAGCCTATGAGCCCTTCTAGCTGCCTGTGGTTGCGATTAGCGATGTCTGTGCCGACGACAATATCAACCTGCCCCGTCAGGTAATGCAGCAGGATTTGAAAAGCCGTCATCAAGGCCATGAACATGGTGACGCCCTCTCGCTGGCAGAGGGCGCTGAGACGTTCGGTCTCAGCCAAAGGCAGCTTCCACACCTGAGCAGCGCCGCGAAAAGATTGGACACTGGGCCGCACCCTGTCCACAGGCATCTCTAAGGCTGCCATCCCTTCCAACACTTCCTTCCAATACCTCACCTCCTCCTCAACCACCTCCTCCCTCATCCATCCCCTCTGCCACTCCGCATAATCTCCATACTGCACCTCTAGCTCTGCTATCTCTTCCGCTCCCTCCTCCCCGCTCACGTAACGCTCGTAGAAGTAGCCTAGCTCT
>DASVQF010000012.1:0-34066 GCA_036389315.1 Pyrinomonadaceae bacterium
GTAGACGAAATAGCCACGGTCTCTGAACTCAGGAGAGAGATAGATGCCCGAAGAAACTGCCAGCCGGTCGCAGGAAGTATTCCCCTGCGGGCAGTTGTTGATCGTCGAAGTCCAGTTCGCAAAGCCTGCCGGTTCGGGCAGACGGTTGAGGAAATCCATGTAATGCTGAGTGACGAAGAAATTAGTCCCGTCAATCGGGTTAGCAGCGCCGGCCGCATCATTGCCGTTATCGGTGATCGTGACGGTGGCGCTCGCAGGTGTGCCCAGGACAGCCCCGCCCGTTGGATTGCTCAAAGCGAGGGTGAAAAGCTCCGGCCCTTCGACATGCACGTCGTCGACGACGATGAGCGGAATGGTCTTGGAGGTCTCGCCCGGTGCGAAGCGCAGCGTGCCGACGGCCGTCGCGTAGTCGCAGCGCGAAGAGGCTAGGCCGGTGAGGCCGCTGAAGGCAGGGTTACAGTTTGCCAATCCGGAAGTATCCGAAGATGCGTAGTTGACGGAAGCGGGCTGCGAAGTGTTGCCGGTGCGTGTGACTGTCACACCCAAAAAGCCAGAGCCTTCCATCAGGCCGTAGCTGCTCTGTGAGAACTGCACAGTGTTGGGTAGGAGTGTGAGCGTAGCATTACTGCTGGTCACGCTGCCGAAATTGTTCGAGACGCGGCAGCGAAATCTCGCTCCCTCATCGGCTGTCGCGACGGGCGGCGTAGTGTAGCTTGAAAGGTTTGCGCCGGGAATATCAACGCCGTTCTTCTGCCACTGGTAGCTGAGCGGTGCGGGCCCCTGGGCGGTGATGCTGAAGGTCGCCGTCTCTCCTTCCGCAACCTTCTGATCTGTTGGGTTCGCCGTAATGCTCGGGGGAATGATGCCCGCCGGATATTGAACACGAAAGACCGAGCCCGAGCCACGCGCCAGGTAATAAAGGCTTCCGTCCGCCGAGACGCGCAAATCCACCGGATTGGAAATGCCCGCCGCGAAGTCTGTCGCCGTATTATTTGAAGGATCAAAGAGGCGAATCCAGCCGCTACAAAAGTCTGAGAAGAAATACTTGCCGCGATATTCACCGGGAAATTGCGCGCTCTGTGGGTTATAGAAAGTGCCGCCCGTGATGGCGCACCCCATTGTCTGGCCCGAACCATGAGCATAGGCAAAGAGCGGATCGCGAAAGCCCGGCTGAGGTATCGAGCAGAATCCCTCGCAGACTGACCAGCCATAATTCGAGCCCGCGACTGCGTCATTGATCTCTTCCCAGGCCGCTTCGCCCACATCGTTGATGAACATCCGATTAGTGCCCGGCTGAAAAGCGAAAGTGAAAGGGTTGCGAAGCCCGAGGGCCCAGATGGCGCGATTCTTCCCCGTCGCGGAGTTGAAGAAAGGATTATCGGAAGGAATCGAGCCGTCCGGGTTGATGCGAAGAATTTTCCCCAGAAGATTATCGAGCGTTTGCGCATTGGCCGGAACAGCATTATCGCCGACGGCTATGTAGAGCTTGCCTTCGGGGCCGAAGTGCATGGCCCCTCCGTTATGTATCCCCCTGTTATTCAGATTGTTCAGATCGAGGATGACGACCTCGCTCCCAGGCAAGGCCATGTCCCCGTCGGCCGTGAAGCGGCTGACGCGATTGAAGACGGCGGTCGTCGTAAAAGTCGTGTGATAGATGTAGATGTATTTGTTGACTGCAAAATCCGGGCCGAGCGCGACGCCGACAAGACCACGCTCCTCATTCGTGTCAACCGTCACAGTCAAGAAAGGGGTGGCGAGCAGCACGCCGTTCTTAATAACCCGCAGCCGCCCATCCTGCTCGCAGACAAAGATTCGGCCATCGGGGGCAAGCGCCATCGCCGTCGGCCGAGACAATCCGCTCACCTGTGTCTCGGTGAATCCGGCGGGAAGCGTCGCGCCATGCGCCGCCGTGTGCAGCAAAGCTATGAGAGCTATCCAGAGCAGAGCGCGCAGCGCCGTGTGCATATATCTGTCCCCATCAACTCGCCGCCGAGATAATGCGTTCGACGACATACTGCCAGGAGAGATTCATCGCGCCTATTTTTTCCCGTCCGCGTGCGCCCATCCGGCGCGCTCGCTCGCGGTCTTGGAAGAGTTGGTCTAGGCAGTCGGCGATGGCGCGCGGCTCAGGCTCCGTGACGAACCCGTTCAAGCCATCTTCGATGAACTCCGTCGGGCCCCCGCTATCCTTCGTGACTACGAGAGCGCGCGCCGCCAGCATAGCCTCCAAAGTCACATAGCCATAGTCCTCGTCAAAGGGCAGATAACAGACCGCGAGCGCGTGCTCATAGAGAGCGATCATCTCGCCCTCCTCGACGAAGCCCCTTATCTCTACGCGCTCCGCCAGGCCGTGCCGCTTGATTAACGACTCATAATAGGCGGGGTCGCTCACCGTCCCGGCGAAGACGGCCTTGACGGGCGACCTTGTATAGCGTATCGCTTCGATCAAGAGTTCCTGCCGCTTCTGCGGCTCAAGGCGGCTTGGATAGAAGACGTAATCGCCCGGCTCTGCGCAGCGCAATCGTCCGGCTCGCGGCGGCGGATGATAGAGCGGCTCACTCTGAATCCGGTTGTAACGAAGCAGGCGCTCTGCGACCTGCTGCGAGTTGGCGAAGACCTTTCGCGCTTCGGGAATAAAGCGCTCGTCACACTGGCGTATAAGCTCGCGGACGCGCGGGCCTTCGCTGTGCCCCGAAAGATCGTCGAACGGCGTCCCGCACAGGTTATAGGCCGCGCGGTACTGGTGCATAATCCACAAGACTTTATTCGGGTGGGCGGCCAGGTACGCGGGAAACTTCATGCCGATCATCAGATCAATTCTTTTCCCGTTGGCTTCCGTCAGGTCTAGCAATCGCCAGGCGAGCGCGCCGCGCATAATCTCGCTCGGCGGATACCACTTGAAGGGAACGGCGGCTATCTCGGCGTTGTAACCGGCCTCTGCGAGCGCGCGCCGCAGGCCCGCCGTATGCGCCTCGGCCCCGCCTCTGGTAAACGGAACCTGCGTCGTACAGATCAGGATGTTGCGGATTGACATGAAAAGAGGTTTTTAACGATAGACTTCAATATTACAGACGGCGACCGACAACTCTCGATCATCTCTGTTCTCGGCGTCAAGCGGGCGCGCCTGCCATGTTCGGTTAGCGCGAATCTCAAGCTCGTACACTCCATCAACGGGATTGATTGCCGATTGTAAGTTGCCAGGGATGATGATCTCCAGTTCAATCCATTCGGGTCGGAAGATGGAGAAGGAGTTGAGCGGCTGGCCGTTCAGGAAGAAATCCAGCGCGAGCGGTCTCTCTTCAAGACCGGGCATGTGTGTCGTCACGTCCATCCTTATCTTTGAGAGAGACGCTGCGGGAAAGCGCAGGCGCGAGCGCTCTCCCATCCAGCGCGCTACGGGTGGGAGCAGATTCGCCTCATACCACCCGTCATCAAAGACCGCCTGACTGTGGCGGTCTAGGCAGATGGTCTCAGACCAGCCCGCATCGGCCCCGGCTTCAAAGAGGGCGTTGCGATCACGGTGCTCGTTGTAGAAGGGCCCGAGCGGCACATTCGAGGCTTTCAGAAACAGGTAAAGCCCGCTCTTTGGCAGGCGGATGTCGTGATCCGATATTTTGCCGAAGACATAACCCATAGCCATGTCAAAGGCGCGCCTCTCTTTGAAAGAAAGACCGCGCAGGTAGTCCAAAAAATCTGCTTCAAAAGGGAGCCCGTAACGCTCCGCCTGTTTGAGAAACTCTTCGCTGCTCAGGCAGAGCGCATAGCGCGGCCTCCATTCCGTGTAAGCAAAGAAACGCCCGAAACGCTCTGCGTGCTCCGCCTCCTCTTCCAGCCCGACGTGGCCGTCAATCTCGACGAAGCGCCTGAGCTCCTCTGCGCTCATCTCGTCGTAACTTTTACGCGCCAGGCGGTCAGTACATTCGATGCCGTGCAGGGTCACGCCGTCGGGACGCAGCACGCGCCGGATTTCACCGAGCACGCCGTCCTTCTCTTCAAAGGCGACGTGGCCGAGCACGTCCAGGCTGACAACGTAATCGAAGCTGGCGTCACCGAACGGGAGCGCGTCGAGGCGCGCCGCGCACGTCACGTCGTAGCCATTACGACGCGCTGCCCGTACGCACTCGTCCGAGAGATCGACTCCTGTGAGCGCGACGCCTTTGCGTTTGAGCAGAGCAAGCATTCCGGCCCCGCAGCCCAGGTCAAGGACAGATGCGCGCGCTCTGACGTTGTCGTATACCCACATCGTACGCGCAAAGCGCATATCAAAACGGCTCAGCGCACTAAAATAGCGGGCATCGAGCACCTCTTCGGAGACAAACTTGGTGCGGTAGAAATCGCCCTCGTCCGTGATCCCGGCACGCTCGTAAAGCTTTTCGTTGGCGCTCATCTCGCTTGCTCGGAAGAATGACGTAAAAGCTCAATCTCGGCGCGAAGAGCGTGAAGCTCTTCGAGACGCGAAGCCACCTCTTCCAGACGCAGCTCAAGGGCCCGCCTGGTGCGGTCGAGCAGGATTGCCTGTTCGCTCATCTCAATCGTCAACTGCTTGAGGCAGACACGTTGCTCCGGCAGGGACTCTAAAATAGCCGCCGTGTCATGGAGCGCGCTGTTGACAGCCGCATTGAAGTTGACCTGCTCGAATACGTACCAGTGCGTGGCACGTTTGATCTGGCGCTTCAGCCAGACTTCGAGCCGCGCCGTCCACCCGCGCCGGTGAAAACTTGTGACCGGAGGTATCTTGCTCCAGGCACGCTCGGTCGTCGCAAGATTGGCCTTCAGCCGGGCCAGCGCGTGCGCCGCCTGAATGGAATGCGACGAGGCGGAGACATTTCCCGCCGAATGTGGCGGTTGTGCCAGGCTCTCTGCGCGGACGCGCTCGCGTATCTCTTGCAAGGTGGCTTCGACATCAGCATCAGACATGGCAACTTGCCTCCTTCACTCAGTCGTCATCTTTAGGAATAGATCAACTCCATTTTACCGAAGAGAGCCCGCCCGTTTTTTGACAGAGCACCGCCTGCGGCTTTCATTTACATTTGAAGAAGTGCTTTGCCCGACGATTCAGATGGGCCGACAATCTTTAGAACTCAGGCGAATGTTGTTTGTCAATATCCGGTGGCCATTTTGAATGGTTGGACAAAGCAGGCCGGCGCAAAGAATGATACCTTATCTTCGCACGAACGATTTTATCAATAGCCAAGCTACTGCATACACGACTGCAATAGTTACCAGTGCATAAATCGGGATGAAGATAAATACCAAAGCCGAGGTGGATGATTCAGAGTTGAAAATTGCAGTCCAGTAAATAAGCACTGATGAGACGACCACCAATATTGAGGTGAGAAGAATTGTCATGCGGGAGGCATAAGAGAGCCCCTTCCGATGAATATATAAGGTCAAAGCGATGAGGATTATGAAGGGGAGCATCACCCAAACATAGAAGCCCAGTGTAACAAGGAAGTCGGAGAAGCTGCTGACGGCAGATGTGGTTGAGATCATCATCCCGGAGGTAATCACGGCTCCGATGATAATGATAAAGATTCCGATGTTTCTTAAGCTTCTCAAAACTTCTCCAAGCTTTCCACAGTAAGAATTAACCGGGCGCGGCGAATGGCTTTCAAGCGACGAACAATCTTTTGATGATGAAAGCCATTCAATCCGCGCTCGGACTTTATTTCTCGCCAAAATAAAGAAGGTTACGGCACAAACGGCGGCACAAAAACCGGCGACCCGGCCTCTGTACCGACATTTTTGGGCACAAAAATGGTAGGCGCGTGCGGATTTGAACCGCAGACCCCTACCGTGTCAAGGTAGTGCTCTACCCCTGAGCTACGCGCCTACAACTGAGAAAAAAATCGCTTCGATTAGCTGCGAAAGCGAAGCTGTAAGGTAACAAAGGGGGCGAGGGAGTGTCAAGCAGTTCGGTCTTCGTTGCCGGAGCTTGTATCATTGGTGTACAGGGGTGTCCCCTCCAATTCATTAAAGTGGCTTTAGCTGTCGGGCGGCGGCCACGATAAACCTTGCGTATTCAAGGCTATTATCGAGCGCCTTGCGGTTCAATTCATGCTTGGACATTAATGGCACAAATGTTGCTGAACAACGGGCGAGCGAAGTGAATTTGATCTCTTCGCCCGTTCACACTCTTCCCGTAGCACGCAAGCATAGAAGCTCTGCTCGCGCGAGCAGAGTTAAGGAGGAGACCTGTGCCATGAATCTATTGAACGTAGCCAAAGCTATAGCTTTGTTAGCAGCCTTCTCGACAGCCCTCTCTATTCCGGTAGATGCCGGTCAGGGTAGAGGCAGGGGGCATCAGAAGCATGACGGTGTGACCGTGATTCGACATGATTCCACACCTGGCGTCCCGACCAGCCCCAGAGGGCGCGGCCGCAATCTGACGCCTCGCGTACCGAGGGGGCGAATCATTCGCACGATCACAAGCACCGGCACAAATCATCGCAATCTGAATCCGGGCACTCCGCGCAGGCGCAGAGTACGCGGCAGCGGCCACCGTCACTAGAGGGTTGCCGAAATCAGTCTTTGAGAAGAGAGCGGGGCCGAGGCGAAAACCTACGGCTCTTCTTTTCTATACCGGGTTTAGATATTTGTTGCTTCGGCGGCGACCCGATCCCACTCTTCATAGAGCAGGCGCAGGCGGGCGTCCGTCTGTTGATACTCTTCGTTAAGAGCCAGAAGACGGTTATGGTCGCGCGCCACCTCGGGGCGGGCCAACTGTTCGGAAAGCGCCGCGAGCATTTTCTCGACCTCAGCGATCTCAGCCTCGATTGACTGCGAATCGCGACCGGGCTGCTTCTTTGCGCCTTTGCCGACTGACGCACTGGCCCTTCCTTGCGCGCTACTCTTTCCGCGCGTCACGACCGGCTGAGAGTTCTTCGCCGTCTGCTGGTCTGGCGCGCTTCTGGCCGCAGGCTCTTTGGCCGAAGCTCTGGCGGCTTTCCAGTCATGATACTCAGTGTAATCGCCGTCGTAATGCTCCGCTCCGCCCGCGCCGTCGAGTGAGAGAATCTGCGTGGCGACGCGGTCTAGGAAGTAGCGGTCGTGGCTGATGGTGATGATCGTGCCCTGGTAAGCGTCGAGCGCCTCTTCCAGAGCCTCGCGCGAAGGAATGTCCAGGTGGTTCGTCGGCTCGTCGAGCACCAGCACGTTGACGCGCGAGTAGATCAGCTTGGCCAGAGCCAGGCGTCCTTTCTCGCCGCCCGACAGGTCGCGCACGTGCTTGTAAACGTCGTCGCCCGTGAAGAGAAACTTGGCGAGGAAGGAGCGCAGCTCGCCGGCCGTGGCCGAAGAGGGAGCGACGCGTCGCAGCTCCATGATGACCTCGTTGCGGTCGTCAAGGTCGTCTAGCTGCTGAGCGTAATACCCGACCTGAACTTTCGTGCCCCAGCGCACTTCACCTGCGAGGGCCGGAATCTTCCCGAGCACTGTCTTGACGAAGGTCGTCTTGCCCGAACCGTTTGGGCCAATGATGCCTAAGCATTCGCCGCGCCGCAGCGTGAAGGTTATGTCGCGGGCGAGCAGCTTGCCCGGATAGCCGACGCTAGCCTCCTGGACGGTCAGAACTTGCGTGCCCGCGCGCTCTATGGCCTGCAAGCGAAAATCGCCCGAGGATTGATCTGCGCGCACGCCTTCGACGCGCTCAAGCTTTTCCAGCATCTTGCGGCGCGACTTGGCCTGCTTGGTCTTCTGCCCGGCGATGTTGCGGCGAATGAACTCTTCGGTCTTCGCGATCAATTGCTGCTGGTTCTCGTAGGCGCGCTGCTGCGCCTCGCGCCGCTCTTCGCGCTCGACGAGAAAGGCCGAATAGTTGCCCGTGTAGCTGGCCGCCCGTCCGTTCTCGACCTCGACGATTCGCTTGCAGGTGCGATCCAGAAAGTAGCGGTCGTGGCTGATGATGACGTAGGCCGAGGCATAGGTTGAAAGAAACTCTTCGAGCCATTCGACCGACGAGACATCCAGGTGGTTGGTCGGCTCGTCCAGCAACAGGACATCGGGCTCGGCCAAGAGCAGGCGGGCCAGGCCCAAACGGTTCTGCTGGCCGCCCGAGAGCTTTTCCGTCTCAAGTCCCCACATCTCGCGACCGAACCCGAGGCCCTGCAAAATAGCTTCGGCCCTGGCCGCATACTCGAAGCCGCCCTCGCGCTCGAACTCAAGTTGCAGGTCGCTGTAGCGCGCAAGGATTGCGTCCAGATCGTCTGCGCCCTCACCCATGCGATGCTCAAGCTCGTGCATCTTGTGCTCTATCTGTTGCAGGTGGCCGAAGGCTGCAAGCGCGGACTCGTGGACGGTCGAGCCGGCCTCGAAGTGTACGTGCTGGGCCAGGAGGCCAAGTCGCACGCCGCGCGCCCGCACCACGTCGCCGCGATCAGGCGTCTCCTCGCCGCTGATGAGGCGAAAGATGGTGGTCTTGCCCGCGCCGTTGCGGCCCACTAATCCGACGTGCTCGCCCGGATTGATCTGCAAGGATGCGCCGCGCAGGACATCCTGCGAGCCGTAGGACTTGTGTACGTCTGAGAGTCTGAATAGCATCTGCTCTTAAAACATCAGAGTTAATGAACGCGCGAAGCGGGCGCCGGGCTTGCTCCTCCCTTGCAAGAGAAGAAACCCGCGCCCGCTCGGAAGGAGCGTAGCAAAGGAGCGCCAGAAGAGCCCGCAGCCAGGCTCTTAACGTCTGGGCGACGCTTTCGGCGAAGCCTGTGGCGACGCGGCCGTGCGCGCCGCAGGACTGGCCGTAGCGGCAGCCGGTGACGGGCTCGCGGCGGCTGCCGGACTCGCTGCCGCTTGCGGCGTCGCCGTGGCAGGAGCCGAGGCTGCCGGGCTCGCAGCGGGCGCGACCGAACCGGCCGGGCGCGGGCCGCTCAGGTTGCTCGGGCTGTTGAGCATATTGTTCGCCAGGTTGTTGACGATCTTCGCGTCGTTCATCGCCACTTCCAACAGCGCGGCATTTAGAATCTGCTTGCGCTGGTTGAGCAGCGCGCTGGTGATCTGCTCGCGCACGCCCTGGCTCTCAAGCGTCAGGTTCTCCGTCTGAAGCTGCTTTCTCTTCAGCTTGAAGATGTACCAACGATTGCCTGCGCCGAACTGTTTGGGGGCTGTGAAACTGCCGGGCTGCATTTCGGGGCCGAAGAACTGGGCGATCAAGTCTGCGGGGAAGCCGTTCTGCTTGAGGTCGTCTTCGGTGGCAAAGCCTATGTCGCCGCCGCGCACGTTGCTCGGGTCTTCGCTGCGGGCACGGGCGACATCCGCAAAGTCCGCTCCGCCCTTCAACTGTTGATAGATGAGGTCTATTTTCTGCTTGGCTTCGGCCTCGCCCTTAGCGTCGTCCTGCGCGCCGTTGTCGGCCGGGTCAACGACTATGTCTGCCAGCTCGACGCCGCGCGCGTTGACGAATATCTGGCGATTGTTGTTGTAGTAATCCTCGACCTCTTTATCGCTGATCGTGATCTTGCCGTAGGTCTTGTCCTGTAGCTTCTGAATCGCTAGCGTCTTGCGCGCCTCTTCGCGCAGCGACTCAAGCGTCTGCCCCTGCTCCTTCAAACGCTTCTGGAACTGGTCGTCGGTCATATTGGCCTGCTGCTTCATGTTGCTGATGAATTGCGTGATCTCCTCTTCGGTCGGCAGCAGCTTCTCCTTCTCGGCGCGCTGGAAGAGCACCTCTTTCTGCACCAGCGTGTTGAGGACTTGGAGGCGCGCCTGCGCCAGCTCAAGCGGGGACATGGCCGCTTGCTGGCCCTGGGCCTGCTCGCTGATGAGCTTATCCACTTCGCTCAACATGATGTTTTTGCCGTTGACGGTGGCCGCCACGGCAGCATTGTTCGCGTCACCTCCGCCCGCTTTATTGCACGCGGCAATCGAGAACGCGGCCGTGACGACAAGGGTTAATAGTAGAATCTGTTTGACGGCTCTTTGCACTTTGACTCTCGCTCCTTCAGACTAATCGTGTGTTTATCGTGTGCGCTTGTAATTTCCGCAGCCACCCCCGGTTTGACTTTATGGAAACCTGTTTGCTATAAGTTCTCGTTTTGAATACGTTCCGTTATTTCGAGCGTTCTTAACTGATAAGCTGCAATTAAAGCTTTACCCAAAAGTTCGGAGGTATCTATCATGGCTAAACGATGCGAAATCTGCGGCAAGGGCCCGCAGTTCGGCAATAATGTCTCGCATGCGAATAATCGGACGCGGCGGCGCTTCGATCCCAACCTGCAATCCATCAGGGTGCAGCGTCCGGGCGGCGGTGCTGAGCGTAAGAAGGTTTGCACCACCTGTATCAAGGCCGGCAAAGTCGCCAAGGCGGCCTGACCGAGCCCGAAACACCATTTTTGTTGAAATCAAAGCTACCGGACTCTTCGGCCCACTAGGATGATAAATTCCCGTAGGGCGTTGGGCCGGTAGCTATTCTTTTCCCGCCAGGGCTATGGCTTCGATCTCGACGCGCGCGTCGCGCGGCAGGCGCGCGGCCTCAACTGTGGAGCGCGCAGGCGGCCCGTCGCCCGCAAAATAGCGCCCGTACACCTCGTTCATCGCCGCAAAATCGTTCATGTCTGCGAGAAAGACAGTGGTCTTGACGACACTCTCAAGTCCAGTCCCGGCCGCTTCGAGCACGGCCGAGAGGTTGCGCAAGACCTGTTCGGTCTGCTCGCGGATGCCGCCCGGGACGAACTCTCCCGTCGCAGGGTCAATCGGTATCTGTCCCGAGCAGAAAACGAGCCCCGAAGCGCGAACGGCCTGTGAATAGGGCCCTATGGCCGCCGGGGCCCTCTCTGTTTTGACGATCTCCCTCACTGTCTACGATGACCTCTTTTTCATCTCCGAAAACAAAAGATGCATTCTAACAGAAAAGGGGCGAAAAGGTGAAAAGGCCAGGAGAGGAGAAGTGAGAGAAGCGCCTTGCGCGGCCCCTCTCTTTCCTTCTCCTCTCAAAGCCTCGGTTTCGCCTTCTCGCCCTTTTGCGGATTGTGCAGCTTCAGGCCGCGCCCTGCTGGCGCTCTACATCGAGCACGCCGGGCACGCCCTTGATGGAGTTGATGACCCTGTCCAGATGTTTGACATCGAAGACCTCGACTGTCACTTCTATGCGGCCGCGCTCGTCGTCTGCGACCGAGGCGCGCGCGTCCCTGATCCCGGTCTTCATATCGGAGATAGCGCCGGTGATTCCGGCTATCATCCCCGTACGATTCTCGGTGATGGCCAGGAGCTTGACGGCGTAAGCCTCCTTATCGGCCTTACCGGCCCACTCGACTTCGACTATGCGCTCGGGGTTGACCATCAGGTGAGAGACGTTCTTGCAGGTGCGGCGGTGCACGGCCACTCCCTTGCCGAGCGTGATGTAGCCGATGATGTCTTCGCCGCGCAGCGGATTGCAGCAGCGCGCGCGCGTCACCATCAGGTCGTCCACGCCGCGCACCACGATTGAGTCGTCGCCGAGGCGAATCAGGCGCTTGACGGCCCGCACGCCGCTCACAATGCGCGACTCTTTTTTCTGATCCAGCTCCTCGAACTTTTCCGGCCCGAGGTACTTGGCAATGACGTTGCGGGGCACGAGCTTGCCGTAGCCGATGGCCGCGAGCAGATCGTCTATGCGCCCGTAGCCGTATTCGCTGGCGACGCGCTTAAAGGCCCCGTCGCTGTCATTCAACAACTTTTTGGCAGAGAGCTGGAAGCGCGTACACTCCTTCTCGAAGAGCTTGCGCCCGATCTCTATGGACTGCGTGCGCTGCTGCTCGGCGACCCAGTGGCGGACGCGATTGCGCGCGCGCGAAGTGACGATGAAGTTCAGCCAGTCGCGCGAGGGGTGCGAATTGGGCGTCGTCAGAATCTCTACGACATCGCCGTTTTGAATCTGCGTCCGTAGCGGCACCATGCGATTGTTGATGCGCGCGCCCGTACAGGTATTGCCTACCTCCGAGTGAATCATGTAGGCGAAATCTATGGGCGTCGCCCCGCGCGGCAGTTGTATGACCTTGCCCATAGGCGTGAAGGCGTAAACGTCTTTCGGGTAGAGGTCGAGCTTTAGGGAATCTAGAAAGTCGCGAGAGTCCTTGACCTCCTGCGTCCATTCGACGAGTGAGCGCAGGACTTTCAGCGCCTCGTCGTCTGCGTCCGCGCCGTGCTTGCCTTCCTTGTACTTCCAGTGCGCCGCGACGCCCTCTTCGGCTATGTGGTGCATCTCTTCGGTGCGGATTTGCACCTCGAAGGATTGGCCCTTCGCGCCGATCACGGAGGTATGAAGCGACTGGTAGAGATTGTCGCGCGGCGTGGCTATCCAGTCCTTGATGCGACCCGGCACCGGCTTCCAGTTGTGATGGATGACGCCGAGGGCCGCGTAGCAGTGGCGCACCTCGTTCGGCGTGATGACGCGCGCGGCGACGAGATCGTAAACCTGATCGAGTTCGATCTTCTGCCGCTTCAGCTTTTTCCAGATCGAGTAGAGACGCTTGACCCTGCCCTCTATCCGCACGTAAGGCACTTCGGCCTCGTGCATCTTCTCTTCGATGCGCGCGGTCACGCCGCGCAGGAACGCTTCATTCTCGGGACGCCGCTTCTCAAGCTGTGCCGCAAGCTCGCGGTAATCCTCAGGGTGCAGGTGTTGGAAGGAGAGGTCTTCCAGCTCGCCGCGCAGCTTGCCCATGCCGAGGCGGTGCGCGATGGGCGCGAAGATGTCCATCGTCTCCTGCGCGATGCGCTTGCGTTTCTCGGGCTTGAGGTACTGAAGCGTCCGCATGTTGTGCAGGCGGTCGGCCAGCTTGACCAAAACGACCCGCACGTCATCCACCATCGCCAGCAGCATCTTGCGGACGTTTTCGGCCTGCTGCTCTTCGCGCGAGACGTTGCTGATCTGCGCGATCTTGGTCAGGCCGTCAACCAGGTGCGTAACTTCGTCGCCGAAATACTGGCGAATAGTGTCCAGGTCAACGAGGGTGTCTTCGACGACATCGTGGAGCAGGCCCGTCGAGACGGAGATGGGGTCGAGCCGCATGTCGGCCAGGATATTTGCGACCTCCAGGGGGTGTACCAGATAAGGCTCGCCCGAAGCGCGCGTCTGCCCCTTGTGCTCGCGCGCCGAGAAGAAATAGGCGCGGCGCAGCAGGTCTAAGTCCGCCTGCGGGTGGTTGCGCGCGACCTTCTCGACGATGTCTTCGATGCGAATCATAAAATCAGGACTCAGGATTCAGGACTCAGAACTTAGATGCTTAGCTTTCAGTCTGAGTTCTGAGTCCTGAATCCTGAGTTCTCTATTATAACAAGAGGTGATGCCCGACCCGAAAGTCGGACATCACCTGATAGGAATGGCTCTGGCGGCTCTCGGTCGCGGCTCGGTTAGCTGGTTGGGGGCTTCTGGCCTTTCTTGGCTTCCTCTGCCTCTTTCTTTCGCTCGTTCTCTTCGCTCAGCTTGATGGTCTGCTTCTGCGCCTCGTCGGCCTCTTTCTGGAACCGCTCCTTCTCGTCGGCCTTGCCGTCCATCTCGGCGAACTTGACTCTTTCCAGAAGCAGGTTGGTCTTGAAAGACCAGGCCGATTCGTTATTGGGGTCGAGGCTGATGGCCTGGTTGGCTTCTTCCAGGCCCCGCGTCACACAGGCCACGGCCTGATCGTAATCCTTCTGCTCTTTCGGCTTCTTGTAGACGATCTTCGTGCCTTCGGTCGTCTTGACGCCGGGCTGTTCCGTGATCGTGTAGGAACAGTTCCAATCCTGGCTCGCGAGGACGACGTAAGCTTCGGCGCGCTTGGCGGCATCCACGGAGTTATTGCCCGCGCGCTGCATGATCCACTCTCGCTGCTTGGGCTCGTCCTTGATCGCGCCGTAGAGATAGGCAATCGCCTTGTACGCCTCTTCGTTGTTCGGATTCTGCGCCAGCAATCTCTGGTAAGCCTCGATGGCCTTGCGCGCCAGATCCAGGTTCTCCGGATTGTCAACGCCCGGCTTGTACTGTGCGTGGATCGAGCGCGCGATGAAGGCGGGCGCATTCTTGTTGTTCGGATCAAGCTCAAGCGCGCGGCGCGAGCGCTGTTCAGCTTCGGCGAAGTGGCCTGCCTTGTAAGCGCGCGCCGCTTCGTTCAACTCGTTCTTGGCGCGGATGCGGTTGATGACAGTGCAGCCGGGAGTGCTTACGAGCACAACCAAGATCAGGAGCGCGACCCTGGCTTGAGAGAGTTTCATCGGTTAATGGCCCCCAATTTTAATTATTGAGCGACGAGCGCGCCCGTGCCGGAGACGAGCCGCAGCTTTCCTCGTCCGGCGCGAGCATCACTCATCGCTCACGACTGCTTCAATTTACTGTAGGTCGTCCACCTGTAGACCTACGGGGTTTGCGCCTGCGCCCTTGATGGCGTCAATGACCTTGACGACATCGCCGTAAGGCAATGCGCGCGGCGCTTTGATGAAGACGGTCTTTTCGACCTCTTCAGTGCCGGGCCTGTAGGCGCGCTGCTCTTTGCGCAGCGCAAAGAGGCTCGTTAGTCGCTGGCTGATCGGGCCGGTGTCGTTGACCGAGCCCATCTCGTCCTGATTCAGCTTGAGCTTGAGATCGCTGCCGATGGTCACGACGAGCGTGAGCGGGTTCGGCTTGATCTGGCTCAAGTCCTGGTTCGGGTCTGGCTCCGATGGCACTTTGGCCTCGAAGCGACTCGGCTTGAGCGGTGTGACCACCATGAAGATAATCAACAGCACCAGCAATACGTCGATCAAAGGCGTGACGTTGATATACGGTACGGCGGTTCCACCACCGCCGCTTCCGCCGCTACTCATCCCCATATCTGAACTCCTCTAAAGAACTGCCTCGCAAAGGCCGGGGCCTTAGGCCGGGCGCGGCCCGCCGAAGGATTGATTCCGGCACAATGGCGGTCGCGCCCCTGAAGCCCCCGGACTATTCTTTTGACGCGCAGGCTGCGCCCTAAGCGGCGGGTGCGGCTGCGCCCTTCTTCTTCTTGTCGGCGACGAGGCCGATCTTGTCCACGCCGCTCTTGCGAATGATGTTGATGATGTCGACGACCGTGCCGTAGGCGACGCCCACACCGCTCTTGATGTAGACGATCTTCTCGGCCTCGGTCTTGTTCTTCAACATCTTGTCGATGCGCGTGCCCAGGTCTTCCTTCGTGACCTGATCCTTGCCGATGTAGAACTGCCCGTCGGCCGGAATAGAGACCACCACGGAAGACTCTTTAATGATCGCCGGATCAACGTCCGGGCTATTCATGTCGCGCGGGATGGCGACCGTCACGCCCTGCTGCAAGAACGGCGTGACGACCATGAAGATGATGAGCAGCACCAACATGATGTCCACCATCGGCGTGACGTTGATCTCGGACTGGAGGCCACCGCCTCCGCCAGCACTCATACCCATAACAAAATCTCCTGACGGCTAAAAAATTCCAAGCGAATCGTGGGCGCTTTGAGCCAGGGGGCCACACTACATGACGAGAGAGCGGGCCCCACACTTCGAGCGGCTCCGGCGCGGCACGACCCTTCGGCCGCGCCGAACGGCCCTTACGGATTCAGCTTCGAGCTCGGCATCGTCGCAGACGGATTCAAGCTACGAGTGCGGTTCTTCAGGAAGTAGTCGATCAGCTCCGAGGCCGAGTTGTCCATCTCGACGATAAAGCCATCGACCTTACCCGTGAAGTAGTTGAAGAGCCACACGGCGGGCACGGCCACGGCGAGCCCGAGAGCGGTCGTAAAGAGCGCCTCGGAGATACCGCCGGCCACGGCCGCGATACCGGCCGACTCTGCGTTCTTCATGCCACGGAAGGCGTTGATGATGCCGAACACCGTGCCGAAGAGTCCGACGAACGGAGCGGTCGAGCCGATGGTCGCCAGACCCGAAAGGCCGCGCCTGAACTCCGCCGTCTTGATCGCGATGGCGCGTTGCAGCGCACGCTTGCTGGCCTCTATCTCGTCGCCCGAGATGTCAGAGGTTCCTTCGTGCGCGCGGAACTCCTGCAAGCCGCTGTTGACCACCATCGCCAGGTGCGACCTCTTATGCTTGTCGCTGATGTTGATGGCCTCTTCGATGCGGTCGTTCTTGAGGGCCTGGGCGACGCGCGGCGCGAACTCGCGCGACTGCTGCTTGGCGGCCCTGTAGGTCAAGTAGCGCTCGACCATGATGGCCACAGCGTAGACCGACATGATTAAGAGGATGACGACGACGCCGAGGGCGACGCCGCCGAGGTTCTTAATCATCTCGGTGATGGTGAACTGCGAGCCGCTATCACCGGCCGGGGCGGCACCCGGGCTGGTCGCCGCTTCCTGCCACAAAAAGACTAGAAAGCTCAGGGCTTTCATTCCGAGAAGGCTTGTTAGAATAGTCACGGTGAACCCCTCCAAAAGGTTTTATTACATTCGTCAAGAGCCGACACTGAAGCCCGCGCGAGGAAGTCCGCCACGCCCGTGACCCCTCTCAAGGGTTCGGAGGCTGGCGGCGGACGCGCCGGGCCCATTACTACTATTGCGGAAGAAAATTGTACGTGATGACGCCCGTCACCTTGACGGGCTGTCCCGAAAGCTTCGTCGGCGAAAAGCGCGCCTGACGGGCTGCCGCGACGGCCGCCGCTTGCAGGAGCGGGTGTCCGCCCACAGCATGCGCCGAGATCACGTTGCCGTTTTCGTCAATCGTCACCTGCACGGTCACAGTGCCGGAGGCGCGCGCCGTGCGGGCGATGGCCGGATACTGCGGCTTCGGCAGACTGATGGCCTTACCGTTCAGGACGCCGCCAGAGATCGGCGCTGTCGGTCTGGGCGGTGACGGTTTGGGCGGCGGCGGAGGCGGCTCATCAGCAACCACCACGCTCGGCGTAGAGGGGCCTGTGCCTGTGCCCGTGCCTGTGCCGACTCCTGTTCCAATCGGGCCGGAAACGGTCGCCTCAGTGTTGGACGAGCCAATCGCTACGGGAACGCCTTTCGGGATCGGCGGCACTTTGCTGGCGACGGCCGAGACCTCTTTCGGAGCAATCGGCTGGTCAACGCGGGCCACCAGTTCCGTACGTGTCGCGACCTGTTGCTCCTTGGGCTGCTCAGCGGGCTTGGCCTGTTTCTGCTCAGGCGTAGCCTGCTGCGGCATGACGGGCACGGGCGCGACCAGCGTCGTCAATTCCAGATTCTGATTCTCCAGGTACGCGTCGTATTGCCAAATACTGAACACGAGCAGGGCCGTGCCCAGGATGACGTAGACGACAATCGTCCCGAGAATAAACGAGCCCTTCCGCGCAATATCGTCCTTGTGCGAAGTGGACTCGACCAGATGATCGAACATGTGTTTATCCTCCCTATTCCGGTGCCAAATGGATCAGGGGTGCGAAATTTAAAATATCAAGATAGCTTTCCCAAACACGCGTGCGGCCTCGCTCGGCCCGCCTTGAGCACGACACACATAATGGAGGGGGAAGACAGCGGCCGAAGCGGCGCTTTTTGCCCGCGCCGTTAAGCTACAAGAGAACCAACCGCTGTGCGGGAATGACACAAAACGGGCTGGCCGCTTAGCATAGACCACCGCGCCCCCTGTGCGTTTCAGAAGACCGAAACGCGGGCACGATTTCAAGGCTATTTAATTGGCCAGCAACGCGGGCAGTCTATGCCTCAACGACTAGGAAAGTCAAGCGCAAAATGAATTTTAGGCGGGGGCGAGCGCGCACCTGTTCGCGGGCAGATGCGCGCCGCAGAAAGGTTGTAGGGGCGTGTCAGAGGACGGCGGCTTTTGCTTTGCCGGTACTGCGAGGCGCAGGCCCCGTGGCCGTCCCGCTTTTCGCCGAAGGAGTATTGATGCGACCGGCGTCGAGGCGCTGCTGCCACCAGACCATGATCGGGCTGGCAATTGCGATTGAAGAGTAAGTGCCGAAAACTATGCCAATCGTGAGCGCGAGGCTGAAGCCGCGCAAAACGTCGCCGCCGAACAAGACCATCGCGAGCACGGAGAGGAAGACCAGGCCCGAAGTGATGATCGTGCGCGAGAGCGTCTGGTTGATCGAATCGTTCGTCACCTTGTAGAGAGAATCACGCCGATGCAGGCGCAGGTTCTCTCTGATACGGTCGAAGACGACGATGGTGTCGTTGACGGAAAAGCCTACGAGCGTCAAAAGCGCGGCGATGACGGTCAGGCTGATCTCCCACTGAAAGATGGAGAAGAAGCCGAGCGTGACCAGTACGTCGTGGAAGACGGCGATGACGGCCGCCGCGCCGTAAGTCCATTCGAAGCGAAAGGCTATGTAAAGGAGGATGCCTACGAGGGCGGCGAGGGTGACGGCGATGGCCTGGTTGCGGAGTTGGCGACCGGCCACCGGGCCCACGGCATCCGTGCCGACGATCTTGTAGGCTGCCTGCGGCTCGTTGCGCAGCTCGCCCTGGGCTTCGGGGCCGAAACTATTGAGTGCTTCCCTGACCTTGGCCCGCCCGATGTCAACCTGGGATTGAGTCTCGGCCTCGCTGGTCGCGGCCTGCCCCAACTGCGGCAGCTTGACGAGCACTTCGTCCTGCTTATCCGTGGCCGGCTGGATGACGGCGTCGCTCAAGCCCTGCCGATTGAGGGCCGCGCGAATCTCTTCGGGCGAGGGGCGCTGACGGAACTTGACGGTGACGACCGTCCCGCCCTTGAAATCGACGCCGAGGTTAAAGGCGTCTGTGCCGCCGGGCACGGCCTGACGGACGACGGCCGAAACCAGCCCGGCCAACATCAAGAGAACGGAGATGGTGATAAAGATGCGGCGGTCGGCCAGCCAGTCAAAACGTGCGTCTTTAAAAATTTGAAGCATATAAATTCAGTGACAAGTGACGAGTGGCAAGTGACGAGTGAGGGGCTGCTCTGGGCACTTGTCACTCGTCACTCTTCACTGCGGTTAAATACTAAGCGACTCCATGCGCCGTCCTTTGCGGCCGAGGAGCCAGATAAAGATTGTGCGCGACACGTAAACGGAGGTGAAAAGATTGACGACCAGGCCGAGCACTAAGGTGACGGCGAAGCCGCGAATCGGCCCCGTGCCGAAGACAAACAGAAACAGCGACGAGATGATCGTCGTCACGTGCGTATCGATGATCGTCACGAAGGCGCGCGCAAACCCCTGCTCGATGGCCGAGGCGACGGTCTTGCCCGTCCGCAGCTCTTCGCGTATGCGCTCGAAGATGAGCACGTTCGAGTCAACGGCCATGCCTATCGTCAGGATGATGCCGGCGATGCCGGGCAGCGTGAGCGTAGCCTTGAAGAGCACCAGCGCCGCGATCATCAGGATCATGTTCAAGAGCAGCGCGATGACGGCGTTGACGCCCGAGCCGCGATAGTAGACGAGCATGAAGAGGACGACCATTGCGAGGCCGACTAAGGAGGCCGTGATGCCTGCGCGAATCGAGTCCGCGCCGAGGCTTGGGCCAACCGTGCGCTCCTCCTGATACTCAATCGGCGCGGGCAGCGCGCCCGAGCGCAGGGTGAGCGCCAGGTCTTCCGCCGACTGCTTGGTAAAGCGGCCCGAGATTTCGCCCGAATCGGTGATCTGCGACTTGATGTAAGCGACGGACTTGACCTCGTCGTTAAGGACGACGCCCATATATTCGTTGATGTTGGCCCCAGTCCAGCGGCCGAATTTATCAGCGCCCGAGGGCTTCAGGGAAAAGGCTATCTGGTAGTCGTCCGCGCCGCCGCGCCCCTGCACGGCCGAAGCGTTCCGAAGCTCCGTCCCGCTGACCACGGACGGGTATTCGACCACTACCCAACGCTTCTGTTTCTGCGCATTGGCATCCTCTGCCTGCTCGCCTGCCGTCGTAGGCTCTGTGCGCTCGGCGTAGGGCAGGACTTTGCGGTTAGAGGGGACTGCGCCGCCCAGAGAGGCTACGGCCTCCTGCTCGGTCGCAAACGTTTGAACGGGAGAAGGGCTCGGCGGGCTGACGACGTGCACGAGTTCCAGGCGCGCTTCACCCTTGAGCAGTTCCTTAATGCGCTCGGGGTTCTGCTCGCCCGGCATCTGAACAAGTATTTGGTGCGAGCTTTGCCCGCCGTGGCGCTGCACCAAAGGCTCTGCGACGCCGACGGCGTCCAGACGGCTCTCGATAATCCTTTGCGCCTGATCGGTCGCCTGCTCGGACAGATTGCGCTGCGCCGTGCCTGTCAGCGCCCACGTCGCAGTGTTTCCGCTCGCGGAAGAAGACCAGTCGTTGAGATCGACCTTCTTCTTGACCTCCTCCACGGCCTCGTTGATGCGGGAGGCGTCCGTCAGCTCAAGCGTGAAGCTGTAGTTATTGCCGGAGATGTTCGAGCGCGATTCCTTGACGGGGAAGCCGGCGTCTTTGGCAGCCTTCTCGACGGCAGCGCGGTTGCTGTCGGTCAGGGTTTGCAGGAACTTGTCCGTCCTCACGCGCATGACCAGGTGCGAGCCGCCTTTCAGATCAAGGCCGAGCCGGATATTCTCCCGCAGCGAATTCTTGATGCCCGTGGCCGTGAAATCGCTCAGGTGTGGCCGGCGGTGTGGGCCAATCACCAGGTAAAGGCCGACCAGTGTGACGATGGCGATAATGATAAAGCGTTGCAGCAGGTTCTTTTTCTTCATAAGGAATTATGGACTACGGAGCGGCACGCCCGAAGCTTACGAGCGCGCGCCTCCCTGAAAGCTCTCGAACAACTATTTCTTCTCTTCGGCCTGTAGACCGGCGACGGCCGAGCGGGCGACTTCGATAATCGATTTATCGGCGCTGCGCAAGAGCAGGCTCGTCTCGCGCACGGCCGTAATCGTGCCGATGATGCCGCCCGTAGTCACCACTCGGTCGCCCGCCTTCAAGTTCGCAATCGTTTCCTGCAACTCCTTCTGTCGCTTGCGCTGCGGCACGATCAAAAGGAAATAGAAGACGGCGAAGATCAAAAAGATCGGGAGGAAGTTGACGATGAAGCCGCCCACGCCGGATTGTAAAAGAATAGCCAAAGTAATCATCAGGTTTTAGCTGCGAAACAGGTTCTCCGAGGTGAAGGCTCCCAACGCGCGCGCCCCGAGGGCGGGCTCACTCCACGCCGTCGCCGACTTGCTCTATGAACTCTCGCCGAAATCGCGCGAAATCGCCAGACCGGATAGCTTGCCTCACGCGCCGCATGGTGTCAAGGAAGAAGGCGAGGTTATGGTGCGTCAACAAGATGCTGGCGAGCATCTCTCCCGTCACGTAAAGATGGCGCAGGTAGGCGCGCGAATGGCGACGGCAGACCGAGCAGGGGCAGGACTCGTCGAGCGGGCGAGCGTCTGTGGCCCAGCGCGCGTTCTTGACGTTGAGCCTGCCGTGAGAGGTAAAAGCCTGGCCCGTCCTGCCGTTTCGGGTCGGCAACACGCAGTCGAACATGTCGACGCCGCGCGCAACCGATTCCACCAAATCCTCCGGCGTCCCGACGCCCATCAGGTAGCGCGGGTGAGTGCCGGGCATCTGCGGCGCAAGCTCTTCGATGACGGCATACATCAGGCTCTTCTCTTCGCCGACGCTCAGGCCCCCTATGGCATAGCCGTCAAAGCCCGTCTCGACCGTGCGCCGCAGGCTCTCGCGCCGCAAATCCATGTGGCCCGCGCCCTGCACTATGCCGAAGAGCGCCTGCTCCCCGCTCAAGCCCTCGGCGGGCGCGCGTCGGCCCGTGTCCATCCCCTCCTTCTGCATCTGGTCGAAGCTGCGGCGCGAGCGCGCGACCCAACGCGCCGTCAGCTCCATGCTCCGGCGCGCCTCTTCGTGCGTCGCCCGTCCGGGCGCGCATTCGTCGAAAGCCATCACGATGTCTGAGCCGAGCGCGGCCTGCACCTGCATCGAGATTTCGGGCGAGAGAAAGCGCAGGCTCCCGTCAACGTGCGAGCGAAACTCAGTCCCCTCCTCGCTGATCTTGCGCAAAGCGCCCAGGCTCCAGACCTGAAAGCCGCCCGAATCGGTCAAGAGGGCGCGCTCCCAGCCGATAAACTTGTGCAGCCCGCCGCAAGCCCTGATCGTCTCCACACCGGGCCGCAGCCACAAATGGTAAGTGTTTCCGAGGATGATGCGCGCATCCAGCTCTACGGATTCGAGCGCCTCGAAGCGCGTCCCCTTAATCGTGCCGAGCGTGCCGACAGGCATGAAGACAGGCGTCTCGATCAAGCCCCGGCGCGTTTTCAAGAGACCTGCGCGCGCTTCCCCCTCGCGCGCCAAGACCTGCCAACTGATAGCCCGCTCGCTCATCCATTTCCCTTTTTCATTATAGAGATTGCCTGACAGCAGCAGAATCGTGTGCGGCGGCCGGAAAAGTTTCCAGCGGGAGGCGGACTGTGAAGATCGTGCCGCCGCCGTCGCTCTTGGCCTCGACGTGGCCGCCGTGCGCTTCGACCAGCTCTTTCACGAGAGCCAGGCCGATGCCTAAGCCACCGTGCCTACGGGTGGACGAGCCGTCGGCCTGACGAAAACGATCCCAGACGAAGGGGAGAAAATCTGCCGGGATGCCTTCGCCCGTGTCCTCGACCTCGACGACGACAAAACGCGTGGGCTCGGTCTCGCCCGCTTCGAGCAGGATGCCGTCGGGCGCTATCAGGCGCGAGCGGACGATGATCTTGCCGCCGTCGGGCGTGAACTTGATGGCGTTTGTGAGGAGGTTCCAGAGGATTTGCTGCACGCGATGCGCGTCCAGGTAAGCGGCCGGCAGCTTCTCGTCCAGCTCAAGGCGTATCTCCTGCCCGCGCGCCAGGGCCGCCTGCCGGACGGCCGCGACGGCTTCGAGCACGGCCTTGTTGATGTCTGCGGGCTTGCGTTCGAGTTGCAAGCCCTTACGCTGTATGCGCGAGAGGTCTAGCAAGTCCGAGATCAACTGCGAGAGCGAGACGGTCGAGACCCGTATCACTTCGAGCCCCTCGGCCAACTCCTGGTCAGTCACCAGCGTCTCGCTCTCACTCAACAGCTCGACCCAGCCCTTGATGGCCGTCAAAGGGGTGCGCAGCTCGTGCGAGAGCGTGGCGAGGAATTCGTCCTTCAGGCGATTGGCCTCGCGCAGCTCCGAGATCAAGCGCGCGTTCTCCAAAGTAGAGCCGACCTGCGTGGCGACGGCCATCAGCAGCTCCACGTCGTCCTGGGCCCAGACGCGCCGCCGCCGAGTCTGATGCGCGCTCAGCGAGCCTATGGCGCGGCCGTGGTGCATGATCGGGACGACACAGAGGCTCCGCAGGCTCATCCGCTCGTTCAGGTCTTCGATGCCCCTTGAGAGGCTGTGCGCCTGCACGTCCGGGATGACCAAAGGCTGGCGATGCGTCCTGATCCAGTGCTCTGTGCGCGAGCGCTCCTGAATCTCCGGGTCTTCGCTGATCGGATTAACGCCGGGCGCGCACCACTCGCCCAGAAAGTCCGCGCGCTCGTCCTCGCCAAAGAGCATGACTATGCAGCGATCAAGCTCAAGCAGGTCGCCGACACGCTCGACGACGACTTCGACGCCGCGCCTGGCTTCGCTCGTCTGCTGCAAGGAGAGCACCAGGCGATTGACTACGGCCTCGCGCTCGGCCTGGGCCTGTATGGTGGCGAACAGTCGCGCGTTCGCAATGGTCTCGGCCGCCTGCGCGGCGAAGATTTCCAGCAGTTGCTTATCCCTCTCGCGGAACCCGCCCGGTCGATTGGCGACGTAGATGAAGCCTATCAGCTCGCGCTTGATACGCATCGGGACGGCCAGCACCGAGCGGACGCCGTAGCGCGCTATGATGTCCTGGTTGAAGCGCGCGTCTCCGGCCGGGTCGTTCGAGTAGAAGGCTTCGCCTGTTTGATGCAGGTAAGACGTGGGCCCATCATCGTCGAGCTTGAAGCGAAACTCTTCGATCAGCTCCGGCTGCGTGTTGTAGCCAGGGGCCTGCGCGCGCACGATCTTGCGGCGGCGGTCGTAGGTGGCAATCAGGCAACGTTCGCCTCCGACAAGCTGCGCGATGGCGCGCGTCAGCCGGCCGTAGATCTCCGAGATGTCGGTCAGGGTCGAGAAGGCGCGCGAAATCTTATACAAGCCTTCAAGCTCAAGGCTGCGCCGACGGCTCGCCTCGTAGAGACGGGCGTTCGTCAGCGCCAGAGAGACTTCGCGCGCCACCATCCCCAAAAGCTTCGCGTCATCCTCAGTCCAGCGCCGTCCCTCGGAGCAATCGTGCAGCTCGATCAAGCCTTCGGGCGCTCCGCTCATGATGATCGGCGCGGAGAGGATCGCGCGCACGCCCAAGCGTTCATACAAAGAGATCAGCTCGTCCTGCCCTAGCTCTCTGATGTCGTTGACGGCGACGGGTGCGTCGGCGTTGAGGGCGCGACGCCCGTACTCGCTCGACTTTAAAGGGATGCGATGGCCGCGAAGGGAGGCTACGCCGGAGTTCGGCGCGAGGTATTCGTAACCGACCAGCGCGTAGTCTGCGCGCTCATCGAAGAGCGTTACGTGACAGCGACCTGCGCCGAGCGATTGGCCCAACACGTCCACCGTCTCTTGCAGTACGGACGAGGCGTCCAGGGAGCTTGAGAGCTGGCGACCGATGCGCCCGGCCAGCTCTTCACGCCGCGCGGAGGCTTCCATCTCTCTTGAGCGGCGCTCGGACTGTTCGAGCAGCAGCACTTTCTCGATGGCTATGGCGAGGGGCGGCGCGAGGCGTTCGAGCGCGAGCAGGTGTTTGCGCTCGTAAGCTTCAGGGGTGCGGCTCGTCAGGTTGAGGCTGCCGATGGGCCCTTTGTCGGAGAAGAGCGGCACGCAGACGGCCGAGCGGAAGCCTTCGCTGCGCAGGTCTTTGTAGAGATTGAAACGCTTCTCCTCGCTCAGCTCGGGGATGACGATCATCTCGCGCTGCTTGAGCGCAAGCTCCGTGACAGAGCCTTGCAGACGTGCGCGCGCGCCCACGGAAAGCGGCTCGGCATATTCGCCCGAGAGCGCGAAGACGCGCAAGCTCTGGCCGTCTCGCTCGATGAGCGCGATGGAGGCGCGGTCGAAAGGAATCAGCGCGCGCATCTGTGCGCTCGCCAGGGTGAAGACCTGATCTATCGTCCGGCTGGAATTGACGGCCGCGACGACGCGGTTGACGACCTCCAGTTGCTCTGTAGCTTCGCGCAGGTACTCGAACAGCTCGCTCGCCTCGTCCGTCGTCACCTCCTCGGCGTGCGTCTCCGCCTCAGTGTCCACCCGCTTCAGGATGCACAGAGTCGCCCTGTCGCAATCCTCCCAGTGACAACCCAAGCATTCGATGCCGACGTGCAGAGGATATTCGCCGCCGACGAAAACGGTCGCGCGTCTATATTCCGCCTGCCCTTCCTCGCTTGGGCCCAGCTCGCTCCTTCTTTCAAAAGTGAGCGACGAAGTGATGTTGCTTTCCCTGAGCGAAGGAAACCTTCTGGCGACCAGAGCTATGAAAGCAGCGTTGCAGGCCAGCACATTCCGCTCGGCCTCGTCAACGACGATGGCCGCATCGCTCATGCGCTCGAACAACTCCGCGAACTCTTTCTGCTGCTCAGTCATGGTAAATCATCTGACACCCTAGCCCCTGCTCTTACGTCTGTGGCGCTCGACTATGCGCAAGGGCGTGGCGAAGAAGTCGAACTCTTCGCGCAGGCGATTCTGTAAGTAACGTTCGTAGGAGAAGTGCAGGCCCGGACGGCCGCCAGCCGTGAAGACGACGAAGGTGGGCGGGCGCACGCCGACCTGTGTCATGTATTGAACATGCAGGCGCGAGACGCCGCCCTTGACGGGAGCGGGCGCACCGCCGCCGCGCGGCTGGGCCACAGCGCGCTCGAAGAAAGCGTTGAGCTGCGAAGTCGGCACGCGACGATTGCGCGCCTCGTTGGCCCGCAGGACGAGCGGCAGTATTCTCTCCACACGCTGGCCCGTCAGCGCCGAGATGGTGATGACCGGAGCCCAGTCCAGGAACTTCATCTTATCGCGCAAGTGCCGCTCGAAGGCGGACACTGAGCCGGTCTCCTTATTCAAAACAGCGTCCCACTTGTTGACGGCGACGATGATCGAGCAGCCAGCCTCCTGCGCATAACCGGCTATGTTTGCGTCGAGCGCGGCGACGCCTTCCGTAGCATCTACGACGACGATGGCGACATCTGCGCGCTCAAGACTGCGGCGCGCCATCACGACCGAGAGCTTTTCGGCCATCTCGTCCGTCTTCCCCTTGCGACGAATCCCCGCCGTGTCTATCAGGCGAAAGGGCTGGCCCGAGACTTCGAGCACAGTGTCCACTGCGTCGCGCGTAGTGCCCGCCACAGGCGAGACTATGACGCGCTCTTCGCCAAGCAGCCGGTTTAGGAGCGAAGACTTGCCGACGTTCGGACGGCCGATGATCGCTAAGCGAATCTCTCGCGGCGCAAGGCCCGCGCCTTCAGCTTCAGGAACCGCTTCCAGACCTTCGGTCAAAGCATCCAGCAGCTCGCCCAGGCCGTTGCCGTGCTCCGCCGAGACGGGAAAGACCTCTTCAAAGCCGAAGCGATAAAACTCGCCCGCCTCTGTCTCTAACTTTCCGGCGTCCGCCTTATTAGCCGCGACGAGCACGCGCTTTCCCGTCGAGCGCAGCAGGTGGGCCAACTCTTCGTCCAGCGGCGTTATACCTTTACGCACGTCCACGACCCACAGGAGCGCAGCCGCTTCATCAATCGCCGCCGACGCCTGCTTCAGGATATTGGCGGGAATGACAGCATCGTCATCCGGAACGATGCCGCCCGTATCAACGAGAGCGAAGCGGCGACCATTCCATTCCGCCTCGCCGTAGATGCGGTCGCGCGTAATCCCCGGCTCGTCCCCGACAATAGAGCGCCGCTCGCCCGTCAGGCGATTGAAGAGCGTGGACTTTCCCACGTTCGGACGGCCCACCACCGCGACCAGCGGCAGAGCCCTTCGCGCCTGCGTCACGCTCCCCTGATCTGTAGCCTCTACGTCCGCTGGGCCCATTAATTCTTCTGTTTGATCCGCACCTTCAGGCATCAATGCTCTCTTCCTGCTTCAAACAAATATTTTTGTGAGCAAGACAAGGCAGGGATTGGCAAGGACTTCCCCGTGCTCGTTACCCGATTGAGTGTAGCGCGCGGATGAAGTTCAAACAAGAGGAGTGAGGGAATTAAACCATTGTGCTGGACGGCCCCGTTGGCTTAATCTTTCAGTGCTGTCTCACACAAGAAAATGAGAGGGAGTTGCTATGTCGAATTGGATGAAGGCCCTACTGATCTCCGGCGTCTGCCTCGTCCTACTCATCATCGCCGCCATCGGCCTCGGCGCTTACTGGTTCTCCAAACATAAACAGGAGTTGTTTGAAACGGCCACGAATGCGCGCAAAGAGGGCGCAGAGTTCGGCAGGCGAACAGACGATCACGGCTGCCTCGCAGAAGGTTTGCGTCGCCACAGAGAGCACCACGGCTTCAGCGACGCCATCTTGAACAATATCTTCCTGAGCGGCTGTTTCGAAGCCACTCGCCCGACCGGGGATTTCTGTGAAGGAGTCCCACGCTCCTCCGAAATGATGGAGAGCATACGCTGGCGAGTGAAGAAGTGCGCGGACGAACGTCTCTCAGATAGCTACTGCGGCAACCTCTTCGCCGAAGTCCAAAAGTACTGCGATTCAGACAAAGCCCGCCCCAAGTAACCGGGCCTCCCCACCAGGTTCTTCGTCAAACGGCTTCCACATCAGCCCGCCTTCTTTTTCACCCCCCTACCCGCTCTCCTGTCCTTCGTAATAATGCTCCGCCGACGCTTGATCTCAGGACTCCTCTTCTCCCTTAGACTCTGATGGCGCGTCTTAATCACAGCCCCCAACGCCTGATGCGACATCCCCAACCGCCTCGCCGCCCGCGTCACACTTCCCCCCTCTTCCCGCAAAGCCTGCTCAATAAACCGCCCCTCATACTTCAACACAGTCTCCGGCAACGTAAAATACTCATCCAACTCCGGCCCATACAACCGCCGAGTCACTATCCTCGCGCAAGCCCGCAACCGCGCAATATCCTCAGCATCCTGCGTCGTCGCCAGCCACCTATCGGCATTACGATACGCCTGATAAATTTCCACATCCGAAAGCCGCTCCGCTCCATGCTCCTCTATCATGGAGAGGGCAGCGCGTCCAGCATAAGAAAGCGCACCTGCATTTTCGGCTACTTTGATAGCACGGCGAAAATCGTGTAATGAACGCTCATCATCTCCGAGACGCGCTTGAATAGTGGCTTTGATAGTGAGGTCATTCACCAGTAACGCCTGCTCACCGCTTCTTTCAAAGGCTTCCACAGCCCCGCGAATGGCCTGTAACGCCTCTTGGTAACGTCCTTCAGCTATTAATAGACGGGCACGAGTTTCATCCACTTGTGCCAGAAAGCCAGCATCACTAAGACGTTCTAATATTTTGTGTGAACGGTCGAGATGTTCGTGCGCTTCCTCGTAACGACCAAGCTTGTATAGAAGAAAGGCAAGGTTATTGAGTGTAGTTGCGCAGTATCGCTCATGCCCTGCTTGTTCACAATGATAGATCGAAGCTGTATATTCAAGGATAGCTCTATCAAAATATTCTGCGAGGTTCTCTATCGTGGCGAGTCTTCGGAATACTAGAGCCATTTGCCCGTGCCATCTTCCTTTGACCGAATCGCTGCAACAGTCGAAGAGGGCTTGCGCTTCTTTCAACGTCTCCCATGCTTCGTAGTATCTGCCGACCCAGACTTCTACAAGAGTACGCCTGATTAAGATTTTAGCTTTTAGTTCCGTCTCTCCGCTTCCTTGAACAGCTTCACTCAACACGACGCGGGCTTCGTCGTATGCGCCTAATCGCCAGTAGCACATGCCTAGTTCGTACTGAGCTTCAGAGACTTTTATTCTCAGGTGAGACGATTGAAATATACGCAAGGCTTCAAAAAGTAGGTCTTTAGCTTTCTCCTGTACGTCTAGCTGCTTGGCGCTGCCCAGCCACCCTGAGAGCGTGCCACACAGTAGCAAGACTTCTGCCTTTAGAAGAGGCGCAAGGTCTAACTGCGGACGCTTACCTATCCCCGTCCATAACTCGCCTAGCTCATTCCTGGCCTCTTCATACCGTCCGGCATGAATCAATTCTGACGCCTGAACACATCGCTTCTCTATTTCGATGGTCGCTAATTTCATGTGAGGCTTGCCTTTCTCTCAAAGATGCAAAAATATTTGCATGTATAGAAAAACCGCCGCATCCTAGAGCGGAGTGCGGCAGTTAGTCCAATAAATCCCATAAAGGAACAAATCATGAAAATAATTCGATCTACCCTATTCTTGATGGCTTTAGCCATCCCTGCCTTTGCAGACGAGATACCATATGGTGTCAGAGCGACAGGCGATATACCGTTTAATGTTACAACAGCAGACAATATTCCGAACGGTGTCACAACTAATGATGAGATACCGTACGGCGGCGGTTTGCTAAATCTGCTACTGATACTGCTGTAAGACTTCTGACAGTTTGGGAGTTTTGGCTGCTTGTCGGGCGGCACAGTATAAGTGTGCGTGGACATAATAGCAAGAAAGGTTGCAGGGGTGAAGATGTTTTTGAGATGCAAATATTTTTGCAAGTGGGGGAAACTGGAGAGTTGTTTTATTCCTGCTTCAGTAGTTGCTGACCTTCAAGGCGGGTGCGGTAGCCTCTGACTATGGGGCCTGGGCGGCCTAGACTTTGGCCGAAGGTTTGTAGATTGCGGGGGTCGCGATAGCCCACGCGGACTATGTAGCGTGGCTCTTTCGTCTGATTAATGTAGGAGCCGTGAATGGTGTAGATATTGAAGCAGACCACGTCGCCGCGTTTGGCGGGAACAGGGACGGTGTCTTCGAGCCTATATTCATTCGTGGGAAGGTGTGGTGTGCAGGGGCCTTCGGGCGTCTCGGTGATGTGTTGGAGTGGGCCCAGCTTGTGTGAGCTGTCCAGAAAGCGTATCTCGCCGTTCTCGTGCGAAGTGTCGGTCAGATGCACTAGCACATCCACGTAGCGCCCGTCCTCATGATGATAAAAGGCCCAGTCCTGGTGCATGGGAAAGGGATGGCCGGTCTCAGGCGGCTTGACGTGCATGGTGCTGTGATGCAGCTCTACGTTTGGGCCCAGGAGGTCGCCCATTGCCAGCGTCAGATTCGAGTTGGTGACGGCGCGGCACCAGGCTTCCGAGTAAAACTGTAGGTCATGCATGGCGACGAGCTTTGATTTCTCCTCCGTCTCGGCGTCCATGTAAACCGGCCGCCAGGGCCCAGTCCAACCTTTATCCGTAAAGGCCCACTCTTCTATCAGGCGCTCAAGCTCGCGCTCAAGTTGATCTGTCTCGGCCGCAGAGAAGACCTTTGGTATATGCAAGTACCCATGCTGACGATAAAACTCGACCTGTGCCGCTGTCAGGAAATCCAAGGAAGGTTGCTGGCTCGACGGCCGCTGCGCCGTATTGTGATTTGCGCCGAAGTTGGAAAAGAGTTTTGAGATTGTCGCCAGCATAGAAACGTTTCACTTCCCTGCGCTCTGTTTGAAGGATATATTACGCTGGCGAGAAGGATTTTGAAAGCACGTCTATCAGGGCTTAAGAGCATGCGCTGGCAACTTTTCAATCCGCTGAAATGGAGAAGGGCTGAGCCGGAGACGAGGGCCGCCCATACTGAAGAAGCAGTTGAACGAGCGCCGCATCTCATCCTCGGCATGCGCGGTGAGGCTCTCGCGGCAAGGCACCTGGAACGGGCTGGCTATCGCCTGGTCGCCTCCAACTTCACAGTGCCGGTCGGGCGCAACCGGCGCGGCGCAGTCGTTTCCGCAGAGATAGACTTAGTAGCCTATGATGGGCCCACACTCTGCTTTGTAGAAGTCAAGACGCGCGCCTCAGACTGGTTCGCCGAGCCGGAAGCGAACGTCGATCTGCGCAAACAAAGACAGGTCGCGCGCGCCGCACGAGCCTACCGGCGCTTGTTCGGCCTGATGAAGGCTCCATATCGCTATGATGTGGTGAGCGTAGTGCTGCCGGGCCCTGAAGAGAATGGAACTGTGCCGCCGCCGCGCCTTGAGCTACTCAGGAATTTCTGGACGGATGATCGCTTTCGCAAGCGCCGCTGGTCAGACTCGCACTATGATTTTTAGAATCCGCCGTCCGGCCTGAATCTTCGGTCGCGGCGCTTGACAAGAAAGGCTGAATCTGTAGAATCTCTAATCACGCAAGCGGGAGTAACTCAGTGGTAGAGTGCGACCTTGCCAAGGTCGAAGTCGCGAGTTCAAATCTCGTCTCCCGCTCCAAAATTTCAGCCATAGCCAACGTCAAGCGGCGCGCGGAAACCTGAGCGAGTTTCCCCGCGCCGCTTCACTTCCTCAGCCTATTACGATTCCCAGGATTGGCCTATAATATCCTGCTCCGGGAGGGTGCTGATGTCTAAATCTCTATTGTGGGCCCTGGCCGCCCTGTGCAACTTTATATCAGCCGCGATCACCTATTACGACAGCGGCAGATTCTTGATCGTCATAATGCAGCTCTTCGCCGGGCTCCTTATGATTATCGCCGCCATCAAGTACCGGCAAAAGCATTGAGAAACTTAATCGAATTTTTCCGGCAAATTGACGAATACAGAAGGGTTATAGTAAGTTGTTTGCCTGCTGTTTGAAGGGCTCTTAGATGTCTTGAAAGCTGTGAAGGCTTAATTCAAGCCCAGGTTGCTCACAGCCAAGCCAACAAGTCCTTCAACCTCAACAAGGCGGCGTAGCCAAGTGGTAAGGCAGAGGTCTGCAAAACCTTTATTCATCGGTTCGATTCCGATCGCCGCCTCCATAGATTCAATAAGTTACGGGCAGCCACATGCTGCCCGTAGTCGTCTGGTCTGCCAATGATCTGCCAAATTCTAGGCTGTGCTCTTTTTCTTGCTGCCTTTGCTGTAAAGCAGCTTTTCTAGCCGCGCTGTAGCCTGTTGTTGCATGGTAGGCAGAACGTGAGAGTAGGTATCAAGCGTGAGCACGATTGTTGAATGTCCTAGTCTTTCACTTACCACTTTTGGATTTTCCTCTGCCATAAGCAACAGCGTCGCGCAGGAGTGGCGCAGGTCGTAAAGGCGAATTTGAGGTAATTCAGCCTTTTCAAGAATTGGACGGAAATAACGATAAGTAAGGTTTGGAATCGAAAGAGGCGTTCCCTGCTCACTGCAAAAGATCAAATCGTAGGCTTGCCACAGCGCACCAAGCTTCAACCTCTCTGCCGCTTGCTGGCGCTTATGCGCTGCTAATTTTTGTAGAAGTAGCCCAGGCAAGAAAACTGTGCGACGGCTGCGCGCCGTCTTGGGTTCTTCAAAACTCCAAGTCTTCTGGTGCCGAACAAGGGCGCGCCGGACTTGAGACGTGCCGCGCTCAAAGTCCACATCCGACCATTGCAAGGCTAGATACTCCTCTGGCCGCATCCCCCTACGAGTCCTCACAAAATTCGTCGTCACTGGCCTCAACTGCACGGCTTTTTTTTAACACACAAACGGACTGTCCAATGCCACCTACCTTCTCCACCACTGTCCCACTCTCAAAGACAACCGGCTTCGAGAGTGGGACAAAAGGTTTGTCGCCGTCATGGATGACCTGGACACGAAGCCCAAGATGCTCCGCCCAAACCTCAATAGCATCTTTACTGATGAACATGTTCAGGGGGTGGGAGTTGACGCCCAAGTCCCCTACGCTGGATTCGAACACATGCCAGTGATCGGGGATCGTAAAATCCAGGAACGAAAATACTATTTTCCCTCCGGGCTTCAACACTCTTTTAGCTTCCTGCAAATAAATGTAAGTCTGTTCATGTAAGAGATGTGTAAATACCGAAAAGAAGCAGACCATATCGGCCTCCCCATCCTCATCCGGGATGCTTAACCCCTTGGCAATCTCAAATCGCCAATCTGGTCGCCCGACAATCTGGCGGGCATGGTTAACGAGTTCTGAAACGATATCAATGCCTAGGTACCTACCCGTTAAATATTGTGACAGCGGTTTGGCTAATCTCCCAGCCCCGCACCCGACGTCGATAACATAGGAATCCTCTTTGAGGCCAATATGCTTTAGCGTCTCCAATTCCAGAAACCCTACTGCTTCAAATTCGCCGCCGACCGCTAGTTTTATTGCCTGTTCATTGCCGTGAGCCCGTTTGAGGGACTATACCAACCTAGGATAGGTTTCTTGGAAGTCTAACTTGTTAATTCGACTCGCCTGAAATGATTTCAGCCTGCGATACACCCTGCGCGCCAATGCTTTCATGGTGTCTCCTGTGTAATAGGGATACTAAGCATAGACTGAATGCTCGTCCAGAATATGTTAGCAGGTAGTAGCAATCTAACGCCCGAATTGACCGGGCGCGCATTCAACGCCGCGACAGCCAAGTCTAGCATGAGAGACAAGCTCACTCGCGCCCCGGTTCAATGAGTTGTTAGGTGCGTTTCGGAAATTCAAACACGCCGTTGCCAATCTGCCGGGCGGCGCTTTATATGAAAGCAGGCAAGGACAATGATTGTGTCCTCTCGAATAAGATAAAAGAGCGCGTAAGGAAACCTACGCAATAGCGAACGACGAACTTCGCCATGAACTATCTGATAAGCCTCTGGACTACGTTGCACACCTGATAAACATGCATCTGCGGCACGTAAGAATTCAGCCCCTAACCCTTCACTCCGCTCTTCATACCAGTCAAATGCCTCTTAGATTTCACGCTCTGCTTCAGGACGAACAAGGATTTTGTACGTCATGCGGATTTGCGCACCTTCTTTTTCAATTCATTCCAAGAGATACCTTCATCAGGATTCTGGGCATATGCCTCAAGACGCCGATCAAGCTCCTGCCGCTCATCGTCGGTCAAAGAGAGGGATTCGGGAACGGCAGCAATACTATCCCAAATATCTTCCACAAGCTGAATTCTTTCGGCCACGCTCAGTTCAAGGATGTCTTTTAGTTCTGCGCTCATAATTCAATACGATAAGGCTTTATTGTGCTGCGTGCAAGAGGGAGCTCCTAACGCCCGAATTGACCGAGCGCGCATTCAACGCGGCCACACACAACTCCATGCTGAGAGACCAGCTAACTCGCGCTTCGATCCAATGAGTTGTTAGATTTCGTCCGCCTCTGCCATTCTGCCACTCCCCAGCCTGCCGCCTTCGATTCTATCATTGCATGTACCCGACGCCGCATGG